>CBDHCD010000002.1:545000-968827 GCA_965260995.1 Acetobacteraceae bacterium | reverse complement strand
AACAAAGATAAGTATAGGAAGGTTTCGCAGTGAACGTCGTCATCCACACCGCAGTCGCAGCGCTCTTCGTCATCACCACGGCTGGCCAGGCCGCCGAACCAGCGCGTCCGGAATGCGTCGCCCCGGCCAAGCCTGGTGGCGGCTTCGACCTCACGTGCCGCATCGCGGTCCGCGCCCTCGACACGGCGGGCGCGTTGAGCCGGCCGATGGCGGTGACGTACATGCCCGGCGGCATCGGAGCCGTCGCGTTCAACTTGTTCAACACCAACAAGAGCAAGGACGAGAATGCGATCGTCGCGTTCTCGACCGGCTCCATCCTGAACATGGTGACCGGCAAGTTCGGCCGCTGGACCGTCGATGACGCCCGCTACGTCGCCACCGCGGGCGCGGATTACGGCGCGGTGGTCGTGCGGGCTGATTCACCGTTCAAGACCTTGCCGGAGCTGATGGCGAAGCTGAAAGCCGATCCGTCCTCGGCCGTGATCGGCGCGGGTGGCTCGGTCGGCAGCCAGGACTGGATGAAGGCGGCCCTGCTGCTGCGCTCGATCGGTGGCGATCCGCGCAAGATGCGCTACGTCGCATTCGAGGGCGGCGGCGACTCGATCACCAACCTGCTCGGCGGCAACATCCAGGTCTACACCGGCGACGTGTCGGAGATGAAGCCGCACATGGAGGCGGGCGACATGCGCGTGCTGGCCACCTTGTCGCCGGATCGGCTGCCCGCGCCCTACGCCGACATCCCGACGGCGAAGGAACTCGGTTACGACGTCACCTGGACCATTTACCGGGGCTACTACATGGGCAAGAACGCGCCTGATGACGCGTACAACTTCTACGTCACCGCATTCCAGAAAGCGCGCGACACCGAAGGGTTCCGTGCAATACAAGCCGAAAGTGGTTTGTTCCCGTTCAACAAGACCGGTGACGAGCTGAAGGCGTTCATCAAGAGCGACGCGGAACGGATGCGCGAGGTCGCGACCTCGGTCGGCCTGATCAAGGGCTGACCGGGGCCGGGCGCATGGCCGACCGACTGTTCGCCCTCGCGGCGTTGCTGCTCGCCGCAGCCTACGGCGCCGTCGCGTTCACGCTGGAGGCGCCGTTCCAGTACGACCCGCTAGGCCCGTCGTCCTGGCCCAAGATCCTGGCCGCCGTGCTGGCGTTGAGCGCCGTCGGCCTGTTGTTCCGCCCCGATCCCAGCCCATCCTGGGGCGGCCGGAACACGCTGGGCCGGGTCGGGCTGATGATCGTCGCCTTGTTCGCCTACGCCGCCCTGTTCCAGCCGCTCGGTTTCGTGGTGTCGACGGCGCTGTTCTGCACCGGCACCGCGCTGTGCTTCCGCGCCCGCGTGCTGCCGGCGATGCTGTTCGGCCTCGGCCTCGGCCTGATCGGCTACGAAGTCGGCATCCGCTTCCTCGCGCTCAACCTTCCCCCCGGCCTTCTGCCGATCTGAACGGACGCCGCCATGCTCGAAACCTCGGCGACCTCGCGAACGGCTTCGCGGTCGCCGCATCCCCGCTCAACCTGGGCCTCGTCCTGTTCGGCTGCTTCGCCGGCACGCTGATCGGCGCGTTGCCGGGCATCGGCCCGATCAACGGCGTCGCGATCCTGCTGCCGATCGCCTACGGCTTCGGCCTGCGCCCGGAGTCGTCCCTAATCCTGCTGGCCGGCATCTACTACGGCGCGGAGTATGGCGGGCGCATCTCGTCCATCCTGCTCAACGTGCCCGGCGACGCGGGCGCGGTGATGACCACCTTGGATGGCAACCCGCTGGCCAAGCGCGGCGAGGCGGGCCGAGCGCTGTCGCTCTCCGCGGTCGCCTCGTTCGTCGGCGGCACCTTGTCGGTGATCCTGATGACGCTGTTCGGGCCGTTGCTGGCCAAGCTCGCCATCACCTTCGGGCCGGCCGAGTACGTGGCATTGATGGTGTTCGCTTTCGCCACGCTGTCCTCGCTGGTCGGCAGCAACGCGATGAAGACGCTGCTCGGCGCCGTGCTCGGCCTGATGATCGCGACCGTCGGCGTCGATGCCAACACTGGCGTCAACCGGTTCACCTTCGACATCCCGGACCTATTCTCCGGCATCGACTTCCTGGTCATCGTCATCGGCTTGTTCGGCATCGCCGAGCTGCTGCACTTGGTGGAGATGCAGGCGCGCGGCAACTTCGCCGTCATCGCCGTCGGATCGAGCTTCGTCACGCTCAAGGACCTGCTGTTCGTCAAGTGGACGGTGCTGCGCTGCTCGTTGATCGGCTTCGTCGTCGGCGTGCTGCCGGGCACCGGCGCGTCCGTCGCCTCGGCCGTGGCCTACGGCACCGAGAAGCGCCTGGCCGGCAAAGACGGCGCGTTCGGCACCGGCGACCTGCGTGGCCTGGCGGCCCCGGAAGCGGCGAACAACGCGTCGGCCGGCGGCTCGATGGTGCCGATGCTCACGCTCGGCGTGCCCGGCTCCGGCACCACGGCAATCCTGCTCGGCGCGCTGCTGATGTTCAATGTGCAGCCGGGTCCTCTGATGTTCAGCCAACGGCCGGAGATCGCCTGGGGCCTGATCGCGTCAATGTATATCGGCAACGTCGCGCTGCTGCTGATCAACCTACCGTTGGTCGGGCTGTTCGCCCGGCTGTTGACCATCCCGCAAGCTTATATGATCCCGCTGATCGCCGTGCTGTCGTTCATCGGCATCTACTCTGTTGTCGGCAGCGTGCATGACCTCTACATCATGATCGGCCTCGGCGTGTTCGGCTGGATGCTGCGCAAGCTGGATGTCTCGCTCGCGCCGGTGATCCTGGGTGTGGTGCTGGGGTCGTTGTTCGAAGACAACTTGCGCCGGGCCTTGTCGATCTCGGGCGGGGACTGGTCGGTCTTGTTCAGCAGCCTTGCCAGCCTGATCCTATATGGCATGGCCATCGCGATCGTCGTCCTTCCACTATGGCTCGTGCGTCGACGCGCTGTCGCCGAGGTTCGACTGGCCGCGCCGTGACGCCGACGACTTTGTTGCGAATTTTGGATTGAGACATGCTCACAGGGCCATTCAGTTCTGCCGTAATGCGCTAGTGGTCTGAGTTAGAGGTATTCTGACACCCTGTGCGGGGTTGTAGGGTTGGGCGTTTCTGCTGGGAGGCGATCATGGCACGCGGGCCGAAAGCGGCAGCGGTGATGCTGACGATGGAGGAGCGCGAGGCCCTGCAGCGCCTGGTTCGTCGGCGTGGCGCGGGTCAGGCGGCGGTGATGCGGGCCTGCATTGTGCTGATGGCAGATGCCGAACCGGAGTTGCCGAGCGGCGCGATCGCGGCCCGGCTCGGCGTGAGCCGCCAGAGCGTGATCACCTGGCGCGGTCGCTTCCTGGCGCACCGCCTGGACGGGCTGGTGGATGCGCGCCGCAGCGGTGCGCCGCGTCGGGTGGACGACGAGGCGGTCGAGGCGATGATCACGCAAACGCTCGAGAGCCAGCCCGAGGGGCGACGCACTGGTCCACGCGCGCCGTGGCCTGACAGGTCGGCATGAGCCAGACCATGATGTCGCGCATCTGGGGTGTCGCGCATCTGGGGTGTCGCGCATCTGGCGCGCCTTTGGCCTGCAGCCGCACCGGTCCGAACCCTTCAAGCTGTCGCGCGATCCGGACTTCGTGGACAAGGCGCGCGACGTGGTCGGGCCCTGCCTGAACCCACCCGATCGCGCTCTGGCGCTCTGCGTTGACGAGAAGCCGCACATCCAGGCGGTCGAGGGCGCCGCGCCTGTGCTGCCCATGCGCGCTGCCCATGCGCGCTGCCCATGCGCGCTGCCCATGCGCGCTGCCCATGCGCGCTGCCCATGCGCCCCGGCCAGGTCGAGCGGCACACCCACGACCACAAGCGCCACGGCACCACCGACCTGTTCGCCGCTCTCGACGTGAGGGCGGGCACCGTGATCGGCGCCGGCAAGGGCCGCCACCGCGCCACCGAGTTGCGCGCCTTGCTGGATCAGGTCGAGGCCGCCGTGCCCACCGACCTCGACATCCCTCTCGTGCTGGACAGCGCCGGCGCCCACACGACGAAGCTCGTCCACGACTGGCTGCTCGAACGCCCGCGCTGGCGCCTGCCCTTCACGCCCACCTCATCATCCTGGCTGAACCTTGTCGAGGGCTGGTTCTCGCTGCTGACCCGCCGTTGCCTCCAGCGCGGCGCCTTCGGCAGCACCGACGCCCTCGAGGCCGCCATCCAGGCCGACATCGACCACGCCAACGCCGGGCCGAAGCCCTTCACCTGGACCAAGTCCGTCGACGACATCCTCGCCAGCCTCGGACGCTTCTGCCAACGACCGGGGCTGTTGAAAAAGGCCCTCCCCACGGCGGCATCCCCACATCTTGGTCTCGAACGGATTGGGGACAGGCGCATGATCGGCAAGGCTTGCGAGGCCGGGCGGTCCGGCCCCGGCGCGCGCACGATGGAGCGTATGCTGCCGCGCGACCACCTTCTCCGCCGGGTTGACCGGCTGCTCGACCTGGGCGCGCTGCGCCCCGCGCTCGCGCAGCACTACAGCCCGCGCGGCCGTCCCTCGGTTGACCCCGAGCTGCTGATCCGCATGGCCTTGGTCGGCCGCATCTACGCCATCCCGTCCGAGCGCCGCTTGTGCGAGGAGTTGCGCTACAACTTGGCCTATCGTTGGTTCTGCCGCCTTCCGGCCGGGGCGCCGGTCCCGCACCACTCGACGTTCAGCAAGAACCGGCACGGCCGTTTCCGCGACGCAGGGGTGTTCCGGCTCCTGTTTGAGAACACTGTCCGCCGCTGCATCGCCGCCGGGCTGGTCAGCACGAAGGATGCGGCAATCGATGCCTCCTTCGTTGCCGCGGATGCGAGCTGGCAGCGCAAGATGCGCGATGACGACTTGACCGGCGCCGCGCCTCCCCGCCCGGTGCGGGACTGGCTTGCTGACCGGGACGCTGGTCCGGACGCGCCTGCCAACCCACGCCGTTCCGTGCCGGCCGAACTGTCGCGCACCGATCCCGCTGCGGCATGGACGTCCCGCACCGTGCGCGGCCGCTTCGGCTATGCCCTGAACGTCCTGATCGACACCCCGAGCGGCGTCGCGCTGGACGTGGAGGCGACCCCGGCCCGCTTCGCGGCCGAGGTGGATGCCGGGCGCGACATGCTGGCGCGCGCCGCAGAGCGGTTCGGCTACCGGCCCAAGCGCGTCGCGGCCGATACCGCCTATGGCAGCGCCGCATTCCTCGCCTTTTTGCGCAACCGGGGCACGATCGCGCATATCCCCGTCATGGAGCGGTCCGAGCAGGCCACGGGCAAATTCCCACGGGCCGCGTTCACCTATGACCGGGAGCGGGACCGCTACACCTGCCCGGCCGGCAAGGGGCTGGGCCACGGCGGCTTCGACCAGCGGACCGAGGCTCACATCTACATCGCCCGGGCGTCGGACTGCCAAGCGTGCCTGCTCCGTAGCCAATGCACAGGTGGCAAACTTCGGCGCGTCACTCACTCGGCCGACGAGGACGTGCGGGACTTGGCGCGCGCCGAGATGCAGACGGAGCTCTACAAGCGGTCCATGCGGCTCAGGCGCGGGGTGGAGCGGGTGTTTGCCGACGCAAAGACGAAGCGGGGGCTCACCAGGTTGCACCTGCGCGGCATCCGGGGCGCGGAGGAGGAGTTCCAGGTGGCTGCGGCCGTGTCCAACCTCCTTCTGCTCGCCCGGCCCGACGCGCGGGCGCCACGCCCCGGACGGGTACGCGCGGTCCACCGCCGGGTCAGCGACATGGAGCGGGTGAGCCGCAACCGGAGCGCGGCGCCTGCCATGCGGGGTGTCGCTCAACTCCTAAGTTCCGCGACGGCGGCGTAGCGCGCGCGTTTCCGGGCGCGTCAGCGTCGCAAATGTCTGTTGCGGAAGTGACGCATTCCGATGCAGTTTCGCGACATGCTGATCGGCTATGCTCGTGTCTCGACCGACGACCAGGATTTGCGGCTGCAACGCGCCGCCTTGAAGGCGGCCGGGTGCCGCCGGATGTTCGACGAGACGGCATCAGGTGCCAAGCGGGACCGTCCTGAGCTGGCCCGCCTGCTTGACCAGCTCCGCGATGGCGACGTGGTGGTGGTCACGCGGCTGGACCGGCTCGCGCGCTCGACCAAGGACCTTCTCGACCTGGCCGAGACGCTGAACGAGGCCGGTGCCGGCTTGCGTTCACTGGTCGAGCCATGGGCGGACACGACCTCGCCCGCGGGCCGGATGGTGCTGACCGTGTTCGCCGGCATTGCGGATTATGTGGAGCGCGCGATTATGCGGAGTGGCATGTCTATTGCCAATAGAGGCCCGTGTAGTTCTGCGGTCGTGACCTAGCCAGGCGTGCGGACGGCGCTCTGCATAATCCTGCCTCCTTCACCCAAAGGGAGGCACCATGCTCGACACCCATCTCACGTCGCCAGTCACGCGGCTGCGGCTCCGGTCAGGTCCGGCTGCCAGCCACATCGACGGCTTCGCCGACTGGCTGCACCGATACGGCTACCGACCAGCCACGCTCGACACGACGCTTCGATCTCTCGCCGGGTGGACCGACTGGATGCGCTCGGCCGGGTTCGGCGCGGATGACATGCTCGCCGGCCTCGACGCCTGCGCGACGGCGCTCAGGGAGCAGCCGCGCGTGCGGCATTGCCGCGGCCCCAACCGCAAGTCGCTGGAAGCCGCCCGGCTGTTCCTCCGCTTTCTCCGCGAGCAGGGCGTGCTGCCGCCCCCTGCCATGGCGCCGTCCCCCGTTGAACGGTGGCCGCTTCTTGGTGAGTTCCGCGCCTGGGCGCGCCAGCACCGCGGGCTAGCTGAGACGTCCATTGACGCGTACCAGCGGATCCTTGCCGAACTCCTTGCAGCGGTAGGCGACGACCCGCGGGCTTACACCGCCGAGGCGCTGCGCGGCTTCGTCCTGGAACGAGCGCGGCGGCACCGGATCGCCCGGGCCAAGACCGTCGTCGTCGCGACCCGCGCGTTCCTGCGTTTCCTGGGCGCCACGGGGCGGTGCTCGCCAGGGATGGAGCACGCGATCCCCGGCTTCGCTTCCTGGCAGCTCTCGTCGGTGCCGCGGTTCCTCGCCGTGGAGGACGTGGAGCGGGTGATCGCCTCCTGCCCTGTGGATGGCAACGGGCCACGGGACCGAGCGGTGCTCCTGCTTCTTGCCCGGCTCGGCCTGCGCGCGAGCGAGGCGGCAGGGCTGAAGTTCGCGGACATCGACTGGCGCAATGGTCGGCTCGCCGTCTGCGGCAAGGGACGTCGCCAGGAGTGGCTGCCGCTGCCGCAGGAGGTCGGCGCCGCGATCCTTGCCTACCTGCGCCACGACAGGCCGCCCTTGCAGGCACCGGAGGTATTCACCTCAATCCTGGCGCCGGTACGCCCGCTGACCCGCGCCGCGGTGACCCACATCGTGCGTGCCGCACTGCGCCGGGCCGGCGTTGAGGCGCCGATCAACGGCGCACACGTCCTGCGCCATTCCGCCGCAACCGCCATGCTTCGGCAGGGCGCGTCTCTGGCGGGCATCGGCGCGGTGCTGCGCCACCGGTCGCCGCGGACAACGGCCCACTACGCCAAGGTGGATTTCGGCCTACTGTCGGAGGTCGCGCAGCCCTGGCCGGGAGCGGCGTCATGATGACCGTCCCCATCCTGACCGCCCACGTCGAGCGCTATGTCTCGCTCCGCCAGGCGCTTGGCTTCAAGCTCCGCGACGTCGCGCGGGAACTTCGCGCCTACGCCCGCTATGCCGAGGCCAAAGGCGACACCTGCGTCCGCTTGTCCACGGCGGCGGATTGGGCGGAACAGGCCCCCTCGCCAAAGGCGCGTCACGTGCGGCTGCGCCGCGTCGCGGGTCTGGCTCGCTTTCTGCGCGCCGAGGATCCGGCGCACGAGGTCCCGCCGGCGGCCGTGTTCCATGTGCCGGCACGCCGACCCTTGCCGCACATCTACACGCCCGAGCAGCTCGCGCAGATCGTCGCGGCCGCCGGCCTGCTCCGCGAAACGTACACGCTGCGCCGGCGGGTCTACGCCACGCTGTTCGGGATGATCGCCGCGACCGGCCTGCGCATCTCCGAGGCGCTCGGCCTGCGCCTGGGCGACGTGTTGCCCGGCGGCGTCCTGCGGATCGAGCGGACGAAGTTCGGCAAGAGCCGCCTCGTCCCCTTGCATCCCACCGCGGAGGAGGCGCTCGGCCGCTACCTCGAGGCGCGCCGGCAACTGGCCGAGGTGGACGACCATGTTTTTCTGTCCGCGCATGGCCGGCGCATCGGCGTCGGCATGGCGGACTACACGTTCCGCCGCGTGCTGCGGGTGGCCGGCATCACCTCAGGGGGGGAGCGGGCCTGCCGCGTCCACGACCTCAGGCACACTTTCGCGACAAGGGCGCTGGAGCAGTGCTCGACGCAAGGCCGGGCGGTGGCCCGCCACTTCGTCGCCTTGGCGACGTATATGGGCCACACGGACATCGCGCACACCTACTGGTACCTGGAGGCGACGCCGGAGCTGATGGCCGGCATCGCCGCGGCTGGCGAGGCGTTGATGGCCGGGGAGGGCGCACGATGACGCCGCTCGCTCCCCTGGCCACAGGGTTCCTGCGTGAGCACTTGCCGGAGGCACTGGGCCGCAGCCGCCACACCTGCGAGGCCTATGCCCACGCCTTCCGGCTGTGGTTTGTCTTCGCCGCGGAGCGGCACGGCCTGCGGCCCTCCCAGCTCTGCCTCGAGCACCTCGATGCAGCCCTGGTGCTCGACTTCCTCGCCCACATCGAGCAGCGGCGCGGCAATGCTGCCGCCACCCGCAACGCCCGGCTCACCGCGGTCAAGGCGTTCATGCGCTACGTCGAGCTGCGCGTGCCCGCCGCCCTGGAGCAGGTCAGGCAGGTCCACGCCATCCCGACCAAGCGGCACGACCAGATGCTGGTGCGCCATCTCACGATGGAGGAGGTGCGCGCGGTCCTGAACACCCCGGACCCGTCCACGCGCCTCGGCATCCGCGACCGCGCCATGCTGCACCTGTGCTTCGCGGGCGGGCTGCGCGTCTCCGAACTGGTGGCGTTGCCGCTGGCGCAGGTCTGCCTGCAAGGGACGCCGAGCATCCGCGTGCACGGCAAGGGACGCAAGGAGCGTTGCCTGCCGCTTTGGAAAGAAACGGCGGCCGATCTGCGCGCTTGGCTCGCCGTGCGCGGCCAGGTCCGATGCCCGGAACTCTTCGCCAACGCCGAGGGCGCCGCGATGACCCGGGCCGGCTTCGAATACGTGCTCGACAAGCACGTCCGCGCCGCAGCTGTGCCCTGCCCCGCGCTGGCCGGGCGCTCGGTGACGCCACACCAACTCCGGCACAGCTGCGCCGTGGTCATGCTCCAGGCAACACGCGACATCCGCAAGGTGGCCCTCTGGCTCGGCCACGCCGACATCAGGACCACGGAGGCCTACCTGCGCGTGGACCCGACGGAGAAGCTGGAAGCCGTTGAAGCGGTGTTGCCACCAGCACTGCGCCGCGGGCGGTTCAAGGCCCCCGATGCGCTCATCGCCGCACTGCTCAGCCCAGCCGCCCCGACCTCCACCGGGCGGTCGCCGACGCGCCCCACATCACGCCAAAGCCCCGCACCGTAGCCCGGAGTTATGCGGAGTGCCCCGGCCGCGGATCCCGCGTGGACCCCAAGGCAAGGCGATGCCACTCCGCATAATCGCGCGCTCCACATAATCCGCAATATGCGGAGCTCCGCATATGGCCGAGTTCGAGCGCGCGTTGATCCACCAGAGAACCAGCAGCGGCCGGGTCGCCGCGAAGGCGCGTGGTGTGCGCTTCGGCCGTCCCCCGAAACTCTCTCCTGATCAAATTGCCCTCGGCGAGCGCCTGGTTTGCGAGGGGACGTCCGTCCGTGAGGCGGCCAAACTGCTCAAATGCCACCATGCTACCCTCTATCGAGCACTGATCGCAGCGTCGTGAGGTGCTTTTGTAGACCTCCCGAGTTCGGTTGGTGCCGTCTTTCTCCTCGACGGCGCAATCACCGCTGAATTATGCGAGCGGACTGCGATGCCCATCCTGCACCTTATTACGCATCCAGAAGTCGTCGTTGACCCGTCCGTGCCGGTGCCGGACTGGCCGCTCTCCACGGAGGGCGTCAGACGAATGAGCCTGGCGCTCAAGCGGCCTTGGATGAGCCAGCTGGGCTCGCTATTCAGCAGTGCCGAGCGCAAGGCCATGGATGCCGCCAGCCTGGTGTCGGGCCGCTTCGGCCTCTCGCCGGTCGTTGTAGTTGAGTTGGGAGAAAATGACCGATCCACGACCGGCTATCTTCCCAAAGCGGAGTTCGAAGCGACAGCCGACCGCTTCTTCGCGCGCCCGCAGGAGAGCGTGCGCGGATGGGAGCGCGCAGTTGATGCCCAGCGCCGGATCATCGCCGCGGTGGAACGCGTCATCGCCGAGGCTACCGGGAACGGGGACATTGCCGTCATCAGCCACGGCGGCGTCGGGGCGCTCCTGCTTTGTCATCTCAAGGGCATGCCGATTAGCCGAGACGAGGATCAGCCCGGCGCAGGAGGAGGGTGTGTCTACTCCTTCGACACGGGCACTCGCGCCCTACACTCCGGGTGGCGCTTGATCGAGGAGTAGAAAGTCTTCTGCTCGCCTGCCGGCCATTCCGCTTCAACGTTTTTCAACAGCCCCGAACCTTTGACTCAGACTACTGGCACTACCTGGGCACTTTCGCCGAGAAGTGCGCGGCGCCATACGCTGACCTGAGCAGTGGGCGGCGCGGTGGTGATGAAGAATGAGGCGCGTGATCTGGAGGGGTGGTTGGCGCCGTTCCTTTCGGTGATGGGCCGCAAGACGCGCCGGGCGTGGGCGCCGTTGCACCTGCAGGGCCTCCTCGGCCCGGGGGCGCGCAAGAGCGTGCAGCCGATGGCCGAACGGCTGGGCCTTGGCGGCCACGACCAGTTGCAGCGCTTCGTGGCCAGCACGGCTTGGAGCGACGCCCCGCTTTGGCCGGTGCTGGCGCAGGAAGCGGACCGGCTGGTGGGCCGAGCTGGCAAAGGTTGCGCGCGCGGCAGCGCGTGGCATGCCGGCGGAGGGGGGCGGGTGCGTCTCTGGTGATCGACGACACGGCCTTGCCGGAGAAGGGCACGCTGTCCGTGGGGGTGGCGCGGCAGTGTTTGCGGGCAACTGGGCAAGCGGGCGAACTGCCAATCATTGGCGTCGCTCACCCTGGCGCAGGGCGAGGTGCCGGTTCCGGTGCCCTTGCGCCTGTTCCTGCCCGACGAGTGGGTCGCTGATCTCGATTGCTGCGCCCGGGCAGGCGTGCCCGAGGCGGAGGCGGTGGCCCGCGCCAAGGGCGAGGTCGCGCTGGCGGGGCTGGACCGCGTGCGAGCGGCCGGCGCGCGGTTCGGCTGCGTGCTGGCCGATGCGGGCTACGGCGCCAGTGCCGCGTTCCGGCACGCCCTCGACGAGCGGGGGCTGTTGTGGGCGGTCGGCATCGCCCGCAACCAGAAGGTCTATGGCACGGACGTGCAACGCGCCCCGCTGGCAGGACGTGCGCGCAAGCCCGTGCCGGACCAGGAGCCGCGGGCCGCCGAGGACGCGTTGGCCGCACTGCCCTGGCGGCGCGTGACCTGGCGGGAGGGCGCCAAGGGCAAGCTCCAGGCCCGGCTCGCGGCCGTCCGCATCCGGGTTGCCGATGGCGCAACCTGGGCCAACAATCGGCGCCTGCCGGGCAAGGAAGCCTGGCTGGTCGGCGAGTGGCGCTCGTCGGGCGAGCGCAAATACTGCCTGGCCAACCTGCCACCGCGCACCTCTGTGCGGGCGCTGGCGGCCGCCATCAAGGCGCGCTGGGTATGCGAGCAGGCCCACCAACAGCTGAAGGGCGAGCTGGGGCTCGGCCACTTCGAAAGCCGGCCCTGGACCGGGCTGCACCGGCACGCGTTGATGTACTGCATCGCCTACGCCTTCGTGCAGCACCTGCGCCTCGCCGGGCAGACCCGGACGGGGCCGGGGGAAAACAAAGCCCCATGTTCCGGGACCGCCACCATCACCAGGCCTGCCCGCGGTGCGCCGGGCCGGGGTCGCCAGGCCGGGGTCGCCAGGCCGGGGTCGCCAGGCTGTTCGACCACTGCAGGCCGCACGTCCGCTGCCCATGCTGCCAACACAAGTTCAACCGTTCAAGCCGAAAGTGCCAAGGTAGTGATAGCCAATTCTCGCTCTTGTACAAGAGGCCAAGGCGGTCATGGGCAGGGTGTTGCCGGGGGACAGCCCAGCCCGCATGCTGTGAAGCACGTCTATCAGGTCGCCGCGCTGGCTGGCGCGGACCTCCATACCCACCTGTGCTTGCGAGGCGCCGCGGGTGAAGGCCAGCGCGGCCTCCACTGCTTGGCCCACCAGGGAGGGGCTCCAGTCCAGCGGACGGCTCTGGTACAGCTCGATGTGCACTACAGAGACAGAGTGCGGGCGGTCAGGCGCCAGCCGAAGCGGAAAGCGCCGCCCGCGCCGGACCACCATCGCGCCCCCGCGCAGCCGGATGAAGCCGGTCACGGCGGCGACGCCGATGCCGGGCGGCAGGGTATCCAGAACCTCCGGCCGTTCTCAGGCCTAGACGATGCGCGCCGGCTCGGCCTGTATAGGCATGGCAGCTAGCAGCGCGGCGGCGAAAATCAGCAGGAGACGCCGGCGCACGGCGGTCAGGTCGCGGTTTGCGAACCCTCAGCCATTCGCGCCAGTGGTCGGCACGAACACGATCGGGAGCAGGGCGACCAGACAACGCAGCAATGCTTGCCCTTTCCAAACGCCCCAGAAAAGCAGTGTGCCAGATCAGCGGGGCAGTCAACCGGGACCGTGCCGCCAGTATCGGGAGAACCGGCCGTCATGACGCGTTTCCTCCAAAACCGGCCTCAACAGCGGCACCCCGGCGCTCGCGGCCAGCCCTGCTAGCCGGTAGCCTGCTCGAGGAACATGCCGGACGCGTCGGACGCGCCGATGAAGTGCAGCAGGTCGGCGATGCCGTCGGTCAGCATCGCCACGTGCTCGCGCATCAGCCGGGCGCCGCCGGCGGCGTCGGCGCGCAGGATCGCGTCCATGACGGCCGCGTGCTCGGGCTGCGAGGCCGCCATCCGGCCAGGCTGGACGGTGATCGCGCGGCGGTAGGGGGCGGTGCGGAGCGCCAGCCGGCGCAACTCGTCCTGCAAGACGAGGTTGTGGCTGGCCGCGGCGATGGCATGATGGAAGTCGATGTTGGCGTCGTAGAACCGGTCATGGTCCTGCACCGCGATCGCCGCGGCGCAAGCCTCGTGGGCCGATACGAGCGCGGTGCGTTGGCCAGGCGTGATCCGCCGGGCAGCCTGTGCGGAGGCCAGCGCCTCCAGCTCCGCATCGACGCTCAGGGCATCGAGCAGGGCGCCGACCGAGAACTGCGTGACCTGCAGGCCCTGCCGCCCGCGCGCCACCGCCAGCCCGCTCGCGGCCAGGCGCTGCAACGCTTCGCGGACCGGGGTGCGCGACACGCCGTAACGCTCCGACAGCTCACGCTCATCGAGCCGCTGCCCGGGGCGGACCCGGCCGCGCAGCAGGTCCTCTTCCAACCGGCGCGCGATGTCGCCGGACAGGGATTGCGGCCCTGTCATGCCGGGTCGGCGGCGTAGATGCGATTGGTGATCCACTCGCCGAGCGCCACGAGGCCGTAGAGCAGCAGCCCGCAGACGCACAGCACGACGATCGCCGCCATCGACACTTCGGTATCGGCCCGGGCGGTGGCGAAGATGATGAGGTAGCCGAGCCCGGCCTGCGCGGTGATGAACTCGCCGATGATGACGCCGATGATCGCGAGCGTCACCGCGACCTTCATGCCGCTGAAGATGTAGGGCAATGCGGCGGGGAAGCGCACGTGGAAGAAAACCTGCGCCTGGCTGGCCGTGAGTGACTGGCACAGCCGCACCATCCCGCGGTCGGCACTCATGAACCCGGCCGTCGTCGCGATCACGACGGGAAAGAAGGCGATGAACACGGCGAACGCGATGCGTGACTGGGTGCCGACGCCGAGCCAGATGATGAACAGCGGCGCGAGCGCGATCTTCGGGATCAGCTGGAAGAACACGAGGTTCGGATACAGCGCCTCCCGCGCCAGTGTCGAGGCGCTGATCAGGATGGCGAGGCCAATGCCGAGCAGCGTCGCGAGCGAGAAGCCGGCGACCGATTCGAGCGTGGTCGGGATCGCCTGTTGCAGCAGGACGTCCCAGTGCGCCGCGACGTAGCCGAGCGTCGAGAGCGGGGACGGCAGGATGACGCTCGGGATGCGGCCGATTACCACGACGGCCTGCCATGCCGCGAGCACCAGCAACGCCAGGCCGAGCGGCAGCAGCACGGCGCGGGCGCGCGCGATGCCGGGCATGCGACTGCCGGAGGCGGCACCCGGGATGATCGCCCCGGTTTCGGTGCCGACCGAGGCGCTCATGCGGCCACCCACGCATCGGTGTGCCCGACCTCGATCGTGGCGCGCAGGCGGCGGATGATGCGGCCGAACTCCGGCGTTTCCTCGATTTCCATCGTGCGCGGCCGGCCGAACGGCATCGCCTCGTCGAGGATGATGCGCGAGGGCCGGCCGCCCATCACCACCACGCGGTCGGACAGGAAGGCGGCCTCGCGGATCGAGTGCGTGACGAAGATCACGGTCTTGGCCGTGCGCGCCATGATGTCGGCGAGCGCCACGTTCATCTGGTCGCGGGTAATGGCGTCGAGCGCGCTGAATGGCTCGTCCATCAGCAAGATCGCCGGGTCATGGATGAGGGCGCGGCAGATCGCCACGCGCTGGCGCATGCCGCCGGAGAGCTGCGCCGGCTTGTGCCCTTCGAACCCGGTCAGCCCGACCATGGCCAGCAACTCCCGCGCGCGGTCGCGGTAGTGCGCGACCGGCAGCTTCAGGATGCGGATCGGGAACAGCACGTTGTCGAGTGCGCTCTTCCACGGCAGCAGCGTCGCGTCCTGGAAGATGATGCCGATGTCGCGCCGAGGCGACGTGACGGCCCGGCCGTCAAGCACGATCGACCCGCTCGTCGGCTGCTCGAGCCCGGCAACCATCATCAGCAGCGTGCTCTTGCCGCATCCGCTCGGGCCGAGCAGGGAGACGAACTCGCCTTGCCTCACGTCGAAGCTCGCGGAGGCCACGGCGCGCACAGGGCCCTGCCGCCCACCATAGACCTTCTCGACCGCCTCGACCCGAACCAGGGGCATCAGACCAGGTACTTCTGGTAAGGCGCCGCGCTCGCCTCGGCCGTCGCGAGCTCGGCCGGGGTGATCTTCACGGTGCCGGCGAAGCGATTGGTGAACAGCGTCGCTGGGTCAGGCAGGACGGCCTTGTCGCCGGCCGCGTATTTGACAACAGTCTCGACCATGGCGGCGACTTTCGCCGGATCGGCATAGCCGAACCCGTGCTCCTTCACCTCCGGCACGGTGTTGGTGAGGTTGGTGAGGCCGAGCCCGATCTGCGCGTATTGCTTTCCGGTGGAGCTGATCGCCACCTCGCTATTCGCCTTCAGGAACAGCGCAACAGCTTCGTCGAAGTTGGTCATGGTGAACTTGATCGCCTCCATCGCGCCCGCGACGAAGGCGGCGCAGAGGTCCGGCTCTCTCTCGACGCGGCCCGGCTGCGTCGTCAAAGACTGGCCGTAAAACGACAGGCCCACGTCGCGGAACAGCATGAAGCGCAGGTCAGTGCCGAGCGGCGCCAGCGAGGGCACGGTGCTGGTCGCGAATGAGGAGATGGCGTCCACCTGCTTTTCCACCAGCAAGCGTTCCCGGACCTTGGAATCGACCTGCACGACATCGACCTTGGCCATCGCGAACCCGGCCTTCTCCGCATAGAGCGGCAGGAATGGATACTCGCCGGAGCTGACGCTCGCGCCGAGCTTGCGGCCCTCGAGCTCCCGGGGGGCCTTGATTGGGGAGGCAGCGAGCACGGCGATGCCCATCAGCGCGTCGTAGTTTACCTGCCCGATGCAGGTGATCGGCAGGCCGCGCGAGGCTTGGATGATGACGGTGGGGGTCGCCGCCATGCCGAAATCGAACGTGCCCGCGGCCACGGCCTGCGCCGCCGAACCGGAGCCGGAGCCGCGCGCGACGCTGACGTCGAGCCCGTGCTTGGCCCAGAGTCCTTTGTCGCGGGCGACGGTTGCGAACAAGTTCGGGCCTTCCGGGATCCAGGACGTGGTGAAGCTGACTTTCCGGGGCGCTTGGGCGATGGCGGGCCGAGCTAGGCCGATGGCGGCAAGGCCGAGGGCTGCGCTGCATCGTGTGAGCATAGTCCACTCCGTTCCGATTGCGTGTGCGGCACTATGCATCTTGCATGCCAAAACGGCTTGTCTGCATACAACGTGTCCGGTAAGCGTGCGCGTGATGATTCGGGACACAGCTTGAAACCGTTCGAGGCGCGGAATGCCTATTTCGATGCACTGTTGAGCACGCCGGGGCTGAAGTGGCTGGGGCAGAACACCAACCATATGCCCGCCACCCCGCCGTGATCGAAGCAATCGCAGAATGCGCGCGCAGCGAGGAGTTCCACGCCTACGCTCCGCCGGCCGGGCTGGAGACATTGCGAGAGGGCATCATCGGCGATGTCGGCCTGCACGGGCAGGCGGCGCTGGTGTCCGACGGCGCGGTCGCGTCGCTCTGTCACGTGTGCCACACGCTCCTGCGGCCCGGCGACGGGTTCATCACGACCGACCCGACATGGAACTGGCCGATGGCCTTTGCCCGCTCGATCGGCGCGACGGTGACCCAGATCCCGATCTACGGCCCCGAGCACGGCTACCAGCTCGACCCGGCGCGCCTCGCTGCCGCGGTCGATGGCAGCACGAGGGTAATTTACCTCGTCGATCCCAACAACCCGCTCGGCACCGCCTGCACCGCGGCGGAGATCCGCGCCATCGTCGACATCACGGCCGATGCCGGCGCGATGCTGATCCATGACTGAACGTACAGGCACTTTGCCTACGACCACCACCTCGCCGCCGCACTCGACCCGGCGCGGACGATCACGATCTACAGCTTCTCGAAATGGCTCGGCCTGGCCGGGCTGCGGGTCGGCGCGGTGATCGCCCATCCCGACATCGTCGAGCGGCTGGCGTCGGCGCCGCCGAACAACCTGGGCTCCAGCATCCTCGCGCAACGTGCGGCGTTGGCGGGCCTGGCCATTAGGGACGAGTGGTTCCCCGGCGTGCTCGCGGCGCAGCGGCGCAACCAGGCGCTGATCAAGGCTGCGGCGGACGGCGTCCCTGGCCTGAGGCTGCCGATCTGTCCCTCGCACGGCAACTTCGTCGTGCTCGAATGCCACGAGCTCGCCATCCGGCCGGAGGCGCTGGTCGCCGCCTATGCCGAGCACGGCATCATGATCCGCCAGGGTGGCTACCACACGCCCAATTTCGGCGACCGGTTCGTGAAGGTGTCGGTCACGGTGCCGGAGGCCTGGGTGTAGTCGTTCGTGGACCTGCTGCCTGCCATGGTTAAGCGGGCGTGTGGGCTGAACGACGCCACGAAGCTGTTCTAACGGAGCATACGCATGGACCTCGAATTGACTGGCAAGCGGGTGCTGATCACCGGCGCATCGCAAGGCATCGGCGAAGGCCTGGCGCACGCCTTCGCCGGCGAGGGTTGCGCGCTGCACCTCACCGCGCGGTCGGGCGACAGGCTTGAGGCGTTGCGCGATGCGCTGGCGGCGGCGCACGGCGTGGCGGTCACGGTGACGGCCGCCGACATGACGCAGGACGGCGCGTGCGAACGGATCGTGGAGGAGGCCGGGCCGGTCGATGTGCTGGTCAACAATGCCGGCGTGATCCCGAGCGGGTCGCTGGCCGACATCGGGCCGCAGCAATGGCGGGATGGCTGGGCGCTGAAAGGGTTCGGCTACGCCGACATGATCCGCTTGGTCTACCCGCGCATGAAGGCGGCCGGCGGCGGCGTGATCCTGAACAATATCGGCAATGGCGGCGAGGTCTGCGACCCCAATTATATCGAGGGTGCGGCCGGCAATGCGGCGATCATGGCGATGACGC
Organism: Acetobacteraceae bacterium; assembly: GCA_965260995.1. Taxonomy (GTDB): domain Bacteria; phylum Pseudomonadota; class Alphaproteobacteria; order Acetobacterales; family Acetobacteraceae; genus JBBROS01. The sequence continues at coordinate 950,823 of CBDHCD010000002.1, read as the reverse complement.
GGGCACTCGGCGGCGCCAGCCTCGATGACGGCATCCGGGTGGTCGGCATCAATCCGGGGCCGGTCGATACGTCGCGTATCTACGCGATGTTGCGAAAGTTCGCCGAGATCAAGCTCGGCGATGCCGACCGGTATCAGGAGTTGCTGCAGCGCTACCCGCTCGGCCGCCCGGCGCATGTGCGGGAGATCACCGACCTGTTCCTGTTCCTCGCCTCCGACCGGTCCGGCTACACGTCGGGCACGGTCGTGACGGTGGATGGCGGCATCGCTGCCCGCCGCAGCGTTGTCTAAGGAAACCGGCATGGCGGACGCGACCATGACCGACGGCGTGCGGCTCCATTACGAGGAGGCCGGCCAGGGCACGCCCATCGTCTTCGTGCACGAGTTCGGCGGCAATTACTGGAGTTGGGAGCCGCAGATTGGCTTCTTCGCCCGCCGGCACCGCTGCGTCACCTACGCCGCCCGCGGCTTCCCGCCCTCGGCCGTGCCGGAGAATGTCGGTGCCTACTCGCAGGCCCGGGCGGCGGACGACATCATCGATGTCATGGACGCCGCTGGGATTGAACGGGCGCACCTGGTCGGCCTATCGATGGGTGGCTTTGCTGTGCTGCACGCCGGGCTGCGTCGGCCGGATCGTGTGCTCTCGGTGACGGCCGCCGGTGCCGGGTATGGGGCGGAGAAGGCGCACGAAGAGTATTTCCGCGGCATCTCGGCCGAGGTCGCGGCGCGATTTGAGCAGGGTGCGGCCGCGTTCGCGCCGGTCTATGCCGAAGGCGCTTCCCGCGTGCAGTTCCAAGCCAAGGACCCGCGCGGCTGGGCGCTGTTCGCCGAACGCCTGGCCCGGCATTCCGGCCTGGGGGCGGCCAACACCATGCGCGGCGTGCAGATGCGGCGGCCCTCGCTGTACGACCTCGAGGACCAGTTCCGCGCCATGGCGGCGCCGCTGCTGGTCATGGTGGGCGACGAGGACGACCACTGCCTGCAGCCGGGCCTGTTCCTAAAACGCACGGTGCCGTCGGCGGGGCTCGCGGTGCTGCCTAAAACTGGGCACACGCTTAATCTCGAGGAGCCGGAGCTGTTCAATCGGCTGCTGACGGAGTTCATTGCGCAGGTCGAAGCCGGGCAGTGGCGCAAGCGGGACGCCCGTGCCGACCCGGCGCAGATCATGCGCACGTCGTGAGCGGCTCATCATGAGCGGCAGGCCGTCCTGCGCCGTCGATGGTGCGCGGCTCTGGCGGCGGCTGATGGCGCTGGCGGCGTTCCGTCGGCTTGTTCCAGGTCACGCCGAACGCACCCTCCGTGGTGCCGGCGGAGGTGCTGTTCTCGATCGACCTGCGCCACCCCGACAACGCCGTGGTGGACCATATCGATGCGCAGATCCACGGCGCCGTCGAGCATGAGCGCGGCCCGTGCGACGCTGAGGTGCGGCAGATTCAGCACAACCCGTCATTGACGTTCCCCGAGCCGATGCGGGCGGCCATCCGCGATGCCGCTGCCGCCCTCGGCATCCCGCACCAGGACCTCACCTCGGCGGCGGGGCACGATGCGCGGCAGCTTCATGCGGTCTGCCCGGCGGCGATGATCTTCGTGCCGTGCCGCGACGGCATCAGCCACAACCCGGCGGAAGCCTGCAAGCCCGCCGATCTCGAGGCCTGTGCGCGAGTGTTGGCGGACGTGGTCTGGTCGCTCGCCTGGGCGTGAGCCGCCTCGTTGGTCGTCATCCTCCCATCAGGGAAAGGGATGATCTGGCCGTTGTGGACCGGTCATCCTTCCGACCCAGATAGTCGAGTATCTGCATCGACGCCTGTCAACCGCTCCGTGCTTCATATGGCACGCCTAAATTGCCAGAGTGGGTTTGCTAAATGTCCAGGGCGATCGTCGGGTATGGGGTGGAGCATGGCGTGGGCCGGATCGTGCTTGATCAGGTGGCCAAGCACAACGCGATCACGTTCTCCATGTGGTCGGCCTTGCCGGAGTTGGTGAGCCGGGCCGATGCGGACCCTTCGGTGCGGGTCATCACCCTCTTCGGCGCTGGCGGCCAGGCGTTCTGCGCCGGCGCCGACATCTCGGAATTCGCGGGCCAACGATCGGAACAGGCCGGCGTCAGCGCGTATGGTGCGGCAGTGGCAGCCGGCTATCGGGCAATGCAGCAAGCCAGCAAGCCGATAGTGGCGTTGATGAAGGGGATACGCTTCGGCGGCAGGCTCGCGCTCGCGATGAACTGCGACATACGGCTGGGCGCCACCGATGCCCGGTTCCGCATACCGGCAGGGCGGCTCGGCCTCGGCTAAGATTACGGATCGATCCTGGACTTGGTGCAGCGCCTGGGGCCGGGAGCGGTGGCGGACATCCTGCTCAGCGCACGCACGCTCACCGCCGTGGATGCGCACGCCTGCGGCATCTTGCAGCGCCTGTTCGATGCCGAGACATTCGACGCTGACGCGGTCGCCTACGTCGCTGCCGTCGTGGACAACGCGCCACTGACCCTGGCGGCGATCAAGCGCGCCTTGCTCGAGGCCGCGCGGCCGGAGGCCGAACGTGATCCGGCCGCAGTCCACGCCATGGTCCAGGCCTGCTTTGCATCCGCCGACTATCAGGAGGACCAGGCCGCATTCAAGGCAAAGCGCCGCCCGATGTTCAACGGACGATAGCCAGCTCAGGCTCGGACCGGGAACGCGCTCTCGACCACGCCGCCCGCGTCCATCAATCGCCAATCGTCGCCATGGCGCCCGATGAGCTGAAGCGCGAACGGGCGGCCGTCTGGCAAGCATCCGGCGGGGATGCTGATCGCGGGATGGCCGCCGAAGTTTGCCGGGGCGACGAGATCGGCAGCGTCGGCCGGGGGCGCGCAATCCGCCCAATGGGCCGGCCCCGGCACGGTCGGCAGCAGCAGCGCATCCATCCCTTGCAACGCCTGCGTGATCCCGTTGCTTGCCCGGCGCAGTGTCTGCGTCGCGCGAACCAGCCGCCCGGTGCCGCAGTCCCGCCCGAGCGCCAGCATGCGCCGGATGGCGGGCGACAGGGCCGACGCGTCATCGGCCAGCAGGGCTTCATGGGTCACCGCCGCCTCGGCCTCGATGACCAGAAGCCCGGCGCGGCGGGTCTCACCTGGTTGCCAGCCGGGCACGTCACACGGGGCGGCAACCCAGCCGAAGCCGGCCAAAGCGCGGACTGCCTCGGTGAACAGGCGTGTCCAGAGCGGTGGCGTCGGCAGGGTGTCCAGCACGGTGGGAATGCCCACCCGGAACGGTTGCCCGATCAGCGTCTCGGGCGGGCGCGGCAGGAACAGGTCCAGCACCGCCGCGACCGCCGCGGTCGAGCGGCCGAGCAAGCCGACATGGTCCAGCGTCCAGCTCAATGGCACGACGCCTTGCAGCGGCAGCACGCCCTGGCTGGGCTTCAGGCCCACGATGCCGCAATAGGCCGCGGGGATGCGCACGGACCCCAACGTATCCGTGCCCAGTGCGGCCACGCACAGCCCGGCGGCAACGGCCGACGCCGACCCGCTGCTCGAGCCACCTGAGCTCTCGCCGGGCACACGCGGATTGTCGGTCCGGCCATGATGCGCGTTGTCGCCGGCGGCGCCGAGGGCGAGCTCGTCCATGCGCGTCTTGCCGATCAGCGTGAAGCCGGCCGCGCGCAGCCGCTCCACGACGGGTGCGTCATGCCGGGCCACGGGTGCGGGCTGACCGACCCCCGCGCCCGTCGAAAGGCCCACCATGTCCATGTTGTCCTTCACGGCAATCGAGGGCCGGCCCTCTTTGCCCGGCCGGGCCACCGGCGCGCCGATGAAACAGCCGAACCGGTCCTTGACGATCATGCGAGGCAGCCTGCTTGCTCCAGCGCGCGAATGCTCCGACGGTGCGTGCGGTTGAAGCAGAGGATGCGACGATGCCGCATGTCACCGCCGATGACGGCGTCAGGCTCTTCTATGAGGAAACCGGGCGCGGAACGCCGATCGTGTTCGTCCACGAGTTCGCCGGCGATCACCGGTCGTACGAGACGCAGATGCGGCACTTTGCCCGCGGCTTCCGCTGCATCGCCTTCAACGCGCGGGGCTACCCGCCCTCCGACGTGCCGAATGCGGCCGATGCTTACTCGCAGGACAGGGCGCGGGATGACATCCTCGCCGTCCTGAATGGGCTCGGGATCGACCAGGCGCACGTGGTCGGCATCTCGATGGGCGGGTTTGCGACGCTGCATTTCGGGCTCGCGCATCCGGCCCGCGCGCGGTCGCTGGTGATCGCGGGCTGCGGTTATGGTGCCGCACCGGGTGCCCGGGCGCAGTTCATGGCCGAAGCCGAGGAGTCCGCCCAGCGCTTCGAAAAGCTGGGTATGGCGGAAGCCGCAGCCGCCTACGCGCTCGGGCCAACGCGTGTGCAGTTCCAGAACAAGAACCCGCGCGGCTGGCAGGAGTTCGCCGGGCAACTGGCGGAGCACTCGTCCGAGGGGGCCGCGCGGACGATGCGCGGCGTACAGAAGCGGCGCCCGTCGCTGTTCGATCTCACGGCGGAGATGGCGGCGCTCAGCGTGCCGTCGCTGATCATGACCGGGGACGAGGATTGGCCGTGCCTGGAGCCGGCACTGCTGATGAAGCGCGCCATCCCGTCCGCCGATCTCGTCGTGCTGCCGCGAACCGGGCACACGCTCAATCTGGAGGAGCCCGCCCTATTCAACGCCTGCCTCGAGCGGTTCTTCCAGGCCGTCGATACCGGGGCGTGGCAGCCGCGGGACACGCGGGCGATGGCTGGCAGCATACTCGGTACGAAGTAGCCGTCTCACGCTCCGCTGCCGATATAGGCGAGCCTGACGCGGTCATCGGCCTGGAGGTCCGCGCATGAGCCGCTCGCGACGATGGCGCCGCCGCGCAGCACGTAGCCGCGCGCGGCCGTGCGGAGTGCGTAGCGCGCGTTCTGCTCTACCAGCAGCACTCCGGTGCCCTCGGCGTTGATGGACTTTATCGTCCGGAAGATCTCCGCCACCACCAGCGGTGCCAAGCCAAGCGACGGTTCATCGAGGCAGAGCAGCCGCGGCTCGCTCATCATCGCCCGGCCCAGCGCCAGCATCTGCTGCTCGCCGCCCGACAACGTGCCGGCATGCTGCCCGGCCCGCTCGCCCAGGCGCGGAAACCATTCGATCGCGCGGTCGAGCAAGCGTCGCAGCCGCTTCGGGTCACGGCGATACTTGAACCCGCCCATTTCGAGGTTTTCCCGCACGGTGAGGAAGGGGAACACGTGCCGCCCCTCGGGCACGAGCGCGATGCCGAGCATCGTGCGCTCATGCGCGGCCAGGCGCGTGATGTCGCGCCCTTCGAACCGCACGGTTCCGGATCGCGCTACCAGCAGCCCGGCAACCGCGCCCAACGTCGTCGTCTTGCCAGCCCCGTTCGCGCCCAACAGCGTGACGATCTCGCCGGGCTCGACGTGGAACGTCACGTCCCGACAGGCCGGCACGGCGCCGTAGGCGAGCTCGACCTCGGTCACCTCGAGCAGAGCCGTCATTCCAGCTCACCGCCGAGATAGGCGTCGATCACCGCCGGGTCGGCTTGCATCCTCGCCGGGGTGCCGGTGAACAGGTGCTGGCCGTGATGCATGACCATGACTTGGTCGGCGATGCGGGTCACGAGGTCCATGTTGTGCTCGATCAGGATCAACGCGAGACCGCGGGCACGCAGCGTGTCCAGCCGCTCGAACAGCCGGTCCACCTCGATACCGTTCAGGCCAGCAGCCGGTTCATCGACCATCAGCAGCCGCGGCCGGGTCGCGAGCGCCCGCGCGATCTCCAGCATCCGCTGCTCGCCATACGACAACGCGCCCGCCGGAACACCCGCACGGTCTTGCAAACCCACGAAGGCCAGCAAGTCATCGGCTTCCGCGTGACACCGGGCCATGCCGGCCCGGAACGCGCGGCCGTGCCATACAAACTGCCAGGCCGGGATGCGATGCTGCGTATGGAACCCGGCCAGCACATTAGCCCGCACCGAGATGCGTTTGAACAGCCGGATCTTCTGGAACGTGCGTGCGATGCCGAGCCGGGCGCGACGATAGGCCGGCACGCCTTGCAAGTCGGCACCGGCGAAGCTCAACCGGCCTTCATCCGCGCCATACACGCCACTCAACAGATTCAGCATCGTGGACTTGCCGGCCCCGTTCGGCCCGATGATCGCGAAGACCGACGCCGGTGCCACGCTGAACGAGATGCCGCGCACGGCATGCACGCCGCCGAACCGCTTGTGCAAGCCGTCTGCCTGCAACAGCGCCGTGCTCATGTCCGCCGCACCAGCCCGCGCCATAGCCCGGCCAGCCCGCCCGGTGCGAACATCACCACCAGCGTCAGCGAGATGCCGTAGATCACCATGCGCGCATCGCCCAAGCCCCGCAGCAACTCCGGCAGGATCGTCAACACGATGGCGCCGAACACCGGGCCGGCCAGCGTGCCGACACCGCCCACGATCACCATGGCGAGCACTGCGAACGCCTCGGTGGTCGTGAACGCATCCGGCACCAGCGTGCCCGCGAATGGTGCATAGAAACACCCGGCTAGCCCAGCCACGGCGGAACCGATGCCGAATGCCGTCATCTTCCAGCGCGCGCAATCGATGCCGAGCGAGCTTGCCGAAACCTCGTCTTCGCGTATCGCGGTCAGTGTCGCGCCCATGGGCGAGCGGATTAGAGCATCGAGCAGCGCGTATATGAGCCAAGCGCAACCAGCTACGAGATAGAACAGATTGGCTTGATTGCCGAACTCGATCCTGCCGACGCCGGGCATGGCGAGCGTCGGTGGCGGCGCGATGCCATAGATGCCGAGCGGCCCCTCCGTCACGCTGATCCAGTTTAACAGCACCTGATAGGTGATGACGGCGAAACCGAGCGAGGCAATCGCCAGGTAGTGCCCGCGTAAGCGGACCGCGAAGCGCGCCAACGCCATGCCCGCGAGCCCGGCAGCCGCCACACCCGCCAACGCCGCCGGCCAGAACCCCACGTCTCCCTTCGTGATCAGCACGGTCGAGACATACGCGCCGATGCCGAAGAAGGCGGAACTGCCGAGATTGAGCTGCCCAGTATAGCCCAGGATAAAATCGAGCCCGAGCGCCAGCAGCACGTTGATGGCGCAGGTGATCAGCACGCCGCGCCAGTAATTGTCGGGCAGCGCCAGCGGCAGTGCCGCAATGACGGCCAGCGTCGTCAGCAGCGCTAAGATGCGCCATGGAACGCCGCCGCGCGCCGCGGGCAATGCCTCAGACATTCTCCTCCCGCCGCTCGGCGATCAGCCCGGTCGGGCGGACGGCGAGCATCAGCAACAGCAGGCTGAACACCACGATGTCGATCAGTCCGGGGTCGAGCACCTGCGTCGTCGCGGCCTCAATCAAGCCGACCAGGAGGCCCGCGAGGATCGTGCCCTCCACGTTGCCGAAGCCGCCGATGATGACGATGGCGAACGCCTTGACGATGACCGAAGTGCCCGCGAACGGGGTTAGCACCAGGACCGGGCCGAGCATTGCGCCGCCCATCCCGGCAAGGGCGGAGCCGATGACGAAGGTCAGCATGATGAGCCGCGTCGGGTTGATGCCCATCAGTCCGGCTGTTTCCCGGTCTTGTGCCACCGCGCGCAGGGCCTTGCCGGTGAAGGTGAAGCGCATGAAGGCGTAGAGCAGCCCCACCGTCAGCGACGAGACCATAAGGATCAACACGCTCTGCCACGTGAAGTAGATGGCGCCGAGACGGATCACCTGGCTGCTGTAAGGCGTATCGAATGCATACGGGACCGGCCCGAACAGGGCCAGCGCGCCGTTCTCGAGCATGATCGAGGCGCCAATCGTGGCGATCAACGGCGAAAGCTCGTTACCGGCCAGGCGCAACGGCGCAAAGATCGCCGCGTGGATCAGCCATCCGAGCGCACCGCCCACCGCGAAGGCGACCAGCAGGCTCACGAGGTAGGGGCCACCGAGGAAATGCGTGAAGAAGTAGGCGCTGAACGCCCCTAGGGTGACGAAATCGGCGTGTGCGAAGTTGATCTGCACCAGCACGCCGTAGACCAGTGTCAGGCCGAGTGCGACCAGCACGTATAGGCTGCCAAGCACCAGACCGTTGATGCCCTGCTGCACTATGAGCGCCAGCATGTCCGGCACGTATCAGCGCTGGCGCGCTACTTCCAATCCAGCGCCTTCCAGGACCCGTCAGCCTGCGTCTGAACGTAATGGATCGTGTCGCGCCGTATGTTCTGGTTGTGGCTGTCGAACGTGACGCTGCCGGTGACGCCGACGAAATCCTTGGTTTCGGCCAGCGTGTCACGGATGGTGGCCGGCGTGGTGCCGCCCCGGCGCACAACATCGGCGATCAGCATGATCTGGTCATAGGCGTGAGCGTTGATATGGCTCGGTTCGCGCCCGTACTTGGCCTTGAAGGCCTGCACGAAGCGTTGCACGACAGGACGGGAGTCAGCCGGGTCGAATTGCACGATGCGGATGTAGCCCTCGGCCGCCTTGCCCGCCTTGCCATCGAAGCTCGCGGGCAGCCAGATCGTGCCGAGTTGGATCGCGTTACCGCCGCCACCCTTGACGATACCGGCCTGCGCCAGCGCTTGCGTCACCTTCAGGCCTTGACCCTCCAGCGTGTAGGTCGGGATGATATCGATCTTGCCCAGCCCGGCCACGCGGGTCGCGATTGATGTAAAGTCGTTTACGTCCCGGCCGAAGCCGATATCCTCGACGACCGTGCCGCCCAGCTTTTCAAAGGTCGTCTTGAAGATCTCGGCATTACCGATGCCGGCATTGCTGTTCTCATGCAGGATGACAGCAGTCCGTGCGCCAAGCGTCCGGTAGGCATGGGTGGCGATGTCCTCGCCCTGCATGACTTCATCTGGCATGATCCGGAACGTGTAGCGGTTACCGGGCTGCGTCACCTTGATCGACGATGACCCGGCATTCAGCAATGGCACCTCGGCCCGCGCCATCAACTGCATCACGGCAAGCGTTGCATCCGAGCACTCCTCGCCGATGACGATGTCCGGCTTGAACCCGTTCAGCAGGCGCTTGGCGGATTGCGTGGCAGGCAACGGGCTGCAAGCAGAGTCCTCGGCCTGGAACGCCAGGGCATGCGTCGTGCCGCCTCGGGCCAGTTGCTCCAACGCGAGATCGATGCCTTCACGGTCCTGCACACCGAAATAGGAACCAGGCCCGGAGATCGGCAACAGACCGCCAATTTTGACGATTGCATCGGCAGCGTATATCGGTCCAGCGGCAAACAGCAGCATGACGGGAACGCAGATTGAACGAACGATGCGATTCATCGGCGTGTCCTTTGCTCGGGTTCGGACACAAGACCATGCGCCTACCGAGGAAGCAAACCGCATCGTACTCACCTTGAACGAGTGAGGTAGCCTGCCCTGACGGCGGGTCAGCCAGGCAATTAGGCAGTCTTGCGCCTGCTCGGTCAGCCCGAACTTCAGTCTTGCGTTCTCCTTGCAATCTCGTGAGCCGTGGTGTGGCGGCCGAGAAGATATGGGCTTGCCGATTTAGGCTTGCGCCAAGCCTGCGGCTTTGAGTGCGAAACCCATATCCGCTTTCCGGGCCGCGAAAACATTCCGGGAACGTCCGAAATGAAGCGCGGAGCGGACACCGGCCTGCTGGACGTATGATGGTTATCCACACAATCGGTGGGTAAGTCTGTGGCCAAGGCCGCGAACGTCGACCACGGTGCCCAGCCCGCGTACGGCACCCCCTCCCCTTCTTCCTGCCAGTCTTCTCATGAGTGCCGCTTGCCGAACATTACTGGCATTCGCGACCTCGACCTCGCCGCCCTCCCCGGCACGGCCCCCTGGAAGCGCCGCACCCCATCCGACATCGAGGCCCTCTGCGCCCGCGCCGCCCATCCCACCCCGCCCCGGCCCCGAGCCGCCGCCCCAACGCCCTCAGCGCCCGGCCGCCCCGCCGCCACCCCTCTGCCGGGCTATCCCAGGCCAACCACTCGCCCCGCCGATGCCCGGCCCCACCACCCGGCCGCGCCCATCCCCCCCTGGCCGCACCGCCCCGCCCCCGTCCGCCGCGAGTGAACCCGCCCCGCCGCGCCCGGGCCAACGCCCCCGTCTCCCGCCGAGCCACCAACCCCCCAGTCACGCGCCATCCACGGGGCCGGGGATCAACCGCATCAACGTCTCCAGCCGGTCGGCCTCCGCCGCCGGCTTGTCGAACCTGAGCCGAGACACCCGCGGGAACCGCAACGCCACCCCGCTCTTGTGCCGCCCGCTCCGCTGCGCCGCGTCGAACGCGATCTCCAGCACCAAGCCCCGCTCCACCTCCCGCACCGGCCCGAACCGCCCTACCGTGTGATTGCGCACCCAGCGGTCCAGCGTCGCCAGCTCCGCGTCCGTGAACCCGGAATACGCCTTGCCCACCGGCACCAGCGCCCCGTCCGCGCGCCACAGCCCGAACGTGTAGTCGCTGTAGTAGCTGCTCCGCTTGCCATGCCCCCGCTGCGCGTACATCACCACCGCGTCGATGGTCAGCGGCTCCCGCTTCCACTTCCACCAAAGCCCGCGCGGCCGCCCCGGCACGTAGGCGCTGTCCCGCCGCTTCAGCATCACCCCCTCGATGCTCGCCGCCCGGGTCCCGTCCTGGATCGCCGACAAGCCCGCCACGTCCTCGAACGGGATCATCGCCGACACGTCCATCCGCCCCGGCCGGTTCTCCGAGAACCAGATCTCCAATCGCCGCCGCCGCTCATCGAACGCCAGCCCCCGCAAATCCTCCGCCCCCTCGAACAGCAGGTCGTACAACCGTACCCAGACCGGCGAGTCCCGCAGCATCTTCGCCCCCGGCGACTTTCGCCCCAGCCGCTGCTGCAAGTCCGCGAACGGCGCCACCGCCCCGTCCCGCACCACCATCAGCTCCCCGTCGAGCACCGCGTGGAAGTCCATCGCCTCGATGATCTCCGGGAACGCCCCCGACACGTCGTCCGCCCCGCGCGAGAACACCCGGCGGCCCCCCGGCGTCGCCACCAGTTGCACCCGGATGCCGTCCCACTTCCATTCCGCCCGGTAAGCCGCCGAGTCCAGCGCCGCCAGGTCCGCCGCCTCCAGCGGGTGCGCCAGCATCGGCGGCCGGAACACCGGCGCCCCCGCCGCGTCCGGCCGCTCCCCCCGCCCTTCCAGCCAGGCGAACAGCGGCAGGTAGGGCGGCGCCAGCCCGTGCCAGACCTCCTCGATGTCGTCCGCCGCGACCCGGCCCCCCGCCAGCTCCGCCAACGCGATCTTCGCCAGCCGCGCCGACGCCCCCACCCGCAGGCTGCCCGTGATCAGCTTCAGCAACGCGTAGCGCACGGACGGCCCCGAAGCATCCAGCCATCCGGCCACCAACCCCGGCAGCTCGGCCTTGGGCGTGGAGATCAACGCCTGCACCACCCCGGTCAGCGTCGGCGTCGCCGCGTTGGTCGCCCGCGCCGGCCAGATCAGCGCCACCGTCTCCGCCAGGTCCCCCACGTAGTCGTGCGACCAGGCGAACAGCGCCGGGTCGGTCCGCGCCTCCGCCAAAGCCCGGATCAACCCCGGCTTCGCCGCCTGGAACGCCAGCTCCCCCGTCAGGGCCGCCAGCCCGAACCCCCGGTCCGGATCCGCCTGGCCCTCGAAATACCGCCGCAGCAAGGCGATCTTCGCCAATCGCCCCGGCGTGAACACCAGCCGCTCCAGCAGCTCCGCGAACGCGATCACGCCGCCCCCGCCGCCCCACCCTGCTGCGGATCGCCCTCCGCGCCCTCCTCCTCGTCCCCGTACCCCACCAGCCGCAACGCCCGCCCCCGGATGCCCCGCTTCGCCGCCTCGTGGATCAGCGCCTCCTCCCGCCCGTGCGTCACCCAAACCTCCGGCGCGCCCACCTCGTCCAAGGTCGCGTTCAGCTCGTCCCAATCCCCGTGGTCGCTGATCACCAGCGGCAGCTCCACCCCGCGCGCCCGCGCCCGCTGCCGCACCCGCATCCAGCCGCTCGCCATGCACGTCACCGGGTCGGCCAGCCGCCGCGCCCAGCGGTCGGCGATGGCGCTCGGCGGCGCGATCACCACCGCCCCGGCCAGGTCCGCCTTGGCCTGCGCCGTTGCCGGCAGCACCGGCCCCAGCGGCACCCCCAGCCGCTCATACGCCTCGCACAACGGCAGCATCGCCCCGTGCAGGTAGATCGGCCGCTCGTAGCCCGCCCGCCGCAGCAGCGCGATCACCCGCTGCGCCTTGCCCAGCGCGTAGGCCCCGACAACGTGCGTCCGCTCCGGGAACAGCGCCACGCTGTCCAGCAGCTTCGCCACCTCATCGGGTGCCGGCGGATGCCGGAACACCGGCAACGCGAACGTCGCTTCCGTCACGAACACGTCGCACGGGATCGGCACGAACGCCCGGCAGGTCGGGTCGGCCTGCCGCTTGTAGTCGCCGCTCACCACCGCCCGGCTGCCGCGCCACTCCATCGCCACCTGCGCGCTGCCCAGCACGTGCCCGGCCGGCTCCAGCCACACCCGCACCTCCCCTACTGTCACCGCCTCGCCGTAGCCCAGCGTCTGCTGGATCGCGCCCGCCCGTCCCGGCCCCATGCGCACGTCCATCAGCGCCATGGTTTCGGGGCTGGCCAGCACCGCCCCGTGCCCCGGCCGCGCGTGGTCGGCGTGGGCGTGGGTGATGATCGCCCGCGGCACCGCCACCATCGGGTCCACGTAGAAACCGCCGGGCTCGCAGTAGAGCCCGGCGGCAAGCACCTTCAGCCAACGGTCAGGATGCGGCAGCGGCGGTCACCCCGGCTGCTTGCTCTTGTCCTCCGCGAGCGGCACCGGCACCCAGCGCATGCCCTCGCCGCTCTGGATCAGCATCAGCACCGTCTTGCGGTTCTGCTTGCGGTAGCGATCCATCCGCTTGGTCACGTCGTCCGGCGTGCTGACCGGCTCCTGCTGCACCTCGACGATCACGTCGCCGGGCTTCAGCCCCCGCGTCGCCGCCACCCCGTCCGGGCTCACGTCGGTGACGACGACGCCCTTCTGGTCCGCGCCCAGCTTGAACTGATCGCGCAGCTCGTCGGTGATCGGCGCCACGTTGGCCCCGAGCCCGGCGATCTCCGCCGTCCGCTTCGGCGGCGCGTCGGTCGTGCCGCCGGTGCTGGCCTGCTGCACCTCGTCCGGCAGCTCGCCCACGGTCGCCTGCAGGCTCACCTCCTTGCCGCCGCGCCAGACCGTGACCGGCACCGCCTTGCCCACCTGCGTCTCGGCCACGATCCGCGGCAGGGTGCGCATCTCCTTCACGTCCTGGCCGTTGAACTTGAGGATGATGTCGCCGTTGCTGATCTTCGCCTTGTCGGCCGGCCCGCCGTCATTCACCCCCGCCACCAGCGCGCCCGACGCGTCACGCAGCCCGAGGCTCTCGGCGATGTCCGGCGTCACCTGCTGGATGCGGACCCCGAGCCAGCCGCGGCGCGCCCGCCCGAACTCACGCAACTGCGTCACCACCGACTTCGCCAGGTTCGACGGCACCGAGAAGCCGATGCCCACCGACCCGCCCGACGGCGAGTAGATCGCCGTGTTGATGCCGATCACCTCGCCGTTCATGTTGAACAACGGCCCGCCCGAGTTGCCCCGGTTGATCGAGGCGTCCGTCTGGATGAAGTCGTCGTAGGGACCTTGGCGGATGTCGCGGCCCCGGGCGCTGACGATGCCGGCCGTCACCGACCCGCCCAGCCCGAACGGGTTGCCGATCGCCAGCACCCAGTCGCCCACCCGCTCCACGTCGCTGTCGCCGAACGAGACGGCCTTGAGCGGCTTGTCGCTCTCGACCTTGAGCAGCGCCAGGTCCACCCGTTCGTCCTTGCCCACCAGCTTGGCCTTCAACGTCGTCTTGTCGGTCAGCGTCACGCTGATCTCGTCCGCGCCGTCGATGACGTGGTTGTTGGTGACGATGTAGCCGGACGGGTCGATGATGAACCCGCTCCCCAGGCTCATCGCCCGGCCGCCCGGCCCTCCCGGCCGTGGCCCGCGCTCGCCCCGCCGGTCCTGCCCAGGCCGATCCTGTCCTGGCCGGTCCTGGCCCGGCCGGTCGCGGTTGAGGAAGTCGCGGAAGAACTGCTCGAACGGCGACCCGGGCGGGAACAACGGCACTTCCGGGCCCCCCCGGTCCGCCAGTTTCTGCGCCGCCTGGGTGCTGCTGATGTTGACGACCGACGGCAGCAGGTTCTCGGCCAGATCGGCGAAGCTGTCCGGCGCTCCCCGCGCGAAGGACGGCGACGGCAGCGCCGTGGGCAAGGCCAGCGCGGTGGCGAGCGCCACGGTGCGTAGGAAACGGAGGCGCATCAAACGTTCTCCTCTGAGCGAAGGCCCGAACCAGGCCCCTAATGCTTCAATCCGTCACGTGGTGCGAATAACGTTCAGGGGAACCCACGGCCTCTCAAGGCTTCGGCTCCTCGCGCAGCAGCCGCAGGAACTCGCTGTCCGGCGTCAGCACCAGCCGTGAGCCGTTGCCCTGCCCGAACGCTTCCCGGTAGGCCTGCAACGTCCGGTAGGTGTCGTAGAAACCCGGGTCCCTCTGGAACGCGTCGGCGTAGACCTTGATCGACTGCTCCTCGCCCTCGCCGCGCAGCCGGTCGGCCCCGGCGCGCGCCTCGGCCAGCAGCACGGTGCGGTCCCGGTTGGCGTCGGCCCGGATGCGCAGGCTGGCTTCCTCGCCCTCGGCCCGCGCCTGGCTCGCCACCCGCTGCCGCTCGGACTTCATCCGGCCCAGGATCGCCTGCGTGTTCTCCTCCGGCAGGTCGGCCCGGCGCAGCCGCACGTCGTCGATCGACACGCCGAACCCCTTCATCTCGTCGCTGACCTGGCTCCGGATCTGCTCCGTGATGCGGCGGCGGTCGGTCGACAGCACGTTCAGCAGCGTCTCGTTGCCCAGCACCCGCCGCAAGGACGACGTCACCACCGAGTTGAGCCGCGCCCGGATGCCGCTCTCCTGCGCGCCGACCGCCTGGAAGTAGCGCAGCGGGTCGGTGATGCGGAATCGCGTGAAGCTGTCGATGATCAGCCGCCGCTGGTCGGCCAGGATCACCTCCTCGCCGCCGCTGTCATAGTCGAGCAAGCGCCGGTCGAAGCTGATGATCGTCTGCACGAACGGGATCTTGGCGTGCAAGCCCGGCTTGCTGATCATCCGGATCGGCTCGCCGAACTGCGTGATCAGCACCTGCTCCGTCTGCTTGACGGTGAACAAGGTGGCGTTGGCCAGGATCACCGCCAGCAACGCGAACACGCCCAGGCCAAGGAGGATGCGGCTCATTGCGCCGTCCCCTGCTTGGCCGACGCCGAAGGCGCGAGCTTGCCCGGATCGAGCGGCAGGTAAGGCACGATCCCCTGCAGCTTGTCGTCCACCACGATGGACGGCGTCTTGGACAGGATCTCCTGCATGGTCTCGATGTAGAGCCGCTTCAACGTCACGTCCTTCGCGTTGACGTAGGCCTGGTAGACGCTCAGGAACCGCTGCGCCTGGCCGTTCGCCTCGGAAATGATCGCCTGCTTGGACCCCTCCGCCTCCGCCGTCAGCCGCGCCGCGTCGCCGCGCGCCCGCGGGATGATGTCGTTGCGGTAGCTTTCCGCCTCGTTGCGCACCCGCTCGGCGTCCGTGTTGGCCCGCTGCACGTCGCGGAAGCTGTCGATCACCGCCGCCGGCGGATCGACCCGCTGCAGCTGCACCTGCGTGATCTCCACCCCGGCCTTGTACTGGTCCATGATCGCCTGCGTGCCGGTCGTCACCGCCTGCTCGATCTGCGCCCGCGCCTCCGTCAGCGCCGGCTGGATCGGCGTCCGCCCGATCACCTGGCGCATCATGCTTTCGGCGGCATACTTCACCGTGTCGGCCGGGTTGCGGGTGTTGAACAAGTAGCTCGGCGCGTCGCTGATGCGCCAGAACACGGAGAAGTTGATGTCGATGATGTTCTCGTCGCCGGTCAGCATCAGCGCCTCCTCCGGCACCTCGCGCGCCACCCCGCCCGGCAGGTCCCGCCCGCGGTTGCGCACCACGGCGTTGGGGTCGGACGCGTTGCCGCGGAAGCCCACCTCAACCCGGTTGATCCGCGTCACCGCCGGCGTCAACGCCTGCTCGACCGGCCACGGCAGGTGGTAGTTGAGGCCCGGCAGGGTCGTCCGGCTGAACGCGCCGAACCGCAGCACCACGCCCTGCTCGTCCGGCTGCACCCGGTAGAACCCGCTCGCCAGCCAGATCGCCACCGCCACCAGCGCGAACAGCGCCAGCAGCCGGCCGTTGTTGCGCCCGCCCCGGCCCCCGGGTCCGCCGCCCCCAGGCACGAACCGCCGCGCCTTCTGCTGCATCCGGGCGATCAGCTCGTCGAGGTCCGGCAAGCCCCCTGGCCCCGCCCCGCGGCCACCGCCCCAAGGGCCGCGGTCCGGCCCCGAGTCCGGTCCGCGATCGGGGCGCGGCGGCTGGTTGCCGCCCGGATTGCCCCACGGGCTCGGCCCGCCGCCACTGTTCCAAGACATCCTGTCCGTCCGCTCCCCTTGGCAGGCGGTGTCGAATGAGCCATGTGCGCCTGCACCGCGCAGCCGAGACCAGTCCCGGCGCACCGGCGGAATATTGACCGCACCGAAGGGGTTTACAAGCGATGCCGGCACCGAAGGCCGATCAGCTCCGCGAGGCGCTGCGGGCAGTGACGCTGCCCAGAGAAGCCGGCGCGCCCGGACCGCCAAGCGACGTCGTCTCGGCCGGCTTGGTCGACAGCCTCGAGGCCCGTGACGGCCTCGTCCACCTGGCGCTCCGCGCCGAGCGCGCCCAGGCGGGCGCGATGGAGGCCGTGCGCAGCCAGGCCCAGGCCGTGCTCGCCCGCCAGCCGGGCGTCGTCAACGCCACCGTCGTGCTGACCTCGCACCGGCCGCAGACGCCGCCGACGCCCGCTTCGGCGAACGCCGGCCCGGCCCCCGCCGCGAAACCCGCCGCCCGCGCGCCGCTGCTGCCTGACGTCAAGCACGTCGTCGCCGTCGCCTCCGGCAAGGGCGGCGTCGGCAAGAGCACCACCGCCGTCAACCTCGCCGTCGCCCTCGCCCAGCAAGGCCGCCGCGTCGGCCTGCTCGACGCCGACATCTACGGCCCGAGCCTGCCCCGGATGCTGGGCCTCGACGCCAAGCCCGAGATCCGCGGTGGCCGCATGGTCCCTCTCGCCGCCTGGGGCCTCCAGGCCATGTCGATCGGCTTCCTGGTCGATCCCGACTCGGCGATGATCTGGCGCGGCCCGATGGTGATGAGCGCGCTCGAGCAGATGATGGGCCAGGTCGAGTGGGGCGCGCTCGACATCCTCATCGTCGACATGCCCCCCGGCACCGGCGACGCGCAACTCACCATGGCCCAGCGCGTCAGCCTCGGCGGCGCCGTCATCGTCAGCACCCCCCAGGACATCGCCCTCATCGACGCCCGCCGCGGCGTCCGCATGTTCGAGAAGACCCTCGTCCCCGTGCTCGGCCTGATCGAGAACATGAGCGTGTTCCACTGCCCCAACTGCGGCCACGAGACCGCGCTGTTCGGCCACGGCGGCGCCCGGCGCGAGGCGGAGGCGCTGGGCGTTCCCTTCCTCGGCGAGGTTCCCCTGCTGCTCGACATCCGCCTCACCGCCGACGCCGGAACGCCCATCACCGCCAGCGCCCCCGACAGCCCGGCCGCCCAGGCCTTCGCCGCCATCGCCGCCCGCGTCTGGGACCGGCTGGCGGCCCCCCGCCCGGCCGGGCCGCGCATCACCAGCGATTGAAGGCGGGAGCCCTCCCCGCTCAGCGCGGCTCCGTCCGCAGCACCTTCCAGGTGGCGATCATCATCAGCACCAGCAGGATCGCGAACGGGAACCCCGTCGCGATGGCGCTGGCCTGCAACGCCGCCAAGCCTCCCCTCAGCAACAGCGCGATGGCGACCAGCCCCTCGAAGATCGCCCAGAACACGCGCTGCGCCAACGGCGAGTCGACCTTGCCGCCCGCGGTGATCGAATCCACCACCAACGATCCCGAGTCCGACGACGTGACGAAGAACACGATCACCAGCACGATGCCGATCAGCGACGTGACGGACGCGAGCGGCAGCGCCGACAGCATGTGGAACAACGACAGCTCCGGCACGTAGTCGATCACCGTCTGCTGCACGCCGGCGTAGCCGTCCGTCACGAATTGGCTCAGCGCCGTGCCGCCGAACGTGGTCATCCACAGGATGGACACCAGCGACGGGATGATCAGCACGCAGACCAGGAACTCCCGCACCGTGCGCCCGCGCGACACCCGCGCGATGAACATGCCGACGAACGGCGACCAGGAGATCCACCACGCCCAGTAGAACGTCGTCCAGCCGTGCACGAACGCGTCGTCCTCGCGCCCGATCCAGTTGGACAGCGCCGGCAGGTGCTTCAGGTAGGCGAGGGTGTTGGTGAAGAAGCCGGTCGCGATCGCGAGCGTCGGCCCCAGGGCGATGACGAACAGCAGGAGCAGCACCGCCAGCACCATGTTGATTTCCGACAGCAGCTTCACCCCCGCGTCCAGCCCGGCCACCACCGACCCGAGCGCGATCGCCGTGATGCCCAGGATCAGCAGCACCTTCATGGTGTCGGTGTTCGGCACGCCGTAAAGCTCGTTCAGCCCGGCCAGCGCCTGCGACGCCCCGAACCCCAGCGAGGTCGCCAGCCCGAACAAGGTCGCGAACACCGCGGTGATGTCGATCACGTGCCCGACCCAGCCGCGGACGCGGTCGCCGAAGATCGGGTGGAACGCCGAGCGGATCGACAGCGGCATCCCCCGGTTGTAGGTGGCCAGCGCCAACGACAGCGCCACCACCGCGTAGATCGCCCAGGGATGCAGCCCCCAGTGGAAGATGGTCGCGGCCATGCCCATCTCGCGCGCCCGCTCGACCGCGCCGGGCACGAGCGCGCCGTCGGCCACGGGCACGGCGATGCCGAGCGGCGGATGGTTGAAATGATACATCGGCTCCAGCACGCCGAAGAACATCAGCCCGATGCCCATGCCGGCCGCGAACAGCATGGAGAACCAGCCGGTGTAGGAATAGTCGGGCCTCGCGTCCACGCCGCCGATCCGCACCCGGCCGAGCGGCGAGGCGATGATCACCAGGCAGAACAACACGAACAGGTTGGCCGAGATCATGAACAGCCAGTCGAAGGTGGACGTCAGCCAGGTGCGCAGGCCAACCAACCCCAGCCCGACCGACTCCCGGAAGATCAGCGTCACGATGACGAAGCCGACGATCGTCACCGCCGACACGAAGAACACCGGGTTGTGCACGTCCAGCCCCAGCACCCGGACGTTGTCCTGGCCCGCCTCCAGGCCGTGGGGCACGGCGCCCGGTTTCACGACGCCCGCCGGAATGTCTGCCATGGTCCCCTCCCGTTTGCGCCGAACTCCTGAGGACGGCCTTGCGCCGAGTAGCCTGAGCCGAGGCACGCCGCGACGGCCGGGAGCCAGGCGAAGCGGTCAGGATCGAACGACCTGGCCGCGACGGGTCGGCCCGGCGGCGACACCCCGGTTGCCCAACGACCGCCACCTGCGAGAACGCGGCCGGCCGGTCGCGCACGCGGTTCCGAAACCGATGCGCCGGCTCACGCTCACGCGAGTTTGATGGTGGGTCAAGGTTTAATTGTGGCCAGGCCCCGCCGTCCGCCAGCCTCGAATCCGACGCCGGCGCCCCGCCCTGGCCTTCTCAGCCGCCGAAGCGCGCGCTCAGAACCGCTCCACCCAGGGCCGGACCGCGATCTCGTCCGTCCAGCACGACCGCGGCTGGCGCACCACGTCCAGGATCGTCCGGGCGATCGCGTCCGGGTCGAGGCTGCTGTCCGCGCCGCCCGCGTCCGCCCGCCCCGCCGCCCGGATGCCCCCGTCCACCACCACGTGCACCACGTGGATGCCCTGCGGGTGCAGTTCCCGCGCCATGCTCTGCGCCAGCCCGCGCAACGCGAACTTTCCCATCGC
This sequence comes from Acetobacteraceae bacterium, assembly GCA_965260995.1. Taxonomy (GTDB): domain Bacteria; phylum Pseudomonadota; class Alphaproteobacteria; order Acetobacterales; family Acetobacteraceae; genus JBBROS01. The sequence continues at coordinate 930,869 of CBDHCD010000002.1, read as the reverse complement.
GAACGGCGCCGACTGCGGATACCCCTTCACCCCGGCCGAGGCCCCCGTCAGCACGATGCAGCCCTCCCCCGCCGCCAGCATCCGCCGCGCCGCCTGCTGCGCCACCAGGAACGCCCCGAACGCCGTCACCCGCAGCGTCTTGGCCACCTCCGCCGGGTCGAGGTCCACCAGCGGCCCCCGGGTGCGGTAGCTCGGGTTGTAGACGACGATCCCCGGTGACGGCACCGCCTCGAACAGCGCCGCGACGCTCGCGGGCTCGGCGGCGTCGCAGGCGTGGACGCTGGCCCCCGTGTCCGCCGCCAGCGCCGCCAGCTTGTCCGTCCGCCGCGCCGCCAGCGCCACCGGGTGCCCCTCCCGCGCCAACAGCCGCGCCAGGCTGGCCGACAGCCCGGGACCCGCGCCCACGATCAGCGCCTGCGTCATCGAAACCGGGCCTCCACGGTGCCGCAACGGTCGAACTCGACCCGCACCGCCGCCCCCGCCGCCACGAAGTCCTTGCCCGTCCACGAGCCGGTCGTCACCACCTGCCCGGCCCTTAGCCCCCCGGCCCAGGCCGCCCCCTCGTTGGCCAGCCACACCAGCAGCCGCAGCATGTCGCCCCCCGGGTTGCCCCGCCCGCGCTTGATCTCCCGCCCGTCCGCCAGCACCCGCACGCCTTCCGCGTCGAAGTCGACCGCCTGCCAGTCCGGGATCGCCTCCCCCCACACCAGGCCGAAATGGCTCAGGCTGTCGGCCAGCATCGACAACGGCCCGGCCGCCTCGGCGTCGCGGAACCGGCTTTGCAGCAGCTCGATCGCCGGGTGGGCCGACGCCACCGCCGCCAACACCTCCTCCGCCGCGTACGGCGTGCCCCGCGGCGGCAGGTCCCGGCCGATCCGCACGGCGATCTCCGCCTCCACCCCCCGGTCCGGGCATTCGTCCTCTGGCACGTCCGCCGGCCCGGGCACGACGAAGCAGGCCGGCAGCGGCGCGCAGGTGAACGGCCCGTCCGGGCGCGGCGACCCCACCTTCCAGCCGCCGACCGACCCCAGGTTGGCCATCACCGCGTGCTGCAAGGCGTAGGCCGCCGCCACGTCCGCCGGCGGGTCCGGCAGGTGCGCCGGCCGGTTCGCCGGGTCGCGCCGCGCCGCGAGCAGGACTTCGAGCCCGGTCATAGCGTTTCCAGCAGCTCGGTCAGCATCGCCGCCCGCGGGGCCAGCGCGCGCCACAGGATGTGCTCGTCGCTGGCGTGCGCCCCCGCCCCCGGGCAGCCCAGCCCGTCGAGCGTCGGCACCCCCAGCGCCGCCGTGAAGTTGCCGTCCGAGCCGCCGCCCCGGTGCCGCTTCGCCATCTCGAACCCGGCCCGCGCCCCCGCCGCCCGGCCCCGCTCGTAAAGCGCCAGGCTCGCCGCCGTTTCCACCATCGGCGGCCGGTTCATGCCGCCGCTCACCCGCACGCAGCACCGCGGGTCGAACGCCGACAGCCCCAGCAGCGCCGCCTCCATCCGCGCCCCGGCCTCGGTCGTCGGCACCCGCAGGTCCACCTCGCACCCCGCCTCGGGCGCGATCACGTTCGGCCGCGTGCCGCCCCACACCGGCGCGACGTTCAGCGTGATCCCGGCTGCCAGGTCCACCATCTCGTTGAGCCGCACCACCTGCCGCGCCAGCTCCACCACCGCGCTCGCGCCGTCGGTGAAGTTGCCGCCGGCGTGCGAGCCGCGCCCCGTGACCTCGATCACGAACCGCCCCACCCCCTTGCGCGACGTGACGCACGCCCCGTCCGCCGCCGCCGGCTCCAGGATCAGCACGCACTCCGCCTGCCCGCCTTCGCGTTCGATCAGGTCCCGGCTGGTCGGGCTGCCCACCTCCTCGTCGGGCGTCAGCAGCAGCGTGACCGGCCGCCGCGTCGGCGTCTTCTGCGCCAGGATGCTGCGCACCGCGTGGAAGCCGAGGAAGCTCCCCGCCTTCATGTCGAAGATGCCCGGCCCGTAGGCCCGCTCGCCGTTGACGGCGAACGGCATCGTGTCCAGCGTGCCGTGCGACCACACCGTGTCCAGGTGCCCGGCCAGCAGGATCGGGCGACCCGCCCCCGGCGTGCGCGCGACCAGGTTGTCGCCGTAGCCGTCCTGCCCCGGCACCCGCGTGATCGCAGCGCCCGCTCGCGTCAGGTCGCGTTCGCACAGGTCCATCAGCCGGTTGACCGCCGCCGGGTCGGTGGTCGGCGTTTCCAGCCGTACCCAATCGGCCAACTCGTCGAGCAAAACGGTGGAATCGGGCGTCTGCGTCCGCGGCATCGCTGGTCCTGGAGGTTGCCGCCTTGCTTTTCGCACCCGCCCAAGGCCTTGTCCATTCGGCGGCCGACCGGCCGGGAGCAGGGAAGTGGGGCGATGCGCGGCGGAGCGGACGGGCCAATGACCACCGGGGCGGCGTGATGCAGGTCGCCCACGACTGGCGCGGCCTGCCCGGCGCGCTCCGCGGCGCGGTCGTCGCCCTCGGCAACTTCGACGGCGTCCACCTCGGCCACGCCCACCTGCTGCGCACCGCCCACGCCGCCCGCCCCGGCGCGCCGCTCGCCGTGCTCACCTTCGAGCCCCACCCCCGCGAGTTCTTCCGCCCCGACGACCCGCCGTTCCGCCTCTCGCTCCCCGCCGAGCGCGCCGCGGCCCTGGCCGCCCTCGGCGTGCAAATCCTCTACGAGCTGCCGTTCGACCGCGCCCTGTCGCAACTGGACGCCGACGCCTTCGTCGAGCAGGTGCTGCACCAGGGCGTCGGCGCCGCCCACCTCGCCTGCGGCGCCGACTTCGCCTTCGGCCACCGCCGCGGCGGCGACGCCGCCTTCCTCGCCGCCCGCGCCGAGCCGCTCGGCATCGGGCTCACCACCGTGCCCAAGCTCGCCGACGCCCAAGGCCCAATCAGCTCCACCCGCATCCGCCGCCTCTTGCAGGACGGCTACCCCGAGCGCGCGAGCGCCGAGCTCGGCCGGCCGTGGTCGATCCGCGGCCCCGTCACCCACGGCGACCAGCGCGGCCGCACCATCGGCTTCCCCACCGCCAACGTCCCCTTGGGCCGCCACCTCGAACCCGCCCGCGGCGTTTACGCCGTCCACGTGGCGCTGCCCGGCGGCGCCCGCGTCCCCGGCGTCGCCAACATCGGCCGCCGCCCGACGGTGAACGAGGGCACGCAAAGCCGGGTGGAAGCCCACCTGTTCGACTGGTCCGGCGACCTTTACGGCCAGGAGGTCTCGGTCGCCCTGCTCGCCTACCTGCGCGACGAGCGCAAGTTCGCCTCCTTCGACGACCTCAAGGAGCAGATCGCGCTGGACGCGGCCCAGGCGCGCGCGCTGCTCGACGCCGGGACGGGGTAAGCGGCCACGACGCCCGGCCCTGGGGCATTGGCTCCAGGGCGTTGGCTCTAGGGCGTTGGCTCTGGGGCCTGGCGCTACTTCAACTGGCTGTCCTTGCTGCCCCGCCGGTTGAAGCCGACCGCCGCCTGCCGCCGGTCGCGCTCGGACTGGCAGGCGACGCAGGTCCGCACCCCGGGCAGCGCCCGGCGGCGCGCCTCGGGAATGTCCTCGCCGCATTCCGCGCACTGCAGCCCGCCCTCGCCCGCCGGCATCCGCGACCGCGCCCGCAGCACGCCGTCGGCCACGGTGTCGTCGATCTGGTCCTGCACCGCCCCGTCCGGGGCCCAACCGCTCGCCATGACGCCGCCTCCCGATCCCGCCATCCCCTCCCCCATTGACGCCCGCCCGCGATGGACGTCAACCCGGCCGCATGGACGACCCGATCACCCCCGATGGCCGTTACATCGTCGTGCGCGGACGCCTGTGGCGTCGCTCCGACCCGGCGCTGCCCGAGGCCCGCCGCGCGGCGCTCACCCGCGAGCTGATGTCCGCTCGCCGGGCGAAAGGGGTCGCGATGCGGGCCGGCGATCTCGCCGCCAAGGAAGCGGCCCGGGCCAGGGTCGAAGCCGCCAAGGTGGCCCTGGGCGAGCGGGGGCCGCCGTGGTGGACGGACGGCGCGCCCGACCTCACCCGCAGGATGGCGGCGAACACGCCCTACGCGGACTGGTGGGCTGCGGCGAGCGGGGAGGACGGGGCATGATCGTCCGGGAGGGGCCGGCGGGTCCGCGCCGCCTCAGCAAGCCCGCCCTGGCGGAAAGCGCCCGCCGGTGGCATGACCGCCGTCAGCGCGCGGCGCACTGGCCGCGCGCCGCACGGCAAGGAAGGGTTCGGCGATGGACGTGGCCGCGGACGTGACGAGGGACGTGATCGCCCCGGGCAAGGTGGCAGTGGTGACCGGGGCCGCGAGCGGCATCGGCCGGGCCGCCGCCCGGCGATTCGCCGCGGCCGGGATGCGCGTCTGCCTCGTCGACGCCGCGCCGAGGGTCAACGACGAGGCGGCGGCGATCGGCGCTCCCGCCACCAGCTTCGTCGCCGACGTCAGCGACCGCGACGCGGTCGGCCGCCTGGCCCACGAGGTCGGCGAGCGCTTCGGCCCGGTGTCGCTACTGATGAACAACGCCGCGATCCACGGCGGCGCCGACGCGCTGTCGCACCCCGACATCTGGGCCGAGGTGATCGGCGTCAACCTGATGGGCGTCGTGCACGGCGTCCAGGCCTTCGTGCCCGCCATGATCGCGGGCGGCGGGCGCGGCCTGGTCGTCAACACCGGCTCCAAGCAGGGCATCACCCAGCCGCCGGGCAACACCGCCTACAACGTGAGCAAATCGGGCGTCAAAGCCCTGACCGAGGGCCTCGCCCACACGCTGCGCGAGCGGGCGGCCGGGCGGATCTCCGCTCACTTGCTGATCCCCGGCTCCACCTTCACCGGCATGACCCGCTCTGCCGAGAAGCCGAGCGGGGCCTGGCTGCCCGAGCAGGTGGTCGACTTCATGCTCGCCCGCCTCGCCGCCGGCGACTTCTATATCCTCTGCCCGGACGACGAGACGACCCGCGCGATGGACGAGAAGCGCATGGCCTGGACCATGGGCGACGTCATCGAGAACCGCCCCGCCCTGTCCCGCTGGCACCCGGACCACAAGGACGCCTTCGCCGCCTTCCTGGCGGGCGGCTGACCGCCGCCCCCGCGATCCTGGCCGTTCGGCGACCGTGGCGATGCGCGCGCCTTGACCAAGCCCCTCCCGCGTCCGCATAACCCCGTCATGGCAGCCCGACCCTCCGCGCGAATTCGCCGCCTGGCCCGCTGAACTCCTCCGGGCCCGGCCCCAGCACGCGCAACACCTCGCCCCCGGAACTCGCCATGACCCGACCCGCCACGCCCGACGACGCCCAGGCCGCCACCGCCGCCCCGGCCGACGCCCAGGCCAACGCCCAGGCCAACGCCAAGTATCCCGTTTTCCTCCCCAGCACGCCTTTCCCCATGCGCGGCGACCTGCCCAAGCGCGAGCCTGCCCTGCTCGACCGTTGGGCGCGCATCGGCCTGTGGCGGCGCATCACCGAGGCGATGCGCGGCCGCCCGCCGTTCGTGCTGCACGACGGCCCGATCTACTCCAACGGCCACCTGCACATCGGCCACGCGCTCAACCGCGTCCTCAAGGACGTCATCATGCGCGCCCACCGCATGGACGGGCAGGACGTCGGCTACATCCCCGGCTGGGACACCCACGGCCTGCCGATCGAGTGGAAGGTCGAGGAGGAGTACCGCAAGTCCGGCCGCGACAAGGACGCCGTGCCGGTCCTCGACTTCCGCGACGAGTGCCGCCGCTACTCCGCCCACTGGCTCCAAGTGCAAACGGACGAGTTCCAGCGCCTCGGCGTCGCCGGCGACTGGGCCGGGCGCTACGCCACCATGGACTTCCCCGCCGAGGCCGCCATCGCCGCCGAGATCGGCGAGTTCCTGATGAACGGCGCGCTCTACCGCGGCCTCCGCCCGGTCATGTGGTCGCCGGTGGAGAAGACCGCCCTCGCCGAAGCCGAGGTCGAGTACCACGACCGCACCAGCAACACCGTGTTCGTCCGCTTCCCCCTCCTCGCCGGCCCGGTGGAGGACGCCGCCGTCGTCATCTGGACCACCACTCCCTGGACCATCCCCGCCAACCGCGCCCTCGCCTACGGCCCGGCCATCGACTACGCCCTGCTCCGGGTGGACGCCGCCGCCGACGCCAGCCTCGCCCGCCCCGGTGAGCGCCTGCTCGTGGCCGAAGCCCTGATCCCCGAGGTCCGCGCCGCCGCCGGCATCACCGCCCACACCGTCGAGCGCACCTTGAAAGGCATCGACCTCGCCGGCGCGGTCGCCGCCCACCCCCTGCGCGGCCAGGGCTACGACCACGACGCGCCCCTCTACCCGGCCGATTACGTCACCACCGACCAAGGCACCGGCTTCGTCCACATCGCCCCCGCCCACGGCGAGGAGGACTTCGCCCTCGCCCGCGAACACGGCATCGAGGTGCCCGAAGCGGTCGACGACGACGGCGCTTACGCCGCCTGGCTGCCCCTCTTCGCCGGCCAGCACGTTTTCAAGGCGGCCAAGCCCGTGGGCGATGCCCTCGAAGCCGCCGGCGGCCTGCTCGCCCGCGGCAAGCTGGAACACTCCTACCCCCACTCCTGGCGCAGCAAGGCCCCCGTCATCTACCGCGCCACCCCGCAATGGTTCATCCGCATGGACGGCCCGGAGCAGATCCGCGCCCGCGCGCTCGACGCCATCGCCGCCACCCGCTTCATCCCCGAGGCCGGGCGCACCCGCCTCGCCAGCATGGTCGCCACCCGGCCCGACTGGTGCATCAGCCGCCAGCGCGCCTGGGGCGTCCCCATCCCCGTGTTCGTCGACCGCCGCACCGGCGAGCCGCTCCGCGACCAGGCCGTGATCGACCGCGTGGTGGCCGCCTTCACCGTCGAAGGGGCCGACACCTGGTACAGCAGCCCCCCCGCTCGCTTCCTCGGCGAAGGCCGCGACCCGGCCGACTACGACCAGGTCATGGACATCGTCGACGTCTGGTTCGAGAGCGGCAGCACCCACGGCTTCGCCTTGGAGGATCGCGGCCAGCCCTGGCCCGCCGACCTCTACCTCGAAGGCAGCGACCAGCACCGCGGCTGGTTCCAGTCGAGCCTGCTCGAAGCCGTGGGCACCCGCGGCCAGGCCCCCTACAAGGCCGTCCTCACCCACGGCTTCGTCCTCGACGAGCACGGCCGCAAGATGAGCAAGTCGCTCGGCAACGTCACCGCCCCACAGGAGGTCACGGGCAAGCTCGGGGCCGACATCCTCCGCCTCTGGGTCGTCAACTCCGACGTGTCCGAGGACCTCCGCATCGGCCCCGAGATCCTCAAGCAGCAGGCCGAGCTCTACCGCCGCCTGCGCAATACCCTGCGCTGGCTGCTCGGCAGCCTGCACGGCTTCGCCGACGACGAGCGCGTCCCCCACGCCGACATGCCCGGGCTCGAACGCTGGGTGCTGCACCGCCTGTCCGAGCTCGACGCCCGCCTCCGCCGCGCCCTCGACGGCCACGACTGGACCGGCGTTTACCCCGAGCTGCACGCCTTCTGCTCGTCCGACCTGTCCGCCTTCTACTTCGACGTCCGCAAGGACTCGATCTACTGCGACGCGCCGGACAGCCCCAAGCGCCGCGCCGCCCGCACCGTGCTCGACCACCTCCACCGCTGCCTCGCCGCCTGGCTCGCCCCCGTCCTCTGCTTCACCGCCGAGGACGCCTGGCTCGCCCGCTTCCCGTCCGACGACGGCAGCATCCACCTGCAGCCGTTCCCCGCCATCCCCGCCGCCTGGTCCGACCCGGCCCTCGCCGACCGCTGGGCCGCGCTCCGCGCCCAGCGCGGCGCGATGACCGCCGCCCTCGAGCAGGCCCGCGCCGACAAGCGCATCGGCGCTTCCCTGCAAGCCGCCCTGATCCTCCCGCCCGAGGCGACGGACCTGCTCGACCCGGAGGGTTGGGCCGAACTCGCCATCGTGTCCCAGGCCGCCCCCGGCCCGGCCCTCGCCGTGGCGCGCGCCGAAGGCCAGAAGTGCGCCCGCTGCTGGCGCGTGCTGCCGGAAGTCGGCGTCGCCCGACCCGACCTCTGCCTGCGCTGCGCCACCGTCGTCGCCCCGCCCGCCCAAGCCGCCGCCGAATGACGACCCGGCCCCGACGACCCCCCGCCATGATCCGCCTCCTATGACTCGCCTGCGATGATCCGTTGGGGCCTCCTCGCCGCCGCCGTGGTGCTCGCCGCCGACCAGGCCAGCAAGTGGTGGGTGCTCAACGTCCTCCGCCTGCCCGACCTCGGCTCCGTCGCCGTGCTGCCGGTCCTGAACCTGACCATGGTCTGGAACCAGGGCGTCACCTTCGGCTTGTTCCACCAGCAAGGGGAATGGGGCCCCTGGCTGTTGGCCGGCATCGCGCTGGCCGTCGTCGTCGCCCTCGGCGTTTGGCTCCGCCGGGCCGAAACCCGCCTGGTCGCCATCGCGCTCGGCGCCGTCGCCGGCGGCGCGGTCGGCAACGTCATCGACCGCCTGCGCTTCGGCGCTGTGGTCGACTTCATCCACGCCCACGCCGGCGGCTGGTCCTGGTACGTGTTCAACGTCGCCGACGCCGCCATCGTCTGCGGCGTGTGCGCCCTCGTGCTGGACGGGTTGCGCCCGACGCGAAGCCGCTTGCAGACGGGGGACGCACGGCAGTAGAAGCCCATCCATGTCCCCGCCTGTCCTAACGCGAACCCTGCTGATCCTCTCCTGCGCCCTCGGCCTGTCCGCGTGCGGCGGCGACGAGCTGAGCCGCACCTTCGGCCTCACCCGCGACGCGCCGGACGAGTTCCAGGTCACCACCCGCGCGCCGCTGTCCATGCCGCCCGACTTCAACCTCCGCGCCCCCCGCCCCGGCGCGTCCCGCCCGCAGGAGCTGACCCAGAGCCAGCAGGCCGAGGCCGCCCTGTCGCCCAGCACGTTGCTCAACCAGCCTCGCGCCGAGGACTCCCCCGGGCAGGACGCCCTGCTCGCCGCCGCCGGCCGCCCGGCCCCCGCGGACATCCGCGCCCGCGTCGACAGCGAGGCCGCCATCGACTCGCCCGGCCGCGACTTCGCCGACCGGCTGATGTTCTGGCAGTCCCCGCCCCCGCCCGGCACCGCCGTCGATCCCAGGCGCGAGGCCGCCCGCCTGCGCCAGAACGCCGCCCTCGGCCAGGACGCCGCCGCCGGCGACACCCCCATCATCCAGCGCAAGCGCCAAGGCATCCTTAGCGGCCTGTTCTGACCCTGCGCCACCGCTCTCGCCCCAGCCTTCGCCCCGCCTTCACCTGACCGCCGCATCGCCACGCGCGTGACGGTCTCCCCGCCGTTCGCCCCAGTGCGCGCCACGCTCATCGCTGAGCCTTACGCCGGGCTTCGCGCCCAGGCCACCGGCCTGGCCGACGCCGCCGGCCTCGACTCGACCTGGCTGCCGCTCTATCCCCGTGCCCCCTGGCGCTGGGTCTCGGCCCGGGCCTGGCCCAATCCCCTGCGCGCCGTCCGCCTCCCCAACTTGCCAAGGGGCGTGCCAGGGAGCGTGCCAGAGGGTCTGCCAAACGGCGTGCTGATCGCCGCGGGGGGCACCGCCGCCGCCGTCGCCGTCGCCCTGCGCCGCCCCGGCCTGCCCGTCGTTCAGGTCCAGCACCCGCGGCTCGACCCGGCCCGCTTCGACGTCATCGTCGTCAACCGCCACGATGGCTTGTCCGGTCCCAACGTCGTCGTCACCCGCACCGCGCTGCACGGCGTGACGCCCGCCCGCCTCGCCGCCGCCGCCGCGGTCTGGGCACCTCACTTCTCTGCCCTGCCCCGGCCCCTGGTCGCCGTCCTCGTCGGCGGCAGCAACGGCCGCTTCCGCCTCGACGCCGCCGTCGCCGCCCGCCTCGGCGCCCAGCTCACCGCCATGATGCGCGAGGACCAGGTCGGCCTCGCCCTCACCCCCTCCCGCCGCACCGCGCCCGACGCCCAGGCCGCTCTCGCCGCCGCCGTGGCCCCTCTCGGCGGCTGGGTGTGGGACGGGCAGGGCGACAACCCCTATCTCGGCATGTTGGCGCTGGCCGACGCCGTCGTCGTCACCGAGGACAGCGTCTCGATGGTGTCCGAGGCGGTCGCCACCGCCGTCCCCGTGCTGGTCGCCGCCCTCCCTGGCCGCTCGCGGCGGATTAGGCTGTTCAACCGCCTGCTGCAAGAGGACGGCCGCACCCGTCCCTTCCAGGGCCGCCTGGAAGCCTGGCCCGTCGAGCCGGTGGACGACACGCCGATGGCCGGGGCCGAGGTCCGCGCCCGGCTGCGGCTGTGACGCCGGCCCGCGCGCGCTCCACAAAAAAGGGGCGGCCCCCCGGATAGCTGGGCCGCCCCCGTTCTCATCCCTGCCTCGGATCAGGCGAGGTCGAAGCGGTCGAGCTCCATCACCTTGGCCCACGCCGCCGCGAACTGCTTCACGAACAGCCCGTCCGCGTCGGCGCAGCCGTAAACCTCAGCCGCCGCCCGCACGATCGAGTTCGATCCGAACAGCAGGTCAACGCGGGTGCCGGTCCACTTGACCTCGCCCGTCGCCCGGTCGCGCCCTTCGTAAAGGTTGTCGGACGTCGGCGACGCGCTCCACGCCGTGCCCATGTCGAGCAGGTTGACGAAGAAGTCGTTGGTCAGCGCCCCGGGCCGCCCGGTGAGCACGCCGTGCTCGGACTGCCCGTGGTTGGCCCCCAGCACCCGCATCCCGCCGACCAGCACCGCCATCTCCGGCGTCGTCAGCGTCATCAGGTGCGCCTTGTCCACCAACTGCTCCTCGGCCGAACGCTCGTCGCCGCCACCGAGGTAGTTGCGGAACCCGTCCGCCTTCGGCTCGAGCACGGCGAACGCTTCCACGTCCGTCTGCTCCTGAGACGCGTCGGTGCGGCCCGGCGTGAACGGCACCGCCACGTCGTGCCCGGCCTTCTTCGCCGCCGCTTCGACCGCGGCGCTCCCGGCCAGCACGATCAGGTCGGCGAGCGAGATCCTCTTGCCGCCGGCCTGCGCGCCATTGAACTCGGTCTGGATGCCTTCCAGGACCGACAGCACCTTCGCCAATTCGGCCGGCTGGTTGACCTCCCAGTCCTTCTGCGGCGAAAGGCGGACGCGCGCCCCGTTGGCCCCGCCGCGCTTGTCGGAACCGCGGAACGTCGCCGCCGAGGCCCAGGCGGTCGTGACCAGTTGCGCCGTGGTCAGGCCGGAGGCGAGCACCTTCTCCTTCAGTCCGGCCACGTCCTGCTCATCGACCAGCGCGTGGTCCACGTCCGGCACCGGGTCCTGCCACAGCAGCACCTCGTCCGGCACCAGCTTGCCGAGGTAGCGGGCGCGCGGCCCCATGTCGCGGTGCGTCAGCTTGTACCAGGCGCGGGCGAAGGCGTCGGCGAACTGGTCGGGGTTCTCGTGGAACCGCTTGGAGATCTCGGCGTAGGCCGGGTCCACCTTCAGCGCAATGTCCGTCGTCGCCATCATCGGCGGGTGGCGCTTGTCGGGGTCGTGCGCGTCCGGCACCGCGTCGGCGAGCGCGCCGCCCTTGGGGTTCCACTGGTAGGCGCCGGCCGGGCTGCGGACCAGCTCCCAGTCATGGCCGAACAGCAGGTCGAAATAGCCGTTGTCCCATTGGGTCGGGTGGGTGGTCCAGGCCCCTTCCAGCCCGCTGGTGATGGTGTGGACGCCCTTGCCGCTGCCGAAGCTGTTGCGCCAGCCGAAGCCCTGCTCCTCCATTCCGGCGCTTTCCGGCTGCAGGCCGACGTACTGCGCTGGCTCGGCCGCGCCGTGGGTCTTGCCGAACGTGTGCCCGCCGGCGATCAGCGCCACCGTTTCCTCGTCGTTCATCGCCATGCGGCCGAACGTCTCGCGGATGTCGACCGCGGAGCCGGCCGGGTCGGGCCGCCCGTTGGGGCCTTCCGGGTTGACGTAGATCAGGCCCATCTGCACGGCGGCCAGCGGGCTTTCCAGCTCGCGCTCGTTCTTGTAGCGCTCGTCGCCCAGCCAGGTGCCCTCACGGCCCCAGTAGACGTCCTCCTCAGGCTCGAAGATGTCGGCCCGGCCGCCGGCGAAGCCGAACGTCTTGAAGCCCATCGACTCGAGCGCGACGTTGCCGGTCAGCACGATCAGGTCGGCCCAGGACAGCTTGGCCCCGTACTTCTGCTTGATCGGCCACAGCAGGCGGCGCGCCTTGTCGAGGTTCGCGTTATCCGGCCAGCTATTGAGCGGCGCGAAGCGCTGCGTGCCCGAGCCCGCCCCGCCGCGGCCGTCGCCGGTGCGGTAAGTGCCGGCGCTGTGCCACGCCATGCGGATGAAGAACGGCCCGTAATGCCCGTAGTCGGCCGGCCACCAGTCCTGCGACTCCGTCATCAGCGCGTGCAGGTCCTGGATCACCGCGTCGAGGTCGAGCGTCTTGAACGCCTCGGCGTAATTGAAGTCCCGGCCCAGCGGGTTGGCCTGGGGCGGGTTCTGATACAGCACGTGCAGGTTCAACTGGTTCGGCCACCAGTCGCGGTTCATCCGCGCCAGGCGCGTGGTGTGGCCGACGACCGGGCACTTGCCCTCGGACGAGACGTTCGTGTCCATGCGTGAGATCCCTTTGTTGGTATCAGTACCGCACAATATGGTCACCCGGCGCGCAGCGTTCCAATGAATAAACTTGGACAGTTTGATCGAGAACCTCGATGATGACGCCTGCCCATGACTCCCCTGCCCAGCCCGCAGCAGCTCCGCTACCTGCTCGCCCTGGCCGAGCTCGGCCATTTCGGCCGCGCCGCCGAGGCCTGCGCCGTCACCCAGTCCACCCTTTCGGCTGGCATCCTGGCGCTGGAACGCCAGCTCGACGCCGCCATCCTCGACCGCGCCGCCGGCAAGCACGTTGTGTTCACCGCCCTCGGCGAGGAGATCGCCGCCCGCGCCCGCAAGGCCCTCGCCGCCCTGGAAGCCGTGGCCGAGGCCGCCTCCGCCGCCCGCGCGCCCCTCAGCGGCCCGCTGCGCCTCGGCGTCATCCCGACCGTCGGCCCCTTCCTGCTGCCCCGCCTGATGCCGGTGCTGCGCGGCGCTTTCCCCAACCTGCGCCTGTTCGTACGGGAAGATGTGACCAAGGCGCTGCTGGACCAACTCGCCGGCAACCGGCTCGACCTGCTGCTGGTGGCGCTGCCCTGCGAAGGCAACGCGGAAACGCTGCCGGTGCTGCGCGACGAGTTCCTGGTGGCGCTGCCCAAGGGCCACCGCCTCGCCGCCCGGCCCCGCATCCCGGCGGCGGCGCTGGCCGGCGAGCGGATGCTGCTACTGGAGGACGGCCATTGCCTGCGCGACCAGGCGCTCGCGCTGTGCGGCCTGGCGAGCGAGCAAGAAGGCTTCGCGGCCACCAGCCTGCACACCCTGGCGCAGATGGTCGCCGGCGGCCTCGGCCTGACGCTCCTGCCCCGGATGGCGGTGGACGCGGGCGTCGCGGCCGGGGCCGACGTCGAGCTGCGCCCCCTAGGCGGCGGCCCGGCCTGGCGCACCATCGGCCTCGCCTGGCGTCGCCGCTCCCCCCGGGCGGACGAGTACCGCGCCCTCGCCCCGCTGATCGCGCCGCCCGCGTAGCCGGCTCCCACGAACGTCCACCCAGTTCCACCTTGGGCCAAACCGCTCTACGTATCGCGAATGCTCGACATCCAGACCTTCGACGCCCGCGCCGGCGGCAACGTCTTCTACAAGGCCCTCGCCCACCCCCTCGCCGCCGAGGCGGTCGACCGGCTCGCCCACCGCTTGCGCCAGGCCGGCCGCCTCGCCGTCTACGATCCGGACGGCGTCGCCGACGCGCTCTGGGCGCTCAACCCGGCCATGCCCCAGGCCGACGAGAGCTACGTCCACGACGTGCGCCACCTCGGCGAGCGCCGGGCCGGCGTCCCGGCCAGCGCCCTCGTCGACCTGCCCCGCTCCGGTGCCGCCACCCTCCTCGTCGCCGCCTTCGACGCCGCCCGCCTCGCCGCCCGCATCGCTCCCCAGGTGCCCGAGGGCATGGCCGTCCTCACCCTCGACGACGCCCGCCTGCCCGACGCCATGCTGACCAACCCCCGCCGCTACCTCGACCGCGTCAACTTCGCCACCAACTACGCCTTCTTCCGCGACACCGGCCCGGCCCCTGGCGAGCCTGGCGGCTCCGGCCTGCACACCCGCCTCGCCACCGCCAACTACTGGTCCGGCTACGGCGCTGGCCCGGTCCGCCTCTGGCTGCGCCTGTTCGCCGCCGATGGCCAGGTCCTCGCCGAGTGGGAGGAACCCGTCGCCCCGGGCGCGGCCGGCCTCATCCTCGACAGCGCCGACGTGCGCGCCCGCTTCGCCCTGCCCGCCTTCGAGGGTCAGTTGTTCATCCACGCCATCGGCGTCGCAGGGCACGACGTGGTCAAGTACGCCCTCGACACCTACGGCACCGGCGCCGAGCGCACCCTGTCCTGCACCCACGACGCCAACGCCTGGCCCAGCGACCGCTACGCCGGCCTGCCCGCCCCCAAAGACGGCGAGCGCGTCATTCTCTGGCTGCAGAACAGCCACGCCGCCCCCATCCCCGCCGGCGCCGTCACCCTCGACCGCATGGGCGCGGAACGCCCCGTCCCGCTGCCGCGCGAGGTCCCGCCCTACGCCAGCCTGGCGCTCGACGTGGACACCCTCCTGCCCGGCCTGCGCTGGCCCGCCCAGGTCGAGCTGCGCGCCGGCCGCCACGTCGTCCGCCCCCGCTACGAAGTCACCGCCGCCGGCTGCACCCGCATCGCCCACCTCAACGTCGAGCGCGCCGACCTCGAGCCCGATCCGGGCATCAAGACCCTGTCCAACCTGCTGGGTCGCGGCTATCTCCTCCCTTTCCCCGTGCTGCCGCGCGCGACTTTCCGCAGCATCGTCCTGCCCACCCCGATGGCCGAGCGCCAGGCCAGCCTGCCGGTCCGCCTCGACGTGTTCGACCCCGAAGGCCGCCTGGTCGCCGGGCGCTTCCTCGGCAACCTGCCCCGTGACCACGCCCTCGCCCTCGACTTCGATGACCTCGGGGCCGACTTGGACGTCGGCGAAGGCCACGCCGAGCTGGTCTATGATTTTCGCGGCGGCGGCGACGCCGACGGCTGGCTCCACTGCCTGGTCCGCTACGAGCACCGCGCCACCGCCCACGCCGCCGAGACCAGCTTCGGCGCGCACATCTACAACACCGCCATGACCTACCGCGACGAGCCGCAGAGCTACGCCGGCCCGCCTCCCGGCCTTTCCACCCGGCTGTTCCTCAAGCTCGGCATGGCGGCCTGCGACGGTCGCGCCCGCCGCAGCTTCGCCTGCCTGATCTACCCCGCCTCCGCCGCCTGGCATCCCCGCAGCAGCACCACCCTGATCCTGCACGACCACGCCGGCGCGCCCATCGCCGAACGCCCGCTCAGCATCGCCTGCTCCGGCAGCGCCACCGTCTGGCCTCACGAGGCCTTCGGCGACGACCTGCTGCGACAGGCCGGCCCCGGCGGCTACGTCATCGTCCGCGATGCCACCTGCCGCCTGTTCGGCTACCACGGCCTGATGGACGACGCGGGCGCGTTCTCCCTCGACCACATGTTCGGGTTCTGAGCCATGTTCGACCTGCCCCGCACCCCGGCCAACTACGCCCCCCTCAGCCCGATCAGCTTCCTCAAGCGCACCGCCGCCGTGTTCCCCGGCCGCGTCGCCATCATCCACGGCGACCTGCGCCAGACCTGGGGCGAAACCGCGTCCCGCTGCCGCCACCTCGCCTCCGCGCTCGAACGCGCCGGCGTCGCCCGCGGCCAGACCGTCGCCATCATCGCCCCCAACACCCCGGCCATGGTCGAGGCCCACTTCGCCGTGCCCATGATGGGCGGCGTGCTCAACGCCCTCAACACCCGCCTCGACCCGGCCACCATCGCCTTCATCCTCGGCCACGGCGAGGCCCGCGCGCTCCTCGCCGACCGCGAGTTCGCCCCCCTTGTCCGCGCCGCCCTCGCCCTGCTCGACGGCCCACCCCCCCTCGTCATCGACGTGGACGATCCTCTCGCCCCGCCGAACGACCCCTGCGGGAGCATGGCCTACGAAGCCTTCCTCCGCACCGGCGACCCGGCCTACGTCCCCCGGCTCCCACCCGACGAGTGGGACGCCATCGCGCTCAACTACACCTCCGGCACCACCGGCAATCCCAAGGGCGTCGTCTACCACCACCGCGGCGCTTACCTGAACGCGGTCGGCAACGCCGTGACCTGGGGCATGGCGCAGCACCCGGTCTATCTCTGGACCCTGCCGATGTTCCACTGCAGCGGCTGGTGCTTCCCCTGGACGGTCGCCGCGATGGCCGGCGCCCACGTCTGCCTGCGCCGGGTCGAGGCCGCGCCGATCCTCGACGCCATCGCCCGCCACGGCGTCACCCACCTCTGCGGCGCGCCCATCGTGCTCGGCCTGCTGCTCAACCATCCCGGCGTCGAGCCGCTCCCCCGCCCGGTCCGCGTCATGACCGCCGGTGCCGCCCCGCCCGCGGCCGTGCTGGAGGGCATGGAGCGCCTCGGCTTCGACGTCACCCACGTCTACGGCCTGACCGAGACCTACGGCCCCATCACCGTCTGCGCCTGGGATGACGCCTGGGACGCCCTGCCCGATGCCGAGCGCGCCACCATCCGCGCCCGCCAGGGCGTCAACTACCCGGTGCAGGAGGACATGGTCGTCGCCGACCCGGCCACCCTCAAACCCGTCCCCCAGGACGGCCAGACGATGGGCGAGATCATGCTCCGCGGCAACGTCACCATGAAAGGCTACCTCAAGAACCCGGCCGCCACCGACGAGGCCTTCGCCGGCGGCTGGTTCCACACCGGCGACCTCGCCGTCTGGCACGAGAACGGTTACGCCGAGATCCGCGACCGCTCCAAGGACATCATCATCTCCGGTGGCGAGAACATCTCCACCATCGAGGTGGAAAGCGTGCTCTACCGCCATCCCGCCGTGCTGGAAGCCGCCGTCGTCGCCCGCCCCGACCCGAAATGGGGCGAGACCCCCTGCGCCTTCGTGGCGTTGAAGCCCGGCCAGGACGCCACCGCCGACGACATCATCGCCTTCTGCCGTGACCGCATGGCCCGCTTCAAGGCTCCCCGCACCGTGGTGTTCGGCCCCCTGCCCAAGACCAGCACCGGCAAGATGCAGAAGTTCATGCTGCGCGAGCAGGCCCGGGCGTTGGAATAGCCAAGGGCCGGCCGACGCCGAGGACCCTCAATCCCTGGCGACCGGCTCCCGCCACGCGCGCGAAAGCGATCGCGGCAGCCGCCCGTCGATGGAGGCCAGGCCCGCCCCGATCAGCGCCATGCCGAAGATGTGGCGCGGCAGCAACGCCTCGCCCAGCACCGCCGCCCCGAGCAGGATGGCGCTGACCGGGACCAGGAACGTGACCAGCAGCAGGTTGGTCACCCCCGCCGTGGCCAGGATGCGGAAATACAGCACGTAAGCCAGCGCCGTGGAGAGCAGCCCCAACCCGAGCACCGCCCCCCAGGTCGCGGCCCCCGGATTCGCCAGGCTCCAAGGCCGCTCCGCCAGCAGCGTCACCGGCAGCAGCAGCACCGTGGACGCGCACACCTGGCCCGCCGCCGTCGCCATCGGCGCGACCCCCATCCGCTTGAACCGCCGCCCGAAGATGCCGGCGAAGGCGTAGCTCAGGGCGCCGGCCAAGCAGGCAAGTTGCGCCCAGGAGGCCACGCCCAAGCCACCCAAGGCATCCGGCCCGACCACGGCCGCCGCGCCGCCGAACCCCAACGTCGCGCCCGCCGCCTTCAGGCTTGTCAGCCGCTCATCCGGCGTCAGCGCGTGCGCCACCAGGACGGTGAACAACGGCGTGGTGGCGTTCAGGATCGAGGCCAGTCCGCTGGCGATGTGATGCTGCCCCCACACGATCAACGCGAACGGCAACGCGTTGTTGAGCAGTCCCATGCCGAAGAAAGCGGCCCAGGCCTGGCCCTCAGTTGGCATCCGCTGCCTGAGCAGGCCCAACGCCAACAGCAACGCCCCGGCCGCGACCGCCACGCGCAGCCAGACCAAGGTGAAGGACGGCAACTCGCGCACCGCCACTCCGTTGAAGAGGAAGCTGCCGCCCCACAGCACGGAGAGAGCGAGCAGCATCGCCCACTCCCGCCCGCCCATCGCCGTCACCCCATCGCCGCCCCGCATCGTTGCCGCCCTCCCCGTTCCGCCCGGCACGATGACGCCTGGCACGATGACGCCTGGCACGATGACGCCTGGCACGATGACGCCTGGCAGCGCATCGACGCACTCCGCGTCTTGCTCTAGCATTTCGATCCATGCCGCAGCCTACCCACGTCACTGCCCTCCAGGACGCCGACGAGGCAACCCTGCCGGACGACCTCCGCCCCTACTTCCAGAAGTGCCGCGACAAGCTCGGCTTCGTGCCCAACGTGCTCCGCGCCTGGCTGCTGCGCCCTGAGAAGCTGCGCAACTTCATCCGCCTCTACGACGAGCTGATGCTCGGCCCCTCCGGCCTGTCCAAGCTGGAGCGCGAGATGATCGCCGTCGCCGTCTCATCGTGGAACCGCTGCTACTACTGCCTCGTCGCCCACGGCGCCGCCGTCCGCAAGCTGTCGGGCGACCCGCAGCTGGGCGAGATGATGGCCTTCAACCACCGCGTCGCCGACCTCCCCGCCCGCCAACGCGCCATGCTCGACTTCGCCCTTCTGCTGACCGAAGCGCCGCACCGCGTCGGCGGCGCCGACCGCCAAGCCTTGCGCGACTACGGCTTCACCGACGCCGACATCTTCGACATCGCCGAAGTGGCCAGCTTCTTCAACTACACCAACCGCGTCGCCCACGGCGTCGACATGATGCCGAATCCAGAGTACCACGCGTTGGCGCGATAACCCCTTCCTGCCCGAGCGGCACCGGCCACCGTTTCCCGGCCGAGATCATCAGCCACGCCGTCTGGCTCTGCTTTCGCTTTCCGCTCAGCCTGCGGGTGGTGGGACGGCCTGCTGGCAGCGGGCGGCCTCGTTGTCAGCCACGAGACCGTGCGCCAGTGGGCGCTGAAGCTCGGCCAGGGCTGTCGCCCGCCAGACCCGCCGCAGGCTGCCCGCCACCGGCGACAAGCGGTCCCTGGACGAGGTCGTGCCGACGCTCGCCGGCGTGAAGCATCGGCCGTGGCGGGCAGTCGACCAGACCGCCTCTCGGCGTCGCCGAACCGGGGTACTGGACATCCTGGCGCAGAGCCGGCGCGACAAGCAGGCCGCCGAGCGCCTGCTGCGCAAGCTGCTGAAGAAGCAGGTGCGGCCGCCTCGGGTCATGGTCACTGACGAGCTTGCGAGTTGCGGGGCGGCCGACCGCGCGGCGATGCCCTCCGTCGAGCACCGGACGCACAAGGGGCTGAACAACAGGGCGGAGAACGCGCGCCAGCCCACGCGACGACGAGAACGGCAGGTGACGCGCTTCAAGTCAGCCGGCCAGGCACAACGCTTCCGCTCCGCCCCGGACGGAATCAACAGCCTCTTCCACCTCCGCCGCCGCCAAATGCTGCTGCCCAACATCGGGCCGCCCGGACCCAAGCCGTCCAGACCTGGGCCGAGGTCGCCGGCGTCGCCGCCGCGGCGCGACCACGGGCACGCCGTCCTGATCGCGCGCCATCGCGACCTACCCAGCAAGTCGACGGTGCCCACCAGGCGGTGCTGGTCGAGGAGTTCGCGCATGCTAGGGTCGAGGCGGTGTTCCTCAATCGCCCGACCGGGCAGACGCCGGAGGACACCCTGTTGCTGCTGGGCATGTTCGCGGAATGCGAGCGCGCGCATCGTCGAACGTAGCCGTGGGGGCAAGCGCCATCTGGCTCAGGCCGGCGTGGTCAGCGTGTTGGGCCTGGCACCCTACGGCTATCGCTATGTCGGCCGCGAGGCCGGGCACGGGGCAGCGCGCTTCGAGGTGGTCGAGAAGGCAGCGGTGATCCGCCGCATTTTCTGCTGGGTTGGCGAAGAGCGCGTCAGCCTGACCACGATCTGCCAGCGGCTGCTCGAAACCGGCGTACCCAGCCCGACCGGCAACGCCCGCCGGAACCGCAGCACGGTTTGGGTGCTGCTGTTGAACCCCGCCTATGCAAGCCAGGCCCAGTTCGGAAAAGTGGTCTCGAGTCCTTGGCGACCACCGCTGCGCCCGGCACGCGGCCGTGCTCCGATCCCCAAGGACCCATCCCGCCGGGTTCCGGCGCCGCCCGAGAGCCGGATCGCCATCCCGGTCCCAGCGCTGATCGATGCTACACTGTTCGAAGGTGTGCAGAAGCAGCTGGAGGAGAGCCGCCAGCGCCACCGCAGCGCAGGCAGGGCGCGTGCTGTCTGCTGCCGGGTTTGCTGGTCTGCCAATCTCGCGGTCACGCGTTTTGCGCTCGTTGGAAGGTGCCCCGCGTTCACGCGGACGCCGATACCACGATTATCGTTGCACTGGCGCGGACAGGAGCCGCCTCAACGGCCAGCATCGGTGCGAGGCTTGGCCCATTCGCGTCGAGCAGCTCGATGCGGCGATGTGGGACGAGGTCTGCCGGCTGCTGAAAGACCCCCGGCCCGCGCCGACCTGAGCTGGAGACAGTCGAGCGCCAGCTCACCAAGCTACGTAGCGGCATCGGCCGATTAATCGACAGCGACGCCGAAGGGGTGATCAGCAAGGCGGAGTTCGAGCCGCGGCTGGCAGGAATGCGCCAGCGCGTCACCAAACCCGAAGCAGAAGCCGTAGCGCTGCAGGACATGGCCCGGCAGACCCGCTCGCTGCAGCTCATCATCGGCAAGCTGGAGACATTTGCCGCCCTGATCCAGGATCGGCTGGATGGGGCCGTGAAACGCGACATCATCCATAACCCTCGTGCGGCGGATCGAAATCGGCGGCCAGCATGTCCGGGTCGTCTCGACTTTGCCCATTTCTTTGTAGCTGGTCTGGACCTAGCCCGCAGTCACGGCGCATAGCAGGCGGCTTCGATGATGCGCTGCATGGCGGGCGGGATTGGTTCAGTCATGTCAGTCGATGCGGCCGATGTGACGATACGCTCGAACCAGAGGTGGTGGCGCAACCGGGCAATCGCATCGGCAAAGGTCGCGGCCGGCTTGGGATACCAAGCGGCCCGGCGCGGCGAGATGGCGAGGGGCTCGGCGTTCTGCTGCACGTAGAGCGCGACGACGCTGTAGAGCCCGAGCAGCAGCGGCGTGGTGCGGAAGATCGCCGGGTCCGACCACTGGCGCTGCGTCTCCATGCCGAGGTGGGCGCGGGCTTCTTCGTAGGTGGTCTCCACCGCCCAACGGCGGTCAAAGCAGTCCAACACGTCGCGCGGGTTGGCCTGGGTGTCGGTGCACAGAAAGGCTTCCGGCTCGCGGCGTCCGTCGGGATAGCGGACCAGAACCCACAGGATCGGCACGATCGGCTTGCCGCCATGATGCCACAGCGCGGTGCCGTGGGCGTATTCGATCCAGCCGCCGCTGCGCCACGAGGTCCGGCTCGCCTGGACCACGCGTTGCCAATGGGTCGCCAGGTCAGTGATGCGCGCGGAGAGCAGCGGTTGGCGTGCGCCCTTGCAGGCGGGACGGCCCGGCTTGCCCTCGTGGCTGGACGGCGGATCGAACAGCCGCGCATCCTTTCGCATCCGGGTGATCACCACCACCGAGGAGCGCAGCGCGTGCAGCAGCTCCAGGGCGGCGAACTCGCCATCCATGACGGCAACGACGGACCGGCCCGGCAACCAGCGTCGCAGCGTCAGCAGCAGGCGCGCCCACTCCGTGACCGGGCGATGCCGGCGGCCATGCTGTTCGGACCACGCCTTGCTTGGCGTGAGCGCGGTCAGCACCGGCAAGCCCCAGATGCGGCCGGCGAACGGCACGTCGACCAGCACCATCGCGCTGAGCCAGCGCAGGCCGCGGCTGGCCGGCTTGGGCACGTCCGCGCGCAGGCTGGCGTCGTAGAAGCGCTGAGCCGGGCCGATGCGCGGGCCGCGGCGGCGCTCGAGCGTGTGGTCGAGGCCGATGATGACCGGCCCGGCGGGGACGAAGGTGGCCACCACCATGCCGAGCAAGGTGCGGGCCAGCGCCAGGCCGGACCATGCGTTGCGGTTGAGCACGCGGTGGAAGGCGGTGAAGCTGGGATGCTCGGCCAGGCCTAGGGTGCGCAGGCAGTTGGTGACGGTGCGCGGCCCGACGGCGAGCAGCGCGCCGACGGCGAGAGCGGCCGTTGTCGGCCGGCTGCGCCGTGAGAAGGCGGCGAGGAAGGGTGCGAGCCAGGCCACGAAGCTGGGCGGCAGATGCAGATCGGGACGGACCATGGCGAACCTGTTGGGCTAGGATGCTGCGGCAAGTCTCAACAGGGCACGGCAGAGGAGGATTGCGATGGCGGCAAGCGATCCTGTGATCGAGCGGGTTGCCGCCTATCCCTGGCCGCGCGGCGGCGTTGATGCCCGTCAGGTGCGGGGCGGCTACAGCCTGACTTCCAAACGGACCGGTGTGCCCGTGGCGCGGCTTCGGCCGCTGGCGTCATCTTCGGATCGTCTGGAGGTGCTGTGGTGGCGACGCGATGCTTGGGGACCGGCCGGCCCATTCGGCGCCGTGTTCGACCTCGACGACGCACTCGCGTTCATCGCCTCAGAACCGGCATTCTGGATCAGAGCTTGACCTCTCAGGTCCGTGATATGGGCAAAGTCGAGGGTCGTGTTCCGCGTCGATCTCGGACCGCAGGACGGCGCAGATGCATGCGGCGTTGGACAACGTCGTTCACGACATGATCGCGGCCTGGAAAGCCGAACCCCGAACCACGCGAGGCGGGCAGCCGCGCTATTCGGCCCTCGGCAATCGCAACGATGTTGACGCTGAGGTCGGTGTTCCGCCTGGTTCTGCGGCGAACTGAAGGGCTGATCGGCTCGATTATTGCCCTGCTCGGCCTCGACCTCGCCGTGCCGGACCTGCAACCCTCAGTCGCCGGGCCGAGAGCCTGGATGTGGCTCGCCCTCGGTCGGGCTACGGTCCCGTGCACCGGCTGGTCGACAGCACGCGGCTGAATCTCTGCGGCTCGGGCGAATGGCTGCTTGAGAAGCACGGCACGAAGGCGCGGCGCTCGCGGCGCAAGTTGCGCATCGCGGTTGACGCCGACACCGGACAGATTGCGGCGGCGGTGCTGCCGTCCAACGACGATGCCTCGCAAGTCGGGGCCTTGCTCGACCAGGTGGATGGCCCGGCCGCGTCGTTCAACGCCGACGATGCCTACGATCACGACGGCGTCTACGGTGATGTCGTGTCGCATCGTCCCGAAGCGTTCGTCATCGTCCCACCGCGCTCCAGCGCCGTGCCGAGCGACACCACGCCGACATGGCGCAAGCCGCTATCCTCGTCTGGCCGTGCCAGCGCGAGACAGTGGCGCGGGTCGTCCGCGGGGATTGGCAGGGCGGGTTGGGCGGTGGTGTTGGTGGGTTCGGTCATTGCTGTGCTCCTTGCTGATGGACGGGCGTGCTCAATGCGTGTGGTTGCCGCCATCCACGTTGGTGATCTGACCGGTGATGAGATCGGCGCCTGACGAGGCCAGGAAGAACGTCGCGCCGACGATGTTCCCGGCCTGCTCCCGCCGTGGGATGGCGCGGGTGCCGACCGCCTTCTCGCGCATCTTCAACGGAAAATGGTGCCGCACCGGCGGCGTCTCGGCCAAGCCCGGCGTCACGACGTTGACCGTGATCCTGTCGCCACCGACCTCGTGCGCCAAGCTGCGGGACAGCCCGATGATCCCCGCCTTGGCCGCCACGTAATGCGCCTGGCCCGGCACGCCCTCAAATACTGAGGCCGACTCGTTCGCAACGTCGGCGGATCGGGTGTGCAGCCGGCACCCGATCCGGCGGCCGAAGCCACGGCGGCGAGCCCCTCGGCCGCGATATCGGCGGCGATCACCGTGTCGCCATCGGCAAAGAAGCGTGCGACCAGCAACATCCCCATGCCGCCTGCCGCCCCGGTGATCACCACCACGCGATCGGTTTGCATCGCTACTGTCCCTGCCGCGGCCGCTCGTGCAAGCGCAGGCGAGAGGGGTGGGCGGCGCTGTGGTGGTAGGTGTCGGCGCCCACCCTCTGCCCATGCCAATGCGTTATGACCGCCTTTGCAGTGGTCATTCCCAGTTGCTGATCTCGATCCGCAGCGGCTCGCCACGGCGGACCAGGACAGACATCGGCAGCAACTCGACCCGTAGCGGACAGGCCCGGCCCGGCTCGATCGGCTCTTCCCGGTGATGCCGCAGGAAGGGGCGCATGTCGGTCGTGAGCGCCGGGTCCTCGGCGCGGTGCGAAGCGCGGAGCCAGTCCTGGCTGACCTTGATGAACGGTGACTTGCCCTCGCCTTCCGACGACAGGGACAGCTTGACCATCAGGTCCATGTCGGTCCGGTCAGACGACGCGAACAGTTCCAGCACGCCTCGCCCGGTGAACTCCCGTTCATGCTCGAACAGTGGAGTGGTGTAGGTGACGACGTGGGCGACATGGTCGGGCACGCCGGCCTGGTCGAAGGTCGTCACCTCGGCCATTCAACGCAGGTCCGGGTAGCTCCCGCGCGTCTCGCCGCCATCCGCCGGTGGCGGGGTGGCCGTGAGCGAACCGTCGTTGAGCGACGTCACGACCTCGCTCTTCTCACCGCCCAGGAAGAACTCGGAAGGCGTCGCGTCCGGCAGCGGCCAGTCCGTGGCGTCACGCACCTCTATGGAGCAAAGCCGCTGCTGTCAGCTTTTCTTGGCTGCCGAGCCCGATGTCGGCACTGGAGCGGCGTCAGTTCCCGTTGCCGAGGCCGGTGGCAACGGAACTGGATCGGGGGATAAGCTTCGCAGATACGCGATCACATCGGCCCGCTTTTTCGGGTCGGCCAGCCCGGCATACCCCATCTTGGTTCCCGGGGCGTAAGCACTGGGTTTCTTCAGCCAAGCATCCAACTCATCAAACGTCCAAGGGCCTTCCTTGGCTTTCAGCGCGGCTGAATAGGAATAACCTTCCATATGTCCGTGCGGCGAGCCCACCGTATTGTATAGATTGGGGCCAACCCCTGCTTTGCCGCCTTCCTTGAACGTGTGACACGCGACGCAGCCCTGCGACTTGGTGATCGCCTCACCTTGTCCGACATCGGCTGAAGCCAGCAATGCGGCGACCTGCGGTTCGGGCGACTTGGCGGCGATCTCATTTCGGGCGACCTGAGTGGGAGCAGAGGCTGGCGCCGCACTCGCTTGCTCAGCCGGAGCCGGTGGCAACGGGATCGGGCTGGTCGAAAGACTGTGTATGTAGGCGATGATGTCAGCCCGCTTTTTCGCGTCTGACAACCCGGCGTAGCTCATCTTCGTGCCAGGCGCGTACGCGCTTGGCTTTTTCAGCCAAGCATCCATCTCGTCGAAAGTCCAAGGCCCCTCTTTGGACTTCAACGCTGCCGAGTAGGAATAACCTTCCATGTGGCCGTGCGGCGATCCAAGCGTATTATACAGGTTGGGGCCCACTCCTGCCTTGCCGCCTTGGTTGAAGGAATGGCAGGCGACGCACCCCTGTGATTTCACAGCGGATTCGCCTCGGCCAACATCGGCTGACACCAGCAAAGCAGCGATCGGCGGGTCCGGCGCCTCAGGCGCGGCCGCGTTGCCAGCACTCTCGGGCAAATCAATTTTGATTGCCGTCTCTTCCAGGTGTTTGGGACGCACCAACACCTGACCGACCAGCCCGGCACCCACGAAGGCCATGCCCGCGAGCAGGACCGCGGCAAATGCCTTGTTGAGTTCCAGACTGTCCATCCCTGCCACTCCCGAATCGATGTCGGGCGGTTCTGCGCAACCGCCGTGGACCAAATACCTTGAGTGGCGACATATGGGCAAGCTGCTCATCACGTCATCGGGGCAATCGCTCGAACGGCGAAAAGCGGTCTGCCCTCCTCAATATTCAGGGCTTGCTGATGCACGCCTTCGTCCATGCGCCCGACATTTAGGACATCGGCGACCTTTCAGACTCGTGAAGTCGTTCTGCTTCCATTCGCTGCCCTGCTTACCGAGCGGCATCGCCCATGTCATCCGCACCGAGCTGATGTGGAAGGATCCGCCGCCCGGCGACGGGCCGCACAAGATCCTCTGCAGCCGGTTCATCCGCTGGACCACGCGGGGTGTTTGACCGCATCTCCGCCGCCCTGGTTGCCCAGCGCGCCCGACCGGCTCCTGCTCAACACCACGCACCTCAAGGCGCGCCGCACCACGGCCAGCCTGCTCAGAGAGGGGCTGCTCCACGCTGCATCGGATGCACCAGGGGTGGCCTGAACTCCAAGCTGCATGCGGTCTGCGACGGGCGGGGCCTCCCGTTGTCCTGCGGCTAACCGAAGGACAGATCCGACCACAAGGGCACCCGTCTGCCCGCGAACTGCTGGCCGGTCGGGGCTGCGACAGTGATCGGTTCCGGGCCGGGCTGAGCGGGGGCGGCATTGAGCTGTGCATCCCTCGACCAGGGGCCGCATCGTTCAGCTCGCTTACGACGAAACTCCCCACAAGCAGCGCCACCGCATCGAGAACGCCTTCGGGCGGACCAAGGATTGGCGCAGGGTCGCGATGCGAGATGATCGCTGCCCGCGCGCCTCCTCAGCAATCCGCATCGCAGCCACCGCCATCTTCTGGCCGAAATGGGTTCTGAGCCTAGCGGGCCGCGCGGCGCGCTCAGGCTTGGTTCAGCGCGATCAGGCCGCGGCGCAGGCTGCGCCCGCGCTCGATGCGGTCCTCGATGTACGCGGAGTCGCCCCAGCGCACGGCGCGGGCCATCGCCTGCGCGTCCTCGGTGAAGCGGGCCAGCATCTCCAGCAGCGCGTCGCGGTTGTTGAGGAAGATGTCGCGCCACATCACCGGGTCGCTGGCAGCGATGCGGGTGAAGTCGCGGAAGCCGGTAGCGGCGAACTTCAGCACCTCGGAGCGGCTGGCGTCGGCGGCGTTCTCGCGGCCGAGGTCGTCGGCGGTGCCGCAGATGGTGAAGGCGATCAGGTGCGGCAGGTGGCTGACGATGGCGAGCACGCGGTCGTGGTGGTCGGGGTCCATGACCTCGATCAGGCTGCCGCAGCGCCGCCATAGCTCGGCAACGCGCTCGACCACGGCCGGGTCGGTGTTGGCGAGCGGGGTGATCAGCGTCCACCGCTTGTCGAACAGCGTCGTGAACCCGGCGTCCGGCCCCGAGTACTCCGTGCCCGCCAAGGGATGCGCCGGGACGAAGTGGACGCCGGGCGGGATCAACGGACCCACGTCGCGGATCACCGACATCTTGGTGCTGCCCACGTCGGTGACGATGCAGCCGGGCGCGAGGTGCGGCCCGATCGCCTCGGCGATGCCGGCGTAGGCCCCGACCGGGGCGCACAGCATGACGCAGTCCGCGCCTTGCACGGCGCGGGCCGGGTCGGCCTCGACGCGGTCGGCGATGCCGAGTTCGCGCACCCGGTCGAGCGTGCGCTGGCTGCGGGCGTTGACGACGAGGGTGGCGGCCAGCTCTCGCCGTTCCATCGCGATGCGGGCGACCGAACTGCCGATCAGGCCGGAGCCGATCAGCGCCAGGCGGCGGAACACCGGCTCAGGCACCGGCTCAGGCATGGACGGGCGCCAGGTGCGCGGCGAGGGCCTCGGCCACCAGCCGGCACTCGTCCTCGGTGCCGATCGTGATCCGCAGGCAGTGCGGCAGGCCGTAGCCGCCCATCCGGCGCACGATGACCCCGCGCGCCTTGAGCGCCGCATCGGCGTCGTCGGCCGCGGCCGGGGCGGCGAAATCGGCCAGGACGAAGTTGCCTTCGCTCGGCCACACCTTGACGCCCAGCGCCTCCAGGGCGTGGGTCAGCCAGGCCCGCCACTCGGTGTTGTGCGCCCGGCTGCGTTCCACCCAGCCCGGCTCCGCCAAGGCCGCGACCGCCGCCGCCTGCCCGGCCAGGCTGACGTTGAACGGCCCCCGCACCCGGTTCAGCACGTCCACCACCGCCGCCGGCGCGTAGCACCAGCCGACCCGCGCGCCGCCCAGGCCGAAGACCTTGCTGAAGGTGCGCGTCATCACCGTGTCGTCGCCCGCGTCGACCAGGCGGATGCCCGGCTCGTAATCGGGCCGGTCGACGTACTCGGCGTAGGCGGCGTCCAGCACCAGCAGCACGTCGGGCGGCAGCCCGGCGCGCAGCCGCCCGACCTCGGGCGCGGGCAGCATGCTGCCGGTCGGGTTGTTGGGGTTGGCGAGGAACACGAGCCGGGTCGCGGGCGAGACGGCGGCCAGCATGGCGTCGACGTCGGCGGTCAACGCCCGTTCCGGCGCCTGCACGACGCGGCAGCCGGCGTACTGCCCGGCCACCTGGTAGATGCTGAAGCCGTGGCGGCTCATCACCAGCTCCGTGCCGGGGCCGCCGTAGGCGAGGCAGAGCTGGTAGATCAGGTCGTCGGAACCCGAGCCGCAGACGATGCGGGCCGGGTCGAGGCCGAAGCGGCGGCCGATGGCCTCGCGCAAGGCCTGCGCGCCGCCGTCCGGGTAGCGGAACTGCTCGCCCGCCAACGCCTCGGCGGCGGCCCGCGCGCCGGGCGGCACGCCGAACGCGCCCTCGTTGGCGCTGAGCTTGATCGCCCGGTTCCGCCCCGCCGCCTTGCTTTCGCCGCCGACGTAGGGGTCGATCCGCAGCACCTCGGGACGGGGGCGGGGACTCACGGCCGGGCCTCGACCGGAACGGCGTATGCGCCGAGCACCAGGGCCGGCCGCGGCCCGGACGCCAGCGCCGGCAAGCGCGGGTCGTCCTCCGTCACGAACCCGTCCACGTCCGCGAGCGCCCGCCCGTCGCGGCCCAGCACGACGCGCCCGGCCTCGAACCCGGCGGCGGCGAGGGCGTCGAGCAGGCGCGGTCGCCCGTCCTGGCGCTCCAGCCCCAGCAGCGAGCGGTCGAGCCCGCTCGGGTCGGGCTTGACGGAGGTGACGACGAAGGCTTGCGGCCGCGGCGCGCCTTCCGGCCGCTCGGCCCAGAACGGCAGGCGGGCAACGACGTGGAGCCGCGGCTCCTGCCGGTCCAGCAGCGCCGCCCACCAGGCGTCCGCGTCGTCGTCGCGCGGCAACGGCAGCACGGCGGCGGCGGCGCGGCCGGCGCGCACCTCCTCCATCGCCCCGGCCGGGCCGGCGCGCGGGGCGAGCGGCACCAGCGCCCCGAAATGCTCCCGTACGGCGGCGAGCAGGCACGGATCGTCCGGCACGGCGATCCGCAGCGGCTGCTGCAAGGCGGTCATGCCGCAGATCAGCTCCCGCCACAGGCGGACGATGCCGACCACCGGGAACGGCCCGGCGTGCCGCGCGAGCAACCGGCGCAGGATGGCGGCTTCCCGGCCCGGGCGCAGCGGCACGCGGCCCTTGACGCCGAGCGCGGCGATCTGCTGCACCACGTCCGCGCGGCGCATCACCAGGTCGTGCATCGCGTCGTCGATCCGGTCCAGCTCCCCGCGCAGCGACGACAGGTCGCGGCCGGGGGCGGCCGTGTCGAGGGGCGGCGCGGCGGGAAGGGCGGCGGGCATCGGCGGCGAAACTCCCGGGAGCAGGAGCGTGGTCATAGCCGACGCGTGCGCCGCTGCCTACTGGCTCGCCGCTGGCGTGTGACAACTGCGCCGTGCCGCCTACCGGTCGCGGTCGCGATGCCCTATGTCTCGTTTTGTCATGGATCATCCCCAGCCGAGCACCGCCGCCCTCGCCCCGGACCTGGACGGGCGTCACCTCCTGACGCTCGACGAGCCGTTCACGCTCGAATCCGGCATGGCGCTGCCCGGCCTGGCCATCTCCTACCGCACCTACGGCGCCCTGAACGCCGAGCGCAGCAACGCCGTGCTGGTCTGCCATGCGTTGACCGGGGACCAGCACGCGGCCGAAACCCACCCGCAGACCGGCAAGCCCGGCTGGTGGAGCCACGTGGTCGGGCCGGGCCGCCCGGTGGACACCGACCGCTTCTTCGTGATCTGCGCCAACGTGCTCGGCGGCTGCATGGGCAGCACCGGCCCGCGCAGCCCGCGGCGCCCGGGCGGCGCCGAGCCGTGGGGCATCGAGTTCCCCACCATCACCATCCGCGACATGGTCCGGGCGCAGAAGCGCCTGGTCGAGCGCCTCGGCATCGGGCGGCTGTTCGCGGCCGTCGGCGGCTCCATGGGCGGGATGCAGGTGCTGGAATGGGCGGCGACCTTCCCCGACAGCGTGTTCGCCGCCGTGCCGATCGCCACCGCGCCGTTCCACTCGGCGCAGAACATCGCCTTCCACGAGGTCGGCCGCCAGGCGATCTTCGCCGATCCCGACTGGCAGGGCGGCTTCTACTGGCGGGAAGGCCGCGTGCCCGCCCGCGGCCTCGCCGTCGCCCGCATGGCCGCCCACATCACCTACCTCAGCGAGCAGGCGCTGACCCGCAAGTTCGGCCGCCGCATGCGCCAGCCGAGCGACCCGGCCCCCAACCCCGTGGACGTCAGCCTGTTCGGCGACATGTTCGAGGTCGAAAGCTACCTGCGCTACCAGGGCAGCACCTTCGTCAACCGCTTCGACGCCAACAGCTACCTGACGATCACGCGCGCCATGGACCTGTTCGACCTCGCGGCCGACCACGGCGGCGACCTGTCGGCGGCGTTCCGCGGCTGCCCGGCGCGCTTCTGCATCATCAGCTTCAACAGCGACTGGCTGTTCCCGACCGCGCAGTCCCGCGCCATCGCGCGGGCGCTGAACCAGGCCGGGGCCAACGCCAGCTTCGTCGAGATCGCCAGCGACAAGGGGCACGACGCCTTCCTGCTCGACGAGCCGGACATGCACCGCACGCTGCGCGGCTTCCTCGCCGGCTGCGCCGAGCACGCGCGGCTGGCCTAGCGCCATGAAGCCGCAGCCCGTGCGTCCGCACCGCAGCATGCGGCTCGACCTGCGGCTCATCTCGCAGATGATCCGCCCCGGCGCCCGCGTGCTCGACATCGGCAGCGGCGACGGCACCCTGATCGAGCACCTGTTCCGCACCCAGGGCTGCGACGCGCGCGGCATCGAGATCGACATGGCCGAGGTGACGCACGCCGTCGCCCACGGCCTGCCGGTGATGCACGGCGACGCCGACAACGACCTGGCGCACTACCCGGACGGGCTGTTCGACTACGTGGTGCTGTCCCGCACGCTGCAAGCGGTCGAGCGGCCGCGCGAGGTGATGCGGCAGATGCTGCGGATCGGCGAGCGGGCGCTGGTCAGCTTCCCCAACTTCGGCCACTGGCGGGTGCGCTGGCAGTTGGTGTGGCAGGGCCGGATGCCGATGACCGCGACGTGGGACCGGCCGTGGCACGAGACGCCGAACATCCACCCCTGCACCATCCAGGACTTCTTCGACCTGTGCCGGCAGGAGGGCTACGAGGTCGAGGACTGGCTGGCGATCGACGACGAGGGCCGCCGCGCGCCGTGGCGGCGCTTCCCGGGCCTGGCCAACCTGTTCGGCGAGCAAGCGCTGTTCCTGCTGCGCCGGGCGGGGACGGGATGATGGTGCCGACGCTCAGGATTGAACTGAGGACCTGCTCACTACGAATTCACCGGATAGGTGCGCTCACAGGTGCCTTGGTTCGTTTCGGTTGAGTGAGGAAGTTTCCGACGCAGGCCCACCGGCCTCGCGCCTGCACGCAGGCCTCGTCCGTCTCGTCCCCCCTCCAACCGGCCGAGCGCGGCCCGCGCCCTGGCCAGCGCGGGTGCCTCTGCCTCTCCGTCGCATGATTCTGCACCGAGCGGCAGAGGGCGCCGTGGTCAACCGGGGCGCCCCGCCCGGCCGTCATCTGCTCAGGACCGCGGCCGCTCCCGCCGCAGCGGCGATGCCGGCGGACGGCCCACGACACGACGCCGCCTTCGAGGCGCCGCCCTTCGCAGCCTGGCAACGCCCTGCTCCTCATCGCTCGGGGCACAGCCCGCCGAAGCCCAGGTGAGTTCGCAACAGAGTCCTCTGTCCAATAGCTGGGCGCTATCGTCGGGTCGCGGACGGCGCTGAGCTATTTTCTGCAACGCGAGATCGACCATGTGGAAGCGAGGCGACCAGGGCGGGTTTCGGGCGTTCAGCCATGATAATGAGCCGGGTTCGGCGCGGTCAGGAGAGCAGGGTTGGAATTCTTCGGCATCAATTGGGTGGGCGTCAACGCGGAGAACGGGCGCAAGCTCATCCTCTCGCTGGTGTTCATCGCCGTCGTGGTCGGGTCGCGGGCCATGCTGCGGTGGCTGGTCGGCTTCATGCTCGGCAAGCCGGACCAAGCCTCGATCCAGAGCCGGTTCTGGACCCGCCAGGCGATCAGCTTGCTGAGCGCCGTCGTGCTGATCCTCGGCCTCCTGTCCATTTGGTTCAACGATCCGACCCGGCTCGCCACCGCCTTCGGTCTTATATCCGCTGGACTCGCCTTCGCGTTGCAGCAAGTGGTCACGGCATTGGCCGGCTACTTCGTCATCCTGCGCGGTTCCACGTTCACCGTCGGCGACCGCATCTCGATGGGCGGCGTACGCGGCGACGTGCTGCGGCTCGGGTTCATCCAGACGACCATCATGGAGATGGGCCAGCCGCCTGGTGTGCAGTCCGCCGACCCGGCGATGTGGGTCAGGAGCCGGCAGTTCACCGGGCGCATCGTCACCGTCAGCAACTCCAAGATCTTTTCGGAACCCGTGTTCAACTACACGCGCGATTTCCCGTTCATCTGGGAGGAGATGATGATCCCGATCACCTACAAGGCGGACCGCGCCCGAGTGGAGACGATCCTGCTGACGGCGGCGCGGCGCTACGCGGAGGATCCGGGGGCGATGGCGGCTGATGCCAAAGCCGAGCTTGAGAAGACGTTCGGCATCGAAGGGCCGGATCTCAACCCACATGTCTACTTCCGCATCACCGACAACTGGCTGGAACTGACCGTGCGGTTCATCGCCGGCACACACAGGATCCGCGGCACCAAGGACGCGATGAGCCGTTACATCGTCGATGAACTCGACAACGCCGGGATCGGGATCGCGTCCGCGACTTACGACATCGTCGGCTTGCCACCGATAGAGGTGCGCTCGCCGGAACAGGCCAGGGTCGGTTCACTGTAACGCTCCTCGGCCCAAGGATCGCCGCGCACGTGATAGCCGCGCACCTCCCAGTGGCCCGGCTTGTCCACCGGGCTGAACTCGATTCGCTGCACCCATTTGGCGCTTTTCCAGAAATAAAGGTGCGGTACCACAAGCCGGGCCGGGCCGTCATGCGCGCGGCTGATCGGCTTGCCTTGCCAGTGCGTGGCCAGCAGGGCATTAGGCGCAGTAAAATCCCCGATCGACAGATTAGGCCGTAGTGACGATTTCAGCTTGGCTGGGTTCCGGTTCGGCGCTGGGTGTGGTTCAAGGCTGATTTCGAGGTTTGGCGATGGCGGGCGTTGAGGTGGATGCGTTGCGCGACGACCAGTGGGAGCGCTTGCGGGACCTGGTTCCGGGCGGGCGCGAGGGCCAGCGTGGGCCGCGTTGCGACAACCGCCGGTTCGTGGATGCGCTGCTGTGGATGGCGCGCTCTGGCGCGCGCTGGCGCGACCTGCCCGAGCGGTATGGTGATTACCAGGCCGTGAAGCGCCGCTTCTATCGCTGGGTCGAGCGCGACGTCTTGGGCGGCTTCCTGGCCGTGCTTGCGGCGGACAGCGACCTGGAATGGCTGATGATCGACAGCACGGTCGTGCGCGCCCACCAGCACGCGGCCGGGGCCCGCCGGTCCAAGGGGGGCCTGATGCCCAGGGGCTGGGCCGCTCTCGCGGCGGCCTGAGCACCAAGGTACACGCCGCCACCGACGCGCTGGGCAACCCGGTGCGCCTGCTGTTCGGGCCGGGGCAGCGCCATGACGTCACGCGCGGCCACGAACTGCTGGACGGCCTCAAGCCCGGTGCCGTGATCGCCGACAAGGGATACGACGCTGACCACCTGCGGGATGCCATAGGCGACATGGGAGCCGAGGCTGTCATCCCGCCCCGGTCCAACCGCAAAACGCCACGCGACCATGACAAGGCGCTCTACCGGGAGCGCAACCTCGCCGAGCGGTTCTTCAACAAGCTGAAGCAGTTCAGGCGCGTGGCCACCCGCTACGACAAGCTCCTGCCCAACTACAGAGGCTTCGTCCAACTCGCCGCCATAGTCGTCCTGCTTCGGTGAAATCGTCACTACCGCCTAGCAGTATAGCCGTCGTAACTGTGCAGGATGACGAAGCGCGCGTCCTCCTGCGGACGGGTTAAGTCCAGCAACGTCCGCGTCGCCACTCCGCGCCAAGCGTTGTCGTAGCGCGACCAAGTGGTAACGCAGTGGATGTCGGACGTCGCCTCCATCTGCGGCAGAGCCTGGAACGTGGCCCAGTCCAGCGTTGCCGCCTCCCTAACTGCGCCGAACAGCCGGAGCTGCCATCGAGCCGTTGGCACATCCGGGCGCACGCCGAGGTCCAACACCGGCCAGTCCAGCACCTGACGCTGGCCGGGCGGCAGCCGTTCCTCTTCGGGTCGCGTGGCGCGCCCGGTCAGGAACTGGCCCGTCTCGGCCCAACGCTGCTTGGTGCGGGTCAGCTTGGTTTGGTCAGGGGCATCGGTCATGGATTAGGCTTTCATGCCGTGGCTCGGATGGCTTGGTCCAGCACGCGCACCGAATGCACCGCCTGCCGCCCGGACAGGTCGGCGATCTGGTGCCGGCACGAGGTCCCGTCGGCCACGATCACGTCCTCCGCCCCGGCGGCGCGCACCGCCGGCAGCAGCCCGGCCTCCGCCATCGCCCGGCTCTCGGCCTGCGTCTCCGCCTGGTAGCCGAACGCGCCGGCCATGCCGCAGCACGAGGACTGGATCGTCGTCACCTCCATTCCCGGGACCCGGCCGAGCGACGCCAGCGAGTCCGGCAGCGCCCCGAACGCCTTCTGATGGCAATGCCCGTGGACGTGCGCCCGCGCCGCCACCGGCCCGAGCGTCAGCCCGTCGCCGTGCCGGGCCAGGAACTCGCCGATCAGCATGGCCCGGCCTGCCAGCGCCTTCGCTTCCGCGCCGGGCAGCAAGGCGGTGAACTCGTCGCGCAAGGTGAGTAAGCAGGAGGGTTCCAGCCCGATCACCGGCAGATCGCTCGCCAGGGCGGTTAAGGTGCGCCGCGCCTCCATCCGCGCCCGCTCGACCATTCCGGCCGAGAGGTAGGTGCGCCCGCAGCACAGCGGCTTGCCCGGCGGCAGCACGGCGCGATAGCCCGCCGCCGCCAGCACCCGCACCGCCGCGCGCAGGTTCTCCGGCTCGAAGTAGCGGTTGAACGTGTCGGCGAACAGCAGCACGTCGCCCCTCGCCCCAGGCCCGGCGGCCACCTCCGCATCGCGGAACGGCCGCGATTGCCACGCCGGCAACGGCCGGGACGCGGACAGTCCCAGCATCCGCTCCGACAACCATCGCAGCGCGCCGGACCGGTTGCGCAGGTTCATCAACGGCGCGGCCCGCGCGGCCCAAGGGGCGTAGCGCGGCAACTCCGCCACCAGGCGCTCGCGCAAGCCCACCCCGTGCCGCCCGGCCCTGGCCGCCAGCGCCTCGACCTTCATCCGCGCCATGTCGACGCCGGTCGGGCACTCCCGCCGGCACGCCTTGCACGACACGCACAGCTTCAGCGCCGCCGCCACGTCGTCGCCCGCCATCGCGTCCGCCCCCAACTGCCCGGTCAAGGCCAGCCGCAGCGTGTTGGCCCGCCCCCGCGTCAGGTGTTCCTCATCGCGCGTGGCGCGGTAGCTCGGGCACATCGTGCCCGCGTCGAAGCGGCGGCAGGTGCCGTTGTTGTTGCACATCTCGACCGCGGCCAGCATCCCGCCCAGCGGCCCCGGATAGGCGGACCAATCGAGCTGCGGCGCGAACCCCGGCGCGGGCGCGTAATCCGGCCCGTAGCGGAACAGGCTGCGGTCATCCATCCGCGGCGGGCGCACCACGCGGTTCGGGTTCAGCAGCCCCTCCGGGTCGAAGGCGTCCTTCACCGCCTCGAACGCGCGGATGATGCGCGGGCCGAACATCATCTCGTGGAACTCGGAGCGCACGATGCCGTCGCCGTGTTCGCCGCTGTGGCTGCCCTTGTACTCGCGCACCAAGGCGAAGCACTCCTCCGCGATCTCGCGCATGGCGCGCACATCGGCCGGGTCCTTCATATTCAGCACCGGGCGCACGTGCAGGCAGCCGACGCTGGCGTGGGCGTACCAGGTGCCCTTGGTGCCGTGGCGCTCGAACACCTGGTTCAGCCGCTCGGTGTAGTCGGCCAGGTCATCCAGCGGCACGGCGCAGTCCTCGATGAACGAGACCGGCTTGCCGTCGCCTTTCATGCTCATCATGATGTTGAGACCGGCTTCGCGCACCGTGGCGATGGATGCCTGGAACGCCGGGTCGGTGGCGCGGACCACGGCCCCCGGATAGCCGAGGTCGGCCATCGCCTCGTCCAACTCGCCGAGCTTGGCCAACAACGGCGCGTCCTCCTGGCCGTGGAACTCCACGATCAGCAGGCTGTCCGGCTCGCCCCCCGGCCCGCTTCGCACCATGCGGTCGATGGTCGGGCGATAGATCTCGATGTTCCGGCCCAGGTCGATCATGGTGCGGTCCACCAGTTCCACCGCCTCCGGGCGCAAAGCCACCAAGTGCTTCGACGCCTCCATCGCGGCGCGGAACGTCGGGAACTGGCAAATGCCCAACATCTTGCGCGGCAGCACCGGGTGCAGGTCGAGTTCCAGCGCCGCCGAGAACGCGAGCGTGCCCTCGGAGCCGACCAGCAGCCGGGCCAGGTTGCCGCGCCCCTCGCGCCGGGCCGCCGGGGTCAGCGCCTCGATGTTGTAGCCGCCCACCCGGCGCATCTGGTCCGGGAACCGGGCCGCGATTTCCGACGCCTCTGCCGCCCCCAATGCCCGCAGGCGCTGCACCAAGTCGGCGATGCGCAGAGCCACGCCGGCGCCGAGATTGTCTGGCACGGTCCCGAACCGGTGCCGCGTGCCGTCGGCCAGGATGGCGTCGATGGCGCGCACGTTGTCGGCCATCAGGCCGTAGCGGATCGACTTCGCCCCACACGAGTTGTTGCCCGCCATGCCGCCGATGGTGCAGCGCGCGACCGTGCTTGGGTCGATCGGGAAGAACAGCCCGGTCGGCTTTAACGCCGCGTTCAACTGGCCCAGCACCAGGCCGGGTTCGACCCAGGCCCGCCGCGCTGAGGCATCCACCTCGATCACCCGACGCAAGTGCTTGGTGCAGTCGATCACCAGCGCCCGGTTCACCGTCTGCCCGCACTGGCTGGTGCCGCCGCCGCGGGGCAGCACCGGCACGCCGTGCTCCCGCGCGATGGCCATCGCCGACGCCACGTCCTCGGTGGTGCGCGGCACGATCACGCCCACCGGCTCGACCTGGTAGATCGAGGCGTCGGTGCTGTAGCGCCCGCGGTCCGCGCGCCCGAACAGCACCTCGGCCCGCGTCTCCCGCCGCAGCCGCTGCGCCAGCCGCGCGTCGCCGAGCGGGGCGGCGGCCCGTTCCCCGCCGTCAGGCATGGGCGGTCATGCCGCCTGCTGACCGGCCTGCGGCGTGCGCCCGGCCAGCACGTCCATCGCCGCCGCCGCGCCGCCTTGGCGGTGCGGCACCCCGGCCAGGAGCAGCCCCATCTCGACGCCTGAGAGGGCGCCCATCAGCATCAGGTCGTTGAAATCCCCGAGATGCCCGATGCGGAACACCCGGCCTTTCAGCTTGCCCAGCCCGGCGCCGAGCGACATGTCGAACCGCTCCAGGATCACCGCCCGCAACGCGTCCGCGTCCTGCCCCTCCGGCAGCATCACCGTGGTCAGCACACTGCTGTACTCGCGCGGGTCAAGGGCCAGCACCTCCAGCCCCCAAGCCCGCACCGCCGCCCTCGTCGCCTCGGCGAAGCGGTCGTGCCGGGCGAACACCTGCGCCAGCCCTTCCTCGCGCAGCATCGCCAGCGCCTCCTCCAGCCCGTAGAGCAGGTTGGTCGCCGGCGTGTAAGGGAAGTAGCCGGTCGCGTTCGGCCCCAGCATCTCGTGCCAGTCCCAGTAGGAACGCGGCATCCCGCCCGCCTTGGCCGCTGCCAGCGCCTTGGCCGAGACCGCGTTGAACCCCAGGCCCGGCGGCAGCATCAACCCTTTCTGCGATCCGGCCACCGTCACGTCCACGCCCCAGGCGTCGTGCCGGTACTCCATCGAGCCGAGGGACGAGATGACATCCACCATCAACAGCGCCGGGTGGTCGGCCCGGTCGATCGCCGCCCGTATCTCCGGGATGCGGCTGGTCACGCCGGTGCTGGTCTCGTTGTGAACCACCATCACCGCCTTGATCGCCCGCTCGGCATCGGCCCTGAGCCGACGCTCCACGTCCGCCGGATCGGCCCCGTGACGCCAGTCGCCCGGCACGAACTGCACCTCCAGCCCCAAGCGACCGGCCATCGCGCGCCACAATGTCGCGAACTGACCCGTCTCATACATCAGCACGCGGTCGCCGGGCTGCAGCACGTTGACGATGGCGGCTTCCCACGCGCCGGTGCCGCTGGAGGGGAACACGATGACCGGCCCCTCGGTGCCGAACACTTCGCGCAGCCCGGCCAGCACCGTGCGCCCCAGCCGCCCGAACTCGGGGCCGCGATGGTCCATCGTCGGGCGGTCGATAGCGCGCAGGATGCGATCCGGCACATTGCTAGGGCCTGGGATTTGCAGGAAGTGCCGGCCGCTGCGGTGCGCCCCATTCTCATGCGCCCCATTCTCATGCGCCCCATTCTCATGCGCCATGACGCCCTCCGTCGTTTTTGAATGCAATCCGTGTGTCGCACGTCGAACGCCCTCACACAAGCATGGTGGTTTGCATACAATGCAGGCCAGCCTATGCTGCAAGGCCATGAGCGGCAACGTCACCCCCTTCCCGCAGCGGCCCGCGCCCTCCTTGCACGAGGGCCTGCTCGACGCGCTGCGCGCCCTGATCGACCAAGGTGACCTGCTGCCCGGCGCGCGGGTGCCCGAGCGCGACCTGTGCCAGCGCTTCAACGTCTCCCGCACACCCTTGCGCGAGTGCCTGAAGGTGCTGGCTGCCGAGGGCCTGATCGAGCTGCTGCCCAACCGCGGCGCCCGTATCGCCACGCTGGGAGACGAGCATCTCGGCCACCTGTTCGAGGCCATCGCCGCCCTGGAGGCCGAGGGCGGGCGCCTCGCCTGCCAACGCATCGGCGAGCCGGAACTGGCCGAGATCCAGGGCATGCATTACCGCATGTACGCCCACTTCCTGCGGAGCGAGCTGCCCGAGTACTTCGCGCTGAACCAAGCCATCCACGGCGCGATCCTCCGCGCCAGCGGCAACCCGGTGCTGGTCGCCACCTACAACACCCTGGCCGGGCGCATCGCCCGCGCCCGCTACATGTCGAACCGCATCCGTCCCGACCGCTGGCAAGCGGCGATGGACGAGCACGCCGCCATCCTCGGCGCCCTGATCCGCCGCGACGGCGACAGCCTCGGCCCGCTGCTGGCCCAGCACCTGAACAACAAGCGCGACATCATCGCCAGCGCCCTGCGGTGACGCCCCTCGCCGACGCGCAAGCCTGGCTCGCCGCCCGAACGCCCCGGCTCGGCGCGGAACAGGCGCCGCTCATCCACGCGGGCGCCCGCATCCTCGCCGCCACCGTCCGGGCGACGGCGCTGCCGCCCCACCCCGTCGCCGCCATCGACGGCCACGCCGTCCGCGCCGCGGAGACCGAGGGCGCCAGCGACTACGCCCCCCTGCCCATCGGCGACGCCCCGGTCGCCGCCGGGGCGCCGCTGCCCCCTGGCACTGATGCCGTCCTTTCCTACGCCGCGCTCGACGCCGGCCCCGTTGCCCTCGCCCCGGCGGCCCGCGGCAGCGGCGTGCTCCCGCCCGGCCACGACGCCGCGGAGGGCTGGACCTTGCCATCCGGGACCGTGCTGCGCCCGCTGCACCTGGCCCTGCTCGCCCGCCTCGGCTATGACTCGGTCGCCGTCGTCCGCCGCCCCCGCGCCCAGGTCCGCGCCGCGCCCGCGAAATCCGGCCCCGACGCCCTCACCCCGATGCTGCGCGCCCTCGCCGCCGCCGAAGGCGCGGAGCCGGGCGAAACGCAACCCGACCTCATCATCCACGCCGGGCGCAGCGGCCCCGGCCCGGACGACGACGGCGTCCGCGCCTTCACGACCGTGTTCGCCCACGGCCTCGCCCTCCGCCCCGGCGAGACGGCCGCCCTCGGCACGATCGGCGGCATCCCCGCCCTGCTGCTCCCCGGCGACCCGCTCGCCTGCGCCACCGTCTTCGCCCTGCTCGCCGCCCCCGCATTCCGCCGCATGGCCGGGCGCCCCGAGCCGCCGCCCGTCGCCGCCGCCCTCGCGCGTAAGGTCAGCTCCGCCCTCGGCCAGATCGACGCGATCCGGGTCCGCCTCGACGGCGGCGTCGCCACCCCGCTCGGCCCCGCCGAGGGCGGCAGCCTCGCCGCCGCCCTGTCCGCCGACGGCCTGGTGCTGGTGCCGGAGGGCAGCGAAGGCTATCCCGCGGGGGCCACCGTCCAGGTCATCCCGCTTTGACTGACTCCCTCCGTTCCGCCGCCGCCCAAGGCCAGTTCCTCGACGTGGTTTCCCGCGAGGAGGCCGAGGCCCGCTTCCACCGCCACCTCCGCCTGGCCCCGCTCGGCGCGGAGACGGTGCCGCTGGCCCAGGCCCGCGGGCGCATCCTCAGCGGCGACGTGCTGGCCACCGTGGACGTGCCCGGCTTCGACCGCGCCAGCGTGGACGGCTTCGCCCTCCGCGCCGCCGACACCGAGGGCGCGACCGACGACCGCCCCGCCGTGCTGCGACTCACCCCCGACCTGCTCACCCCCGGCGTCCAACCCGCCGCCGCCGTCGCCCCCGGCCAGGCCAGCGTCATCGCCACCGGCGGCATGGTCCCCCGCGGCGCGGACGCGGTGGTGATGGTCGAGCACACCGAGACCCTGCCCGGCGAACCCTTGCGCATCGAGGTCCGCCGCCCCGTCGCCCCCGGCGCAGCCATCGCCGGTGCCGGGTCCGACATCGCCCGCGGCGAGACGGTGCTGCGCCGCGGGCGCCTGCTCGGCTCGCGCGAGATCGGCATGTTGGCCGCCGTCGGCGCGGGCGAAGTGAGCGTCTGGCGCCGCCCCCGCGTCGCCATCCTCTCCACCGGCGGCGAGATCGTCGCCCCCGGCGGCCCGATCCGCCCCGGCCAGGTGTTCGACAGCAACGCCGCCACCCTGGCGGCCGCGGTCGAGGAGCAAGGCGGCGAACCCCTCCCCCTCGGCATCGTCCCCGACGACCCGGCCCGGCTCGACGCCGCCCTGAACGACGCGCTCGCCCGCGCCGACATGGTGCTGCTCTCGGGCGGCACCAGCAAGGGGGCCGGCGACCTTGCCGCCCGCGCCGCCGCCCGGCTGGCCGACCCCGGCGTCGTCGTCCACGGCGTCGCGCTGAAGCCGGGCAAGCCGCTCTGCCTCGCGGTGCAGCGCGGCGTCCCCGTCGCCATCCTGCCCGGCTTCCCGACCTCGGCCATCTTTACCTTCCACGCCTTCCTGGCCCCGGTCATCCGCGCCTTCGCCGGACGCCCCCCAGCCGCCAAAGCCACCGCCGAAGCCACCTTGCCGCTGCGCATCAGCTCCGAACGGGGCCGCACCGAGTACGTCCTCTCCGCCCTGGTTCCTGGCCCGGACGGCGGCCTGCTCGCCTACCCCACGGCTAAAGGCTCCGGCGCCGTCACCAGCTTCGCCGCCGCCGACGGCTTCTTCGCCGTCCCCGCCCACACGGAAACCGTCCCCGCCGGCACCCGCGTCACCGTCCAGCGCATCACCGGCGCCCCGCCCGCCGACCTCGTGGCCATCGGCAGCAACTGCACCGGCCTCGACCTGCTGATCGGCCTGTTGGAGCGGGAGGGGCTGGCGGTGAAATCGCTCGCGGTCGGCAGCCAGGGCGGGCTGGCCGCCGCTGCCCGCGGGGCGTGCGACCTCGCCGGCATCCACCTGATGGACCCGGCCACCGGCATCTACAACCGCCCCCTGCTGCCGCCCGGCGTCAGCCTGGTACCGGGCTACGGCCGCTTGCAGGGGGTGGTGGTCCGCCCGGACGACGACCGCTTCGCCGCCTGCGCCACGCCCGCCGACGTGGCGGCGGCGGCGGCGCGCGACCCTTCCGCCCTGATGGTCAATCGCAACGCCGGCAGCGGCACCCGCGTGCTGATCGACCGCTTGCTGGGCGGCGCCCGCCCGCCCGGCTTCACCCATGCGCCCAAGTCGCACAACGCGGTGTGCGCCGCCGTGGCGCAAGGCCGGGCCGATTGGGGCGTCGCCATCGCCACCGTCGCAGCCGAGTACGGCCTGCGCTTCCTGCCGCTCCAGGCCGAGCAGTACGATTTCGCCGTGCCCGACGCCCGTCTGGCCCGCCCGCCCGTGCAGCGCTTCATCGCCCTGCTGGGTGAACCCTCGACCCGGGCCGCCCTGCGCGACAAGGGCTTCGAAGTGGCTCCGCTCACGCCCACATGAAGCTTATGTCATTCCTCATTTGTCCCGACCCATCCGACCCTCGTCTCACGGAGGCGCTCGACGGCATCGACCACACCGGCGCCCCGGTCAGCACCCGCGTGCCGGTGGAGCGGGCGCTCACGTTGTTCCTCAACGGCCAGGAGATCGTCACCGCCATGACGATCGGCGACTACCCGGAGGACCTGGCCGTCGGCTTCTTCCTCAACCAGGGAATGCTCCGCCCCGACGACGCGATCACCGCCATCGACCACGACGAGGAACTCGGCGTCGTCGTCGTCCGCACCGAGCGCAAGACCAACTTCGAGGAGAAGCTTAAGAAGAGGACTCAAACCAGCGGCTGCGCCCAGGGCACCGCCTTCGGCGACCTGATGGACGTGATCGAGGGCATCCGCCTGCCCCAGGCCGAGCTGCGCACCAGTTGGCTCTACCGCCTCACCCACGCCATCAACACCACGCCCTCGCTTTATCTTGAAGCCGGCGCGATTCACGGCGCGGCACTATGCGAGCAGGACCGCCCGCTGTTGTTCATGGAGGACGTCGGCCGGCACAACGCGGTCGACAAGATCGCCGGCGTCATGCATCGCACCGGCATGACGGCGGGGGACAAGATTTTCTACACCACCGGCCGCCTGACGTCGGAAATGGTCATCAAGACCGTCCGCATGGGCATCCCGGTCCTGGTCAGCCGCTCTGG
The DNA here is from genome assembly GCA_965260995.1 of Acetobacteraceae bacterium. Taxonomy (GTDB): domain Bacteria; phylum Pseudomonadota; class Alphaproteobacteria; order Acetobacterales; family Acetobacteraceae; genus JBBROS01. The sequence goes on along the minus strand of CBDHCD010000002.1, from coordinate 887,765 downwards.
CTTCACCGCCTGGGGCGTGGAACTGGCTCGCGCGTCCGGCCTCACGTTGATCGGCCGCGCCCGGGGCCGCCGGTTCGTGGCGCTGTCGGGGGCGGACCGCATCGTGTTCGACGCCGACCCGGCCGACGCCGCCGAGGAGGGCGCCCGCCACCGCCGCAAGGCCACCGTCGATGACTGAAACCGTCGCCGTCATCCTCGCCGGCGGCCTGGCCCGGCGTATGGGCGGTGGCGACAAGTCCCGGCAGCAAGTTGGTGGCCAGACCGTGCTGGCCCGCGTCCTCGCCTGCGTCGCGCCCCAGGTCGCGCGCATCGTGCTCAACGCCAACGGCGACCCGGCCCGCTTCGCCGACACCGGCCTGACGGTCGTGCCCGACTCTCTGCCGGATCATCCAGGACCGCTGGCCGGCATTCTCGCCGGTCTTGATTGGGCAGCGGACCACGCGTCTGACGCCAAATGGGTGCTCAGTGTGCCCGGCGATTGCCCCTTCCTGCCCACCGATCTCGCCGCCCGCCTGCACGCGGCCCACACCGCTGCTCAAGCCACGTTCGCCTGTGCTGCCTCGGGCGGCCGGACTCATCCGGTCATCGGCCTATGGCCCGTGGCGCTGCGAGGCGAATTGCGTGCGGCGCTGCTCCAAGGCGAGCGCAAGATCGATGCGTACACCGCCCGCCACTCCACAGCTTTGGCCGAGTGGCCGACGGTGCCGCGTGATCCATTTTTTAACGTCAACACCCCTGAAGACTTGGCCGAGGCCAACGCCGTCCTCGCTGGTTAGACCTCAACCTCTAACGTCAGCAGTCGAAATGACAGCGTCTTGCCGTGCCCGTCCTGATTCAGCGCGCCATTCACCCCGCCTTCGAGCGCGTCGTCGATGACGAAGTTGAACCCGCATAGGTTCGGCATGTCGTAGCGCCGCGCCCGCGTCGCGCCCCGGTGGCGGAACAGTTCGAACACCCGTGCCTCCGTCACTTGCTCAGCCAGGGCGGGGTAGTGCGCCGGGTCGTAAGGGAACAGGCTGATGTTGACCCGGTTGCCCTTATCGCCAGCCCGCGCGTGCGCAACCTGGTGCAGCAACGTTTTCATTCCACCCGTCCTCGCGCCCACTGCCGCGCCGCCGCCACCTTCACCGTCGGGCGCACCGCCGAGCGCGGCGCCAGGTAGGACCGCGTGTGCAGGCGCGGCGTTACCCCCCACCGCGCGCCGCCCGTGCCTGCCGGGCCGCAGCACAGCAGCGCCAGCACCTCTCGCGCCGCCTGGTCCGCGTCGTCGCGGGTCGCGGCCTCGGCGGCCAGGCGCACCCGGATCTCAGCCGGTTCCGCGCCCGCGTAGGCCCGGCCGAGCGCGCCGTCGTCGTTATCGTGCACGCTCGCCGCCCCGATCAGGTCCACCCGCAGCCGCACGTCGAGGCCTCGCCGCACCATCCGCTGCCGCAGCACGTCGGCCGCCAGCCGCGCCCGCGCCAGGCAGTTCGGCCCGGCCAGCGTAACCTCGCCTTCGCCCAGGAAACCTCCCTCGTAGCAGGCAGTCACCTTCAGCCGCTCCGGCGCGGGCCGCCCGCGGGCGCCGCGCAGAGACACTCGGTCGGCGCCCTGTTGCTCGAGATGAACTTCGGTGATGTCGAGCAGCACGTCGGGCGTGACGTAGGTCGCCGGGTCGTGGACCTCGTAGAGAAGCTGCTCGCGCACCGTCCGCAAGTCCACCAGCCCGCCCGTTCCGGCCGCCTTGGTCAGCACCATGCCGCCATCGGCCGTCACCTCAGCAATGGGAAAGCCGAGGTTGGCCGGATCTGGCACGTCCTTGAAGCCGGGGTCGTAAAACACTCCGCCCGTCACTTGGCTGCCGCATTCCAGCAAGTGCCCGGCCATGACGCCCGCGGCCATCCGGTCCCAGTCAGCGGCATCCCAACCATGGAAGTGCATCAAGGGAGCCAACGCCAACGCCGGGTCCGCCACCCGGCCGGCCACGACCACCTGCGCCCCTGCCGCCAGCGCCTCGACCATCGGCGCCGCGCCAAGGTAGGCGTTGGCGGCGATCAGTCGCTCCGGCTCAGCCTGCGCCATGACACCATCCGCCTCGTGAACGTCGAGCGCGTCCAAGTCCAACGTATCGCGCACGTCATCGCCACCGATGACGGCGATGCGCAGCTCCGGCAATCCCTCGGCCTCCGCCAGCCGGGCGATCAGCGCCGCCGCTGCCGGCGGATTGGCCGCGCCGAAGTTGCCGAGGATCGGGATGCCCGCCCGCGCGCATCGGCCCAGCACCGGCGCGAGCAGCCGTTCCAGCATCGGCTCGTAGCCGCGATCCGGGTCACGCCGGCGTTCAAGCTGCGCCAGGGCTATCGTCCGCTCACCGAGGACCTCGAAGAACACCGCCGCCGAGCCCCCGGCCTTGATCAAGGTGTCCACGACCGGACCGGGGGCGTCAACGCGGTCTCCCGAGAACCCGGCGCAGTTGCCAATCCGAACGATCATGAAGCTTGCCTTTCCCACGCCTTAATGTCGTGCAGCTTTACCGCACTATCTTCGGTCCCAAGGCGCTTTCCTGTTCCTGGCTTCATTCTGTGTTTACGAAGCACGGCTAGGCTCTTGCTATGTTTAAGCATCATGAAGTCCCGTACCTCAGGCTTGTTTATTCTTCCGACCGGCCGAGGCCGCAGTGGCGGTTCACCAGCCGCGACCTGGTGGTTTTGGCCCAGTGGATGCAACGCACCGACGATCACGGCTATGATCGGGTGATCGTCGATCCTGGTTGCGGTGGCGCGGCGCCGGAAGACGGCAGCTTCGCGCTACTGTACGCCCCGAATCAAGCCTGGGCCTACTACGGATTGATGCGCAACAACGACGAGATCATCCCTTGGCATTGCGCCACTGGCACCGATCTCGGCCAGTTCCCCACCATGCTGCATGCGCTGCAAAGCCTTCCGGCGGCGTGGAAACTGGCACAGCCGAGCCAGGCAGAGCCGCAACGCGCCGTGCCTCGGCGGCATTCGGCGCGCAGTCCGCTCATCAAGCCGCTAGGTAGCGCCGAACGCCGTCAGCTAACACGCGCAACCCCATGGCGAGGTCCTGCGGATGGGTATCCTCCTTCCAATGGTGACTGACGCCGCCGATCGACGGCACGAACAGCATGGCCGACGGCATGTGTCGGGCCATGTACTGCGCATCGTGTCCGGCTCCGCTTGGCATATATCGCCACCTGTGCGGCGCCAATGCCTCCGCCGCGGCGGCCAGCGAAGCTTGTAGCGCCGGGTCGCACGGCGCCGGCTGAGACTGGCTCATAACCTCCAGAGTCGCGGTGCAACGCTCCAACCGGTTCAGTTCCTGCACCGCGCGGCACAGCACCGTGTCGAGCCTATCCAACAGGTCCGGGTCGATGTCGCGGAATTGGAACAGCACCTCTGCTTGCCCTGGGATGATCGAGGCGGCGCCCGGTTGTAGGGCGATGCGTCCCGTCGTCCATACTGTCCGCGGGCCGCAATGGCGCGGGAACTCCTGGTCTAGCCAGGCCAGCATCCGCACCGCCGCGAGGCCGGCGTCTCGCCGCTCCGCCATCGTGGTGCCACCGGCGTGGTCCTGCTGCCCCTCGATCAGGATACGATACTGCCAAATGGCAACGATGCCCGTCACCACGCCGACTTGCTCCCCCGCTTTCTCCAGCACGGTGCCCTGTTCAATGTGCATCTCGACGAAGCCCTTGTAGCGCCCTGTCTCCAAGGCCAGCCGCGGCACACCCGCGAGCCCGGCCTCTCGCAAAGCGTCGCGCAACGGCTTGCCATGATACCGATTCGTCAAACGGTCGATCTCCGGCTCATCCAGCAAACTAGTGAACGATCTTGAGCCGACGAAGCTGCCATAGTGGCCCTCCTCATCGGCAAAGGCGATCACATCCACGGGCAGCCCGGCCCGGGCCAGCGCCACGGCGGAAACGACGCCCAATGCGCCGTCCAGCCACCCAGCCTCGTTCTGGCTCTCAATATGGCTGCCGACCAATAATTTCGGCCCTGATCGGGGATGCCGGCCTAACACGTTTCCAACCCCGTCCATCGTTGGCTCAAGCCCAGCGCCATGCATTTTCTGCATCAGCCAATGGCGACTTTCCATGTCATCCGGGCTGTAAGTCGGGCGATGGACACCGGTCTTGAATGCGCCGATCTGGCGTAAATCGTTCAGGTCAGCGAGAAAACAATTAATGTCGTTCTGGGTGATCAGGTCGGTCATATCACTGAGACTGGCGGTGATTTGGCCACCCGGCAACCCTGTGGCCGGGTGATGAGATCAGCGGAATGGTCCGTTCAGCCGCACGATTCCGAAGTTGATCCACATCGCGAATGCAACCCAAGCGAGGTAGGGCAGCAACAGCCAGGGCCCGATCGGCGTGTACGGGGCAACACCCATCATCAGCGCCAGCACCGACAACCAAAGCAGCGGCATCTCCATCAAAGCCCAGTCTGGTCGCTTGACTTTGAAAAACAGTGGACTCCAGAGAATGTGCAGAATGCCGTTTAGCGCGAACAACGCTAGGATTCGCATGCGGGCCGCGGCGTCCGGAGCCCCTTCCCAAGCGAGTACGCCAGCACCGGCCGCCAAGCTTAGGATCACGGTCCAAGCCGGGCCGAATATCCATCCAGGCGGCTGCAAGCGGGGCTTGCGCAATGCTTGATACCACGGACCAATTTCGGTGAGCCATCCTCCTATCCCGAGAAGGCAGATCGTTGACAGTGTGGCGACGAGAATCGCGGTGGTCACATGAGTAGCTTTCAAGGGTCACTGTGCTGCAGTTCATAGCCCGTGTTATTCTAGCATGAATCAAATCTGCTGCCGCAAACTCAATCGTTCAGAAACACATGATAGTACAGAATTCTGGCATCGCTCAAATATAGGTCACGTCCGTCAACGTGGCTCTCCCGCGCTTTGCGTGGATGTGACGGAGGTGGACGGGTGGTTGGCGGGGCTGCTGCGGCTCCCCGTTGCAGTGTCCATGACAAACTTCTTCCCATGCCGGGCTGCCACGTCGAACGGATCACGACTGAGACTTCGGAGCTTCTCCACATTGCCGCGCACGGCACGCGACCCGGCGGCCGTTGTCCGGACTGCGGGCAGGCGAGCCGGGCCGTTCACAGCCGCCACCGGCGCAAGCCCGCCGACCTTCCTTCACTCGGACGCAAGGTGCGCGTCGGCCTGCGCGTGCGCCGGACGTGCCGGCTGGCGGAGACCCGAGGCCGGGTCGGGGCGGCCCCCCGGTGGCGAGGCGAGTGCGAGGCTGCTGCGCCGCATGGCCATGCCGGCGGGCACCGACACGGCGCTGCGCCTGATCCGCCGCCTGCCGCTGCCCGAGCAGGACGTGGCGCGCGTCGTGGGCATGGACGTTTGGGCGCTGTGTCGGGGACGCGCCTACGGCGCCATCATGGTGGACATGGACCGGCGGCGCGTGGCCGACCTGCTGGCGGACCGTGCTGCCGCGACCGTGGAGGAGTGGCTGCGGCAGCGGCCAGGGATCGAGGTGGTCGCGCGCGACCGCTCGACCGAGTGCGCCCGTGCCGCCGCCATCGGCGCGCCCAAGGCGGTCCAAGCGGCAGACAAGTGGCATCTGCTGGCCAACATGCGCCAGGCGGTCGAGCGCTGGCTGCACGCCACCCATGCCCGGTTCCGGCGCTTGCCGGTGCCGCCGGCCGGAGAAGGGGCTGCGGCGGTCCCATCCCGCCGCGAGCATGCGTTCCGGCGCAACGGACCCGAGCGGGCGGCACGGGCTGAAAGCCGCGCGCGGTGGCAGGCTCGCTGCGACAAGGTTCGGCTTCGGCCTCTAGGAGGCGAGCCGCTGATGGCGATCGCGCGGGCGATGGACCTTGCCCGCGCCGCCGTGCGTAAGTTCGCCCGTGTCGAGAGCTTCCCGGCCCGCCTGGCCCGGGTCGGAGCATTCTTGACCCCTGCCTTCCGTGTTTGGAACGGCGGCGGGCCGAAGGGTGCGAGAACGGCCTCGCTCTTTGGCGCGAGGTGCGCGGCATGGGCTTTCCGGGCGGGAATAAGCAGGGCCTCCGCTGGCTGGCCGAGCGGCGCACGGTGCCGGCCAAGGTCGGGCGGCGGCGGAACCAGAGCACGGACGACATCCGAACCGCTGTGGCCGCGTTGCCTTGGGACGGAGAGTTGCCAAGCGTCTCGGTGTTTTCGGTCACACTCAGCTCAGTGCCGACCTGCGTCACCGCCTTTGATCTGGTCGCAAAAGTCGGCAACGCCGGCCCAAGCAGCGCCTCGCGCGCCATCGCCGCCCGCCGCCCCTTCATGGACCGCCGCACCGTCCGCAGGTGATCGGCGCTGAACCGGCCAGGATGCAGGCCGCGCAGCCGTTCCAACGCAGCCGTCGCCGACGACGCCCACCGCCCCCTCCAGCCACGCCAGCCGCCGCCCGCGCACCGCGTCCAGCATCGACCTCCGCGCCGCGGGCTTGACCCGCACGCAGCGGCGCTTGCGGGTCGGCCGCCTCTCTCCCTCGGACCACGCCACCTTCGAGCTCGCCGTGAACCGCGCCAGGTCGGGCGGCGCCGGCGCGTCACCGCGGCCAGCCCCCATCGCGCGCGCATCCCGGCCAGCAACAGGACCGGATCGGCGCTGGCCAGCATGTCCCGAAGCCGCGACTTGTCCGCATCCGACACCTCCGCATGGGCCAGCGCCCGCATCGTGGGCGGCACCGGCGCATGGTCGCGCTTGATCACCCGCGCACCCTCACGCCGCTTCTCCCGCAGCTTGAACGAGGGCTGGAACAGGTTGCCGCGCCGCCGCACACAGCTGGCCCAGCCCCTCGCCGGCCAGCACGCCCTCGAACCGCCCGTCGCCGACCAGCCGGCGCACGACGGCCCCGTTCTTCTGCTCGATCCACGCCTGGTCGTCCTTGCGGCGGGCCCGCGAGCGCGTCACCTCCAGGCCCTCCGCCCGGCGCCAGCCCACGACCAGGTCGTTCATGAACAGGCTGTCGTTGTCGAACTCGACCCCGCGCAGCGGAAATGGGAACAGCTCCCGCGCCCGGCCCGGCGCGTGCGCGACCATCTCCGCCTCCCGCACCACGACGGGAACGCGCTCCGTCCACCCCGTGGCCACGTCGGTCAGCGCCAGCGTCTGCGCAAGCGCCGCCGTGCCGCCATGAGCCACGAAGTCCACCTCGACCCAGCCCGGCGCCCACTCACCCCAGTCGGTGAACGTCCGCACCGGCGCGCTCCGGCGCACCGCCGGGCCGAACCCCGCCGGGCGGCGTCCGCCACCGGCCACCGCGCGCGCCCCGGCCAGCAAGCGGTCGATGCTGGCCGCGCCCACCGTCAGCAGCTTGGCCCGCACCGCCTCGTCCAGCACCACGCGACCGTGCCGCTCCAAGGCCGGCAGCAACACCGGCAGCAACACCGGCAGCATCGGCCGCCGCCGCTTCGAGCATGCCAGGGTCCGCCACCTCCCACAGCTGGATCACCGCGTCCCGGACCTCCACGCCATAGGGTCTCGCGCAAGCCCGCGCCGGCAGGCCAGACCCGTCCGCCTCCTCCCGCTCGCCCGACCCCGCCAGCAGCCGGATCGCATGCTCGCGATGATGGCCCGTGACCGCCGCGAACTGGTCGAGCATGCGCGACCGCTCCCCTCGCGCCCCGTCCCGATGCCGTGCGCTGACCGCCTTCAACTCCCGCCGCGTCGCCCTGCGACCCCGCACGCGCCCAGCAGCAAACCACCTGAGGCAACAGCCAGCGCCAGCAATAATCAGTGAGATGCAATGCGGTGGCGCGCGACAAGAGACCGCCCTTGCCAGCGCCGGGGCAACTGGCGTGGCTGGTGGTCCAGCCCCTCACAGCACTGGGCGCAGTCGACGCTGCCGCAGTGTCCCGCGTTGAGCAGGACGGCGACGCCAAGGCCGTTGCGGGATTGGCGCGCCAGTTCACCACGCTCGTGCGCGCTTGCGGCGTCAGGGGCAGGCGAGAAGGGCGTGCCCCAGCCGAGCCGACGAGCGAGCTGAACGCCTGGATGGCCGACGCTCGTGCTCGCAGTGTTCCTGCTATCGAGACGTTCGCCGCCGAGCTGGAGGTGGACGGTGCCGCGGTGCGCGCCGCCTTGACCGAGCCCTGGCGCAGCGGCCAAGCTGAAGGACAGGTCAACCGCCTCAAGCTGCTGAAACGGCAAAGCTACGGTCGCGCCAGCTTCGACCTGCTGCGGAGGCGCGTCCTGCTCGCGGCATGATTCACGTGAAGCGTGGGAGAATCACTAAAGATAAGCCAAATAACCAGATCTCTTCATCATTAATCCATCGAACCACACTCTGGGGCTGAACAAGGAGCGAGGGTAAAGGTTGCAACAGCGAATGGACCGAGAGCTTTCGTCTGGCTTGCTTTTTCCTTCGGTGGCCTGGCGGGTATCGTATTAAACGTAGCTGCAACGAAGCATTGCTCGTCCAGCATCAGCACGCAGACGGCTTCGGCCGGGAGTGCGATGTCGATTGTCTCGGGTGTCAGATTGGCGACGAGGAGGCTGGCCCCGTCCCGTCCTGTCACGGCGACCGCGGCGAGCTTGGCGGGATCCGAGCAAACGATATCCATCATGGTTGCCCCGTTCAACGCGGCCAAGGCCCGGATGGCGTGATACATGGGATACACGCCGCCATGCCGGTCGAACCAAGGCGCCGGCGACGAGGTGGGCGTGTGCAACACGCCGAAGGGGCCTGTTGTCGCCCCGAGCGTGATGGCCGCGGCACCTCCGTATGCGAAACGCGCGAACACGCCGCAGGCCCAGGCGGCGCCCAGCAAGCCGCGTTGCCGGGGATCGTTCGCCGTCATGGCCTGGCGGACGTTGCCGGGGTTCGGCACCGGCGCTTCCCCGTAAGGGTTGTGACGCATGCCGATCGCGCTTGGCCCGACGACGAACGGCACGCCGCCGGCGATATGCCGGGCGGTATCGGCAATGGCGGGCAGCGCTTCGATCCCCTCCATGACGGAATGGTCGTCGCCGGCGTGCATGGTGGCGATGGTCGTGAAGCTGACGAGATCCAGCAAGTGCGTGGGTGGCCGCTTTCGATTGAGTTCGGTGAAGAAGCTGAACATGCCGCCACCAAGGCGCGCGCCGGGGAAGGCGACGCGGGCGGCCTGGAACATGCCCTCGGCGGGTGGGGCCGGCGGCCACGGGCTACCCGGCAAGGTGCATTTCATGTCCGGCGCCGGGGAAAGCAGGACGGTCGCGAACGGCGAGCCCGCCGCGCCCACGAGGCGGCCGAGTTCGCCGATCTCCGCCGCGTAGTGTTCGACCTCAACCAGTACGGCTTCCAGCCAAGGTTCGGCGCCGATGGCATGGGCGGTGTCGGCCAACGCAGCAAGGGTTTCGGCACCATGACCGCGGCGGGGGTCGTAGTGACAGACAAGGATCGCCGCACCGAGTTCGCGGAAGGTTTCGGCGTGACGCAGCGTGGATTGGATGTCGTCAGGGTCAAGGCCGACACCGAGGCGCGGCGCCGGGCCGAGTCGGTCGCCGAGGGCCAGGGTAACAGGGAGGCCGCCGGGCAGTTGGGCCGGGGCGGGGCCGGTGATCTCGATCCGCACCGACTGCGCCAGCGTCTCGCCTTTCGGCAGCGTGTAGGGCCAGGGCCGGGCCAGCGGGCGGACGTAGGTCTTGAACGAGGCGTCGGCCCAGTTGCGCTGGTCCTCCATCTCGTACGTGTCGCCCTCCATGCGGCACGTGACGCAAACGCCCGGTGCGGGCCGGTGCGTCAGCGCGCGCAGGTCCATCATCGGCTGAACCGGGTCGATCAGGCGGGGGAAGACGGCCTCGGTCGTGGTCCCGTCCACGCGCTCGACCGTGACGGGCTCGCCGGCGACGCCGATGATGGGATGGAGGACGACGAAGCCGGTGCGGTTGGTGAGGAAGTCTGTTTCCGGCACGCCCTCGGCTTCGAACAGCAGTGTGCCATCCGCGGTGGCGGCGATGCTGGCGTGGTAGCGGAACCGCTGCGTGCGGTCTCGGGCCAGGGCTTCGTAACGCACGGTGAAGCCCCCGGGCCGCTCGTCCACGGCAAGGCCGGTGATGGTGGGATTGCAGGTGCTCCAATCGCGGTCGCGGACGATGAAGGAAACGGCCCGGATCACCTCCAGCCCGCCCCAGCGGATGTGGCGGAGGTTGCCGGCATCGAGCTCCACGCTGAGCTTGCCGGCGGTGAGCACGCGAAGCTCGGCGACCGGCTCCTCCGTGCCGTAGCGCATGACGGCAGGGGAAGGGGGTGAAGGCGTCATCGGTTCACTCGTGCGCTGACAAGGCGTTCGAACAGGAGTGCGACGATGATGATGGTGCCGATCGCCGAACCTTGCCAGAACGGCGACACGCCGAGCAGGTTCAGCCCGTTGCGGATCATCACGGCGATGAACACGCCCATCAGCGTGCCGACCATCGAGCCGCGCCCGCCATACAGGCTGGCGCCGCCGATCACCACCGCGGCGATGGCGTCGAGCTCCAGCCCGTTGCCCATGAGCGGGTCGGCCGAGAGAAGCTGTCCGACGGAGAAGCAAACGGCGACGGCGGAGAGGGTGCCCGACAGAACGTAGGGCAGGACGGCGTAGAACATCGTGTTGAGGCCTGCGGCCCGGGCGGCCTCCTTGTTGGAGCCGACAGCGTAGATCGTGCGCCCGCCCTTCGTGTAGGCGAGATAGGCGGCAGCGGCGGCGTAGAGCAGCAACAGAAACAGCACGTTGGACGGGATGCCGAGCACGGTCGTGTAAACAATCGCCTGCAGCCCGGTGGGAATGTCAGAGATCGCGGTCTGCCCGGAGAGGATGAAGGCCAGGCTGCGGCCGATCGCCATCATGCCGAGTGTGACGACGAAGGCCGCGAGGCCGAACAGGTTGATCAGCAGGCCAGACAGCAAGCCGATGCCGCCACCCGCCAGCACGGCGACGCCGATCGAGAGCGGGATCGGCAGGCTGTGCAGCGTCAGCCCCAGCACGATCCCGCTCAGCCCGGCCACCGAGCCGACCGAGAGGTCGATCCCTCCGGTCAGGATCACGAATGTCATGCCGACGGCGACGATGCCCACCACGACGGATTGGTCGAGGATGTTGAAGATGTTGGACTGGGTGAGAAAATAGGGTGACAGCACCGAAAGCACGGCCGCGATCAGCAGCGTGAGACCGACCATCCGCACCTCAAGCCGGCGGCCGAGCGATCGCAACGTCATAGCGCCGCGGCCCGGGTCTCGATCTGTGCGCGGATGGCGGTCGCGTCCGGCAAGCCTTCGGTCTCCGGCAGGCTAAGCCCGATCCAGCCGAGGTCGTGGCCGCGATGCGTGCGGATCGGCACCAGCATGGTGGACTGCCCGTCCTCCGATACGAAGCCGGCGCCGCGGCCGTGCAGCGCGTGGGGAATGCGGGACTGATCAAGCGCCACGGCGTCGCCGGCTTTGAAGCCGGGGTCGGCGGCCGGGTCGGTGATGCAAGCGTTGAGGCAGATCACCCTCCCGTCCCCGATCAGCGCCCAGAACCCGGCGCCGCCGTTCTCGCGCACGAGGTCCTGCAGCAAGGCGGTATTGGAAGCCATCGAGGTGCGCGGGGCGGCGAGCAGCGTCAGCTTTTCCTCGTCGAGCACGGCGGTGGGCAGGTCCGCCACCGAACGGCCGTCGCTGATGACGACCACGCGGTCGCTGAGCGCCAGCAACTCCTCGAAGTCGGACGAGACGACGACGATGGCGGCACCCTTGGCGGCGACCTCGCGCAGCAGGGCGTAGATGCTGGTGCGGGTGCCGATGTCGACGCCCTTGGTCGGTTCGTCGAGGATCAGCACCGCCGGGTCGAGCAGGAGCCAGCGGGCGATGATGATCTTCTGCTGCATGCCGCCGGAGAAGTTGAGCATGGATCTGTCCTGCAACCGCTCCTGCGGCAGGCCGAGCTTGGCCAGCAGCTCGGCCACGCGCTGCTCGCGGGCGCGGTAGCCGAGGCCGAAGCCGCGCCGGGCGCCGAGATGGGCGAGCAGCAGGTTCTCCTTCACGCTGAGGTCCGGCACGATGTTCTGCGTGCGCCGATCCTCAGCGACGAAGCCGATCCCGGCGCGGATGACGGCTCCCGGATTGCTGGCGGGCAAGGGTTGGCCATGCAGCAGAACGGTGCCGCCGGTGCGGGGACGCAAGCCGAACACCGCCTCGACCGTTTCCGACCGGCCGGCGCCGACCAGGCCGCCGAGGCCGAGAATCTCACCGCGATGAGCCGCGAAGGACACGTCCTGCACCGCAGGCGCCGCGGCAAGGTTGCGAAGCTCCAGCACGACGGGAGCCTCGCGACCGCCCGCAGCGGCGCGGCTCGTGGCCAGGGTCACATCGGCGCCGACCATGCTGCGGATCAGCTCGGCTTGATCGAGACCGGAAGTCGGGCGGCCATCCATGACGGTGCGGCCCTCGCGCATGACGGTGACGCGGTCGGTGATGGAGAACACTTCCTCCAGCCGGTGCGAGACGAACACGAGGCCGCACTGGGCGTCGCGCAGCCGGGTCATGATGTCGAACAGCCGGTCAACTTCGCTGGGCGAGAGGGAGGCGGTCGGTTCGTCGAAGATCATGAGCGTGGCGCCGATGCCGAGCGCCTTGGCGATCTCGACCAACTGCTTCTGCGCGGAAGAGAGGCCGCGCACCTCGCGGTCGAGCGGTAGGGCGTCGGCCTGGCCGAGGCTGTCGAGCAGCGCCGAGCCTTCGCGCCGCAAGCGCCGGGTCTCAAGCCGGCCAGGACGGCCGAGCAGCGGGAGAAAGATGTTCTCCAGCACCGAAAGGTCCGGCACCAGGCTGGTTTCCTGCATGACGATGGCGATGCCGGCCCGCAGCGCGTCGCGCGTGTTGCGGAACACGATCCGCCGCCCGCGCAGGCGAAGTTCGCCGCCGTCCAACGTATGGTGCCCGGCGATGACCTTCGACAGCGTGGACTTGCCCGCACCATTTGCGCCGAGCAGGCCATGCACTTCCCCCGCGCGCAGGTGGAGGTCGGCGCCGGCCAGGGCGGGGGTTCGGTCGAACGACTTGGTCACGCCCTCGGCGGCCAGGAGCGGCGCGCCGGGGGCCTGGGCGCCAAGTACCGGGGCGGTCGTGCTCAGCCCTCTTCGCCGAACACGGTCTTGCGGATGGTGGGCAACACCTGGTTGATGTTGTCGCTGGTGACGGCGAGGATCGGCACGGTGATCTCCTTCTCGGGCGGGGTGCCGGCGATGGCCGCCAGCATGGCCTCACCGGAGCGCGTGCCCATCAGGTAGGGCTGCTGCATGCCGGAGACGACGATGGCGCCGGATTTCAGCAGGTCCACGAACTCCGGAATGCCGTCGAAAGCCGCGACCAGCAGGTCACCATCGCGCCGGGCGGCCTTGATGGCGCGAAGGGCGCCGATGGTCGGCTGGTCGGTTTGGATGAACAATCCGCGCATGCCGGGGTTCGCTGTCAGCAGGTCCTGGGTGAATTTGAACGTCTCGTCGGACGTGTAGGACTGCATCTGCTGCATCCCGGCTTCCTTGCCGGTGAAGCCGCCCTCCTTCAAGCCGTCGAGGAAGCCCTTGGTGCGCGCCTGCCCGTTCTTGCGCGCTTGCGAGATGGCGACGATGCCGACGGAGCCGTCCGCCCAGCCCTTCTTCTTCAGCGAGGCAGCCAAATTCGTGCCGACGTCATGCGCGCCACGGTAATTGTCCGAGATGACGAACGCCTCGTAGTCGCCGCTGTTGGTGCCGATGTCGGCGATCACGACGGGGATCTTGGCGCGCGACGCGAGTGCGAGCACGCTCGGCGCGGTGGAGGAGTCGGTCGGCGAGATCACGATGCCGGCGACGCCGCGGGTGATGGCATCCTGCGCGTTCTGCAACTGGGTCTGGGCGTTGTTGCGGGAGTCGAAGGTCTGGCAGGTGTAGCCCTTGTCCTTCGCCGCCGCCTCGACGCCCTTCGACAGCGCGCGCCAGAACGGCAGGTCGAGCCCCGGCGTGAGGTAGACCAGGTCTTTGCTGGCAGCGGCGGCCGGGCTGCTACCAGGCCCTGCCACGACTGTTCCGAGTGCGGCCAAGCCAGCCTTGATCACCGTCCTGCGTTGCATCGCGTGCTCCCTCAAGTTGCCGGTCGCGTCCGCGCGCGCCGGGGTTGGGCCTGGTTGTCCGAGCCGATTGCATGTTGGCACGAGTAGAGGCGTTGTTGAAGCTACAGACGCCCGAACGATGCGGCGTAGCGGGCCACGGCGTCCGCGAAGATGATTTTGTCGGTCCCGACAACGAAGTGGTCGGCGCCACGCGTTGTCCAGGCGTCACGCTGCCGCCGGGCTTCGGCCAGGTCGGGGTCGAAGATGGGCGCCATGATCGGCAGGCCGTTCGCACGGGCGGCGGCGATCATGCGGTCGATGCCGCGCTGCACCTCCGGCGCAGCGATGTTCCCGGCGTGTCCGAGCGAGACCGAGAGGTCGAACGGCCCGATCAGCAGCGCCAGCAAGCCTTCCACGGCGCAGATCGCCTCGATGTCATCGAGCCCGGCCTGGCTCTCGACCAGCGCGATCACCCCGGTGCCGCCGTGCTGCCGGGTCACGTGCGCGCGCCAGTCACGGATGAAGTGCCCGCCCGCGCGCACGCAGGGACAAGCGCCGCGGGTGCCCTCCGGCGCGAAACGCCCGGCGGCGACCAGCGCCCGGGCGGCCTCAGCCGAGGCCACCCCCGGCGCCACCACCGCCGTCGCGCCCGCGTCGAGCGCCTGCCCGACCAGGAACGGCTCGGCTCGCGCCAAACGCAGCAACGGCGCCAACCCGTTCGCGTCGCAGGCGCGGATCAGCCGCTCCGCCATCCCGATGCCGAGCGCGCCGTGCTCCATGTCGATGATCGTGAAGTCGAGCCCGGCGGCGCCGAGCATGTCCACACACTCCTCGGAGGCGATCTGCGACCACGTGCCCACGGCCGGACGGCCCAGGGCCAGGAGATCGGGCCAGCGGAGCGCCATCACCGCCCCAGAACGCTGCGGATCGCGGCGGTGATCGCGGCTTGGTCCGGGATGACGGCGCGCTCCAGCGCGTCGTTGTACGGCATCGGCACGTCCGGCATGCCGACGCGCAGCACCGGCGCATCGAGCCAGTCGAACGCCTGCTCCATCACCATCGCCGACACCTCGGCGCCGAAGCCCCACTTGGTCCAGCCCTCGTGCACGACCACCAAGTGGTTGGTCTTGCGCACGGAGGCGAGGATGGTCTCGCTGTCCAGCGGGCGGAGAGTGCGCGGGTCGATCACCTCGACCTCGATGCCGCTCCGCGCCAACGCGCGAGCGGCCGCGAGGGCGGGGGCGACCATCGCCATGGTGGCGACCACGGTGGCGTCGGTGCCGGGCCGCTTGATGTCGGCACGACCGATCGGAATGGCGTAGGGCGCTTCCGGCACCGGGCCTTTCGACTGCGCATACAGCAGCTTGTGCTCCAAGAACACGACAGGGTTGTCGTCGCGGATGGCCGCCGCCAGCAGTCCCTTCGCGTCGTATGGCGTGGACGGCGCCAGCACCACCAAGCCCGGCACGTGGCAGAACCAAGCTTCCAGCGATTGCGAGTGCTGCGCGCCCAGGCGGATGCCGCCGCCTTGCGGGCCGCGGAACACCACGGGCACGGTCGGCACGCCGCCCAGCATGGTGCGGAACTTGGCAGCCTGGTTGACGATGGCGTCCATCATCAACGTCACAAAATCGAAGATCTGTATCTCGGCGACCGGGCGCAGGCCGGTGATGGCCGCGCCCACGGCGACGTTGCCGATGGCGTTCTCTGAGATCGGCGTGTCCAGCAAGCGCTGCGGCCCGTAGCGGTCGATCAGCCCGCGCGTGCAGCCGAAGATGCCGCCGATGCGGCCGACATCCTCGCCAATGACGATCACGCGCTCGTCCCGCGCCATCTCGCCGTCGATCGCCTCGCGGATGGCGTCCACGTAGGAGAGCTGCCGCATCTCGCCCGCGGTGCCCGGCTCGTCCGGCAGGTCGGGGTGCGGCGCCAGCACCAGTGCGTGCAGCGTCTCCAGCGTCGGCTCGGGCGCGGTTTGCGCGGCCGTCAGCGCGTCGTCCACGGCGCCCTGCGCGCGGGCGCGCAGCGCCTCGAGGTGGTCCGGGCGGACTTGCCGCTCGCCGAGCAGCACGGCGGTGCGGGCCAGCGGGTCGCGCTCGGCCCGCCAGCGCGCCTCGTCGTCCTTGTCACGGTAGCGCGGCAGGTTGGAGCGCATGGAATGGTCGCCCCAGCGCCAGGTCAGCGCCTCGATCAAGCTCGGCCCCCCGCCGGCGCGCGCCCGGTCCACGGCCCGCTGCACCGCGTCTTCCACGGCCAGCACGTCGTTGCCGTCAACGGTCTCGCCGGGCATGGAATAAGCGGCGGCGCGCATGGACAAACGCTCGACGGCGGTGGAGTGCGCCATGGCGGTGGAGAGGCCGAACCCATTGTTTTCGCAAAGATAGACCACCGGCAGGCGCCACAAGCTGGCGAGGTTGAGTGCCTCGTGGAAGATGCCCTCGTTGGCCGCGCCGTCACCGAAGAACACCAAGCACACCTGCCCGCTCCGCCGCACCTGCGCCGAGAGGGCCGCCCCGGCGCCGAGCCCGATCCCGGCGCCGACGATGCCGTTGGCGCCCAGGATGCCGCGGTCGAGCGCGGCGATGTGCATGGAGCCGCCGAGGCCGCGGCAATAGCCGGTGTCGCGGCCCATCAGCTCGGCCGCCATGCGGGTGAGGTCGGCGCCGCGGGCGATGCAATGGCCGTGGCCGCGGTGGTGCGAAACGATGAAGTCGTCCTCGCGCAAGGCCGCGCAGCCGCCGACGGCGACCGCCTCCTGCCCCACGCACGAATGGGCGGTGCCTTTGACGATGCCTTGATGGAACAGCTCCATCACGCGCTCATCGAAACAGCGAATGCGGCAGAGGTCGAAGTATTGGCTTTCGAGCTTGCTCATGCGGCGGGACCTCCATGGATCGCGGTGACCTTCACCTCGCAAACGATGCCCGGCATGGAGAAGGACTGCACGCCGAAGCCGGTCCAGGTGGGGTAGATCGGGCCGGTGAGCCAACGGTCCTTGACCCGCATGAACAACGCGAGGTCAGCGGGGAAGCTCAGGAACCAGCTTTCCAGCTCAACGATGTCCCCGAACGCGAACCCGGCGGCGTCCAGGACCTGGCCGATGTTGCGGAAGCACTGCTCGAACTGCTGCTCGCGGTCGTCCAGCACGGCCAGGTTCTCGTCCCGCCCGACCTGGCCGGATACGTAGAGCGTGTCGCCCACCAGCACGCCGGGGGCGTAGCGGTAGCGCTCGACGATGGCCTCCATTCCCGCGGGCACGATCATGCGGCGCTCGGTCATTGGTTCACCCGGCAAAACGTGGAAGCCAGAGCGCGATCTCCGGCCAGAAGAACACGAGAGCAAGCCCCACCACTTGCAGCGCGATGAACGGCCACATGGCGGAGAAGATGGTGTCGAGGCTGATGGAGGCGGGTGCCACGCCCTTGAGGTAAAAGGCGGCCGGGGCGAAGGGTGGCGAGAGATAGGCGATCTGCATCGACAGATTGAACAGGATGCCGAACCACAGCGCATCGAACCCGAACGACTGCACCGTCGGCAAGAAGATCGGCACCGTCAGCAGCATGATGCCGATCCAGTCGAGAAAGAAGCCGAGGAAGATCCAGATCGCCACCATGATCACCAGCACGACCGTCGGCGAGAACGGCAAGCCGGTCAGCATGGCGCGCGCGAAGTCGATTCCGCCCATCAGCGTGTAGACGCCGATCAGCGCGTTGGTGCCGATCACCAGCCACAGCACCATGCCGCATGTGGACATGGTCTGGTACGCGGCCGCTCGTATCAAGCCGACGGAGAAGTCGCCCCGCAACCAGATGGCGAGCGCCACGCCGACCACGCCCACGGCCGCGGACTCCGTCACCGAGGCGAGGCCCAGGTAGATCGAGCCGAGCACCGCCAATGCGATGACCAGCGGCACCGCGACGCCGCCCAGCAAGCGCAGCTTGGCGCCGAGCGGCATGGCCAGTTCGTCCGCGGGCGGAGGCGGGCCGAGCGCCGGGTTCCGGGCGCAGCGGACGAGGATGTAGGCGATGTAAAGCGTCGCCAGCAGCAGCCCGGGCAGCAGCGAGGAGAGGAACAGGTCCGCCACCGACACCCCGGCCGTAATGCCGTACAGCACCAGGATGATTGACGGCGGGATCATCGTCCCCAACGACCCGGCCGCGCAGACCGTGCCGATCGCCAGCTTCGGCTCGTAGCCGAGCCGCAGCAGTTGCGGCAGGGCGACCAAGCCCAGCAACACGATCTCGCCGCCGATCACTCCCACCGTCGCCGCCAGCACGATGCCGACCACCGTCGTCACCACCGCCAATCCGCCGGGCAGCCGGCCGGCCCAGACGTTCAGGGCGCGGTAGAGGTCCCGCGCGATGCCCGAGCGCTCCATCATCGAGGCCATCAGGATGAAGAACGGCACCGAAACCAGCGAGAAGGAGTCGATCAGCGAGTAGGTCCGGCTGGCGACCAGCAACAGGCTCTGCGGCCCGTAGATCCATAAGCACAGCCCGACCGCGACCGCGCCGGTGGTGAAGGCCAGCGGCACGCCGAGCACCAGGAGCGCGATCATCGCGACCAGGATGCCGCCCGAGAGCAGTTCGATCGAGGCGGGCAGCACCGGTCAATCCCGCCCGGCGCCCAGGCGCAGCAGCGACCGCACCACCAGCAACAGGAACAGCGCGACCGCACCGACCAGCGCGCCCTTCACGATGGCCGGCAGCGCCCAGTTCGGCGGTCCTGGCATCAGTTCCGGCTGCCATACGCCGTCGCCGAACCGCCAGATCGAGTCCACCCCTTGCAGCCACACGCCCCAGAGCAGCCCGGCCAAATAGAACGTGCCGACGATGGCCGACAGCCAGGCGACCGCCCGCTGCCCTGCGGGACCGAGGCGATCGGGCACGATGGTGATGCGGATGTGGCGTTCCTCCAGCATGGTCCAGGCGCCACCGAAGGCGAAACCGATGGCGCACAGGGTGGTCACCAACTCCTGCACCCAGTTCGACGGCGCGGCGAACAGGTAGCGCATGCCGACTTCGTAGGCCGACAGCACCGCCGAGAGCACGAACAGCCAAGCGCAGGCGAGCCCGGCCGCCCGCGTGGCGCGGTCCATTCACCGTATCCGGGTCAGCCCAGCTTGGCCTGGAAGGCGCGCAGCGACGCGATGACCGCCTTCGCGTTGCCGTTGCGGGCAGCTAGGCCGTCCTGCACCTCGCTGGTAACCTGGCGCAGCTTGGCGACCTCCGCTTTAGGCCAGGTGGTCACCGTGACGCCCTCCGTCTTCATCTTCTCCAGCGCCGCCGCGTCCGCACGCGCCAGGTCGGCTTTCAGCGCCGTGCTCATCGCCCGTGCCTCCGCGGTGATCAGCGCCTTCATGTCGTCCGGCAGGGCCGACCACTTGGGCGTCGCGACCGAGATGTCGGTGGTGGGCATGGAATGCGACGCGTCGATGGAGAACTTGGCCGCGCGATAAAGGCCGACATCCTGGTTCAGCGCCGGGCTGGCCCAATCGGTGGCGTCGATGACGCCGGATTGCAAGGCGTTGAACACCTCGCCGCCGGGCAGGTTGATCACGGCGGCGCCGGACTTGCCGATGATCTCCGAGATGAGGCCCGGCGGCACGCGGATCTTGATGCCTTTCAGGTCCTCGAAGCCGGCGAGGTTGCGGCGCGAGGAAATCTGCTCCGAGGCCCAGAACACGGGCGCCACCATGGCCATGCCGAACTTCGCGTACTGCGCCCGCGCCACGTCCTCGCCGCCGCCCTCGGCCAGCCAGCGGTCGCGCGAGGCCACGTCGTCGAACGACGCGCCCGTGTCGCCCAGCACGGTGAAACCGGGGTCGCGCGAGGCGAAGTAGGATGCCGCCGAGTAATGCCCATCGAGGATGCCGGCCTGCACGGCGGAGAGCGTTTCAGTGACGGCCACCACGCCGCCGCCAGGCAGCGCTTGTATGCGGAGCTTGCTGCCGGACTTGCTGGTGACGCGTTCGGCGAAGGCCTCGAATGCGGTCTGCGGGATGGTGCCGGCGGGCAGGAAACCTTGCATCTTGAGCGTCACACCCTGCGCGTGGCTGGCGCGGGAGACGAAGGGGAGCGCCAGGGTGGCCAGGGCGAGGCGGCGGGACAGCAGCATGATCTCCTCCTGTTGTGTTATGGTTCAGTGCATGCCGAGCATGGCCTTGGCTTCGTCGGGCGAGGCGACCTCGCGCCCGAGTTCGTGGGCGATCTGCACGATCCGCCGCACCAGGTCGGCGTTGGTGGGCTGCCCGAGTTCCCCGTAGGTATAGTCACCGAGTCCGATGGAAACGTGCCCGCCTTGCGAGATGATGGCGGCGGCCAGCGCCAGCAAATTGCCGCCGAAGTTGCAGACCGTCCATTCCACGTGCCGGTCCGCCGGCAGGAAATCGAGATGCGCCTGCAGACCCCTCAGCGTGCCGGGATGGCCGCCGAGGAAGGTATCGTCGGTCAGGCAGAAACAAAGGTAGGCTGGCTCGCGCAACAGGCCCATGTCGAGGAAAGCCGACATGTAGCGGGTGAAGCCCACGGTCCAGGCGACGAGGTAGGGCTTCAGCTTGGCGCCCCGGAGCGCCGTGGCGAAATATTCGAGCGTCTCGGTCGAGTTGCGGTAAATCAGGGTCTTGGTTTCAAACCGCCGCGCCTGGGCGTTGTAGCGGTCCACGTTGACGGATCCCATGTCCATCGGCGCGAAATGCGGCGCGGTCGCCGGGTCGCGCGCCATGTCGAGGATGTGCGCGAGGCGGCTCTCACCCGACGCGTCGAGCGTCACGTAACCGAGGGTGGGATGAACCAGGATGTCGGAGGCGGCGCGGATCAGCGCAACTGTTTCGGCGTAGCTTTCAGCCGAGTGCTCCGGGCTGCCATCGGGCTTGCGGGAGTGGAAGTGCACCACGGCCGCGCCAGCGTCGCGGCACGCACGCGCGTCGGCGGCGATCTCAGTCGGCGAGTACGGCACATTCGGATTGCCCTGGCTGCGCGGCATATATTCGTTCACGCGCGCTTCAATGATCAGCTTTCGCAAGCATCCTCCCGCCGCTCTCGCCGTTGACATCGAACGTCAGAGAGATATGCAGAGGCGTCAATAGGCATATGCCATGAAGCCGCAACAGCTAGAGAAGCGGGGCAGCACGCCTCGAATGGACGTGCTCATCGATAACCTGCCCGGCAACGTTTACCGCCGTGTGCGTCGGCCTGACGGCAGCTACATGTTCGAGTATCTGTCGAACGGCTTGTTCCGGCAGTTCGGGATCGACCACGAGCGGTTGCTCGCCGAGCATGAAATCCGCTTTGATTGGATCCATCCGGATGACCGCGACCGCATGATGGCTGATCTTGAAGTGAGCGCGACGATGCTCACGCTGTTGGATCACCGCGTGCGCGTCATCGGGCATGACGGCGCGGTGCATTGGGCGCGAGGCATTGCCCGGCCAACCCGGCGCGCGGATGGCTGCGTCGTCTGGGACGGCATCGTCATCGACGTGAGCCGCGAGGTCGGGGCCGAAGCCGGACTGCGGGTGGCGAAGGAGGAAGCCGACCGCGCACTCGCCACCGCCGCCGCAATCGTTGCAGGAGCGGCGGCGCGGCTGAGTGCGCCATTGCAGGAATTGGGCAACCTGCTCGACCAATCCGCGGTCGACACGGGTAACGACGTGCTTCTCACAAACCTGCGACGCTGCCACGAGAACCTGACGCGCGCGTTGGCCGGGCTTGGCTCAGGTCTCGTTGTAAGCGAGCGAGACCAGCAACGGGAAAGCTTAACCCGTCGGCAAGTGGAAGTGCTGCGGCTCGTAGCACTTGGTTTGAGCAATAAGAGAATTGCACAACGTCTCGGAATTAGCCCGGGAACAGCGAAGCTGCACGTTGCCGCCGTGCTCCGTGCAATGGGTGCACGGAACCGGCGCCAGCTTATCCCAGCCTGCAGCGATACTCAACGAGACTAACACTATTGAAGGCATTGTCAGATTGATAATCGGGGGCTGCCGAAGGCTGACGGCCGAGCAGGTTCTCACGCGGCGGCTGCGATGCCGGCAACTTCGCGCCAGGTGCGGAAGGCGACGTCGCGGGTGGCGCGGTACTGGTCGGCTGTCAGGCGGTGGCGACGGAGCTGGAAGTGGTTGTGGATGCGGCTGTGGGCTGAAAGGAAGCGCTGGGCGGAAGCAGCAAAGGTTCCGCCTGCGGAGCAGGTGGAAAGCTGCTGGAGGGGTGGCGGGCTGACTTGAACCGCTGCACCTGCCGTCCTCGTCGTCGCATCGTCTGGCGCGACACCTCGGCCCGGTTGTTGAGATAACGGCTCTGCCGATGTTCGGCACCGGGCAGGATGTCAGGCTTGGCCGCGGCGTAGCTGCGCAGCTTGTCGGTCACGATCACCCGCGGCACGTAATGCAAACCCTTGAGCAGCTTGCGGAAGAAGCGCTTTGTGGCTTTGACGTTGCGCCGTCTCTGCGCCAGGATGTCGAGCACATTTCCATGCTGGTCCACTGCGCGCCAAAGGCGGTGCACCTTGCCGCAGATGCGGAGGAACACCTGATACTGTCGGCGAATTCAGGCGGCTGCTGCCAGGGCCGCGAAGCGCGTCACGCGTGTTTTGGCGCGTGGCCGTTCATCCAACCAATGCACCACCCTCGAGGCGTTCATCGCCACTGCCGTACAGACCTGCTGTAGCCCCGTCTTTGCCAAGCCGATGTAGCGGCTCCGGCGCATGCCGAATGCGCGCACGCCCTGCGAAAGCGTGCCCTCCACCCCAGCTCGCCTGTGATAGCGTTCCACCCATGCCGGGTCTGCCATCCGCGCCCGTGCCGCATTCAGCGCTTCGTATTCCTCGCGGAGGTGGAAGCTGGCGACGCGGCGCGTGCTTTTGGGCGGCACGCACAAGGGCCTGGCGACACAGACCCTGCAATCGGAGCGGCTGAACTGAGCGTAGATGCGCGGGCTCCCATCGGTGCTGCGGCCGGAGCGCCAAGACACCGAGGTCTTGCCTTGCGGACAGGTGACCTGCTCGCGATCCCAGTCGATGCCGAAGTGCGGCAGGTCGTATCCTTGCCCCGCGCGCGCTTGCCGGCTTGAGGTGCCCCGCACCGGTCCTTCAAGCGAGAGGCCGTGATCTCGCTGGCTGCTGGCCAGCAGCTCCGCATCGACATAGGCTGAATCGGCGAAGTGCTCGGCGGGGAGCAGTCCCTTTGCCGCCAGCTGCTCGTGGATCTCGGCTGTGCTCGTCATGTCCGGCTGCATGGAAGGGCAGGTCTTCACGTGCGTGATCAGGTGCGCTGCATCGTCATCGCAGACCTCGGTGACATGCACCTTGTACCCCGTCCACCCGAACTGGCGCTTCATGCTGAAATGCGCCTCAGGATCGTAGGGCGACTGCATCCGCTCGGCCACTGGGGGCAGTTCCGCGGCTGGCCGCCATCGCAGCTGCCCGTCGTCGCGCGCGTAATGCACACGCCACACGTCGCGCAGCGTTCGCACCATGGGCACCGCATGCGCCGTCGCCGGCGCGTCCTGCGCGTCCAAGGCGTCGAGCAGGAGGAACCCGTCCGTGCCGATCTCTAGGGCAAGGGCCTCGCGCTTCTCCCGGCCCTTGGGCAAACGATACTCCTCAGCGCGGCGCGTATAGCGCTCGAACCAGGCAGGCTGGGCGACCCCGCGCAGCCAATCCGGCACAACTGCGGCAAGGTCATCGAGGGTGGCGCGGAGCGTCTCAGCCGTCAGTTCGAGCAGGTGCAGGTCGCGTACGGCGGCAAGCACGTGCGTGCTGTCGGTGCGCTGCTTGCCGCGCGCCTTGACCAGGCCGCGTGCCTTGAAGCGCTCCAGCATCGTGTCCAGCAGCAGGTGCTCAGCCCCGCCCGCGACCAGGCGGGCGCGGAACTCCGTCAGTACGCTGAAGTGGAACCCGGGGTCGGTCAGCTCCAGCCCCAAAGCATACTTCCAATCGATCCGGCCGCGAACGGCGTCGGCAGCCTGGCGATCGCTGAGCTGCTCCAGGAACTGGAACACCGTGACCAGGGCCAGGCGCCACGGCGCAAGGCAAGGCTGGCCCCGGGCCGGATAGAACCTGCGGAAATCCTCGTCCTGGTAGAGGGCGCTGAACTCGTCGCGCAGCCGGGTGACGAGGGTGCCCTTCGGAAAAGCAGCGCGAGACACGCGCGCGGTCTCGGCAGGCACCTCGCCGATCGGCTGCGGATGAAGGCTCATGGAATGCTCCCCTTTGCTGAAAAGGTCGGCCGGGAATTCGCCGACAGTGTCAACACCTCGTCCAAGTGCCACTTGTCGCCCGGCTTTGGCCTGCGCCGCTTCAGCGTATTGGCAAATAGCCGGCCGAAGCGCAGGCGCCACTCTCGGACGCTCTCGTAGCTGACCACCACGCCGCGGGTGGCCAAGACGGTCTCAACGTCGCGCAAGCTGAGGCTGAAGCAGTGAGACAGCCACACAGCGCGCTCGATCACCTCAGCTAGTGAGCGCTGATCGCTGATGCCTGCCTCTGCTGGGGCATTAACGCTACTTCAGCGACAGCTCGAAGAGGAGCGGCTGGGGCAGCTTACTGAGATCAAGTTGTAACTGCCCAAGCGATTAGCATGACGGCCACCCTCCACGCATACGCACGATTGCTCGACGAGATGGCACCGACAGATGTTTGCTCATAGCACTCGGATGCAGGCCACACGTTGCCCGCTGCCGTGTGCTGTGAACCGCGGCACGCTTTCTGCGCAACGCGGTACGGCGATCGGGCAGCGGGTACGGAACACACACCCGCTCGGAGGACTGGCCGGGCTTGGAGGCTCGCCTTGCAACAAGACGGTCCGGCACGGCAACGTCGAGGCCGAGCAGGGCGATGATGGAGCCGATCAGCCCTCCGGTTTGCCGTAGCGCCAAACGGAACACCGACCGCAGTGTCAGCGCCGTTGCGATGGCCAGGGCCGAATAGCGCGACTGGCCGCCTCTCGTGGTCCGCGGCTCAGCCTTCCAAGCCGCGATCGCCACGTCGGTGAACCACACCGTCAGGCTGCCGCGTTGTCGCAAGGCTGCATCATAGGCAGGAGAGTTCGTAGCCCGATGCCGCTGCTTTGGGATGTGGTGGCGATGCTCCGCATTGGCTTTGAACGGCACGACGACCACCCCGGGACAGTAACAGGAAACAGCTCCAGCCTCATCCTGTCCCAACCAACGCCGGAGCAATTTATGCACCACAGTCGCGCTGAACCCCATGTTGAACCTGGGACGCCCGGAGTACATCCGGGCTGCGTGAGACCAGGGCCGGGAAGGGCATCGCGCGTCCGGCCCGCTGATCCATGCAACACAGTCCCATACAGGTCTTTTTGCAAGGTTGGCAGCTTTGGCCGGGTCGTGGCAGCTTAGGCAGCATGAAAACGGCACCCAGCCCCCGCCCCGGTTTCCGTTTTCTGACCGAGGTGATCCAACACGCTGTGGGGCTTTGCCACTGCTTCAGCCTGAGCCTGTGGGATGTCGGGACGATCCTAGCTGCCCGCGGCGTGGTGGTCAGCTACGAGAGCATTTTCGAATGAAATCTGCGCTTCGGCCGGCTGTTCGTGAACGCACGAAAGCAATCACGTCGGCTCGGGCTGCCGTGCGCGGGCAGGCAAGGCCGTTGATGTCGTGATCCCGCCCGAGTTCATCTGGCGCCTCCTGGCATGACCCGGCCGTGCGCCGCTGGCTGTTGTTCCCAGCCCTGCTCGCAACCACGCTTGTTCTCACCATGATCGGCGGCGCGGGGCTGGGTCGCAGGCATCGCCAGTGAGCTGGCCGGGTGCGGCCTTGCTGGAAGTGCGCGGCCTGACCCGGTCGTTCTACGGCCTGCAAGCCCTGGCCGGGGCCGATCTTGATGTGCGGGCCGGCACCATCACGGCATTGATCGGGCCGAATGGGGCGGGCAAGACCACACTGTTCGGCTGCGTCTCGGGGGTGGTGCCGCCCAATGGCGGCAACGTCCGGCTCGCTGGGCGAGACATCACCGGCGCGCGGCCGGATCAGGTGACGCGCGCCGGGCTGACCCGCACGTTCCAAATCGCCCGCGGCATCCCGCGCCTGTCGGTCATCGACAATCTGCTGCTGTATGCCCCTAGCCTTCCAGGGGAGCGGTTGCTGCCCGCGCTGCTCGGCAGCGGTCGGCACCAGGCTAGGATGGCGCTGGAACGTGCTTTCACGGTGGCGGGCCGGCTGAACCTTCTTCGCGTCGCCAACACGCCGGCCGGTGCGCTGTCGGGCGGACAGAAGAAGCTGCTGGAGATCGGCCGCGCCTTGATGGCCCAACCCAAGCTAATTCTGCTCGACGAACCCATCGCCGGGGTGAACCCCAGCCTGGCCGAGGAGATTGCCGACCAGCTCCGCGCGCTGCGGGACGAAGGCATGACCTTCCTCGTCATCGAACACCACATGGACCTGATCGCCCGCTTGTGCGACCCGGTGATCGTCATGGCCGAAGGCCGTCGCCTCACGGAGGGCACGTTCGCGCAAGTGGCTGACGACCCTCGGGTGCAAGAAGCCTACATGGGCAAGCGACAGGCCGTGGCCTGATGGTGATGCAGGCCGAGGACTTGGTGTGCGGCTACGGTGCGGCCGACGAGATCCTGAAAGGCGCCTCGCTATGGGTCGGCCCCGGTGAGATGGTGGCCATCATCGGCCCCAACGGTGCAGGCAAGTCCACCCTGCTGAAAGCGGTAGCCGGGTTGCTGGGGTTGAAATCCGGCAGCATTCGGCTGGACGGCGCACGGATCGACGGCATGTCGGCGCGCGACCGGGCGCGGCGCGGCATCGCCTTCGTGCCGCAGGAAGCCAACGTGTTCCCGACACTTAGTGTGCGGGAGAACCTGGAAATGGGCGGCTTCGTCCTGCCGCGCCGGGCGGTGCGCGGCCGCATCGACGGGCTGCTGCAACGCTTTCCCATGCTGGCAGCCAAGCGGCGGGACGCGGCGCGGACGCTGTCAGGGGGGCAGCGGCAGGTGCTGGCGATGGGCATGGCGTTGATGGTGGAACCGCGGCTGCTGCTCTTGGATGAGCCGTCGGCCGGGCTGTCGCCGCTGGCGGCGGCAGCGCTGTTTGCCACCATCAAAGACATCCATCGCCAGGGCGTGCCGACGGCGATGGTGGAGCAAAACGCGCACGAGGCGCTGGCGGTCGCCGATACCGGTCTGGTGCTTGTCGATGGTCAGGTCGCGCGCACCGGCCCGGCCGCGAGCTTGGCCGCGGATCCCGAGGTGCGGCGACTGTTCCTCGGTGGCTAGGCGTGGCTATCCTGTGACAACCAGCACGGAGACTTCCGATGTTTCACCTGACCCGGCGCGCGACCCTGCTCGGCGGCCTCGCGCTGCCCTTCGTCAACCGTGCGGCGTTCGCGCAAGGCGGCGACCCGATCCGCATCGGCACGCTCACGCCTTTGACGGGCGCGGGCGGCTCCTACGGACCTTCGATGGTGAAAGCGGTGCGGATGGTGGCCGATGCGCTGAACGCGGCCGGGGGCGTGGGCGGGCGGCAGATCGAGCTGGTGTCGGAGGACTCCGAGACCAACCCGGACGCCGGCGTCCGCGCCGCGCGCAAGCTGATCGGGGTGGATAAGGTCTCGGCCATCATCGGCACTTGGGCCAGCGCGGTGACGACGGCGGTGGCGCCGCTGTGTTGGGAAAGCCAGACGATGCTGTTCACCGTCTCCGGCGCGGACAGCATCACTAAGCTGCCGCACCAGGGCTACATCATCCGCACCCAGCCCAACACCGAACTACAATCGATGCGGGCGGCGCAGTTCCTGGCCGACCAGGGCGCGAAGCGGGTGTTCGGCCTGTCGGCGCAGACGCCCTTCGCGGCCGATAGCTATGAGCGCCTGGCCGCTGTGCTGAAAGAGCGCGGGTCGCAGGCAGTGGGCGACGTGATCTACGACGCGAGCAAAACGTCATTTCGCTCCGAAGTGGACCAGGCGCTGCGGACCAAGCCGGATACGCTGTTCCTCAACGGCTACACGCCGGACGTGACGGTAATGCTGCGCGAGCTTTACCGTGCGGGTTACGACGGCAAAAAGTTTACCTTCGGCTACGCCGCCAATGCCAAGTTGCTGGACTCCTTGCCGGCCGAGGTGACGGAGGGCCTGATGATCTTTTCCCCTTCGCCGGACCTGGACAGCCCGGCTTATGCCGCGGTGAAGGCGGCATTGGGCACCGACAATCCGGACACCTATTCCTGCCAGACGCACGACCACATCTCGTTGGCTGCCCTGGCGATGCAGGTCGGGGGCGCATCAGGCCCGGCCATCCATGATGCGGTGCGCCGTGTCTCCCAGGGCGGCGGGACCAAGGTCACGAGCGCAACGGACGGGCTGCAGGCGCTGGCTGCCGGGCAGGAAATCAACTATGAGGGCGCGTCCGGCCCGTGTGATTTCACTGACCGTGGCGACATCATTACCTGTAAATTCCGCTTCGAGCAGGTCCGTGGCGGCAAGCCCGCGTTCCTGTCCATCTCGTAGGTGCTCGCCGACGCGCTCCAACTCATCGTCAACGGCCTGATGGCCGGAGCCGTGCTCGCCGTGCCGGCCATCGGTTTCACCACGATTTACGCGGTGCTGCGGTTCCCGAACTTCGCCGTGGGCGGGATGGCGACCGTAGGAGCCTACGCCGGCTGGGTAGCCAATAATGGCACGGGCATGTGGGGCGGCTGGCCGGCCTGGGCCTCGTTGGGCGGGGCGTTCGCGGCGGGGGCGCTGTTCGGGCTTGCCGCAGATGCGGTGGCGTTGCGCGCGCTGCGGCCCAGCCGCGGCGGCGCGGGCGGGGCACTGGCGGCAGCCATCGCCTCGGTGGCGCTGAATATCGTGATCGAGAACGCCATCCGTTTTATCTGGGGCAACGACCCGCGCGGCTACGACCTGCCGGTGTTCCGCGACTGGCGCATCGCCGGCCTGCGCGTCGGGCCGCAGCAGGCGGCGAACGCGGCGATGGCGGCGGTGGCGATGGCGGCGGTGTTCGCCTTTCTCGCCACGACGCGCACCGGCCGCATGATGCGCGCCGTGGCCGACAACCCGGCGTTGGCAGCGCTGAAGGGCATTGACGCGGACCGGGTCGCGCTGCTCGCGACCGGCCTCGGGATGGGATTGGCCGGGTTCGGAGGCATGTTGATCGGGCTCGATACCAGCATCGATCCGCTGACCGGCTTTCGCGTCATGCTGTCTGTGTTCGCGGCGGCCGTGGTTGGCGGGCTCGGCAGCGTGCCCGGCGCGGTGCTCGGCGCTTTCGTGGTCGGCGTCGGAGAGGAACTGTCGCTGCTGGCCTTGCCGCCGTCCTACCGTACAGCGGTCGGCTTCGTCGCTATCCTGCTGGTGCTGTCGTTCCGGCCGCGTGGCTTGCTGGGCGAGCGGGCGTTCTGATGGAGAACTACCTGCTCGCGATGGCAGTGTTCGCCGGGCTTTACGCCCTGATGGCGTTGGGGCTGAACGTGATCTGGGGCTTAGCGGGGATGATCAACCTGGGCCTGGCCGGGTTCTTCGCCGTCGGCGCCTATGCCTCGGCGCTGTTGACGGTGCGGCTGCAATTGCCCATTCCGCTCGGCTGGACGGCGGCGGCGTTGGCTGCGGCAGCGACTGGGGCCGTGGTGGCGCTGATCACTGCCCGGCTGCGTGGAGACTACCTCGCCATCGTGACGCTCGGCTTCAGCGAAGTCGTGCGCTTGGCGGCTTCCAACGAGATCTGGCTGACCGGCGGCACCGACGGCATCAGCGGCGTGCCAGGCCCATGGCGGGAGAGCTTGCCGACGCTGGACTATAACTTAGTCTACGCCGCCCTCGTATGGGTCGCTGTGGCGGGCACAGGCGCGGTGCTGGCTCGGTTGGCTGATTCCCCATTCGGCCGTGTGCTGCGCGCCATTCGGGACGACGAGGTGGTGGCTGCGGTAGCCGGCAAGCGCACTTTGCTGTTCAAGGTGCAGGCGTTCACGATCGGCGCGGGCGTGCTGGGCTTGGCGGGCGGGCTTTACGCCCATTTCAACGCCTATGTCGCCCCGGACGCGTTTCAGCCGCTCGTCACCATCTACGTCGTGCTGGCGCTGACGGCGGGCGGCACTGGTCGCATGGCCGGCGCGGTGCTGGGGGCGGTGCTGGTGGTGGCGCTCCAGGAAGGCACGCGGTTCGGCGCCGACTTGCTGCCGGGTTTGGCGCCGGTGCAAGTGGCGGCCGTGCGCGCCGGTTCCATCGGCGTCGCGCTGATCCTGGTGCTGCATTTGCGCCCTAACGGCTTGTTGCCGGAACGAATGAAGCAGTACGGAGATCCTGGATGACGAACGCCGTTGTTGCCGCTCATGCTGACCTGGACCAACCTGGCGCCACCTTTCGCGCTTTGGACGCCGCTTTGGCCGAGAAGCCCGGCCATATCCTGTTCACCATCCTGATCCACCACCCAATGGCCCGGCAATCCGAGCGGTTCTACAGCAATCGTCCTGCCGAATATCCTGTGGGCGGACGCAAGCCTGTGACCGACAGTGCTTGGATGCAGCAGGTCATCCAAGCTGGCGAGCCTTGGATCGGCCGCGATGCGGACGCGATCCGCTGGGCGTTCTACGACTGGGAAACCATTCTTTCCCTCGGTTGCGAAAGTTGCCTCAACATGCCGGTACGCTGGCGGAGGCAGACGTTGGGAACGCTCAACCTGCTGCATCAGGCGGGGCATTATGTGGCGGCGGACCTGCCGCAGGTGGCCTTGTTGGCCCACTTGGCCCTCCCCGCGCTCATGCTCCTTGCACAACAATAGGAGAGAACGTTGAAGTAGAAGGGGTTTGGCATTATCGTGTCAGTCGCTCAGCTCGGGCTGACGGGTCCGCACCTGCGGCGCTTGGCCCATCGCCGCGTCGATGTCGCCGGCCCTCGGCATGCTGCCCTGGGTGCCCATGCGAGTCGTGAACAACGCTGCCACCGCCGTGCGGCGGAGAGCCTGCGACAAGCCCGTCCCGGCTGAGCGCGAGGCCGCCAGCACCCCGGTGAAGCAATCGGCGGTGCCGGTGGTGTCCCGGGCGTGAACCGGCAACGCCGGCATGTGCAGCCCGGGTTCAACCGGTCGTCGCAACGCCTGTGTGATCCGTCCGCAGCAGGGCGTCAAAGGTTTCGGCCGGCGTCTTCCAGTCCAGCGTCTTGCGCGGCCTCCCGTTCAGGGCCGAGGCCACCGCCGCAAGGTCGGCCGCGCTGTGCAGGCCCAGGTCCGTGCCCTTCGGGAAATACTGCCGCAGCAGCCCGTTGGTGTTCTCGTTCGTGCCGCGCTGCCATGGACTCCGGGGATCGCAGAAGTAGACGGCCAGGCCCGTCTCGACCCGCAACTGCGCATGCTGGGCCATCTCCGCACCTTGGTCCCACGTCAGCGACTGCCGGAGCTGCTCGGGCAAGGTCGTGATCTCGCGCGCGATCGCGTCGCGCACCGCCTCGGCGCCATGGCCGGCAAGCGCAGGGCCGTTCTTCGCGCGAGGCCCGCAGCCGTGGCCGACCATGGACGGCAGGTGCAGCAGCATCGTGAACCGTGTCGTGCGCTCCACCAGCGTGCCGAGCGCCGAACTGCCCAGACCCAGGATGAGGTCCCCCTCCCAGTGGCCCGGCACCGCCCGGTCAGCCGCCTCCGCCGAGCGCTCGCTGATCATCACCTCGGGGACGATGAAGGACTTGCCCCGGCCACGCGTGCGCTCCCGCGGCACGCGCAGCGCCCGCCCGGTGCGCAGGCAGGCCGTCAGCTCGCGCCGCAGCGCGCCCCGGCCCTGCACGTAAAGCGACTGGTAGATGGCCTCGTGGCTGATCCGCATCGTCGCGTCCCCGGGGAAGTCGAGCCGCAGGCGGTAGGCGATCTGCTGTGGGCTCCACGCCTTGGCCCAGCGCCGGTCCTGCCGGGGACCGTGCCGCCGGCCCTTCCACGGCACGGTCGGCCCGGGCACCGCCGCCCCGCTCGGGGCAGCAATCATGCCAGACAACCGGTCCTGCACATACGTCCGCAGCGCCGCGTTGGCGGCAAGCTTCGCAGGCTTCGGGCGCCAGGCGGCCCGTTCGGCATGCCATTGCGCGACAGTCGCCCGATACTCCAGGCCGCCGCTGCGCGTGGCCGCGTTGCGCCGCAGCTCCCGCGAGACCGTCGACGCCGACCGCCCTACCCGCCGGGCCATCTCCCGTATGCCCGTGCCCTGCGCACCCAGGATCGCAAGCTCCTCCCGTTCCGCAAGCGACAGATATCGCCCGGAGAGCGGCTTTGCTGATCGTCCAAACATCGCTGGTGGCATGCCGCCTGCCTTCCGGAACCATCTTGTTCCGACAGCCTGCGGCACACCCACCCCAATCGCAGCATCCTCACTGGACAAGCCTGCCGCGATCCCCGCCCAGAACCGTCGCCGCTCCTCCCGTCCCGCCACCGGCGGCCGGCCCAGCGACACCAACGGTGCCCGCCCAGATCGTGCCGAACGCCGCTTCCGATCCGCCATCGCAATCTCCTGCGTCAGGCTGTTGCGACGACCACTTGAATCCACCCAGGTAGCCTTCGTCTGACATGGCTTCCGCGTCCTGCTCACCCATCATCCGCACGGTGGCGACGCCGAGTGCCGCGTGCAGGGACGCCGGGTTGTTGCCGGGGCACCATCAACTTGGCTGCTGGTCGGCTTGCGACATGGGACCTAGGCGGTAGTGACGATTTCACCGAAGCAGGACGACTATGGCGGCGAGTTGGACGAAGCCTCTGTAGTTGGGCAGGAGCTTGTCGTAGCGGGTGGCCACGCGCCTGAACTGCTTCAGCTTGTTGAAGAACCGCTCGGCGAGGTTGCGCTCCCGGTAGAGCGCCTTGTCATGGTCGCGTGGCGTTTTGCGGTTGGACCGGGGCGGGATGACAGCCTCGGCTCCCATGTCGCCTATGGCATCCCGCAGGTGGTCAGCGTCGTATCCCTTGTCGGCGATCACGGCACCGGGCTTGAGGCCGTCCAGCAGTTCGTGGCCGCGCGTGACGTCATGGCGCTGCCCCGGCCCGAACAGCAGGCGCACCGGGTTGCCCAGCGCGTCGGTGGCGGCGTGTACCTTGGTGCTCAGGCCGCCGCGAGAGCGGCCCAGCCCCTGGGCATCAGGCCCCCCTTGGACCGGCGGGCCCCGGCCGCGTGCTGGTGGGCGCGCACGACCGTGCTGTCGATCATCAGCCATTCCAGGTCGCTGTCCGCCGCAAGCACGGCCAGGAAGCCGCCCAAGACGTCGCGCTCGACCCAGCGATAGAAGCGGCGCTTCACGGCCTGGTAATCACCATACCGCTCGGGCAGGTCGCGCCAGCGCGCGCCAGAGCGCGCCATCCACAGCAGCGCATCCACGAACCGGCGGTTGTCGCAACGCGGCCCACGCTGGCCCTCGCGCCCGCCCGGAACCAGGTCCCGCAAGCGCTCCCACTGGTCGTCGCGCAACGCATCCACCTCAACGCCCGCCATCGCCAAACCTCGAAATCAGCCTTGAACCACACCCAGCGCCGAACCGGAACCCAGCCGAGCTGAAATCGTCACTACGGCCTAGACAGATAGGCAGACGGGATGACACCCCCTTCCTGCCCGAGCGGCACCGGCCACCGTTTCCCGGCCGAGATCATCAGCCACGCCGTCTGGCTCTGCTTTCGCTTTCCGCTCAGCCTGCGCGTGGTGGGACGGCCTGCTGGCAGCGGGCGGCCTCGTTGTCAGCCACGAGACCGTGCGCCAGTGGGCGCTGAAGCTCGGCCAGGGCTGTCGCCCGCCAGACCCGCCGCAGGCTGCCCGCCGCCGGCGACAAGCGGTCCCTGGACGAGGTCGTGCCGACGCTCGCCGGCGTGAAGCATCGGCCGTGGCGGGCAGTCGACCAGACCGCCTCTCGGCGTCGCCGAACCGGGGTGCTGGACATCCTGGCGCAGAGCCGGCGCGACAAGCAAGCCGCCGAGCGCCTGCTGCGCAAGCTGCTGAAGAAGCAGGTGCGGCCGCCTCGGGTCATGGTCACCGACGAGCTTGCGAGTTGCGGGGCGGCCGACCGCGCGGCGATGCCCTCCGTCGAGCACCGGACGCACAAGGGGCTGAACAACAGGGCGGAGAACGCGCGCCAGCCCACGCGACGACGAGAACGGCAGGTGACGCGCTTCAAGTCAGCCGGCCAGGCACAACGCTTCCGCTCCGCCCCGGACGGAATCAACAGCCTCTTCCACCTCCGCCGCCGCCAAATGCCGCTGCCCAACATCGGGCCGCCCGGACCCAAGCCGTCCAGACCTGGGCCGAGGTCGCCGGCGTCGCCGCCGCGGCGAGACCACGGGCACGCCGTCCTGATCGCGCGCCATCGCGACCTCAACCCAGCAAGTCGACGGTGCCGGTCGGGCACCTCGGCGAGTGCGGCAAGCAGGCAAGCGAATGGCACAGGGCGACCTCGCGAAGTTGGAAGGTCGCCTCCATACAGCCGCTATGTTGTCACCTCGCCGCTCACGCCCAGGCCGCTAGGTAGAACTGAGTGGCCCTGAGAAAACACCGACATCTACACACCGATGATCTCGCGCCTTGCTGCCCTGGTGCTGATCGATACCCTGGCGGTGGGTGTCGCGATGCGGCGCGGCGGTGCGCACCAGGCCCGCATAAGGACATGAAGCGCCGGCTCAATGCGATGCGGTCGCGCCAGGCACAGGCGCTGACCGCAAGGATGCCTGAGGCACGGGCGAGCGGCTGGGAATTGATATACACGACCGCGGTTCCTGGCTTCCCGGATCCGACGCCGCCTCATGGCTGCCACCAGGCCGGAATCCTGTCCTGGGCGTGAGAGCGGCGCTACACTCCCACCCCATACCCCGCCAACACCGCTTGCATCCTCCCACAAGCCCGCTCCGGATTTACAAGCAACCCGGCCCTGTCCGCCAGTCGGAACAGTTCCGCCAGATGCAGCATCGACCGTGCCGATTGCTGTCCGCCGACCATTGCGAAATGGCCCTGGTGGCAGTTCAGGTATGCCATGAACACCACGCCGGTCTTGTAGAACCGGGTCGGTGCCTGAAACAGGTGGCGGCTGAGGGGAACCGTCGGTGCCAAGGTATCGCGAAAGCCCGCCGGATCGCCGTCCGCGAGCTGGGACAACGCCGCCGCCGCCGCCGGAGCGATCGGGTCGAATATCCCTAGGAGCGCATCCGAGTATATTCCGTCCGCTCCCTCGATCAGCTCGGGATAGTCGAAGTCGTCCCCCGTGAACATCCGCACGCTAGCCGGCAGGCGTGCCCGCATCGCGATCTCCTTGGCCTTGTCCAGCAGGGACAGCTTGATCCCCTCTATCTTGGCTGCGCAGCCCCGGATCACGTCCAGGCAGACGTCCATCGCTGCCCAGTGATCGCCGTGGCCCCAGTAGCCCGCGAGTGCCGGGTCGAACATCTCGCCGAGCCAGTGCAGCACCGCCTTCCCTCGAAGCTGCGGGAGCACCCGGCCGTAGACCCGGCGATAATCGTCCGGACCACGCGCCGCCGTCACGAGCGCGCGGGAAGCCATGAGAATGATTTCGCCCCCGGCCGCCTCGATGGCCGCGCACTGCTGTTCGTAAGCCGCGATCACGTCGTCGACCGTGCAGGCCTGGTCGGGCGCTAGGTGGTCCGTTCCCGCCCCGCAGGCGATCCGCGCGCCCGGGATGCCGCTGCATTCCGCCACCGAGCGCCGGATCAACTCGAGGCTCTGCGGCCAGTCCAGCCCCATCCCGCGCTGCGCCGTGTCCATCGCCTCGGCCACGCCGAGGCCCAGGCTCCACAGATAGCGCCGATAGGCGAGCGTCGCGTCCCAGTCGAGCACCGCATCCAGCCACGGGTCCGCTTCCGCCCAGGGGTCGACGACGACGTGCGCTGCCGAATAGGCGATCCGGTTGAACGGGCGGGCAGGCGACCCGAAGCATGGCGGCGTCCGCAAGGCGTAAGGCTCCAGCCGCCCGCCCGCCACCGGCAAATTGATATGCCCCTTCGCCATGCACGACGCCTCCCGCACGCATCGTCACCTTGCTGACCCGTTCGGCCCCAAGTCAACCGAGCATGGATCGCTGACTGGTCGTTGACAGTCTCGGATCACCACCGCAGACTTTCGATAACGTTTCGTAAAGGCCCTGGAACGGGGCGGCCGCGGAGGAAATCAACCTGAAGTTCGGCGAATACCCCAAGCTCGCGTCCCTCGGCGGCATCGAAGGCTTCCTCGCCCACGCCAGCGCCTCGGGCCTCGATTTCTCCTGCGACACGGCCGTCGAAAAGGGTTTTCTCTCGCCTCTTGCCCGGGGCTATGACGTGGCGGGCCGGCGACTTTCCAACCGCTTCTGCATCTTGCCGATGGAGGGCTGGGACGGCACGCATGATGGCCGGCCTTCAGAGCACACACGCCAACGCTGGGCGAATTTCGGCCGCTCCGGCGCCAAGCTGATCTGGGGCGGCGAAGCCGTCGCGGTCCGTCACGACGGCCGGGCCAATCCCCGCCAGCTTCTCCTGTCGGAGGCGACGATGGCTGACATCGCCGGCCTGCGCGACACGCTCGTTGCCGCCCACGTGCAGGCCGGAGACGGCGACACCGGGCCGTTCCTGATCGGCCTGCAGCTCACCCACTCCGGCCGCTTCTGCCGCCCCACGCCGGGCGGCCCGCTGGAACCCGTCATCCTCTACAACCACCCCATTCTCAACCGGAAGTTCGGTCTGCCACCGGGCACCCCGGTGATGAGCGATGACGACATCGAACGCCTGATCCAGGATTTCGTCCGGGCGGCCGCGCAGGCCCAGCGCTGCGGGTTCGACTTCGTGGACATCAAGCACTGCCACGGCTATCTGGGCCACGAGTTCCTCAGCGCCGTCCACCGCCCCGGCCGCTTCGGCGGCAGCATCGAGAACCGCACCCGCTTCCTGCGCGAGATCGCCGCCGGCATCCGCGCCGAGGCCCCGGGCCTCGCCATCGGCGTCCGGCTCAGCGCCATCGACCTGGTGCCCTTCCGGCCAGATCCGGCGCTCTCCACGCCCACCGCCCTCGGCCCTGGCATCCCCGAGCCCTGGGAGGGCAGCTACCACGACGTGTTCGGCGCCTGCCCCGACGAACCGACCGAGCCCGACCTGGATCCCGCCATCGCCTTCTGCGGCGTGATGGAGCAACTCGGCATCACCCTGCTGAACGTGACCGCCGGCAGCCCGTATTACAACCCGCACGTCACCCGCCCGGCGCTTTACCCGCCATCCGACGGCTATCGCCCGCCGGAGGAACCGCTCGCCGGCGTGCTCCGCCTGTTGCAGACCACGCGCGCGCTCAAGCAGCGTTTCCCCCGGTTCACGCTCGTCGGCAGCGGCTACACCTACCTGCAAGATTACTTGCCCAACGTCGCTCAGGCCGCCGTGCGCGAGGGCTGGACCGATTTCGTGGGCCTCGGCCGCATGGTGCTGTCCTACCCGGAGCTGCCGCGCGACGTGCTGCGGACCGGGGCGATGCAGAAGAAGCGCCTCTGCCGCACCTTCAGCGACTGCACCACCGCACCGCGCAACGGCATCATCTCCGGCTGCTACCCGCTCGATCCACTCTATAAAAAGGCGCCCGAGGCGGCCAAACTCGCGCAAATCAAGAAGGCCGTCCGGCTTGCCTGACCGCGCCCTCCCGACCGTGGGCGTCGCCATCGTCGGCACCGGCTTCGTGTCCGAGTTGCACATGCATGCCTATCGCCGGGTCTACGGCATCGACGTGCAGGTTCGTGCCGCCTGCTCACGTGGCGACGCCGTAGAGGCGTTCGCCCGCCGCCACGCCATCCCGCGCACCACCCGCGACTGGCGGCGCCTGCTGGACGACCCGGCAATCGACGTCATCGACCTCTGCACGCCGCCCGCGACCCATGCCGAGATGGTCGTCGCGTGCATGCAGGCCGGCAAGCACGTGATCTGCGAGAAACCTTTCACCGGCTATTTCGGCCGGGACGGCGACCCCACGCCCATTGGTCACAAGGTTTCGAAAGCCCTGATGCTCAAGCGCGTGATGGCGGAGATGGACCGCACCGCCGCCGCCATCCGGAGCAGCGGCAAGCTGTTCCTTTATGCCGAGGACTGGGTCTACGCGCCCGCCGTGCAGAAGACGGCCGAGATCCTGCGCGCGACCCAGGACAAAATCCTGTTCATCAAGGCCGAGGAGAGCCACAGCGGCTCCCATGCCGAACACGCCGCCCGCTGGGACATGACCGGCGGCGGCGCCCTGCTCCGCCAAGGCTGCCATCCCCTCTCCGCCGCGCTCTACCTCAAGCAGGTCGAGGCCGAGGCGCGCGGCGAACGCATCACCGTGACCGACGTCACCTGCGACGTGGGTCTCATCACCCCGCACGTGCCGGACGCCGACCGACGCTATCTCAACGCCGATCCGGTGGACGTGGAGGATTGGGGCATGCTGACCCTCACCTGGAGTGACCAGACCAAGGCCACCGTGCTCGCGGGCGACATGATCCTGGGCGGCGTGCGGAACCTGATCGAGACCTACACCACAGGTGGCGTGGTGCACGCCAACATCGCGCCCAACACCCACCTGGTGAGCTACGCGACCGACGAAGCAAAGCTGGCCGGGTGTACATCACCGAAAAGGTGGACCGGAAGACCGGTTGGCAGATGGTCTGCCTAGAGGAGACGTGGACCCGCGGTTACCAGGGCGAGGTCCAGGACTTCATGGAATGTGCCGCGACCGGCCGGCAACCGCTCGCCGGGCTCGATCTCGCCTGCGAGGCCATCCGCGTCCACTACGCCGCGTATCAGGCCGCGGAAGAGGGCCGTCGCATCACGCTGCAAGCACGAGGGGATCCGCCATGAGCATCCAGACCACCCGCCGCACCCTGCTCGGCACCAGTCTCGGCCTGCTCGCCGGCCCGGCGGTCGTCCGCGCGCAATAGGCCACCTGGAAGCCGTCCCGCCCCATCAACCTCATCGTGCCTTGGGCCGCCGGCGGCTCCACCGACCAGGTGACCCGCATCGTCGCCGCCGAGCTCGAAGGCCCGCTCGGCCAGACCATCGTCATCATCAACCAGCCCGGGGCCTCCGGCGCAATCGGCACCAAAGGCGCGCTGGATGCCGCGCGGGACGGGTATACCTGGACCAGCGGCGCCGTGCAGGACCTCGGCGCCTACCAGACATTGGGCTCGGTCAGCGTCCCGATCACCGACTGGAGCCTGTTCCTCAGCGTCGCCAACGTGCCCGTGCTCGCGGTCAACCCGAAACAACCCTACACGACCGCCGCCGAGCTGATCGAGGCGATGCGCAACAAGCCCGGCAGCATCACCGTCGCCACCGCTGGCGTCACCTCCGCCGGGCATGCGGCGATGGACATGGTCGCCAACGCCGCCAAGGTTACCTATCGCAACGTCACCTACGACGGCGGCAACCCGGCGGTGATCGCCACCGTGGCCGGGGAGACCGTCGCCACCAGCCAAGTCGCGACTGACGAGGCCGAGATGATCCGCGGCAAGATGCTGCGGCCCCTTGCCGCCATCGGCGACAAGCCGGTTTCGCTCGAAGGCTTCGGGTCCATCCCGCCGCTGTCCGACACGATCAAGGGCTTCACCGCCCCGGCCAACTACTTCGGCGTGTTCGTGCCGAAGGGCGTGCCGGCAGAGGTAATCGCCACTGGCTCTTGTCGGGTTCCGGGGTGTTGGCCTGCGTCATCTGACAAGTGCGGTGACGAGTGCACCGAGCAAGGCTTTGCCGCGTCGGCGAGCGTTGTGCACGAACTGGAAGAAGCCGAGATAGAGCGGCAGCTTGTCTTGCGAGATGCCCCGGTGCGGTCGCAGCCAGGAACGTAGGAGCGACCAAAGCCCTTCCATGGTGTTGACGTGGACCTCGCAGAACCCGTCGCCGTCCTCGTCGCGGGCGTATTCGCCGCGCCCGTGGCAGACCGTTTTGTGTCCGTAGCCCCAAGCCGGCAGACGTGCGTAGATGCTGTATTCGTCCGTGTGGATCAGAGTGCCCGGGGCGACGGCGGCGGTGATGACCGGCTTGATCGTGTTCTGCTGCACGTTGGCCAGCATCTGCAGCACCACCTGGCCGCCGCGCTGGATCAGGCCAAGGATCGGCGGCTTGTCCTTCTCCAGCGTGCCGCGGCCCGGCGCGCCTGCCAGCCTGCGGCACCGGCCGAGCCGCCCCTTTTGGCCACTTCTTCCGGCTGCCCCTTGTGCCCGGCTACGACGTAGACCTCGTCGATTTCCACCGCGCCCTGTAGCTTTACCACCGGCACTTTGGCGACCAGCCCCCGGCGCAGCTGCTCCGTCATGGCCTGCACGTCCGACACGGCCAAGCCCAGCTCACCTGCGATCTGCCGGCTGGAAAGCTTCAGGCCCATGAAGTAGAGGCACAGCACCCACACGCGCAGCGGCTGATGGTGCCCGGCCAGCACGGTGCCGGTGAGGTCGTCGAAGCGGGACGTGCACGCCTTGCACCGGTAGCGCTGCCGACAAGGCTGTGTGTCGTCGCACCCATCCCGGACCACCGCGGAGCTGTCGCACCCGGGGCAACGCACGCCTTCCGGCCAACGGTGCTGGCGCACAAAGGCGAAGCACTTGGCGTCGTCCATCAGGCCGGACAGGTTGACCAAGTCAGGTGCAGCCATGAACGCCAAAGCTCCTCAAATGAGAACGGGCGGTCGATCATCCCGCCGCTTTCATCACATCAGAAGCTCGCCAGAACCACCAGTCTCGTCTCTGCATGCCAACACCCCGGAACCCGACAAGAGCCACCCCGATTGGGGCACGGCCGCGCGCCGCCCCGACATGAACCACTTCATGGCGCGGCTGATCTTCTGCTTCTTCGCCGAGGATACCGACATCTTCATCAAGTCCGACCTGTTTACAAACATGGTCGCACAGATGAGCGCTAAGGACTCGACCGACACCCACGAGGTGATAGGCGAGCTGTTCCGCGCCATGAACACGAAAATCGAGAACCGTGCTGCGGCCGGTATCGCCCGCTGGGCTTGCGACTTCCCCTACGTCAACGGCGGGCTGTTTTCCGGCGAGCTAGATGTGCCGCGCTTCAGCCGCATCGCGCGCTCCTACCTTATCCACATCGGCAACCTCGATTGGACGAAGATCAACCCCGACATTTTCGGCTCGATGATCCAGGCCGTCGCCGAGGACGAAGAGCGCGGCGCGCTTGGCATGCACTACACGAGCGTCCCGAACATTCTGAAGGTGCTGAACCCGCTCTTCCTCGACGAGTTGCGCGCTCGACTGGCGGAGGCGGGGGACAACGGCCGCATGCTCCTCAATCTCGAGCTATAGCCGAACCTGGGTGACGACGATTTGAGAGAGGCGGCGTATCGAGGCGGGTGGAAGCCTGCCTGAACTCCCGAAGGAGCCGATACGCCATGTCGAGCAGTAGCACCGTCGTTTCCCTGCGTCAGCCCGATCGGCTCGACGACGACCCACTGACGGCCATCCTGCGCCAGGGCGCGCGCCAGTTGCTGGCCCAAGCTGTTGAGGCCGAGGCGGAGGCGTTCCTGACCGCGATGAAGGGCGAACGGCTCGCCGACGGGCGGGACCGCCTGGTGCGGCACGGCCACGGCCCGGAGCGCGCAGTGCAGACCGGCATCGGCTCGGTGGCG
This sequence comes from Acetobacteraceae bacterium, assembly GCA_965260995.1. Taxonomy (GTDB): domain Bacteria; phylum Pseudomonadota; class Alphaproteobacteria; order Acetobacterales; family Acetobacteraceae; genus JBBROS01. Next base: position 846,196 of record CBDHCD010000002.1, on the reverse strand, counting down.
GTGCAGCGGGTCCGCGTGCGCGACCGCGGCGGCGCTGACGGCGGCGAGCGCATCCGCTTCACGTCGGCCATCCTGCCGCGCTGGGCGAGGCGCACGCGCAGCCTGGATGCGCTGTTGCCGGTGCTCTACCTGCGCGGCCTCTCGATGGGCGACTTCCAAGAGGCGCTTGGAGCCTTGCTGGGAGAGGCCCCGAACCTGTCGCCGTCGGTGATCGCGCGCCTGCGCGGCGGGTGGGAGGCGGACCATGCGCGCTGGCAGCGGCGCGACCTGTCAGCCCGGCGCTACGTGTATGTCTGGGCGGACGGCGTCTACCTGCAAGCGCGCATGGAGCCACAGGCCGAGTGCATGCTGGTGCTGATCGGGGCGACACCGGAGGGCAAGAAGGAGTTGCTCGGCTTCCAAGTGGGCCAGCGGGAAAGCACGCAGAGCTGGCGCGAGCTCTTGATCGACCTGAAAGCGCGCGGCCTGTCCATCGCGCCGAAGCTGGCCACCGGCGATGGGGCGCTCGGCTTCTGGCGCGCGCTGGAGCAGGTGTCGCCGGCCACCCGGCATCAACGCTGCGCAGTCCACAAGACCGTCAACATCCTGGACAAGCTGCCCAAGTCCGTCCAGCCCGCGGCCAAGGCGGACCTGCGCGAGGTCTGGGCGGCGCCGGACCGCGCCACGGCCGAGGCGGCGGTGGCCGCCTTTGCCGACAAGTATGGCGCCAAATACGACAAGGCCGTTGCCTGCCTGGTCAAGGACCGCGACGCGCTGCTGGCCTTCTACGACTTCCCCGCCGAGCACTCTCATGATCGCCGTCAACGCCGCTTTCCAAGCGACATCCGCCGGGACCGCTACCGGGTATGACGTTTTGTAGATGTGCAAGGCAGGAGGTGGAACTGAGACGACGGTTGAGCAGACTCTCATACGCGGGTTGATTACCGCATGACCGTGGCTTCGTCTTTGGGCTGCCTCTTTCTGGGAACGAGCGTCGGTGGAATAGGTACCGGCTCACAATGCTTCCCTACCGCGTTCCACCCCCAGCTTTGCACATCAGCGGGACAGGGCGCGCCGGCTGTAGCGATCGAGCGTCAGGCATTAACCTCGCGCGCAATGGCCCAGATGAACCCGACCATCTCACGTGCGATTGCCGTAGTTGCCACGACCTTCGGCTTGCCCACAGCAATCATGTGCCGATAGCGTTGGCACATCCGCAGCTGGCCTTTCCAGGCGATGTCACGCACGGCTTGGGGCAAAGCCTCGATCCGGTCGACGAGCTTCCGGCCGACCCGGGCCTGCATTCGATAGCTCCAGGCGCCCTCGACCAGAGCGTGGCGGGCTAGACTGCTGCCGGCCTTCGTGATTCCACCGCGCCGCACGCTGGTGCCACTGGTATGCTCCGAGGGGGTGAGCCCGAGATAGGCCATCAGTTGGCGCGGATTGTCGAACCGCGAGAAATTTCCAACCTCGGCTGCCAGCGTCACCGCGACAACAAATGCAATCCCTCGCATGGCTTGTAGTGCCTCGACCAACGGCGCGAGGCTCCAGCTGGACAGCAATTCGCCGATCTGTTGTGTCAGGCGCTCGACCCGAGCTTCGGCGTCGGTCACGGCATGAATGTAGTCCTGAAACACGATCTGTTGCGCCGGATGGTGAAACCGAACCGTCGACAGCCAGCGTCGATAGGGCTTCGTCCAACCCTTTTTGCCCGGATAGATTTGACCGTGTCGGAGCAGGAAGCCCTGCAGGTGTTGGCGCGCCTGGCCTGTAACATTCACTGCTGTTGCCCGAGAGCGGACCAGATCACGCATCGCTTCATGAGCCTCATCCGGCACCCAAACCGACGTCAGTTCGCCCGCCCGATGCAGTTTTGCCAACATGAGCGCATCGCGGCGGTCGGTCTTCACCCGGTCGCCCGCCTTGACTGGAATAAGCGAGGGGGCGACGACCACACAGTCATGCCCAAGCTCGATGAGCTGCCGATAGAGACCGTAGCCGCAGGGGCCAGCCTCGTAGCAGAAGTGTAACAAACGCCCATCACTGCCCAGTTTCTCGACAAGCTTGCGGACGTGATCGGCACGGTTGGGGATGGTGCCCCAGTGCCGTACTTCGCCCGATCGTTCTCCATGCGCGATCGCCACCGAGATCGTCGCCTTATGAACATCAAGCCCAACAAATACGGTAGTCTGCACTTGGTCTCTCCCTATTCACGAGGCTCGGCGCCGGCCCGCCTGACGCAACACCCTTGCGGGAGGATGCTGCGGGAGAGGCCACCGACCAATCAACTCTCACCGCGATCATAGGGTCTGGGACCACCTGCGCACGACCAATCCGATCGAGAGCGTGTTCGCGACCGTCCGGCACCGCATGGTGCGCTACCCACGACGCGCTGTCGCAGGACACCGCCCGGCTGATGGTGTTCAAGCTGGTGATGACCGCGGCCAAGACCTGGCGACGGCTGAAAGGCGAGAACCAGTTGCCCAAAGTCGTCCAGGGCGTCACCTTCCGCAACGGCGTCGAGGTCACCGACACGCCAGACCAGAACGCCGCCTGATCACGGCGTCACCCAGTTTCGGCCATAGCTCGGCCGAGGCGGGCATTGATCCCTCCGTCGGCAGCGTTGGCGACAGCTACGATAACGCGCTGGCCGAGACGATCAACGGCCTGTTCAAGGCCGAAGTGATCCACCGATGCGGACCATGGCGATCCTTCGAGGCCGTCGAATATGCCACCCTTGAATGGGTGGACTGGTATAACAACCGGCGGCTGCTCGAGCCGATCGGCAACGTTCCGCCCGCCGAGGCCGAAGCGGCCTACTACGCCGAGCTTGAAGCCATGCCGATGGCAGCATAGGACCCACGTAAACCAGCCTCCGGCAAACCCGGGGCGGTTCAGTACAATCGCCCCAATCGCGCCGCCCATCCGCTCAATGAGTTTGCGTAGGCGTTGACCCAAGCGCGCATCGGCAAAGGTGCACCCAGCCAACTCGTTGTTCCACCATGGTTCAGTTGCAGCAGCCACGGGCACTTACTCTCAGGCAATTCGGTGCCCAACAACGAATCACGACAGCCCAGGGCGGCAACCACCAAGCAGCTTACCCCGGCCTAAGATGTGGGTAATCGCAAGCTTCACCGGGCGGATACACATCGGATTGCGTCACCATGCCACATCACCTCCGGACTGGCACAACGCATAAACTCGGCTGTAGTACTAGCCGCACCTTGTCTTGCAGGCTCCACCGCCGCCGCTGCTCCCGCCCCGTGATGATCTCCACCACGCCATCCATCCGCACACCTCAACCGCCGCCTTAAGCAACACCTTATGGTGGCAGGAGACTCACACCCAGACAGCCCTCGGCGGAGGAATACACTCCGGCTGTAGTACTAGGCCGTAGTGACGATTTCAGCTTGGCTGGGTTCCGGTTCGGCGCTGGGTGTGGTTCAAGGCTGATTTCGAGGTTTGGCGATGGCGGGCGTTGAGGTGGATGCGTTGCGCGACGACCAGTGGGAGCGCTTGCGGGACCTGGTTCCGGGCGGGCGCGAGGGCCAGCGTGGGCCGCGTTGCGACAACCGCCGGTTCGTGGATGCGCTGCTGTGGATGGCGCGCTCTGGCGCGCGCTGGCGCGACCTGCCCGAGCGGTATGGTGATTACCAGGCCGTGAAGCGCCGCTTCTATCGCTGGGTCGAGCGCGACGTCTTGGGCGGCTTCCTGGCCGTGCTTGCGGCGGACAGCGACCTGGAATGGCTGATGATCGACAGCACGGTCGTGCGCGCCCACCAGCACGCGGCCGGGGCCCGCCGGTCCAAGGGGGGCCTGATGCCCAGGGGCTGGGCCGCTCTCGCGGCGGCCTGAGCACCAAGGTACACGCCGCCACCGACGCGCTGGGCAACCCGGTGCGCCTGCTGTTCGGGCCGGGGCAGCGCCATGACGTCACGCGCGGCCACGAACTGCTGGACGGCCTCAAGCCCGGTGCCGTGATCGCCGACAAGGGATACGACGCTGACCACCTGCGGGATGCCATAGGCGACATGGGAGCCGAGGCTGTCATCCCGCCCCGGTCCAACCGCAAAACGCCACGCGACCATGACAAGGCGCTCTACCGGGAGCGCAACCTCGCCGAGCGGTTCTTCAACAAGCTGAAGCAGTTCAGGCGCGTGGCCACCCGCTACGACAAGCTCCTGCCCAACTACAGAGGCTTCGTCCAACTCGCCGCCATAGTCGTCCTGCTTCGGTGAAATCGTCACTACCGCCTAGACCGAGCAGTAGCGCTCCTGAATTGCCTCGTCCGCCAGAAGAGCGGCGGCCGGGCCGTGATGCACCACCCTGCCGCCATCGAGGACGTAGGCGCGGTCGCCGAGTGCGAGGGCGAGGGATACGTTCTGCTCCACCAGCAGGATTGTGGCGCCATTATCGCGCATCCGGGCGAACAGGGCGAACATCTCGTCCACCAGCACCGGCATGATGCCCTCGGAAGGCTCATCCAGCATGATCAGCTTGGGCTGGCTCACCATCGCGCGGGCGATCGCCAGCATCTGCTGTTCGCCGCCTGACATGGTGACGGCGGCCTGGTCCAGCCGCTCGGCCAGGCGCGGGAAGATGGCGGCGACCTCGTCCACCACCACGCCCATCGGACGCTTTACGGCGGCGGCGAGCAGGCCTAGCCGTAGGTTCTCGCGTACAGTCATGCCGGCGACGATCCGCCGCTCCTCTGGCACGTAGCCCAGACCCAAGCGGTTGCGCACATGGGCGGGGCGGCCCAGCAACGCGTGCCCGTCGAACACGGCGCGCCCGGCCCAGCGGTCCACCAAGCCCATGATCGCGCGCAAGGTCGTGGTCTTGCCCGCGCCGTTGCGCCCGATAAGACAGACGATTTCGCCACGGCGCACCTCCAGGTCGATGCCCTGCAGCACGTGGCTGGCATTATACCAGGCGTTCAGCCCTTCGACGGTCAGCATTCAATGTTCACGCTGGCCAAGATACACCCGCTTGACCGTCTCGTTGCCTCGGATCTCCGCCGGCGTGCCTTCGGCCAGCAACTCGCCCTGGTGCAGCACCAGCAGGCGGTCGCAGATGCCCATGACCAGCTTCATCTTGTGCTCGACCAGGACTACCGTCCGCTCAGATGCGAGGCGCAGGATCAGGTCCATCATGGCGCGCGTCTCCTCGGGACTCATGCCCGCCGTCGGCTCGTCCAGCAGCAGCAGCCGGGGCGCGCTGGCCAGCGCCATCGCGATCTCCAGCGCCCGCTGCTCGCCGTGCGCCAGCGTGGCCGCCAGCCGTCCGCGCCGGGGCCACAGCCCGACGCCGTTCAGCAGCGCGCCCGCTTGATCTTCAAGCCCGGCCAGCCGGCTGCGCGGGCGCCAGACGTCGTAGCGCGAGCGCAACGCCTGCAACGCCACCCGCACGTTCTCTAGGGTGCTGAGCTGCGGGAACACCGTAGTGATCTGGAACGACTTGGCGACACCCATGCCGGCGAAGCGGTGCTGCGGCGTGCCGGTTATGTCCCTCCCCTCGAACAGGATGCGCCCAGTGGTGGGCAGCAAGGCGCCGGACAGAGCGTTGAAGTACGTGCTTTTTCCCGCGCCGTTGGGGCCGATGATGCTCGTGAGCTGTCCCTGCCTGAAGCTAGCCGACACGCCGCGCAAGGCAACGAACTTTCCGAATGCCACCCCCACGCCACGTGTTTCGAGGATGGCTCCCGTCGTCGCCCCCATCATCGGCCCGCCATTCGGTGCAGCAGCGTGCCCCAGACCCCGCGCGGGAAGAACAAGACGCAGACGATGAACACCACGCCGACCACGAGCTGCCAATGCACCGTGTAGAGTGAGACCATATTCTCCAGCAGCAGGAACAGTCCGGCACCGACGAACGGGCCGAAGAACGTCCCCATGCCGCCAAGCAGCGCCATCATGACCACGGTGCCCGAAACCTGGTAGCCCAGCGTCTCGATCGGGACGATGCCCAGGTGCAGCGCCTGCATCGCGCCGGCCAGGCCGCAGAATCCGCCGGACAGCACGAACGCCAGCCAGCGCGTCATCCGCACGTTGAAGCCGCAGGCCCGCGCCCGCGCCTCGTTCTCCCGCAGCGCCTCCATCGCCGCCCCGAACGGGGAGGCGACGATGCGCGACAGCACGAACAGCGCCGCCATGACGAACGCGGCGACCACGTAGTAGCGCGTGACCGGATCGAGGAAGTCGAGCGGCCCGACTCTCAGCAGCGCGACCCCGCGCAACCCGTTCTCGCCGCCGGTTAGGCCGGTTGCCTGGTAGGCGACGTAATAGACACACTGCGCCAGGGCCAGCGTCACCATCGCGAAGTAGATGCCCCGCGTGCGCACCGCCAGCGCCCCCATCGCCGCCGCCAGCCCGGCCCCGGCCCCGATCCCGCCCGCCACCCCCGCCCACCACGGCACCCCGTAATGGACCATCAGGATGCCGCAGGCGTAGGCCCCGCCACCGAACAGGGCGGCGTGCCCGAACGACAGCAGGCCGAGGTAGCCGTAGAGCAGGTTGAAGCCGACCGCGAACAGCCCGTAGATCAGGATGTTCACCGCGATCGCCTTGAACGGCATCAGGAACGGGAACAGCGCCAGGAACGCGGCGCTGAGCAGCACGCGGTGCCGGGTCGCGAGCGCCAGCCAGTCCGGCTTGCCGGGGCGCGCGGCGACGGCGGCGCCCATCAATTCATCAGCCCGGCGCGCCCGAAGAACCCTTGCGGGCGGATCAGCAACACCACGGCCATCAGCGCGAACACCGACACCTGCGCCATCTCGGGGGCGAACAACGAGGCCAGGCTGACCACCACGCCCACGAGCAGCCCCGCCAGCACCGCGCCCAGCAGCGACCCCATGCCGCCCACCACCGTCACCACGAAGGCGATCGCCAGCACGCTGTCCCCCATTTCAGGGCTGGCGCCCTGCAACGGCGCCGCGAGCAGCCCGGCCAGCGCCGCCAAGCCGGTGCCGATGCCGAACACCACCAGCCACACCCGTCCGACGTCGATCCCCAGGATGCGCACGATCTGCGGGTCACGCGCGCCTGCGCGGATAATCAGCCCATAGGGCGTGCGCTCCAGGAACAGCCACAGCAGCACGAGCACCGCCGTGGTGACGGCGATCACGAACAGCCGGTAGGTCGGGAAGTAGCCGATGCCGATGTCGGTAGCGCCCATCAGCGCGTCCGGCGCGTCGAACGACAGGCCTTGGGTGCCGAACAGGATGCGCACGGCCTCCACCATCACGTAGGACAGCCCGAACGTCAGCAGCAGCGGGTAGTCGATCCCGCGCCCGTAGAGCGGGCGGATCAGCACGCGCTCGACGGCCAGGCCGAGCAGCCCGACGGCGAGCGGGGCGAAGAACAGGCAGACCCAGAAATTGGCCCCAAGCCCCAGCAACGCCAGCCCGGCATAGGCACCCACCATGTAGAACGCCCCGTGGGCGAAGTTCACCACCGTCAGCATCCCGAATAGCAGCGACATGCCGAGCGCCACCAGCACGTAGATCGCCCCCAGCGCCAGCCCGGCGAACACCTGGATCGCGACCAGGTCCAGGGTGATGCCCTCCACGGGCGCGCGCCGGTCAGCCGTGCCCTTCCGCCTTGCAGCTCACCAGGTTGTCCTCGTCCGGCGGGTCGGTGGCGATGACGTTGAACACGTCGAACGGGTCGTCCTTGGCCGGGTCCTTGCTCTCGATGATGAACACCGACTGGACGGACTGGTGGTCGCAGGCGCGGTAGTGCTGCAGCCCCTTGTAGAAGTCGTACCTCATGTTCCGTAGCACGCCGATCACCTTCTCCACGTCCGTGCTGCCGGCCTGCTTGGCGGCTGCAAGCACGGTCCGGACGCCGCCGTAGCCGAGGGTGCCGTAATCGGAAGGCACCTTGCCGCCGTTGGCTTTGCGGTAACGGTCGTTGAAAGCACGCGCGGAGGGAACGCTATTCTCAATGCCCCAGTAGTAGGACGTGCCGCCGACCACGCTCTCGAACGCGTGCGGCCCGCCGGCGACGCGCGACGTGTAAAGCAGGATCGGGGCGACGATCTTCGTGGTCCGCTTCAGGCCGAAGGCGGTCGCCTGCTTGACCGAGATCTGCTGGTCGCGCCCGAAGTTGCACAGGCACAGGATGTCGGGTTTCAACGCCTGGATGCGCGGCAGCAGAGTGGAGAAGTCGGTCGTGCCGAGCGGGTGGCGCAGATCGGCCAGCACCTCGATCTCCGCCTTCTCGCCCACCGCCTTGAAGCCCGCCACCATCTCGTGCCCATAGGCGTAGTCGGCGCTGAGGAATACGACACGCTTGCCGAATTTGCCGAACGCGTAGCGCCCAACCGCGCCCGCCGTCATGTGAGGACTCATCGCCTCGTGGAAGGTGTAGCGGCTCCAGTCTGGCATCGCCGTGATCTGGTCCGACTGGCTGATCGAGTTGAACAGCACCTTCCGCTGTTTCGTGACGTTGTTGATGGCGAGCTGGACCGAGGCGGACAGGCTGCCGACGACGAAATCGACGTGATCCTTCTCGATCAGCTCCAGCGTGCGCGTCGCCGCCTCGCCGGGGTTGAGCCGGTCGTCGCGTTCCAGCAGCGCCGCCATGCGCCCGTCCAGCCCACCCGCCTCGTTGAACTCGGCCACCGCGAGCTGCGCGCATCGCACCTGGTCCGCCGCCTCGGTGCCGTATGGTCCAGTCAACGGCACGGGGAAGCCGATGCGGATCGGCGCCGGCTGGGCGCGGACGATGGCGGGTGCGGCCAGCAGGGCGGCGGCGCCGAGCAAGGCGCGGCGCCCGACCTGGTAACGGTGCTGCATCTGATGCATGTTTCCCCGTCCCTTCTTGCTTGATCGGACGATAAGCAGAAGCCCCTCTACCCGCAACCCAGGTCTTTCCGCGCCAACGCGTGCAGTATCCGCTCCGGCGTCAGCGGGATTTCGGTCAGCACCGCCCCAAGCGGTGCCAACGCGTCGTTGACGGCGTTCAGCACGCAGGCCGCCGCCCCGGCGGTTCCGGCCTCGCCCGCTCCCTTCGCGCCCAGCGCGCCGTCCGCCGTGGGCGAGCTGATGTGGCCGACCTCGATGTCCGGCATCTCGCCCGCCATCGGCACCAGGTAATCGGCCATGTTGGCGTTCTGCATCTGGCCCTGCTCGTCATAGTCGCAGATCTCGAACAAGGCGGCACCGAGGCCCTGGACCACGCCGCCGCGAATTTGCTCGTCCACTAGCATCGGGTTCAGCACGGTGCCGCAATCCTCCACTACCCAGTGCTTGAGCAGGGTGACGAACCCAGTCTCCACGTCCACCTCCAGCCATGACGCCTGGATGCCGTTGGTGAAGGCGAACGGGTAGTCGCGCGGCACGAAATGACGGGTGGCGACCAGCTCAGCCTGCATGCCGGGGGCGATGATGTCGGGCCGGAAATAGGCGATGCGGGCCAGCTCTGCCAAGTCGATCCGCGCCCGGCCATCCTCCGCATCCACTACTACCCCGTCCCGCACGTCGAGCGCCGCCGGCTGCGCCTGTAGGATGCTGCCGGCCAGCGCCAGGATGTTGTCGCGCAACGCCCGCCCGGCCCGCCACGCCGCCTCGCCGCCGATGCCTGCGCCGCGCGAGGCCCAAGTGCCACCGCCGTAGGGGGTGGCATCGGTGTCGCCCAACTGCACCCGGATGTGGGCCGGGGGCAGCCCCACCGCCTCGGCCACCACCTGCGCCAGCACCGCCTCGGTGCCTTGGCCCTGCTCCGTCACGCTGGCCTGCACCATCAGGCCGCCGGCGGCGTCCATCCGCACGGTCGCGCCGTCCTGGGCCGAGATACGCGCGCCGCCTACTCCGTAGAAGCCCGGCCCCGGGTTGGTGATCTCGATGAAGCTGGCCAGCCCCAGCCCGCGATGGACCCCGCGCGCCCTGAGCGCCGCCTGCTCAGCCCGCAGCCCGTCATAGCCCATCATGCCGAGCAGCTTGTCCAGGCTGGCGTGGTGCGACAGCAGCTCGAACCGCATACCCGTGGCCGAGGCGCAGGGATAGCCGTCGTCGGGCAGTAGGTTGCGGCGGCGGACCGACACCGGGTCCATCCCGATCCGCCGGGCCGCGAGATCGACCAGCCCTTCCGTGACCGCGGTGGCGATCGGATGCCCCACCGCCCGGTACTGCGACATCATGGCCTTGTTCTGGAACACCACCCGTCCGCGCGCCTGGTAGTTGGCGCAGGCGTAGGGGCCGCCGACCAGGTTCAGCACCTGGTTGGCCTCAACCGCGGAGGTGCGCGGGTAGGCGGAGTAAGGGCCAACGCCGGTCAGGTCGTCGATGGCGAACGCGGCGATGGCGCCGTCGCGCATCATGCCGATGCAGGCCTGGACCTCGTGGCCTCTGGCGTGGATGTCGGCGGTGAAGCTTTCCAGCCGGTCGGCCACGAACTTCACCGGGCGGCGCAGCAGGCGGCTGGCCGCGGCGGCCGCCATGTCGTCGCCATAGACGTGGATCTTGATGCCGAACGAGCCGCCGACGTCCTTGCACACAACCCGCACCTGCGCCTCGGCTAGCCCCAGGTGCCGGGCCAGCAGGGTCTGCATCATGTGCGGGGCTTGGGTGCCCTGATAGATCGTGAGCCGTTGCTCGCCCTCGTTCCAATCGGCCACGATGGACCGCGCCTCCAGCGGCACGCCGGTGTGGCGGGCGAAGCGGAACGTCGCCTCCACCACCTCGTCCGCCGCGGCGAACGCGGCCTCCGCGTCCCCGGCGTCGATCTTCCGTTCCCAGGCCAGGTTGCTCCCCAGTTCCGGGTGGATCACCGGGCTTGCCGGGTCGAGCGCGGCATGCGGGTCCACGACGGCAGGCAGCGCCTCGTATTCGACGACGATCTGTTCCGCCGCGTCCTCCGCCAGCGCGCGGCTGGATGCCACGGCCATCGCCACCGGCTCGCCCTGCCACCGTGCCCGGCCGATGGCCAGCGCGTGCTGCGGCGCCGACGCCAGCCCGGCGAGATGGGTCAGTGTGCCGATCCACGGCGTGCAAAGCGGTTGCAGGTCCGCCCCGGTCAGCACCGCCGCTACGCCGGGCATGGACCGCGCCGCCGCCGTGTCGATCGAGGCGATCAAGGCATGGGCGTGCGGCGAGCGCAGGAACGCCGCGTGCAGCATACGGGGCAGTTGCATGTCGCTGACGAAGCTGGCCCGCCCCTGCAACAGCCGCCCAAGGTTCGGACGCGGCACCGATTGACCGATATAGCCGTTCGGGCGGTCGGCCGGCGACAGCCCGCTCATTGCCTGGCCGCCCTGGGTTGCATCGCTCGGGCCGCCGCCACCGTCTCCACGGCATCAATAATGGCCTGGTAGCCGGTGCAGCGGCAGTAGTTGCCGGACAAGTGCTCGCGGATCGCGGCCCTGCTCGGCGGGGCCGCGCCCGAGGCGCGCCGCAACAGGTCCTGCGCCGTCAGCAACATGCCCGCGGTGCAGTAGCCGCATTGCAGCGCGTTGCGGGCGGCGAACTCGGCTTGCAAATCGGCGATCTCGCCGGTGTCGGACAGGCCTTCCACCGTTTCCACCACCGCGCCGTCCGCCTGCACCGCTAGCACGAGGCAGCCGCGGACGATGGCGCCGTCCAGCCGCACGGTGCAGGCGCCGCACACCCCGTGCTCGCAGCCGAGATGGGTGCCGGTCAGGCCGAGCGTGTCGCGCAGGAAGTCGGCCAGATGGGTGCGCGGCAGCACGTCCTCCTGGACCGTCTCGCCGTTCACGGTCAGCCGGATGTCCGTCATGCCGCCACCCTCTCCGGCATGTCCCACGTCCCCACGACCCGGCGCAGCAGCACCCGCGCCAGCGCCAGGCGGGTCGCCGCCGACGCCTGCAAGTCCGAGTGCGGCGCCAGGTCGTGCGCCAGCGCCTCCGCCGCGTCCGCCAGGCTGGCCGGGGTGACGCCACCGGCCAGCGACGCGGCGGCGCGCCGGGCCAGCACGGCGCACGTGCCGATGGCGAAGTAGGCCAGGCGCGGTGCCTGCGCCGCCTGATGCGCGGCCAGGCCCACGAGCGCGTAGTCGCCGCTGCGCCGGGCCAGCTCCGCGAAGCCCCAGCGCGCGCCAGGCGGGGCAAAATCGATCTCCACCGCCGTCAGTACCTCATCCGGTGCCAGCGCGGTCGTGAACAGGCCGGTGAAGAACGCCTCCGCCGCGATGGTGCGCCGCCCGCCGGGTCCGTCCGCGACGATCCGCGCATCGAGGGCGAGGGCGCAGGCGGGCAGTTCGGCCGCCGGGTCCGCGTTCGCCAGGCTGCCGCCAACCGTGCCGCGGCTGCGGATCGCCGGGTGCGCGATGTGGGCGATGGCGCGGGACAGCAGCGGGACATGTCGGGCAATCTCGCCCGAGCTTGCCAGCTCGGCATACGTTGTGGCGGCGCCGATCCGCAGCACCCCGCCCTCGGCAGCGACGCCGCGCAGCGCCGCGATACGCCCGATGTCGATGAGCAGCGCGGGCGCGGACAGCCGCAGGTTCAATGCCGGCAGCAGGCTCTGCCCGCCGGCCAGCAGCTTCGCCGCATCGCCGTGCCGGGCCAGCAGGCCCACGGCCTCGTCCACGCTGCGGGCGCGAATGTAATCGAATGCCGCGGCTTTCAGGGCCGGCTCCCCCGCGTTATCGTGCCCTTCGACGGACGCAGCGAAACAGGGAGGCCTCCATGCCCATCAGCCGCCTGGACCATTATTCGATCCGCACCACCGACCTCGACGCCACCGAGCGGTTTTACACCAGGGTGATGGGGTTCGAGGCCGGGCCGCGCCCGAACTTCAACTTCCCCGGCGTCTGGCTCTATCAGGGCGGCATCGCCGTGGTCCACGTCGTCGGCATCGACCCGAACGACCCGGACGGCCTCAAGGAATACCTCGGCGACAAGGACACCGGCAGCGCCAAGGGCACCGGCACCATCGACCACGTCGCCTTCGTCGGCACCGACATCGACGCCATGCGCGACCGTTTCCGCGCCGCCGGCGTGCCCTACCGCGACCGCAAGGTGCCGATGCTGAACCTGGAGCAAATGTTCCTGGAAGACCCGAACGGGGTGACGATCGAGCTGAACTTCCCCCAGTAACACCGGCAGCAGCCGCAGCGTCATAGGCCGAACAGCTTGCGGGAGTTGCCGCCGGCGATGGCGGCGAAGGTCGCCTCGTCCAGCCCGGCGGAGGCGAGGTGCCCCACCGGGTCGCTTTCCGCCATGTCGTACGGGTAGTCCGTCCCCATCAGCACCTGCCCGGCCCCGAACACCTCCACCAGGCCGCGCAACTGATGCGGCGTGAACACCACCGAATCAACGAATACCCGCTTCAAATACGTCGTCGGCAGCTGCGGCAACGTCCCGCGCGCATCCGAGCGCGCGCCCCACGCGTGGTCGATGCGCCCGGAGTAGCTGGCCAGGTAGCCGCCCCCGTGCGCCGCGATCAGCTTGAGTGCCGGGTGCCGGTCCAGCACGCCGTCGAAAATCAGGTAGTGCAACGCCAGCGTCGTCTCCAATGGGTTGCCGACCACGTTGTTGAAGTAAAACCGCGTCATCCGCCGGGCTTCGGTGAAACCGTTGGGGTGGATCAGCACCACGGCGCCCAGCTCCTCCGCCTTGGCCCAGAACGGGGCGAATTCGGGGTCCGACAGCTCGCGCCCGTTGACGCTGGTCAGGATTTGGACGCCTTTCAGCCCATCCTCGCGCATGGTCCGCTCCAGCTCGGCGGCGGCGGCTTGCCCGTCCTGCATCGGCACCGTGCCCATCGCGGTGAAGCGGTCCGGCTTCTGCGCGGCGAAGGCGGTTAGGCCCGCGTTGACGATGCGCGCCGCCTTGATCCCGATGTCCAGCGGCACGGTGTAGGCGCATTGCGGCGGCGGCGGCAGGATCACCTGCATATCGACGCCAGCGGCGTCCATGTCCGCCAGCCGCACCTCCATGTCCAGCATGTTGGGCTGCCGGTCCGCGTCCTGCTTGCGGTTCAGCGCCTTGGTGGCGTCGGTCGCGAAATGCGCCAGCGGCACCAAGGACAGGTCCACGTGCGGCTGCGTCAGCTCCGCCGCCTCCGGCACCAGCACGTGGGAATGCATATCGACCGTCATGCTGGCCGGGCGCGCCTCGCGGCCCGGTCGCCCGTGCTGGCGCGCGGCGGTGGGGCCGTAGTGGTTGGTTTCTTCGGTCATGCAAGCTCCTTCAGAACACGCCGAGATGGCGATCAAGGGCGCCCTCGGTGTTGGCGAACACCGTGGCCGGCTGCTGCAGCACGACGCGCCCGGTGTTGACGACGGCGACCTCGTCGGCCAGCGACAAGGCAAGGTGGACGTTCTGCTCGACGAGCACGATCGACAACCCCTCCTGCTTCAGCCGCCCGACCACCCGCCCGATCTCCGCCACCATCTGCGGCGCCAGCCCCTCGGACGGCTCGTCCAGCAGCAGCACGCGCGGGTTGCCCATCAGGGCGCGCCCGATCGCCAGCATCTGCTGCTCGCCGCCCGACAGCAATCCCGCGGCTTGCCCGGCCCGCTCGCGCAGGCGCGGGAACGTGTCGAACACCCGTTCCAGCGGCCAGGCGGCGCCGCGGGCCGTCTGCCGCGCCACCACCAGGTTCTCCCGCACCGACAGCGACGGGAACACGCGCCGCCCCTGGGGCACCAGGCCGACGCCGGCGCGGGCGACCGCCTCCGGCGCCTGGGCCGTGATCGCTTGCCCGAACAGCGTGATACTGCCGCGGCGAACCTGGACCATGCCCATGACCGCGCCCATGCACGTCGTCTTGCCGGCGCCGTTGCGGCCCAGCAGCGCCAGTAGGCTGCCTTCCTGCAAGCTGAACCCGGCCCCGTGCAGCACGTGGCTGTCCCCGTAATAGGCATCGACGCCGTGCAGGGCCAGCGCCTCAGCCGCCAAGATAGACCTCCCGCGTCCGCGGGTCGGCGACGACCTCCGCCCGCGTCCCCTCCAGCACCACCTCGCCGTAGTTGAGCAGCGTGATGCGGTCGGCGTAGGCCAGCGCCACGTCCATGTCGTGCTCGATCAGCACGACCGACACGTCGCGCGGCAAGCGGTCCAGCACCGCCGCCACCGTCTCCCGCTCCTCCGCCGACAGGCCCGCCAGCGGCTCGTCCAGTAGCAGCAGCTTCGGCGCCTGCACGAGCGCCATCGCCAGTTCCAGCCGCCGCCGCTCGCCGTAGGACGTTTCGGCGACGATGCGATGGGCGAACGGCGCCAACCCGACCTGCTCCAGCGCCGCGTGGCCAGGCGCATGGAAGTCGCGGCGGCCCTGGAACCGGCCCCACGGCGTCCAGCCGATGCGGCTGGTTCCGGCCAGCGCCATCGCGACGTTGTGCAGCATCGTCTCCTGCGCGAACAAGGTGAGGATCTGGTACGTGCGCGCGAGGCCGTGTCGCACCCGCCGCTGCGTCGGCAGGTGGCGAAGCTCCTCGCCGAACAGCCGGATCGACCCGGCGTCGGCGCGCAGGTCCCCGGTGATCAGGTTGAACAGCGTCGTCTTGCCGGCCCCGTTCGGGCCGATCAGCAGCCGCCGCTCGCCAGGCATGACCGTGAGCGAGATGTCCCGCGTGGCGGCGACGCCGCCGAAATGCTTGCGCAGGCCCACGACCTCCAGGGCGGGAGCGGCGCTCATGCTTAGGGTGCTGCGGCGTTCGGTGGCTGCCCATTCCGGCGGTGCGCGAGGTGCTGGAGGCCGGGAACGAGGCCCTGCGGCATCGCCATGACCACCACGATGAAGATCAACCCCAGCAGCGACGACCAGCGCGTGACGTAGGAGCTGACGACCGACTTCATGAGCGTGATGATGACGGCGCCCGTGACCGGGCCTGCGAGCGTGCCGGCACCCCCCAGGATCACCATCAGCAGCACTTCGGCCGATTGTTGCAGCGACATCGTCTGCGGGCTGATGAACTGGAAGTCCCACACGTAGAGCACGCCGGCCACCGACCCCCAGAACCCGGCGGCGACGAACGCTGCGAGCCGGATCAGCCGGACGTTGTGGCCCAGCATCCGCATCCGCCGCGGCTGGTCCCTGGCGCCGCGCAAGCAGGCGACGAACGGCGACCCGGCGAACTGCCACAGGCACAGCAGCACGACGGCGAACACGGTGGCGACCACGTAGTAGAACACGGCCGGGTTCGACGTATCGAGGCCGAACACGTGCGGCCGGGCCGCGTTCAGCCCGTTGTCGCCCCCGGTGACGGCGACCCAGCGATAGGACAATCCCCACACGACCTGGCCCAAGGCCAGGGTGATCATGAGGAAGGTGAGGCCCGAGGCGCGTAGCGCGAGGACGCCGAAGAACACCGCCAGCAAGGTGCCGAGGGCTATGGCGCTCAGCGCCGCGGCGGCGGCCCCGAACCCGGCGTTGGCCGTGAGCCAGGCATAGGCGTAGGCGGGCACGCCGAGATAAACCGCGTGTCCGAGCGAGTTCATGCCGCCGTAGCCGATGAGGATGTTCAGGCTGAGCGCCAGCATCGCGAAGATCAGCACGTGCGTGGCGATGCCGACGTAGTAGATGTCCGGCAGCACCCAAGGCAGCCCGGCGAGGACAACCGCGCCCGCGGCAGCGCCCCAGAACCCGCGCATCATGGCATCGGACGCCCGAACAGGCCTTCCGGCTTGAATACCAACGCCAGAACCATCGGCAGGAACAGGATGACGTAGGCAAGGTCCGGGAACAGCGCCGTGCCGAAATTGTAGATGAACCCGATGATGAAGCTGCCGACGAAGGCGCCCACCAGGCTGCCGATGCCGCCCAGGATGACGACGATCAGCGCCAGGGGGAGCATGGCGGCGTCGAGGCCGGGATAGGCCGCCGTGATCGGCCCGCCGACGACACCGCCGAACCCCGCGAGGGCTGTGCCCAGGAAGAACACGGCCGTGGACAGCAGCGACACGCGGATGCCGACCGCGCGCGCCATCATACGGTCGTCCACCCCGGCCCGGATCATGGCCCCGAGCCTAGTGCGGTCCATCAGCAGGACCAGCAGCGCCACAGTGGCCACGGCGATGCCCAGCACCACCAGGCGGTAGGTCGGGAAGATCAGCCCCGCGACCCGCAACGGGCGGCGGACCGCCGCCGGGGTGGCGAGCGGCATTGGGTCGCCGCCGAACACGACCAGGCATAGGTCGGCGATGATGAACGCGACGCCAAGGGTGACGAGCACCTGGCCCTGCGTGTTGCCCGCGATCCGCCGCAGCAGCACCCGCTCGACCACGACGCCCAGGACGCCAACGGCCAGGCTGCTCAGCAGCGCCGCCGCCCAGAACGGCAGCCCGTAGCCGAGCGCGGCCGCCCCCAGATAGGCCCCCAGCATGAACAGCGCCCCGTGCGCGAGATTGGGGATGCGCAACAGCCCGAAGATCAACGAGAACCCGGCCGAGAGCAGGAACAGCAGGCCGCCGAAGGCCAGGCTGTTTAGTGTTTGGATGACCCAGAACTGCATGACGGCGCCTTCGGGTCAGGACCGGGCCATCGGGCGCTGCTCAATCCTCTAGGTTGCGCGCGGGCGGCCAGTCCCGCGAATAGACCGGCTCCTTGAGGAAGCTGGCCTGGTCGAAGGTCCAGAACTGGCTGACATCGGGGTATGTCTTGATGACGGCATTGACCAGCCTTCCGTCCTTTTTCTCGACCTTGCGAATATAGACGTTGCCGACGACGTTGCCGAACTGGTCGAACTTGACCGGCCCGCGTGCCGTGTCGGGGAAGGTGCCGGTGCGGATCGCCTTCATCAGCGCGGCCTTGTCCTCGATCTTGCCGTCGATAGTGTGCAGCGCCGCATCGAGCACCTGCGCGGCGACGTAGGTGCCCGACGCGTAGTAGCCGGGGTCCACGCCATAGTCCCGCCGCATCCCGGCGACGAACACCTTGTTGGCTGGGTAGTCGAGCTGGGAGGAGTAAAAACTCGTGGACAGCGTACCGATGGCGGCATCGCCCATCTGCGGCAGGATCGCGGCATCCACCGCTGTCATGCCGCCCAGCAGCGGCATGGTGCCACCGTATTCCTTGTACTGGGTGAAGAACCGGTAGCCGTTCGACCCGGCGAAGGACATCCAGATGGCGTCGGCGCTCTTGAGCTGGGCGATGTACGTGCCGTAGTCCGGCGTGTTCAAGGGCGGCCATAGCTTCTGGATGACCTTGCCGCCTCCCTGCTCGAACACGTGCTGGAACGCCGCGTTCTGCTCCTGACCGTAGGCGAAGTCGCTGCCGATCAGCGCGATGCGCTTGTAGCCGAGCGTCTCCGCGGCGTAGTCCGCCATCGGGTGCGCGCACTGCCCGGAAGTCGCTGTGCAGCGAACGAGCCACGGGTTGGGGCGGCGCTGCGTCACGTCCTCCGCCGCCGCCGAGCACAGCAGCGGGACCTGCTTGCTCTTGATGTAGTCGTCGATGGCCAGCATTTCGAAGGCGGCTAGCGGGCCGATGATGGCGGACACGTTGTCGCGCTCCACTAACTCCTGCGTTTTGGTGCGGGTGGTGGCGGGCACGCCGGCGGTGTCAGCGGTGAACAACTGCACCGGACGCCCGCCGAGCGTGGTGTTGTTCTCCTTGAGGTAGAGCTGCAATCCCTGCTCCATCTGGATGCCGCCCGCTGCGAGCGGCCCGGTCTTAACGGTCAGGAAACCGAGCCGGATTGGCTCCTTCGAGCCTTGCCCGTGGACGGGGCCGGCCATTGCGGCGAGGCCCAATCCACCAAGGCCCGCGAAGGTGCTGCGACGGGTAATGTCGTGCATGGTTGTCTCCTAACACTGGGGAACGATAGGAAGCAGCAGCATCGGCTGCATTCCAGGCCCGGCGTGCAACGTAGTGAGGCCGGCGAACGACGCGGGCGGGCGGTCGCGCTCGTCGTCGTGCAGAAAAGGGCCGCAGCCGCGCAGCACGTTCTTAAAATTGGATAGCCGCCCGCCCTCCGCCGCCGCCTCGTAATCGTGGCCGCGGACCGAAAGCCCGATGCGGTAGCCCGGCGGCACCACGATGCTGGTGGGCCAGATCTCAATCTCGACCTGAACCACCTCACCGGCCGTCAGCGGCTGCGGCGCGTCGTGGGTATGATAGGGGCGGTACGGCAGCGACACCGCCGGGTCGAGCCGGCGGTGGGAGGCGCGCAGCCAGCCTTGGCCCACCGGCGTATGCGGGTCAATGGCACCCTGGAACGTCACCTCTCGCATGTCCGGCGTGAACACCCGCAGCACGGCGAACAAGTCAGCGTCCGCGGTGGAGGAGGATACGAACAGCCGCAGCGCGGAAGGGCCGGTAATTTCCGTCTCCTCCGCGCATGGCGGAGCCAAGAACGTCACGCCATCACCGTCTGCGTCGAAGCGCGCCTCGCCATGCCCGTCTCGGCCCAACGCCAATCCCGACACATCGAGCGGCACCTCGGTCCAGCGCGTGCGCGGGATTGGCCACCCAGCTTCCGCCCGCTCGACGAAGCGGTCAGGGTGGCGGACCTGCAGCAGCACCGGCGGCTGCCGGTCCCAGCCGTTGTCCTCGCCCTTGAGGAAATGGTCGAAGAGCCGCAGTTGCAGGTTCCGTCCGTAGTCAGTGTAGAAGTGCGTCCAATGCTCGATGCCGTGCGCCTCCAGCCATTTCTGCGTAGAGGCGGCGCGTATGAACCCCTCGAAGTTGCCGCGGGTGTGCAGCCCTTGGCCGCCCCAGTTCGCCGCCGACAGGAACGGGACCGTCACGCGCGGCCAATCCGGCGAGCGGGCGCGGTGGTAGCCGTCGTCCAGCGGATGGGCCAGGATGTCCTCGCCGAAATCGCAGCGGTTGGCTGCCAGCGCCGCTTCGTCCAGCGTTTCCGGCCTGCACACCAGCTCGCCCGTCGCCCGGCTGCGCGGGCCGCGTTCGCCTAGGCCGTGCTGCACGGTCTTGACCTGCATGTCGTACCAGTTGGCCCAGAAGGTGTTCAATATGCCGCCGTGGTGCGTCATGTCGCGGTAGAAATCGGCCGCGCCTTCCCAGACGCACATCGCTGCCAGGTGCGGCGGTTGCCGGCTCGCGACCTGCCACTGGTTGATGCCGTAGTAGCTGATCCCGTTCAGCCCGACGCGCCCGTTGCTCCACGGCTGCACCCCGGCCCACTCAATGCAGTCGTAGAAATCCTGGGTCTCGCGCGGGCTGAAATGGTCCACGGTGCCCGGCGAGCGCCCGCAGCCGCGGCTATCCACCCGCACGCAGGCATAACCGTGCGGCACCCATTTCTCCGGGTCCACCACCTCCCAGCTCTGGTACAGGTTGCTCGACCCCGCGGCCACGTCCGGGTGCCGCTCCACCATCCGCGCCCACGCGCTAGGATAGCCGTCCTGGAACGCCAACCCCTTCGCGTAAGGACCGTAGGTCAGCAGCACAGGATGGCGGCCTTCCGCCACCGGACGGAACACGTCGGCGCGCAGCACCAAGCCGTCGTCCATACCGATGACAGCGTCCCATTCCACGCGCATGCCATCTCGGACTTTTGTCGCTGCCATAGGAACGTTCCCGGCCACAGTGATGCGGCTCGTAATTATCGGATGACAGTTAAGCGGGCCAACAGGGCCGGCGCAAGCCGCTTAGCGTTGCAACCCTGCCATTCGCTCCAGCACGTCGCACACCGCCGCAGTGTCGTGCTGGGCGTGCCCGGTCGCCATCGCGCTGGCATAGACGGGTATGCAGGCGGAGAGCAGCGGCGTGGTCACGCCCAAGGCGGTGGCAAACTGGCCGATGATCGCCATGTCCTTCTGCCACACCGCCACCTTCATCGTCGCCTCGTCGTAGTGCCCCGCCGCCATCATCGGCGCCCGCAGCTCGAACACTTTTGATGTGCCCGCCCCGGCACCGACCAGCGCCACGATCTGCTCCGGGTCCAGCCCAGCCTTCATCCCCAGCACCATCGCCTCGGCGGAGGCGACGTTGTGGACCGCAACCAGCAGGTTGGCGACGTATTTCATCCGGCTGCCGTTGCCGTAGGCACCCAGGTCGTGCGCCGCCTTGGCGAAAGCGAGGAAGAACGGCTGTAAGCGGGCGACCGCGCCGCTGTCGCCGCTGGCGTAGATCACCAAATCCCCCGTCTTGGCCTGCGACCCCGTGCCGCTGATCGGGCAGTCCAGTGCCGTGTGCCCGGCCTGCTCCAGCACTGCGCCGAAGGCCAGCTTGTCCTCCAGCGCCATCGTGCTGGCTTCCACCACCACGCGGGGCGGCGCGCCCGACGCGGCGATGGCGGCGGCGCTCGCGTGCAGCGCGGCGGGCGAAGGCAGGCTAGTCATGATGATCGGCGCCGCCGCCACCAGTGCCGCCACGCCGTCGTGCATCATGACGCCAGCCGCCGCGGCCGCGTCGCGCGCCGCCGGGTCGGGGTCGAACCCGTGCACCCGCCAGCCAGCCCGTACCAGGTTGGCGGACATGGTGCCCCCCATGATGCCCAGTCCAATAACTCCGGCTTCACCTTCCATATCGTTCCTTCCCATGATAACGAGCAGTCGATCAATAGGCTGCAAGATGAGGGGCGTCCATGCGCATCGGCATCGCGGGTCTCGGCAAGATGGGTGCCGCTATGGCCGCCCGGTTGCAGGATGCGGGCAGGCCGCCTGTCGTTTGGAACCGCACCCGCGCCAAGGCGGAGGGGCTGGGCCTTCCGGTCGCCGATACCCCGCAGGTGCTGGCGCAGGCCGCCGATGTGGTGGTCACGATGCTGTTCGACGCCGCGGCGGTCGATGCGGTGTACCGCGGCCCCGACGGCATCCTCACGGCCAGCCTCGGCGGCAAGCTGGTGATCGACATGAGCACCGTTCCCCCGGAAACGCCGGCCGCCCTTGCCGCGGACGTGGCGCGGGCCGGCGGCGCGTTCGTCGAATGCCCCGTGGGCGGCACCGTCGGCCCGGCGCGCCAAGGCACGCTGCTGGGCATGGCCGGGGGGGTGGCCGCCGACGTGGAGCGTGCCCGCCCGGTGCTGGACCTGCTGTGCCGCCGGGTGGAGCACGTGGGACCGTGCGGGGCCGGGGCGTCGATGAAGCTCGCGGTCAACTTGCCGTTGCTGGTGTTCTGGCAATCGTTCGGCGAGGCCAACGCGCTGGTCCGTCACCTCGGCCTGGACCCGGCTTGGCTGGTGGCGTTCTTCGCTGAGACCTCCGGTGCCCCCGCTGCGCTCAGGAACCGCGCCCCGGCGATCACCGCCGCCCTCTCGGGCCAGAGCCCCGGCACGCCGACCTTCGACGTCGATTCGATCCGCAAGGACCTCTCCATCATGGTCGCGGCAGCGGCCTCGCGCGGGATCGCCCTGCCTGTCGCGGCGCAAGCGCTGGCCTGCTTCACCCAGGCCAGCGACGATGGCTGGGGCGGACGCGACTGCACCTGGTTGCCGGGCTACTGGGCCGAGAAAGCGTCCGGCTCCCCCATCCATCGGGAAGGATGAAGCACGCCATGCAGCTCGGCTTCTTCACCATGCCGATCCATCCCTTGAACAAGGACTGGCGCCAATCCCTGCGCGAGGACCGCGAGGCCTTCATCCTGGCCGACGAGCTTGGCTTCAGCGAAGCCTACGTCGGCGAGCACACCACTGACCAGGCGGAGAACATCACCTCCTGCGTCGTGTTCCTTGCCAGCCTGGCCGGGCAGACGAAACAGATCCGCTTGGGCACCGGCACGGTCAACCTGCCCAACACCCACCCCGCGCGCGTCGCCGGCGAGATCGCGATGCTGGACCACCTGCTGGACGGACGCCTGAACTTCGGCATCAGCCCCGGTGGCCTGCCCTCCGACGCGGAGGCATTCGGCACCCTGGACGCCGACCGCAACGCCATGTTCGTGGAAGCGATCGGCCATGTGCTGCGGATCTGGTCCACCGACCCGCCCTATGACATCCAAGGTAAGTACTGGTCGGTCACGACGCAGAAGACGCTGATCGCCGACATCGGCCAGGGCATCATCCCCCGTCCGTTGCAGGTGCCGCACCCGCCCATCATCGTCACCGTCGTCGCCCCGTTCTCCAAGGGCGTGACCGAGGCCGCGGCGCGCGGCTGGGAGCCGATCAGCGCCAACTTTCTAATGCCGCAATGGGTGCGCAGCCACTGGCCGAAATACGTCGAAGGTTGTGAACGCGCCGCCCGCCTCGCCAAGCCCTCGAACTGGCGCGTCGCCAAGAGCATTTGCGTCGCCGACGACCGCGCCACCGCAAGACGTTACGCTACCGACCCGGACAGTCCATACCGCTACTACTACAGACAGTTACTGACCAAGATGAAGCGCGCCGGACGCGCCGAGCTGTTTAAGCAGGACCGTAGCCAGCCCGACGACAGCGTGACCCTGGACGCAGTCTGCGACCGCCTGATCATCCACGGCACGCCGGACGAGGTCGCCGACAAGGTGCTGGCCTTCCGCGACGAGGTGGGGGACTTCGGCACCCTGCTCTACGCCGGGCACGACTGGGCCGACCCGGCGCTGGCCCGGCGCAGCGCCGTGTTGATGGCCGAGCAGGTCATGCCCCGCGTCAACGCTGCCATCGGCACGGCCTGCAAGGCGGCGGAGTAGCCGCCCAACGTCAAGGAGAGGCAATGGACATCAGCGCAGGCTTGCCGGCGATCTACGCCGCGGCGGAGACCCTCAAGAATTGGGGCCGCTGGGGCAAGGACGACCAGATCGGCACGTTGAACCACATCCGGCCAGAGGACATCGTGGCCGCCGCCCGCTTGGTGCGTACAGGCCGGGTGTTCCCGATGGGCATGCCGCTCAACGGCCAAGGGCCGCAAAACGGTCTGTTCGGCGGGCGCTGGAACCCGATCCACACCATGCTGGCCACCGGCACCGACTCCGCCGCCGGGCGGTTCGACCAGGGCGGGCAGACGCTGCGCTACTCCGACGACGCGCTCAACATGCCGGTCCAGGCCGCCACCCATTGGGACAGCCTCGGCCACATCTTCCTCGACGACACGATGTACAACGGCCACGATGCCCGCCGGGTCGATGGCGGCGGCGTCCACGTCCTCGGCATCGAGCACGCGTTGGGCCGGATGGTGGGCCGTGGCGTGCTGCTGGACGTTGCCCGCCACAAGGGTGTTGACTGGCTTCCCGACGGCTACGGCATCAGCAACGTCGAGCTGGACGAGACCGCCGCCGCCCAGGGTATTTCGGTCGGGCGCGCCGACTTCGTCATCATCCGCACCGGCCAGATGGAGCGGTGCCGGGCCGAGGGTGCCTGGGGTGGCTACGCCGGCGGCGACGCGCCCGGCGTGCGGTTCGAGAACTGCTATTGGTGTCAAGAGAAGCAGATCGCCGCCATCTGCTCCGATACCTGGGGAGTGGAGGTGCGCCCGAACGAGACCGACCAGGCCAAGCAGCCCTGGCACTGGGTCGTGATCCCCGCGATGGGCCTGACGATGGGCGAGATGTTCGACTTGGCCGGCCTGGCCCATGATTGCGCCGCCGACAAGGTGTACGAGTTCATGTTTGCCGGCCCGCCGCTCAATATTACCGGCGGCACCGGCTCGCCCATCAACCCGCTCGCGATCAAGTAGCCCACCATGCCCGCCGAACCGATAGGCTTCCGTGACCGCGTGCCTTTTTCGGCCCTATCCACCGGCACCCCCGCCTCGCGCTGCCCGGGCGGGCGCGCGTCGCCGTCTGGACCATCGTCAACGTCGAGAACTGACGCCCCGAGCTGCCGATGCCGCGCAAGGCGCTACCACCGGCGATGGGCCAACCGCTGTTGCCGGACCTGCCCAACTGGGCCTGGTATGAATACGGCATGCGCATGGGCATCTGGCGTTTTTCGACGTGCTCGCCCGGCGTTGGCTGAAGGCAACCTTCGCCCTCAACTGGACGGTTGCGAGCTGTATCCCGCCGTTTGCGAGGCGGCGCGCGACGCTGGGTTAGGAGTTCATGGGCCACGGCCACGTCCAAGGCCCGATGCGATGCACCAGGTGGAGGACCAGCGCGCGGCCATCCGCGCCACGATGGACACCATCCGCCGCGTCACTGGCACCCCACCCCGCGGCTGGGAAAGCCCTGGCCTGACAGAGACCCTGGACACCGCCAACTTGCTGGTCGAGGAAGGCATCGAATATGGTGCCGAATGAGTGCTGGATGACCAGCCTATGCCTATCCGCACCCGCTCGGGCCGGTTCGTCTCCGTGCCCTACACCCTGAGAATCAACGACGTGGCGATCACCGCCGCGCAGCGGCAGCCGTCCGTCGAGCTGTTCCGCCGCGGACGCGACCAGTTCGACCGGCTATGGCAGGAGGGGGCCGACATCCCACGCGTCATGGCCATCTCGATCCATCCCTACCTGACCGGCGTGCCGCACCGGATCAAGTGCCTGGAACAACTCTACGACTACATCTTCGGCCACGACGGGGTGGCAATGTGGACCGGGGCGGAAATCCTGGACTGGTGTAACAGGCAAGTTGCAGCTTAGAAATCCAGCAGCGCCGTTTCCGCCATCACCGCCTCCGCCGTATGGTGCCGCACTGCCGCCGCACGCTGCTCCTCCGTGTCGATGCGGGCCTGCATATAAGCGCCGAGGTGGCGGGCGCGGCGGATGATGCGTTGCCCGGCCACCAAGCGTGCGGCCTCATATTGCGCCAGCGCCTCAGCCACGTCCGCCGCCGAGGCGAGCACTTCGGCTAGGCAAGCCGCATCCTCCGCCGCCTTGGTCACGCCGGCGCCGACATGCGGGCGCACTAGGAAGGCGCTGTCGCCCAACAGCGCCACGCGACCCACCGCCATGCGGGGCGACTCCAGGTCGTAGACCGGTTGCAGAAACGGTTGCGGGATGGCGGCTACGGCCTGCGCAAAGGCGGGCGCCAGAATGCGGGCGGCGTCGGCACGCATGGCCACCACCACAGCCGGGCGGATCAAGGGCGGCGGGATCGACAAGTGGTGGGTGTGCCCGGCCTCGTCCGTCAGCAGGTCCGGCAAGGCGGTGGCCTCGTCCGCCGGGCGATACCAGACAATGTTGTAGCGGCGGTGGCCGGGCCGCAGGTCGTTGTCCTCGCCTGCCACGGGATAGCCGAGGATCTGCTCGCCCGGCGGCAGGCAGAAGCCGAACGTATCGAACAGCATCGCGCTCGCGGGCGGCATCGCCGCCTCGGGCACCAGGCCGCGCCAGGCGACGTAGCCGGCGTACTGCGGGGCAATGCCGCCCAGCAGTACGTCGCGCACGGTGGAGCGGAACCCGTCCGCGCCCACCAGCACCTCGCCCTCTGTCACCCGCCCATTGGCGAAATACGCCCGTACGGCCCCTGCCTGCTGTTCAATGCGGCAGAGGTCGGCACCCTTTGTGTAACACTCGCTGGGCAGGGCCGCACGCAGCATCCGGAACAGCCGGTCCCAGGAGGTCATGGTCTGGGGGAAGTCCCGCCGCCCGGCCACGCTGCCGTCCTGCGCCAGCGTCAGCCGCTCGGCGACCGGGATGCCGAACCCGTGGTGCGGGTCCAGCCCAAGCCGTTCGAGGATGCGCCAGAGCTGCGGATGAGTGACGATCCCAGCCCCGCGTCCCGCCAGCGGCGCGGCCACCCGCTCGAATACCTCCACCACCCATCCCGCCTGGCGCAGCAGCAAGGCAGCGAACAGCCCACCGACCGAGCCGCCGATGACGAGCGCGCGCCGGGGAGGGCGAGGTGCCATAAAGCTGGCTTTCCCGATCTGTTGATCAGGCGATCATCGAACGTCCAGGCGCTCAATGTCAATCGGTTGCCGGGCCAGCAGCCGCCCGAGCGTGACGGGCACGCCATTCAGCAGCGTTTCGACGCTGACCGCGATGAACGCCGACAGCCCGAGATTCGACGGCCGCCCATACGCCTCGCGCCGCTGGCCGTAGTAGAAGATGCCGCCGTGGAACAGCCAGTATAGCTCCAACTCTTCAGACCCGACCGGGCAGGCGTCCGGGCCGGGCAGGCCGTAGGACTCGCGCACCGCGACCGCCATCTTGTGCAGCAGGTGCTGCTCGACGAAGGAGATCCACCACTGGTTGATCTCCAGCCCGCGCAGCCCGGCGAACAGGTAGATGCGTACCCATTCGGGCGTGAACACCGCCGCGGTGAACCGGGTGTAGAACTCGATTAGCCGATCGCGGATCGGCTGCGACGCATCGGCCAGCGCCCGCTCCCATTCCGGCTCCCAACGGGTGAGATAGACTTCTTGGTAGACGGCGTGGATCAGGTCGTCCTTGGACGGGAAGTAGCGGTAGATCAGCGGCTGGGTCACGCCAAGCCGCCGGGCCAGCTCCCGCGTGCCGCCATCGAAGCCGACCTCGGCGAAATAGGCCACGGCGGCCTTGATGATTTGGCGCTTGCGGTCGGCCGGCTGCAGGCGCTGACGGCGGGTGCAGACCCTGTTTGGGACGACGAGGCTTCGGCTGGCGCTCATGCAGCGGTGTTGCACCGAACCGGATGGCGGGCAACTGCCCCATCGGCATGCGTCGCTGGTCCATAGCTTAACGGCAGCCGGGAGAGGAACGCCCACCTTTGGTTCAGGACTCGTACGAACTCCGGGTGATCGGCGCAACTGATGGGGTGTAAGCTGCGATCCTGGTTTTGGGAACGGGATCATGGTGCAGATCGTGGAACACCTGTCGGTTGAGGAACTGGCGGCGTGCCACCGGGCGGCGCAGGACGCCACCGAGGCGCGGCACACCCAGGCGATCTGGTTGCTGGCGCAGGCCACGCGGTGCTGGACGTGGCCGGCGAGCTGGCGTTCGCGCTGCGCTGGGTCGAGCAGTTGGCGGCGCGCTACAACGCCTACGGCCCCGAAGCGTTGGGCGACCGACGGCGGGGCAACGGACGCGCGGCCAGCGTGCTGACGCCCGCCCTGGTGGCCGCCCTTGCCAAGCGGCTACGCATCCCGCCCGACGATGGCGGGCGCTGGACCAGCCCCGAGGTGGGGCTGTGGATGGCGGCCCATCTCGGGGTGGAGCGGATGCGTCCGCAGCGCGGTTGGGAGGTGCATATTATCGAGCATTCGCGCCTTCCAGCCGCGCTGATGCAGCAACAGGGCGGCGATAGCTCGCCGACGGAGCCACCCACCACGGGAACCCACCGGAGACGAATGTCGGGCGACTCCAAGTTTTTCAGAGCCGAATTCCTTTGTCACGCTAAACGTCTGATGTTTGGCCGCCGGCGGCTATCCCATCAATCGAGAGAGGGATCAGGTGATTGACAGCGGCCGGGGTGCAGACAATCGTGCCCTCGACGATGTCGTTCGGAGACGGCTGATGAGCTTCGGTGTGGATCACCCTAAGGCCGCGGTCGTCGCCATCGACCTGCATCGCGGCCACCTCGATCTTGACGTGGCGACGATGCCGATGTCGCCCGAGGGCGCATTGCCTCACGTTGATTGCTACTGGCCCACGTCGTTGCCTCAGGTGGTTTGCTACCGGTGGACGCGGGTTTGGGACGCAACAGGATGGCACGGCGGATCAGCATGGCGGGACGGACTGAGCTTCTGGCAGCGGTGAGCACGCGATACGGAGGCGCGACACGGTTGGAGCGGTCGCGTATCTTGGATGAGTTTGCGGCGGTGACGGGCTACCATCGTAAGCATGCGATCCGGTTGCTGACCGGCTGGTGCGGCCGGGAGACGGATGAGCAGCTCGCAGAGGGGCCGGGCCGGGCCGGATCCCGACGTTGCCGCTATGGTCCCGAGGTGCGCGATGCGCTGATCCAGCTCTGGGAGGTTGCTGACCGGGTTTGCTCCAAGCGGTTGCAGCCGATGATCGCTGTGTTGCTGCCTGCCTTGGAACGGCATGGCCGGGTGACGCTGGACGGGGCAACCCGGGCAAAACTGCTGGAGGTGAGCGCTGCGACGATTGATCGCCTGCTCGCCGGAGTGCATTTGGTTGCGGGCAGTGGACGGCGTCGCCCGGCGGGGTTTGGCTCGGCGGTGCGGCGCAGCGTGCCGATCCGGACGTTCAATGACTGGGGCAACCCGGCCCCGGGCTGGGTAGAGGTGGACTTCGTGGCCCATGGCGGCACGACGGTGTCCGGGGCATTCGTGCAGACGATGGTGCTGACGGACGTGGCGACTGGGTGGACGGAGTGCATCCCGATCGTGGTGCGCGAGGCCGAGATGGTGGTGCATGCGCTTGGCCGGGCACGCGAGCTGTTTCCGTTTCCGCTGCGCGGGGTGGATTTCGACAACGACAGCCTGTTCATGAACGACCTGGTGGTGGGCTGGTGCCGGGCGGCGGGGCTGGAGGTGACGCGGTCGCGGGCCTACCGCAAGAACGACCAGGCCTGGGTGGAGCAGAAGAACGGCGCGATTGTCCGGCGGCTGGTGGGCTACGGGCGGTTCGAGGGCGTGCTGGCCGGGGAGAGCCTTGGCCGGCTGTATGCGTCGGCGCGCCTGCACGGCAACCTGTTCCAGCCCTCGTTCAAGCTGCGGGAGAAGCGCCGGGAGGGTGCCCGGGTCATCAAGCGCTACCATGCGCCGGAGCCGCCGGTGATGCGGGCGCTGATGCACGTGGCGGTGTCGGAGGCTGACAAGTCGCGACTGCGCGGCATGCTGGCGGATGCCGACCCGGTCTTGCTGCTGGTTGGGATCCGCGCCTCGCAGGTGGAGCTGGGCAAGCGTGTGGACGAGCGCGGCATGGCGGCTGGTCGTGCGGAAGCACCGGCGCCGCTCGATTTGGCGCTGTTCACGGCGAGCCTGAAGGTGGCGTGGGAGGCTGGGGAGCAACGGCCCACGCACCGGCGCCGCTACATCCGGGTCAAGCCGATCGTGCGGCCATCGATGCTGGACGCGGTGCGTGACCAGTTGCTGACATGGCTGGAGGCGCAGCCTGCATTGACGGCTGTGGCTGCACTGGACCGGTTGCGGACGCTGCACCCGGACCAGTTCACGGCGGACCACCTGCGCACGGTGCAGCGGTTCATGAAGGTGCGGCGGCTGGCGATGGCGCGGGAGGTCCTGCTCGGTCCGCTGCCCACTGGGAAAGCCACGGTGCCCAGCATCATGGCTGCTGACAACGCTGCATGGGCCGACGACGACACGAAAAGCCCTGGTAACATCCCGTCATGAGGCAACACGGAGGGTGCTTCCCGTGTCATCGCTGCCAATGACCGGCTGTTCGGTTGGTGCCGCGGCGTCGGCCTGCCTATTATTCATTGCATTACCGGCTACCGTGACCCAGCCGAGATCGCCGCCAACCCGTTCTGGCGCACCCGGGCCGAAGACCCGGCTGCCACCCGCCGCGATGTGCTCAGGCATAATATCCTTGGCGGCCCCGGCTGCACCCCAATGCCGCAACTGTTCGACGCCGGGCGTGACTGGATAGTTGATGCCAAGAAGCGGTACGACTGCTTCCTCGGCACCGACCTCGATCTGCTGCTGCGAAGCCATGGTATCAACACGCTGTTGGTGACGGGCGTGAACACCAACTCCTGCGTGTTGGCAACCGTCGCGTCCGCCAACGTGCGCGACTACGCCGTTATCGTGGTCGAGGACTGCGTCGACACCATGGACGGCCCAGCCTTGCACCAAGCTGCGCTGTTATGCATCGGCACCGCCTTCGGCTTCGTGATGGACGCCGACGCCGTGATACACACGGCCGGCCTCACCCCCGCCAGCCGCCCCGCCGCGGCTTGAGCGGCACTCTACTCGAAAGCCCCTTCATGATGCTGCCCCGCGACCGCGCACCCTTCTCCGCCATCGTCGATCGCCCGCCGCTGCGCCTGCCCGATGGCGCGCGCGTCGCCGTCTGGACCATCGTCAACCTCGAAGTATGGGACATCGGTCGGCCGATGGCGCGGCAGATCCTCCCGGCTCCGACCGGCCAGCCCATGCTGCCGGACGTGCCGAACTGGAGTTGGCACGAATACGGCATGCGCGTCGGCTTCTGGCGCTTCCATAAACTTTATGAACGCCTCGGCATTCGCCCGACGCTCTCCATCAACGCCCGAGTATGCGACGATTACGAACGGGTCGCCGCCGCGGCAAGGGACTCAGGGTGGGAGTTCATGGGCCACGGCTGGGACCAGCTGCCGATGCACAAGACCGAGGACCCGCGCGGCATGATCCATCGCTCCATGGACCGGTTGGAGCAATTCACCGGCACCCGCCCGGTCGGCTGGCTCGGGCCGGGGCTGACGCAGATGCTGGACACGCCGGACTTGCTGCGGGAAGCCGGCGTGCAATACATCGGCGACTGGATCTGGGATGACGAGCCGACCACGATCAGCACCGCGCACGGCCCGCTGGTCACGCTGCCCTACACGGTGGAACTGAACGACATTCCGACCATGATCGTGCAGCACCACGAGAGCGCCTATTGGGCGACCCGTTGCAAGGATACCTTCGACCGCCTGCATCAGGAAGGGGCGGAGCGGGCCAAGATCATGGCCATCGCCGTCCACCCCTACATCAGTGGCCAGCCGCACCGCATCCGCTACCTCGAGGAGGTGTATGACTACTGCGGCGGCCAGGAAGGCGTCGTGTTCATGAACGGCGCCGAACTGCTCGATTGGTACCCCGCCCAACCGACAGCCTGACCGGTGCTGCCGACGGAGCGCATCGACTACTCGCCCATCGCTGGACGCCCGCCGCTGCTCCTGCCCAATGGCGCGCGCGTGGTGGCGTGGATCATCGTCAACATCGAGGAATGGGATCCGCGGCAACCAATGCCGCGCACCGTGCTGACGCCGCCCGCCGGTGGCCAGCCCAGCCCGGACATTCCCAACTGGGCCTGGCACGAATACGGCAACCGCGTCGGCTTCTGGCGCATCCTGGAGGCGCTGGACGAGCACGGCATCCGGGCCGTGCTGGCGATCAACGGGTCGGCGATCCGGACTTACGCTCCGATCGCTGAGGCCGCACGGAACCGGGGATGGGAGTTCATCGGCCACGGCTACACTCAGCGCAACATGCAGGCGGTCGCCGACGAGCGGGCCGACATCGTCCGCACCGCCGACGCCATCGCCGCCTTCACTGGCCAACGCCCCCGCGGTTGGCTCGGCCCAGGCCTGACCGAGACGTGGGAGACACCGGACATCCTGGCCGAGGAAGGCTACGACTACGTCTGCGACTGGGTGCTGGACGATCAGCCCGTGACCTTGCGCACGCGGGCGGGCAGGATCATCAACATTCCCTACACGCAGGAATGCAACGACGTCGCCATGTTCCTGATCCAGCACCATGCCGCTTCGGAATACGCCGACCGCGCCATCGACCAGCTCGACCAACTGCGTCACGACAGCCGCCATGGTGCCCGGGTGATGGCGTTGGTGCTGCATCCCTACATCATGGGTGCGCCGCACCGACTGCGGCACTTGCGCCGGGTGCTTGAGGCGGTCAAGGCGCGGGACGACGTCCTGGTCTGGACCGGGGCCGAAATCCTTGATTGGTATCGCACGGCGCAGTCGCCAACATGAGCGGCATCAACCTGTTTGGCTTGCTCAACGGCCTCACCTTCGCGGCCTTGCTGTTCGTCGTGGCGTCCGGCTTCACGCTGATCTTCGGCCTGCTGCGCATCGTCAACTTGGCGCACGGGGCGTTGTACCTGCTGGGCGGCTACGTCGGCTACGCGGTCGCCAGCCGGGCCGGGTTCGCGCTCGGCATCGCCGCGGCGATGGCGGCCGTGGCCGCGGTGGGCGCACTGCTGCAATGGGGGCTGCTGCGCTTCGTGCGCGGGTTCGAGCTGCGGCAGGTGCTGCTCACCTTGGGTGTCGCCTTCATCTTGAACGACATGGGCTTGTTCGCCTGGGGCGGGGACACCTACACGGTGCCGATCCCGGCTGCCTTGCAAGGGGCGACCGTGGTGGGCGGGGTCTATTATCCGATGTACCGCCTGTTCGTTCTGGCGCTCGGCGTCACCGTGTTCGTCCTGCTGTGGCTGCTGCTCAACCGCACCCGGCTCGGCGCCTTGATCCGCGCCGGGGTGGACGACGCCGAAACCATCGAGGCGATGGGAATCGACATCCGCCGCGTATTCCTGCTCACCTTCGCGCTGGGCGCGGCCTTGGCCGGGCTGGGTGGCGTCATTGGTGGGGCGTTCCTGACGTTGTACCCGGGAGCGGACTCCGAAATCCTGGTGTTCTCCCTCGCTGTGGTCATCATCGGCGGCCGCGGCAGCCTGCCCGGTGCGGCGATGGGGGCGTTGCTGGTCGGGCTGCTCAACTCGTTCGGCCAGGTGCTGTTTCCCGAACTGGCCTACTTCGTCATCTTCGGGCCGATGGCTGCCATCCTCGCCTTCCGGCCCCTGGGCTTGTTCGGTCGGGCAGCATGAGACGGGCGCCAACAGTGACGTGGTTGGCTGGAGCCGGCCTGCTGCTCTTCGCCGCCGTGCCGCTGCTGCCCGTCTATCAGGTGAGCATCGCCACTCAAGTGCTGATCTTCGCCATGCTGGCGATGTCCGTCGATATCCTGGCGGGCTACGCCGGGCGCACCTCGCTCGGCCACGGCGCGTTGTTCGGCACGTCCACCTACGTCGTGGTGTATTGGGTGACAGCCGCGGGCGGCTCGCTTCCCGTCGGGATCGCCTTGGGCATCGCCGCCGCGACCGCGCTGGCCGCCGTTTTCGCGTTGCTCGCGATCCGCACCTCCGGCGTCTACTTCCTGCTGCTCACGTTGGCGCTCGGCATGGTGGTGTGGGGCGCGTGCCTGCGCTGGACCGGCGTCACCGGCGGTGAGAACGGACTGCGCGGTGACGTGCGCCCGGCCCTGCTGAGCAGCCAGGCACCATTCTACTACGCCGTGCTCCTGGTCGCCGCAGCGGCCGCCTTCGTGGCGTTCCGCTTCGTTCGCTCGCCATTCGGCCTCACGTTGCGCGGCATCCGCGACAGCGAGAGCCGCATGCGCTCGCTGGGCTACAACGTGCCGCTGCACCTGTTCATTGCTTTCACAATATCCGGCACGCTCGCCGGCATCGCAGGGGCGCTGAACGCCGTGTTCAACGAGTTCGTCAGCCCGGCTACCGTGTCCTTGGCACAATCCGTGCAAGCGCTATTGATGGCCATCGTCGGGGGCATCGGCACCTTGCTCGGCGCGTTCCTCGGCTCAGCCGTCCTCATCGTGCTGGAGAACACGGTGAGCGGCTACACCGAACGTTGGCCCAGCGTCATGGGCCTGATGTTCGTGCTGCTGATGATTTTCGCGCCCGAGGGAATCGTCGGGGGCTGCCGCCTACTCCTGCGCCACCGCCTGGCAACCCACCGCTTGAGAGGTCCTGCCCATGAACCGTAGAACGCTGCTCGCCACCGCCGCCGCTGCCACGCTGGCCCGGCCCGCCCTGCTGCGGGCGCAGCAACCCGTCATCCGCATCGGCGTGCTCGCGCCGCTCACGGGCGTCGTCGCCGCTGGCGGCCGGGAGATGGTGGATGACTTCAACTGGTATTGGGCCGAGCGGAGCATGGAGGTGGCCGGGCACAAGGTCGAGATCACCGTCGAGGACGATGGCTCCAACCCCGACACCGCGTTGCAGAAAGCGCGGCGGCTGGTGGAGCAGGCCAAAGTACAGATGCTGTTCGGCAACCTGCTGGCCAACACCGGCCTCGCTGTCGCCAACTACGTCAAAGGCACTGGCACGCCCTATTTCATCCCGATCATCGCCGCCGACGACTTGACCCAGCGCGACCGGATCAAGAATGTCGTGCGCGTCGCCGGCTACAGCGCCAGCCAGGATACAAGGCCGCTCGCCGATTGGGCGCTGAAGCAGGGTTACCGCAAGATCGCCACCATCAGCCAGGACTACGCCTTCGGCCACGAGCAATGCGGCGGACTGGCACAAGTGTTCTCTGAGGGCGGAGGCACGATCGCCAACCAGTTCTGGCATCCGATCAACACGTCGGATTTCTCATCGTACCTTGGGCAGCTCGCCAACGCCGGAGTGGACGCGATCTTCACCATGCAAACCGGCGCGGACGCCACGCGGTTCTTTCAGCAGTATTCTGCATTCGGCCTCAAAGGGCGCATCCCGCTGCTTGGCTCGATGAACGCGACGGATCAGTCCGTGATCCGGACTTTAAAGCCCGACGTCGTCGAGGGCGTTGTCTCCGCCGCGCATTTTGCCGGCGGCTCGCCCCAGCCAGCCACGCGAGAGTTCGTGCGCCGCCACATTGAGAAGTTTGGCACCATCCCGTCGCTTTATGGTTTCTCGATGTACTCCGGCGCGATGTGGGTGGCCGAGGCGTTAGAGAAGATCGGCGGCCAGGCGGATGACCCGGCGCTGCTGATCGACACCGTGCTCAACACCACGCTGCAAGGCTCGCCACTCGGCTACCCCGTCAAGCTCGATGCCTACGGCAACCCGATCTACACCGTGTTCATCCGCAAGGTGGAGAAGAACGTCGACGGCAAGTTGTGGAACGTGCCGATCGCCACCTACCCTGACGTGTCTCAGTTCTGGACCTATGACCCGGCCGATTACATGAAGCAGCCGTCCTACTCCCGCTCGTTCCAAGGCATCAAACGCGGCTGATGGCGTCGGACGGGCTGCGCCTGCGCGAGGTCGGCGTGCGGTTCGGTGGCCTGCGAGCCGTCGATGGTGTCAGTTTGCACGTTCCGACGGGTCAGCGCCGAGCCATCATCGGGCCGAACGGAGCAGGCAAGACGACGCTGTTCAACGCCGTCACCGGCATGGTCCGCGCCACCAGCGGCCGCGTGCTGCTGGACGGCGAGGACATCACCCGGCGTTCAATCCACGCCCGGGCACACCGCGGCGTCGGCCGCACCTTCCAGATCACCAACCTGTTCCCGAGCCTCACGGTTGCGGAGTCGATGCGGCTTGCCCTCCGCGGTCTGTCGAGCAGCCGGTTCAGCCTTTTCGGCATCGACCGACTGTCACCTGCCGAGCGGGAACGCGCAGCGGCTGCCCTGCATCTTACTCGCCTCCCCAACCGGCCGGACCAGCTCGTACGCGAGCTGTCCTATGGCGAGCAGAGACAACTCGAGTTGGCGATGGCTCTGGCCGCGCAGCCTCGCATCCTGCTGCTCGACGAGCCGGCTGCCGGGTTGTCACCAGCTGAGCGCGGCATCGTCGCCGGCATTATCCAGGCCCTGCCGCGCAGTCTCACGCTGGTGCTGATCGAGCACGATATGGACCTGGTCTTGAGCTTGGTCGATTGGGTCACATGCCTCGACGGCGGCCGCCTGCTGGTCGAGGCCGCGCCCGGCGACATCCGCGGCGATCCCCGCGTGCAGGAGGTCTACCTCGGCAAGGCTCGGCCTGATGCGTGAGAGCCTCGATGCTTGAGGTCGTGGATCTCCACAGTTTTTATGGCGACGCGCACATCCTGCATGGCGTCTCCATGCAGGTGCGGCCCGGCGAGATCGTGGCTCTGCTCGGCCGAAACGGCATGGGCAAGACCACGCTGATCCGCTCGATCATGGGCGTGCAGCCGCCAGGCGTCCGCGGCGGTTCGGTGCGATGGCGCGGGCGGGAGCTGCTGGGCCTTTCCGCTTACCAAGTGGCCCGACGTCGCATCGGCCTGGTGCCGCAAGGGCGCCGGCTGTTCCCCTCGCTGACAGTGCTGGAACACCTGACGACGCTGAAATCACGGCAGGCGACGACGGGCTGGACGGTGTCGCAGGCGTTCGAGTTCTTTCCCCGCTTGGCGGAGCGGCGCTCGCACCGCGGCGGCGAGCTGTCGGGCGGGGAGCGCGGCATGTTGGCCATCGCCAGGGCGCTGATGACCGACCCTGAACTGATCCTGATGGACGAGCCATCAGAAGGACTGGCGCCAGTGATGGTGCAGCAGGTGGAGGGCATCATCGCTCAGTTGCGGCAAGCCGGCCTTGGGGTGCTGCTGGTCGAGCAGAACCTGCACAGCGCCCTGGCTGTGGCTGACCGCGTTTGCATTATCGAGACCGGGCGGGTGGTGCATGAGGCGGCGGCAGGCGAGGCTGGGCACGATCACGCCGCCCTGACCCGCTACCTAGGTATCGAATAGAAAGCTGTCTTGGAGCAAGCATGATCATCGACATCCACACCCACACTTTTTGCCCGGCGGTGGAGCCGTTGGTGCGCGACCTGCCGGGCTACGCATCCATTCCCTACAAGCGGGACATGTCATCGGAGAGTGCCGATACCGACACGGCCGAAGGCCCGCGGTTGCGAGAGGCGTTCAACGGCCTAGACCGTCGGCGCGCCGACATGGCCGGAATGAGGGTGGACCGGCAGTTGGTCGCACCGGCGCCCGGGCAGCAGCACTACTGGACCAAGGCATTCGTGCTGCGGCGCGTCGCGGCGATGCAGAACGATCATGTTGCCGCTCTCGTGGCGCAAGCGCCTGATATCCTGGCCGGGTTGGGAACGCTGCCGATGACGGACGTTCCGGCAGCGATCGCCGAGGCGCGGCGCGGTGCCGGAGATCTCGGCTTGCGCGGTTTCCAGATTGACTCCCGGGTCAACGAACGGGAGCTGTCGGACGCCGCTTTTGATCCGCTTTGGGACTGCCTGGCTACCTTGCGTGCCATGCTGGTGATTCATCCGTTGGGTTTCTCCGACGGCGCCCGGCTCGGCCCGTTTTTCATGGTCAACACCGTTGGCCAGCCGCTGGAGGAGACGATCGCCCTCCACCTGGTGTTCGGCGGCGTGCTGGACCGGCACCCCGGCCTGCGTGTGGTCATCTGCCACGGTGGCGGCTACGTCCCCTCTTATGTCGGGCGGCTTGACCACGCGTGGGAACACTGGCCGGAGCTGCGCCGCCTCATCGCCGAACCGCCCTCGGCCTACCTGCGCCAGCTCTACTTCGACACGTGCGTGTTCCGTCCCGATCTAATCAAGACCTTGGTTCGCCTTGCCGGGGCTGATCGGATCCTGCTCGGGTCAGACTATCCGTTCGACATGGGCGACCCAGACCCGCTCGGGCTGCTGGAACGATGCGCCGAGCTATCCATAGCCGAACAGGCGTTGGTTGCGGGTGACAATGGGAGGACGTTGTTCCGCTTCGCCATTTGAACCGGTGGCTGGCTCGTCAGGATGAAGCTGCGTCGCAACCGCCGTGCCGATCAAACCTTTCGCAACGCCGCCCAAACCCGCTGCGCCGAAGCCGGCATGTTTAATTGCCGCACCCCGGCGGGACGAAGGGCGTCCACGATCGCGTTCATCGCCGCTGGCAGCGAGCCAGTCGTGCCCGCCTCTCCGGCGCCCTTTACGCCCAGCGGATTGCAGGGCGACGGCACCGGCCGCTCCAGCAAGGTCAGTCGGCGCAGCATGTCGGCGTGCGGCATCGCGTAGTCCATGAAGCTGCCGGACAGAAGTTGGCCGCCCTCGTCGTAGGCGCACTGCTCACCCATCACCTGGCCGAGGCCTTGGGAGATGCCGCCGGTGATCTGGCCGTTGAGCAGAGTGTGGTTCAGCACCACGCCGCAGTCGTCGACCGCAACGTAGCGTTCCAGCGACACTACGCCAGTCTCGGGATCAATCTCCACCTCGGCGACGTGCGCGCCGGAGGGGAAAGCGCGGCTGGCCGGCAGCGTCGTCGTGGTGTCAAGCGGACCGCTCTCCTGGCCCTCGGCCGGGCGGGCGAGTTCGAGCAAGGTGACGCTGCGGTCGGTGCCGGCGATCCGGTAGGCGCCGGCGTCATATTCGATGTCGGCCGCAGCAGCTTCGAGGGCGTCGGCGGCCAACGTCAGGCCTTTCTCCACCACCTCCTTGGCCGCCACCGCACTGGCCGCCCCGTGCGACAGCATGGATCGGGACGCGAAGGCACCGCCGCCGACCAGGGTCGGTCCGTCCGGATCGCCTTGACGGAGCGTGATGGAGGCTGGGTCAAGCCCGAGCACGGCGGCGACGATCTCGGGGAACATCGTCTCATGGCCCTGGCCGGAGGAATGGGTGACGTTGTGGACCAACACGCCGCCCCCGGCATCAAAGGTGATGGCCACCTCGTCGCGCGGCACCACGCCGCCGGAGGGCTCAACGAACACGCCGACACCGATGCCGCGTAGCTTGCCGCGTCCGGCCGCTTCCGTCCGCCGCGCTTCGAAGCCGGACCAGTCCGCAGCCTCGGCCACCATCTCCAGCAGGCCGGTGTAGTCACCGCTGTCATACACCGCCGCCATCGCACCGCCGGTGGGCAGGCGGTAGGGAAAGGCATCGGTGGGCAGTAGGTTGCGCCGGCGCAGCGCCAAGCGGTCCTCTCCCAACTGATGTGCCGCCTCATCGACCAAGCGCTCGACGGCGTAGGCCATATCCGGCCGGCCTGCGCCGCGGTAGGCGGTGATCGGCACGGTGTTGGTCAACGCCAGCCGGTGGCGGCCATAGACGGCGGGGATGCGATAAGGGCCGGTGCACATCATGGCCGGGTTGAGGGTGCTGATGAGTGGGCCGGTGGCGACCGGGTAAGCGCCTTGGTCGCACACCCAGTCGTGCCGGATGGCGAGGAAGCACCCAGCCGCGTCCAACCCGAGCGCGCCGCGCATGCGCAGGCCGCGGCCGTGATAGTCGCTGAGGAAGGTTTCGGACCGGGTCGCGACCCACTTCACCGGACGGCCAGTGACCTTGGCCGCGAGAGCCAAGGCGGCGTGCTCGGGATAGGCTGCGCCGCGAATGCCGAAGCCGCCGCCCACGTCCTGGGCGCGCACCCGCACCTTCTCGGGTGGCAGGCCGGTAAGCCCGCATAGGGAGTCGCGCATCGCCACCATGCCCTGGGTGCCGGTCCACAACTCCAGCACGTCGCCGGTCCAGCGGGCGATTGCCGCTTTCGGCTCCATCGGGTTGCCGACGACGCGGTCGCTGCTGAGGTCGAGCCGGACCACGTGCGCGGCGGCGGCGAACGCGGCGTCCGTGGCGGCGGCATCGCCGTAGTCGAAGTCGAAGCACAGGTTGCTCGGCACGCCCGGGTGCAGCAGCGGCGCGGCCTCCGTCAGCGCAGCGTCCATGTCGACGACGGCCGGCAGCGGGTCGTAGTCCACGGCGATCAACTCCGCCGCGTCCTGCGCCTGCGCCACCGTGTCGGCGACCACCAACGCCACCGGATCGCCGACGTAGAGCACGCGGTCATGCGCCAAGGCTGAGCCGGGCGGCGCCAACAGCGTCATGCCCCCGCGGCCCTGGTAAGGAACCGACGCCTTGCCGCGCCCGTAGCCGGCCGCTGCCGTGTCCGCGCCCGTGAGCACGGCGTGCACGCCAGGGGCGGTCCGGGCAGCGGCGGCGTCGATGGCGATGATGCGGGCGTGGGCGTGATCCGAGCGAAGGAATGCCGCATGCAATTGGCCCAGCAACGCCCAGTCTGCGGTGTAGCGCCCGGCACCGGTCAGCAACCGAGCGTCCTCGCGCCGGCCGAGATAAAGATAGCTCACGATCAGGTCTCCTGCAGGCCCAGGCGGGACATGGGGACGGCGACTAGGCCGTCCAGCCCGGGGCGGGGACGCCGCCCGGATGAGTGCCAGGATCGGCCGCGACCTGTTCCAGTGACCGGCCGGCTGGCTCGACGCCCAGGGTGAGCACGGCCATGATCAGCACGGCCAGCAGCACCACCATCAACGTCAGCACGCCGCCGATGCCGTAGGTGGTGAATAGCGGCACAATGAGGAACGGCGTCAACACCGTGGCACCGCGGCCGACGGTGTTGCAGATGCCCGACGCGCGCAACCGGACCTCGGTCGGAAACAGCTCGGGGATGTAGATACCGAACAGCACAGCGACCAGGACGTAAATCGGCACCGTGAGCGCGAGCCCGGCGACGGGCAGCCACACCGGGTTGTGCACGAACGGGTAGACGCAGCCGAACAGGATGGAGAAGGCTGCGCCTGATACCAAGATGCGGCGACGGCCCACCCGGTCCACCAGCAAGGCGCCGATCAGGGCGCCGACCGGCGCGCCGAGGGCCATGATCAGCGAGTAGCCGAACGAAGTCGCAACCGGGAGGCCCTGCTTGGCGAAGAAGGTCGGCAACCAGGTGATGAAGCCGTAGATCAGGGTGTTGATCACGACCAAGCTGACGCAGCCCAGCACCATGCGACCGAGCAGCGGGGGAGCGAACAGGGTGGAAAGGGCGCGCGACGGCGGCGGACCGGCGGGCGGCGCAGGCGGCGGCAGCGGCGCACCGCCCGAAGCCTCGCGCTCGATGGTGGCCAGCAGCGCCTCCGCTTCCTGGCCACGACCGACACTTTCCAGCCAGCGCGGGCTTTCCGGTAGGCTCTTGCGCGCCTGCCACACCAGCAGCGCGCCGACGCCACCCAGCACGAACATGGCCCGCCAGCCAAACGCCGGTACCAGCAGCCAGGCCGCCAATGCCGAGACCGGCAGGCCGGTAACGACGAAGACGGCGACGAGGCCGAGCCAACGGCCGCGCCGGGCTGGGGGCACGAACTCGGTCATCGTGGAGTAGCCAACCACGTTCTCGGCCCCTAGCATTACAGTTGCAGACATTGAGCGGCCATGCTGCGCTCCCGTGTGAGTGGGAGTGCATGGATGATGGCTGCCTCGATGGAAACGATGCTGGAGCTGTGGGCGTCGTCGCTGCGTGACGTGAAAGCCCGCATACGGCCATTGTTCACCCAAGCGCGCGTCGCCGCGTCGGCGGGCTTGTTCCTGGAAGGGCTGCTCGGGCCGGAGCGGCGCAAGACCGGGTGGATGCGGGCCGAAGCGGCGGGTGATCCCGGCCCATGGCGCCAGCAGGCCATCCTCGGGCGCGGCCGGTGGGATGCGGATGTCCTGCGCGACGTGGTGCGCGACTATGCCCTTGAGACGCTGGCCGACCCGGATGCGGTGCTGGTGATCGACGAGACGGGCTTTCTCAAGCAGGGCAAGGCGTCGTGCGGGGTGGGGCGGCAATACACGGGATCTGCGGGCAAGATCGCCAACTGCCAGATCGGGGTGTTTGCGGCCTACGTGTCCCGGCACGGCCATGCGTTTGTCGACCGGGCGCTTTACTTGCCCAAGGCTTGGACGGGCGACCCGGCCCGCTTGGCTGCGGCGCACGTGCCGGCCGAGGTCGGCTTTGCCACCAAGCCCAGCCTGGCCCGGCGCATGATCGAGCACGCCATGGCGGCCAAAGTGCCTTTCGCTTGGGTTGCCGCTGACACGGTCTATCACTACCTGGGCACTTTCTGATTATGAGGCGGCTGGAACTGGTGTTGGCAGCAGGGGCAACGCACGGGCGGGGCGAGGTGTGCGAACAGCCTGGCGATGATGGCGCGGCGCACCGCGGGCAGGCTCGGTTGCGGCGGCGGTCCGGGGTGACGGGTCCGCATTTTTCCCCCGCCCCGTCCGGCTTTGTCCGGCGAGGCGCAGGTGCTGCAGGTAGGTGAACGCGATGCAGCACATCAGCGCGTGCCGGTGCAGCCCAGTCCAGGAGCGGCCCTCGAAGTGGCCGAGGCCCAACTCGCCCTTGAGCTGCTGGTGCGCCTGCTCGCACACCCGGCGCGCCTTGATGGCACGGGCGAGTGTGCGCAGCGACGTGCGCGCGGGCAGGTTGCTGAGGTAGTATTTGCGCTCGCCGCTCGTGCGCCACTCGCCGACCAGCCAGGCTTCCTCGCCGGGCAGGTGCCGGTTGTTGGCCCAGGCTGCGCCGTCAGCCACCCGGACGCGGATGGCCGCGAACCGCGCCGTCAGTGCCCCCTTGGTGCCCTCCCGCCAGGTCACGCGTCGCCATGTGAGCGGGGCCAGCACGTCCTGCGCCGCCTGCGGCTCCCCGTCCGGCACCGGCTTGCGGCCCCGCCCCTGGGGTGGCACGAGCCGCACGTCCGTGCCGTAGACCTTCTGGACGCACGGGATGCCCACTGCCCAGCGCAGGCCCCGCGCGTCGAGGCCCTGGCGGAAAGCAGCGCTCGCGCCGTAGCCCGCGTCGGCCAGCACGCAGCCGAACCGCACCCCCGCTGCCCGTATGCGGTCGATCTCCGCCAGCGCGATCTCGCCTTTGGTTCGCGACGCCACCTCCGCCTCGGGCACGCCTGCCTGAACGCAGCGTTCCTCATCCGCCGCCCACGCCTCGGGCAGGAACAAGCGCAGGCCTATGGGCATCGGCACCTCGCCTTGCGCCAGGGTCAGCGACACCAGCGCCTGGCAGTTGGCCTTCTTGCCGAGTTGGCCGCAGTATTGCCGGGCCACGCCCACCGACAGCGTGCCCTTTTTTGGCAGCGCCGTATCGTCAATCACGAGGCACGCGTCCGCGCCGCCCACCAGCCGGTTGGCCTCTTGGGCCAGCACCGTCCACAACGGCCCGTCGCTCCAGGCCGTGCTGGCGATGAAGTGCTGCAGTTGGTCATGGCTCGAAAACCCCAGCCCCGCCGCCATCGGCTGCAAGCTCTTGCGCGCGCCAGGGCCGAGCAGGCCACGCAGGTAAAACGGCGCCCAGGTCCGGCGCGTCTTGCGCCCCATCACGTCAAGGAACGGGGTCAACCACCCGTCCAAGTCGCTAGCACTCTCGTCGCCTCTCGCCATCAACACCTCCGTCATGGAGTTCAGCAGATGGCGGGCCGGATTACGTTGTTGAAGTGCCCAGGTAGTGTTAGGTCTTCAACTCATAGACTCGTAGCGGCGACGCGAGCGCACGTGATTCAAGGTCGGTGGAGGTGCCGCCGTGGTCCAACGCCGTTATGAGATCACCGATTTTGAATGGTCGATCATCGTGCCGCTGCTGCCGAACAAGCCGCGCGGGGTGCCCCGTGTCGATGATCGGCGGGTGCTGAACGGCATCTTCTGGCGACTGCGCACTGGCTCGCCGTGGGCCGACATCCCCGAGCGCTACGGGCCTCCGACCACCTGCTACAACCGCTTCGTCCGCTGGCGGAAGCTCGGGGCATGGGATCGCCTCTTCGAGGCGGTGTCGCGCGCCTACGATGGCGATCTGCAGATGGTCGACAGCGCGTCGATCCGCGTTCACCAGCACGCTGCCAACGTCGAAAAGGGGGTGCGACGCCGTCCGCCGCCGGGGACCTCGCTCCAGCCCGATGCATGGGGCGCTCGCGGGGCGGATTAACCACCAAGATCCATGCCGTGGTCGATACCAACGGCAATGCCGTGTCGCTTAAGCTGACCGAGGGCCAGGCACATGACGGCCGCAGCGCGGCCGACATGCTGGACACCATCGCGGGCGGTCAGATCCTGCTCGCCGACCGCGCCTACGACAGCGACGCCCTGCGCGCCGCCGTGGCCGCGCGTGGCGCCTGGGCGAACATCAAGCCGATGCCGCGCCGGGTGAACATCCCAGCCTTCAGCCCCTGGCTCTATCGCTACCGCAACCGGGTCGAGCGCTTCTTCAGCAAGCTCAAGCACTCCAGGGCAGTCGCCACTCGCTTCGAAAAGCA
This sequence comes from Acetobacteraceae bacterium, assembly GCA_965260995.1. Taxonomy (GTDB): domain Bacteria; phylum Pseudomonadota; class Alphaproteobacteria; order Acetobacterales; family Acetobacteraceae; genus JBBROS01. The sequence continues at coordinate 802,097 of CBDHCD010000002.1, read as the reverse complement.
CGACGCCAACTACCTTGCCCTCGTCAAACGCGCCGCCGCCCGAATCTGGATACGGTTTATGAGTCGGTGACCTAGCCAGCCTGCGCGCGCGTCGAACGCGAGTTGAGGGCGCCCACGCTCTGGCTCAGCTTGCCTTTCGCTTTGGCCAGCATCTCGGCCGCGCCACTGCGGCCCGCGTCCGTCAAGGCGTCCAACAATCCGTCGAGCGCCTCCTCCAGCTCGCGGGTGAGCACGTGCTCCCCGAGCGATGACAGTGAGCGCAGGACCATGTCATCGACGCGGTCCTTCAACTCCGGCGACAGGTCCGGCAGCAGGTTCGCCAACGTCCGCATCAGGTCGGCCAGCATCTGCGGCTGCATCGACTCGGAGGCGACCACGATCATCGTCTCCAATGCGTCGAACGGGAGCATCTGCACGCGGTCGTCATAGACGACCGGGGAGGAGCAATCCTCCGGGAGCGTGCTTTGGCAGGCCCAGCGCGCGATGATGTCACGCAACATGCGGCAGACCAGCAGCCCCGGATAAGGGTTGGAGCGGGCGGTGGAGATGATGGTCCAGCCGATGGTGGCCAACTGTTCGAGGCCGTAAGCCGGGTCGCGGTCGAGGGCTCGATGGTTCTTCAGGCTGATGGCGGCCACGACAGCCCGCGCCACCGCGTCCGCGTCCTGCTCGGGCAAATGGCCATCGCACCTGAGCTCGGCCAGCAGGTCGCGGTAGGCGACGTAATCCCCGATCCTGACGCGCAGCTTGGCCTCGACGCTTCGCCCGGTCCTCGCCGCGGCGCGGGCGATCTCGTCCGCCTTGATCGACATCACGTAGCCGCGCTGTTCCGAGCGGACAGGACAGGCGGGGCGGCTCTCGAAAGCAGAGTGGCGCCGGGTTGCGCGCAGCAAGGGCAACTGCCGCTCCCGGCTCTCGAGCACGTGGCCGCGGATGGCGTCGACGATCGTGTGCGGCCGCATCTGGTTGATCGTGGTGTACGTCAGCAGAACAATCAGGAACAGGCTCACCGCCGTCAGCAGCACGGTGATGGTGGCGGCGAAGACCGGGCGGTGTCCCCCGTTGGCGACCACCAGGCTGAACAGCGCGAAGATGCTCAGGCCGACGAAGAAGCCGAAATAGAGCTGGTTGCCGACCCGGCGCAGGAACTGGCTGAACACCTGGTTGGTGAACGACGCGCCCGCCTGCTGCACCGTCAGCAGCAGCAGCGAGAAGGTGATGGAGGTGATGGTGAACAGGCCGCCGACGATGGTGCCCAGCAGGCCGCTCAGGGCCTCGACGCTGCCGAACACCTGGCCCAGCCAGCGCAGGTTTTCCGAAGGCTCCTTGTTGGCTGACCAGAATGCATCGTCGAGGAAGTAGCACCCGACCGCGAGCGAGATGAAGCCAGCGACGACGGACAACGGCACAGTGAGGAACTCATCGAATGCTCGGCCCACCCACTCCGCCGTCTGTTGCCACCGCCCTCTACCCTGGTCCATGCCCTCGACCTCAAGCCCTGCCCAACAGGCATTCAGCGGACTGGCATGTCAAACATCAGGCCCGCCCACGGCAGCAGCCCGGCCGCCGCGCGCCTCGCCCGCCCCGCTACAACGCCGACTTGGCCAGCATCATGTGGACGCCCTTGTTGCCGTCCACCGTCTGCGTCACCCGCAGGTCGCCGATCAGCGAGCACAGCATGTAGGCCTGGTTGCGCGACAGGTTGGTGCGGCGGCAGACGTGCAGCACCATCTCGCGCACCGCCTGCTTCGCCGCGTCGTCGAGGTCCTCGTCGAGGCCGATCGACATTAGGTGCGTCCCGGTCTCGGCGAACGGGAAGGCGAGCGGGAAATCCTGCCGCACGCTGAGGCGGAAGGTGCCGGACAGCCCCGTCTCCAGCGCCGTGATGCAGACCTCGCCGTCGCCCTGCACGCCGTGCCCGTCGCCGGCCATGAACAGCGCGCCGTCGTTGAACACCGGCAGGTAGAGCGTCGTGCCGGGCTTCAGCTCCTTGTTGTCCATGTTGCCGCCGAAGGCGCGCGGCACGGGGGAGCCGCAGCGGCCCCAGGCGCGCGGCGGCGCGACCCCGATGATGCCGAAGAACGGGTCGAGCGGCAGCTCCGTGCCCCAGGGCAGGGTGCAGGTGCCGCGGTCGCGGTCGATCGTGGGGTGGATGGTCTCGTAGTCGGTGAACTCGTCCGGCAGCGTGCCGAGCAGCGGCAGGATGGCGACGAAGCCCCAGTCCATGGTGGGCTTCGCGTCCAGGATGTCGACCTGCAGCGTGTCGCCCGGCCTGGCGCCGCGGACGTGGACCGGGCCGGTGATGAAGTGCGGCCCGGGGCCGGCGGGAAGCGCCGTGAGCGCCGCCATGTAGTCCGCCGGCACGCGCGACGCCTCGGGCAACGACTCGCGTCCGCCGGCAGGAAACGAGGCCAGCGTCACCGTGTCGCCGGATTCAACCTCCAGCACGGGCGGCGACGTGGCGTCGAGGTAGCCGAGCACCATGTTCTCTGGCGTGGCGGGGATGTCGTGATGCGCCATCGGTGTCTCCGCTCAGAACTGGACGCCGCGGGTCAGCGCGCCGTCCACGACCAGGTTGGCGCCGGTGACGAAGCTGGCCGCCGGGCTGGCGAGGAACACGGCGGCGCGGGCGATCTCGTCCGGCCGCCCCATCCGCCCTGTCGGGTTCAGCGCCATCGCGGTCTCGAACAGCGCCGGGTTCTCGCGCTCGATCGTCTGCCACACGCCACCCGGGAAGTAGGTGTTGCCCGGCGAGACGGTGTTGGCGCGGATGCCGCGGCCGGCGAGCTGATGGGCCAGGCCCTGGGCGTAGTGGATCAGCGCCGCCTTGAACGCGCCGTACGGCCCGGCGGCGAAGTCCACCTCGCGCCCCGACACGCTGGAGATGATGACGATGCTCGCCGCGTCCGACGCCTCCAGGTGCGGCATGGCGGCGTCGATCAGGCGCACGCTGCCCATCAGGTCGGTGTTGAAGCCGGCCTCCCACGCCCCCGCGCCGGAGATGGCCAGCGCGCTGACGTTCGCCACCACGACGTCGATCCCGCCCAAGGCCTCCGCCGAGGCCGCGACCCAGGCCCCGAGCGCGGCCCCGTCGCTGACGTCGCACGCCTGGCCGAAGGCGGGTGGCCCGGCTTGCAACAGCGCCGCCACCGCCGCCGCCACCTCGCCGCCGTCCCGGGCGCAGATCGCCACCCGCGCCCCCTCGGCCGCCAGGCACTCGGCGATCGCCCGGCCGATCCCCTTGGTCGCGCCCGTCACCAGCGCGCGGCGCCCGGACAGTCCTAGATCCATGTCGGTTTCCTTCCTAGGTCGGGCGCGGCCGCCGTCCCGGCCGGCGTCGCCGCAGACATCCTGCGCCCCGGCGGACCCGCGGTCGAGCCCGCGCCGGGGCATGGTCCGCGCCGGCAGGCGCGCGGATCATGCTCCGTCCGGTGGCTAACGCGGCGCCATCCGGATGCTGCCGTCGAGCCGGATGGTCTCGCCGTTCAGCATCGGGTTGGCGATGATCGCCTCGACGAGCTGGGCGAACTCGTCCGGCTGGCCGAGCCGGCTCGGGAACGGGACCTGCTTGCCCAGCGAGTCCTGCGCCTCCTGCGGCAAGGCGGTCAGCAGCGGCGTCAGGAACAGCCCCGGCGCGATCGTCATCACCCGGATGCCGTAACGCGCCAGCTCGCGCGCGATCGGCAGCGTCATGCCGACCACCGCCCCCTTCGACCCGGCATACGCCGCCTGCCCGATCTGCCCGTCATAGGCGGCGACGGAGGCGGTGTTGATGATGACGCCGCGCTCCTCGCCGACCGGCTCCTTGTCGTGCAGCCGCGCCGCGAACTTCGACAGCACGTTGAACGTGCCCAGCAGGTTGATCGTGATGACCCGGCTGAAATCGGCCAGCGCCAGCGCCGCGCCGTCGCGGCCGACCACCCTGGCCGGCGTCGCGAGGCCCGCGCAGTTGACGAGGATCCGCGCCGTGCCGTGCGCCCCTTCCGCGTCTTCGAGCGCGGCGGCCACCGCCGCCTCGTCGGTGACGTCCGTCCAAATGAAGCGCCCGCCCACGGCCCTCGCCCGCTCGGGGCCGAGGTCGTCGTTCAGGTCCAGGATCGTCACCTTCGCGCCGGCCTTGGCCAGCCGCTCGGCCGTGCCGTGGCCCAAGCCCGAAGCGCCACCCGTGATGATGGCCGCCATTCCGTCGATCTTCACCTTGGTCTCTCCTATGATCGGCCGCGATCCCCGCCCGATCCCCGCCTGGGCCGCCCGCCCGTGTTGCTAGAGCGGTTTCAGTTTTGTCGGACGCACCTCACGTCCGACAAAGCTGAGCAACCGCGTGGAACGATGGCTAGAGTGGTTTCGTGTAACATGAAACCGCTCTAGGCGAAGCGGCGCGGGGCGCGCGCGCCGGGCCAGCATTATAACGGCGATGCCGCCGAAGCGCTCCCCCTCCGCGCCCGAATGCCGGTCGCCCCGCCGATCAGCCCAAGGCCCGCCCGTCCGCCCCGAACCGGTGCACCCGCCCCTCCCGCGGCGTCAGGCCGACCGAATCGCCGACGCCGTGCCCGGCCTCGCCCTCGGCCTCTCCCGGTGCCCGCGCCGTCAGCATCCCGATACCGGGCACGTCGACGTAGAGCATCGTGTCGGCCCCCAGGTGCTCGGCGTGCGAGACGACGCCGCGCCACGCCCCCTCCGGCCCCACGATGAGATGCTCGGGACGGATGCCGACGGTGCCGGCGTCGGCGCGGGCCGCGGCGTCGCCGCCGATCAGGTTCATCGTCGGCGAGCCGATGAACCCGGCGACGAACAGGTTGGCCGGCCGGCGATACAGCTCCAGCGGCCGCCCGACCTGCTGCACCACGCCGCCGTGCAGCACGACGATGCGGTCGGCCAGCGTCATCGCCTCCACCTGGTCGTGCGTGACGTAAACCATCGTCGCCCCCAGCGCCCGGTGCAGCCGGGCGATCTCGATCCGGGTGCCGGCCCTGAGCGCCGCGTCGAGGTTGGACAGCGGCTCGTCGAACAGGAACAGGCTCGGCTGGCGCACGATGGCCCGCCCGATCGCCACCCGCTGCCGCTGCCCGCCCGACAGCTCGGCCGGGCGGCGGCCGAGCAGCGCGCCGAGCTGCAGCAGGCCGGACGCCGTCTCGACCCGGCGCGCGATCTCCGCCCGCGCCACCCCCTCCTGCGACAACGCGAGCCCCATGTTCCGCGCCACCGTGAGGTGCGGGTAGAGCGCGTAGCTCTGGAACACCATGGCGATGCCGCGCTTGGCCGGGGCCACGCCGTTCATCAGCCGCCCGTCGATGCTGAGGTCGCCGGACGATTGCGCGTCCAGCCCGGCGATGATCCGCAGCAAGGTCGACTTGCCGCAGCCGGACGGGCCGACGAAGGCCACGAACTCGCCGGCACCGACGTCGAGGTCGATGCCTTTCAGCACCTCGACCGGGCCGAAGCTCTTGCGGATCGCGCTGAGCGTCAGCGATCCCACGCCGCGCCCCTCACAGGTCGACGGCGCGGTTCTCGCGCATCGAGCGGTCGGCGGCCAGCACGACGGCCAGCGAGCGCACGGCGTCCTCCATGTGCCCGGCCAGGTCGCGGTCGTGCCGCACGGCGTCGAGCACGAACGCCTGCTCGCGGTCGCACAGCCCCTGGTGCCCCGGCTCGTCGGCCATCGACAGCCACTGGTCGGGGCCGCCGTCCGCGCCGTGCAGGCGCAGGCGGGCGGTCCTGGTGTGGGTGTCGACGTCGGCCGAGGCCGCGCCCTCGTCCATGACGATCGACACCGACCCGCGCGGCCCCATCACGTCCTTGACGAAGTAGGCGGCCTCCGAAATCATCGGCCCCCACCCCGCCTCGTACCAGCCGACCGAGCCGTCCTCGAACAGCACCTGCAGGTGCCCGTAGTTGACCTGGTCCCTCGCGATCTCGTCCGACAGCCGCACCCCCATGCCGCGCACCTGCACCGGCCGGCTGTCGGTGATCTGCAGCATGACGTCGAGGTAGTGGACGCCGCAATCGACCACCGGGCTGGTGCTCCGCATCAGCGCCTTGTGAATCGCCCAGGCCGCGCCGGACGACTGCTGGTTGAGGTTCATCCGCATCACGAACGGCGGCCCTAGCGCCCGGGCATGGCGGATGAACGCGATCCAGCTCGGGTGATGGCGCAGGATGTAGCCGACGACGAGCTTGCGCCCGGTGCGCCGCGCCGTCGCGACCACGCGCTCCGCCTCGGCGACGCTCGCCGCCAGCGGCTTCTCGACGAAGACGTGCGCCCCCGCCGCCATCGCGGCCACGGCGTAGGCGGCGTGGCTGTCGGTGTGGGTGCACACCGAAACCAGGTCGGGCCGCGCCGCCAGGCCGGCCTCGAAGCCGTCGAGCGCCGGGTAGCCCGCCAACTCGGGCGGCAGGGCCGCGGGCGAGCGGTTGACGAGGCCGACGATCTCGAAGCCCGGGTTGCGGTGATAGGCCAGCGCGTGGCTCCGCCCCATCTGGCCGAGGCCGACGACGAGGGTGCGCAACGGACGGCTCACTTGACCGCCCCCGCGGTGATGCCGCGGATCAGTTGCCGCGAGAACAGCAGGTAGAGCAGCAGCACCGGCAGCACCGCGAGCGACAGCGCCGCCAGCACGGCGTTCCAGTTGGTCACGAACTGGCCGATGAACACCTGCGCCCCCAGCGTCACCGTCCTGGTCGCCTCGCCGGGGGCGACGATCAGCGGGAACCACAGGTCGTTCCAGATCGGGATCATGGTGAACACGGCGACGGTCGCCACCGCCGGGCGCACCAGCGGCAGCGCCAGGCGGAAGAAGATGGCGTACTCGCTCAGGCCGTCGATGCGCCCGGCGTCCTTGAGGTCCTTCGACACCCCCTGCAAGAACTCCGACAAGATGAACACCGCGATCGGCAGCCCCTGCGCCGTGTAGATCAGGACGAGCGCCAGGTGCGTGTTCACCAGGCGGGCGGCGACCATCATGTTGAGGATCGCCACCGTGCCGAGCCGGATCGGCACCATGATGCCCAGCGCCAGGAACAGCCCGAGCAGCCGGTTGCCCCGGAAGCGGTACTCGCTGAGCGCGAACGCCGCCATCGCCCCGAACAGCAGCACGGCGGCCAGCGAGCCGAGGGTGACGACCAGGCTGTTGGCGAAGTAGTGCGCGAACACGCCCTGCCCGAGCACCGTCCTGTAGCCGACCAGGTCGAACGTCGCCGGCCCCGGCAGGCTCAAGGGCGCGCGGAAGATGCTGGCCCGGCTCTTCACCGAGTTGAGCACGACCAGCAGCACCGGCCCCAGGCACAGCGCCGCGTAGAGCAGCAGCACGGCGTGGACCGCGGCCCGGCCGAGCGGGATGCGCGCCATCCTCAGAACTGGTGGCGCCGCATCCGCGACTGGATGCCGAACAGGTAGGCCGACACCCCGGCCAGGATGATCAGGAACATCATGGTGGCGATCGTCGCCCCCATATTCGGGTTGCCGAGCTGCAACTGGTTGCCGAAGAAGGTGCGGAACAGGAAGGTGCCGAGGATGTCGGTCGAGAAGTTCGGTCCGGCCAGCGCCCCGTTCACCGTGTAGATCAGGTCGAAGGCGTTGAAGTTGCCGACGAAGGTCAGGATCGAGCAGATGCCGATGGTCGGCAGCACCAGCGGCAGCTTGATGCGCCAGAACTGCGCGAAGCCGGTGATGCCGTCGATCTCGGCCGCCTCGATCAGCTCGTCCGGGATCGCCAGCATCGCGGCGTAGATCAGCATCATCGGGATGCCGACGTACTGCCACACCGAGATCAGCGCCAAGGTGGTCAGCGCCGTCGCTTCCTGCCCGAGCCACGGCCCGAACCAGGACCGCAGCCCGACCGCGCCGAGCAAGGTCGGCGCGACCCCCCACAGCGGGCTGAGGATCAGCTTCCAGGTGAAGCCGACGATGACGAAGGAGAGCATGGCCGGCAGGAAGAACGCCGTGCGGTAGAACGCCTGGCCGCGCAGGCCCGGCAACGACAGCAAAGCCGCCAGCGCGATGCCGACCGGGTTCTGCAGCAGCAGGTGGAAGACGAAGAAGTAGAGGTTGTTGCCCAGCGCCGCCCAGAAATGCTCCGACCAGCGCGGCTCGAACAGCAGGGCGGCGAAGTTGTGGAGGCCGACGAAGGTCGGCCCGCCGTCGCCGCCGCGGTAGAGCGCCAGCCGCAAGGTGTCGGCCAGCGGCACGATCATCAGCGCGGTGTAGACGAGCAAGGCCGGGGCGAGGAACACGGCGATGTGCCAACGGCGAGGAGCCGCCGGGCGGGCGGGCGCGTCGCCTGCCGGAGGCGCGGCGTGGTCCATCAGAGCGTCGCCCGGCCCCGAAGCTACTTGGCCGGCTTATACCAGGCGTCGAGCGCCGCCTGCAGCTTCCGCGCCGCCTGCTCCGGGGTGTCGGTGCCGTTGATGACGTTGGCCGACTCGACCCAGGTCTCGTTCTCAAGGTTCGGCCGCCCGCGCGACAGGAACTGGTAGGTCGAGCGGATCGTCGACTTGCACGCCGTGCGGAAGCTCAGGAACTCGCGCGCCAGCGCGTTGGTCTGCTCGAACTGGCCCTCCTGCAACGGGAAGAAGCCCGGCAGCGCGTCGGTGTAGAGCTGCGCGAACGCGGGCGTCGCCACCCACGCCAGGAACGCCTTGGCCGCGTCCGGGTGCGCGGTCTTGGCGTTCATGCCGAAGGCCAGGTCAACGTGATCCGACACGTAGCAGGGGTCACCGGCTTTCGGCACCGGCGGCGGGAACGCGCCCATCTTGAACTGCGCCTGGCTCTCGAACTGCTGGATCTCCCAGGAGCCGGCTGGGTAGATGGCGGCGCGGCCGAGGGTGAACAGGTTCTGGCTGTCCGGGTAGGACTGCGCCTTGTAGCCGTTGCCGAGGTAGGGTGCCCAGCGGGCGAGCTGCCGGAACGGCTCCACCCACGCGGGGTCGGTCAGCTTCTCCTGCCCTCGGATCAGCGCTTGTCGCCCCTCCTCGCCGTGCCAGTAGTTCGGGCCGATGTTCTGGTAACCCATCGTGGCGGCTTCCCACTGGTCGGCCGTGCCCATCGCCAGCGGCGTGTAGGTGCCGTCCTTCTTGAGCTTGTCGAGGTCGGCGAAGAACGCCTCGCTGGTGTTCGGCGGCTGCGTGATGCCGACCGCGTCGAAGGCGTCCTTGTTGTAGATGAAGCCGTGCAGCACGGCGGCGACGGGCACGCAGTAGGGGGTGTTGCCGTCGTCCGTGCTCCACGCCGCCTTGGCCAGCGGGCCGAACCGATCCATGCCGGGGACGCCGGCCACGCTCGCGAGCTGGTCCTTCTTGAACAACTCCAGCGAGGCATCGAACGGGCGGCAGGCGATGATGTCGCCCGCGGTGCCGGCGTCGAGCTTGGAGTTGAGCGCCGCGTTGTACTCCTTGGGCGCGGTCGGCTGGAAGTTCAGCTTGATCCCGGGATGACTTTTCTCGAACGCCGGGATGATCGTCTGCTGCCAAACCGGCAGGTCATCATTGCGCCAGCTCTCGATGGTGAGCGTCGCGTCGGCGGCGCGCGCCGGGGCGGCCAGCGCGATGAACGCGGCCCAGGAAAGCGCCCAAGGAAGCGCCCAGGGAACGAGCCAAGGCAGGACTTGCGGCACGGCCCGGGCCTTGATCGTCGCGCTCATGTCGCTCGTCCCCTTCCAGCGGTTCGGTCCCACCCCCGCATGATCGCCGGTAGGGCGTCACCCGCGCGGAGGATCGCCCCGAATCCCCCGGCGTGCCAAGGGGCGATTTGCCGCCCAGGGCGCGACGGGCTGGAAACCCAGGCCGCGCCACCGGCCTCGCGGGCCGGGGCGCGACGAGGGCGCGTGGCTGAGGCGGCGCTACGTGGTTCGCCGGCCAGCGACGGCGTGGTAGATCCACAGCACGATGATGGCGCCGATGATCGCGACGATCATGCTGTAGATATTGAACCCGGTGACGCCCGCGCCGCCGAAGATGTTGAACACGAAGCCGCCGACGAACGCGCCGACGACGCCGAGGACGATGTCGAGGATCACGCCCTGGCCACTGCCGGCGTAGATCTTGCTCGCGATGAACCCGGCGATCAAGCCGAGGACCAACCACGCGATGAAACCCATAATACGCTCCTCCGATAAGTGACCCAAAGACGCGGCACGGCTGGACGATACGAGCCATGTTAGAGGCTGCAACGAGAAAAGTGCACAACGGTTTTACGGGGTTGGGACCGGCCAGCCGGCGCGGCGCTGATTTCCACGAAGCGTTGCGCGGCCACAACATTGGCCGTTCGCGGCTACTCCGGCGCGATCGCGTGGAAGAAGCCGCCGCCGACCCGGCCGCGCCGCCCGCCCGCCGGGCCGAGGTCCGCCCCCTGGCCGTCCCGCAGCGTCGCCAGCGGCGCGTCGCCGCCCGGGTCGGTGAGTTGCGCGTAGTGGAACTCATGGCCGCGCAAGCGACCGCCGGCCGAGCCGAGCGCGCCCGGCCCGAGCAGCGTCGCCTGTCGGTAGCCGAGCGTCATGCGCCGCCGGGCGAAGCTCGTCCGGTGGCTGAGCAGGCCGGCCATCGGGTGCACGGTCCCGGCCGCGTCCTCCAGCAACGCGCCCAGCGCCATGTAGCCGCCGCACTCGCCGTGCACCGGGCGCGTGGCCGCGAACCGGCGCAGCCCGGCCATGAAGCGCCCGGCGGCGGCGAGCCGCCCGGCGTGCAGCTCGGGGTAGCCGCCCGGCAGCCAGCAGGCGTCGCAGTCCTCGGGCGGCGGCTCGTCCGCGAGCGGCGCGAACGGGACGATCTCCGCCCCCTGCGCCCGCCAGCCAGCGAGCAGGTGGGGGTAGATGAAGCTGAAGGCGGCGTCCCGCGCCAGGGCGACGCGCTGGCCGGGCGGCGGCAGCCCACCCGCTTGGCCGGGGCCGGGGCCGGCCGGGAGCGCGAGCGGGGCGGCGGCGGCCACGATGGCGTCGAGGTCGAGGCATCGCTCGGCCATGTCGGCCAGCGCCGCCAGCCGGGCCGCGAGATCCGGGTGCTCGCCCGCCTGCACCAGGCCGAGGTGGCGCTCGGGCAACGCCAGCGCCGGGTCGCGCGGGATGGCCCCCAGCACCGGCAGGCCGGCCTGCCGCAGCGCGGCCTCCACCCCGGCCCGGTGGCGCGCGCTGCCGACCCGGTTCAGCACGACGCCGCCGACCGCCACCCCCGCCCGGTAACGGTGCAGGCCGAGCGCCACCGCCGCCGCGGTCTGCGACTGGCCGGACACGTCGAGCACCAGCAGCACGGGCAAGCGGAACCGCTCGGCGAGGTCAGCCGACGCGCCGCTCCGCCCCGGCGGCGCGGCGACCCCGTCGAACAGCCCCATCGCGCTCTCGATGATGAGCAGGCCAGGGACGAGCAGGCCAGGGACGACCAAGTCAGGGACGAGCAGGCCAGGAGCGACCAAGCCGGGGCCGGCGGCCAGGCGGTCGAGCAGGGCGGGCGGCATCGCCCAGGTGTCGAGGTTGGTGCCGGGCTGGCCGGACGCGGCGGCGTGGAAGGCGGGGTCGATGTAGTCCGGGCCGGACTTGGCCGTGCGCACGGGCACGCCCCGTCGGCGCAGGGCCGCGACCAGGCCGAGCGTCACCGTCGTCTTGCCCGCGCCGGAGCGGGGGGCGGCGACCAGCCAGCCGGTCGGGGCGCTCATGAAAGGACAGTAAACCTGTCGCTTTGTTTCACGTGAAACATCGCCCTATATCGGGTGGCGTGACCCAACAGGCTCCCCTGCGCCGCGGCTGGACCACCGGGGCCTGCGCCGCCGCCGCCGCCAAGGCCGCCTACGCCGCCTTGCTGACCGGGCAGTTCCCAGACCCGGTGGACATTCCCCTGCCGCGCGGCGGCCGCGCCGCCTTCGCCCTGGCCGAGACGGCGCTGGATGGGCGAACCGCCTGCGCCGCCGTGGTCAAGGACGCGGGCGACGACCCGGACGTGACGCACGGGGCGCTGGTGCAGGCGCGCGTCCGCCTCGCCGAGCCGGGCGCGGGCGTCCTGTTCCGCGCCGGGCCGGGCGTCGGCACCGTCACCCGGCCCGGCTTGCCGCTGCCGCCGGGCGAGCCGGCGATCAACCCGGTGCCGCGCGCCATGATCGGGGCCGCGCTCGCCGAGCTTCGCGCCGCGCCGGACGCGGTGGTCGAGATCGGGGTCGAAGGCGGCGAGGCGCTGGCGCTGCGGACCCTGAACGGGCGGCTCGGCATCGTCGGCGGCCTGTCGATCCTCGGCACGACGGGGGTGGTGATCCCCTACTCGTGCGCCGCTTGGATCGACACCATCCACCGCGGCATCGACGTGGCGCGGGCGAGCGGCCTGCCGCACGTCGCCGGCAGCACCGGGTCCACGTCGGAGGCGGCCGTCGCCGCGCTGCACGGCCTGCCGGAGATGGCGCTGCTGGAGATGGGCGACTTCGCCGGCGGGATGCTGAAATACCTGCGCCGCCACCCGGTGCCGCGGGTCAGCGTCGCCGGCGGCGTGGCCAAGATGACCAAGCTGGCGCAAGGCCGGCTCGACCTGCATTCCAGGCGCGGCGCGGCCGACATGGCGGCGCTGGCCGCCCTGGCCCCCCCCGGGCTGGCCGAGGCGGTCGGGCAGGCAAATACAGTGGCGGAGGCCTTCGCGCTCTGCCCCGGCCTCGGCGACCAGGTGGCGGCGGGCGCGTGGCGGACGGCGGCGGCGGCGCTCGGCGGCGCGCCGGTCGCGCTCGAAACGCTGGTGTTCGACCGCGAAGGGCGGCTGATGGGCCGGGCCGGGTTCCGCCCGGTTCATGGCGGCGGCTTGGGGCGGAACTGCCTCGGGTAGTCGGGGCTGTAAAGGGCGCTGTCGGCGAAGCCCTCCTGCGCCAGCGCCCGGCCGACCAGGATCAAGGCCGTGCGCCCGACCGGCGGCGCGGCGGACAGCAGCGCCCCGATGGTGCCGAGGGTGCCGCGCACCATGCGCTGATCGGGCCAGCTCGCCCGCACGACGACGGCGGCCGGGCACTCCAGCCCCAGCACGGGGCCGAGCCGCCCGACGACCGTGGCCAGTTGCGGGATGGCGAGGTGGATCGCGAGCGTGGCCCCGGTGGCCGCGAAGGTTTCGAGCTGCTCCCGCTCCGGCATGGCGCTGGCGCGGCCGGGCAGGCGGGTGAGCACCACGGTCTGCGCCACCTCCGGCAAGGTCAGCTCGGCGCCGAGCAGCGCGGCGGCGGCGGCGAAGGCGGGCACGCCGGGCGTCAGGGTGAAGGCGATGCCGCGCGCCCGCAGCCGGCGCACCTGCTCGGCGACGGCGCTGTAGATCGACAGGTCGCCGGAATGGAGCCGGGCGACGTCGTGGCCGGCCTGCTCGGCGGCGACGAACTCGGCCTCGATGTCGTCGAGCGACAGCGGCGCAGTGTCGACGAGGCGCGCGCCGGCCGGGCAATGGGCCAGCAGCGCCCGCGGCACCACCGAGCCGGCGTAGAGGCACACCGGGCAGGCGGCCAGCAGGTCGCGCCCGCGCAGGGTGATCAGGTCGGCGGCGCCCGGCCCGGCCCCGATGAAGTGCACCGTCATGTCCCTGCTCCCTCGCCCGCCACCACGGCGTACTCCGCCGCGCCCGTCGCCGCCGCGCCTGTCGCCACCGCGCAGGTCGCCGCCTCGCCGTCGATGCGGGGCAGCAGCAGCCGGCCGCCGGCCGCCGCCAGCGCCGCGCCCTCGGCGACGGAGGCGACGCCCACGGCCCTGAGCGCCGCCTCCGAGCGCGTCCGGCACCCCGCCTGCGCCGCCGCCAGGGCCGCCTGGTCGACGAACACCAGCGGCAGGCCGAGGGCGGCGGCGGCGGCGTGCAGGCCCGGCTCGCCCCGCTTCCACGCCGGGGCGGCGATGGCCACGACCCGGCCGCCCGCCGCCTGCTCCGCCCGGCGCACCAGGGCGATGATCGCCGCCGCGCCGCAGCCGCGGCGGCAGCCGACGCCGGCGACGAGGCCGAAGACGGGGCGGGCGACGGGGCCGGTCCGGTGCATGTTCATCTCTCCGCCCGCCATTGCGTGACCGTCATCGCCGGCCGGTATGCCGCCATCCCGCCCACCTGGTCCAGCCGTTCCAGCCCGATCCGCAGCAAGGTGCCGCCCAGCCGGGCCTGCGCCGCGGCCAGGGCCGCCTCGGTCGCGAGCGCGACGGCGTTGGCGACCAGCCGCCCGCCCGGGCGCAGCGCCGCCCAGGCCGCGTCGATCACGCCCGGCCGGTGCGCGCCGCCACCGAGGAACACCGCGTCGGGCAGGGGCAGGCCGGCCAGGGCGGCGGGCGCTTCGCCATCCACGACCCGCAGGCCCGGCACGCCCAGCGTCGCCGCGTTGCGCCGCGCCCGCGCCGCGCGCTCCGGCCGCGCCTCAATCCCCAGCGCCCGGCAGGACGGGTGGCGCAGCATCCATTCCACGCCGACCGAGCCTGAGCCGCAGCCGACGTCCCACAGCAGCTCGCCAGGCCGCGGCGCGAGGGCGGCGAGGGTGAGGGCGCGGACCTCGCGCTTGGTGATCTGGCCGTCGTGCTCGAACAAGCCGTCGTCCAGGCCGGGGGCGAGCGGCAGGCCGGGGGCGCCCGCGACCTCGATGGCCAGCAGGTTCAAGGAGCCGATGCCGTCCGGCAGCGCGTCCGTCCCGGCGGCGCGGACGCGCTCGCGCGGGCCGCCCAGCGCCTCCATGACGTGCAGCGCCGAGGCCGCGAAGCCGCGCGCCTGCAGCAGGGACGCCACCGCGCCCGGCGTGTCGGCGTCGGCCGAGAGCACGAGCAGCCGCGCACCCCGATGCAGGTGCGGCCGCAGCGCCTCGACCGGCCGGCCGCAGCAGGACAGGCAGGCGGTGTCCTGCAGCGCCCAGCCGAGCCGGGCCGCCGCCAGGGCGAAGCAGGACGGCGACGGGATCACCCGGGTCTCGTGCGCCGGCACGTGGCGGAGCAGTAGGCTCCCGACCCCGAACCACAGCGGGTCGCCCGAGGCCAGCACGGCGACGGGGGTGCCGCGGCGGGCGAGGATGGCCGGCACCGTGCCGGCGATCGGGCTCGGCCAGGCGGCGCGCTCGCCGCGGATCAGCGGGGCGGCGAGGTCGAGGTGGCGCGCGCCGCCCATGACCAGCGCCGCCGCGCCCAGCAGGGCCGCCGCTTCCGGCGACAGCGCGCCGTCCTCGTTGATGCCGAGGATGGCGAGCCAGGGCGTGGTCATGCTTTACCGGCCCGATGAACGTCCTGATCCTGGGTGGCAGCACCGAAGCCTCGGCGCTGGCCCGCGCCTTGGCCGGCGACGCGCGCTTCCGGCCGGTGCTGTCCCTGGCCGGGCGGACGCGCTCGCCGGCGCTCCCCGCCGTGCCGGGCCGGCGCGGCGGGTTCGGCGGCGTGGCGGGGCTGGCCGACTACCTGCGCGAGCACCGGGTGGCGGCGCTGGTCGACGCCACCCATCCGTTCGCGGCGCGGATGCACGCCCACGCGGCGGCGGCGGCCAGCGCGGCCGGGGTGCCGCGGCTGGCGATCCTCCGCCCCGCCTGGCGGCCCGGCCCGGGCGACCGCTGGACCGAGGCGGCCAGCATGGAGGCCGCCGCCGCCGCCCTCGGCGACGCGCCGCGCCGGGTGTTCCTGACCGTTGGCCAGCAGGAGCTGACGCCGTTCCGCGCGGCACCCTGGCACGACTACCTGATCCGCAGCGTCGAGCCGCCCGATCCCGCCGCGCTGCCGCCCCGCGCCCGCTGCATCGCCGCGCGGGGGCCGTTCGCCGCGGAGGACGAGCAGCGGTTGCTCGCCGACGAGCGGATCGAGGTGGTCGTCAGCAAGAACTCCGGCGGCCGAGCCACGGAAGCGAAGCTGCTGGCGGCGCGCGACCTGGCGCTGCCGGTCGTGCTGGTGGCGCGGCCGCCGCCGCCCGAGCCGCCCGTCGTGCCGGACGCCGAGGCGGCGCTCGCTTGGCTGCATCAGGCGGCGCTGCGCGGGGTGTAGAGCCATGCGCCGCCGGGGCGGGCGACGCGGCGGGTGGCGGCGGAGCCGACCAGGACGAGCGTTCGCATGTCGGCGAGCGAAGGGTCGGCGGCGGCGAGCGTGGTGTGGACCAGGCGCTCGTCGGGGCGGGTGACGGCGGTGGCGAAGGCGACCGGGACGGTGCCGGGCAGCACGCCGCGCAGCGCGTCGAACGCCGCGCCGAGCTGCCAAGGGCGGGCGCGGGAGGCCGGGTTGTAGAGCGCGATGACGAAGCCAGCGGTGGCGGCGGCGCGCAAGCGTTGCAGCACGAGCGGCCAGGGCTTGAGGTTGTCGGACAAGGAGATGGCGCAGAAGTCGTGGCCGAGCGGCGCGCCGAGGCGGGCGGCGGCGGCGAGCATGGCGGACACGCCCGGCAGCACGGCGACGTCGAGCGCCCGCCACGCCTCCGGCCCGGCTTCGAGGGCCTCGAACACCGCGGAGGCCATCGCGAACACGCCGGGGTCGCCGCCCGAGACGACGGCGACGCGGCGGCCGGCGGCGGCGAGCGCGAGGGCGTGGCGGGCGCGGTCGCCTTCCACCCGGTTGTCGCTGGCGTGGCGGACCTGGCCGGGGCGGGGGGGCACGCGGCCGAGGTAGGGGGCGTAGCCGACCAGGTCCTGCGCCTGTTCCAGCGCGGCGGCGGCCTGCGGCGTGGTCAGCGCCGGGTCGCCGGGGCCGAGGCCGAGGATGCAAAGGCGGCCGGTCATCGGGGCCGCTGCCGGCCCGGCACGAGCACGAGCGAGAAGTAGGGCGCCGCCGCCCCGGCCTCCGGCATCGGCACCACGCGGGCGTCGGCCATGGTGCCGCGCTCGACCAGCACGGCGCGGCCGGTCAGCCCGGCGGCGTCGAGCGCGGCGCGGACCTTGGGCAGGTTGGTGCCCAGCTTCATCACCACGGCGGCGTCGGCGGTGGACAGGCGCTGGGTCAGGTCCGGGCCGCTCATGGTGCCGGGCAGCACGGTCAGCACGTCGTCGCCGTGGGCCATCGGCAGGCGGGCCTGCGACCAGCAGCCGCTCATGGCGGTGACGCCGGGGACGACGGCGGTGGGGAAGCGGGCGGCGAGGCGGTCGAACAGGTGCATGGCGGAGCCGTAGAAGAACGGGTCGCCCTCGCACAGCAGGGCGGCGTCCAGCCCGGCGGACAGGCGCGCGGCCAGGGCGGCGGCGCTGCGGTCGTAGAAGGCGGCCAGCGCCGGCTCGTAGCGCGGGTCTTCCACCGAGATCTCGGTGGTGTAAGGGTACTCGAAGCGCAGCAGCTCGGCCGCCGGCGCGAGCCGGCCTTCGGCGAGGCGGCGGGCGTGGCCCTGGCGGCCGCGCTTGGCGAAGAAGGCCACGACCGGGGCGGCGGCCAGCACGCGCACCGCCTTCAAAGTCAGCAGTTCCGGGTCGCCCGGCCCCATGCCGACGACGTGCAGGGTGCCGGTCATTCCCGGTCGCGTCATTCGCGCTCGCTCGCCAGCGCGTTGACGGCGGCCACGGCCATGGCGCTGCCGCCGCGGCGGCCCTCGACGATCATCCAGGGGACCAGGGAAGCCTCGGCCAGCGCCGCCTTCGATTCGGCCGCGCCGACGAAGCCGACCGGCAGGCCGATGATGGCCGCGGGCCGGGGCGCGCCGGCGTCCAGCAGGTCGAGCAGGTGGAACAGGGCGGTGGGGGCGTTGCCGATCACCACCAAGGCGCCCGCCATGCGCCCGGCCCACAGTTCGAGCGCGGCGGCGGAGCGGGTGTTGCCGATGCGGGCGGCGAGCGCCGGGGTGGCCGGGTCGTCGAGGGCGCAGACCACGTCGTTGGCGGCGGGCAGGCGGGGGCGGGTGATGCCGTGGGCGACCATCTTGGCGTCGCACAGGATCGGCGCGCCGGCCAGCAACGCGTCCCGCGCGGCGGCGGCGAAACCGGGATGGAACCGCACCGCCTCGGCGACCTCCGTCATGCCGCAGGCGTGGACCAGGCGGACGACGACCCGGGCCTCGGGTTCCGAGAAGCGGGACAGGTCGGTTTCGGCGCGGATGATGGCGAAGGACTGGCGATAGATCGCGCCGCCGTTCCGCTCGTAGGCGCGGGTCACAGCAGGGCCTCGGCGGCGGCGAGCGACAGGCCGGTGGCGCAGGGCGCGTCCTTGGCGCGGCCGTCGCGCACCAGGTCGTAGCGGCCGTCGCGCCCGACCAGGGTGCGGGCGGCGGGGCCGGGGTGGGCGCAGCCCTTGGCGCAGCCGGAGACGTGGACGGGGAGCGACGGGCGCAGCCGGGCGGCGTCGGCGCGGGCGGCGACGGTGGCGCTGGCGCAGCCCGGCTGGCCGACGCAGGCCGTGACCAGCAGGCGGGGGTCGTCCGGGTCGGTGATCCAGGCGGCGCCGGCCTCGGCGGCGATCCGTTCCGCTTCGCGCCTGGGCACGCGGCCCAGCAGCACCGCGCGCCACGGCGTGACGCGGAGCGCGGCGCCGAGCCGGTCCGCGAGCGCGGCCAGCCGGCGCAGCATGGCCGCGTCCATCTGCCCGAACGGCGGGGCGAGGCCGAACGCGCCGTGGTCGGCGTCGTAGGGGAGCAGGCCGACCGGAGGGGGAGCCGCGCCGCGCCGAGCCGGGCGCAGGCGGGCGGCGCGGCCGTCGGTCCAGGCCACCAGGTCGGCGGCGACCGGCCGGCCGGCCAGCACCCCGCCCGCGTCCACGCTAACGGCGAACTTGGGCGGCAGGCGGGCCAGGCGCTCATCCGTCGCGAACGCCGCCTCCAGCCGGGCGGTCAGCGCCTCGGCGTCGGGGGCGAGGCCGGGGTCGTCGCCCAACAGCGGCGGCGGCATCACCGCGCGGCGGGCCTCGCGCGCCGGGTCGGGGTCGGCGAGGCCGGCCGCCACCATCGCGCGCGCGAACGGGGCGGCGGTGGCCGGGGACAGGCCGCGGAGTTGCAGGTTGCCGCGCTGGGTCAGCTCGACGACGCCGTTGCCGAACCGCGCCGCCGCGGCGGCGACCGCCCGCGCCTGCCCGGGGCCGAGCCGGGCGCGGGGCGGCTTGACCCGGACCAAGAGGCCGTCGCCGCTCGGCATCGGGTCGTAAAGGCCGGGGCACCAGCCGCGCTTCAGCATGGCGGCCCGTTGCGGCGGGGGTGCCACAGCCCGGCGGCCTGGGCGGCGGCGAAGCGGGCGGCCATGTCGGCGCGGGCCTCGGGGTTGGCGCGGCGCAGGAAGGCGTCCACCGCCGGGTCGCCGAGGGTGGCGGCGTAGAGCAGCTCGAACTGGGCGTCGAAGCGGTGCGGCAGGGTGCGGGCGTAGGCGTCGAGCGCGGCCAAGGGGCGGGCGATCTCGGCCGCGCCGCGGCGGCCGTGGCGCACCATGCCGGCGATCCAGGCCGGGTTGGCGGCCCGGCCGCGGACGACGCGCACCACCTCCTCCGCCACCAGGCGGGGGCGGGGGGCGTCGGGTTCGGAGGTGTCGAGATGGTAGAGGGCGGGGGCAGCCCCGAGCGCGGCCGCGGCCCGGGCGAAGCCGCCCTCGTGCGCGGCCCAATCGGGGCTGTCGAGCAGGTCCGTCTCGGCGTGGTCCTGGGCGTGGACGAAGGCGTCGGCGGCGGCGACGCGGGCGGCGAGGCCGGCGGGGTCGGGCGCGCCGTCGAGGCCCTGGCCGTAAGCGCCGGCGGAGGCGGCGAACCAGCCCGCGCCGGTGGCGTCGCCGGCGCCGTACTGCCCGGCCGGCGCGCCGTACACCCGCACGGTGGCGCGGCGCAGGTCGGCGGCGTCCCGCGCCGCGGCGGCGAGAGGGTTCCAGTCGGCGGCCTCGTCGCGCCCCGCGACCGCGCGCACCAGCGAGTCGAACAGCGCCACCTGGGCGGCGAAGGCGTCGCGGAACAGGCCGGAGACGCGCAAGGTGACGTCGATGCGAGGGCGGTCCAGCAGGGCGAGCGGCAGGATCTCGAACCCAGACACGCGGGCGCTGCCGTCGTCCCACAGCGGTCGCGCGCCGAGCAGGACGAAGGCCAGCGCCAGGTCCTCGCCGCCGGTCCGCATGGCGGCGCTGCCCCACAGGTCGAGCACCAGGGCGCGCGGCCAGTCGCCGTGCTCCTGGAGGTGGCGGCGCAGCAGGGCGTCGGCGGCGCGCCCGGCCAGGGCGAGGGCGGCGCGGGTCGGCACGCCGCGGGGGTCGATGGTGGCAAGGTTGCGGCCGGTGGGCAGCACGTCGAGGCGGCCGCGCGTCGGCGCGCCGGCCGGGCCGGGGGGGACGAAACGGCCGTCGAGGGCGGTCAGCAGCGCCGCCCGTTCGGCCGCCGGGGAGGCGTCGAGCGCCGCCGCCGCGGCCTCGCCCATGCTGTCCAGCACCGCAGGGCGGTCGGCGGGGGGTTGGCCGAACACGTGCAGGCCGTCGCGGATCCGCAGGTCCTTGACGTCGCAGAGGTAGGCGTCGAGGCGGGCCAGCGCCTCGTCCGGGGCGGCGTCGCGCCCGACGCCGCTCTCGGCCAGCAGGCCGGCGGCTTCGGCCCCCTCGAGGATGCTGGCCCGCAGGGTGGCGGCGCGGCGGCGGTCGAGGCCGTCGGCGGCGGCGTACTCGTCGATCAGGCGTTCGAGGTCCGGGGCTGCCCCGTGTGGACCGGCGGGGCTGAGCGGAGGGGTCAGGTGGCCGATGGTGACGGCGCCGAGGCGGCGCTTGGCGCAGGCGGCCTCGCCGGGGTTGTTGACGATGAAGGGGTAGATGACCGGCAGGCCGCCCAGCAGCGCCCTGGGATGGCAGTCGGCGGACAGGGCGGCGGCCTTGCCCGGCAGCCATTCGAGGCTGCCGTGCGTGCCGAGGTGGAGCATGGCGTGAACGTTGAGGCCGTGCCGCAGCCAGAGGTGGAAGGCGACGTAGGCGTGGCGCGGCGGCAGGTCGGGGTCGTGGTAGCCGGCGCGGCGGTCGGTGGCGCTGCCGCGGTCGGGCTGCAAGGCGAGGGTGGCGCGGCCGGCCTGGAGATGGCGCAGGGTGAGGTGGCCGCCGTGGGCGGCGGGGTCGTCCGCCGGGCCGCCCCAGGCGGCGGCGACGGCGCGGCGCAACGGCGCGGGCAGGGTGGCGGACAGGCGCTCGTAGTCGTCGAGGGACAGGAACGGGGCCGGGGCGGCGGTGCAGAGGGCTTCGGTCAAGACGGCGGCAGAGTGGGTCTCGACGGCGTAGCCCTCCTGCCGCAGCAAGCCGAGGATGGCGGCGAGGCTGGCGAAGGTGTCGAGGCCGACGGCGTGGCCCTGCTGGCCGCCGATGCCGGGGTAGTCCGACAGGATGAGGGCGAGGCGGCGCTCCGCCCGTGGCGCGGAGGCCAGGCGGGCCCAGCCGGCGGCGCGGTCGGCGGCGAGGGCGACGCCGTCCGGGTCGGGGGCGTGGACGGTGCGGGCGTATTGCAAGGCGGGGTGCGGCGCGGCCTCGGCCTTAAAGGAGATCGCGCCGGTGAGCAGGCGGCCGTCGAGTTCCGGCAGCACGACCTGCATCGCGAGGTCGGCGGCCGACAGGCCGCGGCTGGACGACGCCCAGGCCTCGCGCTTCGACCCGGCCAGGACGAGTTGCAGCACCGGCGCGCCCGCCGCGTCGAGCGGCGAGGCGTCGCCCCCCGGCATGGCCTGGCGGGCGGAGAAGCCGGTGGCGTTCAGCACCACGGCCGGCTGCCAGGCGCGGAGGGTGCGCGCCACCCAGGCCGCCGTTCCGGGGGCCTTGAGGCTGGCGGCGTAGAGGGCGCCGACCGCGAAGCCGCGCGCGCGCAAGGCCTCGCCCAGGGCCTCGATGGGGGCGATGTCGGCGGAGAGCAGGTGGGAGCGGTAGAACACGGTGGCGGCGAGCGGGCCGCCTCCCGCCAGGTCGAGCGCGTGGACGCCGTGGGGCGGCACCGGCTCGGCGGTGGCCGCTCGCGCCGGGCCGAGGCCGGCCAGGTGCGCGGCGTGGCCGAGGGCGAGGCGCATGTTGGCCGGGCCGCCGGCGCGGAAGCAGGCGTCGAGCGCGTCCCAGTCGGCGGGGGCGACGGTGGAGAGTTGGCGCAGGCGGGTGTCGTCGGCGGCGTCGCCGGGCAGCAGGGCGAGGGCGATGCCGCGCGCCCGGCACAGGGCGGCGGCCTCCTCCGCGCCGTAGCGCCAGTAGTCCAGGCCGCCCAGCAGGCGGACGACGACGCAGCGCGCGCCGCCCACGACCTGCTCCAGGTAGAGATCGACCGACAAGGGGTGGCGCAGGCGGGCGAGGCTGGCGAGGCGCAGCTCCGGCAGCGCCGGGGACCAGGCGGCGGCCAGCGCGCCCAGGTCGGCGTCGGAGAACGACAGCGCCACCAGCGGCGCGGGCGTCTGGCCCGGCTCCTGCGCTGGGGCGTCCTCGTCCAGGCTGCGCGTCTCGCGGACGAGCAGGTGCATCAGGCGGTGATCCGGCGCTCGATGGCGGCGCGGTCGAGTCCCGCCTGGCCGATCACCACCAGATGCCCGGCGCGCGCCTCGCCCGGCCGCCACGGCCGGTCGAACGCCTGGGTGAAGCGGGCGCCGACACCCTGGATGGCGAGGCGCATCGGCTTGCCGGCGACGGCGGCGAAGCCCTTCATGCGCAGCACGCCGTGCGTCTCGGCGACCATCCGCAACCGGGCGAGCAGCGCGTCCGGCGCTTGGGTCTCGGGCAGCGGCACGACGAAGCTCTCGAAGTCGTCGTGCTCGTGCTCGCCGTCGGCGGCGTCGTGGTGCGACGGGCGGGCGGCGAGGTCGTGCTCGGCGGCGGCGGCGAGGCCGAGCACGATGGCGGGGTCGAGCTTGCCGTGCCGGGCGGGGATGACCTGGACGGCGCGGGGCAGGCTGGCCGCGACCTGTCGGCGCAGGCGGTCGAGGCCGGGGGCGTCGAGCAGGTCGGCCTTGTTCAGCACCACGAGGTCGGCGCAGGCGAGCTGGTCCTCGTAGACCTCAGCCAAGGGGTTGTCGTGGTCGAGGCCGGGGTCCTCGGCGCGCTGGCGGGCCACCGCGGCCGGGTCGTCGGCGAAGCGGCCGGCGGCGACGGCGGGGCCGTCCACCACGGTGATGACGCCGTCCACGGTGACGCGCTCGCGGATGCCGGGCCAGTTGAACGCCTTGAGCAGCGGCTTGGGCAGGGCGAGGCCGGAGGTCTCGATGACGATGCACTCGGGCGGGTCGGGCCGGTCGAGCAGGGCCTGCATGGCGGGGAGGAACTCGTCGGCGACGGTGCAGCACAGGCAGCCGTTGGCCAGCTCGACGATGTCAGCCTCCTCGCAGGCCGGGATGCCGCAGCCGCGCATGGTGTCGGCGTCGACGCCGACCGCGCCGAACTCGTTGACGATGAGGGCGAGCCGGCGGCCGCCCGCGTGCTCGACCAGGTGGCGCAGCAGCGTCGTCTTGCCCGCGCCGAGGAAGCCGGTGATGACGGTGGCGGGGATCATGCGGCGGCCGTCAGGTCGGGCAGGCGGCCCAGGACGACGCGGGCGAGGGAGGCCGGGCGCTTCGACGGCAGCACGGTGCCGGTCGGGTGCTGGGCATAGGTGGCGGCGTAGGTCACGAGGTCGGGCGCGAGGCTCGGGTCGAGCCGGCCGAGCAGGTAGCTCCACTTGCCCGGAGCCGAGAGGGCGGCGGCGCAGCCGTGGTCGCAGGATGACAGGCATTTGACCGGCAGCACGGTGAGGTCCGGCCCGGCCTGGGCGGCCACGGCGTCGAACATGAACTGCCCAGGGGGGGCGTCGCCCTCGGCCAAGGGGCGGCCGACGCGGCAGGTGGTGCAAACGTGGAGCGTGGGCATCGGGCAAGGGTCCTCGGGCAGCCGTGAGGTGCCGTCCGCCCCCGGGCCCCCGCCCGCGGGACGATGCCGGCCTGCCCCCGGCCCGGCAACCGGCCCCGCGGCCTTCCGGCCGGGACGGTCGCGGGCGAGGGCGCTGGCCTGGCGACCGGCGCCCTGACCTTCCGGTCCGGGCGGTCGCAGGCCGAGGCCGCATCGCCGCCGCCGGGGCACCCCGCCCGGCGTCGCGTTCCGCAACCGTCCCTTACGGGGGGCGGCTGATGGCAGGTCTCCTGGCTCGCGGTTCCGGGCCGCCGGGGGGATCCCCGAAGCCCACGGCCCCCGCCTGCCTTCCCGGGGTGTGGCCCAGTGGCGCGCGGCGGGGGTCTCGCCGCATACAGTTGCGGGGACAGCGCCGGCGTCGCACCGGCTTCCCTTTTCACCTTCCTCCCGGCACGGGGCCGCTAGGAAGGACCATCGGGATGCAATATGTCCCTGTTCGCCGTGCCGAGCAAACCCCTCCCGCGCCTGACCCTCGTCCTCGGCGGCGCGCGCTCTGGCAAGAGCCGCCACGCGGAGGCCCTGCTCGCCTGTCTGCCGCCGCCTCGGACCTACGTCGCCACCGCGCAGGCGTTCGACGACGAGATGCGGGACCGCATCGCCCGGCACCGGGCGCGGCGCGACGCGGGGTGGGTGACGGTGGAAGCGCCGCTCGACCTGCCCGGCGCGCTGGCCGCCGCCGGCCCGGCGCTGGTCGATTGCCTGACCCTGTGGCTCAGCAACCTGTTGTTGGCCGATCACGATGCGGAGATGGCGGCGGCGGCGCTGGAGCGGGCGCTCGACGCGCGGACCGCGCCCACGGTGCTGGTGTCGAACGAGGTCGGCCTCGGCATCGTCCCCGACAACGCGCTGGCCCGGCGGTTCCGCGACGCCGCCGGCCTGCTGCACCAGCGCTTGGCGGCGCGGGCGGACGCGGTGGACTTGCTCGTGGCCGGCATTGTGGTCCAGGTGAAGCGATGAACCAGGACGACGACGCGGCCCGCCACGCCGCCAAGATGGCCAAGCGCAAGGCGGCGCAGGACGCGGAGGTGGCGTCCAAGACGGTCGAGAAGGGCTTGCTGATGGTCCACACCGGGCCGGGCAAGGGCAAGACGACGGCGGCGTTCGGGCTGCTGCTGCGCATGGTCGGGCGCGGGCGGCCGTGCGGGGTGGTGCAGTTCATCAAGGGGGCGTGGTCCACCGGGGAGCGGGAGGCTTTGCTGCGGTTCGAGGACCTGGTGGAGTGGCACACCATGGGCGAGGGGTTTACCTGGGAAACGCAGGACCGGGCGCGCGACGTGGCCGCGGCGCGGCGGGCCTGGGCGCAGGCGGTGGCGCTGATGCGGCGGCCCGGGTTGGGGCTGCTGGTGCTGGACGAGCTGAACATCGCGCTGCGCTACGACTACTTGCCGGAAGTGGAGGTGGTGGAGGCGTTGAAGGCGCGGCCGGCCGGGCTGCACGTGGTGGTGACGGGCCGCAACGCGCGGCCGGCGCTGGTGGAAGCGGCGGACTTGGTGACGGAGATGGCCTTGGTGAAGCATCACTTCGCGGCCGGGGTGCGGGCGCAGGAGGGGGTGGAGTTCTGAGCCGCGCCCTGATGTTCCAGGGGACCGGCTCCAGCGTCGGCAAGTCGCTGCTGGTGGCGGGGCTGGCGCGGGCCTGCCTGAAGCGCGGCATCGCCGTGCGCCCGTTCAAGCCGCAGAACATGTCGAACAACGCCGCCGTCACCGCGGACGGCGGCGAGATCGGGCGGGCGCAGGCGTTGCAGGCCCGCGCCGCCGGCGTTCCCGCCAGCGTCGACATGAACCCCGTGCTGCTGAAGCCGCAGAGCGAGACGGGCGCGCAGGTGGTGGTGCGCGGGCGGGTGCGGGCCACCGCGCGGGCGCGGGACTACCAGGCGATGAAGCCCGGCCTGATGCCCGACGTGCTCGCGAGCTTCCGCCGCCTGGGGGCCGAGGCCGAGCTGGTGCTGGTGGAAGGGGCGGGCAGCGCGTCCGAGGTCAACCTGCGCGCCGGCGACATCGCCAACATGGGCTTCGCGCGGGCCAGCGGCACGCCGGTCGTGCTGGTGGGCGACATCGACCGCGGCGGCGTCATCGCGAGCCTGGTCGGCACCCAGGCCGTGCTCGACCGCGCGGACGCGGCGATGATCCGGGGGTTCATCGTCAACAAGATGCGGGGCGACCCGTCGCTGTTCGCGGACGGGATGAATTTCATCGCCGCGCGCACCGGCTGGGCGGCGCTCGGGCTGGTGCCGCACTTCGCGGGCGCGGCGGCGCTCCCGGCGGAGGACGCGGCCGACCTGCGGGCGACCGCGACTTGCCCGGGCGCTGCCTCGCGCGCCGCCGTTCGCATCGCCGTGCCGCTGCTGCCGATGATCGCCAATTTCGACGACCTCGACCCGTTGGCGCAGGAGCCGGGCGTCGACCTCGCGCTGCTCCGGCCCGGCACGGCGCTGCCGCCCTGCGACCTCGTGCTGCTGCCCGGCTCCAAGAGCACCATCGCCGACCTCGCCGCCTTCCGCGCCGCCGGGTGGGACATCGACCTGCTGGCGCACGTCCGCCGCGGCGGGCGGGTGCTCGGCCTGTGCGGCGGCTACCAGATGCTCGGCCGCAGCGTGTCCGACCCGGAGGGCGTCGAGGGCGCGGCCGGGGCCGTCGCCGGGCTGGGGCTGCTGGAGGTGGACACGGTGCTGACCGGGGAGAAGCGCCTCTGCGCCGTCACTGGCCAGGACGCGGACGGGGCGGGGTTCCGCGGCTACGAGATGCACATGGGCCGCACCACCGGGCCCGACGCCGCCCGGCCGCTGCTGCGCCTCGACGACGGCCGCGCGGACGGGGCCGCCAGCGCCGACGGCCGGGTGGCGGGCACCTACGTCCACGGCCTGTTCCAGCACGACGGGCAGCGCGCGGCCTGGCTGCGCCGGCTGGGCGCGCCCGCGTCCAGCCACTGCCACGACGACGCGGTGGAGGCGGCGCTCGACGGCCTGGCGGCGCACCTGGAGACGCACCTGGACGTCGGCCGGCTGCTCAGCCTCGCGCGATGAGGGCGAGCAGGCCGATGGCGGCGATTTGCAACGCGCAGGCCAGGCGGTACAGGCGGAGGGCGCGGGCGATGTCGTCCGGCGTCGCCGCGGCGCGGCCGTCGCCCATCCAGGCGTCCTCGACCGGGACGCCCCCGTAGCGGCGCGGCCCGGCCAGGCGGAGGCCGAGCGCGCCCGCCATCGCCGCCTCCGGCCAGCCGGCGTTGGGGGAGCGGTGCCGGGCCGCGTCCCGCCGGACGGCGCGCCAGGCGCGGGCCGCGTCGGCGCCGGGCAGCAGGGCGGCGGCCAGCAGCAGCCACGCCGCCGCCAAGCGCGACGCCGGCAGGTTGACCAGGTCGTCGAAGCGGGCCGCCGCCCAGCCGAACTGGAGGTGGCGCGGCGTGCGGTGACCGATCATGCTGTCGGCGGTGTTGGCCGCCTTGTAGAGCGCCATGCCGGGCAGGCCGAGCAGGCAGCCCCAGAGCGCGGGCGCGACGACGCCGTCGGCGAAGTTCTCGGCCAGGCTCTCGATCGCGGCCCGGGCCACCGCGGCGGCGTCGAGCGACGCGGGGTCGCGGCCGACGATGTGGGACACGGCGGCCCGGCCCGGCGCCAGGCCGAGGCGGAGCGCGTGAGCCACCGCGGCGACGTGGCTGCCCAGGCTGCGCTGCGCGAGCAGCGTGCTGGCGAGCGCCGCCAGGGCTGCGAACCCGACCCACCCCGGCGCCGCCGCGCGCGCCACGGCCACGGCCACGGCCGCCCCGCCCGCCGCCGCCAGCAGCACGAGGAGCAGCGCGAGCGCGCCACGGAGGCGGGCGAGGCCGGGGCGGTTCAGCGCGCGGTCGAGGCCGGCGATCAACGCGCCCGCCCAGACGACGGGATGGCGGACAGCGCGGAACAGAGGGTCCGGGTAGCCGGCCGCCGCCTCGATCAGCAGGGCGGCGGCGACGAGCACGAAGCTGGGCGCGAAAGCGGGGGCGACGGAGAGGAGGGGCATCGAGACATTCTCTATCGCAAGGTTCGCTTAACGCTTGCCTGGTAGGGTCCTGGCATGACCTTCAGCACCTTCTCGCTCAGCCTGCTGCCTTCGAGCTACGGCGGCCTCTCCGACTCGCTGCTGGGGGCGTTGTACGGCGCCGGCGCGCCGGGCGGCAGCGGGGCCAACCCGATCACGGCGCTTCAGACGGCGCTGCGGACCCAGACGAAGGGCGTGGCCGCGGCAGCCAACGAGCCGCAGGCCAAGCGCGACATCGCCGCCTTCAAGGCCGCGGTCGCCTCCGCCAAGACGCCGGCGGAGCTGCTGGCCAACCCGACCGCGCGCAAGGTGCTGCTGACGGCGAACGGCCTCGGCGACCAGGCCGACTACGCGGCGCTGGCCACCAAGGCGCTCACGTCGGACACGTCCAAGCCCGACTCGCTGGCGGCCAAGCTCGCGGACACCCGCTGGCTGGACGTGGCCAAGACCTACGATTTCGCCAACCAGGGCCTGGCGGTGCTGAAGAGCCAGACGGTGCAGGACGCGATCACCGGCGGCTACGCCGAGGTCAAATGGCGGCAGGGCCTGGACCAGAGCACGCCGGGGCTGTCCAACGCGATCGACTTCCGCGGCCGGGCCAAAGGCATCAAGTCCGCCGTGCAGATCCTGGGGGACAGCACGCTGCGCGAGGTGGTGACGACGGCGCTCGGCATCCCGAAGCAGATCGCCTTCCAGTCGCTGGAAGCGCAGCAGAAGGCGATCAATGACCGCCTGGACCTCAGCAAGTTCCAGACGGCCTCGTTCGTCGACCAGTTCACGCGGCGCTACCTGGTCGCCGCCGGCGCTTCGAGCAGCGGCTCGGGAGTGCCGAGCCTGTTCGCCTGACTGTTCCTGCTCGCGTCGACGCGCTGGCGCTGACCGCCGACATCGACGCGCTGTTCGATCAGGCGATCGCGGTCAACCTCGAGGACGTGCCCAACATCCGGCGCGAGGCCGCGCGGCGAACGCACGGTGGGCGCATCGTCACCTGTCGTCCAGCGTGACGACGGCGCTGCAACCGAACTGCGGCGTCTGCGCGGCGGTCAAGGCGATGGCCGGCGCGCTGACGAAGGGGTTGCGCGGGCGGCCTGTCACGGCACCGACCTTCGCGCGATGGGCCTCGACGTGTCGTTGGGGGCAGCGAACACGAAGCATATGCGCGATTTGCAGCTCTAGCGCCCCAGCCGGAGTTGACGCGAGCGCGACATGGAGCGCGGCCGTTTGCGCCAGTGGGCGCGGCCAACATATAGCCGCGCCGGTGCCGCGCCGCCCAGCGCCCGATGGTGTGGCCGCGCCGTGGACGCCGTCTCCGGCCCTCCGGGTGAACGGCGCCCCTGCGATGGCCTTCCACGCGCTTGCGCGCGCGGAACCTTTGTCATCTCCGCCCGCGACCCGCGCCCGCTCCAGCATGGCCGGGCCCAGCTTCGGCTCGGTGGTGAACGCAACCGCTTCGGGCGCCCGCGCGTCCCGGCGCCGGTCCGCGTCCTCGGCCCACTCCTTGGGAAAGCAAAGCGCGCGGTCGATCAGGGCGTGGCCGTGGCGGCTCGCGTCACCGAGGAGCACGCCGGCCCGTGCGCTCTCGATCCGCCCGGCCGGGCCCGCGCATTGCGCCGCACCCCGGCCGACTCGGCGCCTTTGTTCAGAAAGCCGGTCTCGTCCAGCGCCAGCACGGCATCCGCGTCGCCCAGGCGCTCCGTCGCGTCGGATTGCAGGCCGCCCCTGACCGCATCAGCGTCCCACTCGGCCCGGCCCGGAAAATCCCGCGCCCCGTCCGGCGTCGCATCGCCCGCCGCTGCGGCCAACTGCCAGCCGTTCTCGCCGGCTCTGTTGCGAACTTCGGCTGAGGCGCGCGGGGGCGTTCTCCCGCGCTGGCCTCGCGGTCACGCGGCGTTCAGGCCCGGCCGTCCGCTGATGCGCTGGACAGCCCCGGCACGCGCGCCCGCGCCGGCGCCGAGCGCGCGTTCGACGACGCCGGCCTCGCCGCGGCTGCCGCCCGCGACGTTGAAGGCAAGCGCCTGACCCTGCCTGAGCGCGCGCCTGACCTCGACCCTTGATGGCCGCGCCGGCCGTTCTCAGGCCCTTGAGGCCCCGAACCGGGCGGATCAACCGCTTCGGCTTGGCCCGCGGCCCGGCCAAGGCAGGCCCACCGGCCTCGCGCCTTCACGCAGGCCTCGCCTATCCCGCCCAGCCTCCAACTCGCGGGACGGCTCAGCCCCCAGGCACGCCTAGCCGTCGCCACGACTGCTCGGCATCGCGAAAGGCGCCCGACTTGTGCCGACACTCTCGCCGCCGTCCGCCGCGAGAGCTGGCGGGAACAGGGTTTCCTCACGTCCCAGGTCGCGCCAGGGACGGTCGCGCCAGGGACGGTCGCGCCAGGAACGAAGAAACTCCGACCAGCGCTGCTGGACGGCATCACCTGTGCGCTCTGCCACGCCGCATGACCGAAGCCAAAGGGCCAAACTCGAACTCCAAGGACTGGGCAAAATCGAAAACTTCTCTCCCGCTGGAGGAAATCATGGCCCGCTTGGATGCTGATCCCAGGTAGCCGATTACCGCGCCGGCCGGATGCCATCCCAGGTGCTCATATGCGCGCCCGCCAACCAGCCGCAATCGACGGGGAGGTTGACGCCGGTGATGGCCGACGCGTCGTCACTCAACAGGAACGCGACCGCGCGGCCGATCTCCGCCGCCTCGACCATGCGCCCCATCGCCGCGGCGGCCCGGAGCTGCGCCGGATCGCGCTGGCCGCGGTCGATCGCGGCCTGGATCGGCGGCGTAGCGACGAAGCCGGGCGACACGGCATTGACGCGGACGCCTGAGCGGCCCCATTCCGCTGCCAGCCCGGCGGCCAAATGCACCACGGCGGCTTTGGTTGGGGCATAGGCATGCAGGGGCGCGTTGCGCATCGACGTGACGGACCCAGTGACAACGATGCCCCCCGCGCCGCGCCGGGCCATGCGCTGCCCGGCCGCCAAGCACGAGACATACACTCCCCGCAGGTTCACGGCGACGATACGGTCGAACTCGGTTAAAGCTTGCTCCTCTGGGCGACCGCCAGGCTGGATCAGACCGGCATTGGCGAACAGCGCCTCAACCGGGCCGATGCTCGCTTCCACTTCGTCCAGCGCGGCCCGGGTCGCGGCCTCGTCCACGACATCGAACGGCGCCAGATCGGCCCCGAGGCGGACGGCCTCGGCCTCGGCCCGAGGTGCGTCACGGTCGGCGATCACCACGCGCCAATTGCGGGCCATCAGGATTTCGGCCGTCGCCAGGCCGATGCCGCTGGCTCCTCCGGTGACCAGCGCGATGCGCCCGCGTCCCTCGTCTCGTTCCATGCCGCCTCTTTCAGACTGCCAGGTAGCGCTGCGTCACCGCGCCGTCGGCGCGCAACGCCTCGATGCTGCCGCGATAGACGACCTGGCCCTTGTCCACGATGCTCGCGTGCGTCGCGATGGCAAGGCAGAAGTGCATGTTCTGCTCAGCCACCAGGATGCTCACGCCGCTGTCGCGCAAGGTGCGGATGAGCTGGCCGATGCTGGCCACGATGAGCGGCGCCAGACCCTCGCTGGGTTCGTCGAGCAGCAACAGATCGGGGTTGCCCATTAAGGTCCGGGCGATGGCCAGCATCTGTTGCTCGCCGCCCGAAAGCCGGCCCGCCAGGCGACTCCGCATGCCCGCCAGCAGCGGGAACACGTCGTAGATCGCCGATATGGTCCAGGGCGAGTCGCCGCGCGGCCCCCGCTTGGCGGCGATGATAAGGTTGTCATCGACGGTATGCTCGGGGAACACCTGCCGGTCCTCGGGCACGTAGCCGATGCCGGCACGGGCGATGCGGTAAGGCGCCCGGCCAGAAACGGGTTGCCCACGCAGCAGCACCGTCCCGCGCCGTAGCGGGACGAGGCCCGTGATGCATTTGAACGTGGTGCTTTTGCCGGCGCCGTTGCGGCCCATGAGCGCCATGGTTTGCCCCCGCTCGACCGTGAGTTCGAAGCCGAACAGGATCTGGCTGGTGCCGTAAAACACGTCGGCCCCGCGCACCTCAAGGATCGGCTCGCCACCCATCATCCGGCCCCATGATCCACACCGAGGTAAGCGTCGATCACCAGTTGGTTGCCGCGGATGGCATCCGGCGTGCCCTGCGCCAGGACGGCACCGTACTTCAGCACATGGACGGTTTGGGCGATCCTGAACACGATGTCCATGTCGTGCTCGATGAACACCATGGTCATGCCGGTCCGCTCCCATAGCGCATGAACCCGGCCGATCATGCCCCAGCGCTCATCCGGGCCCATCCCGGCGGTGGGCTCATCCAGCAGCAGCACCTTCGGCTCCAGCGCCAGCGCCAGGCCGATGTCGAGCAGCTTGCCGTCGCCATGCGACAGCGTGCTGGACAGCGCGTCGGCCTGGGCGGCCAAGCCCATCAGGTCCAGCAACTCATCGACCCGCCCAGCCAGGTCCGCGAACGGGAAACGGGTCCATATCCGCCAGGAGCGGCGGCGATGCGAGGCGACCGCAGCGGAGAGCGCCTCGCGCACGGAAAGGCTCGGGAACAAGGCCGCGACCTGGAACGCGCGCGCCAGGCCGCGGCGCGCGACCTGCAGGCTCGACAGCCCGACCAAATCGGCGCCGTCGAACAGCACCTGCCCGGCATCGGGGCGGACGTGGCCGGAGATGAGGTTGAAGAAGGTGGTCTTGCCCGCGCCGTTGGGGCCGATGATCGCGCTGAGCGAGCCTTCAGGAAACTGGATGGACACGTCGTCGGACGCTTGCACGCCGCCGAACGACTTCGACAGGTTGCGCACGTCCAGCATCATTCGCCCGCCGGTTCCGGCGCCGCCCGCGGCACGGTCGGGGCGCGGCGGCCGGCGAACCAGGCCCAGGCGTAGTCGGCGATCCCGCGCCGCAGCCCCAGCACGATCAGAAGGATCACCGAGCCGAGCACCAAGCCGTGGTGCTCGGTGTAGATGGTCACGTAGTGGTTCAGCGTTTGCAGCAGCAACGCGCCGACCAGGGGGCCGAGGAACAACTGCGTGCCGCCCAGCATGATCATGAAGATCGCCTCGCCCGACGTGGTCCAGAAGCCGAACTCGGGGTAAGCGCCGGACACGAACAGCGCCAGGATGATGCCGCCGACGCTGGCCACGCTGCCGGCGAGCACGAAGGCGGCGAGCTTGGCGCGGACGACGTCGACGCCGATGAAGGTCGCGCGGGCCGGGTTGTCGCGGACGAGGCGCAGCGTGTAGCCGAACGGCGACTGCGACACCTGCCGCAGCAGCAGCAGGCACAGCACGAACAGCGCGCCGCAGAAGGCGTAGAGCACCGTCGCGTTCCCGAGGTCGATGCCGAGGAACGGCGGCCGCGGGATGCCGCCGCGCAGGCCCTGGTCGCCGCCGGTCAGACCGATCCAAGTCAGGATGACGCTGTGGATGAACATCTGGAACGCGAGGGTGATGAACGAGAAATAGATCTCGGTCAGCCGCACGCAGATCGCGCCGATCACCAACGCCAAGATGGCCGTTCCGGCCACCGCGGCCATCATCGCGACCGGCAACGGCAGCCCGGTGCGCTGCATCAACAGGCCGAAGACGTAGGCGCCGGACGCGAAGTAGGCGGCGTGGCCGAACGACACCAGCCCGGTCAACCCCACCAGCAAATTGAGCGACATGGCGAGCAGGCCGTAGGCGAACACGTAGATCAGGAAGTCGCGCAGCGCCGGTTCCGGGAACACCAGTGGCAACGCCAACAACACCAGCAACGCGGCCGCGCTCCACAGCAGGTCCCGACCCACGCTCAGCCCCGCCGCACGCCGAGCAGCCCGGTCGGCCGGGTAACCAGCACCAGGGCCATGAGGCCGAACATCATGCCGTCCACGAACAGCGGGAAGCCGATGGAGCCGAACGAGCGGGTGAGCCCGATCAGCACCGCCGCGATGAACGCGCCCAGGATGGAGCCCATGCCGCCGATCACCGTGACGATGAAGCTCTCGATCAGGATCGACAGCCCCATGCCGGGCGTGAGGGTGCGGATGGGGGCGGCGAGCGCCCCGGCCAGCCCCGCCATGGCGCAGCCGAGGCCGAACACGCCGGCGTAGAGCAGCGTCGTGTTGTTGCCCAGCGCGCCGACCATGGTGGGATTGACCGCCAACGCCCGGATGATCTTGCCCGTCCGGGTCTTGTTGATGCCGAGCCAGAGCAGGATGCCGCCGCCGAGCGAGACCGCCAGCATGAACACGTAGTAGCCGGGGATGAACCCGCCCGCGACCTGGAACGGCGCCACCGCGAACGCCTCCGGCATGCCCATCAGCCGGTAGTCGGCGCCCCAGACGATCTTCACGGCGTCGTCAAGGATCAGGATCAGCGCGTAGCAGACCAGCAGTTGCATCAGCAGGTCCCGCCCATAGACCCGGCTCATGACCAGCCGCTCGAACACGATGCCGGCGACACCCACGCCCAACGCCCCGCCCAGCAAAGCGGCCACGAAACTGCTGGTCGCGGCGTAGGCGGTGAAGGCGAAGTAGGCCCCGAGCATGTAGAATGCGCCGTGGGCGAAGTTGATGATGCCGAGCACGCCGAAGATCAGCGACAGGCCCGACGCGACCAAGAACAGCAGCATGCCCACGATCAGCCCGGTCGAGACCTGCGTCACCGCGCAGGAGGCGGAGCCGAAGCAATCGGCCAGCGCGCTCAGGTCCATGCGCCGCGCCCCTTCGCCATCAGCTCAGGCGTAACCCTTCTGGCCTTTCCACTGCGCTTCCAGCTCAAGGACTTTGCCCCACGGCACCGGGACGAAGTCCTCGACGAACGGGGCTTTCGGGACGGTCCGGCCCCACGCGACGGGGTAGCCGATGATGGTGTGGTCCTCGGCGCGCATCTCGATCTCGCCGTCCACGGCCATGCCGGACTTGAGCTTCATGCCTTTCAGCTCGGCCGCGAGCGCCGCGCCGTCCGTTTTGCCGCCTGTCCTCTTGAGGGCCTCCGCGATGAAGGCGACGGCGACGTGGTTCTGCCAGGCCCAGTTGGTCGGATCATAGCCGGCAGCTTTGTTGAAGGCTTCGCCGAAGGCAAGGTTGTCCGGGTTGGCCGGGTAATTGCGGTTGTAGCGATAGGCGGTGTTGAGCCCTTTGGGCAGTTGCTTGATCGCGGTCAACACCGGAGGATCGCCTAACCCGCTGGAGAAGAGCGTCACGTTGTCGAAGGTGCGATAAAGGTTGCTTTGCTCGATGAATGCGACCAGGTCGCCGCCCCAAAGGGCTGAATACATCGCTTGCGGCTTGACAGACAGGATTTTGGTGATGTTCTCGGTGTAGTCCGCGGCGAAAAGCTTGGGCCACACTTGGTCCAGCACCTCGATGGACGGGTCGAACACTTTGGCGAACTGCAGGAACTCGGCAGTGTTGTCGCGGCCGTAGGCGTAGTCGGGCGAGCACGTCATCCAGCGCTTGAGGCCCTTCGCCTTGGAAATTTCAGAGGCGTAGGTGCCGCCGGCAACGGCGTCGTGGATTCCCTGCCGCGCGCAGCGGAACGCGGTGGGAACCCGGATCTTGGGGTCAGCCGACAGGGACGAAGTCTCGGAGTTGGTGTGCAGGCACAGCACCGGCAGGTCGCGGATCACCTCATTGACGGCGAACGCCCCCGAGGACGCCTCGCCGTCGATGACGATCTCGCAGCCGTCGTTGTTGATGAGGTCGCGTGTGACCTTGGCAGCTTCATCCGGCCGCCCCTTGCTGTCGCGCTCCACCAGTTCCAGCGTGCGCCCGGCGATGCCGCCTGCGGCGTTGATTCGCTTGAACGCCAAGTCCACAGCGATGCGACTCGACGTGCCCAGGATCGCGACTCGGCCCGACAGGATGGTCGGCATGCCGATCTTCAGCACCTTCGCCTGCGCCCCGGCAACGTGCGGCATGGCGAGCGCCGCCGCCGTTCCCGCCAGCGTGGCGCGCCGCCCAATTTGAATCACGCCTGTCTTGCTCATGGTGGCCATGGCGCCGTTCTCCCGTTTTCCGCCGGGTCTGTCGCCCTGGCTTGAAGGGGAAGGTTACCGCCCTGGTTTCCCACGCGTCAATCAATGCGGCCGAGAGCAGCGCAACTCGCCTGGCGACGCCGAAACAAAGCGATTAGGGTTCTCGCAACATATTGAGGAACGTCAGGATGCTCGATTATGACGCGATCATCGTCGGCGCCGGGTTTTCCGGGCTTTACCAACTGCACGCATTGCGCGACCGGCTCGGCCTCTCGGTGCGGGTGCTCGAAACTGGGGACGGCGTGGGCGGGACGTGGTACTGGAACCGCTACCCCGGCGCCCGCTGCGATTCCGAGAGCTATTACTACTCCTATTCCTTCTCGAAGGAGTTGGAGCAGGAGTGGGACTGGTCCGAGCGGTATCCGGAGCAGCCGGAGATCATGCGCTACCTGAACTTCGTCGCCGACAAGTTCGACCTCAAGCGCGACATCCAGTTCGGCGCCCGCGTCACCCGTGCGGCGTGGGACGAGGCGGCGGGGGCGTGGGAGGTCGCGACCCAGTCGGGCGAGCGGTTGCGCTCGCAGTTCCTGATCACCGCGGTCGGCTGCCTGTCCACCGCCAACGTGCCGAAGGTGCCGGGGCTGGAGCGCTTCGAGGGCGAGTGGCACCACACCGGGCACTGGCCGCACGAGGGCGTCGACTTCGCCGGCAAGCGGGTCGGGCAGATCGGCACCGGCTCCACCGGCATCCAGGCCGTGCCGGTGATCGCGCGCCAGGCCGGGCACCTCACGGTGTTCCAGCGCACCGCCAACTACAGCGTCCCCGCCCGCAACGGCCCGATGAGCGCCGAGGAGCGCGCGGCGATCAAGGCGCGCTACGGGGAGATCCGCGCGAAGTCGCGCAGCACCACCAACGGCCACCCCTGGGACGTGTCGCCGCGCTCCGCCCTGGCGGCGACGCCAGAGGAGCGGATGGCCTGCTACGAGGACGCCTGGCGCGTCGGCGGCCTGCGCTTCCGGGCGGCGTTCAGCGACGTGCTGACCGACGCGGCGGCCAACGAGACCGCCTCGGCGTTCATCCGCGCCAAGATCGCGCAGATCGTGCACGACCCGGCGACGGCCGAGCTGCTGACTCCCCGCGACCACGGTTTCGCCACCAAGCGCCCGCCGATCGACACCGAGTATTTCGAGACGTTCAACCGCGACAACGTGACGCTGGTCGATCTGCGCGCGTCGCCGATCGAGGCGATCACGCCCACGGGCATTCGCACGGCCGCCGCGGAACATGAGTTGGACGTGATCGTGTTCGCGACCGGGTTCGACGCGATGACCGGGCCGTTGCTGGCGCTTGACATCGCGGGGCGCGGTGGGCAGCGGTTGCGCGACGCCTGGGCCGCCGGGCCGCGCTCGTATCTGGGGCTGCAAATCGCTGGGTTCCCCAACCTGTTCACGGTGACCGGGCCTGGCAGCCCGTCCGTGCTGTGCAACATGCCGACCGCGATCGAGCAGCACGTGGACTGGATCACCGATTGCATTGCCCACGTCCGCGGTCGCCAGCTTCGGCGCATCGAACCGACGAAGGAGGCTGCCGACCGTTGGGTGTCGCACGTGAACGAAGCCGCGGCAGCGACGCTGCTGCCGATGGCGTCCAGCTCCTGGTATTTGGGCGCAAACGTGCCCGGCAAGCCCCGCGTGTTCATGCCCTATGCTGGCGGGCTGACGCGGTATGCGGGGATTTGCGAAGAGGTGGCCCGCAAGGATTATGAAGGTTTCGTGCTGGGGCGCTAACGGGCGTTGGTGCAGGAACGGTCGGGTGGCCTGACCCTGGCGGGGCAAGCATATTCCTCTCATGCCGTTCAAGCACAGCGCCGTGCGCCGTCACCGCCCCCGGGAGGTCACCGGGTCACGAACTGGCCGGCCGCCATTGCAATTGCATGGATTGGGGCGCTGATGCCGCGCTCCCGCGTGGCCGGGCGTGCATGGGCGATGGCTGCCTTGAGGGAGACGATGCT
This sequence comes from Acetobacteraceae bacterium, assembly GCA_965260995.1. Lineage (GTDB taxonomy): Bacteria > Pseudomonadota > Alphaproteobacteria > Acetobacterales > Acetobacteraceae > JBBROS01. Next base: position 764,425 of record CBDHCD010000002.1, on the reverse strand, counting down.
GGAGCCGTGGGCATCGTCGCTGCGCAACGTGAAGGCCCGGATGCGGCCGTTATTCACGCAAGAGCGGATGGCGGCGCCTGGGTGGTGGCGTCGGCGGGCTTGTTGTTGGATGGCCTGTTGGGGCCGGAGCGGCGTAAGGCCGGGTGGGGCGGGCCGAGGCAGCGGGCGGGCCCCGGGCCGTGGCGCCAGCAGGCCATTCTCGACCACGGGGGTGGGACGCGGATGCCTTGCGCGGCGTGGTGGGGGGCCGCGCGCTGGACGCGCTGGCCGCCCCGGACGCGGCGCTGGTGATCGACGAGGCCGGCTTCCTCAAGCCCGGCCGGTGCGGCGGCGCGCGCGCCAGGCCGCCGCGCCACGCCCATGCCTGAAACGAATCGCGCGGTTGCAATGCTAGGGCTTGAATATACCCCGATCGTTCTGAAACAGTTCGTTCAAGGCTCGTGTTGTCGATATGTTGGCAGATTGCAGATATGGCAAGTTAGACAGCCGCGCCAAAACTTGTGCGCCACCGACTGTATAGACAGGTGGTCCTAGATCCCGCTCAGCTTCGGCCTGATCACCGGCCACGAGTGCGTTGCTGGCTGCGATCAGGCTGTTCACCACCTGCTGTGATTTAGCGCCCGGAGCAACACCGAGCGCTGCGCGAACCTCCTCACGTCCTTGCAGCAACTGTTCTTTCGTCAATGCCGAGATATGAGCCCAACGCGGACTCGCGTAAAGCTGACCAGCGATGTAATCCATTGATGCTGCTGCCCGCGCTGCCTCGATCGGGCGCCCATGCGTGCGATCGCTGAGCGCAAAAGCCCATTGCGCCTGGTTCACCGCGGCAACATCCTGGTTGATGTTGCTGCCGCCCAGCGCTCCAGGAGGCAGACGCGACTGGTCCGGCACGAACGGCACCCCAGGCCCGCAAGCCGATAGGCCGAACATCAAACCTGTTATGATCGTGTAGATTGTTGAGCGTCGCATGCTGAGCATATGGGGCGTCCGCATGGTCGGACATCAACAAATCGGTGTCAGCCCAATCCGATAAGACATGCCTAACTTGGCATAGTGGACAGCGATCCTGTCCAGCGCGGCCCGGTCCTGCTCCGGAATGTCCCGCATCTTGCGCGCTGGCGACCCGCCCCAGAGTTCGCCGCGCGGAACACATTTGCCCGGCGTCAGCAACGCCCCCGCCGCGAGCATCCCCCCTTCCTCAATGACCGCCCCGTCCAGCACCGTCGCCCCCATGCCAACGAATGCCCGATCCATCAGCTTGCAGGCGTGAACGATCGCTGCGTGCCCGACCGTCACGTCGTTGCCGATCTCGCATGCCCACTCCTCGCCGGGGTTGACGTGCAGGATGCTGCCGTCCTGGATATTCGTGCGATCGCCAATGCGGATGCGGTTCGTGTCGCCGCGCACCAGGCACTTGAACCAGATGGTGCTGCGCGAGCCGAGCCAGACGTCACCGATCACGGTCGCGTCCGGCGCGACCCAAGCATCATCGGCAATGCGCGGGCGCACTCCATCCAATTCATACAGCACAGGCCAATTCCCGCAGCACGGCCTGCTCGAGCCCCAGCATCAGCCGCAAGTTCTGCACTGCCGCTCCAGACGCCCCTTTGCCAAGGTTGTCCAGACGCGCCACCAGAACAGCATGGTTGTGCCCGGCGTGGCCGAACACGCGCAATTCCATCTGATCTGTGTCGTTCAGGGCCGCCATCCCAAGTGTGCCGCCCGCCTCAGGCTGCGCCACCCGCACCAGCGCCGATTCCGAGTACCACGCCGCCAAGGCGGCATGCAGGTCGTCTACGCCGGGCCGTCCTGGCAACAGATCGAGGTGCAGCGGCACGCTGACCAGCATACCCTGTCGCACGTGCGCCACGGAGGGGACGAAGATTGGCCGCCGCGTGAGCTTGGCGTGGCGCTGCACCTCCGGCACATGCTTGTGCTCCAACGACAACGCGTAGAGTTCGAAGGCCGGGCCATTCGCTGCCTCATGCGCCTCAATCATGCCGCGCCCGCCGCCGGAGTAGCCGCTGACGGCGTTAACCGTGATCGGGTAATCGGGCGGCAATACCCCGGCCTCGATCAAGGGCCGGATCAGCGCGATCGCTCCCGTTGGGTAACATCCAGGGTTGCTGACCCGCGCGGCCCCAACGATGCGCGCCGCCTGCCCCGGCGCCAGCTCGGGGAAGCCGTAGGCCCAAGCCGGATCGGTCCGATGCGCCGTGCTCGCGTCCAGCAGCTTCGGCGCACGGTCGCCGAGTGTTGCAGCCAAGGCGACGCTCTCCTTGGCCGCCGCGTCCGGCAGGCACAGCACGACGAGGTCGACGGCGCCCATCATCTCGCGCCGCGCGTCCGGATCTTTGCGTCGAGCCGGGTCGATGCTGAGCACCTCCACCTCCGGCACCGCGGCCAACCGCTCGCGGATGCCCAGGCCCGTCGTGCCTGCTTCGCCGTCGATGAACACCATCTTGGTCATGCCAGCTCTCCAACCAAACCTTCGGTCAAGTCCCCTGAAACAACAAGGGCGGTCTCAAGGACCGCCCTGTTCGCTCGTAAGCCAGGGAGCGGCGGTCAGCGTTTGCTGAACTGGAAGCTGCGGCGGGCCTTGGCGCGACCGTATTTCTTGCGCTCGACCACGCGCGAGTCGCGCGTGAGAAATCCGGCCAGCTTGAGGACGGGCCGCAACTCCGGCTCATAATAGGTCAGCGCGCGGCTGATGCCGTGGCGCAGCGCGCCAGCCTGACCAGAAAGGCCCCCACCGGTGCAGGTGGACATGACATCGAACTGGTTATGACGGTCCGTCACCAGGAACGGTTGCGACAGCAGCATGCGAAGCACCGGCCGCGCGAAGTACTGCGTGACGCGCTTGCCGTTCACGACGATCTCGCCCTTGCCGGGCTTGATCCACACCCGGGCGATGGCGTTCTTGCGCCGCCCGGTGGCGTAGCTGCGGCCCTGGGCGTCGCGTTTCGGCTCACGTTTCGGAGCCTCGGGCTGCACGGCGGCGCTGGCGACCGCGAGATCCTTGAGATCGGCGAGAGTGCGGGTCTGGTTCTCGGACATGGTCAGTCCCTCTTGTTCTTCGCATTCATGGCAGCGACGTCCAGAGTTCGCGGCTGTTGGCCCTGATGCGGGTGCCCGGCGCCCTTATAGACGTGAAGGTGCTTCATCTGGCTGCGCTGGAGTGGGCCACGCGTGATCATCCGTTCCACCGCTTTCTCGATCACCCGCTCCGGATGCTCGCTCTCGAGCCGCTGGCGGATGCTGCGGCCCTTGATGCCGCCCGGGTAGCCGGTGTGGTGATAGAATATCGACTGATCCGCCTTCTTGCCGGTGACGCGGACCTTCTCAGCGTTGACGATAACGACGTTGTCGCCGCAATCGACGTGTGGGGTGAACTGGGGCTTGTGCTTGCCGCGCAGCCGTTGCGCGACGATCGTGGCCAGTCGCCCGAGCACGAGCCCGTCGGCGTCGATCAACACCCAGGCCTTGCTCACCTCGACGGGCTTGAGCGAAAGGGTCGTCTTCATCTGCGGTTCCCGAACTTGAACTGGACGCGCATATGGCCGCTAAGGCCTGAACAGGTCAAGGTATTTCGATGTGGTATGATGTTACCGCAGTATCCCGAACAGGTCGAGCGCCGCTATAAGTTGTCATGACCGAAGCTCCAGACCCTTCCCGCTTCGGGAGAACCGGCCCGGGATCATGAGCGTCGTCTCCGTCGTCCACGTCATCGGCGCCAGCGGCCGCTCCGGCGTCGCCCTGTGCCGAGCACTGCTGGATCAAGGCGTCACACCTCTCCCGGTCGTCCGCGATCTCGCCCGTTGGACCGCCACGGGCCTGCCCGGCACACCTCGCCTCGCCGACCTCGAGACCGGCGGATTGGCCGAGGCCCTCGACGGCGCGACGCGCGTCGTCTCCTGCGCCCATGCCCGCCATATTCCCGCGATCCTCGCCGCGGCACCCCCGGCCGCGCACTTCGTGTTTCTCGGCAGCACCCGGAAATTCACTCGCTGGCCCGATGCTCACGGCGCGGGCGTGCTGGAAGGGGAGCGCGCCTTCCACGCCTCCGGTCGTCCTGGCGTCCTGCTCCACCCCACCATGATCTACGGCGCAGAGGGTGAGGACAACGTGCAGCGCCTCGCTGCCCTGCTTCGCCGATTGCCGCTCGTGCCTCTTCCTTCCGGTGGCAAAGCGTTGGTGCAGCCGATCCATCAATCGGACGTGACGCGCAGCATCCTCACGGCGTTGAAAACGGGATGGACCGGCTCGGAAAGCCTGGTCATCGCCGGACCGGCCCCCTTGTCTTACGTCGATTTCGTTCGCGCCGTCGCCGTCGCGGCCGGGTTGCCGCCGCCGCGCGTCGCGTCCATGCCACCCAGGTTGCTGCTCGCGGCCGCGTCCCTCACCCGTTTGCCCGGCCTTCCCCGGGTTCGGCCGGAGGAAATCCGCCGCTTGCTCGAGGACAAGGCTTTCGACATCGCGCCGATGCGGGCTAGGCTCGGCGTCGATCCCCTCCCGCTCGCCGCCGGCTTGCGACTCACCTTCGGTCGGCCTCCTGCCGCCCGGCCTGTCTGAAAGATCTGGTTCATGCCCGTGATCAACCGCATCGCCGAGTTCCATGCCGACATGACGGCCTGGCGGCACGACATCCACCAGCACCCGGAACTGGCGTTGGAGGAAACCCGCACCTCGCAGGTCGTGCAGGAGCGGCTGCGCAGCTTCGGCGTCGATGAGGTCCATACGGGCCTGGCCAAGACCGGCGTCGTCGGCGTCATTCACGGCCGCGAGCCGGGCGCCGCGCCGGACAGCGCGATCGGCCTGCGCGCCGACATGGACGCGCTGCCGATCCTGGAGGAGACCGGCGTTCCCTACGCGAGCCAGACCCCCGGCGTCATGCACGCCTGCGGGCACGACGGCCACACCACCATGCTGCTCGGCGCCGCCCGCTACCTGGCCGAGACCCGCAACTTCGCCGGCACGGTTTACGTCATCTTCCAGCCCGCCGAGGAGAAGTTCGGCGGCGGCAACATGATGGTGCAGGAGGGCCTGTTCGAGCGCTTCCCGATGAAGCAGGTGTTCGGCATGCACAACTGGCCGGGCGTGCCGGCGGGCGTGTTCCAGTGGGGCAACGGCCCGGTGATGGCCGCCGTGGGCAACATCGAGATCACCGTCACCGGCACCGGCGGCCACGGCGCGATGCCGCACAACACGACCGACCCGGTCGTCGCCAGCGCCGCCATCGTCCAGGCGCTGCAAAGCGTCGTCGCCCGCAACGTCGCGCCGATGGACTCGGGCGTCATCACCATCGGGGCCATCCACGGCGGCAACGCCAACAACGTCATCCCCGAGAGCGTGCATATGCTGGGCACCGCCCGTTGGTTCCTGCCCGAAGTGGGCGACGTGCTGGAGAACCGGGTCAAGGGCCTGGTGCCCGCCATTGCTGCGGGCTTCGGCTGCACCGCCGAAGTGGCGTTCGACCGCATGTACCCCGCCACCGTCAATGACCCGGAAGCGATGACCATGGCCCGGCGCGCGGCCGAGACGGTGCAAGGCGAGGCCCGCGTGCAGCAAATGCCCAAGCCCACCATGGGCGGCGAGGATTTCAGCTTCATGCTCAACGTCAAGCAGGGCGCTTACATCATGCTCGGCGCTGGCCGCGGCGAGAACGACATCAACGTCCACAATCCCAAATATGACTTCAACGACGCCGTCCTGCCGATCGGCGCGAGCTGGTACGTCACCTTGGCCGAGCAGCTTCTGCCGCGCGCCTGACGCGACCGACCGACCTCGTTCCGAAAGAAAGAGAATCGTGGCAGCAGTCTATTCTGACCTCAAAGGCAAGACCGTGCTCGTCACTGGGGGCGCGTCCGGCATCGGGGCGGCCATCGTGCGCCGTTTCGCCACCCAGGGCTCGCGCGTCGGCTTCCTCGACATCAAGGACGAGGCAGGCCGAGCCCTGGAATCCGAGCTGCGCGGCGGCGGCGCCGAGGTCCGCTACGAACACGCCGACCTCACGCAGATTCCCGAGTTGCAGGCCGCCATCGGCCGGGTTGCCGAGGCGTTCGGCCCGGCCGCGGTGCTCGTCAACAACGCCGCTCACGACGAGCGCCACCCCACGCCGGACGTGACCGTGGAATATTGGGACCAGCGCATCGCGGTGAACCTGCGCCACCAGTTCTTCGCCGCCCAGGCCGTGCTGCCCGGCATGCAAGCGGCGAAGGAAGGGTCCATCATCAACTTCGGCTCAGTGTCATGGATGGTCGGCCAGGGCGGCATGGCGGCCTACACCGCGTCCAAGAGCGCCGTGCTGGGCCTCACCCGTTCACTCGCCCGCGACTACGGCCCCGACAACATCCGGGTCAACGCCATCGCGCCGGGCTGGATCATGACCGAGCGGCAGAAGACGCTCTGGCTCACCCCCGCCGGCCGAGAAGAGCTGATGCAGCGCCAGTGCCTCAAGCGAGAACTCGTGCCGGACGAGATCGCCCGGGTGACGCTGTTCCTCGCCTCCGAGGAAGCCTCCGCCTGCACCAATCAGCATTACGTCGTGGACGGCGGCTGGGTGTGAACAAGCGAGGATGCCGCCACTTCCCTTTCATGCTCCAGAGTTGCTAGCCTGCTAAGACGGGGGCGGAGCAGACCCCTGCCAGCAAGGGAAAGCGACCATGACCGAACGCACCATCCACCGTCGCCAGTTCACTGTCGGCCTCGCGGCCGCCGGGGCTGCCGTTGGCATTGCCCCGGGCCGTGGCACCGCGCAGCAGAAGAAGAGCCTCGCATTCGTCGTCAACTCCTCGTCGGATTTCTGGACCTTCGCCCAGCGCGGGATCGAGAAGGCGAACAAGGAGCACCCTGAGTACGCGATGGAGATGGTCATTCCGCCGCAGGCGAGCGCCGCCGAGCAGCGCCGCGTCGTCGACGCGTTGCTCGCCCGCCAAGTCGCCGGCATCGCCATTTCGCCCATCAACCCGGCCAGCTCCACCGAGATGTTGAATCGCGCCGCCAAGCAGGCCGTGCTGTTCACGTCCGACAGTGACGCGCCCGAGAGCGACCGCGTCGTCTACATCGGCACCGACAACGTCGCCGCCGGGCGGGAGGCCGGCGGCCAGATGAAGAAGGCCCTGCCGGGCGGCGGCAAGGCCATGCTGTTCGTCGGCACCATGGACGCCGACAACGCCCGCGAGCGCGTCCAAGGCATCAAGGAGGCGCTGAAGGGCGGCAACATCGAGATCCTCGACATCCGCACCGACGGCACTGACTTCGCCGCCGCCAAGCGCAATGCCGAGGACACGCTCTCGCGCTACGCTGACATCGGCCTGATGGTCGGGTTGTGGGCCTACAACACCCCGCAAATCTATCAGGCGGTGAAGGAATCCGGCCGCGCAGGCCAAGTCCAGATCGTCGGCTTCGACGAGGGCGCGCTGACGTTGCGCGGCATCGCCGACGGCACCGTTCACTCCACCATCGTGCAGCAGCCATTCGAGTTCGGCTACCAATCCATGATTGGCATGGTGAAATACCTGAATGGCGACAAGTCCTGGATTCCGGCAGATAAGAAGATTATCGTGCCGACACGCGTCATCGACAAGTCGAACGTGAACGAGTTCGAGAGCAGCATGAAGAAGCTTCTTCGTCCGAGCTGATTCCCATGTCCGGCCTGTTGCTGGAACTGGACGGCATTACGAAGAGTTATCCCGGCGTACGCGCGCTCGACCGGGTCAGTCTCCAGCTTCACGTCGGCGAGGTTTTGGCGCTGATCGGCGAGAACGGCGCCGGCAAAAGTACGTTGATGAAGGTTCTGGGCGGCGTTGTGCGCCCGGACGCCGGCCGCATCCGCCTCGCTGGTCGGGAGCGCGCATCTCTCACGATTGCTGAAGCGCAGGCGGCCGGCATCGCTTTCGTCCATCAAGAACTCTCATTGTTCGATAACCTTGACGTCGCCGCCAACGTGTTGATGGGTCGTGAGAAGCTGCGAGGCGGGCTGCTCAAGCTGGTGGACCGCGGCGCCGCCCGCGCCGTCGTGGCGCCGTTGCTCGATCGCCTGGGCGCGGAGTTTGGCCCGGATGCTTCGGTGGCGGAGCTCTCCATCGCGCAACGCCAGTTGGTCGAAATCGCCCGCGCCCTCTCGGTCAACGCGCGCATCATCATCTTCGATGAGCCGACCAGCAGCCTTACCTTGTCCGAAACCGACCGCCTGCTCACGATCATCGCCGCCCTGCGCGCCTCCGGCACGGGAATCATCTACATCACTCACCGTCTCGGCGAGGTCGTCGCCTGCGCCGACCGCGTGGTGTGCCTCCGCGATGGGCAGGTGGTCGGCGACCTGGCGCGCGACGGCATCGGCCACGCCGCGATGACCCGGATGATGATCGGGCGCGACCTGCAATCGCTCTACTTGCCGCCAGCCGCCGAGCCTCGGTCTGAGGGTGGGCTCGATCTGGACGGCTTGGTCACTTCGGCTTTTCCCGACCGCGCCGCCAGCCTGCACGTGCGTCCCGGCGAGATCCTCGGCCTCGCCGGCCTGGTTGGGTCCGGACGCACCTCGCTCGCCCGCGCTGTCTTCGGCATCGAGCCGGCAATCGGCGGCGCGATCCGCCTCGATGGCCGCGCCATGCGCATCCGCGCCCCGCGCGACGCGATCGCGCTGGGCCTGTATCTCGTGCCTGAGGACCGGAAGCGCTCCGGCCTCGTGCTTGATATGCCGATCGCCCAGAACGTTACCCTAGCTGACCTCGCCCGCCATGCCTGGTTGGGCCTGGTCCGCCCGGCCTCTGAGGCCCGAACGGCGGAGGCGCAGCGCCAGGCGCTCCGCATCAAGGCCCCGGCCGTCGACATGCACGCAAGCGCCCTTTCCGGAGGCAACCAGCAGAAGGTGGTGCTCGCTCGCTGGCTGTCGCTCTCGCCGCGCGCCATCGTCTTCGACGAGCCGACCCGCGGTGTTGACGTCGGCGCCAAGGGTGAGATCTACGCGCTCATGCGCGCCCTGGCCGATCGCGGCGTCGCCGTGCTGATGATCAGCAGCGACATGGAGGAGGTCATCGGCGTGAGTGACCGGGTGGTGGTGATGCATGAGGGCCGGGTCGCCGGTGCGCTCGAGCGCGCTGCGTTGAGCGAGGCGGCGGTGCTGCAACTCGCGATCGGACAAGCTAATCGTCCTGCTCACGCCAAGCCGGGCATGGGAATGGAGGCGGCCTGACATGAGCAAGAAAGAACTTGGCCTGCTCGGCTTGGTGCTGGTGATCGGCGCGGTCACGGCCTTCTTCAACCCGCGTTTCCTTTCGGCGGTCAATCTTCTCAACATGGCCAACCTGATCGGCCTGTTCGGTGTGTTCAGCATCGGCCAGGGCCTCGTCATCATCACCGGCGGGATCGATCTCGCGGTCGGCTCCATGTTCGCGTTGTTGGGCGTGATGTTCATTGACCTGCTCGCCAACCAGGGCGTTGTCTGGCCGATCGCCTTGCTGGCCGTGTTGACCGGTGGCGCGCTGATGGGTTTGCTGCATGGCCTGCTGGTGACGCGCGCCGGGCTGCAGCCATTCGTAGTCACGCTTTGTGGCCTGCTGATCTATCGCGGAGCGGCACGTTATTACACTGGGGACGCCACCACCGGCTTCGGCTACACGGACGGGCTGGACACGTTGAGCTGGCTCGCCTCCGGCCGCAGCTTCGGCATTCCCAACCCGTTCCTAATCCTGCTCATTGTGGCAGTGGTCATCGGGGTCGTGCTGCATCGCTCCATATTCGGGCGCTACCTATTCGCGGTCGGACGCAACGAAGAAGCGGCCAGGTATGCCGGCATCCGCACTGGATTGATTGTCGCTGGCGCGTACGTATTCAGCGGGCTTCTGGCTGGCTTATCGACAGTGCTGCTGGTTTTCTATACCAACTCCGTGTCGCCCTCCTCATTCGGCAGCTTTTACGAACTTTACGGCATCGCGGCGGCCGTCTTGGGCGGCTGCTCGTTGCGCGGAGGCGAGGGCAGCGTGCTCGGGATCGTGCTCGGAACGGTCCTGCTGCAAATCCTGCAAAACCTTGTCAACATTTTGGGCATTCCGTCGTCGCTGAATTTCGCAGTCATGGGCGGCGTGATCTTGCTCGGAGCGCTCGCGGACCGCCAATTGGCCCGGCGGCGGATCGCACCATCAACGGGCGCCACTCCGATGACCGCGACGGCCGCAGCAGAGTAAAGTCAATCTCGCTAAGGCCGAATCGCAAGCCATTGTCTTGGATAATATGGCAGATTCAATTATTCGTCTGATTTCAAAGATATAGCTCACATTATAGCAGAAGATTTCAAATCACAGAATGATGTTTATTACAAAGTATTGTTAACAACCAGGTTTTTACAACAATAAATTGTAACGATTGGATTTAATTGGCTATAAATTTATTTTTGTGAGAGTTAAAGTTTCTAGGAAATCCGTGGCGATTGGATCTTACCTGCATGGTGACTTGGCAAGGCTCGTCTGCGCCGCTTTCATCATGGACGCTCATGCCCGCCGTGCCATGAGACGGCATATGAACTGAACGGCTCACACCGCCCCAGGCTGGGGCAAAGGTGGTGGCTTAATCCAGCATAGCGCCGGCATAGCGACCAGGGCAGCCGAGGTAGCCTCAAGTGGTCATCGCACCATCGGCATTGGGGGGCGGCTACGCTGGGCGGGTCGGCGGCCGTTCAAATCGGGTTTTGCGGGGCAAGAAGGTCGCGTGGTCGGCCTCCTGTGGCGCGGCGAGAGGATCGGCGGCAGTTCTGGGCGTTGATTGCAGAGGGTTTGTTGAGCGAGGACGCAGCGATGGGGGCTGGGGTGTCGCAGCCGGTCAGGTTCCGCTGGTTCCAGGAGGCGGGCGGGATGTCGCCGTCGCACCTGTCACCGTCGTCGGGGTCGCCATCCGGGCGCTGTCTCTGCTTTGCGGAGCGGGGGGAGATCGCGCTGTGGCGGGCGCAAGGCTTGGGCGTGCCGGAAATCGCGCGCCGGCTGGGGCGGTCGGGATCGGCGGTGTCGCGCGAGCTGCGGCGCGGACCGCTTGCGGGGCGGCAACCTGGACGACCAAGCGACCACCACGCAGTGGCATGCTGGACGCGTAACGCGCAGGCCGAATTCTGCCAAACGCGCGGTGAACGCGATGTTGCGGACCTACGTGCAGGATCGGCTTGCTGGCGTCGTTGTCGCCCCCGGACGGGGCCACGGTGGCCGGTCCGGCCGTGCCCTGGAAGGGTTGGAGGCATGGGCGCGGCAGAACCGGCGGTGAGCTGCGGCCTGGAGCCCGCAACAGATTGCCCAGCGCCTGCGGCTCGACTGAACCGCCTCTGGTTTTCCTGAAGGCTGTTTGGTTTGAGTTTCAGGGGCCGATCGGCCTGGCCTTGAGCGAGGCATAGCAGGCTGTTTCCGCTTCGGCGGGCGCGATGTTGCCGATCAGCCCGATCAGGCGGGGGTTCTGGAACCAGTCGACCCGTTCGAGGGTGGCAAACTCGACGGCCTCGAACGAGCGAGGGTCCTCGCCGATGGATGACCTCGGCCTTGACAAGGCCGATTACCGTTCCCGCCAGAGCCTTGTCGCAGGAGCCGCCGACGCTGCCGACCGAGGGCTCAAGGCCGGCTTCGGCCAGGCGCTCGGCGCGGCGCGTGCTGACGCATCGGGATCCCCCGTCGGAATGATGCGCGAGCGCGCCGCGGGCGAAGGGCTGGCGCTGGCGGAGGGCCTGGCCCGAAGCACCGGGAGCACAATCCGCCCGTGCCGAACGCGACACGCGCCAGCCGACGGTGCGTCGAGCAAAGACGTCGATCCCGAAGGCGACAGACATGAAGCCGCTCCAAGTCGCGACAGAGGTGGCGCCGCCGAGCCAGAGCATGTTCGGCCCCGGCGCCTTGAAGCGGCGCCTTGACGATGCGGCTCACCCGCTCGAGCGGGCGCGGCGTTGAGGCGCCGCTGATCGTGGCGCGGACGCTCTTGGCGCGGACGGCGCCCTTCAGACCCGCCTGCCGCATCGGGCGCATCGGGCGCATCGGGCGCATCGGGCGCATCGGGCGCGAGACGGCGCAACGGGCGATGTCGAAGCCCTCGTGCTTGATCTGTCGCCAGAGCTTCCGAGCGCCGTGGACGCCGAAGCTTTCGGCAAAGACGCGGCCGATCTCCCAGCAAAGCTCGGGCAAAGCTCGGCATCACGGCGCGCGCGGGCCGGTGTCCGGCTGGGATCGGCCCGGCTGGGATCGGCCCGGCTGGGATCGGCCGGTCTGGCAGCGCGCTCGTGGTAGGCCGGCGGGGCGACCGGCCGAACCCGGCAGATCGGCTCGACCCCATAGGCCTTGCGGCTCTCGTCGATGAACGCCTTCATCGTTGAAGGCGCGGATGAACGCCTTCATCGTTGAAGGGGCAGTCGAGCTCCGCCTGGGCAAAACACGCGCCGGTCTTGCGCAGGATCGCGTTGACCTGGCAAAGCTCACGCCCCTCGTGTTCCAGCAGCTTGACCCGTTCGCGCGCCTCGCTCGTCGCTCCGGCCCGCGGGCGCTCCCCGCGGGCGCTCATCGCGTTCGCCCCGACCTACCCAATCGCGCAGCCTCTCGCCCGGGCACCCGATCGTCGCCGCGATCCACCGCATCGCCGCCCACCGCGAGCCGTGCCCGCCCTGGCGCTCCAAACCCATCCGAACCGCGCGGGCACCCACCTCAGGACGATAGGGCGGCGCTCTCCTCGTCATGGATCCATGTTCTCAAGAGCGGAGCCGCCGGGAGGACCAGGGCGGTTCATGTCTGCATTGGGTGCTCGACGTCATCATGGATGAGGACCAAGCCTGCAACCGACGCGACCACGAGCCGGCCAAAACCATTCCTCCCGCTAAAGCAGAAACACACTGCTATGATCAGATCGAGACCATGAAGACTGCTTGCCGTCGAGCGTCCTCTCCCGCGCAGGTCAAAGCAGCGTCATGATTCTCCGGGACCAAACAGGTGGGGTGCGATCGGTGCCCGGCGCGGCTTCATCCCATCGATCTCGACATGAGGGCGAATGATGAGCATGTCGAACGCGGATCTCGCGATCCGCTGGGTTAAGCGCTTCCAGTCCGGGGCGTGGCGCACGGCAGGGAGGCAGCCGATCAGCAGGCGGGCGCCGTATTGCCGGGGCCGCTTGTCGGGCTTGCGCACCCTGCCTTGTTTGTCGAGCACCTTGTGGACGTTGACCACCGGCTCGATTTCGTGCCGTTCGAGGAACGCCATGCCTTCCTTGAGCGGCAGGACGCCTTCGGCTTCCAGCGTCTTGTAGTTGGGGCCGCCGACGGGCCGGGTGTGGCGCACCGTCACGGCGTCGATGATGCCGATCCCAGCCTCCGGGTTGTCCGCGAGCGTGCTCCAGATGAAATCGAGCCCCCAGCCGCTCAGCGTCTCGGCGAACATCGGCAGGGACTTGGCCAACATGCCAGCCGAGAGGCACGGGGCCATGACCTCGACGAAGTTGGTGTAGCGGATCGTGGTGTTGGCGTGACGCAAGGTCAACAGGTGGGACGAGTAGCTGTCCCAGCTCAGCGCCGGCTGGGCCGCTTCCAATCCGTGGTCGGCGCAAATTCGGAACAAGCGGTTGATGCTGTCCTTGTCGGCCAAAAGATCATCGTCCGGCAGCCAAACATGGCTGTAGCGGCTGACCAGATCGGACCGGGCCTGGAACAACGCCTGCAACGCCGGCCATTTCGGCCCCTTGCTGTCGATCCGCTCGACGCCGTCCTGCCGGTAGCGGTCGGGATCATCGCCATAGTAGTTCACGACCAGGTCCCATGAGCGCGGGCCATCACCCTTCAGCCACTCCGGGTGCAGCGACTTGTCGCCCGCCCTGACGATGACGAGATGGCTGCGATCAGTCATGGTTATGGTCTCCGACAAACATTCTTAACAGCTTCTGCGGCATCAGCGGAAAGCATCGTCATTTTCCATCTACGCTTGAGTTGTTCGTGATTTGGTTCGGTAAAGGATGACAATTGACTCTCCGTGGTATGGCATTAACGCGGTTGATCTTGGGTGTGATGCTGGGCGTCGCGGCGAACGCGCGAGCGTTGCGCTCTGAACCAGGGAGCAATCATCGGGCGTTTGGCTCAGCAAGCATTGAACAATGTCGGTTGGAGGCTGGATTGGCGCAGTGGGAGGCGTGCTCGAAGGCAGAGGGCACGCGCGCCTCTCCCTAGCCTGCAACGAACAGGATTGCGATGTGTTGCTGTTGCAGCGTCGTGAGGAGGGGGGGAACGGCTCCGTCCTTCAGATTGATATCGAGCACCGCGCTTTGGCATATATCCACACACCGTCGGCGAAGTCCCTATCATGTGGCGAGTGCGGCGAAGCGCGAGCAGGCGTCCGGCGGACCACGTTGCGAAGCGGTCAAGGTTGAGGGCTGCGGCGGTGGCAAAGTGCTGCAGGCCCGTCTTAACCAGGCCGCGGCGGCGCGTCTGGCGCAAGCCAAGGGGGCGCGGCTTGCGAGAAGGTGCCCTCAACGCCGCTGCGCTGCGCATACAGGCGCTTGCCCTCCACCGTGCCCTCGCGCGCCCTGGCGGCAGCCAAGGCCTCGTGTTCGGGGGCCTCGTGTTCGGGCCACGGCACCACCGCCAGGATCCGGCCTGGCACTTCGAGCGCGACCGGGTGCAGCGGGCGCGCGAAGGGCAGGGCCGGCAGTTGGCGGCACGGAACCGCCCGTAGATGACGCTGCCCGGCCCGCAATGCCTGGCACCGCTTGTCCGAAGGACACTCTCCTTTTCCTCGGGGCAGCGGGCGACCTTGCGATCCCAATCCACCGTGAAATCGGCCAAGGTGGAGGCGTTGCCCGCGCTGCGGCTTTGCCAGGTCACGTTGCGGCGCCCGGGATCGACGGAGGCTATCCCGTGCTGGGTGCAGGCAGCAACGAAATGGTCGGCGCTGACGCAAGCAGAATCCACCAGGTGCTCGGACGGGGCCAGGCCCTGTGCGGCGCCCTGCGCTGGGCTTTGTGCATGTCGGCCGGCATGGTGTCGGCGTGGATCATCAGGCGCGGCTTTGCCTCATCGCAGGTTCTGGCGGGGTGGACCATGCAGATTGTCCATCTCGCGGCGTGCTTGGACCAGAACCGTGTCAACGCCGCCTGGGCTGTCCGCGGATCGGGCGGCGTGATTTTCTCCCATCCGTGGCGGGCGCTATAGGCTGGCAGGCCGAACCCGTTCTGCAACGCGTTGCAGCGGCCCCGGCGGCGGCACAGGCGACGCGCCCCGGGTGGCTAAGCGGTGGCAGCCTTGGGCGGGCGGCCCCGGCGGCGCGGCAGCGTGGCATCGGCGAGCCCGGCCGCGGGGTCGGGACGTGGCGCCTGCGGCGGCAGGGCGGCATGCTGGCGCATTCGGTGGCTGGAGCCCTCGACCTGCACGGCGGCGGCGTGGCGCAAGAGCCTGTCCAGCAGGGCGGTGGCGACCACGGCATCCCGGAACGCCTGATCCCATTGCGAAAAGCCGCGGTCGGAGGTCAGGATCATGGCGCCGCGTTCGCGGCGGGCATGGCCAACGGGAAGACCAGGTTTGCCGCGGCCGAGCCGACGGCAAGGCAGCCGCTCTCGTCGACGACCAGCGGCTGCGCGCGGCAGGAATGGCGGATGCGCTCGCGCAACCGTCCTTCCCGGTCGGCCTTGGCCAGGCTGTCGAGGCGGTCGGCAAACGGCGAGAAGCAGGCGCTGCGCCCGGCGCGGACGGCCTCGACCCCGAGCGCCGCCAGGGCCATGACGCGGCCGCGGCCGAGCGAGGGCTGGAACGAGACGGCGAAGCCGGTGATGGCCTTGATGGTGGCGAGCCGGGCCATCGGCAGGGCCGCCTTGATCCGGCGCCCCTCGCGGACGGTGAGTTCCTCGGCCGGCAGCGCGTCGGTCGCCTCGGTGGCGCCGATCTGGCCGCGTTCGAGCTGCTGGGCCACGGCGTCGAGCGTTTCCAGCGCACGCGGCCGTTTCCAGCGCACGCAGCAAGGACAGGCTGACACGATGGCGGCGGAGGCGCTCAAGGGGGGCATCCGGCAAAGGCCCGGGCGCCGGGCCGCCGTCCTCTTGCGGGCGAGCCGCGGGCCGCGGCCGTCGAGGACGGGATGCGCCGCGACGACCTGGCCCTCTTCCGGGATGCGCGGCTCATGGGTGGTGCTGCGCACCTCGACTGGGCGCCGGCGCGTGGTGCCGGGCGCGCTGTGAAGGTTGCTGTCCACCGACGCCAGGCCGTCCTTCGATGCGCCGCTCGAGCCGCAGCACGGCCTGGAACGGCCCGGCCGGCAGCGGCTACAGGCTGGGACGCTCGTCTGCGAAGGGCTCCTGGACCACGCGGCGCGTGGTGGCGTGGGTGCGGGGGGTGGCGGCCTCGTCCAGCCATTGGCGAAGCGGGTCGTTGAGGCCGCCGAGGCTGCGGACGCTGCGGGCGAGGAAGAAGCCTTCGCGAATGGCGCGGTGCGGGCGCTCGGCCTTGCCCTTGGTTCTCGCCCGGCAGGGCTGGCAGGCCTTGGGCAGGCAGCCGCAATGGCGGGCGAACTCGACCAGGGCGCGGTTGCAGACGATGGGGCCGGCCGTCGGGGGTCCTCGCGCACGAACACCGTGCCCGTGCGGTCGTAGAGCGCCTCGGCCGGCACTGTCAGGCGACATGCAAAACCCATCCCGCATTGCCTGTCATACGACTTCCGGGTGATCGGGTCGGCTGACTGGGAGTAAGCTTGTGGCCTTGGCACGGGAGCAGAACCATGACGCGGATCATTGGGCACTTGTCTGTGGCGGAGCTGGAGCAGCGTCACCGGGCGGCGCAGGACGCGACCGAGGCGCGGCACACGCGGGCGATCTGGTTGCTGGCGCAAGAACGCGGCGTGCTGGACGTGGCGGGCGTGCTCGGCTTTGCCCCGCGCTGGGTCGAGCAGTTGGCCGCACGCGACAACGCGCAGGGTGCCGACGCCCTGGGCGACCGGCGACGGGGCAACGGGCGTGCGGCGCGCGTGCTGACCACGGCCGTGCTGGCGGCCTTGGCCGGGCGGCTGCGCGCGCCGCCTGAGGACGGCGCGCGCTGGACCGGTGCGAAGGTTGCGATCTGGATGGCGGCCCGGCTTGGGCTGGAGCGGGTGCGCCCGCAGCGCGGCTGGGAGGCGCTGACGCGGATCGGGTGGTCGGTCCAGGCTCCGCGCCCCCAGGCTCCGCGCCCGCGCCACCCGCGCGCAGCGACGCCCGAGCAGCGGGCAGCGGGCAGCGGGCAGCGTTCAAAGGGGGCTCGACGCGGCGGTCGCGCGCGCCAGGGCGGCGCACCCCGACCAGCCGGTCGAGGCCTGGGCCGAGGACGAGCGCCGCCTCGGGCTGAAGCCGATCCGCCGGCGCGCGTGGGCGCCCATCGGCAAGCGAGCCATCGCGCTCGGCCACCGCCGCCGCAAGCGGCTGCATGTCACGGCATGTGTCCAGCCGACCAGCGGCGCGGCGGTCTGGTTGCTGTCCACCGGCCTGTCCAAGCCCTTGTTCGAGGCCCTGCTCGCCCGCTTCGCACAACAGGTCGGCGCAGGAGGTCGGCGCAGGAGGTCGGCGCAGGCCGCGAGCGCCACGTCGTGCCGGCGCTCGACAACGCCGGCTGGCACGGCCCCAAGAACCTGGCCGTCCCTGACGGGATCGCGCTGGCGTTCCTGCCGCCATACAGCCCGGAGCGGCAACCGGAGCGGCAACCGGCCGAGCGACTGTGGCCCTTGGTCGACGAACCTGTCGCCAACCGGCACCTCGCCACCCTGGACGACCTCGACGCCGTCGTTGCCGAGCGCTGCCGTCGCCTCGACGCTGCCACCATCCAGCCGCACACCGACTTCCACTGGTGGCCAAAGCCAGTTCAGACGAACTGATCAGACGGAATTCGTATCATAGGAGCTTGGCTGGCGTGAGGCGAACTCGGCGCAATCGGTCGGCCCAACACCCATGCCTAGCTGGGGATGATTCGTGATCAGGCCCGCCGTGCTGCGAGTGGTCAGCGCCTTGCTGCGCGGCGCCAAGGGCGTCCCGACCTGGACCGCGACCTGGGGCACCCCGCCTCGTGAGGGCGCCACGGCCGGTGTGGCGTCAGGGCAGCAACATCGCCTCGCTCAAAGCGCCTCCGCGATGAGCCGGTGCTCGGCGGCGGCGGCGCGGAACGTCTCCGCTGCCCGGGCGAACAACAGCTTCTCCGCCCGCTCGGCTTGACGCTCCAGCTCGGCGGCGCTCAGCCGGTAGGACTCGGCCGTCGCGCCGAGCCGGCGCGCGGCAAGGGCGCAGGCGACGACGTGGCCGGCCACGCGCCGGGTCTCGTCGCGCAGGGCGGTGACGGCTTCGAACCGGCGGGTCGTGTTGGGAACGGCCTTCATCGGCTCAATCTCGGGGCCGGAAAGCAACGAACCGGGCCGCCGGTCGGGCAGAGCCGTGTCGAGCAGGCGAATGCGATCATCGGGCAGCCCTCGTCTCGTATCTTTTTTTAGCCGCCCCTCGGCCGCAAGCGCAAGCTCGGGTCGATGCGGCGTTGACTACAGCGCCCGCTCGCCGGAGCGGGTCGACGCCGACGCGCCGCGTTTCGCCCCATCGGCGCCGCCGTCCCGTCGCGCTGCGGCGGCCACCCCGGCGAGACAGGTTCCGCCCGTCGCGTCGCCGGTTCACGCCGCCGCCGTCAGCAGCCCGAGCTTGACCTGGGTCAGCATCGCCAGCTCGTCGTAGACCACCCACTCGTCCACGACCTTGCCGTCCCGGACGTGGAAGTGCGTCATGCCCATGACGAAGACGCGCTGCCCGGTCGGCGCGCCGATCGGGCCGTGGCCGAGGTGGTGCCCGTCCATCACCCAGCGCACCGCGATCTTCTCGCCCCCCTCGTCGCACGGGACCGAGCAGATGTGCTGCGGCAGCAGCACCGCGTCCGGGATCATGGCGACGAGGCGCATCGTCTGCGTCATCACCGCGGCGACGCCGTAGAGCTCGCGCATCATCGGCCCGTGCCACTGCACGTTCGGCGCGTAGACGTCGCGGATGGCGCCGAACATGCGCTCGTTGTAGACGCGGTGCATCCAGCGCAGGCAGTCGGCCTCGCCATCAGTGTGGGCGATCGAGACGTCGGCCTCGACCGGCTGGCCTTGCCCGAACAGCCGCCCATTCTCGCCGATCTCGGCCATGACCGCGCCGCTCGCGAGCTGCCGCTGCGCCGCGGCCAGGGCGAAGGCGTCCCTGTCGAGGCCGAGCTGCACGATCAGCGCCATGTTGTCGCGCACCAGCCACTCCCGGTAGATGCGGTTCTCGAACACCATGCAGTCGGCGATGGTGCGGGCGGCGAAGGTGCGGTAGGTCGGCTTGCCGTACATGCCGGGCTCGGTGTGGCGCCCGGTGCCGGTGACCAGGTGGGAGGTGTAGAACCCGTCCACGTCGTCGCCGCGCCAGATCACCTGGGTGGCCATCCCGCGGCGGTCGGGCAGCTCGACGCAGCGCTGGATCGTCTCGCGCACGATGTCCTCGCGGTTGTAGACCGTGCCGAGCGAGGAGTAGGCGACGCAGTTGTGGGTGTAATGGGTGTAGATCAGCCCGACGTCGCGCTCGTCCCAGATGCGGTGAGTGCAGCGGACGATGTAGTCGACGATGTCGGTGTAGATCGGGTCGAAGCCGCGCATGGATTGCGCGCGGGGACGGTTGGCGGGCGCGAGGTCGACGTAGTCGTGGCGCTCGACCTGAAGCACTTGGGCGGGTTCAGACGGCTTGGCCCGCTTCGGGGCGGCTTCGGCGTCGTTCACGGATGAGCCTCCTTGGCCGCGCACGTTGCGGCGACGGAGCCTAGGCAAGTCGCGCCAACTCGGGCAATCCTCTTTCCAACGAGAACGTGCGGTTTGATGCATTCAGCGATAGGAGCGGTACATGGCGAAGAATGACGTGCTGGAGCCGATCCGCACCAGGGCCTACTTTCTTTGGGAGCAGGCCGGCCGGCCGGACGGGGGCGACCTCGCCTTCTGGGACGAGGCCCGGCAGCAGATCGAGCAGGAAGCCAAGGCGCGCGACTCCTCGGCGACGGAGGCGTAGCGCCGCCGCTGGGCGTCGGCGCGGTCGAGGGCTCGCCTCCGCTGGCCGCCATGTCCCTGGCGCACTCCCGAACGCCAACCGCGCGCGGACGTCTCGTCGCCGGCGCGGAACCAATCCTGATCATCCGGTCGCGCGAGAGGCTTTCCGCATGTTGCGCAACGATCCCGCCTCCTCCCCCAGCTCGCGCCTGCGTCCGCAGGTGCAGGACCTAGCCGCGGAGAACATCGCCAGCCTCGCGACGCAAGCCGGGCCGCTGGAAGGGTTGATCCCGCTCTGGTACGGCGAAGGCGACCTCCCCGCGCCGGCCTTCATCCGCGAGGCCGCGAAAGCGGCGCTCGACGCGGGCCGCACCTTCTACGTCCCGGACATGCGCGGCACGGCCGAGCTGATCGAGGCCCTGAGCGACTACCAGACCCGCCTCTACGGCCAGCCGATCGGCCTCGACCGCGCCACCGTCCAGCCCGGTGGCATGCAGGCCATGCTGGTCGCGCTCGAGCTGGTCTGCGACCTCGGCACCAACGTGGTTTACGTCGAGCCGCAATGGCCCAACAGCCACAACTGCATCCACCTGGTCGGTGCCGAGCCGCGCTCCGTGGCGCTGGCGTTGACCGACCAGGGCTGGCAACTCGACCTCGACCGCGTGTTCGCCCGCTGCGACGCCCGGACCCGGGCGATCCTGTTCTCCTCCCCGGCCAACCCGACCGGCTGGACCGCGACACGCGCCGAGCTGCAGGCCCTGCTCAGCTTCTCCCGCGAGCGCGGCATCTGGATCATCGCCGATGAGGTCTATGCCCGGCTGTTCTGGGACGCCGACGCAGCGCCGTCGATGCTGGAGATCGCCGGGCCGGACGACCTCGTGCTCTGCGTCAATTCCTTCTCCAAGGCCTGGGCGATGACCGGGTTCCGCGTCGGCTGGCTCACCCATCCTGCTTCCCTGTCCGCGCAGGTCTCCGCGGTGACGCAGTACATGAACTCCGGCACCGCCGCCTTCATACAGGCCGCCGCCGCCGCCGCCCTGACCGGCGGCGAGGAGTTCGTCGCCACCATGCGCGGGCGCTGCCGCGACGGCTTGGCGCAAGCGTACGCGCGGCTCGGCCAGAACCCGTTGTTCGACCTGCCGCCGATGCCGGGCGGCGGCATGTACGCCTTCTTCAAGGTCAACGGCTGGGAGGACAGCCGGGCCGCGTGCGTCGACGTGCTGCGGCGGGCGCAGGTCGGCCTCGCGCCGGGCGCGCTGTTCGGGCAGAGCGCGAGCGCGCACCTGCGCATGTGCGTCGCCCGCGACCCGGCGCAACTCTCCCTCGCGCTCGACCGGTTGTCGGCGCTAGTCTGACGCCGGATCACGGCCTCGCCGCCACCAGGAGCAATCCCATGACCCATCTGACAAGGCGCGCCTGCGCCGGCCTCGCTGGCGCGTTCGCGCTCGCAGCCGCCGCGCGGGCGGCGGAAGTGCTGCAACTCGGCTCCTACCCGACCAATCCGCCGTTCGAGGTCAAGGATGAGCGCGGCCATTTCGACGGTCTCGAGGTCGAGTTGGCGCGTCTCGTCGCCGAACGGCTCGGGATGGAGATGCAGATCACCGACCTCGGGTTCCAGGCGCTGTTCGCCGCCACGGCGTCGCGCCGGATCGACCTCGCCATCTCCACCATCGCCGTCACCCAGGACCGGTTGCGAAACCAGGACTTCACCCAGCCCTACATGGACACCGACTTGGCGCTGATCGCCGGCCCCAGCTCCAAGCTGACGGGCTTGAATGACCTGCGCGGAGCCACCCTCGGCGCTATCGCCAGCTCCACGAGCGACGTCTGGATCAAGCAGAATGCCCAAAGGCTCGGCCTCGGCTCGGCCAAGACCTACGACAGCGTCACCAACCTGTTCCTCGACGTCGCGAACGGGCGGGTCGACGGCGGCATCAACGATGAGGCCGGATCGCGCTACGCGTTCCGCACCATGCGCACCATGCGGGTCGTGGAAGTGATCCCGAGCGGCGAGAGGATCGCCATGATGCTGCCGAAAGGCTCGGCGCTCACGGCCAAGGTCGACGGCGTCATCAGCGACCTTAAGCGGGACGGCACGCTGGCGAAGCTTTACCTGAAATGGTTCGGCGTCGAGCCGCCGCCCGGGTCGAGCACCGTGACCGTGCTGCCCCTGCCGCGCGCCGGCTGACCGGCGGGCCGGGTGGGCTTCGTCGAGACCTTTCTCAACGGGGAGGTCCTGCTCCGCGTCCTGCCGTTGCTGATCTCCGGCCTGTGGATCACCTTGGCGCTGACAGCCTCCGCCATCCTGCTCGGCGCCCCGCTCGGCCTCGGCATCGCCATCGTCCGCCTCTACGCGCCGCCCCCGGCCCGGTGGCTGGCGACGGGATACGTCGACCTGTTCCGCGCCATGCCGATGCTGGTGCTGCTGATCCTGATCTACTACGCCCTGCCGTTCGTCGGCGTTCGGTTCAGCTCCTTCGCCTCGGCCGTGATCGCGTTGTCGGTCGTCCTCGGCGCATTCAGCGCCGAGGTGTTCCGCGCCGGCATTGAGGCCGTGCCGCCGGGACAGATCGAGGCCGCCCGCGCCCTCGGGCTGCACTTCGCCCGCGTGATGCGCCATATCGTGCTGCCGCAGGCGGTGCGGGTCGTGGTGCCGCCGCTGACGAGCAACTGCGTCGGCATCTGCAAGGAGACGTCCCTCGCCTCCGTCGTCGCGCTGCCCGAGCTGCTGAAGCAGGGCAACGACGCCCAGGCGCTCACCGCCAACCCGACGCCGCTGATCGGGGTCGCCGTCATTTACCTCGCGGTGCTGTGGCCGCTTGTCCGCCTGATCGGGCGGCTGGAGAGCCGGACGGCGAAGGCGCACGCCCGCTGAAGGCCGCTTGCCTGCTGCCGGCGGCGTCAGAAGGGCTTGGCTTGCGGGCGGCGGCGTTCCGCCCCTGAACGCATCATGCCGCTGGGCTGCCCAGTTCGCGCGAGCGTCGCGTCGCCGCCTCGATCGCGCCGCCGATTGAGTGGGGCCAAGCGGCTTCGTCCATCAGCACCGCCAACGCCCGTTCCGTCGTGCCGTTCGGGCTGGTCACCGCCCGGCGCAGCGCCGCCGCGTCCTCGGGGCTGGCCGCCAGCAACGCCCCCGACCCTGCGAGCGTGACCCGCGCCAGTCGCCGGGCCAGTTCTGGCGGCAACCCTTGGTCCAGCCCGGCCCGCTCCAGCAGCTCCGCCAGCAGGAACACGTAGGCCGGCCCGCCGCCTGAGATGGCGGTGACCGGGTCGAGCAGCGCCTCGTCCTCCAACCACGCCACCTCGCCCACCGCCGACAGCAGCGCGTCCGCCAGCGCCCGTTGCCCGTCCTGCACCCCCGGCCCGGCGACGGCGACTGTGATGCCCTGGCGGATCGCCGCGGGCGTGTTCGGCATCGCCCGGACCACTGAAGCGCCACCCAAGACGCCGCGTATCCCGGCGATGGGGCGCCCCGCCATGATCGACACGAACACCGCGCCCGGAGCGAACCGCGCCAAGCCCGGCAGCACCAAGTCAGCGTGCTGCGGCTTGACCGCCAGCACGACGCAGGACGGCTCGAACCCGGCGGGAACGGCATCAAAACCCGGCACGACCTCGACGCCGGGCCGGGCCAGCGCCGCAGCGCCTGGCGCGGGATCGACGACGACGGAGGCGGCCAAGCCTTGCTCCAGCCAGCCGGCCAGCATCGCCCCGCCCATCTTGCCGCCGCCGACCAGCAGCAGCGGCGGCAGCTCGGGCGTCATGCCTCGCCGACGCACTCCAGCATGGCGGCCTGCAAGGCGTCGGCCGGCGACTTGCCGCCCCACAGCACGAACTGGAACGCCGGGTAGAACCGCTCGCACTCGGTGATGGCGATGTCGACCATGTCCTCCAGGCTCTCCGCGCTCGCGCCCGGCGTGCCGCGGAGCAGGACGGCGTGGCGGAACACGGGCATGCCGTCGTCGGTGTCCATGCCGAAATGGCCGATCCACAGCTTCTCATTGGCCAACGCCAACAGCTCGTAGAGCGCCTGTCGCCGCTTCTCCGGCACCTTGAGGTCGAAGGCGCAGGTGAAGTGCATGGCGCTGATCTCGCGCGACCAACTGAAGTAGAGGCCGTAGTCGCACCACTTGCCGGGCGCTTCCGCGGCCATCTCGGCTTCCGTGTGGCGCTCGAACGCCCAGTCGTTGGCGGCGACGACCTGTTCCATGATGTCTAGCGGGTTGGCGGCGGCGTCCTGGGTTTGGAAACTGAGTGACATGCGGGGTCTCCCCATGTTGCAGGCAGGCCGGGCCGTGTCGCGGCGGCGCGTGGGCACGAGGCCACGACTCGCCGCTTGGGCGAGACTACCGGTGTCGGTCACGCCGCAGCAAGCCCGGTGCGAGTTAGGGTTTGTGGGTGGCAAGTCCGGGCGTCAGTTGGCCGCGGGCGGCGGGACGGGCGCACCTCCTTCGCTGGTCGGCGGCATCGCCGCCGGCGGCGCTTCCGTGCCGCTGGCCGCCGGGTCAGCGGGCGCGGGCATGATGATGGGAGCCGCGGGCGCCGGAGCGGACGAGGACGAGGACATGCTCGCCAGCTTCGCTTCGAGCGTGGTGAGCCGGGCCTCGGCCGCCTCTTGCCCGGCCCGCGCCATCGATGCCATCTCCTGCACCGCCTCGAGGTCCTCGCGCCGCACCAGGTCCAGCTTGCGGATCGCCTCGTCCACCCGGGCGCGGATGGTTGCCTCGACCTCCTCGCGCAATCCCGCCAGCGCCGAGAAAGCCCCGCCCGCCACGCCGGCCAGGTCATCGAAGAAGCGCGGTCGTTCACTCATGGCACCTGCCTCCTTGTTCGCAGTGCCTCATGTGATACCGCGGCCCAGGCTTTGTCACCCCGCCCTTTGTCACAACCTGCGGCCCGGCCCTATAAGGCCGCCCATGATCCTGATCACCGGCGGCGCCGGCTTCATCGGCAGCAACTTGCACGCCGCCCTCGCCCGGCGCGGCCGCCGCTGCGTCGTGGTTGATTGGCTCGGCGGCGGCGACAAGTGGCGCAACCTCGCCGCCCACCCGCCCCATTGCCTGATCGCCCCGGAGGCGCTCGACGACTTGCTCGACGCCGGCCCCGCCATCGAGACCGTCGTTCACCTCGGTGCGGTCAGCGAAACGACGGCGACCGACGGCGATCTCGTCTGGCACACCAACGTCGAGCTGTCCTGGCGGCTGTGGCAATGGTGCGCCCGGCGCGGGGTGCCGTTCATCTACGCCAGTTCCGCCGCCACCTACGGCGACGGGTCCGAGGGCTTCGACGACGACCCGGCCGCGCTCCACCGGCTGCGCCCGCTCAACCTCTACGGCTGGAGCAAGCACGCCTTCGACCTTCGCGTGCAGCAGGCGCTGGCAGACCATGAACCCGCGCCGCCGCGTTGGGCCGGCCTCAAGTTCTTCAACGTGTTCGGCCCGAACGAGTACCACAAGGGCCCAATGATCTCGGTCGTGAAGGTGAAGCACGACGAGGTGGCGGCGGGCCGACCCGCCCGCCTGTTCCGCGCCGACCAGCCGGGCATGGCGGACGGCGCGCAGCGGCGCGACTTCATCTGGGTCGGCGACGTGGTCGACGTGCTGCTCTGGCTGCTCGACGCGCCCGACGTGTCCGGCCTGTTCAACGTCGGCACCGGTACCGCCCGCAGCTACCTCGACCTCTCCCACGCCGTCTGCGACGCCGCGGGGCAACCGCGCGCGGTCGAGTTCATCCCGATGCCGGCCGGCCTGCGCGGCCAGTACCAGTCGTTCACCGAGGCGCGCATGGAGCGTCTCCGCGCCGCCGGCTACCCCGGCCAGTTCACGCCCTTGGAGGACGGCGTCCGCCGTTACGTGCAGCAGCACCTCGCGTCCGGAGCGCCCTACGCATGATCCCCGTCCTGCTGTTCCCGGGCTTCGACCCGGTGCTGGTGCAAGTCGGTCCGTTCGCCATCCGCTGGTACGCGCTGGCCTACATCACCGGCCTCGTGCTCGGCTGGCGCATCGTCCGGCGGCTGGTCCGGCTCGATCCGGTGGTCGGCACCCCGGAGCAGGTGGACGACTTCCTCACCTGGGCCACGCTCGGCGTCGTGCTCGGCGGCCGGCTCGGCTACGTGCTGTTCTATCAGCCGGCGCATTACCTGCAGAACCCGCTCGCCGCCCTCGAAGTCTGGCAAGGCGGCATGAGCTTCCACGGTGGCGCGCTCGGCGTCATCGTCGCGCTGATCCTGTTCACCTACCGGCACGGCTTGCCGCCGCTCGGCTTTTCCGACCGCGTCTGCGTCGTCGTCCCCATCGGCCTCGGCCTCGGCCGCGTCGCTAACTTCATCAACGGCGAGCTGTGGGGCCGCGTCGCCCCGCCCGACCTGCCCTGGGCGATGATCTTCCCTTACGCCGGGCCGGAGCCGCGCCACCCGAGCCAGCTTTACGAGGCCGGGCTCGAAGGCGTGGCGCTGTTCGCCGTCATGGCGCTCCTGTGCGCCCGGCCCGGCGTCCGCGCCCGTTTCGGCACGCTGTCCGGCACCTTCCTGGTCGGCTACGGCCTCGCCCGCATCATCAGCGAGCACTTCCGCCAGCCCGACGCCTTCCTCGGCTTCCTCTACGCCGGCGCGACGATGGGCCAACTGCTCTCGGTGCCGATGATCCTCGCCGGCCTCGGCCTCATCCTCTACGCCCGTCCCCGCCCGGTGGCGCATGGAGCGGCTTGACCGCTTCATGGCGCGCGCCAACGCCGCCTACTACGCGACGCAGGACCCGTTCCGCGACTTCACCACCTCGCCCGAGATCACCCAGGTGTTCGGCGAGGTGCTGGGCCTGTGGGCCGCCGTCGTTTGGGAGCAGATCGGCCGCCCCGTCCCCGTTGTCCTGGCCGAACTCGGTCCCGGCCGCGGCACCCTGATGCGCGACGCCACCCGCGCCGTCGGCAAGGTCGCGCCCGCCTTCGCCGCCGCCTTATCCGTCCACCTGGTCGAGACCTCGCCCCGGTTGCGCGCCCGGCAGGCCGCCCTGCTGCCCGCCGCCACCTGGCATGACGCGGCCGCCGACCTGCCCGAGGGGCCGATGATCCTGCTCGCCAACGAGTTCCTCGACGCGCTGCCGATCCGCCAGTTCGTCCGGCGCGGCCCCGCCTGGGCCGAGCGCCACGTCGCGGACGCCGGCTTCGTCGAGCGGCCCGTTTCGCGCCCCCCCGGGGTGGACGCCGCCGACGGCGAGGTGGTCGAGGTCAACGAGCCGGCCCGGGGCCTCGCCGCGCACCTCGCCGGGCGCTTGCGAGCCCGAGGCGGCGCCGCCCTGTTCCTCGACTACGGCCCGGCCCGCAGCGCACCCGGCGACAGCCTGCAAGCCTTGCGCGATGGCCGCCCCGCCGATCCGTTGCGCGAGCCCGGCACGGCCGATCTCACCGCCCACGTCGATTTCGAGGCCTTCGCCGCCGCCGCCCGCGCCGCCGGGGCCGGCGTACACGGCCCGGTGCCGCAAGGCCCGTTCCTCGCCGGCCTCGGCCTGTTCCAGCGCAGCGGCGTCCTCGCCCGCACCCAGCCGCCGGCCCGCGCCGCCGCGCTGATGCAGGCCGCGCAACGCTTGGCTGAGCCTGACCGCATGGGCGGCCTATTCAAGGCGCTCGCCCTTTGCCAGCCCGGCCTGCCCGTCCCCCCAGGGTTCGAGCCGGCGAGGGTCAAGCCATGACGGCCGAGTTCCTCGCCAGCCCCGCCCTCGCCGCCCGGCACGGCTTCTTCACCCGCCGCGGCGGCGTCAGCGCCGGGCCGTTCGCCAGCTTGAATTGCAGCCTATCAAGCCCCGACGCCCCCGAAGCCGTCGCCGAGAACCGCGCCCGCGTCGCCCGGGCGATCGGGGCCACGGTCCTGCTCGGGGTGACGCAGGTGCACGGGGCGGCGGTGGTGACGGCCGTGGAGCCTTGGCCGCCGGGCCAGGGCGCGCGGGCCGACGCGATGGTGACGGACCGCCCCGGCCTCGCCCTCGGCGTCGTCACCGCCGACTGCGTCCCCGTCCTGCTCCACGACCGAGAGGCGGGAGTGGTCGGCGCGGTCCATGCGGGTTGGCGGGGCGCGCTGGCCGGCGTGCTGGAGGCGACCGTCGCCGCCATGCAGGGCCTCGGCGCGACGCGACCCGGCATCGCCGCCGCCATCGGCCCCTCGATCCGCCAGCCTTCCTACGAGGTCGGCGCGGACCTGCGCGACGCCGTGCTCGCCCGCGACCCCGGCGATGCCCGCTTCTTCCGCGACGGCCGCCCCGGCCACTGGTTGTTCGACCTCGCTGCCTACTGCGCCGCGCGCCTCGGACGGATCGGCGAGTTGGACACGCTCAACGCCGACACCTTCGCCGACGAGGCACGCTTCTTCAGCCACCGCCGCCGCACCCTCGCGGCGGCCGGGCCGATCGGCCATCAGATCAGCGTGATCGTGTTATAGGCCCGTCATGCGCGTCCTGGCATTCCTGATGCTGCTCCTGCCCGCCGCGTGCGGCGGCCTGCCGCAACCGTTCTTCGGCAATCCGGGGGGGGCGGCGAACCGGCTCGCGCAGCCGCCGCCGAGTCGGCTCGCCGTGTTGATGCCAACCAACGGGCTGCTCTCGTCCACGGCCGCGGCCACCTGGGCCCGCGCCACCGCCGGCGCGCTCGCGAAACAGGAAATCCCCGCCGCCGTGTCCCGGCCGGACAAGCGGGACTGGAAGCTCGTGCTCGCCGCCCGGCTGCGCGGCACGATGGTTGTTCCATCCTACACGTTGCAGAACCCGGCCGGCGAGGCGCAGGGCGTCTCCGAGGGCGAGCCGGTCGCGGCCGATGACTGGGCCAGCGGCCAGCCGGCGGTGCTGCGGGCCGCCGCGGCGCAGGTCGCTCCCGGCATCGCCACCCTGCTCGGCCGGGTCGAGACCGCGCGCCGCCAGAGCGACCCGGCCAGCCTGCTGAACCGCCCGGCCCGCATCTACCTCGCCGGCGTCACCGGCGCGCCCGGCGACGGGGACCAGAGCCTGCCCGCGCAGATGCGCCTCAAGCTGGAGAAGGCCGGCCTCGTGGTGCAGGACACGCCGACCGGCGCGGACTACGAGGTGAAGGGCCAGGTCAACACCGCGCCGGGCGCGAACGACACGACGCGCGTCGAGCTGCAATGGGCGGTGTCCGACGAGCGCGGCGAGCGCGGCAAGATCCTGCAGATCAACGAGGTGCCGATCCGCACGATCTCGCCTTACTGGGGCGACGTCGCGGTCGTCGTCGCCGACGAAGCCGCCACCGGCGTGCGCGACGTCATCAACAACGCCAACGGCATCGGTCAGGCGGCCAAGCCGGCGGTTTCCGCGCCGCCGTCCTGAGCGTGGGGCCAGAGGACGTCCTTACGGATTGGCCGGGCTGAGCACGAGACGGCAGGTGACCCGTCCGTGCGCGACCGACCGGTCGATCGTGATGGCGTCGCGCCCGGCCTTGGCCATCGCCAGGATCAGCCGCATGCCCAAGCCCCGGCCGTGCGACGGCTCAAACCCCGCGGGAAACCCCGGTCCTTCGTCCTCCACAACCAGCTCTGCCCCTGTCGCCTGCCGCCGCAACTGGACCCTGACCCGGCCCGCGCCGTA
Source organism: Acetobacteraceae bacterium (assembly GCA_965260995.1). Lineage (GTDB taxonomy): Bacteria > Pseudomonadota > Alphaproteobacteria > Acetobacterales > Acetobacteraceae > JBBROS01. The sequence goes on along the minus strand of CBDHCD010000002.1, from coordinate 734,859 downwards.
CTTGACGGCGTTGGTCACCAGCTCCGTCGTCACCAGCCCGAGCGGAGTCAACTGGTCGGCCGGCAGCATCATCGGCTCCGCGTCCAGTTGCACCCGTCGCCCCTCGGCGATGCCTGCGAACGAGGACTGCAAATCGTCGAGCAGGGCCGAGACGTAGTCGGCGGCATCGCTCTCGGTGACGGAGCCGCCCTGATACAGCCGATGATGCACGGCCCCGATCGTCACCACCCGGCTCGCCGCCTCGCGCAGTTGCGCCTGCACCTCGGCGTTCTCGGACGAGCGGGCCTGCAGGTTCAGCAGCGTCTGCACCAGTTGCAGGCTGTTCTTCACTCGATGGTGCACCTCCTGCATCAGCAGGTCCTTCTCCTGCAGCGCGGCGTCCTTGGCGACCGACGCCTCGTCCGCCGCCGCCTCGGCCCTCATCCGGTCGGTGATGTCGCGCGACACGGCGACGAAGCGGCCGGGCAGGCTCGGCTGGCCGGCGATCCGGAACAAGGTGACGTCCCACCATTTCGGCGTGCCGGCGAGCGTGGGGCCGAACGCCTCGAACCGCACGAGCTGGCCGTCGCGCACCTGCTCGATCGATCTGCCGATCCGCGCCGCCTCGCCGTCCGGCCACACCGCCGCCCAGTCCTGCCCGATCAGCGCCTCCGCATCGCTCGCCTCGAGCAGCGCCGCGCCGTTGGCGTTCAGAAACGTCAGGCGGCCTTCCCCGTCGAGGACCGCGACGCAATCCGGGCTGGCGTCCAGCAAACTGTCCGCGAACGCCTCGCTCTGGCGCTGCGCCGCCCGGGCCTGCGCCCGTTCCGCCACCACCGCGACCGTGTTGCCGAGCGCCTGCAGGAAAGCGATGTCGCGCTGGGTGAACGCCGTGCCGTTCGGGCTGTCGGCTTCGAGCACGCCGAACGGCGCTCCGCGCCCGCGCACGAGCACGTTGATCGCCCGGCGTACGCCGTGCTCGATCAGCAACGGCGGCGTGCGGAACCGGTCTTCCTTCGCCAGCTCGTTCGAGATCACCGGCTGGCCGCTCTTGAACGCGTAGCCGGCGGCGCTTCCAACGTCGGCCGCGACGCGGACGCGGCCGACCACGCCCGGCTTCCAGCCGACGCCGGCGCGCACCAGGAAGTCGTCACGCCTCGCGTCGTGCTGCAGCAGCTTGGCGAACTGGGTGCCCATGCCCGCCGCAGCAACGCGGCACGCCTCATCGAGCACGTCCTGCACGCCGTCGTGCTCCAGGGCATACAGTCCGAACTGCGCGATCAGCGCCTGTTGCCGCAGGCGGACCTCTGCGTCAGCCTTTGAGGAATGCGTTTCCAACGGCAACTCCTCATCACGCCCCGGCGACAGGCGATGCATCATTGCCCGCATCCAACCGATGAGGGCGCCTCATTCACGCGGGCCGGGACATGCTGCGCGGACCCGGTCGCCGGAGCTCGGCCATCATAGGCGACGTGACCCGGTTGCATTGGGGTTCTCCTCGCAGCGACGCCGCCGACAGTGAGATGCCGACGGCTTCATGTAAGAGACGTTCACGATCCGTGCAACCGTCTCGTGTCCGGCTGCTCCGGCGATGCTTTCCCTCCCGGGACTGCCGCCGCGCGTGAAACGGCGATCCTTCGGAACTGCCCGCCGGCCCGCGCCGTTCGTGACCATGAACAAGCAACGGGAGCAGCGTCATGTCAGAGGACGCACGAGGCAGCACGCCGGGCGCGGCACCAACCGCGACGACCCCGGCGACGGCTGAAGTCGAGACGATCCAGCTGCTCGAGGAAGCCTTGCGCGTCAGCAAGCGCACCGTCGAGCGCGGCCGGGTCCGCATCGCGATGCGGACGGACACCGAGGATCGCGAGGTGCGGGAGACGCTGCAGTCCCGCCGTGTTGAGGTCGAACGCGTCGCGGTCGGGCGGCAGCTCGCACCGGGCGAGACGGCGCCCCAGTCGCGCACGGAAGGCGACGTCCTGATCGTGCCGCTGGTGCAGGAGACCCTCGTCATCGAGAAGCGGCTCACCGTCACGGAGGAGCTGCGCATCCGCGTCGTGCTCGAGACGGAGGACGTTGACAGGACCGTGCCTCTGCGCCGTCAGACGGCCACGGTCGAGCGGCTCGCCGCCGACGGACTGCCTCCCTCGTGAGCGACATCCCGGTGCATCCGTTGGGAGAGGAGGCCGCGTTGCTGCGCGCGTTGCTGCCGGACTCCGCCGGCCCCGTCGCGGTCGGCTCGTCTGAGACGGTCGAAGGACGCCTGATCCTGCGCGATTCGAGCGTGCCCGCGACGGGCGGCGAGCCGTTCCGAGAGCTGCGTCTCGAGATCGTCGAGTTGGCGCAGGTGCTGGACCTCACGGCGGTTCCGCGCGTCTACGAGGAGGTGTCGATCCGCAAGGATGTCGTGACCCGCGTCGAGACTGTCGCCGCCGTACTGCGTCGCGAGGAGGCCGAAGTGACCACCGAAGATGAGCCGGGCGAAGATGGGCCGGGCGAAGATAGGTCGGGCGCGGACCGCGGACGAGGGCAGGCCGGGTCGGCGCGCGACCAGGCGCGAGCCTGATCAAGCCACTGGCCGGCCCTCCCGCCGCCACTTGGAGGAGCGATCGAGCGCGGGCGCCATGAGTTTCGAGGATCGCAAGGACCGCCGCGGCCCTTACCACCACGGCAATCTCCGCGAGGCGCTGATCCAAGCCGCCTTGACGCTGATCGCGGAACGCGGCCTGGCTGGCTTTGCCATCGCCGAACTGGCCCGGGCCGTGGGCGTCAGCCCAGCCGCGCCCTACCGCCATTTCCGCGACCGGGATGCCGTGGTGGCCGAGGTCGCCCGCCGCGGGTTCGACGGCTTGTCGGCGGTTCTGCGGCAAGCCGCCGAGGCCGGCGACGCCGACCCGCAAGGCGCGTTGGAACGGTGCGCCCAGGCGCACTTGGCCTTCGCCGCACGAAAAACGGCCGTCTACGCTGCTATGTTCGAGCCGCATTTTCCCGTCAGCGCGCATCCCGAGCTGTCGCGGGCCAGGGACGACGCGTTCGCCGTCATCCGCCGGGCCGCCCAGGCCGCGTACGGCCAATGGCGCGGACCGGTTCGGCCGCCACCGATGATGGTGGCGTTGCACGTGTGGTCGTTGACGCACGGAATCGCGGCCTTGTTCATCGGCCGTGACGGCGGCGGCGCGAGCGCGCTGCCGATGCCCGCGGCGGACCTGCTGGAAGCCGGCTTGCTCATCTACCTACGCTCGCTCGCGGACGCGACGCGGTCACCGCCGGCCTGAACTGAAACCGTCGTGCCGGTCACTGTGGCGCGCACGGGCATGAGCCTTCGTTTTCGACATCCACGCTGCCCTGGCGAACGCGCTGCCCTGGCACACGAAAACGTGTCTTCGGCGATGTGGCAGCGAAAGGTCGCCGTGAGTAAATGCCTCTAACATTCATTGGGAGGGTTGCAGGATGTTGCTCAGCAAGGTTGACGAGTGGGGCAAGGTTGCCTGGCTGACGATCACGGTGGCCGCTTTCTGGATCGCTTGGCCGATCGGACTGCTCGTGGTCGCGTACCTGGCCGGCAGCGGCCGCTTGCACGCTTGGCGCACGGAGGCGAGCGAAGCCTCAGGCGCGTGGTTCGGGCAGGCCAAAGGCGCGGCGGGCCGTGGCCGCGCGGCTTGGGGTGCGCCTCGTGGCAGCGGCAACAAGGCATTCGACGAGTATCGCGAGGCCACCCTCCGCCGCCTGGAGGATGAGCAACGCGAGTTCCAGTCGTTCCTGGAGCGCCTGCGCCAAGCCCGCGACAAGTCCGAGTTCGACGCCTTCATGGCCGAGCAACGGCAGCGCGGCGGTGGCGGCGAAGTGTCCGGCGACGGTGCCGGGCCCGCGTCGTAACCCGGTCAAAAGTCTGCTGGGCGCCGGGTTTCGGGGGAACGAATCCCGCGCCGGCGCCTTGTGTCCGCGACACTTAACTTCGGAAAGAGGACGACAGCCATGGCGACCCGGACGATTACGGCCATGTTCCATTCCCGCGCCGAGGCCGAGCGCGCTGGCGAAGCGCTCGTCAGCCAGATGGGAGTCGGGCGCGCCATGATTCGCACCACGCCGCAGGAGGGCATGAGCGACGAAGGCTACGACAAGAACCGGCCATACGAGGACAAGGGCTACTTCGGTTCCCTCAAGGACCTGCTCGTGCCGGATGAGGATCGCTACGCCTATGCCGAAGGCATGCGCCGTGGCTCGGTTTTGCTCAGCACGCAGGTGGATGAGGGCCAGATCGAGAAGGCTTCCGACATCTTGGAGCACGCCGGGGCGGTTGATCTTGATGCCGAGGAGGCGAATTGGCGTCGCTCGGGCTGGACCGGCTACGACGCCGCGGCGCACTCGCGGGCCGGCGGCGGCGCGACGGCGTCTTCGGCTCCTCGTCCCGCATCGGCGGCGAGTGTCACCGGCGACGAAGGCACGATCCAGGTCGTGGAGGAACAGCTCCGCGTCGGCAAGCGCGCGGTCGAAGGGGGCCGCGTCAAGGTCCGTGCCTACGTTGTCGAGCGGGAAGTCGAGGAGCAGGTCACCCTGCGCGACGAGACGGTCCGCGTCGAGCGTCAATCGGTTGACCGGGAAGCGACAGAGGCCGATTTGGCGGCGTTCAAGGACAAGACCATCGAGATGCGCGAGATGGATGAGGAGGCCGTCGTCGCCAAGGACGTCCGCGTCGTCGAGGAGATCGACGTGCGCAAGGAGGCCAGCGACCGCGTCGAAACAGTGCGCGACACCGTCCGCCGCACCCAAGTCGACGTCGAGGATAGTCAGGCGACAAGCGGCGCCGGGCGCAGCAGCGTGGCCGGCGGCGCATCCGGCGCGGCGGGGAGCATGGACAAGACGCTCAACACCAACGTCAGCGGCCAAAACCCCGGTGCGGACGCTCCGGACGGTGCTCCCGGCAACCCGCCCGGGACCATGGCGAGCCGGGCCGTCGACAAGACGCTCGGCACCAACGTCAGCGGGGCCAACCCCGAGCGCAAGTAGCACATGGCCCGAACCATCGGTCGAGGGGCCCAGCGAAGGCTCCCGATCGTGATACCAGCAAGGAGAACCGCTATGAAGACGACCGTTATGACGCTGGCTGCGATGTTGCTCGGCAGCACGGCGATGGCGCAGTCCACCGCGCCGGCTCGTCCGGTGCCGGGTGCCGCCACCAATCAGGCGACGGGCACCGCGGCCGCGGCCGGCGACAGCAACCAAGCCGTCGCGACCACCACCGCCAATGCGCCGCAGCCCGCGCACGGCGCCAACTCGTTCTCCCAGGGTGAAGCGCGGCGTCGCATCGAGGGGCACGGCTTCAGCAACGTGACCGGACTGCACAAGGACAACAACGGCGTCTGGCGCGGCACTGGCATGAAGAGTGGCGCATCGAGCCAGGTCTGGCTCGACTACAAGGGCAACGTGGGCACGCAGGCCCGGGCCGCCCGCGCCGCCGTGCCGAACCAGAACCCGCCCGGAACCGCCGTTGGCCGCGCCACTGACAACACGCTCGGCACCAACACGACCGGCATCAACCCGGGTGCGAACAATCCGGACGGCACCCCGGGCAATCCGCCCGGCACCGCTCTTGGCCGCGCGACGGACCGGACGCTCGGCACCAACACGACCGGCGTCAACCCGGGCGCGAACAACCCGGACGGCACTCCGGGCAATCCGCCCGGCACCGCCGTCGGCCGGGCGGTGGATCGCACGTTGGGCACCAACGTGTCCGGCGCCAACCCTAGCGGAACAGCGCCGAAGCCGGCTCGCTGATCTTCGCCATCCATTCGTCGCTGCATTGATCGCCGGCGCACGTCTCGTGCGCCGGCGACTGCCGTTCAAAGGCCCTGTCATACTTGCCTGACCGGGCCTGTTGGAGACCTTGGTCGTGATGCTGACCGTCACTCGCCTCTATGACCACCCCGCCGCCGCCGCACATGCCGTGCAGGCGCTCGATCAGGCCGGCATCGCCCGCGACGACATCAGCCTGGTCGTCAATGATGCCGATCCCGGCATCGTCTCGGATGGTGTGGCCGTCATCGACCCGAACGCGACCCAGGAGGATCACAAGGCCGCGGCCGGAGCCACGCTCGGCACCGTCGTCGGCGGCGGCGCGGGCGTCCTCACCGGGCTAGGGCTGCTGGCCATTCCGGGCCTCGGACCGATCGTCGCCGCGGGTTGGCTCGTTGCTGCCCTGACCGGCGCCGGGGTGGGGGCGGGCGTCGGCGCGGCGGCTGGCGGGCTCGCGAGCCTGCTCATGGGCGTCGGCGTTTCGGACCATGATGCCCGTGTCTACGCCGAAGGGGTTCGCCGGGGTGGTGCGTTGCTCACGGTCCGGGCCGACGAGGCACGCGTTGCCATGATTGAAGCCGTTTTGGACGGCCGCCCAATGGCTGTGCATCGTGCGGCGCACGACCTCGCCGAACCTGAGCCGAGCCACTCCTCGCTGCCCAGGCCGATGCCGGAGCCGAGCCGCCGTAAGCGCGTGGTCAGCGTCTCTCCAGTGCCCGGCCGAGGCTTGCCGCCGTCCGGCTGAGATTGATCCTGACAGGTTCGCGGACGCCCTCGCGCCTGCCGGTTCGGCGGGCGAGGCACTTAACAAATCATCCGCCTTCATAACAGGCGGTTGACGGGTCCGCTCGGGAGAGGATACGCCCGCGCCATGGTGAGCACCTCCGCACGCCCCGGCTCGTTCCTGCGATTGCGCGGGAAGTCGTTCATGTCCGTGGTCCTGACCCCCGACCTGCCGCTCGACGGCTGGATGGCGCAGTTGGACGATCAGGTCGCCCGGTCACCTAAGGTGTTCGAGGGCCGCCCCGTCCTGCTCGATGTCTCGCTGATGACCGGTCACGAGATGGCGATCCCGACCCTGGTCCACGACTTGGGCACCCGCTCGATCCGGGTGATCGGCATTGACGGCACGATGCCGCACGCCCTCGGCGCGCTGGCGGCCGAGCTGCCCCCCGTCATGTCCGGCGGCCGCAACGCCGCCCTCGCCGCCGAGAACGAGCCGCGCGGCGCGGGGCCGCGGGCGGAACAGCCGGAGCCGGCTCGCCCGTCCGAGCCCGCCTCCCTCGTGCTCGACCACTCGATTCGCTCCGGCCAGAGCGTCACTCACACCCAGGGCGACGTCACCATCATCGGTTCGGTGGCGTCCGGCTCGGAGGTGATCGCCGGCGGGTCGATCCACGTCTACGGCACACTGCGCGGCCGGGCCATCGCCGGCCTGCTGGGCCCTGGCCCCGGCGGCCTGCGTCCGCGCATCTTCTGCCGCCGGCTGCAAGCCGAGCTGCTGGCCATCGACGGCGTTTACAAGACGGCCGATGAGTTGGACCCCAAGCTGCAAGGCCAGGCCACCCAGGCCTGGCTCGACGGCGAGGAACTGCTGGTCGCGGCGCTGGACTGACGCACGGGTTTAGAGGGAAACGAGGGTATGGCAGCGAAGGTCCTGGTCGTGACATCCGGAAAGGGGGGTGTCGGCAAGACGACGTCCACCGCCGCCCTCGGCGCGGCGCTCGCCAGCCTGGGCAAGAAGGTCGTCGTGGTCGATTTCGACGTCGGCCTGCGCAACCTCGACCTCATCATGGGCGCCGAGCGCCGCGTTGTTTACGATCTCATCAACGTGACCCAGGGCGACGCCAAGCTCACCCAGGCGCTGATCCGGGACAAGCGGCTCGAGACCTTGAACCTGCTGCCCGCCAGCCAGACCCGCGATAAGGACGCCTTGACCTCGGAAGGCGTGGCCCGCGTCATGGAGGAGCTGCGCGGCATGTTCGATTGGGTGATCTGCGACAGCCCGGCCGGCATCGAGCGCGGCGCGCTGCTCGCCATGCACCACGCCGACGTCGCCGTGGTCGTGACCAATCCCGAGGTCAGCTCGGTGCGCGACAGCGACCGCATCATCGGCATGTTGGACAGCAAGACCGCGCGCGCCGAGCGCGGCGAGCGGGTCGAGAAGCACCTCCTGCTCACTCGCTACGACCCGGCCCGCGCCGCCCGCGGCGACATGCTGAAAACCGAGGACGTACTCGAGATCCTGTCCATTCCGCTGCTGGGCATCATCCCCGAGAGCCAGGATGTCCTGCGCGCCAGCAACGTCGGCAGCCCGGTGACGCTGTCCGACCCGAGCAGCGCCCCGGCCCGCGCCTACCTCGACGCGGCCAAGCGGTTGCAAGGCGAAACGATCGAGATGCAGATTCCTCGCAACAAGCGGGGGTTGTTCGGTAAGCTGTTCGGCAGGAGGGTTGCTTGAGCTTCTTCCAGCTTTTCCGCCGACAGACCACGACCGCCCCCATCGCGCGTGAGCGGCTGCAGATCATGCTGGCCCACGAGCGGGTGGGCGGCAGCCACAGCCAACTGGTCGCCGTGCTGCAAGAGGAAATCCTGGCCGTGATCGCCAAGCACATGCAGATCGACCGCGACAAGGTTCAGGTCAAGCTCGATCGCGGCAACGAGATCAATACCCTCGAGATCGACATCGAAATGCCGTCGGCGGAGCAGAGCAAGGCTCAGGCGTAACGACGCCTGCTCGGGGGTGGCGTCACGCCTCCACGCCGCGGACCGACGCGGCGGCCATCCCGGCCGGGACTGCCCCGGAGACCGTCCCGGACCAGTCTCGCAGCAGGCCCGCGAGCGCGGTCAGCATCGCCGCGACGCGCGGCTGGCTGATCCGCGGCGTTCCGGAGCCGACGATCAGCCGCAGCCGCAGCCGGCTGTCCTGCTCCCGCAAGGCGTAGAGCAGCAGGTCGTTGAGCGGGAATCCCTGCTGGGCATGGGTGACGCTGGCGGTGAGGCCGGGCGCTTGGAATGGCGCATCGTTCATATCGAGGAAGTTGATGGCGAACTGCGGCGTCGGCAGCGCACCGCGAGCGGCTTCGGACAGCAGGGCCAGCGGCGCGGACTGATACTGCCGCACCGGCCGCCAACTCTCCTTCGCCGCGGCGATCAGCTCCCCTTCCGCGGCGCAGCCCGCGAGGCGCAGCCGAACTAGCATGGTGTTGATGCAGGAGCCGACCACCGGCTCCGCTTCCCCGGCGCGGCCGGAGACGAAGGTGGCGAGCACGAGATCCGTCGAGCCCGTCTCCGCCCGGAGCACGGCTCCGTAAGCCGCCATCAGGACGATGAACAGCGTCGCCTTGCTGCGACGCGCCAGCGTGCGCAACCCGTCACACACGGCGGCGTCGAGCGTGCAGGTCACCTCCACCAACCCGGGCGGGTCGTCGGATGGGCGGTCGGCCACGCTGTCGTAGAGCGCGTCATACCGGGCCGTCGCGCCGGCCAGCTCGCGGGCGTAGAAGGCCAGCGCGGCATTGAGATCGGGCGCGGTCGCCGGCCCGGCGTGCCGGTCGAGCCAACGTTCGTAGGCGCTGTCCGGCTCGCCCGTCGCTTCCCCGGCGCAGCAGGCCGCGATCTGCGGCACGAGCAGCGCCAGCGCCACCCCGTCGGCGGCGATGTGGTGCAGCGAGAGAATCAGCGCCGCGTCGTCCGGCGCGAGCAGGAGCAGCTCGGCGCGGAACAGCGGCCCGCCGAGCAACGGGAACCGATGTGCCGCCGCCCGCTCCGAGCCTGCCTCCACGGCCCGGTCGCGCTCCGCGGGCGCCGTCGGCAGGTCGTGGCGCTCGAGGTGGAACGGCGTCGGCGCGGCGAAGGCCTGCCAGCCTTGCCGCTCATGGCGGCGCAGCCGCGTCCGCAGGGCCGGGTGGCGGGTGACGATCGCATTGACCGCCGCTTCCAGACGGTCCGGATCGATCGCGCCGCGCAGCCGGATGACGGTCACCTGATTCCACCGCGGCGTGTGCCGATGCAGCATCTCGGCGCGCCAGATCGACAGTTGCGCCGGCGACAGTGGCCGCCAGGCCAACGCCTCGGCGCCGGGCGTCATGCCGCGCGCGCCTCGATCACCTCCGCGAGGTCGCCGACGCGATGGATGGCCTTCAGCTCGCGCGGGGCGAACTCGATGTCGAGCTGCTCCTCGACCGCCATGATGATGGCCACCATCCCGGTCGAGTCCCAGCCCGGCACGTCGTCGGGGGTCATGGACGGGGTGATCACCAAGTCGGGTGACTTGAGCTGCTCGCGGAAGATCGCCGTCAATGCGGCGTAGGCGGCCGTCCGATCCAAGATCTGCCCTCCAGGCTGAAGCGTCGTTGAACGGTCAATCGAGTTCGAGCGTCGCGCGCACCGCGGCCGGCCACTCGGCGCAGGACACGCCGTGGCGGCAGAACAGCGCGTAGGTCAGCCGCTCGTAGCCGAAGCCGACGCAGGCGCTGAACGGCCGCGCCCCGGCAGCATCCTGGTAATCGTAGTTGCGGCTGAAGAAATCGTTGTGCAGGTTGATCGACGCCACCGCCGTGCGCCGGCCGCCGAACAACGGCACCTCGACCTCGTATTTCAGCCGCGCCAGGTTCTGGTAGGCGTTCTTCTGCAACGCGTCGTTGCTGAAGAACGGGTCGTCGGCCGCCTTGATGGCGCAGCCGAGGTCGAGGCGGGTCATCAGGGTGGCCATCTCGTCCATCAGCGCCTCACGCTCGGCGAGCACGAACGCCTCGCTGCCGATCGTGACGATCTCGCGCATCGTGTAGGCGGTCAGCCGGTCGATGCGGTCGTCCGGGCTCGCCTCGTTGCGGAACACCTGGCCGTGGATCGTGCTCACCTGGTCGGCAATGTCGCGCCGCTCGCGCAGCAGCCAGTAACAGCAGTCGCAGACCGTGGGCGCGAGTGCGTGGGCGGCGGGGGCCACGCCGTTCTCGGCCGTGCAGGCGATCACGGGCGCGTCGGTCCCTTTGCGGAACCGCTCCGCGAACACCGCCCGCGCCTCGTAGTGCGGCGAGACGCCGGTGGCGAGCAGGGCCAACTGCGGGAAATCGTGGAAGTAATCGATCGACCGCAGCACGGACACCGGCCACAACGGCGGGTAGGACAGCTCCACCGCGCCCCGCCGGGCGGCCATCGCCCGCACTGCCGTGTCCAGACCTGTCCGCACCCGTAGGAAATCGCCGCGGAAGGCGAACAAGCCGGGGCCGAGCCGCTGCACGTCCCCCCTCGCTTCCAACGCCGGTTGCGGGTCCGTGGTCGTCGGACCGCTGACCTGGCGGCTGAACACGCAGTCGTCGCTGGCGTAGCGCTGCGCCCGCATCGCCTGCTTGACCGTCCGCCGAAGCTCCGCGGTTGACACATCGTCGCGCACGCGCACCACGAGGTCGCCCGCCTCCTGCCGGATCGACTCGACGCCGAAGCTGCGCCGCAGCACGTCGCCGACTTGGCCCAGCGCGTCGTCGCCCAGCGCGTCGGATAAGGCGACGCGCGCCTCAGCCATGTGAGGACACGCCCGCCGACGGCGCGGATGCCTGCGTCAGCAGCCGCTCGCGCAGGAACGCGACGACGACGCCGGCCACCGCGTCCTGCATCCCGCGGCGGGTGAGCGAGTGGTCGGCGCCGGGCATGATCGCGAGCTTGGTGTTCGGCAGCCTCGCCAACCACCGCCCGCCCGGGCCGAAATAGGCTTGCAGCACGTCGAGGCCGGCGTCGATCGTGCCCATCACCAGCAAGGTCTGCACCCCGCGGCCGGACAGTTGCCGCATCGCCCGTCGCGGCGAGTCCCGCGCCTGCCAGCCAACCAGCTCCGCCGCCTGCGCGGCGACGGCCGTGGCCCGGCGCAACGCGTGCGTGCGCACGGTGCGGACGGCCCGGCCGACGTTCAGCTCCCCGCGCAGCAACCGCCGCCAACCACGGCCGCCCATCATCGTGGCGACGTAGAACTGGGTCGAGCGGGTGTTGTTGCGGATGAACTGGGCGTAGTCCTGGCCTTCGCGCCAGAAGAACGTCGAGGGATTGAGCATGATCACCGCTTCGATCCGCTCGTCGGCGAGGCCGGCGCGCCAAGCGTGGTAGGCCCCGGAGCACAAGCCGCCCGCCGCGAAACGGGTGAAGCCCGAGCCGCGCAGCGCCTCGATAGTCAAGGCGGCGTCGCCCGTCCGGTCGGTCTCGAACACGTGGGGATAAGCGTCCCCAGGCGCGTTGCCGCTGTCGCCCAGTCCCGCGTAGTCGAAGCGGAAGGACGCGAACCCGGCCCGCGCCAGCGTTCGAGCCAGCCGGACACCGAACCCGGCGTAGCCGTGATGCGACACCGCGCCGCCGTTGCCGATCATCAGCACGAAACCCGGCAAGGCGTCGTGGCGAGGGCGGCACAGCACGCCGAACCGGCTCTGGTCCGATCCGTAACGCATGCCCTGCTCGCTGAGTTCGGGCGTGGTCCAGCCGGCCATCGGGGCGGCCGCCGGGCATGGCCTCGGCGTCGCCGACACCGGCAGGGTGGCGGCGAGCCAGTCAACGATGCGGGTCAGGTCCGACATCGGCCTCGCGCGGCCTGTTTGATCGGTTTCGAGCAGCGGATCGAGCGGCCCGGTTCCGACGTCGGTTCCGAGGCCGCGCAACCGCTCCTCCAACGCCGCGATCGGCGCGCCTGGTTCGGTGAGCAGCAAGGCCCGTGCAGCCGGGCGGCTGTCGAGCTTGAGCAGGCTCAGCCGGTGCAGAAACGAGTGGGGACCCTCCGGCAGGCGCGACCCGTCCAGTTCAGGCCAGGCCTCGTCCGATCCGGGGACCTCGGACGCGAAAGCGCCCTCGACGCTGAGTTCGCGCAGGTAGCGCTGGCCGGACACGACCGGGTCGATGAGGATCAGGGCGGCGACGTCGTCCCGCTCGCCGGAGGCGACACCCGCCAGCAGCCCGCCAAGGCGGATGCCGCAGAACACGAGTTGCCGGACGCCTCGCTGGCGCAGTCGATCCGCCGCCCGATGCACGCTGGCCCGCCACGCTTCGACAGGATCTTGGTCAGTGAGGTCGTCGGCGTCCCCGGTTCCCGGATACTCGAGTCGCAACCCTGGATAACCGCGCGCTGCCAAAGCTTCCGCCAACACCCGCAGCGGCGCGTAGCCGCCCCGGGCATCGCGACCGACGCCGGGACAGAGCAACACGCCCACGTCCCCCCAACTCGGGTGAAACCAGCCGAAGCTGTCATCCATATCGAGCAAAGGCATGGCACGAACGGGGTTTTCAGCCGTCTGCAGACAAGAAGGTTCAATCGGCAAATAGCTGCCCTCTGCTTTTACCAATGCATTTGAGGATGTTTCGCAAACAACCCACGTTCATCTCAGATATGCCGCTGCGGTCATCGACCGTAAAGATGATCAATCACACATTCTCTATTCCTCATGATAACGTGACAGCTTGTTCCAGTAGCGGACAAATGTCAAAAACCATCCGGATAGATTTCGATCTGCTTGGTCGCTGCTGTTGCCCCCGCGTTCCGAAGCAGCGCGCCCGATTTGCAGCGCGGCCAGGCTCGTGGCCAAATCACTCCAGGCAAAGCCCGGCCGCGTCACGCCAAGCCTGACCGGATGCAGAGCGACGCCCCGCGAGCGACGCCACGTTGAGGAGAACGCAATCCTGATGTCTCGTTCCAACACGCGCATGACCGCCATCGTCTGCCACGGCCCGGAGGACTACCGCGTCAGCGACGTCCCGCGCCCCACCGCCGGGCCGCGCGAGGCGGTGATCCGCATCCAGTCCTGCGGCATCTGCGCCAGTGACTGCAAATGCTGGCAAGGCGCCAAGATGTTCTGGGGCGACGCCCCCGGCGCGGGCTGGGTCAAGCCGCCCGTCATCCCCGGCCACGAGTTCTACGGCGTCGTCGAGGAGCTCGGCGAGGGCGCCGCGGAGCATTTCGGCGTCAAGCCCGGCCAGCGGGTGATCGCCGAGCAGATCGTGCCCTGCGACAAGTGCCGCTACTGCCGCTCCGGCGCATACTGGATGTGCGAGGTGCACAACATCTTCGGCTTTCAGCGCGACGTGGCCGACGGCGGCATGTCCGAGTACATGCGCCTGCCGCCCACGTCGCGCGTCCACGTCATCCCCGACGAGATGCCGCTCGCTGACGCGGCGATCATCGAGCCTCTGTCCTGCGCCATCCATACCGTGCAGCGCGGCGACGTGCAGCTCGCCGACACCGTGGTGCTGGCCGGGGCCGGGCCGATCGGGTTGATGATGGTCCAGGTATTGAAGCTCAAGACGCCCAAGACGCTGGTCGTGATCGACACGGCCGAGGACCGCCTGGCGCTCGCCAAGCGGTTCGGCGCGGACGTCACCATCCAGCTCGGCAAGCAGGACCCGATGGCGGAGGTGATGGCGCTGACCGACAACTACGGCTGCGACGTCTACATCGAGGCCACCGGCTCGCCCGGCGGCGTGACGCAGGGCCTTCAACTGATCCGCAAGCTCGGCCGCTTCGTCGAGTTCTCGGTGTTCGGCAAGGAGACCTCGGTCGACTGGTCGATCATCGGCGACCGCAAGGAGCTCGACGTGCGCGGCGTCCACCTCGGCCCCTACTGCTACCCGATCGCCATCGACCTGCTGAGCCGCGGGCTGGTGACCTCGGACGGCATCGTGACCCACGAGTACGATCTCGACCGCTGGGACGAGGCGATCGTCAAGGCGAACGGCATGGACTCGATCAAGGTGCTGCTGACGCCCGGCTCGACGCGCAACGGCGCCCTTGCCTGACCCTGACGCATGACGTTCGACTTCTCCGGCCGGCGAGCCTTGGTGACGGGCGCGGGCAAAGGGATCGGCCGCGTCATCGTCGAACGCCTGCGCGCCCAGGGGGCTGCCGTGGTCGCCCTCAGCCGCGCCCAGGCCGACCTCGACAGCCTGGCCGAGTCCTGCGGCTGCGACACCCTTCTCGCCGACGTCGCCGACCTCGACGCGACGATGGCGGCGCTGGACCGGCAGGAGTCGTTCGACCTGCTGGTGAACAACGCCGGCATCGCCCGGCTGACCTCCTTCTTGGACACGACGACCGCCGACATCGACGACGTCATGGCCGTCAACTTCGTCGCCCCGATGCGGATCAGCCAGCACGTCGCCGGCCGCCTGGTCGCCGCCGGGCGGCCGGGCGCGATCGTCAACGTGTCGAGCCTCGCCGCCACCGTCGGGCTCGACCGCCACGCCGCCTACTGCGCGTCGAAGGCGGCGCTGGACGCGCTCACCCGCGTCATGGCGCTGGAACTCGGGCCGCGTGGCATCCGCACCAACGGGGTGAACCCGGTCGTCACCCTGACGCCGATGGCTGCCTTCGCCTGGTCCGACCCGGCCCGCGCGGCCCCCATGCTGTCGCGCATCCCGATGGGCCGCTTCGTGCAGCCGGCGGAAGTGGCGGACGCCGTCTGCTTCCTGCTGAGCGACGCGGCGTCGATGATCAACGGCGTCAGCCTGCCGGTGGACGGCGGCTTCACCGCCGTCTGACCGGCCCGGCCCAGACTCTCGGACGAGCCTCTCGGACGAGCCTCTCGGACGAGTCCCTGGGACGAGCCCCTGGGACGAGCCCCTGGACGAGTCCGGCCCGATCCCGCATCGTCTCGGTCCGGCGATGAACGACGTGAGGGGAAGAAGCGCGATGAGAAAGCTGTTGTTGGCGGCGGCCTGCACGGCCGCCCTGCTGGGCGGGGTGGCGCAAGCCCATGCTTGGACCCTGACCGAAGCCGCGGCTCCCTTGAAGGGCACCCAGGTCAACGTGACATTCCTCGACCGGCCGGGCTACCGCGCCATCATCAAGCTGCTGCCGGAGTTCGAGAAGCAGACCGGAATCAAGGTCAATTATGAGATCGTGCCCTACGAGAACTCGCGCGAGAAGCAGGTGCTGAACTTCACCGCGCAAGGCGATCTCACGGTGGCGCTGGTCGACTTGGTGTGGATGGGAGAGTTCGCCGAGAACGGCTGGATCGTGCCGGCCGAGACCTTCACCAAGGACGCCGCCCTGGCCGACCCGGCGTTGAACATGGACGGGTTCTTCCCGTTGCTGCTGGAGGCGTTCGGCAGTTGGGGCGGCAAGATCTACGGCCTGCCGTTCGATAACTACTCGGGGCTGCTGTATTACAATGCCTGCAAGCTGAAGGACGCGGGGTTCGACAAGCCGCCGTCCACGTGGGAGGAGCTGCGGACGGTTTACGCGCCGAAGCTGACCCAAAAGGACAAGGGCGAGTTCGGCTACGTGCTGCAATCGCGCCGGGGCGAGACGCAGTCGGCCGACAGCTTCATGCGGTTCCTGTGGCCGTTCGGCGGCTCCCTGCTGGACGCGAGCTTCCATTCCAACCTGATGGCGAAGGGCAGCCAGGACGGCCTCACGTTCCGCCAGAACCTCGCGCCGGTGATGCCGCCGGGCTTCGTCAGCATGGACCATGCCGAGGCGGTCAACGCCTTCGCGCAGGGTCAGGTGGCGCTGCTGACCGAGTGGTCGGCGTTCTACGCGACCTTGACCGACCCCAAGACGAGCAAAGTGACGGATTGCCTGGGTGTCGCGCCGGAGCCGGCGGGGCCGGCCGGGCGGCTGCCGGCGTTGGGCGGGTTCTCGCTCGCGGTGGCGTCGCAAGCGCCGGAGAAGGAGCAGAAGGCCGCTTGGCTGTTCGTCCAGTGGGCGACCAGCGAGGCGATCGCCAAGCAGTACGTCGAGGCGGGCGGCGTCTCCGGCCGCAAGGCGGTGTATGAGATGCCGGAGATCAAGGCGCAGTACAAGTTCGTCGAGCCGATGGTGGCGAGCTGGCAGAAGGGCGTGCCCGAGTTCCGCCCCCGCTTCCCGGCCTGGCCGGCGGTGAGCGAGATCATCGGCGAGTGGGGCACCAAGATGCAGCTCGGCGAGGTGTCGGTCGCGGACGGCTCGAAGGAGATCGGCAGCCGGATGGAGGCGATCCTGAAGCGCGAGGGCTACTACGACGGCAAGAAGGCGCTGCTGCAGTAGTGGACTCGGCGCCGGGAGGCATCGCCGCCCCGGTGCGGCCTCGGGCCAGGCGGGCGCGGCTGGAGCACGGGCGTTGGACCCCGCTGCTGTTTCTCGCGCCCGCGGTGCTGACCCTGCTCGCGGTCGGCATCTATCCGACCATGTGGGCGCTGGTGACGAGCTTCCGGCAATACAGCCTGGTCCGGGTGCGCGACGGCTTCCCCTTCGTCGGCCTCGCCAATTACCAGCGAGTGCTGTCCGACCCGTCGTTCTGGGACGCGATGGCGCTGACGGGCAAGTTCTTCCTGACCGTGATGCCGGTTCAGTTGGCGTTAGGGCTGGGGATCGCGTTGCTGCTGCACCGCCCGGGCTTCGGTTTCGTCCGCGCCCTGGCGCGCGTGTCCCTGGTGATCCCGCTCGCCACCACCTACGCCGTCGTCGGCCTGTTGGGGCGGCTGGTGTTCAACCGCGAGTTCGGCGTCGCCAACCAGTTCGCCGGATGGCTCGGGGCCGGGCCGCTCGACTGGCTGGGCACCCCGGCGGGCGCCTACGCCGCGGTGGCGATCATGGACATCTGGCAATGGACGCCGTTCTGCGCCCTCATCTTCCTCTCCGGCCTCAGCATCGTCCCGGTCGAGGTCGAGGAGGCGGCGCGGCTGGAGACGACCCGGCCGCTGGCCATCCTGCGCCACGTGCAATTGCCTTACCTGCTGCCGGGCCTGACCGCCATGCTGATCTTGCGCTCGGCCGACGTGCTGAAGCTGTTCGACATGGTGTTCACCATGACCCGCGGCGGGCCGGGCACGGCGACCGAGGTGATCTCGGTCCTGGTGCAGCGGACCGGGTTCCGGGTGTTCGACATGGGCATGGCGACGGCGCAGGCCATCATCCTGCTGATCCTGACCGTCGTGCTCAGCCGGCTCTACATCCGTTTCCTTTACCGGGAGATCGCATGAGGGCCGCGCGCCTGCCCGGCCGGCTGCTACACCTGCTGGGGCTGCTGGCGGTGCTCGTGTTCGCCGTGTTCCCGTTCTACTGGATGGTGTCGAGCAGCTTCAAGGGCGGCGCCGACCTGCTGGCTTCGCCGCCCCACTGGCTGTTCGCGCCGACGCTCGACCACTACCGCGACGTGTTCGCCGACCAGAAGGTGACGCACGCCATCCTCGACAGCCTGGTGGTGGCGATCTGCACCACCGCTTTGGCGACCCTGCTCGGGACGCCGGCGGCCTACGCGCTCGCCCGCTTCGAGTTCCGCGGCAAGTCGGACCTGTGGTTCTGGTTCATCTCCAACCGCATGATCAGCCCCATCGTGCTGGCGCTGCCGGTGTACCTGCTGGCGCGCAACCTGGATCTGCTCGACACCTACCTGGTGCTGGTCCTGGTCTATCTCACCTTCACGTTGCCCATCGTGGTGTGGATCTGCACCGACCAGTTCCGCGCCATCCCGCCCGACCTGGAGCAGGCGGCCCGCCTCGACGGCGTCGACCAGTTCGGCATCTTCTGGCGCATCTACCTGCCGCTCGGCCTGCCCGGCGTCGCCGTGTCCGCCATCTTCAGCTTCATCTTCTCCTGGAACGAGCTGCTGTTCGCCCTCGTGCTGACCCGGCGCTCGGTGCAAACCGCGCCCGTGGTCGCGACCAGCTTCATGTCCGGCTACGAGCTGCCCTGGGGCAAGATCATGGCGACGGGCACGCTGATCGTGCTGCCGGTGACGATCTTCGCCCTTCTGGTCTCCCGCCACATGATCCGCGGCCTGACGATGGGGGCGTCGAAATGACGTCGTTCCTGCGGCTGGAGCGCATGGTCAAGCGCTACGGCGACCAGACCGTGATCGACGGCGTCAGCTTGGAGGCGGCCCGCGGCGAGTTCGTCGTCTTCGTCGGGCCCAGCGGCTGCGGCAAGAGCACGCTGCTTCGCTTGCTCGCCGGGTTGGAGGAGGCGGACGGCGGCGATGTCTGGATCGACGGCCAGCGCGTCACCGACACCCACCCGGCCCGGCGCGGGGTCGCGATGGTGTTCCAGTCCTATGCCCTCTACCCGCACATGAGCGTGCGCGAGAATATGGGCTTCGGCCTCAAGATGGCCGGGACGGGGGCCGCCGAGGTCGCCCGGCGCGTCGATGCGGCGGCGCAGGTGCTGCAGATCGCGCCGTTGCTCGACCGCCGCCCCCGCGCGCTGTCCGGCGGCCAACGCCAGCGCGTCGCCATCGGCCGGGCCATCGTCCGCGACCCGAAGCTGTTCCTGTTCGACGAGCCGCTGTCCAACCTCGACGCCGAGTTGCGCACCCAGATGCGGGTCGAGATCGCGCGGCTGCATCGGGAGATCGGGGCCACGATGGTTTACGTCACCCACGACCAGGTCGAGGCCATGACCCTGGCCGACCGCATCGTCGTGCTGCGCGGCGGCAAGGTGGAGCAGATCGGCACGCCCCTCGATCTCTACGAAACTCCGGCCAACACCTTCGTCGCGGGCTTCATCGGCTCGCCGCGGATGAACATGCTCGCTGCCGAGGCAAAGGGCGGGCTGCTGCGCCATCCGGCGCTGGACACGCCGTTGCCGCTGCCGCGCGGGACCGCGCCGGGGCTGGTCACGCTCGGCTTGCGTCCGGAGCACCTCACCCTGGACCAGCCCGCGCCGGCCTCGCTGCTGCTGCAAGCGGAATTCGCCGAGCACCTGGGCGGCAGCAGCCAGATCTACGCCCAGGAACCAGGGGGCGGCACCCTGACCATCACGGCGCCCGGGCGCGTCACGGTGCAGCGCGGCGAGGCGCTGCACGCGGGGTTCGATCCGGCGCACGCCTACATGTTCACGGCCAGCGGCGCGCGTCTGTGACGCTCGAAACCTAAACCGCCATCAACGCCGCGTAGGCTTTCTGATCGTCGTACATTCTCTGGAACACCCGGTACTTGGCGTCGTGGAACCGGGCCGCCGCCCCGTCTGCCGGCCGCACCACCTGCCCGGCCCGGCTCATCGCCGACATCGCCGCCGGGATGTCGGGATGCGCGCCGCCGGCCACCGCGCCGAGCATCGCCGTCCCCAGCAGAATCGCTTCCGGCTCCTCCGACAACACGATGGCGCAGCCGCAGGCATCGGCGTGCTCACGCAGGAACACCGGGTTCTTGGTGCCGCCGCCGGCGGCCATGATGGTGTCGATCGCGTAACCCTGGCTGTTCAGCGTCTCGATGATGTGCCGCGTGCCGTAGGCGATGGCCTGCACCGTCGCGAGATAGAGCCGCGCCAGGTCGTCCATCGACGCGGACAGGGCAAGGCCGCTGACCATCCCGCGCAGCCCCGGCTCGGCGCGCGGCGACCGGTTACCGTGGAAGTCCGGCATCACGTGCAGCCCGGCCGTCAGCGCGGCCGGGAACGGCGCGCCGTCACTTAGGATTGCGAGCCGGGCATTGAGCGCCTGATACACCGTCCCTCCGTCCCGCGCCGCCGCCTCCTTCAGCGCCGGGTAAGCGGCATGGGTCAGGATGACGTGGTCGATCAGGCTGCCGGTCGCGGACTGCCCGGCCTCGTTCAGCCACAGCCCCGGCACCATCGCCGACTGGTATGGCCCCCACACGCCCGGCACGAAGCGTGCGTCGGGCGACAGCGCCATGTGGCAGGTGGACGTGCCGCCGATCAGCGCCACCCGCCGCATCATCGCGTCCCCGGGCGGCGCATCGCCGACGGTCGCCCCGATGATGCCGATGCCCCCCGCGTGGGCGTCAATCGCCGAGACGCCGACCGGCGTGCCTTCCGCCAGCCCGAACTCCTCCGCCGCCCCGCGCGACAGCCCGGCGCCCACCGGCTCGCCCAGCGGCAGGATCTCGGTGCCGATCCGCTGGAATCCCTCGTCGGCCAGGTCGCCGAGGCCGATCGCGCGGAAGTAGCTCTCGTCCCAACGGCGCTCGTGGCCGACGTAGGTCCACTTGCACACGGTCGAGCACAGCGAGCGGCTCGTCGCCCCCGTCGCGCGCCAGGTCAGGAAGTCTGGAAGATCGAGGAACAGCGCCGCCTTGTCCCAGGCCGCCGGCATGGTCTCCCGCAACCAGAGCAGCTTCGGCGTCTCCATTTCCGGCGAGATCTGCCCGCCGACGTAGCGAAGGACATCGTGCCCGCCCGCGTTGATCCGTGCCGTCTGGTCAAGCGCGCGGTGGTCCATCCACATGATGACGTCCTGCGCCGGGTCGCCGTCCGGGTCGATGGACACGGGGTTGCCGTGGGCGTCGAGAACCGCCATCGAGCAGGTCGCGTCGAACCCGAGGCCGCGCACCTGCACCTTGCCCGAGCCGGACAGCGCCTGCCGCACCGCGCCGGTGACGGCCGCCCAGATGTCCGCACTCGATTGCTGGACGAAGTTGGGCCGCGGCGTCCAGCGGCGGATCGGCAGAGCCGCCTGCGCCAGCATCGTGCCGTCGAGCGTGAACACCCCGGCGCGGGCGCTTCCCGTTCCCACGTCAACCCCGATGACCGCGTCTCGCATGTCTCCGTCGTCCCCCTCGTGGAGCAAGCGGCCCGGCCGCTAAAGCGGTCTCAGCTTGATCGGACGCACTCTAGCAATCAATGCGGCGTGGGCTAAGGCGCTATGTTCTACAAGAACTTGAATGCTTGTCCTTGATTGCGCCTTCGAGCCACTCCCATGCGGCGGCGAGGCGGAGCACGCCCATGAAGGGGCGGACCGTTCGTCTCGTAGCGGGTCGCCACGGCCCGGTTCGTCCGCTTCGCGGCCAGACCCTTCAGCCGCCCCCAGAGGCGCTCGATCCGGTCGCGGTGGACGTGGATGAAGTCGGGGCAGCGCGCGCTGGCCACGTTCCTCTTGGCCGGGATCGCCGGGCATGCGCCCACGGCCCGGGCCTGCGCGCGCGAGGCGCCCGAGGACGAGCCCCGGTCGCCCGCCACCCAGCCCGGCGCGAGCGCGGCAGCCCGCCCCTGGCCGTCACCGCCTCGGTCCCGAAGCCGCCGCGAGAGCGGCCAAGCGCTTCACGCTCCTCTCGGCCTGCCGCCGTCCCCTTGCCTGGGCGCTCTCGCCACCTTCGCGCGCGCCCGGATGGTCGTCCCGTCCAGGAGGCCAGGTCCAAGTCCAGCCCGCCCGCGCTCCCGCGCCAACTCTAGCAACCCCCCCCCACGCGCCTTGCTTGGCCCAGCCGACGGGCAACCACGCGGCCAGCCGCCACGGTCCCGGTTCGGCGGGGATCGCCCGCCACGTCGCGCCGCCCTGGCGCCGCCACGAGATGGCCCCGATCCCGCGGCGCAGGCCGTTCGGCGGCGTCTTGCCGCGCCACCTCGATCAGCGGCTCCCGCACCGCCCGCTCCGCGCCCGTGACACCCTCAGTCCCAGCATTGCCCGTCACGCCCCAAACATTCGGCAATAGCGTCATGACGCCACTGCTCATGCTTGCCGACGCGAAAAGTGGCTCTTCGGTGCAGCGGAGCCGTCAGAGCATTGGCATGCCACCGGTGACCGGTATCAGCGCGCCTGACATATAGCTGCCCTCCTTTGCTGCGAGGAGGACATAGGCGCCAGCCAGTTCGGCTGGCTGGCCAGCGCGGCCGAGCGGCGTCGTTTGTCCGAGAGTTTCCATTTCTTCCGGCGACTTCGCGATCGGCTGGATCGGTGTCCAGACCGGCCCGGGCGCGACGCAGTTCACCCGGATGCCCATAGGGGCGAGGAGGTTCGATAGGCCAATGGTGAGGCTCGCGACCGCGCCCTTGGTTGCCGAGTAAACGATCATGCCCTTGCTCGCGACTTTGGCTTGCACGCTTGTCGTGTTGATGATGGAAGCGCCGGGTTTCATGTGCCCAACGGCGGCCTGGGTCAGCCAAATGGGCGCGAAGACGTTGGCTCGGAAGGCCCCTTCGACATCGGCGGGGACGATGTCAGCGAGGCTCTCGTTCGTGGTCTGGGCTGCGGCGTTGTTGACCAAGACATCGAGACGGCCGAACGCCTCCACAGTTTTCTCAACCAGCGCCTGGCACCAGGCCGGGTCACGAATGTCGCCTGGCAACAATAGGCACCGCTGCCCCGCCTTCTCCACCCAGCGCTGGGTTTCGTTCGCGTCCACCTGCTCGTCCGGCAGGTAGGAGATCGAGACGTCCGCGCCCTCGCGGGCATAGGCGATGGCAACAGCCCGGCCGATCCCGCTGTCGCCGCCGGTGACCAGCGCGGCCAAGCCGGCCAGCAGGCCTTTGCCGACGTAGCTTTCCTCGCCGTGGTCCGGCTTGGTTCGCAGTTCGGCCTCAAGGCCTGGCCGTTGCTGACGCGCCTCGTCCGGGAAGCTGGTGGGTGCGCTCGTCCTGGGATCCTGGGTCATGCGGAAAGGACGCGCGACCGCGGCAACCGTTTCATCCCACCCGGCCAGACGTTCACCATCTGCTTTCCATCGAGCTCCTGCGTGACTTGGACGTTGGGTCAGACACGCCAGCACTGCGGTCGAGTGGAAGGGTCACGACGCCATCTCGTCCCGAAGGATGGCGGGGATCGCGGCTTTGACTTGGAAGTATCCGCGTGCGGCCCGGGGCCAAGTCAATTCGTCCCACTGCCGCCGCACTCGCAGGGCGTCGGTCGGCAACAGGTCGGCCGATGGGCCGACCGGCGCCCAGGCAGTGACCAACGGGGCGCCATCGGTCCAACCGTCCTCGATCAATCCAGCGGCACAGCCGAAATGCGCACTGGCCCGCGCCAATCCATCGGCCATCGCGTCCTCGTCGGCATGGCGAACCCGTTCCACAACGCGTGGAGCGTGGGCCAGCAAGCCGCCAATCCGTGTGACCCGAGCGTTGCCGAGCGGAAGGCTCTCAGGGTGCAGATCATCCAGGTGCAGCAGCAGCGCCATGTCTCCTGTTGGTGCCGGCCCCGCTGTTCGCAGCGCAACGGTCGGAGCCAGATCGGTCTCTTCCAGGGCTGACGGGTTCTCGTCCAGGCCTTTGGGCGAGAAGCGACCGTCGGTGTAGCGCCTGATGTTCTCCGCCTTGGCAACGTAAGCCTTGCCGCGTGTGTGCAACCCGGCGACCCACCGCCAGGACAGCGTGTTGCTGGCTGGGTCTCCGTCGATGAGATGGCGGAGGAAGAAGTCTGCGCCGAGAGCCCACGGCAGCCGCAACGTGAAGATCCAGATCGACGCGAACCACATCCGGGCATGGTTGTGCAGCCATCCGGTTTCCACCAGTTCGCGCGCCCAATCGTCGAAGCCGTCGATGCCAGTATGTCCGGCCACCGCGTCCGCGAACACTCGTCGCATGCCGGACCATGTCGCAAGTTGATTTTGCCCCTGCGCCACAAGATGCTGATAGTTCGTCCAAATGGCAGGATGGCTTTCAAGGTGCCCCTTGAAATAGGAGCGCCAGAACACCTCTTCGACAAACTTTTTCGCAGCTTGCGGCCCATGTGCCTCGATTGCCGCGGCGACCACCTCCTCTTCGAGGATCAATCGACGCCGCAAGTAAGGTGAGAGCGCCGTGGTGGTGGCATCAGCCTGCGGTCCAGCATCAGTGTTGCGGCGCGCCGCGTAAGCGAGCCCGGCTTGCGGAACCACGCCGGCGAGGCGGTCCAGGGCGGCAGCACGGGTCAAGCTGAAGGTGCGGTCCATCATCGTTATGTGGGCCCGTTCAGCCCCGCGGCTATGGAGCCATGTGCCATGGGTCAGCCATCCTCACCGACCTGATTCATGGAAACCGCACTGGTCGCGACCCTGCGCTCGGCGGCATTGGAACGGTGCTAAAACATGTGGCTCTTGTCGGGTTCCGGGGTGTTGGCCTGCGTCATCTGACAAGTGCGGTGACGAGTGCACCGAGCAAGGCTTTGCCGCGTCGGCGAGCGTTGTGCACGAACTGGAAGAAGCCGAGATAGAGCGGCAGCTTGTCTTGCGAGATGCCCCGGTGCGGTCGCAGCCAGGAACGTAGGAGCGACCAAAGCCCTTCCATGGTGTTGACGTGGACCTCGCAGAACCCGTCGCCGTCCTCGTCGCGGGCGTATTCGCCGCGCCCGTGGCAGACCGTTTTGTGTCCGTAGCCCCAAGCCGGCAGACGTGCGTAGATGCTGTATTCGTCCGTGTGGATCAGAGTGCCCGGGGCGACGGCGGCGGTGATGACCGGCTTGATCGTGTTCTGCTGCACGTTGGCCAGCATCTGCAGCACCACCTGGCCGCCGCGCTGGATCAGGCCAAGGATCGGCGGCTTGTCCTTCTCCAGCGTGCCGCGGCCCGGCGCGCCTGCCAGCCTGCGGCACCGGCCGAGCCGCCCCTTTTGGCCACTTCTTCCGGCTGCCCCTTGTGCCCGGCTACGACGTAGACCTCGTCGATTTCCACCGCGCCCTGTAGCTTTACCACCGGCACTTTGGCGACCAGCCCCCGGCGCAGCTGCTCCGTCATGGCCTGCACGTCCGACACGGCCAAGCCCAGCTCACCTGCGATCTGCCGGCTGGAAAGCTTCAGGCCCATGAAGTAGAGGCACAGCACCCACACGCGCAGCGGCTGATGGTGCCCGGCCAGCACGGTGCCGGTGAGGTCGTCGAAGCGGGACGTGCACGCCTTGCACCGGTAGCGCTGCCGACAAGGCTGTGTGTCGTCGCACCCATCCCGGACCACCGCGGAGCTGTCGCACCCGGGGCAACGCACGCCTTCCGGCCAACGGTGCTGGCGCACAAAGGCGAAGCACTTGGCGTCGTCCATCAGGCCGGACAGGTTGACCAAGTCAGGTGCAGCCATGAACGCCAAAGCTCCTCAAATGAGAACGGGCGGTCGATCATCCCGCCGCTTTCATCACATCAGAAGCTCGCCGGAACCACCAGTCTCGTCTCTGCATGCCAACACCCCGGAACCCGACAAGAGCCTCGCCACTTTGCAGGCAGTCTGGCGCGACACGATCGCGCATAGCGCCAGGCTCGAGGCCTATGCTGCCAAGAACGGCGCCCTATTCGGTCCGGCGTCCGGCGACGAAGCCCAGACGCTCGCCTTTCCGGCGGTGCAGGCCAACGCCTGGCAACTGTTCAACAGCGGCAAGGCCAAAGTCTCTCCCGCGACCGTCGGCATCCCGGCCCCGCCCGCCTGACCATGGCCGCCGGTGCAGACGACGCCGCCCCGCCCCGCGCCGACCTGACCGATGCATTGGTCTGGCTGGCACTCGGCGGCGCCATCCTGGTAGGCTCGTGGATGATGGACCGGTTGGGCGCCCAGGACGTTCCGCCCTTCGCGGCTCCTGGGCTGCTGCCCGGCCTGATCGGCATCGCCATGCTGCTCTTCGGGGCCATCCTGCTCGTCCGCAGCGCGCGCGGGGGCGGATGGGCGCCAGGCGCGGGCGGGCTGCCCGGCGGTTTGCTCGGCCCCGCCCCGGCCCGGGCTGCAGGCGTGATCGGTTTGTGCGTCCTGTTCGGTGCCGGGCTGGTCGGGCACGGTCTGCCGTTCTGGGCCGCCGCCACGGGGTTCGTGGCCGTCGCCATTTTGTTCCTGCGCCGCGGTCCGGCAGGCGAATGGCGCCTCGGCCCCGCCCCTGTCGCTTTTGCACTGGCCGTCGGCCTTGGGGCCGGGGTCGGCATCACCCTGCTGTTCCAGCAAGCCTTCCTGGTCCGGCTTCCCTAGCTGGAGCAGCACAATGTTCGCCGGTATCGACGACCTGCTCCAATCCTACGGCGGTGTCCTCAACCCGTTCTCGCTTACGCTCGGTATGGGCGGCGCCCTCGTCGGCATCATCGTCGGCTGCCTGCCCGGCCTCTCCGCCACGCTCTGCATCGCCCTGCTCACCACGCTCACGATCAAGCTCCCGGCCAACGACGCCATTATCACGCTGGTCTGCTCCTACGTCGGCGCCCTGTATGGCGGGTCCCGCACTGCCATCCTGCTCAACATTCCCGGCACCGCAGCCAATGCCGCCTCCTGCGCCGACGGCCATGCGCTCGCGTTGCGGGGCGAGGCCGGGCGCGCCATCGGCATCGCCACCTCCGGCGCCTTCACCTCCGTGTTGATCGGCGTCATCTGTCTCGCCGCTTTCACCCCGCTGCTCGCCAACGTGGCGCTTTCCTTCGGCTCCTACGAATTCTTCTGGCTGGCGTTGTTAGGGGTCACCATCTCCGGCTCCATCGTTGGCAACGATCCGGTGAAGGGCTGGCTCATGGGCCTGCTCGGCTTGTTCGCGGCCCAGATCGGCCAGGACGGGCTCTACGCGCACGACCGCTTCACCTTCGGGTGGTGTCGATGGCGGTCAGAATCCGCGCAAATTTGGCGCGTAGTATCTGATCGGTCGGTTTGCCGCGTGGGATCATGATCGGCAGGTGGCGGCCTGCGAGCTTGCTGGGACGATATTGATGACGAGGTGCCGCGGGGTTTGATGCGGCTTTGCGGCGCGGGCACGGGCTGACGCAGCGGCGGGGGTTGGGGTAAGAGCTTGCCGGTATCGAGGGCAAGCACGGCGCCGATCTCGACTTGGCGGTTCTGCTCGGCGCCGTGCCCCACACCCGTGCTGGGCACGCATGCAGGGTCAGTATCCCGGCAATCGTGGCGTTCGTCCACGTGGCGTTTGCGGGTCCGGGCATGAGGACGACCTGCCGGCGCGGCTGTTCCTATGCGCGGGCTGCCGCGTCCAGGCCATTGTGTGCAGCGTCTGCGACCGCGGCCAGATCTACTGCGCCGGAGACTGCGCGCCCCGCGCCCGGCGCCGCACATTGCGGGAGGCCGGGCGGCGCTACCAGTGCAGCCGCCGGGGGCGGCATGCCCATGCCGCGCGGGCGCGCCGCTACCGGGCGCGCGGCAAGAACGTGACGCATCACGGTTCACCCCTGTCGCTGCGCGATGGTTTGCTGCCGCCTGGCTCGCCGATGGGTGCGAGCGACGCAGCTGCCTTGGACGAGCAGCCCCGGCGACCGGCCTTGCACTGCCACTGGTGCGGGCGCCGGTGCCCCGGCCTGGTCCGCCAGGAGTTCCTGCGCCGCCGCGTCCGCCGTCGAGGCTTGCGGCAACACGAGCGGACGGGACCCGGCCATGGCGACACCTCCTGACATCGAGGCGCAGATCCTGCGCTACCACCACGCGGAGAAATGGACGGTGGGCACCATCGCCCGCCAGCTGCACGTGCACCATGGCGTGGTGCGGCGCGTGCTGGCGCAGGCCGGCCTGCCCCGGCTCGGCCCGTCGCCTCGCCCGTCGCAGGTCGACGCCTACCTGCCGTTCATCCGCCAGACGCTCGAGGCGTTTCCCACGCTGACCGCCAGCCGGCTGTATGCGATGGTGCGCGAGCGCGGCTAGCGCGGCCGC
This sequence comes from Acetobacteraceae bacterium, assembly GCA_965260995.1. GTDB lineage: Bacteria > Pseudomonadota > Alphaproteobacteria > Acetobacterales > Acetobacteraceae > JBBROS01. Next base: position 706,884 of record CBDHCD010000002.1, on the reverse strand, counting down.
CCCGATCATTTCCGCCACCTGATCGCCTGCCACCGGCCGCGGCCCAAGGCCGAGGCCTACCTACGCCTGCGCAGCCTACCGGGCGAGCAGGCGCAGGTGGACTGGGGGCATTTCGGCCATCTCGCCATCGGCCGGGCGCGCCGCCCGCTGATGGCGTTCGTCATGGTGCTCAGCCACTCGCGGCAGATCTTCGTGCGCTTCTTCCCGGATGCCCGGATGGAGAACTTCCTGCGCGGCCATGTCGGAGCCTTCGGCGCATGGGGCGGCGTCCCGCGTGTCCTGCTCTATGACAACCTCAAGAGCGCGGTGCTGGAGCGGCGCGGCGACGCGATCCGCTTCCACCCCACCCTGCTGGGCTTTGCCGGGCACTACCGTTACGAGCCGCGCCCGGTGGCGGTGGCGCGAGGCAACGAGAAAGGCCGCGTCGAGCGCGCCATCCGCTATGTCCGCGACGCGTTCTTCGCCGCCCGCAGCTTCGCCGACCTCGACGACCTCAATGCCCAGGCCGCGGCCTGGTGCGCCGGTCCCGCAGCCGACCGGCGCTGCCCCGACGCGCCGGAGCGCCGCGTCGGCGAGGTGTTCGCCGAGGAGGTGGGATGCCTGATGGCGCTGCCCGACAACCCCGCGCCGCTGCTCGAGCGCGTCGCGGCCTCGGTCGGCAAGACGCCCTATGTCCGGTTCGACCTCAACGACTACTCCGTGCCGCACGGCCACGTCCGTCGCATGCTGACGGTGCTGGCCGACCCGCACGAGGTGCGCATCGTCGATGGCGCCGAGCTGCTCGCCCGCCATCGGCGCAGCTACGACAAGGGCGCGCAGATCGAGGATGCCGCCCACCTCCAGGCGCTGGTCGACGACAAGCGCGCCGCGCGCCAGCACCGTGCGACCGACCGCCTCGCGCAAGCTGTGCCCGCCAGCCAGGTCCTGCTCGCGCGCGCCGCCGAGCGCGGCGCCAACCTGGGTGCCATCACCGCCGCCCTGCTGCGCCTGCTCGACCGCGCCAGCGCCGCCGATCTGCAGGCGGCCGTCCTCGAGGCGCTGGAGCGCGACGTGCCGCACCCCAACGCGGTGCGCCTCGCCCTCGAACGCCGCCGCGGGCAGCACGGCGACGCGCCCCCGGTCGCCCTGGTGCTGCCCGCCCATGTGCAGGCCCGCGATGCCCCGGTGCGGCCGCACGCGCTCGAACCCTACGACCAGCTCAAGGAGCGTTCCGATGACTGAGCCCGATCCCATGCGCGCCCGCGCCGAGGCGCTGCACCTGCACGGCCTCCTGGCACATTGGCCGGACGTGGCGGCCGAGGCCTGGGTGGCGCCGCTGCTCGGCTGGGAGGAGCAGGAGCGCGCCCGCCGCAGCCTGGAACGCCGGCTGGGCTCCGCCCACATCGGCCGCTTCAAACCATTGTGCGACTTCGATTGGGCCTGGCCCAAGCGCTGCGACCGCGCCGCCGTCGAGGCGCTGATGGCGCTCGACTTCCTGGCCGAGGCCGCCCACGTCGTCCTGGTCGGTCCGAACGGCGTCGGCAAGTCAACGCTGGCGCAGAACATCGCCCATCAGGCGCTGATCCTTGGCCATACCGTGCTGTTCACCAGCGCCGGCCAGCTGCTCGGCGACCTGTGCGCGCTCGACAGCGACTCTGCCCTGCGCCGCCGCCTGCGCCACTACGCCCGGCCGCAGCTGCTGGTGATCGACGAGGTCGGCTACCTGTCCTACTCCAACCGCCATGCCGACCTGATGTTCGAACTGATCTCGCGTCGCTACCAGACCAAAAGCACGCTGGTCACCACCAACCGCCCCTTTGCCGAATGGCGTGAGGTGTTCCCCAATGCCGCCTGCGTCGTCTCCCTGGTCGACCGACTCGTCCACAACGCCGAGATCATCGCCATCGAAGGCGAGTCCTACCGCCTCAAGGAGGCCCGCGAACGCACCGAGCAGCGCGCGCGCCAACGCCGCAAAGCCAAACCGTGAACAAGGCGCTGACTGCCCACCCTAGCCGCAAACCATGGCCGGCGGGCCGGCGACACGCGAAGCGCCAACACCCATCCTGTTGTTCGATCAAGACGGCCATCCTGTCGTCCCGACCTGCGCTCGCCCAGGCCGTCGCGCGCAGCGGCCCGTCCAGGATGGCCGCAGGCCACCGCGCTTGCGCGGCGCGCAGCGTCCTGGACGGCCGCGAGCACGGCGGCATCCTCATCGCAGACGGGCGACGATGCCCAAGGTGCCGGCATCTCCAGACACCCGAGGCCCCTGCACAGAAACGCCGCCACAGCCGTCACGCCAACCCGCCAGACGCCTTCAACCCAGCAAAATACGCGCCGTTTAAACGCGCATTCTTGCCGCCGCTAACACATGGTGGACGAGCTGCTGGCCGCGCGCGGCATCCTTGTCAGCCACGAGAGCGTGCGTCAGTGGGCGCTGAAGTTCGGGCAGGGCTTCACCAACCAGATCCGGCGCCGGCTGCCTGCCGCCGCAGACAAGTGGCACCTGGATGAGGTCGTGCTGACGATCTCTGGGGTAAAGCACTGGCTGTGGCGCGCGGTCGACCAGGACGGGATGGTTCTGGACATCCTGGTGCAGAGCCGGCGCGACACGCGGGCCGCCAAGCGCCTGCTCTGCAAGCTGCTGAAGCGGCAATGCCGGGCACCTCGTGTTCTGATCACCGACAAGCTGGCGAGCGACGGCGCGGCCAAACGCGCGGTGATGCCCGCCGTCGAGCACCGGAAGCACAAAGGCCTCAATGACCGGGCGGAAAACTCGCACCAGCCTACGCGACGGCGGGAACGGCAGATGAAGCGCTTCAAGTCGGCCGGCCAGGCACAACGTTTCCTCACCGCCCACGACGGGATCAACAACCTCTTCCACCTCCGCCGCCATCAACTGCCTGCTCCCCAGTATCAAGCCGCCCGGATGCAAGCCTTTCAGGTTTGGGCCGAGGTCACTGGCGTCGTCGCTTCGGCATAACCACGACCACGCTGTCCTGATCGCGCGCTATCGCGACCCCAGTCCGACAAGTTGACGGTTCCGTGGACGGTGCGGTTGGAGACGATGACGAGCGCGGGGGAGGTGAAGACGACGGAGCTGGTGACGTTTAGCCGGCCAGGGGTGGTCAGCACGCTCGCGGAGGTCGGCCTCGTGCTCGCCGAGACCAAGACGCTTTTGGCCAGGCTGCAGGCGAGCATGCTGTGCGGCCAGGTGGCGGCGTATGCGGCCCACCACCGGATCTGCCCGCAATGCGGGATGCTGCAGTCCTTCAAGGACCGGCGCACGCGCCGGCTGCAGACGCTGTTCGGCACGGTCGAGGTCGAGGCGCCGCGGTTCAAGCTATGCCGCTGCCGCCAGCCCGCGCCCATAGCGGAGGCGGCGACATTCTCGCCGGTCTGCGCGCTGTTGACGGCCCGCTGCACGCCGGAGCTGGAGCGGGTGCAGGCCGAACTGGGCGCACGCACCTCGTTTCGGGACGCAGCGCGTATTCTTGACACCCTGCTGCCGGCATCACCTGCCAACCAGGAGAGCGTGCGCATCCGCACCCATGCCGTCGCTTTGCGGATCGAGGCGGACGACCGGCAGGCAGCAGCCGAGATCACGGCTGTCCGAAATGAGCCGGACAAGGCCGCGGTGGCGGACGCGAGCCGGCCCGTCGTCATGCTCGATGGCGCCTACATCCGTGCCGTGCCCGGTCACCAGGTTCGCAACTTCGAGGCGATCTGCGGCAAGGTGGAGCATGAGGGCCACCCTATCCGGCGTTTTGCCTTGGTGCGCAGCGTGGCCGAGCAACCTCATGCACTGCTGCGTGCGGCGCTGCAGGACCAGGGCTGGCGGGAGGGCGGCGCGGTCACCGTAATCAGCGACGGCGACCCCGCGCTGCCGGCGTTGGTGCGCTCGGCCACGGGCGGCCCGGTGGAGGCTATCCTCGACTGGTTCCATCTCTCGATGCGCGCGCACCATGTCGAGCAGGTCATGGGCGGCCTGTGCGCCCTCGAGCCGCCGCCCCTTGCCCCACTCGATCTTGTTCAGATCGACGTGGAACGATTGCGGCACCTGCTCTGGAACGGCCACCATGAGACAGCGTGCGAAGCTCTGGGCCGGATCATGAGCTGGGCCAAGGACGCCATCGTGCCGAACGAACCCGCCGCCGAAGCCAAGGTCGGACGCATGGTCGCGCGTTGCACGGAGTTACGAAGCTACATCAAGAACAATGAGGGCGCGCTGATCGACTACGGCGAGCGCTATCGGGCTGGCAAGCCAATCTCGACCTTATGCGCCGAGGGCACCGTCAATCAGCTGGTCAACGCCCGCATGAACAAGCGACGGCAGATGCGCTGGTCGCCCCGGGGTGCTCACCGTGTGCTTCAGGTCAGGGGCGCGGGCTACCTCGCTGTCATGGAACATTGAGTCGGTCAGGATCGCCATGGGGCGCTCGCCGTCTTGGTGGCGAAAAGGTACCCTGCGGCGCTTGCTATGTCAAAGGGATAATTAGGGTAAACTCGGTCCCTGCTCCGGGCAGCCGTCGGTCCTTTCGGCTCAACCTGACAACGCCTGTGGGAAGCCCCGGAGAGGCAGAATGTGATACCAACTCTGTAATTTTTCTCACGACGCTGCATCTGAATACATTTTTCGACGGTATGCGATTTGCGCTCACAAGGGGCGTATCGAGGCTGCTGCCGTGAGAGAACCGTTTCCTGGGTGGCAGGCCGACTCCATGGACCATCATTTTACCCGTGCCTGAAGACTTCTTCAAAAAAGGGATGCAACACGTGCAGCAAACTATAAATGAAATGATTGAGCAGACGCCGCCCAGTGTGGATCGGCGCAACATGCTGCACGGCGGCGCCGCCGGAGTGCTTGCCTTGGGCGCGTTCGCAGCGATCGGCCTAGGAGCGTCAGCCACCCCAGCGAACGCGCAAGCCGTGTCCGACACCGCCATTCTAAACTTCGCACTGAATCTCGAGTACCTTGAAGCCGAGTACTACTTACGCGCGGTGACCGGAACCGGCCTGTCCGCGGCCGACCGGACCGGCATTGGCACGCCAGGCAGCGTCACGGGCGGGCGCGCCGTCACGTTCGCAACTCCGGTTGTTCAGCAATACGCGATGGAAATTGCCCAGGACGAACTCGCTCATGTCCGATTCTTGCGGAGTGTGTTGGGCGCCAACGCGGTCGCGGCACCGACCATTGATCTTCAGAACAGCTTCAACACGCTGGCGCAAGCAGCTGGGCTCGGCTCCAGCTTCGATCCATATGCGAACGAGAACAATTTTCTGCTCGGCGCCTATATTTTCGAAGACGTCGGGGTGACGGCTTACCTCGGCGCAGCTCCGCTGGTGTCGAACAAGCAGATCCTGTCCGCGGCAGGCGCCATCCTGGCGGTCGAGGCCTATCACGCTTCAGAGGTTCGCTTGCTGCTGCTCTCACGCGGATTTGGGCCGCAAACGCAGCAGATTTCGGCGTTGCGCGCGGCGCTATCGGGGGCTCAGGATGACCAGGGTGTCGTTCTCAACGGGAACGCCAACATCGTTCCCACCAATCCGAACAGCCTTGTCTTCTCCCGCACCGCACGTCAGGTACTAAACATCGTTTACGGCGCCACCGGGGCAAACAGCGGCCTGTTCTTTCCTGCCGGCCTCAACGGAGCTGTCAAATGAGCGGCTGGGTAGGAAAAGGGGCAGCGGCCGGGACTGTTGCCCTCGGGCTTGCCATAGCTGGTGGTGCCCAGGCAGCCGTGATCAGCTTCATGCCGAACGCGCCTCTGAGCGCGACTCCTACGACAATTAGTTTCGGCAACGGGGCCGCGACCTATTCCTTCACCGCTGCGAGCACCGGTTTCGGACCGGGTGCCGCCGTCTCAACCGGCGGCAACGCCCAGGTGTCCAGCTTCTTCGGCGGAGTCACGGATTTCTTCGCGGGCGCGCCTATCGACCAGAATAGTCAGATCTACAGTTTTTCTGCTTTCCCCACGGCGAGCCTGATTCCGAATTCTTCGGCTATCGATTATATCGGCTTGGCCTTCACCTTACTGGATGGGCTGCACTACGGTTATGCGCAAGTAGCCGGGCCTCAGCTTACCAGCTACGCCTACGAGTCGGTACCCGGTGCCACCATCCTGACCGGCACCGTCGCTACGGCAGTGCCCGAGCCTGCTTCCATAACCCTGGTCCTGGCTGGGATCGCCGGCGCTGCCGTCGCCGTGCGTCGGCGGCGCAGAACTTAAGCTGCTTGAGCCGGCCGGACCAAACTGGTTCGGCCGGGAAGCAGACGAATCCCGATCGCTACGGATTGCAGATCATGCCGCTGCCCTGCAGATCCTGATTCGGCCCCGTCGAACACAAATCAAAATCCTTTCCAGCCCGGGACGAAGGCTTACGATACACGTAGGCATGGTTCCACGGGTCCATTGGCATTGCATCCCCCCGGACATACGGCCCGTTCCAGTTCGCCACGCCTGCCGGCCGTTGCACGAGCGCCGCAAGACCTTCGTCGGTGCTCGGATAGCTACCAGTATCAAGCTTGTAGATGTCCAGCACCGATCCGAGGCGCTCAATCGACTGCCGCGCGACGGAAACGCGCGCTCCGCCTAACTGTCGCAAAGCTGCCGGCGCCACCAAACCGATCAGCAGCCCCAGGATCGCCACCACCACGAGTATTTCGAGCAACGTGAAACCGGCATCCCGGCCTTGACTGTCCCGCTGGCCGCACGGCTCCGTGGCTTGCCGTCCAAAGCGCCAACATCCATTCAAGCGGTCAAGCTTCGCGGAAGTCTGGTGCAGGCTGGTGGCGGCTCTCATTTGCATAGGCTCGTCTATCACGATGCCCATCGCGTGCACGGAATAATGCTCGACACGCGATCGAACACGCAGCATGTCGCACCTGATCCGGGTCATCATCAATAAGCCGCAAGCCCCGGGGCCGTACACGCCCCAGGGCAGCCGGTTGGCGATCTCAAGCCGTAATCGTGCCGTTCATGCCGGCCGGAAAAAACAAGCCACTCGTCGCATTTTGCGCACCGTATACGATGTTCAACACCTGCCGCGGTGTGCGACGGAAGGTCTGCGCTTGGTCGTCGGTCGGCGCGAAGTTATAGTTGTTGCCGGGGATAGTGAGCGGTTTCTCATAGTTGACGCCGTCGAGCCGTCCCCGGAGAGCGGCGATGCGGTTGACGGCGGCGCTGCCGCCGAGGTTGGCAAGGATCGTGCGGATGGCGCCGGAATGGTAGGCTTCGACCGCCAGCACCGACGCGGCGTATGATAGTAAGTCTGGGTTCTTGATCAGGGATGCAGCGCCGCCGTAGGCGGTCACACCGACATCTTCGAACACGAACGAGCCCAGCAGGAAGCTGACCTCGTCGGCGAATGGGTTGAATGTCTGGCCTGGTGTGATCAGCCCGGCGGCAACGGCCAGCGTGGTGAACGAGGCTTGCAGGTCGATCGCCGGCCGGGCCACGGCGGCGCTGCCGAGGACGGCGCGGATGAACCGGACGTGGGCCTGCTCGTCGGTGGCGATCTTGGCCGCGTATTGCTGCACGTAGCTGCTGCGGAACGGCACCTGCGTCCCACCTGTCACCGCGCCGAGCGTGCCAGTGCCAGGCGTGTCTGCGTCGTCGAGACCGGTGCCCCGGATGGCGCGGAGATAGAATTCGGCTTCCAGGTACTCGAGGTTGAGGGCGAAGTTGAAAATGTCGGGGTCGGTGATGCTCTGTGCCTGAGCCGGGCGGCTACCAGTGACGAGGCCGCCGGCCGACACGGCGGCGAGAGCGGCGGCGCCGATCGTGCCGGCGCCGACTTGGCCGAGAAGCCCGCGGCGATCGATGCCATGCTTGACGGTCGCGCCGTTCTGCTCGTGATCCATACTGATTCTTCCTCCATGGTGCTCAAGCCAAAAAGCGGCCACTCAGGCGGCCGCCCCGGGTGCAGTATCAAGCTGCACCATAGCTACGAGCAGAAGAAGTTAATGGATGCGAATATTGCATTGAAAATTGTTAGGTTTCATCAGCAATTGTTCGAGACGCGGCCAAGCCGCGCAGCATGTTCTGGAACCGGCAAGCGATTGCTGACCAATGATGCGCCCGCAACCAAAGCTGAGCCACTTGCTGCACCTCGGCTTGCGCCACGGGGTCGGAAAGGAGAGCGTCGAGGCTCTCGGCAAGTTCGCCTGGCGTGAAGCCCCGGCTTCGAACGACCGTTCCGCTCACGTTGGCGAATATCGGCAAGGGCGTGACCATCACCGGAACTCCGGCCGTGAGCGCGGTGCGAACGGCGGCGCTCGATGCTTCCTCGCTCGTCTGTGTCGGCAGGACGACGGCATCGCACGCGGCCAACAAGGCCAGCGACTCGCTGTCCGCAAGGAACCGGGTTTCCCACTCGATCGCCTGCACCAGCCCTGCGGTCTCGGCCAGTGCCCGGCAGCGGGCGATTTCCTCGGATGAGAGCTGCACGCCATAGTCGGCGTTCACGAGGCGCAGGCGCGCGCCAGGCCTCGTTTGCCGCAGGATAGCGAGGACCTCGATCAGCACGTCGATCCCCTTGCCCGGCAAGAAGAAGCCGTAGCAGCCGATGAGCGGCGCCGCCCCAGGCTCTCGCGCCGGGCGGGGGGGCAGAAAATCGGGGACGCCGTGCGGCAACAGGGCGACGTTGGCTGCCAGGCTTTGCCCTTGCAGCCGATCCAGGTCGTCGCGGGTGTGGACCATGACCCGGTCTACCCCTTCCAGCGCGGCGCAGACCTTTGCGCGCGCGGCCTCGGGCAGGTCGGCGATGCCTTTTGTATTGTGCAGGGTGATTACCACCACGCGTCCTCGGAGTACGGGTGAGGCGAGCCAACCGGCAAGACCGGCCCACGGAATCAGGCCGGGTTGATGCTGGATGACGACGACCTGCGGGTCTTCAGCAACCACCGCGTTCTCGAACCGCTCGATGTCGCAGGGCAGCGCGAGATTCCATGCGGGACGGAAGCGGGGCGCGTCGGCCGTCTCAGGCGGGGTGCGATCATCCGACAGGACGACAAGAGCGGCGATGGCCGGCTCGGGGGGGAGGGCAGCGAGCAAGTGTCGCGAGTATTCGGCCACGCCGCAGCGCACCCCCCAACTCGTGACCCAGGCGACTCGGAGAGGTTCGGGCGGAGGGCGGAGCAGGAGATCGAGCGCGGTTTGCTCAAGTCGACGGACCATCGCCCGAGCACCGAGCCGAAGCGCCACCTGCACCCGCGCCCGCCCGGTGCGAGCAGCCAGCCGCGCGGCGGCGACAGGCTCATGGCGAGCCTGCTCGACCTCCTGCAAGGCAGAGACCAGATCGTCTTGGTCCGGCTCGGCCCAGAGAGAGTTTGGGGAGGCCAAGTGGCTTTCGGATGGAGCAAGGCGGTAGGAAAGTAGGCGGGCGGTACCGGAGTCTGCGAAATCCATGTGCCCGCCCAGTCCGGTGACGATCAAAGGCAACCCGGAGGCCATCGCCTCGGCCGCGGGCAGGTTCAAGCCTTCGCCGCGGGTAGGCAGCACCATGGCGTCGGCGTTGCGGAACAGTGCGAGGATGTCCTCGTCGTGGAGGTCCCTGTCGATGATCTCGATCGTCGGGACGTCCGGGTCGGCGGCTTGCAACGCGGCGACTTGGCCGAGAACGGCGTTGTGCGGGTTAGGAAAACCTTTGATGACCAAACGGACCGGATCGGACCGGCGAAACGCGCGGGCGTAGGCGGCGAGCAGGACGTCCACTCCCTTGCGCGGGAAGCAGGAGGAGACGTGCAGGAACGTGAACGGCCCGGCGTCGCGCGGCTTCCGCTCGCGGGCGACGCGTTCGAACGCGGACAGGTCCGGCGCTTGGCCGACGACTCGCACCGGCAGCGGGAGGCCGGAGTCGAGCAGCGCCTTGGCGACGAAACGGGAGGGCGTCAGCACGGCTTCGAAACCCGCTGCCAGCGTGGCGATCATGTCGGGCGGGAACAGCGACTCTTCCCAGAAGACCAGCGCCAAGCAGAGGTCGCCCGGGTCGGGCGGAACGTAAATCGGGTAGTGCTGGCTGATGACGACGTTCGGGCCGGTTGGCAGCGGCGGACGCTCAGCGAGCTGGCGCGCACCGACGGGCAAAACGGAGAAGTCGGCGGTGCGCGCACCTTCGACGGGGACGAGGCGAACGCGGCCCGGGCGCTCGGCGTCGATGGCGGCGGCAACGGAGCGGTTGACGGCGGCGAGGCTGTAGCTGCCCTGCGCATGCCCCTCGACCGTGAAGCAGAGCTGGGCGGCGAGGGCCTCTCGGGCCGCTAAACCAGGCGGCAAGGCGACGCCGGCGCGGGCGAGCGCATCCTGCATCGCGGGCCACTGGCGCGGGAGCGCGAAACGATCGAGTGCGGCCCGTTGGGCGGCGGCCAAGACGGTGCGGCGAGATGCGTCGTTCGCCAACGCCAACATGCGGTCGGCGACGTCGGCCGGGTCGCGGGAGGTCAATAAGCCGACCGGATCGCCAAGCGTGTAAGGGACGGCGCCGCAGGGCCAGGCAAGGACGGGAACGCCGTAGGCGACGGCCTCGACCAATGGCACGCCGAAACCTTCGTGATGACTGAGAGAGACATAGAGGTCGGCGGCCCGGTACTGAGCGTGCAATTCGGCATCAGGTACGGCGCCCGTGAGGACGACGTGCGCTTCCAACGCATGGGCGCGCATGCGGTCGTCGATGGTTTGCAGGTAGGCCCCGGGGCTGTCGGTGCGGCCAACCAAGACCAGGCGGGTGGGATGGGGAAACGCCGTGCGGAACTGGGCGAAGGCGTCGATCAGGTCGGCCTGGGCCTTTGACTTGATGACGCGGCCGACAAACAGGATGGTAAAGGGATGTTGCGGCGCGCGCGGCGCAAGGTCAGGAGCGTTGCCGCGGAGGACGTCGAGGTCGAACAGCAGCGAGCAGGCGGAAACCGGGTCGAATCCGGCGCGGCGCAACTCAATGGCGCTGTACTCGCTGGCAGCGAGGGCGGCGAGAACCTGGCCGCGAAGGCGCTGGAGTTGCTTGCGGCCGAGCCCGGCATAGTGCCGCAAAGACGGGGATAGGGGCAGGAACTCGGCCGGAGTGATGTTGTGGTAGTAGAGGACCTTCGGCGCGGGATGGGCGAGGATCGCATCGAGCGCATCATGGCCCATGGAGTGGTGCAGGATCAGCGCGTGCCCGGCGTCGGCGGGCAGGCTCGACAATGGGCGGAGCTCGTGGGCAAGAGCCGGATCGCGGTGCTCCACGAAGATCTCGCTGCGGTAGCCGAGAGCACGGAGTTGGTGGCGGATCAACAGCATGCAGTTGGTGACGGCGTCCCCGGTGGCAGAGCCGGAATGGAACTGGTGGACGGCGCGAAGCGTGCCATGCCGCCGGTCGCGGCACGCCAAGGTCGTGCCGGGTGCCGGGGCCGGGGCTGGCAGCCCTACAACGGTGGGTGGTCCTGGATGGCTCGGCTCTGGGCTGGACGGTACTGACGCGGGTTGCTGCGGCATCGGAACCGGGCCCGGCGTCGGCCTTGGACTAGGGGACTGTAGCGAAGGCGAAGGCGGTATGACCGGGTTGCGCCGGGCAAACGACGCCAGGGCGCGGACCGGGCGCGTAATCCGCCAGGATGTGCTGACGTGGACGGCTTGGAGCAGTCGCTCCTTGGCGTCCAATTCGGCCGCTTTGGCATCGAAGGATGCGGCCAGAGCGGAGGTGTGCGCCTCGGCTTGCGCCATGCGAGCTTCAGCGTCGCGCGTGCGCGCGTCGCACTCGTGACCCCATGCGTCGGCAGCCAGCCAGAGCCGTTCGGCTTCGGCCTTCGCCTGAGCGGCCGCTTCGAGTTGACTGCGCAGCACGCCCGTGTCCCGGGCCTGTTCGAAAGCGTGGGCGTAAGCGGCGTGGGCGGCGGCCTCGGCGGCTTCGGCGCGGGCCGTGGCAAGCCGGATTTGCGCCTCCTGGGCGGCGGCTGCTCGGGCCCAGGCAGCGTCGGAGATACGGATGTAGTCGTCGAGCACATTGACCGGAGCGGCAAAATGGGGCGTCAGAAGGTCGTGCCACTCATCGGCGACGTAGAAGCGGTTCAGGCCGTCGAAGAAGACGAATCGATAGCCGGCATTGAGCAACAGCGGCTCCCAGGCCGCGTGGGTCAGCACGCTCGATAGCGGACGAGTCGCCTCGACCAGGACGATACGTGGTCGGCAGTGGTTGAAGTCGGCGCCTTCAAGCACGGCGGCCTCGGCGCCTTCGACATCGACTTTGAGAAAGTGGACCTCATCCGGCGCATGCTCGGCGAGGATGGCGCCGAGGCGGCGGAGCGGGACGTTGATCGTCTCTGGCTGGAATCCGGCGTTGGAGAGAAGGGCGGCGGTCGCGTCATCGATGGTGGAAAGCCCAGTGTCGAAGACGCAATGCAGTGCGGCCGTGCCCTCCAACGCGCCAGCAGCGACGGCGAGGGTGACGTCGCGTGGGCGTGCGGCAGCGATGCGGGCCGCTAAGGCGGGGACAGGCTCCACGTTGATGCCGCACCAACCGCGGTCATAGAAGGCGCGCGTGACGGAGTCCTCGTCGGGATGAGCGGCGCCCACGTCCACGTAGAAGCCCTGCGATATGCCGCCGAACGCGCGCCAGAGCATGACATCTTCGCCGTTCTGGGCGTAAGAGATGAACGGCATCAGGGCCGGCCGCGGCGCCAGTCGAGCACGGTATAAAGCCGCCCCTGGCCCACCGCGCCGACGCGCAGCACGGCCTCGCGCACGAAGCGGCCGCCGGAGCGGCTTCGCGCATCGGCGGTGACCGCGACGGTCTGCTCGGCGGCCTGGCGGGCGGCGCCCGCAGGGATTTGCTCTGTGGCTTGGCGCAACGCTTGCAGCACGACCGGGTCGGCAGCGGCAGGGTTGGGGTCGCCGACGTAGAAAACCGTCAGGTGCGGGGCGAGGCGGGCGAGCAAGCTGGGAGTCATGCCGAGGACCAGGCCGACCTCGTTGACGCTCTGGAACGGGGCTTCCGGCGGAGCGTAGCCGAGGCCGGCCGCTTGGTATTCGGGCGCTTTGGCACCGAACGGCCTGGCCTGCGCGCCGGGGAAGCGCCAGTCCATGATGGCGGCTGCGACGGAGCGGGCGGTGCCGCTGTCGGCGCCGACGCCGCGGAGCAAGGCTTGCAGCAGGGCCTCGCCGGCCTGGTTCGGGTTGACGAGGCCGGATTGGTCGGCGATGCGCAGGCGCACGGTGCCGCCCGGGAGGTTGAAGCTGCGCACGCTGCCATCGGCGGGCCAGCCGGTGTCGGATGGGTTGAGCAGGCGGAACAAGGCTTCGTGTACGGCGGCGTCGGCCAGCATCTCGGCCTCGGCGGCGCTGCGCAGGTTGAACGCTAGCCGGGCGTCATCGCGGCCGCCGGCGACCAGGCGCGTCGTGATCAGGGTGAGGAGGACGAGGGACCAGAGCACGAGGAGCAAGGCGAAGCCTTGGTCTCCCCGTGCTGCCCCGTTTCGTGCCGCAAACCGCATGAGCGGGCGCGCTCTAATGCAGCCCGAGGCGGCGGCGGACCCGGGCTTGCGGGTCGGCCACGCCGTAGAACGGTGCGGCCTTCACCTGCTCCGGGAGAGCGGCGGCGTTGCGCAACTGGTCGCGCAGGTCCTCGGTCAGCGCGCGGGCATCGCGCTGGTCGTGGATCACCCGCGGCGTGATGAGCACCAGCAGCTCCGTACGCTGGCGGTTGTCGCTCTGCGTGCCGAACAGCGCGCCGAGCAACGGGATCCGCCTGAACCAAGGGATGCCGGAATTGTCAGTGGAGGAGGCGTCGCGAATGAGACCGGCAAGCCCCACCGTCTGGCCGTCCTGCACGGCGACGCGGGTGCGGATGACGCGCTGCGAGAAAGTGGGTGAGTTGAGGCCAGGTGTGGTTTGCGTGGGTAGCACGTCGCTTACTTCCTGGGCGATGTCGAGCGTGACGAGGCCGCCGCTGTTGACGCGCGGGACCACGTCCATGATGACGCCGGTCTGCCGGTAATCCACCGAGCTGATGACCGGCGAGCCGGCGACCAATGTGCTCTGGGCGCTCTGAGTTAGAAACGGGACGAGCTGGCCCACTTGCAGCCGGGCGGCCTCATTGTCGAGCACCATCACCTGCGGCGAGGACAGCACGCGCACGTCGGTCACGGCCCGGAGCGCCGAGATGGCCAGCGGCGCGCCGGTGTCGCCACGCCCTGAAAAGATGAAGCCGGGCAGGGCGGTGTTCAGTCCGGCGGAGACGGCGGTGCCGGCGGCGGTGCTGAGTACGCTGTTGAACTCGCCGCTGGTGAAGAAAAACTGGGTTCCGTAACGGAGCAGGTCATTGAGCGTGATCTCGGCGATGACGGCGTCGATGCGGACCTGCAGCGGCAGGATGTCGAGCCGGCGCAGGGTGGCCTCGACCGCATCGCGTTCTTGCGGGGTGGCATAGATCAGCAGGGCGTTGTTCTGCGCGTTGGGGATGATGCGCATGGTTTCGGGCGCGTTCTCGGCGGCGCCGCCGGGTTCGAGGCCGCCGAGGAGGGGATTGGCGGTGGCCGCATCGGGTGCCTGACCCACGCCGGGAGCAGCGCCCAGAACGGCGGCTCCGCCGAGGCCTTGCTGGCCGAGGCTGCTGCCCAAGCCCCCGCCATTGCCGCGAAGGCCGCCAACGCCGATGCCGCCGCCCAAGCCACCACCGAGACCACCACTGAGGCTTCCGCCGACTGTCGGGCCGGCGATGCCGCCAGCGCCGCCGTAACCGCCCGCCCCGTAGCCGCCGCCATAGCCGCCGGTGCCTAGCGTGCGGTCGGACCGGCCCGGGCCGGCGCCGGTCGGGGTGGGTTGGGCGGTGACGTTGCGTGGGGTGAATGCCTGTTGCAGCACGTAGGCGGTGTCGTTGCTGCGGCTGTTCTGTAGGTAATAGACGCTCCAGCTCCGCACGTTGGAACGGCGGGTGCGCTCTACCAAGGCATAGACCCGGCGGATCTCGTTGATGTAGCGAGGCTGCGAGGACATGACGAGGACGGCGTTGATACGCGTCATCGGCACGACCCGGACGACGCCGGCCAGCGCGCCGCCGCCTTGGGCGCGCACGGCCTCCTGCAGGGCGGTGGCGAAGTCCTTGGCATCGCCGTCCTGGACCGGGAAAACGGCGTAGGACTGGCCGGCGAGCAGGTTGATGTCGAAGGCGTCGATCAGGTTCAGCAAGGTTTCGCGCGAGGTCGGGTCGCCGCCGATGAGAATGGCGCCGCGGCTCGGGTCGGCGGTGATGCGCCCGCCCGGCCCGACGAAGGGTTGCAGCACCTTCGCCAAGTCCTCGGCGGAGGCGTATTTCAGCGGCACGACGGTGTTGCCGGCGGACCCGGCACCGGTGGCAAGGCTCGACGTGGCCGCCGCGGCAGCTTGCGGCACGACGCGGTAGAGCGAGCCGGACTGCACAACGGTTGCGCCGTTCTGCGCGAGCAGGGATTGAAGCGCCGCCAGCGCCTGGGCGCGGGTGAGCGGACGGGTGGTATGCAGGGTGGCGGTGCCGCGGACGGCAGGGTCGAGGGTGTAGTTGACGCGGAGCACGTTGCCGAGGACCTGCTCGACCACGGCGCGGATATCAGTGTCGGCGAAATCGAGCGAGATGTCGCCGCCGCCTTCGGCGAAAGCGGAAACGGAGAGGCCGCCGGCGTTGGCGGCACCGGTGCGGACCTGGGTGGCGGGGGCGAGGCTGTATTGAGCGGGCGGAGCTGAGGCGGCGGTGTTGACGACGCCGTTCGTGCGGGCAGAGGCAACGGCGTTGGCGCCGACCGGAACGGCCGACAAGGGCCGCAATAAGGATTGCTCATTCGTGGCGCAAGCCGCGAGCGCCAGCAAGGCGGGCAACAGCCGAATCGGCTTCATTGAGCGGGGGGTGCGCCGGCCGCGGTCCGGCTGGCCTCGTTTCGGAGAATGGCAAGCCCGGACGGTGCCGGGTCGTGGGCGAACGGCACGGCGTCTCTTGGCGCGTTCGGAACAGCAAAGAAAGGGTTCGGCACCCCCTGCACGGCATTGGACGCGACCGGCGTGGGTTGGAGCAGCAAAGGTTGGCCAGGAAACACGGCGGCCGGCGCTGAAGACGGTGCGGGACGGGCCGGGTCGAAGCTGGGGCGAAGCGCGTGGGTGCCGTCCGGGCCGAGCAGCACGACTTCTCCGGGTTTGATGAACTGGACGGTGAAGCTGCCGAGGCGGCCACCTTCCTGCACGATGGTGGGGCGCGGGGCACCGGCGAACATGGCGCTGCGCCCGGCCGAGGTGACCAGCACGCCGGTGAGGCGCGGGAGGGTGGCGTCAGGCTCAGCCTTGGCAACGACACCGGGCGCGGGCAGGCGGCGATCGGGACTGAACAGCGGGCGGGCTAGGACGGCGGCGACGAGGCCGGCCGGCTGGTCCGGGGCGGCGGCCACGGTCGCGCTGCTTGCTTTGGGAATGGCGGGGCGGGCGGGTAGCAGGGTATCACTGGCACCACCGAGTTCCCAGGTAATCACCCCGGCGAGGGCGGCCGCCGCGGCCCCGAGGAGTAAGAAGGGGACCGCGGTCATTTCGCGTCGCCGGGGCGGAAAGCGATGACGCTGAGGGTGGCCGCGAGCGGCTGCGCCGCGCCGGCCAGGACCGAAGGAGCTGGTTGCAACTGCAGATCATCGACCAGCATGCGCGGACTGGCTTGATCAATGGCTTGTAGAAGTTGGATGAAGGCGGGCCAGGGACTGTTCACGACGAGGCGCAAACGGACGCGGCGATAGGCGCCGGCAGGCTCGACCGGCAGGAGTTCGGCGCTGGACAGGGCCGTGCCGGCTTCGGCCGCGAGCGCTTCGAGCTTACCTTGCAGGGCAGCGCCGGCCACGGCGTCGGAAGAGCCTTCGAGAACGGTGTTCAAGGCCGGGCCGGCGGCGGCACTCTCGGCTTCGCGTCGAAGCCGGGGCAAGGCAGCGGTGATCGCGTCCATTCGGGCGGCCAAGGTTTGGCGTTGGACGAGACGGTCGGCACGGACGGCATACCAGTCCAGCAACGGAGCAGCGACGGCCAGCCAGATGGCCATGGCGGCGATGACGAGCAGACCTAGGGCCAGAACACGGCCGCGCGGGCCAGTGGGCAGGGCGAGCGTCATGGGCGAAGATCGGCCCGGATCGAGAAAATATCGCCTTTGGTGCCGTCGGACCGCGTCACGGGAGCGGCGAAGGCGGCGTTGCGCATCGCTGGGTCGCTCTCGAGCAAGGGAATGAGGCGAGCGGCGGAGGCGGAGCGGCCGGTCATGGTGAACGCGCGTTGGTGAAGGGCGAGCGCGGTGAGGTAGGTATCATCCGGCAACGCGTTGGTGAGCGTGGCAAGCGCCTCTAGCACACGGCCGACACGGGTGGTTTCGGCAGCGACGGCGTCGAGGCCGCTGGCGCGGTCGGCAATCTGGCGGCGCAAGGCATTGGCTTGAGCCACCTCGGGACCGAGCGCCTCGATGCGGGCCTCGGTCTGGCGGAGGGCACTGGCCTGTAGGACGAAGGGCAGGACGGCCGCGGCGACGGCCAGAAGAGCGCAGGCGGCCACGACGGTTTGCAGAGCGCGGCGGTTTGCAACCAATCGGGGGGAGTGGTCGGAAGCGACAAGAGGAATGCGCCAAATGCCCCCGCTGGCCCGGGGCACGAGGGCTGCCGTGGGCGCGACGCCAGCGTCGCGCAAGGTGGCGAGGGCTGGGCTGAGGGCGGCGCGGGGGAGCAAAGCCAGGACCAAGTGGATACGGCCGCCGTCGTGCCGCTCGACGGCGTAGGTCCAGGCGAGTTCGGCGGCTGAGAAGGGAGAGACGCGGTCGATCTCATAGCCGAGGACGCGGTCGAGTCCGGACAAGGTGGCGGCCGGAAGGGTGAGCTTGCGTTCCAGCACGGCAGAGGCAGGAAGGCGAAGCAAGATGCGGCGGGCCGAGAGACCAACCTTGGTGCGCCTGGGCGCGAGTGGGATTTCACGGCGGTTGCGGCGCTGAATGAGAGCAATATCCGGATCATGGGGACGGGCGTCAGCGATGAGTGCGTCGGCATGAAGATCGGCCTGGCCGAATCGTGCCGGCAATAGGTCGCGCATTTGCGCCCACCACCATGACAGGATTTCCTGCACCACCGACATAGCCTGTCGCCCCCCCAGCCAATCAGTACTGACTATAGCCGCGAATGGATGCAGCGTCACGAGGTCGGGCTTGGCCGGGCGGGGCCGGCGACGATGTCCGGCCAGTGGCGGCCGGTGCCAGTCGGGAAGACCAAGCGAATGCGGACGAGCAACGGCAAGGTCGAGGCATGCCAGGTGCGCGACCATTCGGGCGGCGCGTCGCCGGTCTTGCCCCAGTAAGCCAACTCGATGTGATCGAGGCCGTCGAGCAGCGTGACTGTTCGCGGCGGCGGCGGCGGTGCCAAGCGGCGGACGTGGAGGAACGGACGCCAGCTCAGGACGAGGCGGCCGTCCTCGACCCGGAGCTGCGCCTCGGCCTCAGTGGTCGCCAGCATGCTGGCCGCGGCGCCCAGGTCGGTGGTGAAGCTGAGCCTGAACGACTCACCAGCCGTCGCGGCGGGCGCGCGGTTCGTGCCAGGCTGCATTTGCGTGACGAGGCGGCGGAGCAGGCGGTCCACGGCGTCGAGGTCGCCGCGCTCGACGGAGAGCCGTTCCTGGCGGTCGGTCGCGCGCAGGCCGAAGCGCAATCCCTGAGCCAGGCCGGCGACGACGAAGCCGAGCACGACCAGGGCGACGAGGATTTCGAGCAGGGTGAAGCCGGCGTCCCGCTTCATGGCGGCTTCGGCGGGGCAGAGCCGAGGCGGCGCGTATCGAACTGGACGGTTCGGATGCGCTCGTCCGTGTTCCAGGAGATGGCGACGCTGACGGCATACAACATCGAGGCAATGCCGGCGGCGGTAAGCGGCCCAGCTTCCAGCGGCGTGGTGCGGACGCGGAAGCGGAAGCCGCCGCCGTCATCACCTTCTTGGTCGCCGGCACGGGGCGGCCCGGCGGCGTCCAGCGCCGCGAGGCGGGAGCGGGCACGGGAGAGCGCTTCACCGTAGCGGGCGGCAGTGCTGGAAGCCGCCTGGCTCTCAACCGCGCCGCGGAACAGCACGCCGAGGGCGAGGGCGGCGATGAGGAAGGCGATCAGGACTTCCAATAGGGTGAAGCCGGGTCGCGGCTGCGGGTCAGGGCGCGGCATCAGCGATCGACACCCGGCCAGAAAGCCAGTCCACGGCGACCAGCACAGATTTGCCCCTGGTGGCGATGCGGACCCGGCCGCCGGTGGCGCCGCCGTCGGGGGCAAAGACGATTTGGCCGCGGGCCGGGTCCGCGGCGCCATCTGCGGCGTGCATCTGTAAGGCCACCGTGGGGGGAAGCTGCCGCCACGCGCCGTCGCCCACGCGGAAGCCGTGCCGGGCGGCATCCAACGTGAACGCGACTTCGGCGTTGCGCAGAAGGGCTTCGGAGCGGGCGAGGCGGAGCGCGCGGGCGACCTGGCCGGCGGCGGCGTGGGCCTCGAGCGCCGGGCTGCGTGCCGGGCCGCGGGCGGCGACCAAGCCGATGGCGAGGCCCAGGATGACCAGTACGATCAGGACCTCGATCAGGGTGAAACCAGCTTGGGTTTCTGACCTGGCCATTAATCTCGCGAGTGAAGCCGCTCGAAAGGATTGCAGGTTAGCCCGCGAGGTCATTCAGGCTCAGCATGGCGAGCAGCAGCGAGGCGACGATGCCGGCGATGGCAGCGCCCATGATGATGGTGATGGCCGGCACGAGCAGGGATACGAGCCGCTGCAGGCCCAGGCGGGAAGCTTCCTCGTGGATTTCAGCCGCGCGCAGGGCCATAGGGCCGAGCTGCGCCGTCTCGTGCCCGAGACGCAGGAGGGTGGGAAGGCGCAGCGGGAAAACGCCGGCGTTGCGCAACGTGATCGAAAGGTCCTCGCCACCGCGTGCGGCCCGGGTCGCCTGCTCCACTGCGGCGACGGCGGCGCGGTTGCCAATAGTGTCGCGCGCCACGTCCAGGGCCGCGACCAGGGGCACGCCGTTGACCAACAGTGTGCCGAAGGTGCGGCTGAACCGAGCGGCCAGCACCTCCTTCAGCATCACGCCGACGATGGGCAACCGTAGCAGCAGGCGGTCGGCAGCCAAACGCGGGCCGGCGCGGCGCAGCGCCTGACGGATGAGGAGGCCAGCAACCAGCAGCGCGAGCGAGGTTTGTAGGCCATAGGCGGAGAGGACGTGGCCCGCATCGACCAGGAACTGGGTCGGGCCGGGGAGCGCCACGCCATTCTGTGCGAACAGCGGCGTGAACTGCGGCAGCACTTGGACCAGGAGCAGCACGATAGAGCCGACGGCGGCAACGACCAGGATCGCCGGATACACCATGGCCGAGCGGATGTTGGCCGCCAACGTGCGTTGCCGCTCGAGCAAGGCGGCCAGGCGGTCGAGAGTGAGGGCGAGCCGGCCTCCGGCCTCGCCGGCGCGGACCATGCCGACGTGGATTGGTGGAAAGCTCTCGGGCTGCTGCGCCAAGGCGGTGGTGAGCGACCCGCCATCGCGCACGGTTGCACGGATGCGGTCGAGCACGTCCGCGACTCGGCGGTTGGGCGCGGTCTCAACCAAGAAACGCAAGGCGCGATCCAGGTCGAGCCCGGCGCCGAGCATGACGGAAAGCTCCCGGGTCATGTCCGCCACCGCCTGTCGACTCAGGCTGCCGCCGCCGATGACGTTGGCCCCGAGCAGTCGAGAAAGCACGCCACCGGGGCGGGCAAGCTCAGCGCGCGTGGGGATGCTGCCTTCACGCTGTAAGGCGCGGATAACGGCAGCTTCGTCGGGTGCCTCCATCACGCCGTGCCGGGTCTCGCCGGCTTGGGTCACGGCGGTGTAGCGGAAGCTGGGCATTCAGGACGTCAAGGGGTTAACTTTCACCCCTTGAAGCGTCTGGACTTGCTCATCTAGCAACCCGCAATCGCGCAGTCTCACTTCCAACTCCGCAAACCCTCGTGACAAACTGGGCGCAGTATACCGCAGATCGTGCCGGTTTTCCTGCCTGGCAGGCTTTATGGGAGAGGCGTCGCCTTTAGCGAGATCGCCGCCGCAAGGGCGCTGCAACGCTCCGTGCTGAATCGGTTTTGCCTACCGTTGGCTCGCCCATGCACTCGGCCGCAAAAATTATCCCAAAGCAGTCCGGCCTCGGTCGCAAAGACTGCCGTACTGGTTTCGGTATGCTCGGCGAGATCGAACGTTATGCGCAGTTGGCGTACACCGTCCGGGCCGGAAAGGGTGACGTTTGCGGCCTCGATCGCCTGGACTGTCCAGCCGCCGACCTGACCGCTCACCTCCACCGTCACCGGCTTGCCCGCGCTGGTGAACAACGCAGACTTACCGAGCGGGCCGATCACAGTGCCGGCGAGGCGCGGCAGAGAAAGGGAGGCGGGTGTCGCAGCGGCTGCGGGCGGTGCGGCCGGACGCCGGCTCGGACTGAACAGCGGCCTCGCTATTGCCGTTGCTGCCTGCTCGGCGCTCCGTTCCGCAGCCGGTGGAGAGAAAGAAGGTGCAGCAATTCTAAATGGCTGATGAGAGGGGTGGGTTTCGCTTTGGCTTGGGGTGTGGTGCAAACCGGCATGGAGATGCTGGAAGCTCTTTTGGACGGTGTGCGATTGGCCTGTGCGGCTTTTCCTGACAAGCGGCGCGGCGAGGTGAAATACAGCATGGCGGACATCGGTTTGTCGGCCTTCTCGCTGTTCTTCATGCAAAGCGAGTCGTTCCTTGCTTATCAGCGCGAGCTTGAGGCGGGCCGCAAAGCGTCGAACTGCCACAGCCTGTTTGGCATGACGGCCATTCCAACCGACAATCATATCCGGTCCATGCTCGACCCGGTGCATCCTTCGCACCTGCAGCCCGCCTTCAACCAGGCATTGGGCGTTCTGCGTCAGCATGGCGGCCTCACGCCCTTTCAGCGGCTCGGTGGCCGCGTTCTGATCGCGCTCGACGGCACGGAATACTTCTGCTCGCAAAAGCTCGGCTGTCCGCAGTGCCTGATACGCGAACGCTCAAACGGCAAGACGGAAAGCTACCATGCCATGCTGGCCGCAACGCTCGTCGCTCCTGGCCATGCGATGGCGCTGCCGCTGATGCCGGAGTTCATCGCGCCCCAGGACGGCGCGGAGAAGCAGGACTGCGAACGCCGTGCCGCCAAACGCTGGTTGGCCACCCACGCACAGCACCTGATGGATCTGCGGCCCATCTACCTCGGCGATGACCTGTTCGTTTGCCAGCCGATGGCGGACGCGATCACCGCGGCCGGCGGCGACTTCCTGCTCACGGCCAAGCCCGCGTCGCACAAGGCCCTGTAGGAACCGTCAACTTGTCGGACTGGGGTCGCGATAGCGCGCGATCAGGACAGCGTGGTCGTGGTTATGCCGAAGCGGCGACGCCAGTGACCTCGGCCCAAACCTGAAAGGCTTGCATCCGGGCGGCTCGATACTGGGGAGCAGGCAGTTGATGGCGGCGGAGGTGGAAGAGGTTGTTGATCCCGTCGTGGGCGGTGAGGAAACGTTGTGCCTGGCCGGCCGACTTGAAGCGCTTCATCTGCCGTTCCCGCCGTCGCGTAGGCTGGTGCGAGTTTTCCGCCCGGTTATTGAGGCCTTTGTGCTTCCGGTGCTCGACGGCGGGCATCACCGCGCGTTTGGCCGCGCCGTCGCTCGCCAGCTTGTCGGTGATCAGAACACGAGGTGCCCGGCATTGCCGCTTCAGCAGCTTGCAGAGCAGGCGCTTGGCGGCCCGCGTGTCGCGCCGGCTCTGCACCAGGATGTCCAGAACCATCCCGTCCTGGTCGACCGCGCGCCACAGCCAGTGCTTTACCCCAGAGATCGTCAGCACGACCTCATCCAGGTGCCACTTGTCTGCGGCGGCAGGCAGCCGGCGCCGGATCTGGTTGGTGAAGCCCTGCCCGAACTTCAGCGCCCACTGACGCACGGTCTCGTGGCTGACAAGGATGCCGCGCGCGGCCAGCAGCTCGTCCACCATGCGTAAGCTGAGCGGAAAACGGAAGTAGAGCCAAACGGCGTGGCTGATGATCTCAGCCGGGAACCGGTAGCCGGCATAGCTCGGGCAGGCAGGCGTGGTCATCCCGCCCGCCTGCCTGGCTCAGCCGCGTCTCGCAAGCCGTTCGGCAGCCAAGTTGGCGGTGCCGATCAACTACGCTAACATAGATAGCAGATTATCTTACGAGTCAGAGGGCTCGAACCGCAACGTGCCGATCGGCGTCCCCACCATTCCCGGACGCGACGCGGCCACGAACGGTCGCTTCAGCACCGGTACTGCCGCTCTGCCCGGCGGCACCGCCAATGTCCTGCCTGGCATCGCCGCCATCGCCGCCACCGACGCACCGTGGGGCCAGCAGCAGAGCTACATATTCGATGCCGTGCTCCAGGCCGGGCTGACGGTTCGCAACTACGGCTGGATGGTCAACAACATCGGCCCGACGAAGGATGCGAACGGCCAGCCGATCACCAACGCCGGCGCGGCAGGGATGGTGCAGGCCGCTCCGCTGAACCCGACGCTGGCACCCTATACCGACATCTATTTCCGCGGCTACGACATGACGGTGGCTGACGTTTGGGACTTCAACGAGTGGAACCGCGAGTTCCAAGGCTACGTGGCGTCCGGCAGCCTGCCGAGCTTCGAGTCGGTCCGCCTCAGCCACGACCACACGGGCAGCTTCGCCACGGCGCTCGGCGGCGTGAATACGCCCGACACCCAGCAGGCCGACAACGATCTTGCCACTGGGCGATTGGTCGAAGCCGTCGCGCATAGCCCGTTCGCGGCCAACACCCTGATCTTCATCACGAAGGACGACACCCAGGACGGTCCGGACCACGTCGACTCGCACCGCTCCACTACCTACGTCGTCGGCCCTTACGTGAAGCAGAACGCGGTCGTGAGCACCCGCTACAACCAGGTCAGCGTGTTGCGGACGATCGAGGACATCTTAGGTACGCAGCACATCAACCTCAACACGGCCTACCAGCCGCCGATGACCGACGTGTTCGACATCAACTCTTCGGGCAGCTGGACCTTCAACGCGATCGCCTCGACGGTGCTGAAGACGACGCAGCTCGCGGCAATCGATGTCGGCGTGCGATACGCCGACGGGCCGGACATCCTGCCGCGCCGCGATACGGCCTATTGGGCCCGCGCATCCCGCGGCTTCGACTTCTCCAAGGAAGACCGCGTGCCGACCGACCTGTTCAACGAGGTCCTGTGGCAAGGCCTGATGGACGGCCAGCCATATCCCCGCATGCGCACCGGCCTGCACCTTGGCACGGGGCGCGCGGCGAACCCATAGCACCTACGACGCAAGGACGAGGGCGGCTTCTGTGCCCCGCCGATCTCCCCAACATCGCACGGACGGACCAGCACCATGCATCGCACCTTAATTCTCGCCGCCGCCCTGACCGTGGCCGCCTATGCCGTTCCCGCCTCGGCGATCGTCTATAACGCCAACTTCTCCGGGCCGGTGACGTCCACTCAAGGCGCCGCCGGGCGCGCAGTGGGCGATATCGTTTCCGGCAGCTTCGCGCTGACCGACGCCGGCCAGTTCACCTCTTTCACAATCGACGGCAAAAACCCGTCCGCGGGCTACGGCTCGACCGCGGCCTACTCGCCGGCTGTCACCAACCCGCCCGATGCGATCTATCGCGCGGAGGTCTTGCCGGTGCAGCAGGGCGGCACGAGCAACAGTTCGTTCACGCTGGATCTCTCGTCGCTGACCGCTTGGCCCGGCGCATCAGAATCCGCGATTGCCTTGCTCGGCGATGCCGGGCAACTGACGACCAACCTCGACCTGGCCAGCAACCTGATGTCGACATTCCCGAGCACGTTCGGCTACTACACTGCGAGCGCGGACGGCTTGAACATTGTGGCGCTGACGGGCGATCTCGCCAGCGTTTCCGTGTCCACGGCGGGGCAAGCCGTGCTGGAGCCGGCGAGCCTCGCATTGCTGGGCGGATCGCTTCTGGGCCTCGGTGCAACCTGCCGCCTCCGCGGCGGGTGACAACTGCGGCGACGCTTCCATCCTGCTGGGCAGCGTCGTAAGTCTGGGCGGGTATGGCTTTCTATAAGCAAGGAGGCGGCCTTCCTCGCATGCCGGTCCCGTTCCTGAGCTGCATGGCGCTCGTGGCGCAGATCTACGTTCTGCCGCCGCGCGTCCTGCCGTCGATCCAGCGCACCGAGGGCGGCCGTCCGGGCCTGGTCAGCCGCAACCGCAACGGGTCGGAGGATTACGGGGTCATGCAGGTCAACAGTCTCTGGCTCGTTCCGCTCGCCCGCTACACCGGCCTCGGCCCGGCGCAGGTGCGCGAGCGCCTGATCGCGCTGCCCTGCTTCAACATCGCGGCCGCGGGTCTGATTCTGCGCACCTACCTAGACGAGGCGCAAGGCGACCTCATGCAGGCGGTCGGCAACTACCACTCGCACACCGCGGCTTACCACGACGCCTATCTGGGGCGAGTCATGGGCGCGGCGCGGCAGTTGTTCCAGTCTCCAGGCCGGTAGCGGACCGCCGGGTTCCCATGCCCCGCGTCAGGGTAGACTGCCGGCCACGCTGACCCGGCCGGAAGTCCAGTCCACGCCGACCTGCATTCGGCGCTCACCCGCCGCGAGATCGACTCGGCCGCCCGAGGAGCTGCCGTCCGGCAGGAACGCAATCCCGGACTGCCGGCGCCACCATCCACGGCGACAGCGACCGGCAACGCCTGGATCGCCGCAGTCCCCACCCGCATGGTCCGGGCGCGTGTGTCGAACAGCACCGTCACGGGCCGGTTCGCGGTGATGGCCTGGCCGCACGCCGCGCGCAGCCCTTGCGCGACCACCGTGACCGCCGCGCGCATCTCCAGCGCGGCGCTGCGCGGCGGTCCGCACCCCAGCACGAGGCCTGCCAGCAGGCCGAGCACGGCCAGCACCACCAGCATCTCCAACAAGATGAACCCGCCATGACCGGATGCCGCCAGCTTCATGCGTCCGTCCACACCCTCTATACAGCGTGGCGGTCTGGAAGAAAGACGCGTTTCTGATGGGTTGGCTCCTCTCGCTCCTGCTCGCGCCCTTCGCCGGCAGCTTTCTCGGCGTGCTGATCCGCCGCCTGCCCCGGGGCCGCCCGGTCGCATGGTCGCGGTCGGCGTGCGAGACGTGCGGCGCGCCGCTGCCGCCCTATGCCCTGATGCCGCTCTTGAGCTTCGCCGTTCTGCGCGGCCGGTGCGCGGCCTGCCACGTACCGATCGGCTGGTTTCATCCTGCAATCGAGCTTGCGGCCGTGGCCGTGGCGGCCTGGGCCGTGCTCGCCGGGGCGGAGACGCTCTGGGCCGACTGCGCGTTCGGCTGGACCCTGCTCACGCTCGCCTGGATCGATTGGGAGCATCTCCGGTTGCCCGACGCGCTGACCTTGCCGCTGATCCTGGCCGGGCTGGCAGCGACGCTCTGGGCCGAGCCGGACGCCGTCGCCGACCACGCGTTCGCCACGATGGCGGCATACTTCCTGTTCCGGGGCGTATCGCTGGCGTATCGCGGGCTGCGCGGGTGCGAAGGGCTGGGGTCCGGCGACGCGAAGCTGTTCGCCGCGATCGGTGCCTGGGTCGGGATCGAAGGCGTGCCGAGCGTGCTCATCCTGGCCGCGGGGGCGGGGGTGTTGCTGGCGTTGTGCGACGCCCGGCATCGCCCGCTCACGGGCGGCGCCATGGTCCCGTTCGGCCCGCCGCTGGCGCTTGCGGCTTGGGTCGTGCGGCTGCACGGGCCGTTGCTGTAGGTTAACCACCGTTCACCCCGCTCCATACCAAGACGCGCCATCCGCGCCGGTTGGCCGAGTAGCCCAGGCGGACGACGGCGCGCCGCACGACTTCGGAGCCGTTGGCTCGGCAGGCCACCGCCGTGATGCGCACCACGTGGACGCTGGACGGCCCCAGGCTGCCGGTCTGGCCCACGTCGCGAAGCGCGGCGCGGACGATCGGGTCGGCTAGCAGCGGGTCCGGATCACGGTCCGAGAACAGTGTGAGATGCGGCAGCAGGGCGGCGAGCGCGTCCGGCGTCATACCGAGTACGTCCCGCAGCTCGCCCAGGCTTTGGAACGGCGCACCAGCCGGAGCGTAGTCCAGCCCGGCGGCCCGGTATTCCGCCGCCTTGCCGCCGCCCGGCCCAAGGCGCTGCCCGGGGTTGCGCCAATCGACGATCGCACCGGCCAATCGCGACCCCGCCGCAGCGCCAACACCGAGCCGGGAGAAGAGCGCAGCCAGCATCTCCGGGGAGGCGAGATTGGGATTGAGCAGCCCCGACTGGTTCACGGCCTCGACGTCGACCACGGTCCCGCCGAGACGGAACGCGGTGCGAGCGACGCCGGCCTGAGACACGCCATGCTGCAGCAGATTGAACACCATGCTGTTGATTGCCCCGTCCGCCGCCGCCTGCAGCTCCGCCGCGGCGACCAGGTTGCCCGCGAGCCGGGTGTCCGAACGCGCCGAGCTGGCCAGCACGACAAGTAGGAGCGACAGCGGGATCAGCGTCCACAAGACGACCAGCAGCGCGAAGCCTCGGTCCACCTGATGCGCCAGCCCGTGCGAAGCGCCGCCGGCTGCACCGCATGCCACGCTCATTCCTCCACCGGCTCTCGCAGCGGCGCGATAATGAGCGGCGGCCAATGTCGGGAGCCATGCCGACCGAACAGGAGGCGGATGCGGACGAGCGCGGGCAGCTTTTCCTCTTTCTCCCACTGCGATATCCAGCCGCCCGATCCGCCCTGCCGCCAATAGGAAAGCTCGAGACCGTCCACGCCGCCCAGCAGAACGTTCGTATGCGGCGGGAGCGGCGGGCCGAACGTTTCGACATGGCGGTGCGGCGTCCACCGGAGCAGCAACCGCCCTCCTTCTGCGGAGAGCACCACATCCACTGGCTGCACTTGCTCGGCGCCGTAGAGCGGCAGCTCGGTGGTGAACGACATGGCCGTGGCCGTCCCTTGTAGCGTTGCCGGCTCTGGATACAGGCCGGGGTCGGCCGATCCGACCAGACGTCGCAGCACGCGATCGACGGCGTCGATGTCACCCTCGCGGTCCCGGGTCGCCGCCTGGAGCTGCACCGTGTGCAGCCCGAACTGCATGCCCTGGCTCAATAGCACGAACAGGAGGCCCAATACGAACATGGCCACGAGCACTTCCAACAGGGTAAAGCCGCCATCAGGCCCGCGTGTCACGGCGGAGCCGCCGACGCCGGGCCGAGCCGCCGCGTATCGAGCACTACGCGGCGTTGTCCGCCCAGACCGGGCCAGGACACCTCGACCGTTACGGCAAACAGTGTGACGCCGCCCCCGGATGAGGGCTCCTGCGACGACGGGTTCGACGGCTTGGCCGTGGCAACGGCGGCGACCCGTGTGCGCCAATGGTATCCGCTGCTGTCGTCCCCTTCGCGTTCGTTCGGAGCGAGGGGCGTCGCGCCTAGCCCGTCCAGACGCGACTGCGCCCGCGACACCGCTTCCCGGTATGACACGGCGGCATAGGTCGCTTGCAACGAGGCAACGCCTTGCTGGTACAGTACGACTAAGGCTGGGACGGTGATGGCGAGCGCCACTAGGACTTCCAGGAGAGTGAAACCCGCATCGTCCCAGCGGGCATATGGCCCAGCCTGCGGGCAACGGGCCATCCTCGGCCGACGTATCACGGGCGGTTACAAGCCGTGGGACCACCTCATCTCGGCGGCGCGACGAAGCGATTGGAGAGCATGCAGGTCTGCAACAAGAAACATAAATCCTCGGTTATCGCCAGGCCTGTCAATATTTGCCGGCCAGCAGCGCCGCAGCGTGGTCGAGCGCCTCGATGCATTCGTCCGTATCGCCTTCCGCCTGTTCCCGCATGGCCCGGCGCAGGTCGGCGTCGATCAGCCGCTTGATCTGGTTCTCACTTTTGAAGTTTGCCGCCTGTTTCGTCAGCTCGGCGTGCCGGATCGTGCAGGCCTCGTCATCTTCCGCATGGGCAGCGGTCAGCGGGCAGCACAGCAAAACGAAGACCAGGAGCAGGATGCGGATCAACCTGTGTCCTTCCATGAAGCGAGGGCGTCCGTTCGCAGACGGCCAAATCATTGGTGCCGTGCCGGCATGGTCATAGGAAACATGCGTCAGCAAAGGCCAGAAAAGCCAGGCGGAACAGCTCGCATATGGGTCATTCGGATGAAGATTTCGTGTCAGTCTAGCGACAAGCGTTCGTCAAGCGGCCTGGCGGCGCACAGCCCTCGGTGCGATCACGTAGGGACTGGGTGTCGCGGCGGGAGTAGAAAAACCTGGGCTGCTTGGGAGAGAGGTCGTAGCAGACTACCTTCCTTACGGAGGGGTTTGGCGGGTGCAGGGGACGATCAAGCTGGAGGCGAAAACGGAGTAGGGCGGCGCTCAGGCTTTCGAGATTGGACGTCTGACGCGGCGCGCGGCCGGCTTGGCCTCACACGAAGTCGGCCTGACCCTTAACGAAGGGAAAGCACCTTAGCCGAGCTGCAACGCCGCGTCATCCAGAGCCAAATCGACGAGAAGGTCATGGCTGCCCGGGTCTGCAGCGATTGCCTGAGCGTGCAGCCGATCCGGGACCGGCGCACCCGGGGGTTGCAAACCTTGTTTGGAACGGTGCGTGTCGCAGCGTCGCGAACCAAGCTTTGCTCCTGCGTGAACAAGGAGTCGTTTAAGGACGTGTCGTTCTCGCCCCTTTCGGCGCTGCTGCCCGACAGCTGCACCCCGGAACTGCGCCGGCTGCAGGCCGAACTCGGCGCTCGCCACTCCTTCCGTGAGGCGGGCCGTCTCCTGGGCATGCTCTTGCCGTGCTCCCTGCCGAACCACGCCAGTGTTCGGTACCGCTTGCATCGGGTTGTAGGCGAACCCCATGCCGAGGAGTCCAGGGCAGTCGAGACGCCACCTGCCCCAGCAGCCGAGACCACGAACGACCCCGTCATCGTCGTTGCGGTCGGCGGCGCACATATCCGTGCGGCTTTCGGGTATCAGACCTGCCACGTGGACGTCACCGTGGGCAAGGTTGAGGCAGCCGGGTGTCCGCCCCGTTGCTTTGCCCTCGCGCTCTCTGGAACCGAACGGCCGTTGCTGCCCCTTCGTGCGGCACTGGTCGCGCAGGGTTGGCGGCCGGATATGCCGGTGACCGTCATCAGCGACGGCGAGGCGGCCCTGCCCGAACTGGTGCGAAGGACTGCGGGCAGCAACTTCACTCGCATCCTGGACTGGTGGTACATCTCCATGCGGGTGCGCCGTGCCGAGTAGGCCGTGCGAGGCGCCTACGTCCTGGAACCGATCCACCATGCCGGTCTCAACGAGGTGAGCGACAGGGTCAGCCGTGCTCGCCACCTGCTGTGGAACGGCTGTCACGACGAGGCGTGGCGCGAGCTGTTCAGCTTGCGGCACCTCGCTAGCGAAGCCGCCTACCTCAATGGCGACCGGCTTCGCGCGTCTGTCGTTCGGTTCTTCAGCCGCTGCGACGACCAGCGCTGCTGTCTCGCCAATAACGAAAAGACGCTGATCGACGACGGGTCGCGCCATCGCGCGGGCCTGCCGGTCTCGATCTCACGCGCCGAGGGGTGCGTGGACGAGATTGCCGACGCGCGGATGGCCAAGCGCGGCTCGATGCGCTGGTCGCCTCGCGGCGCCTACCGCGTCGCCGTCGTGCGCGCCGCGGTGCTCGGCAATCGGCTCACGCCCGAACAGGCGCTTTCAGAGGTAGCATGACCAGCTCACGTTTTCTCCACTCCCCTGGCGACGCGAAACTGTTTGCCGCGATCGGCGCATGGGTCGGGATTGCAGGCCTATCGAGCGTGCTCATACTAGCCGCGGGGGCGGGGGTGCTGCTGACACTGCGCGACGCCCGGCTTTGCTCAATAAAAAGCGGCGCCATGATCCCGTTCGGCCCGCCGCTGGCGCTGGCGGCGTGGGTCGTGCGGTTGCACAGGCCGTTGCTGTAGGCCGGCCGCCGTTTGTGCCGCCCCACATCAGGACGCCACATCCACACCGGCTAGCCGAGTAGCCTGGCCGGAACAGCGGCGCGTCGAACGGCCTCAAATCGTAGGCGCGTGCGTCCGTCTGGCTCTCATCGTCAGCCGCCAGCGCCACCCTTGTATCGGACGGGCGACCACATCGATATGGTCCCGCCCGCGTGCCTCATACGCTCGCATCACGGCAGCCCAATCCCGCCCGACCGGAGTCGGCAGCCCGTCGAGTTCCACCACCTCCAGCCGGTATCCTTGCCCGATCACCCACTGCAGCAGCGTCTCGCCGGTCACCCCTGAAATGCCCGGCAACTGCCCCGGCCCGAACTCGAATACCAGCACGGGCCGGTCCCGCTGCAGCATCGCCCGGCAGCCCAGCAATGCGTTGTACTCCGCACCCTCCACGTCCAGCTTCACCAGCCCGACCCGGCGCCCGCGGCCCACCACCTGGTCGATCGCCACGCAACCGACCGTCTCCGATTCCAGCACCGCCCCGTCCTCGACCGCCGACGTGGTTCCGTTCGAGAACGACGTATTGATCGCCAGCAGCCCAGCTTCCCGCCCGGCCGCCACTTGCAACACCGTCACCTGCCCGAACCCGTTCAGCCGCCGGCTCGCCTCCGCCATCCGGGCATTGCGCGGATT
Organism: Acetobacteraceae bacterium; assembly: GCA_965260995.1. Classification (GTDB taxonomy): domain Bacteria; phylum Pseudomonadota; class Alphaproteobacteria; order Acetobacterales; family Acetobacteraceae; genus JBBROS01. Next base: position 675,307 of record CBDHCD010000002.1, on the reverse strand, counting down.
CGCCTCCACAGCCAGCACCCACCCCTGCGGCCCCACCAGCGTCGCCGCCAGCATGGAAAAGAAGCCGACGTTGGCCCCAATATCGATCACCCCCATGCCCGGCCGCAGCAAGTCCCGGAACACGGCCACCACCTCGGGTTCGTAGCGTCCGGACAGCAAGGCCTTGCCCACGGCGAGGTCATCAGCGCTGGCCAGGATGCGGAGTCCTTCCAGCTCTGCCACCTCGGGCGCGCTGCCCGCCGCCGGGTTCTGTAGCCGCCGCCGTGCGAATTCGAGGCTGTTGACGTAGCTCGCGACGACGCCGGGCAACGGCTCGCCCGCACGCGCGGAATGGCCGGGCCATTCCTCTGGGTTGGGATTGCGCCCGAGAATCAGCCGGAAGCAAGCCAGGATGTCCCCTTCTGTCGCCCGCTCGTCGTAGCGCCCGGCCCAAGGCACATACGGGCTCAGGGCGGGACCTGCACGAAGAAGAAAGGACTGGTGACTTGCACGTCGTAACGCCGCACGGTGCGGACAGGCCGAGGGTGCCACCCTGTTTTGGCGGGAACGTAGCCGATGCTCGTCACGGCCGCGTGGCAGACCACTGCGTCGGCCCGCATGGTCGGTGCCTCTGTCACCGTCGTCTCGTCGACATCCTGGTAGATGTTGCGCGCCCGCATGATCTGCTCGACCTCGTGCAGCACCTCCGGTCGCTGACAGAGCAGCGTTGTCGGTTCGCATCCCACGATTGCGCCAACCAAGATCAAAACTGCCACATACCGTACCGTCCAAGCCACTCCGCCTCGCCTCCCTTACGCCGTCAGTGAGCAGGTGTATGGCATTGGCCGCGGCGGCGACAACCACGCGCCTTGTCCCTAATGCTCGCTCTGATTATCTGCACACTTGCCTCGAATAGGACTTAAAGATGCCGCCGGCTACCCGATCCGTCGAGAGCGCTGCCCCGCCGGGTGACGATGCCGAAGCGCTCCTACGCCTTCTTGCTGAGCAAGGCCGTTGCGAGCCGCGCGCCATAGAGCGGGCGCGCCGGGTCGCCACGGAAACCAGCCAACGGGTGGACGCCGTGCTCAGCCAACTCGGCCTCGTCACCGAGCGCGACTTGGCGACCGCGTTCTCCGCCTTGCTGCAAATCCCGCTCGTCGCGCCCGCCGCCTACCCTCCAGCCGCGGTGCTGCCCAACCGCCTGGCGCCTCGCTTTCTTCGCCACGCCCGTGCCCTTCCGCTCGGTCTCGAGGCCGGCACCCTGCGCGTCGCCCTTGCCGACCCGCTCGATCGTTTCACCCCGGGCGCCATCGCCGCCGCCACCGGCTGCCCCGTCCGCATCGAAGTCGCCGTCCCGCTCGAGTTGGAAGCCGCCTTCGGCCGCCTTTATCCAGACGGTCCCGACTCCGAGGCCACCCAAGCCGACGACGCTGGCGAGCCACTCGAAGCCGATGCCGAGCGGCTGCGCGATCTCGCCAGCGAGGCGCCCGTGATCCGCCTGGTGAACCAGGTCATCGCCCGCGCTGTCGAAACCCGCGCCTCCGACATCCACATCGAGCCGTTCGAGGACCGCCTTCGCATCCGCTATCGCAACGACGGCACTTTGCAGGAAGCGGAGTCGCCGCCCGCCCGCCTCTCCGCCGCCATCGTCTCACGGATCAAGATCATGGCCCGACTCGACATCGCTCAGCGCCACATGCCTCAGGACGGCCGCATTCAAATGGCCGTCCGCGGCCAGGAAATCGACTTTCGCGTCGCCACCATCCCCAGCTTGCACGGTGAAACCGTCGTGCTGCGCGTGCTCGACCGCAGCGCCGTCGCCTTCGATTGGGAGGCGCTCGGCCTGTCGCCCGCCGTCGTCGCTCGTTTCACCGCGGCGCTTGAACTGCCCAACGGCATCGTGCTCGTCAGCGGCCCGACCGGCAGTGGCAAGACTACCACCCTCTACACCGGCTTGCTCCAGCTCAACTCTGTCGAACGCAAGGTCGTCACCATTGAGGACCCGATCGAGTATCAGCTCGACGGCATCGTGCAGAGCCAGGTCAAGCCGCAGATCGACCTTACCTTCGCCAGTCTGCTGCGCTCCAACCTGCGCCATAACCCCGACGTCATCATGGTGGGCGAGATTCGTGACCAGGACACGGCGCAGATCGCGGTGCAGGCGGCACTGACCGGCCATCTCGTGCTCTCCACCGTCCACACCAACTCGGCGGCGGGGACCATTACCCGGCTGCGCGACATGGGGCTGGAGGACTATCTGCTCACCGCCGTGTTGCGCGGCGTGCTGGCGCAGCGGCTGGTTCGGCGGCTTTGCACGCATTGCAAGCGTGAGGCCGACGCGCCGGAAGCGCTAGTCGAACGTTTTGGCTTGGACCGCCGTACCACGGGCCGCCCTATCACGCTGTGGCATCCGGCCGGTTGCTCGCATTGCCGCAATACCGGCTACCGCGGCCGCCTCGCCATCGCCGAGTTCCTGGCGCCGAACGCCGCGATTGAGCGCCTGATCTTCGCACGCGCCGATCACGTTGATGTCGAGCGTGCTGCTGTGCAGGCCGGCATGGTCCCGCTATTCGACGCGGGGTTGGACGCAGCGCTGAGCGGCGTCACCACACTGGAAGACGTGGTTCGGAGCATCCGGGCGGAATTGTAGCACGCTGCGATGGCCGCCTCAGCACGACTAGCGTCGGACGGCACCGTCAACTTGGCGGCCGAACGGCTTGCGAGACGCGGCTGAGCCAGGTAGGCGGGCGGGATGACCACGCCTGCCTGCCCGAGCTATGCCGGCTACCGGTTCCCGGCTGAGATCATCAGCCACGCCGTTTGGCTCTACTTCCGTTTTCCGCTCAGCTTACGCATGGTGGACGAGCTGCTCGCCAGCGGTGCCCGCGCCAAGCGCGTCCAGTTCGCCTCTGTTCCGGTGTAACGCCAAATCTTCCTGATCAGAACTGGCGTGCTCAGTTTTGCAGTCCGGGCGTGATGATTGTCCAGGCCTGTGCGACGAGCTTGCTCCAGGCATCGGCGCAGTGGTCGACGATGTCGTCGTAGCTGGCAAGCACCCGGCCCGAGATCCAGTGGCCGCGCGTGAACTGTCGAACGCTCTCCTGGAGTTCAACGCCGGGCAGGTCGCTGGCCGGGCCATGATGGTGATGTTCGGGGCACCGCCAGCCACTCGGAGATGCGTCAACCAGCCTGGATCCAGCCGGAGCACGGCATGACCGCCCGGCGCGACCCTGGTGGACATTTTGACTAGGAACAGTTCCGTAGACGCGCGAATACCCATCCTGGCCAGGGTTCGTCCTTGAGGCCGGACAGGTGGTGCAGACCAACACAGTCAACTCACGCTCGCGGACGGGGCGAGCCGTACGGTTTTGAAGCTCAGGCCCTCTTGGCCGAGCAGGCGCCACGCCTCGTTGTAGCGGGCCGACGCGTCGCGCCCGCCTAGCTTGGCCAGCAGCCCGCGCCCGGCGATGCCCGGCTTCTCCGCCAGGTGGGCACGGACCCACCCGGCCTTGTCCTCCGGCGCGAACGGCTTCTCGGTGTCCGCTGGCAGGGCTTCCGGGCTGCCCGTGCTCGCGCTTGCGACACGGCTGGCCCGGCGCGCCGGCGAGGAGGAACTGGCCTGATGCCGCTCTGCAGCCGTTTGAGTGAGATCACGGGCCGCGCCGGAGTCCGCCGCGGAGGCAACCTCACGCGATCACGCTAAGCTACCCAATATTTGCGGGAGTCACAGCAGTTCTCATTCCTGATCAACTCGTTCAGCAGCCCCGATGATGCTTCACCGAAACATCTCGACGCAGCCCTCAGGACTTCCAAGGCCTCATCTCGACTTTGGCCATTTCAGGCTGGGTAGCATGCGGCTTCGGTGAGCCTATCGAGGAGCACGCGCGGGATTGTTGCGGTGTTCTGGGCATGCGGCGATGTTGAGAAAGCCTGTGCGATCCAAAGCTGGCGGCGGACGGCGGCGAGCGCGTCGGAGAAGGTGACGGCGTGTTTGGCATACCAAGCGGCGCGCCTGGGCAGGACGAGGCCGCGCGCGGCCAAGTCGCTGGCCCAGAGCGTCACGAGCGAGAACAGGGCGAGCAGGCACGGGGTGGTGCGGGCAACAGCCAGGTCCGACCATTGGCGCTGCGTTTCCACGCCCAGGTGCCGGCGCACCTCGGCGAAGGTCACCTCGACGGACCAGCGGCGCACGAACAGCTGCAGGATGGCGACCGGGTCGGCGGCTTGGTCCGTGCACAGGAACGCTTGCGGTTCGGCCTCGCCGGCCGGGTCGCGGACCAGCACCCAGCGGACCGGCACTTGCTTGCCAGGATGGTACCAGAGTGCCCTGCCCGACACGACGTCGAGCTGGCGTTCGCCCTGCTCGTACCAGCCCGTAATTGTGACGCGCTGCCACTCTGTTTTCGGGTCGGCCAGGCGCTGGAGCAGCGTCGGCTGGCGTGCGCCGGATACGCGCGGACGTCCTTTCGTTCCGGGCAAGCGTGGAGGGGGCGGGTCGAACAGGCGCGCGTCGAGTCGCAGCCGGGTAATCACGACAACATGCCGGCACACGGCTGCGAGCAGCTCGATAGCGGCGTAGCTGCTGTCGGCGACGGCTATGATCCGCCGATCCGGCAACCAGCGCGCGAGCCGGAGCAGCAGTTGGCGTGCCCGATCCGTCAGCAGCTTGTGCCGGCGTCCGTGGACTTGTGCGTAGCGCTCAGAGGGCGCCAGCGAGGTGAGGAACGGCAAAGCCCAAACACGCCCGGCGAACGGCACGGGCGCGAGCAGCATCAGGCTGATCCAGCGCAGGCCGGACGCCCTGACAAAGTGGCCGTGGCTGGATTGCACGGGATCGCGGTAGATGCCGCGCGCCTTGATCTTCGTGCCCCAGCGGCGCTCGATGGTTTCGTCAATACCGACCACGACCGGGCCGCTCGGCACGAAGGAGGCGACCAGCAGTCCGAGCAGGCAGCGTGCAGCAGCCTGGCCCGACCAGCGGCTGCGGTTAAGCGCACGGTGGTAGTTGGTGAAGGTCGCCGCCCCGCGCAGGCCCATGCTGCTCAGCGCTGCGGCGACGGTGCGCCGGCCCGGGGACAGGATGGCGCCTGCGGCAAGCACCAGCAGGTTGGCCCAGGTCGGGCGGGTGAAGCACCCGGCAAACGGCACCATCCAGGCGGCAAGAGGGCCAGGGTGGGTTTCGGGGTCGGTTTGTCTTGCCATGGTGGCCTCGCAGTGGTGTCGTTGCCGCCCGACAACTCCATACGCGCCAGAAGGATCAACCGTGCCGGCCAGCGACCCCATGTGGGAGCGCATCGAGGCATTCAACCAAGCCCGCGGCGGCGGCGTCGCGGTGCACAAGGCAGGGCGCGGCTATTCGCTCATGAGCCAACGCACCGGCGCGCCGCTTGCCAGGCTCAAGCCGACCGGGGACGCCGACAAGATGCAGGTGCTTTGGTGGAACGGCCAGCGCTGGGGCGCCTCAGGGCCGTTCGGCATCGCGGCCATGCCGCTTAACGAAGCCCTCGAACACATCGCCTCCGAGCCGCATTTCTGGATCAACGCATGACCGGAAATGGCCAAAGTCGAGCGGAGGGGGTTACCGGCGTCCAAAGTTGGCTCATCCGCAGCTTCGGTGCAGATTGTTATCATGCTGCACGGATCAGGCGCGCCCTGAGCAGGTCGAGCTTTGCTCGTCCGTAGCCCTGGCGCTTGACCAGCTTCAAGCGGGTGACCTGTCCCTCGACTTGGCCGCTGCTCCAGGGCAGCGTCAGGGCTGCGCGCACCGCCTGCTCGTCCTGGCGCAGGCCGGCGGCGAAGCCGCGCAGTTCGCTGCCCTCGGCATCGGCCAGCCAGGGGGTGAGGGCATCGTCGGTATGGGCGCGAACCAAGGCAGCGAAGCGCTGGGCAAGGTCGCGAACCGTGGCCAGCGTCGGCGACATCGCGAGCAGCCGTTCGACGTAGGCGCGGTCCGGTTCCGCAAGCAGCGCCAGGTCGGCCATGAGCATCCGGGATACCCGCCGCGCCGGGTGTGCCGCGGGCCGAGGGGAACGCTGCGTGGCCGAGGCCGGCGCTGGTCCGGGCTGTCGCTCTGGGTCCGCCAGCCGCTGCCGGTTGGCCCACTCGGTGACGACGCGCATCCCGCCTTTGAACCCGGCGTCGCGCAGGTCGCGCCAGAGCCGGGCGCCGTTGCGGCAGCCCTCTGCCCAGCGCCGCTCCAGCACCGCCCGCCAGGGGTCGAGCGAGTGGGTCCGCGGCCGGTGCAACTCGGGCTGCTCGCCCCGCACCCAGCGCCGCACCGTGTTGCGCGACAGCGCCAGGTCGCGGGCGATGTGGCGGATCGGAACGCCCTGCTGGTGCAACCGCATCACCTCGCCATGCACCTGCACGCGCCGCTGCCAGCCCTGCCATTGCAGCCGCTGCGCGCTCGTCATCGGTGGCGGCGCGTCCGGGTCCGCCACGGGCACCACGGTTGTCGCTGCGGCGGCAGGAGCGCTGGAGGCGGGCTTGGCCGCAGCCCGGAGCGCGGGCATGTTCCGCTTCACCGCCTCCAGAACGGCGGCGCTGCAGTTCTCCAGCAGGTGCCACCGGTCCGCGACATGGACGGCACCGGGCGCACCGCGCCTACCGCCGTCGGCGTAGCCGGCGCCCCGGTCGCGGGCGATCACCTCGACACCGGGGTGGGCCTGCAGCCAGGCGGCGAAGCTGTCCGCCTCGCGGTCGGGTAGCAGGTCAACGACGGCACGGCGTTCCAGGTCCACGAGAACCGTGCCGTAGCGCTGCCCTCGTTTCCACGCCCAGTCGTCCACCCCGAGCACGCGTGGCGCCGTGTCGGGCGCCGCAGGCGCGCCGCGGCGGACGAGGCGGAGTAGGGTGGCGCCGCTCACGGGCGTGCCGATCCGTTCGGCCAGGCGCGCGCCGGCCTTGCCGCCCAGCGCCAGGCCGATGTGATGCTGCAGGCTGCCCAGGCGCGCTGTCCGCTGGGCATACGGGCCGGCAACGGCGGGCAGGCGCTCGGCGAAGATACGGTGCGCGCAGCCGGGCCGCCGGCAGCGAAGCCGGCGCACCTGCACCTCGACCTGCACGCGGCGGCCTTGCCAGGGCAGGTCGGCCAGCCGGCGGGGGTAGCTGCTGTGCCGCCGCGATGACGGGTGGCCGCAGCCGGGGCAGACAGGGGCCGCGATGCGGGACCGGCACATGATGGTGACGTGGTCAGGGGTGGGCACGACCTGGTCAACCACCAAGTCGGCAGGCACGAGGGGCAGAAGGCGCTTGGACACGGGACAGCATGAACTCCGAGATGCTCACGCTATGTGCCCCCGCGCACCCGACGCCGCCACGGGCTGCACCGAAGCTGCGGATGAGCTCAAAGTTGACCCCCAAATTGCTGATGATGCCGCCCAAGCAGATGGGTAGTGAGGAGATGCTGGTAGTGGACGCGATTGCTCGGATCCGACAAGCGCATTTCATTGATGGTAAATCGATCAAGCAGATCACCCGGGAGTTCGACTTGGCCCGCAACACGGTGCGCCGGGTGCTGCGTTCGGGGGAGACGGCGTTCTCGTATGAGCGGGCGGTGCAGCCACGGCCCAAGCTCGGTGCCTGGACCGAGAGGCTCGATCAGCGCCTCGGTGCCAATGACCGGCTGTCCAGCCGGGAGCGTCTGGATCTGGTGCGGATCTACGAGGACCTGCGTGTGGAGGGCTTCGAGGGTGGCTACGACAGCGTGCGCTGCTATGCCCAGGCACGGCAGCGCAAGCGGGGCGCCGGCTCATCGGACGCCTGCATCCCGCTGAGCTTCGCACCGGGCGAGGCCTACCAGTTCAACTGGTCGACCGAGGTCGTGGTCCTGCACGCCGCCACGGCATCGGCACAGGCGGTCCACGTCCGGCTTTGCCACAGCCGGATGCCGTTCACCCGCGTCTATCCCCGGCAGTTGCAGGAGATGGTGTTCGGCGCTCACGAAGGCGTTCTCGTTCTACAAGGGTGCCTGCCAGCGCGGCATTTACAACAACGTGCGGACCGCGGTGGATGCGCTGCTGATCGGCCGTGAGCGGCAGTTCAGCCGGCGCTTTGCCGCAGCGTGAAACGCCAGCTCAGCCCGTCCGGCGCCGTGCTCCACTCCTTCACCATCTGCGGCTTGGGTTCCAGCTTGCTGTCCCAGGCGAACAGCGTTTTGTACACCATCAACCCGTAGATGCGGGTGATGACGATGCTGGCGAAGCCGGGGTCGAGCTGCGTCAGGTCCGCGCTGAGCGCCACGCGAAGCACCTTGGGCGGCGGCCCTTGCGCAACCGACGGACTGGCCGGAAACGCGAGCAGGCCCGCCGCGAGCAGCATGGATCTGACTCTCATCCCGGCCTCCTGCGATACGTCCGACACTGCAACATGGCAGCACGGGAGCCGCAAGCTGGGTGGTGGCCCCGCTCCGGGCCACCTAGCAGAGTGGTCAGTTCCACCCCGTCTTTCTGTGTGTGAGAATCAGCATTCTTGCCAGCGGACAGGAGCCGGGGCAGATGGTGCGGAACGCGGTTGCCAGAATTAATCGCGGCTGCCTTATTTCAGGGGGAACGCCGATGCGGGCAGGGCAGAACGGGGCGGGGTAGGGCAGGGGGGCGGCGCGACTTTGTTGCACAGACCCGCCCAGTGGCGGCCGGTACCGGCGCGGCGTAGGAGGCTTGCTCCTGACCTGACCCGGATAACCCATTTTGCCTTATGAGATTGCCAACGCGCGGATGGCGAAGCGGCGCCGGATGCGTTGATCGCCTCGCGGCGCCCACCGCGTTGCCCTCGTGCGGGTGGCTGTGCTCGATCGTCGCCTGACCTCCGAACAGGCGCTTTCAGAGGCAGCCTAACCAGCTCACGTTTTTTCCACTCCCGTCGACACATCACGCTCCGGGACTGAACAGGTCGCCAATGCCTCGTTCGCCATGCGAAGCGCATGCAGCAACCGGTTGCGCGCCCGAGTGGCTGCGACTACGGCCGAATAGCGGGCAACGGTTCCGGCCTCGCACCGGGCGAGATCCGTCAACGGTGCCAGCGCCGCCCAGGCCGGGATCGGGAGTGCGGGGTCGTGACCGAACCGGTCGCCGGTCGTGTAGTCGAGCGGCACCAATGCCCGGCACGCGCGCATGATCGCCACATCCGCCGCCGCACCCTCCGCAGCGGCGGCGAACTCGTCCAACGCCGCGAACACGTCGTCCAACTTCACCGCGTTCCCGATCTTCGCCGCGATCGGCTTGAGAAACGTCCGCAGCGCCTCTGCCTGAGCACCAAGATCAATCGGCAGGACTTCCGCCGTGAGCAGCGTTCTCGTGGCCCGCAGCGCCACCCGCGTGTCGCGCGCGAGGAAGGCCGGGTCAATCTTATCCAGCGTGTCATGCGGCGTATGCCACCACCAACCGAGCGCATTGCGCATCTTCACCGGGCTCGGCGGCTGGTGGCTGACGCTGCCGAACATTGACGGAATGCCGATCCCGAAGAACGACTGATCCGAGTTCCGCCCCACCCGACGACCGAGATGCGTGTCTCCGGTCTCCGCCGCAACTGCCTCTCGCGCCAACCCCGCCAAGCCGACGCTCACCGCCGACTCTGTCATCACCGTTGCGTGGATGCCGCCGCACGAGTCAAGGTTGACGTGGGCCGCGCAACGCCGGTCCAACTCGTCCCAGAACTGGTCGACATACCAGGTCGAGCCCGAATAACGCCCGTGCGAATGCCCTGACCAGAAGCAAACGCGCAAGCCGCGCCGCCAAGTCTCCCGCGCCGCGGCGCACACGCGCGCCACCTCGATCATGGCCGCGTTCGCGCCGCCGTTGTCCATGACGCCCAGGTACCAAGTGTCGTGATGTCCCGAGAGCAGAATGAACGCCGCGTCCGCCGTTGACCCGTCTAGGTCGGCCACCAGGATCGGCGTCTTGCGCCAGCCGGTGTCGACCTTGGCGTGAAGCGTTGCCTCAACCTGTTCCTTGGCTGCCAGCCGTGCCCTCAGCGCCGCCCCATCGGTGTTCGAGATCGTGCAGGCCACCGTCTGCGGCAGATCCGCGAGCGCATCCGGCGCCGGGCTGCCCCAGACCGGCGAGATGCACATCTCGTGGAGGTGTTCCGCCGGACTGACATGAAGCTGTCCCGCCGCACCGGCCTGCGCCGCGACGGCAGCGACCGCGGGGCTGGCGATCCCCGCGACGAGCAGGATCGCGCCGCGCAGATCCTTCCCCGCGACCTCCGGAGGCGTCCCCTCGCCGACGTCGACCAGCCGCCCCTGCAACCCATCGGCCGGCGACGGGCGCGAGAAGGAGTGGGTGATGCACGTGAGCGCCTTGTTGCCCACCTGCACCGAGGCCGGCCCCGGCAAGCTGATCAGCGCATCATGCTCAATCAGCGTCGTGCGGAACCCGAGCTCCTTCATCCGCTGCTCGAGATAGATGAAGCTTTGCCGCTCCTCCGCCGTCCCGGACAGTTTGGTCCACTGCGCGAAAGCGCGCATGTCCTGCATAAGCTCGTCTTCGCTGACTTGGCCACGACGTTCGTCAAGCGGTGCCATCGGTCGCGCCTTTCACTCGGCTGTTTCGGCGGTGGAGCAGGAGCGCTCCGGACTCGTGTGCCTCGCCCAACCATCCGGGCGGCACCAGCGTCGTCGCGTCCTCCTGCGTGATGATCATAGGGCCGGCGAACGACGCGCCCGACGTGATCGCTTCGCGCTTGGCCACCGCGGTCACGGCGCGACCCGATGCGAAATGGACGGTCACCGTCTTCTCGGTCGTCACGCTCTCGGCCGATGGGGGTGAGGTCGCCACCCGTGCCGCCAAGCGGCCGGTCGCCTCCACGCGCAACGTCACGAGTTCGATCTGCGCATCGAGGGCGAACCCGTTCAATCCCGTATGCACCTCGGTGAAGGCCCGGCACAGCGCATCCGCATCGTTCACCCATGGCACGGCCAATTCACTGCCCTGCCCGGCATAACGCATCAGCGCCACCGTCTCGGTCGTCCGCGCCGCCTTTGGCACGCGCTCCGCCTCGAACCATGCTTCCGCTTCCGCGGTCAGCGACGCGCGCAGCGTCGCCGCTTCGACCGGGTCGGGCGCTTGTGCCCGCATCAGCGTTCGACTGAACTCCGCCCGCAGGTCGGCGGCCAGCAGCCCCTCCGCGCACAGGATGCCCGGAGCCGGCGTGATGAGCACCGTCGAGATGCCAAGCAGCTCCGCCAAGCCGCAGCCGTGCAGCGGCCCCGCGCCCCCGAACGGCACGAGGGTCAGCGCACGTGGGTCAACGCCACGTTCTACCGAAACGATCCGGATCGCGCCGACCATGTTGTTGTCCGCGATCGCCAGGATCCCGCGTGCCGCCAGGTGCAGGTCGAGTTTGAGCGGCGCGGCGACGCTCGCCTGCACAGCCTGCTCCGCCAGCGCGCGGTCCAACGCCATGCGTCCGCCCAACAACCCGCCCGGCAGGTGGCCGAGGACCACGTGCGCGTCCGTCACCGTGGCCTCGCTCCCGCCCGCGCCGTAGCAGGCGGGACCGGGCACCGCGCCAGCGCTGGCCGGGCCGACCGAGAGCGCGCCGTCGGCGACGCGGGCGATCGATCCCCCCCCGGCCCCGACCGTGACCATGTCGAGCATCGGCAACGACAGCGGCCATTCGCCGACCTTACCGTGCTGCGTCAGCCCCACCCGCCCGTCCCGGATCAGGCAGATGTCGGCACTCGTCCCGCCGATATCGACCGTGATCAGGTCACGGATGCCGCACGCGGCCGCCACCTTCCGCGCGCCGACCACACCGGCCGCGGGACCCGACAGCGCGGTAACCGACGGGGCCCGCCGGATCGTCTCCACCCCGGCGACCCCGCCATTCGACTGCATCAGCAACAGCGGCCCCGCGACGCCCGCCGCGCCCAGCCGCTCCTCCAGCCGCGCGACGTAGGACGACACGGCCGGCATCACCCCGGCGTTCAAGATCGCCGCCAGCGATCGCTCGTATTCGCGCACCACCGGCAGGACCTCCGACGATGCCGTCACCGCCACGGCCGGCAGCGCCGCCCGCAGCATCTCCGCAACACGGAGCTCATGGGCCGGATTGGCGTAGCTGTGCAGCAGGCAGACCGCGACGGCGCGCACGCCGAGGCGCCGGCAGGCGTCTGCCGCTTCCGCGACGCTCGCCTGGTCGAGCGGAGTCAACACCGCCCCGCCCGGGAGGATCCGCTCCACCACTTCGAGCACGTGCGACGCCGGGACTGGCCGCCGTGGTTTTCGCCAGGCGTAGAGATTGGCTCGGCGCGGGATGTCCTGCCGCCCGATGTCGAGCACGTGCCGGAACCCGGCCGTCGTGATCAGCGCCGTCGGCGCGCACTTGCCTTCGAGAATCAGGTTGGTCGCCACCGTCGTCCCGTGTAGCACCCGCTCGATCGACCCTGGTGTGCCGCCCGCCTGCGCCAGAGCCAACTCCACCCCGCGCAGGAACGCCTCGCTCGGATCGGACGGCGTGCTCGGCGTCTTCACCCGCCACGCCCGACCGCTGCCCGCATCCTGCAGCATGACGTCCGTGAAGGTCCCGCCGATGTCAGCGGCGAGCAAGAGCGCCGGTTCAGACGAGGGCATCGACGTATCCCAGCCGGTGGAACGCCCGTGCTTGCGGCCGATCTGCCCGCCGGGCCGCCGTCGCCGTCTCGTCCAGCGCGCCCTCGCGGATCACCGCCCCGTAATCCCGGGCCGCCGCTTCGACCGAAACGTATCCCTCCAGCACATCGCGCAGCACCAGTTCGCCCGGCCGGTCAAAGGGATGCCCGCGCCCGCCGCCGCCGCCAGTTTCGATCCGCAGAACGTCGCCTTTGCGCAACGCGTTCCCGTCCGACAGCGGCGCCAGCACGCGTTCGTCGGCGCGCCCGGGATTGACCACGGCCCGCCCTGCCCCTGCGCCCATGCCGCCCGCGGCGCCCCAGGGCGGGTTGACCACGCCGTCGATCCGCACAGCCAACGTGCCCTCGTCCGCCAGCAACTCGTATTCGCGCACGATCCCGCATCCGCCGCGGAACGCCCCGGGTCCGCCGCTGTCGCGATGGATGCCATACTCTGTCAGCCGCACCGGGTAACCCAGCTCCAGGAACTCGACCGGGTAGTTCTCCTGCGCGACGAAGTACACCGCGTCGATCCCGTCCCCGTCCGGCTTGGCGCCGTAGCCGACGCCGATCCCGTCGGAGAGCAGGAACGGCTTGCCGCCCACCGTCCCGTTCATCAGGATGATGACGTAAGCGGAATGGGCCGCGTTCGCCGGCGTGCCGGCCACGTTCACCAGCCCGTTCAACGCCGCCAGCACCCGCATCATCGTCAGTCCCCGCATGCCGAGCGGTGCCGGGAACCGTGGGGCGAGCAACGAGCCTTCGCGCAGCCTCACCTCGTCCAGCGCCCGCGGCCCGCCGGCATTGCACACCTGCGTCGGGTCGCCGCCGAGGAACGACAGCCCGAGCGCCATGCCCGGCACGTCGCGATTCATGAGGAAGTTGACTGGCCCCTTGCACTGGTCGTCCGTCTCGGTCGCGTCGAAGATGAACCGATCATCCTCCGTCCGGGTCAGCGCGAGCCGCAGCGACAGGGTCCCGCTGCCGTGCCCGTCGCCGTCGATCGCGTCGGTGAACCGGTGCGTTCCCACCGGGAACGTTTCCCGCAGCCGCCGCCGCACCAACGCCTCCGTCCGCGCCAGCAACTGTTGCAGCGCATCCGAGACCACGTCCGCCCCGAATCGGCCGAGGATCTCCGCCATCCGCCGCACGCCCAAGTCCACGGCGGCCATCAGCGCCCGCGTGTCGCCCCGGCAGGTGTCCGGGTAGCGCGAGTTGCGGTAGAATACGTCCAACACCGCCGTGTTCGTCGTCCCCGCCTCGATCAGTTTCGTGGGCGGCACGATGATGCCCTCCTGAAAGATGTCGGTCGCCGCCGGGCTGATCGATCCCGGTCGGAGTCCGCCGATGTCGGAGAAATGCGCCCACCCCATCACGAACGCGCAACGGCGCCCGTCGTGGAACACGGGGGCCAGGAACACCTGGTCGTTGGAGTGCGACACCGCGCCGCGGGAAGCGTAGCAGTCATTATACCAGTAGAGGTCGCCTTCCCGCACCTCGCCCAGCGGGAACCGCTCGAACACCGGCCCGCAGATGTCGCCGAAGATCGGCACGTTCGACCCGACCGCCATCACGCCGTCCGCGTCGAACAGCGCGGTGTAGAAATCCTTTTTCTCGCGGATGAACGCCGAGATCGCTGTGCGCTCCAGCAACGCTTCCATCTCCGCTTGCGCCGCACGGATTGCGCCGCGGATGATCTCGAGGTTGATCGGGTCGCAGACCGCCATCACTCGTCTCCCTTGTGACAGGCGACGCGTCGCCCCTCGCCCACCGGCCGCAGCGCCGGCGCTGCGACGCTGCATCGGTCGAACGCGTCCGGGCACCGGTGCCGGAACGCGCAACCCGCCTCCACCGGCGGCGTTTCCGCGAGCGAGCCCTTGATCGGCAGCGCCGACCGGTCCTGATCCACCCGCGGCACCGGCACCGCGGCGATCAGCGCCCGCGTGTAAGGATGGCGCGGCGACGCGATCACGGCTCCCGTCGGTCCCTCTTCGACGATGCCGCCGCGATACATCACCAGCGTGCGCGTGCAGACGTAGCGGATGAGCGCCAAGTCGTGGCTGATGTAGAGCGCGGCCAGGCCGAGCGCGTCGCGCGCGTCGCGCATCAGGTTCAGCACTCCCGCCCGCACCGACACGTCCAGCATCGACACCGGCTCGTCCGCCACGATCAGCGCCGGATGCGCGACCAATGCCCGCGCCAGCACCACGCGCTGCAACTGCCCGCCTGACAACTCGTGCGGCCGCCGCCCGAGCCAGGCCTTCGCCGGTGTCAGCCGCACCCTCTGCATCACCTCCTCGATCCGCGCCGCGTGCTCATCCCGCTGCAAGCCGAAGTTGCGCAGCGGTTCCCGCAGCGTTTGTTCCACCGTGAAGCGTGGGTTGAGCGCGTCGAATGGATTTTGGAACACCAGTTGCGCCCGGCTCCGGAATGGACGCAGCCCGCGCCCGGTCAGCCCGGTGACGTCCGTGCCCTCGAACACCACCCGCCCCGCGCTCGGCGCTTCCAGCCGCAGCAGCATGCGCGCCGTCGTCGTCTTGCCGCAGCCCGACTCGCCGACCAGCCCCACGGCCTCGCCCCGCGCCACGCTGAGACTCACGTCCCGCACCGCATGCACGACGCGCTCCTTGACCCGGAACGTCTTGCTCAGTCCCTCCGCCGCGATGACGATGCTCACGCCTCCGCCGCCCACGTCGCCGGCTCTCCGGCCGCCATGCGCAACGCGGCCGCTTCGCCTGCCCGCCAGCACGCCACTTGGTGCTCGCCATCATCCGCGACCAACGGCGGCGACTCCCTCGTGCACCGTGGTATTTTGAACGGGCACCGTGGCGCGAACCGGCAGCCCGGCGGGGGCGAGAGCAGCGACGGCGGCGACCCTTCGATCGGCACCAGGTTCGCGATCTCGCCATGCACGTCCGGAAACGCGTGCGTCAGCCCCATGGTATAGGGATGCAGCGGCGATTCCAGCACGGCAGCCGCCGTCCCCGCCTCCACCACCCGTCCCGCATACATCACCGCCACACGGTCACACGCGTAGGCCACCACCGCGATGTCGTGCGTCACCAGCAGAAGCGACAAGCCGAGTCGGCCCTGCAACGACCGCAGCACGTCCAGCACCTGCCGCTGCACGATCACGTCGAGCGCCGTCACCGGCTCGTCGGCGATCACGAGCGCCGGGTCGAGCGCCAGCGCCAGCGCGATGGACGCCCGCTGCCGCATGCCGCCGCTGAACTGATGCGGGAAGTCCGAGAGCCGCGCCGCATCCAACCCGACGAGGCCGAACAACGCCGCCGCCCGCTCGTCCGCCTGCGCCCGCCTCATGCCCCCGCGATCCTGCAGCACCTCGCGCATCTGCGCGCGCAACCGCTGCACCGGGTCGAGCGCGTTCATGGCCGTTTGCGGCACGAACGCGAGCCGCCGCCATAACAGCGCCCGCCGCGCCGCCGGCCGCAGCTTGGTCAGGTCCTGTCCCTCGAAGACGACGCTGCCGCTGACAATGCTCGCCGTGCCCGGCAGCACCCCCATGATCGCCCGACCGAGCGTCGACTTGCCGCACCCGCTCTCGCCCACCAAGCCCATGCTGCTGCCTCGCGGGATCTCGAGCGTCGCCCCGTCGACTGCCAGCACCGGCCCGGCGCCGGTGCGATACGCCACGACCAGGCTGCGAACCGACAGCAGCGTCATGAGTCGGCCAGCTTCGGAAACAGCAGCCGCTCCGACCCGCGCGACAGCAGGAACCCGGCCAGCACCATCAGCACGATCGCGAGCCCCGGCGGCACGAACCAGTTCCATGCGCCGCGCCCCAACGCCTGGTTGGCGTAGGCGTCCTGCAGCATCACCCCCCAACTCACCGACTCAGGATCGCCGAAACCGAGAAAACTCGCCGCCGCCTCGGCCAGGATCGCCCAACCGATCGCGACCGTCCCGTACAGCGCCGCGAGCGGCAGAACTTGCGGCAGCACGTGCACGAACATGATCCGCCCGCTCGAACAGCCGGTCATCCGCGCCGCTTCCACCCAGGCCCGCTCGCGCAAGCTCAGCACCTGGCTTCGGATCACCCGCGCCGTGTTCGGCCACAGCAACGCCGCGACTGCCACCACCACCGTCACCGTCCCTGCGCGCGTGAACGCCGCCAGCACGATCGTGGTCGGCAGCAGTGGCAAGCCCAGCACGATGTCAGTCACCTGACCGATCACCCGGTCGACCCACCCGCCGAGATAACCGGCGAGCAGGCCCAGGACGGTGCCGATCACCACCACCGCCAGCGCCGCTGTCAGCCCGACCTGGAGCGCCGACCGGGCGCCGTAGATCAGCTGGCTCAGCACGTCCCGCCCACTCGAGGTTGTGCCGAGCCAATGCTCCAGCGAAATCGGGAGATAGCGCGCGATGCGACGCCCGTCCCGCAGCATGGCCCGTGGGTCGTAGGGCGCGAGCCACTCGGCGAACAGCGCCATGGCGATGACCACGCCGTAAATCACGAGGCCCGCGACCGCCAACGGCTCGCGCCGGAGCCAACGCGTCGCGGCGCCAACGCCGCGCCAACGTTTAGCGGCGCCAACGCCGCGCCAACCCTTAACGGCGCTAACGCCGCGCACCGTCGGCAACCCGCGGGTCGAGGATGCCGTAGGTGAGGTCCGCCACCGTGTTCATCAGGACCAGCGTTGCCGCGATCACCAGGAAGGCACCTTGCGCCACTGGGTAATCCGCTCCCTGCACCGCCTGCACCAGCACCCGGCCTAAGCCTGGCCACGCGAACACCGTTTCGACCACGACGTTGCCGCCGACGCTTGTCCCAAGGCTCAGCGCGAACGCGGTGACCACCGGCAACAGGGCGTTGCGCGCGGCATGCCGCACGACAACAGCCCAGCGCGACAGGCCTTTCATGCGCGCCATGGTGATGAATTCTTCCCCCATCACGTCGAGCATCGTCGCGCGCATCAGCAACAGCGGCAGGCCCTGCAGGAACAGCGTCAGCGTGATCGCCGGCAGCACCAGGTGCCACCAGTAATCGGCGGTGACGATGCGATCAAGGAAGCTCGTCGCCGGATTGCCGGGACTGACCGCGCCGCCGGTCGGGAACCAGCCGAGCTGGAACGCGAACGCCGCCAGCAGCAGCATGCCGAGCCAGAACTCCGGCGCGGCGCGCGTCGCCAGCACCGTCGGGATCGCGACCGCTTCCGTCAGCGTGCCGCGCCGGAACGCGAGCGCGGCGCCGGCCAGGATGCCGAACGCGTAGGCGACCAACATCGCGACCAGGGTGAGCACGATCGTGTTCGGCAGCGCATCGAGCAGCACGCTGCCCACCGGCCGGTTCTGCAGGAAGGACACGCCCATGTCGCCTTGCAGCAGGTTACGGAAGTAGATGAGGTATTGCTCCGCCAGCGACCGATCCAGGCCGAAGCTGCGCAGCAAAGTTTGCCGCATCTCCTCCGAAAAGGTTGGGTTGATGAAGTTCAGCGTCGGGTCGCCCGGCATCAGCCGAAACATGAAGAAGGTCAGGCTCGCCACCGCCCAAAGGACGAACGTCAGGTGACCTAGCCGCTCCAGCAACCGCCGCGCCACGGCGGTAGCTTACTGGAACGTCGGCGTCGCTTCCTTCACCCCCGCCGGGTAATGCAGCTTGCCGCCGACTAGCAGGTAGCCAGCATCCTTCAGGATCTTCTTGGCGCCCTCGATCGTGCCGTCGCCGGGCGCCCGATCGACAATCCCTTTGTCGTGCCAGAACTCCAAGGCCGGCGAGACCCAGGAGTTGGCGGGCACCGCTTCGCCGCCGTAGGCGTCGTCGGCGATCAGCTGCCGGTCGATCGCCGCGGACAGCGCGCGGCGGAACGCCGGGTCGTCGAATGGAGGCCGCCGCGCGTTGTAGCCGATGAACCGGAAGCCGAGATCGAGGGCCGCTCCCATCTCGATGTTCGGCGATGACTTCGCGAGCTGCTTCAACAGTTCCGGATCGCCCGTGTAATCGGCCAGGAAGTTCATCTCGCCGCTGCGCATCGCGCCCATCGCAGATTGTATGTTCGGGATGATGCGCATGATCCAGCGGCCCGCCTTGGGTGCCGCCCAGTGGTCCGGGTTCGGCTCCAGCACGATCTCCTCGTTCAGCTTCGCGCGCACCAGGCGATAGGGACCGGAACTGACGGGTTGCTCGTTGACGATGCTTTCCGCCGTCTCCGGCTTGTCCTTGAGGTCCTCGAAGATCGGCTCCCACACCTTCTTCGGCGCCAGGTTCAGCTTCGACAGCGTGCTCACCTCGAACGCCGCGTCCGGGCGCTTGAGCGTGATCCGCAGGGATTTCGGACCCGTGATCTCCACCTTGTCGATGTTGAGCACGAACGGCCGGTACATCGGCGCCTTGTCGCCGAAGCCTGGCGCGTCGAGGCTGAACTTCGCGTCCTCGATCGTGACCGGGCTGCCGTCCGACCACGTCATCCCGTCGCGCAGCGTGAGCTCGACGGTCGTCGGCGTCGGCCGGGCCACGCTCTCGGCGGCCCAAGGATGCGGCAGCCCGTCGAGCCCGATCCGCATCAGGCGATCCCACACCAACTCGGTTGCCCAGGAGCCCTGCGCGCCTGGGATGTTGAACGGGTTGAGGTTGGTCGGCGGCGCCACGGAATTGAGGATCACGTCCGTCTGGGTACCCTTCGGCGTGAGCGAGATCCAGGTCCAGAAGTTACGCAGCCCGATCCCGGCCTGGTTCTTGACCGTGCTCATGTCCCAAACGTCGGTGTTGATCGCGACGAGGTTGTTCGGATGCACCATGAAGCCGTAGGGCTGGTCCTTGTTAATTAGTTCCTGAGCTTCTTTGATCAGCGCCTGCCGCTTCGTCGGATCCAGCTCCTCGCGCTGCGCCTGCGCCAGCCGGTCGTACTCCGGGTTCTTGTAACCGACGAAGTCGTAGCCGTTCGCCGCGTTGGCGGACACGAACAGGTTGTACGTCAGTTCGTCTGGATCGCTGCGTTCTGGACGACCGACCATCTGCCACGTCGTCGCGTCCCAACTCTGCCGCTGGTACCACACCACCTGATTGTATTGCTGGCCGGGCAGCGGCCTCAGCGTCACGTCCAGGCCGAGCTGTTTCCAGGCCGCGACGACCAGCTCCGCCGCCTGATACTCCTGCGGCGCGGCCGCTTGCGGCGCGGCGACCATCACCAGCGGCCGGATCGGATCCCCGGCACCTTGCGCCCAGGTCCCGCTCGAAACCAACATCGTCGATGCGAACGCCAGTGCGATAACTTTCATCGGCCAACTCCGGACGTTTGCCTGGCCATACAAACGCGTCGCGCGCACGGGATCAACCGCGATTTTGCCGCCGCGATCTTGCCGCCTGGGCGGGATGGTGGTCCGATCGAAGCTCGATCCACGCGGAGACGGCGATGCCGCTAACATCAGAAGAACATAGCATCCTGGACACAGTCAGCCTCGACACCCCCTGGGCGCTGGTCGAGCGTTTCGCCACGATGCCGCGTTGGCGGCCCGAAGACGTCAACGCCGCCGTCGACGAGCTGGTGACGCGACTGCGGTCGCTCGGCATCCCGGTCGAGGTCCACGCGCCGGAGATCTATCTCTCGATCCCGCTTTCCGCCTCGGTCGAGGCGAACGGTCGGATGATCCGCGCCAAGCCGCCGTCCTCTTCCCTTTCCGTGCCCGGCGGGGTCACCGCCCCGCTCGCCACGCTGCGTGCCAATCCCAAGGCGTTGCGCAGCTACAATCGCGACGTGCGCACGTTGTTCGGCGAGGATTTCGGCTCGGTCGACGAGGCGCGCGCGCGGATCGCAGGCAAGATCGTCGTCATGCAAGGTTTCGGCAACCCGGCGCTGACCAGCCTGATCGAGGAGTGGGACGGCATCGGCCTGATCGCCGTCAATCCGGGCGTCGATATCCATTGGGGCACCTGCACGACGGTCTGGGGCAGCCCAGACTTGGAGGACCTGCCGCGCAAGCCGGGCATCCCTGTGGTCGCCGTCAACAACCTGGACGGCCAATGGCTCATGCAACGCGCGATCGGGGGCGGCACGGCGACGATCCGCACCGACATGATAGAAGGCTGGTTCGCTCAGAAAATCCCCGTCGTCACCATTCGCGGCACCGACGAGCCCGATCTGTTCGCCCTGGTGCATGGCCATCTTGATAGTTGGGACGTGGGGGTCGGCGACAACGCGACCGGGGACGCAGCCCTGCTTGAACTCGCCCGCGTGCTCTGGCTCCAGCGCAGCCGGCTCAAGCGCTCGGTCCGTATCGCGTGGTGGCCCGGGCACTCGACCGGCCGCTACGCCGGTTCCACCTGGTATGCCGACGCGTTCGCCCGCGATCTCGACCGCAACTGCCTCGTCCAGATCAACTGCGACAGCCCCGGTTGCCGCTGGGCGACCAGCTATCACGACACACGCGCCTTCCCCGAAAGCGCGGCCCTCGCGGCCGGCGCCATTCACGACATCGTGCCGGACGCCGAGATCGTCACCCAGCGCCCGCCCCAGGCAGGCGACTACAGCTTCAACAATATCGGCTTGCCGAGCTTCTTCATGCTGTCCTCGACGATGCCGGAAGGATTGCGGAAGGAGAAGAATTACTACGACGTCTCCGGTTGCGGAGCGAACATTGCGTGGCATACCGAGAACGACACGATCGAGATCGCCGACCGCGACATTCTGCTGACCGACATGCGCATTTATCTTCTTTCCGTGCTGCGGGTCGTCAACGCCGAGGTGCTGCCGTTCGATTGGCATGCCACCTGTGCCGAGTTCTCTGACACGATCGACGCTTACGAGGCC
Organism: Acetobacteraceae bacterium; assembly: GCA_965260995.1. Classification (GTDB taxonomy): domain Bacteria; phylum Pseudomonadota; class Alphaproteobacteria; order Acetobacterales; family Acetobacteraceae; genus JBBROS01. The sequence goes on along the minus strand of CBDHCD010000002.1, from coordinate 653,971 downwards.
GCGTCAGGCGGCACCGCCAACTTGTCTCCCGCGCGCGAAGCCGTTGCCGCGCTGCGCCAAGCGCTCGACCATCTTGATCAACGGCCAATCGCCATTCGGAACGAGGTGTCTCGCGCGCTCTCGCGCATTCTCATCCCGCTCAACACGACCCGCGAGCCGCGTTTTCGCCATGACCCGGCTTACACGATACCGAAGCTTCCCACGCTCGCCGTGGCGGCTGAACTGCCCTCGATGTTGTCAGATCACCTGCGACAGTGCGCTCAGGTAGGGCTGATGCGCGGTCAGAATCGGTTCGTGGCTGCCTTGGATCTGGCCAAAGAAACCGTCGAGGGCTCTGTTGCAAACGGTCGCGTGCCCGGCTGAGGCGGGTATGTTGGCGCGGCAGCAGGGATTTCGGGCGATGGCGGCCCGTTGCCAACAGTCGCGTCACCAGCCGCCACTTTGAGCTGTGGTTAGGCCGGCAACCATGTTGCATTGGGATCGGCAGCACCGAAAAGGATGGGTGGCGTGGTCAAGGCACGCGGCGGAACGTGCCGGGGTAGTCGAGGATGAGGCTGTCCTCGTCCACGTTCAGCTCGCCTACATAGCCTCGGAACAGCTCCTCGTAGCGGTAGAGCCGCCCCGCTTCGAGGCAGGTGTAGCGCTGCCGCACCGCCTCCGGGACAAGCGCCGGCACGGCGACGTGGCGACTAGGCCGTAGTGACGATTTCAGCTCGGCTGGGTTCCGGTTCGGCGCTGGGTGTGGTTCAAGGCTGATTTCGAGGTTTGGCGATGGCGGGCGTTGAGGTGGATGCGTTGCGCGACGACCAGTGGGAGCGCTTGCGGGACCTGGTTCCGGGCGGGCGCGAGGGCCAGCGTGGGCCGCGTTGCGACAACCGCCGGTTCGTGGATGCGCTGCTGTGGATGGCGCGCTCTGGCGCGCGCTGGCGCGACCTGCCCGAGCGGTATGGTGATTACCAGGCCGTGAAGCGCCGCTTCTATCGCTGGGTCGAGCGCGACGTCTTGGGCGGCTTCCTGGCCGTGCTTGCGGCGGACAGCGACCTGGAATGGCTGATGATCGACAGCACGGTCGTGCGCGCCCACCAGCACGCGGCCGGGGCCCGCCGGTCCAAGGGGGGCCTGATGCCCAGGGGCTGGGCCGCTCTCGCGGCGGCCTGAGCACCAAGGTACACGCCGCCACCGACGCGCTGGGCAACCCGGTGCGCCTGCTGTTCGGGCCGGGGCAGCGCCATGACGTCACGCGCGGCCACGAACTGCTGGACGGCCTCAAGCCCGGTGCCGTGATCGCCGACAAGGGATACGACGCTGACCACCTGCGGGATGCCATAGGCGACATGGGAGCCGAGGCTGTCATCCCGCCCCGGTCCAACCGCAAAACGCCACGCGACCATGACAAGGCGCTCTACCGGGAGCGCAACCTCGCCGAGCGGTTCTTCAACAAGCTGAAGCAGTTCAGGCGCGTGGCCACCCGCTACGACAAGCTCCTGCCCAACTACAGAGGCTTCGTCCAACTCGCCGCCATAGTCGTCCTGCTTCGGTGAAATCGTCACTACCGCCTAGTTGATTGTCCCAACGAACACTCAACCGGATCCAATGCGTTCGCCCCAAGCGAAATCAAGCGAAATGCTGCAACGCGTTTCGCACCCGCCGCCAGGTTTCCCCCGCCCGCCGCCTCTGGCATCGTCCCGCCATGGCCCAGCACCTGCCCCGAGCCGCGTCCAGAGCCGCGCCGAGACCCGCAGGCCCGGCTCCCACCCGCGCGTCGCTGCACGAGGCCGCCCTTCGCCACCTCGCCCGTTTTGCTGCCACTGAGGCGGGCCTGATTCGCGTGCTGGACCGCCGGGTGCAGCGGTGGGCCAGGGCCGCCGCCGCCGAGAGCCAGCCGACGGAGGCCGCCGCGGCGGACGCCCGCGCCGCCGTGCGCCAAGTGACGCGCGCCCTCGCCCAGGCCGGCGTCCTGGACGACCGCGCCTTCGCCACCGCCCAGGCGGCGCGGCTGGTCCGCAGCGGCCGCTCGCGCCGCGCCGCCTCCGCCCGGCTGCAGGCCAAAGGCGTCCCGCCCGACCTGATCGACGCCGCCCTGCCCCGCGCCGAGACCGAGCTGCCCGCCGCCCTCGCCTTCGCCCGCCGCCGCCGCATCGGCCCGTTCCGCCCTGACCCGGCGCCGGAACCGACGCCCGGGACGCGCCTGCGCGACCTCGCCGTTTTCGCCCGCGCCGGCTTCCCACGCGACATCGCCGAGCGGGCGCTCTCGACCGGGCGGGACGCCGCCCTGGCGCTCGTGCTCGCCTTGAAGCGGGGCTGAACGCGCCCCCTGGCAGCGGCGGCGTCCTCCCGTCTGGTGCGCTGCGCCGAAGCCCCGGCCCGGCATCATCAGGCGGTCGGGACAGAACATCATCTGACCGGACGGGTCATGCTCATTCCTTTGTTTCGACGAGCGCGCCATCGGGACGAGTGAGTTCGCTCGACCTGATGGCGCGCTTTGACAAGACTGCTGAAAAAGCGTCGTGACGAAGAGCGGGAGAGCACCCTCGATCCCTGTTAGAACATCGAGCTCCGCCCCGGCGACGCCGTCATCGTCTCGCGCGAGCAGCGCTTCGTCTCCGCTCTCGGCGTCACCGGCCAGAACACCGCCGCCGGCCAGATCGCCTCCGCCTCATCCTCGCCGACGCCATGGCCGCGCCGGCGGCATCATCGACGACCGTGCCAACCCCTGCGCCGTTTTCCCCTTCCGCTTCGAGGCCCTCAAGGCTGTGCGCGACGCCAGCGTCCGGCTCCTCGGTCCGGCCGGCTTGGCCGTCTCCACCGTCTCCGTCCTCACCGTCCAGGTCGCCGACGCCCTCGAACCCAGCGCCTTCCTCCCCAGCGCGTTCGAGATGCGCGGCGGCGAGCTCATCTTTGCTTCCAACGCCTAGGCGGCCGAGTTCGCCAACGTTCCCGGCATTATCCTGCCCAGCATCAGATCAGGTCCCGCCATCCGCGCCACCTTGCCTCGCCCGACGCGTTCGGGCTTCAGTCGCAGCAACCGTCCGGAGGACCACCCATGACCATCGAACACCTCAAGCGCGGCAAGCCCACCGCCGAGCGTTCACAGGACGACGCCCAAGTCCGCCGGGTCGTCGAGGATACCCTGGCCGAGATCGAGGCCGGCGGCGACCGCGCGGTCCGCGCCCTGTCCGCCCGCTTCGACGGCTACGAGCCCCCGTCCTTCCGCCTGTCCGGCGACGACATCCGCTCCATCGTCGCCCGCGTGTCCGAGCAGGAGATGGCCGACATCCGTTTCGCCCAGGAGCAGGTCAAGGCCTTCGCCCGCGTCCAGCGCGCCTCCATCACCGACGTCGAGGTGGAAACCGTCCCCGGCGTCATTCTCGGCCACAAGACGATCCCGGTGCAGTCCGTCGGCTGCTACGTCCCCGGCGGCAAGTTCCCCATGGTCGCCTCCGCCCACATGTCCGTCGCCACCGCCTCCGTCGCCGGCGTGCCGCGCATCGCCGCCGCGACGCCGCCCTTCAAGGGCCAGCCCAACCCCGGCGTCATCGCCGCCATGCACATGGGCGGCGCGCACGAGATCTACGTCCTCGGCGGCATCCAGGCGGTCGGCGCCCTCGCCCTCGGCACCGAAACCATCCCCGCCGTCCACATGCTCGTCGGCCCCGGCAACGCCTACGTCGCCGAGGCCAAGCGCCAGCTATTCGGCCGCGTCGGCATCGACCTGCTCGCCGGCCCCACCGAGACCATGGTCATCGCCGACGACACCGTGGACGCCGAGCTGTGCGCCACCGACCTGCTCGGCCAGGCCGAGCACGGCTACAACTCCCCCGCCGTGCTCGTCACCAACTCCCGCCGCCTCGCCGAAGGCACCCTGGCCGAGATCGACCGCCTGCTCGCCATCCTGCCCACCGCCGAGACGGCGCGCCGGAGCTGGCAGGACTACGGCGAGGTCATCCTGTGCGACACCTACGACGAGATGCTCCAGGTCGCCGACGACGTCGCCTCCGAGCACGTCCAGGTCATGACCGACCGCGACGACTGGTTCCTGGAGCGCATGACCTGCTACGGCGCGCTGTTCCTCGGCCCCCGCACCAACGTCGCCAACGGCGACAAGGTCATCGGCACCAATCATACCCTGCCGACCAACAAGGCCGGGCGCTACACCGGCGGCCTGTGGGTCGGCAAGTTCCTCAAGACCCACAGCTACCAGAAGGTCACCACCGACGCCGCCGCGGCCCGCATCGGCGAATACTGCTCCCGCTTGTGCATCCTCGAAGGTTTCGTCGGCCACGCCGAGCAGGCCAACGTCCGCGTCCGGCGCTACGGCGGCCGCAACATCGCCTACGGGGCCGCCGCCGAGCCTCTCAAGGCCGCCGAGTGATCCGGCTGCCGCGGACGCCCTCCTTCCGCCTCGACGGCCGCCGCGCGCTGGTGGCCGGGGCGTCCTCCGGCATCGGCCTCGGCTGCGCCGCCGCCCTCGCCGAGGCCGGCGCGCACGTCACGCTGGCTGCCCGCTCGCCTGCCGCCCTCGACGACGTCGCCGCCCAGCTGCGCGAGGACGGCCGCGATACCGAAGTCCTGGTCCTCGACGTCGCCGACATCGGGGCCGCCGCCGCCGCGGTGCGCGCCCGCGGCCCGTTCGACGTCCTGGTCAACGCCGCCGGCACGGCCCGGCACGCCCCGGCCGCCGACACCACCCCCGCCGACTTCGACGCCGCCTTCGCCGTCAACGTCCGCGGCGCGTACTTCCTCGCCCAGGCCGTCGCCCGCGGGCTGATCGAGGCCGGCAGGCCCGGCTCCCTCATCACCATCTCCAGCCAGATGGGCCACGTCGGCGGCATCGACCGCGCCGTCTACTGCGCCACCAAGCACGCCGTCGAGGGCTTCACCAAGGCCATGGCCATCGAGTGGGGACAGCACGGCATCCGCGTCAACACCGTCTGCCCGACCTTCATCCGCACCCCGCTCACCCGCCCCACCTTCGACGACCCGGCCCGCGTCGCCTGGCTGGAAAGCAAGATCAAGCTCGGCCGGGTCGGCGAGGTCGAGGACGTCATGGGCGCGGTGCTCTATCTCGCCTCCGACGCCGCCGCCCTCGTCACCGGCAGCGCCCTGCTCGTGGACGGCGGCTGGACCGCCGACTGATCCCGCCCGCCGTTCGCCACCGCCGGCCGTTGCCATCGCCGGCCGAACGTCACACACTGTCGCCAACGCCGCGCCCACAAGCGGCGGTACGAAACGATCCCCGGAGGAAACCATGACCACCCGCTTGCTCGCCGCCCTGGCCCTCGCCGCCGCGACCCTGGCCGCCCCATTCGCCCCGGCCCAGGCCGAGAACCTGCGCTTCATGACTGGCCCCCAGGGCGGCTCCTGGATCCCGCTCGGCGGCGCGCTCAAGAACATCTGGGAGCAGGCCGTCCCCGGCCTCTCGCTCCAGGTCACCCCCGGCGCCGGCGTCATCAACGTCCGCGGCATCGCCGAGAACAAGGCCGGCGTCGCCCTGGCCAACTCCATCAGCACCGTCGACGGCCTGGCCGGCCGCGCCCCGTTCCCGGCCAAAGCCGGCAACGTCTGCAACATCGCCTCCCTTTACCCGCAATGGTTCCAGCTCGTCGTCCTGGCCGATTCCAGCATCCGCACCGTGCAGGACCTCAAGGGCCAGGCCGTCGCCATTCAGCCGCGCGGCAACACCGCCGAGGTCATCACTCAACACCTGCTGAAAGTCGCCGGGCTGAGCTACGACGACATCCGTCCCAACTTCCAGACCGGCTACACCGACGCCGTCGGCCTGATGAAGGACGGCCACGCCCAGGCGTTCACCCTCGGCACCACCATCCCGGCCAGCGCCGTCATGGACCTCGCCAGCGCCCGCGAGGTCCGCATCCTCGACCTCTCGGCCTACGAGACGGGCATGAAGGCGATCAACGAGGGCTACCGCATCGCCGCCATCCCGCCGGGGACCTACTCCGGCCAGACGCAAGCTCCCAGCACCATTGTCTACATGACGCACCTCATCACCCAGTGCGACCGCGGCGCCGACGAGGTCTATGCCATGACCAAGGCGATGTGGGACAACGTCGCCACCCTGCGCAACGTCGTCGCCACCATGCGCAAGTCCGACGCCGCCTTCGGCGCCCAGGACATCAGCGTCCCCATGCACGAGGGCGCCAAGCGCTACTACCGCGAAGTGAACGCGCTGCCCGCCGAGTAGGCCCGGCCCGCAGCGGACGCAGCACCCCATGACCTACCAGCGCGCCGTCGGCCTGTTCGTCGGCGCTGTCGCCGCCGCGATGTCGCTCTACCACATGTGGGCCATCGCCGCGGCGCCGCCGGAGGCGCTCGTCTTCCGCGGCACCCACCTCCTGTTCGCCACCACCCTCGCTTTCCTGCTGTTCCCGCTCCGCACCACCCGCGGCCCCGCCAACCCCGGCCTCACCAACCCCGGCCCCGAGGACTGGCTGTTCGCCGCCCTCGCGCTCTGGGCCGTCGGCCGCCTGTTCGCCGACTACGCCTGGCTCGTCAACCGCATGCCCTACATCGACGACCCCCGCCCGATGGACGTCGTCGGCGGGGCCGTGCTCGTGCTGCTGCTGCTCGACGCGACGCGCCGGGTCATCGGCTGGGCCTTGCCGCTCACCGCCACCGCCTTCCTCGCCTGGGCCTGGCTGTCCGGCAGCGCCACCCTCCTCTCCCTCATCGACCAGCTCTACCTGACGACGGAGGGCATCTTCGGCTCCACCCTCGGCGTCTCCGCCGGCTACGTCGTCATCTTCGTGCTGTTCGGCGCGTTCATGGAGCGGTCGGGCGTCGGCAGCCTGTTCATGGACTTCGCCCTGGCGCTGACCGGCCGCGCCACCGGCGGCCCGGGCAAGGTCGCCGTCGTCTCCTCTTCCCTGTTCGGCAGCGTGTCCGGCTCCGCCGTCGCCAACGTCATGGTCACCGGCCAGGTCACCATCCCGCTCATGCTCCGCAGCGGCTTCTCCCGCCCCTTCGCCGCCGGCGTCGAGAGCGTCGCCAGCACCGGCGGCCAGATCATGCCGCCGATCATGGGCGCGGCCGCCTTCGTCATGGCCGAGTTCCTCCAGGTCAGCTACCTGCAGGTCGTCGCCTGGGCCGCCATCCCGGCGCTGCTCTACTACGTCGCCACCTTCGGGGCCGTCCATTTCGAGGCCAAGCGCGCCGGCCTCGTCGGCCTGTCCGAGGCCGAGGTGCCGAAGCTGCGCGCCGTTCTCGCCGCCGGCTGGCACCTCTCCATCCCGCTCATCATCATCGTCGGCGGCCTGTTCGGCGGCTTCTCCGCCCCGCTCGCCGCTCTCGTCGCCACGCTCGCCTGCTTCCCCGCCGCCGCCTTGCGCCGCGAGACCCGCGCCCGCGTCACCGTCGCGAACTTGCTGGGCGCGCTGCAGGACGGCGCCCGCAACGCCCTCGGCATCGCCATGGCCTGTGCCTGCGCCGGCATCGTCATCGGCGTCATCGGCCTGACCGGCGTCGGCATCAGCTTCACCCAGGTCGTCGTCAACGTCTCGCAGCAGAGCCTGCTGCTCGCCCTGCTGATGACCATGGTCGCCGGCATCGTCCTCGGCATGGGCATGCCCACCACCCCGGCCTACATCGTCATGGTCTCGCTCCTCGTCCCCGCCCTCATCACCCTCGGCGTCGTCGAGCCCGCCGCCCACTTGTTCGCCTTCTACTTCGCCATCCTGTCCGCCATCACGCCCCCGGTCGCGCTCGCCGTGTTCGCCGCCTCCGGCCTCGCCAAGTCGGAGCTGTGGGCCTCCGGCCTCGCCGCCATCAAGATCGGTGCCGCCGGCTTCATCGTCCCCTTCATGTTCGTCTACCAGCCCGCCCTGCTGCTGATCGGCGAGCCGCTGGACATCGCCCTCGCCGTGCTCAGCGCCACCGCCGGCGCGCTGCTCCTCGCCGCCTCCCTGCACGGCTACCTGCTACGCCGCGCGCCCCCGTGGGAACGCGCGCTGCTGTTCATCGCCGCCATCGCCCTCATCGTCCCCGGCCTGGTCACCGACGGCATCGGCATCCTATGCGGCGGCGGCGTGCTCGCCTGGCAGGCGCTGCGCGCCCCCGAGCCTGACTTGCCAGGAGTGAGCGACGTTAATCCTTTATAGCGTGATCGATCTCGAAGAGGCCGGAAACGCTCGGGCGGTATTTCCACATCCGACCAGAGATAGTCGCCGGCAAGCGGGATGTGGTCCCACCGCAACGGAGCAACGTGGGAGAGCTCCTCGTCGGTGAGCGCGACGCCCTGGCTGCGGACGTAGACGACGGCGCGGGCCAGGTCGGTCGTGTTCCACAGCACAGTGGCATTGGCGACCAGGTTCAGTCCCGGGGCGCGGTGGGCCACGTCCTCGGGACTCTATTGCGAACTTTGGCTGAGGCGCGCGGGGGCGTTCTCCCGCGCTGGCCTCGCGGTCGCGCGGCGTTCAGGCCCGGCCGTCCGTTGACGCGCTGGACAGCCCCGGCACGCGCGCCCGCGCCGGCGCCGAGCGCGCGTTTGACGACGCCGGCCTCGCCGCGGCTGCCGCCCGCGACGATGAAGGCAAGCGCCTGACCCTGCCTGAGCGCGCGCCTGGCCTCGACCCTTGGTGGCCGCGCCGACCGTTCTCAGGCCCTTGAGGCCCCGAACCGGGCGGATCAACCGCTTCGGCTTGGCCCGCGGCCCGGCAACGCCCCGCCCCTCGTAGCTCGGGCCACAGCCCGCCGAAGCCCAGGCGAGTTCGCAACAGAGCCGTTTGTCGAATGTCTCCGCGGCGAGGCCGGTCAGCGCCGCCTGGCGCCCGATGGTGAACGCTGCCAACGTCGCGAGCCGGCGCTCCGGAGCGAAGCGCAGCAACTCGCGCGCCGCCGCTCGTCGCCGAGGCCGACTGGGCGCAGCACTCCCAGCCGTGCTGGGTGCGGCCATCGTCAGCCCGCTCGGTCCGCCGTGCTTCCAGGGCGGCGTTCTATACGTCATCAAGGCCGGGGGCCAGGCCGGGGCGGCACTGCCGTCGCGCCATCGCCCGACCGGCAAGCGCGAGGCGCCCGACCAAGGCCGGTGCGCATTCCGACGATTGCAGCCATCTGTTCCGGGTTCATCCGCTGTTTCGGTGCCGAACGTCGCGTTGCTGCCCTCCTGGCAAGCCGAGGCCCTCATGCGGCGGCCAGGACGCGTTGTCGGAGCAGGTCGTGGCCGGCCCGGCCCTACATGCTCCGCTTCAGCAGCCTCAGCCGGTTGATCTGTCCTTCAACGGGTCCTGTGCTCCAGGGCTCGACCAAGGCCGCCAGCACCGCATCCCGATCACCGTCGATGCCGCGCACGAAGGCGTTCAGCTCCGTTCCTCTTGCGCTGGCCAGCCAAGCCTCGAACTGCGGTGCCCGGTGTTCGCCCGCCTTGCCTCTGGCCTGGGCAGCGAAGCCTGCTGCGCGTTGGCCAGCCTGGGCAAGATCGGGGCCCACCTTGGCCAAGTGGGCGAGGAACATGCTTTCCCGCGTATCCAGCCTGTCGGCGGCGGTGCTCAGCCGCTCGGCGCAGCACCGGCTCGAGGGGGCCGGCCACGCCGCCGTGCGCCGAACCTCGGCTGCTTGCGGCGGCGGGTCCTCGCGCCGCTGGCGCGCCGCCCAGCCGGCCACCGGACCTCGGCCGCCCGCGAAGCTCTGCCGGCACAGCCTCCCGCCAGAGCCGGCTCGCATCGCGGCATCTCCCAGCGCGGCCCCGCTGCCCGGCAAGCTGCCCCGATCGCAGGTCCGGCGCTCTCGTCAGTATCGGACGCGCCCTCGTGGCGGCCACCGGCCCGCGTCAGTCCGCCAGCGCCGGCACGATCTCGTCGGTCATCTTCTTCGCGTCGCCGAACAGCATCATCGTGTTCGGCCGGAAGAACAGCTCGTTGTCCACCCCGGCGTAGCCGGACGCCATGCTCCGCTTGATGAACAGCACCGTCTTCGCCTTGTCCACGTCGAGGATCGGCATGCCGTAGATCGCCGACTTCGGGTCGGTCTTGGCCGCCGGGTTGGTCACGTCGTTGGCCCCGATCACGTAGACCACGTCCGCCGTGCTGAACTCGCTGTTGATCTCCTCCAGCTCGAACACCTCGTCGTACGGCACGTTGGCCTCGGCCAGCAGCACGTTCATGTGCCCCGGCATCCGCCCGGCGACCGGGTGGATGGCATACTTCACCTCCACCCCCTCCTTCTTCAGCGTGTCCGCCATCTCCCGCAGCGAGTGCTGCGCCTGCGCCACCGCCATGCCGTAGCCCGGCACGATGATCACCTTGGACGCGTTCTTCATGATGAACGCCGCGTCGTCGGCGTTGCCGCTGCGAACGCTCCGGTCGCCGCCGCCCGCATCCGCCGCGGCGGCGCCGCCCGCGTCCGTGCCCCAGCCGCCCAGCAGCACGTTGAGGATGCTCCGGTTCATCCCCTTGCACATGATGTAGGACAGGATCGCGCCCGACGCCCCCACCAGCGCCCCGGTGATGATCAAAGCCAGGTTCTGGATCGTGAACCCGATGCCGCACGCCGCCCAGCCCGAGTAGCTGTTCAGCATGGAGACGACCACCGGCATGTCGGCGCCGGCGGCGGCGCTGCGGCCGCAGCCCGACTGGCCGCGCATCCACGCCGAGCTGCGCAAGCCCGGCGTGACCCTCCTGCCGCTCTGAGAGCAGTATCGGGCCGGGCAACCGGATGAGTATGGCTACAGTTGGTTTTGCGACCTGCACGCCGCCTGGCGCGGCCGTTTGTCGCCGACCATCCGTCAGACCCACCCTGCCGGGAAGCGAATGTTCGTCGACTATGCCGGGCAGACGGCGGAGGCGATCGACGGCGCCACAGGACAGGTCAGACGGGCGCAGGTGCTCATGGCCGTGCTCGGGACGTTTAACGACACCTACGCGGAGGCGCGCTGGATGCAGTCGCTGCCGGACTGGATCGGCTGCCACGTCGGCGCGTTCGCCAGCTTCGGCGGGGTGGCGCGACAGATCGTCCGCGACAACCTCGAGGCCGGCGTCACGGCGTCCAGCCGCTACGTGCCGGGGATCAGCCGGGCCTACCAGGACATGGCCACCCATGTCGGCGCGGCGATCCTGCCTGCCCGGGCGCGCAAGCCGCGCGAAGGCCATCGCGAAGCGATCCGTCCCGAAGGGCCGGATCTTCAAAGGCGATCCCGAGGGGTCGAAGTCGCCGTCCAGGTCGTGCAGCGCTGGATCCTCGCCCGGCTCCGCCATCGCCGGTTCTTCTTCCTGGCGGAGCTGAACGGCGCCATCCGCGAGCTGACCACGAACCTGAACAACCGGCCGATGCGCCACCTCGGCGCCACCCGCCGGGCGCTGTTCGAGGCCGTTGAATCCGGCGCCCTGCTGGACATGCCCGCCGAGCCGTATGCCTACGCGGAGTGGCGACGCCGCTGGGCAGGGCTGGACTGCCACGTCGAGGTCCACGGCCACTTCCACTCGGTGCCTTACCGGCTGATGCGCGAGGTGATCGAGGCCTGGATCACCGACCAGACCATCGATCTGTCTCACCAGAACAATCGCGTCGCCTGCCACGTCCGCGATCCGCGGCAGCACCGGCACGCCACGATCGCCGACCACGTGCCGAGCGCGCACCGCCGCCACGCGGAGTGGACGCCGACCCGGCTGCTGCGCGAGGCCGAGGCGATCGGGCCGTCCACCATCGCCCTGGTCGAGCGCATCCTGGCCGCCAAACCGCATCCCGAGCAGGGGGTCTGCGCCTGCCTCGGCATCCTGCGCCTGGTGCGAGGCTAAGGCCCCGAGCGGCTGGAGGCGGCGTGCCAGCGCGGCGTGGACGTCGGTGCCCGGCCTACGGCTCGGTGCTGTCGATCCTGCGCAACGGCCTGGGACTGGGCCTACCGCCCCGAATCCGTGCCCGGCGAGCTGCCCGTCCAGCACGAGAACATCCGCGGCAGCGGCGACTATCATTGAGGAGCACACCACGCTGACCCACCCCACCACCGACCGCCTGCGCGAGCTCGGCCTCGCCGGCATGGCCCGGGCGCTCGATGAGCAACGACGGCATCCCGATGCCGCCGATCTCGGCTTCGAGGACCGCCTGGCCATGCTGGTCAAGCGCGAGGCGCTGGAGCGCGACAGCGAGCGGCTGGCCACCCGGCTGCGGTTCCCGGCCTGCGCCAACAGGCCACGCCAGGAGACGTCGACCATCGCGCCGCCCGCGGTCTCGATCGCGGCCTGTTCCACAAGCTGACAAGCGGCGAGTGGATTGCCACTGTCGTCGTGGCGCTCCCACGGCGACCCTAGCCCATAGCGCTTCCTTCCACTCACATGAGAAGATTGCACCATCAGATCTTGGGATCAAACGCCTAGATTGCGCTGGGCATTCTTTTCAGCCTCAAAATGATTTAGCAATGGCCAAGGCTGGAACCAGGATGCGCCGGCTGGTCACAGCCGGGATGCCCTTTCCTATTAGGCGATGCTGGCGGGCTGGGGGCTTGCCGGCCCGATGGCGCGCACGATCGCGGCCATCAGACGCAACGCCTCCGCCCCGCCACGATCGGCCAAGGCGCCGTCGTCGAATTCTTGAGCCAGGATTTCGGCCTGGCCGGCGATCGTGTCCACCGCTTGGCGGAAAGCCTGTTGCGCAAGATAAAGCTGCAGGGATTCTGGCAGCACGTTCCATTCGGCCATCATGGGAGAAGCGTCCCTTCCTGCCGTTCTGGCGTTTAATCGTCGCCGCAGTGAGAGCTTGCGCGGTCAGTGTTGAGGATGGCTGATTCTTCTTAACATTTGATTGCGCCGACGCTCAAACCAAGCTGAGCGTGACGGGGGGCAGGGGAGGAAAACGGATTTCAACCTCGGCCGGGCCGTCGAGCCAGATCGGCGGGCAGACGCTGCCGAGCATCACGACCTGGCCAGCGCGCAGACCGCCGAACGCCGCCGCCTCGGCCGAGCCTGCCAGCCAGGCGAGCGCCTGCATCGGGTGGCCGAGCAACTCGCCCCCGTGCCCGGTGCCCCTGGCGTCACCGTCGATCAGAGCCTGGCCTTCGATGCGCGCGAGATCGAGATCGCGCCATTCGGGGCACGGCGCGCCGAGGATCGCCGCGGCGTGGAACACCTGGTCGGCCACGAGGGACGGCGTGCCGAATGCCTTGAGATCGGGGTAGCGGTTTTCAACGATCTCGATGGCGGCCATCAGCAGGTCCACGGCGTCGGCCGCCTCCTCGGGCGTGCACGGGCCGGGAGGCAGGTCACGGGTCAAGTGGACGGCCAATTCGCACTCGATGCCTGGGTTGAGAAAGGGGGTGATGCTGAGCGTGCTGGCGCTGGCGTGCAGGTCGCCACGGGACATGAAGCCGGCGGCGGGGCCGTCGAGGCCGAGATAAGCCTGCATGCGCCGCGCGGTCGCGCCGATCTTGAAGCCGGCGGGGGCAGCTTGGTCGGCCAGGGTGGCGAGGGCGACCTGGGCGGCGACGCCTTCGGCCAGGGTTGTCGGGCGGGCGTGGAGCGGAAGCGGCACGAGCAGGCGGCGGGCGGCGCGGGGCGAGCGGCGGGCGGCCATCAAGGCGGCAGCGCAGCGCTCGGGTGAGAATCCGGTCACGGGCGGCGGGCCAACTCGTAAAGGGCGACGGTGGCGGCGGCGGAGACGTTGAGGCTTTCCATGACGCCGGGCATCGCGAGGCCGCAGAGCTCATCGCAGGTCTCGCGGGTGAGGCGCCGCATGCCGTCGCCCTCTGCGCCCAGGACCAGGGCGATCCGCCGTTCGGCCAAGGCCCGGCCCTCAAGCACGGGCGCGGCGGCATCTAGACCGATAATCCACAAGCCGGCGGCTTTCAGCGCGACCAGGGTGCGGGCCAGGTTGACGGCCCGGAGCAGGGGCACGGTCTCCAGGGCGCCCGAGGCGGCTTTCGCCATGACGCCGGTCTCCTCCGGGGCGTTGCGGTCCTGCAGCACCACGGCGGCTGCGGCGAATGCGGCGGCGCTGCGCAACGTCGCGCCGATGTTGCGGGGATCGGTGACCTGGTCCAGCACGAGGATCGGGCCAGGCCGAGCCAGCACGGCCGACAGGGCGGGCGGCGGCAGCAGGTCGGCCAGCAACGCCGCGCCTTGATGCACGGTGTCGCGGCCGAGGAGGGCATCAAGCCGGGCACGTTCAATGCGTTCCGGCGCCAAGGGCCAGGGCTGGGGCAGCCGAGCGGCCAGGTTGGCCTCCGCTTCTTCGGTCAGTGCGAGGCGTTTCAGGCGTCGCGCCGGGTTGGCGAGGGCGGCGGCCACTGGATGCAAGCCGTGCAGCCAGACGCTGCCGCGGGGCGCGGCGGGTCCGGCGGGGCGAGATGTGGGCGGTGGCCGGGCGGCGGCAGGGGCGCGCAGGATGTCGCGGGACGGTTCGGGGCGGGTCGACTGCGAGCGCGCGGGATCGGCGCGAGCGAGCTCAGGGCGCAGGGACGCGTCCTGAGCCTCACGTTGCGGTGCAGGACGGGCGATGGCGGGCCGCTGGCGTGTGGGCTGGCCGGGCTCGGGCGGGCGGCTGGGCCGCGGGCCGGACATCCGATCACGCGGCGGCGGACGCCTTGGTCCTTGTGGGCTGTTCGGTGGTTTAGAGGGCATCGCAGCATTATAGGGACCTTGGCTGCGGTTGGGTATGGCCCTGGGCTTGGCCCTGGGCCGGCCAGTCCGTTCGGGCGGTGGCCGCTGATTGACAAGACAGGCGGCTCGGCGCTACGCCGCGTGGTCCCGACCGTGGAGGGGTGCCCGAGTGGCTAAAGGGGGCGGACTGTAAATCCGCTGCTGTGATGGCTACGTTGGTTCGAATCCAACCCCCTCCACCACCTCGTTCTCACGCATACCGCCAGCCGACGACTGCCCTGAGTTCAGCCACGTCGCTTTGAAAGACGCATGATCGGAGAGAGGCCTTCAGCGAACGCTTCGGCCGTACGCGCAGCGCGTGATCAGGATGGCTCATGACGTGAGGATCAGCAGCATGAAAGTCAGCATCGAAATCGACTGCACCCCGGACGAGGCGCGGCAGTTCCTGGGTCTGCCGGACTTGAAACCCATGCAGGCGGCAGTGATGGGGCGGGTCGAGGCGCAGATGACCGAAGCGGCGGAGCGGTTCTCGCCAGAGTCGATCCTCCAGTCCTGGATGACACTGATGCCGCAGACGCCGGATCAGATGTCGCAGATGGTCGGACGATTTTTTCGACCGCCGGGCGAGGGTGGGTCGGCGAAAGCTGGGCGCTGAGCATCTGGAGGTTGGCCAAGCCGCTGGGTCTCCTCACGAGCGTCTTGCTGATCTGCTGGCCGGCAATCTCCCACGCGCAACCGGTGTCACGCTCTGTTCTGCCCGGCGTTGGGCGCCACTCCGCACGCGTGCCGGTCGATGTCGCCAGCCTGCCGTGGCGTGGCGTAGTGCGGGTGCAGATCGAGACGGGAGGGCAATGCACAGGAGCCCTGATCGGTCCACGGCAGGTGCTGACGGCGGCGCATTGCGTGGTCAGCTATCAAACAGGACGCCCCGTGCGGCCGGGCTCCGTGCATGTCCTGTCAGGCTATGAGCAGGGCGAGTACGCGGGGCATGCGCGGGCGCGATCGTTCGTGGTCGGGCCGGGTTTCGCAGTCCAGCCGGGGCTGCGGTCGATGCCGGGCGCGCCGGCCGACGCGGATTGGGCAGTGCTGACGCTGCGGACAGCGCTCGGCGCCCCGGACCGGGTGCTGGCGTTGGCGGACGCGCCGCCGACCGGGCCGGTGATGCTCGGCGGCTATGAGCAGGATCGGGCGCAAGTCCTCGTGGCCGATGTCGGTTGCCGGTTGCTCGGGCTCGTGCACGGTGCCGGGGGCCGAGCAATGCTGCAACATTCTTGCGCCGCAACCCGTGGCGCGAGCGGCGGGCCGTTGCTGGCCCGCGAGGCCGGGCAGTGGGTCATCGTCGGAGTTAATTCGACGGCGCAGGCCGAGGGATCGGGCGGGCTCGCCGTCCCAGTCAGCGCAATCGACTCGACGGCGCTGTCAGGCCTTGGCGCATCGCGCATGATGGATGAACGTCGCCAGCTTGGTCGGCCCGCCATTCGGCAAACGGACCGTCCATAACCAGAGTAGTTTTCGGCGCTCATCACGTCACGGCGACCTCCGGCTCGCCGCAGTTAGACACCGAGTTCTAGAGCGGTTTAAGGTTGCACGGCCTCACCGGTTCTGATTCCAAAGCGCCAATGATGGCGAGGCTTTGATGACGGCGCCTTTGTCCCAGGATTTGCGCAAGCGTTTGGTTCGTGCGCTCGAGGAGGGCAGCTCGGCGCGGGCAGCGGCGAAGCGCTTCGGAGTGAGCGTGGCGGCGGCGATCAAGCAGGTCAGGCGCACACGCGAGACGGGCAGCATCGCGCCGGCGCAGGTCGGGTGCGACCGCCAGCCGCTGCTGAGCGGTCACGAGGGCCTGCTGCGCGATCTGACGGCGCCGCGCAAGGGGATCACGCTGGCCGAGGTCAGGGCCGGGCTGGTGCAACGCGGGATCGAGCCTGGCTGCCTGGCGACGATCTGGCCGGCGCTGCGCCGGCTTGGCCTGTCACGTAAAAACAGTGCCTGAGGGCGGCCGAGCAGGACCGGCCGGACGGGGCCGCCCACCGCCGCGGCTGGCGGGCGTGGCAGCGCGTCGTGGACGGGGCGGCGTTCGTGTTCATCGACGAGACCGCAGCCGCCACCAACACGGCTCGCCGCCACGGCTGGGGGCCGAAAGGCGAGCGCCTGGTCGATGCCACCCCGCACGGGCACTGGCATGCGACGACGTTCGTGGCTGGCCTGCGCTGCCCCGGCATCGTCGCGCCGCTGGTGCTCGACGGGCCGATGACCGGGGAGGCGTTCCGCGCCGACGCCGAGCAGTTCCTCGCCCCTGCGCTCTCGCCCCTGCGCTCTCGCCCGGTGACGTCGTGGTGCTGGACAACCTGCCCGCCCACAAGGTCGCAGGCGTGCGCGACGCCATCGCCGCTGTCGGCGCCAGTCTCCTCGACCTGCCGCCCTACAGTCCCGACCTCAACCCAATCGAACAAGCCTTCGCGACGTTCAAGGCGCTGCTGCGCAAGGCCGGCGCCCGGACCAAGGAGGCGCTCTGGACCACCATCGCCAGCCTGCTCGATGAGTTCAGACCGCAAGAATGCCGCAACGACCTCACCAACTCAGGATATGAGTTCGAGTAAGCCAAAAATGTGGCTGTGACAATGAATTTCGGCCCACTTGTGCTGACGAATTCTGGCCCACCTTGCGCTGTATGACCGGCTGGCTCCGGCCTAGGCCGGAGCCAGCGGTCAGCGTTGCTGCGCGGTCTTCCCCGTCACGCTTTAGCTGTCTTGCGCCGGGCCGTGGTGCGGCGGAACTGGTATGAATCAGCATCCGTGGTGATGGTGTGCGCCTGGTCGGTCAGACGGTCGATCGGCGCCTTGCACAGCCGTGGGTTCGGGATCACCTGCGACCATTCCGAGAACGGCAAGTTGGTCGTCACGATCACCGCCGCCTTCTCCGCCCGGTCGGCGATCACTTGGAACATCAGCTCGCAGGCCGTCTCGGCCAGCGGCACGTAGCCGAGTTCGTCGATGCAGATCAGGTCGAGCCGTTCCCACCGGCCCAGCGCCCGGCTGAGTTGGTTGGCATGCGCCGCCTCCGCCAGCTCGTTGATCAACGCCGTCGCCGTGGTGAACCGCACCCGGCGGCGCTGCCGGCAGGCCGCCACGCACAATCCGGTGGCCAGATGGGTCTTGCCCGTTCCAGCCTCGCCCACCAGCAGCACCGGCTCGGCCCGGGCCACGTGGTCGCCCTCGGCCAACGTGCGCAACTGGGCGGCCGAGACGCCCGAGCGATCAAACTCGAACGCGTCCAGCGTCTTCATCCGCGGCAGCCGGTGCGGCGCAGTGCCCCGCACCGTGCAGCAGCCGGGCGATCGCCCGGCTCTCGCGCTCTTCCATCTCGGCCGCCGACAGCGCATCGAGGTAGCCGATGTGGGACTGCTTTTCCCGGACCGCCTCCTCGGCCAGCCGCGCGAACTGGCCGCCGATCGTCGGCATCCGCAGCGCGCGGCAATGCTGGCGGATCGCCTCGTGTCGCAGGTCACTCATCATGTCGTCCCCGCGCACGGGGCGGATAGCAGCACATCGTAGTCGGCAACCGCCGGCATCGGCCGGTCGTAGCGTGCCAGTAGGCCGACATCGACCAGGCCGGGCAGCGCCTTGTGCAGCCCCGCCTCGGTCAGCAGGTAGCGCGCCGCGGCGACGTCGCTGGCGCCGAGCGACACCGCCGACGCCACCGCCGACGCCACCGCGCCCCGCAAACGCTCGTGGCCGAACTCGCGTCCGAGCATCACCACCGCGACCATCGCCCGGGTGCCGTTCTGCTGGCCATGCCGGGCCCGCAGCCGATCCCAAAGCTTATCGTAGCTGGCTGGCCAGCGGCCGGCTGCGCGCCACCGCTCCAGTGGCTTGGACCCGGCAAACGCGCCGGGCTTGCGCTCCAACACGTCGAGGTAGTGCTCCAGGTCCAGCACCTGCTGGCGCCGGCTGTAGCAGCGTTCGTGCCGCGCCACACGCCGGCCCGCGTGCCAGACCTCGAGGTGCTGCGCATACACCCGCGCCTCACCCGGACGCCCGTCTTGATCGGTGTCGAGTAAAGGTTGGTCTTGACCGCGACGCACCCGCGCTTGTCCACCAGCGGAAAGCGGAAATACCCGCCCTCGCCCTCGATGCCGCCTTTCTCGTGTCCCGCACCCGGCGTGCAGAACTCGGCCGCGAACCGCCAATGCGAGCGGAACGCCACGAACCGCACCGTCTCCTCGCGCCGGTGCCCGCGCAAAATCTTGCGCACCGCACTCGTCAGGTTGTCGTAGCGCAGCACGCGAAACACGCCGGTGAAATAGTCGAACGCCTGCTCGTGCGCCTCCAGGAACGCCTGCTGCGTCGCGTGCAGGTAGGCCCGGTGGAACGCCGCCCCGCTCGCCCGCCAGGTCGGCCCAGGCCTCATACCAGTCCACCTGCGCCTCCTGACCCCACGCGTAGCTCTGCAGCACGAATGTCTCGCGGTGCACCAATCCAAGCTGCCGCTTGCGCTCGCGCACGTGGTTGCGCACCGTCGACTCAGCCACCAACACGCCGGCGAACTCCTTCAGGATGCGCCGGTGAATGCGCCGCGCCGTGTGACGCTGCTTGCGCGGCGCTCGCCGGCCCTCGTCCAGCACCGTGTCAATGAACGCCAGCACCGCATCCAGCCTCGGCTTGACCCGCGCCGGATAGCGATGCCTCGGCGGCAACGCACCCGCCAACGCCTGCCGCACCAAACGACGGTGCACCCCAAACTTCGCGGCAACCCCCGCGATCGTTCCTACTCCAAACTCGTGCTCCCGACGGAGCTGCTCAAACAAATCCACCCTGGCGTTCCAATCCACTCTGAGCTCCTGGCAAAACCAGGAAAAACTTAGGTTGCGCGATGGAGGGTGGGCCAAAATTCGCCAGCACTGCTGGGCCAACATTCACTAGCAAAGCCATCAAGGCTAACCTCGCCAATCCGGCGCCGCACGTAGGTGCAGGCCGATGTGACATCACCAAGGCACGTTGCAATGCCGAAGCCACCAAAGGGGGCCTCACAATCAGACAACGCCAATCACGATGCCGCATCGCTAAATTGCATGTTCTGAAAGCGATTTCAGAACAAACGACTTTTTGTCGTGCATTTTAGGTCTGGACAAGCCCTAATTGCGCTGTGCGTAGGCGAATTCTGCTTTGCAGCATAAGGGTGTCTCTTGCATGCTCTTTTTGCTCAATTCGGAGGCAGCTATGGCGCGTTGGATCCGGCTACTGACGGCAGCATTCCTCACGTCAGGCTTCTCGTGCGCGACCCAGGCGCAAGGCGTGCTCAAGGTGGCGATGACCGCGGGCGATATCCCGTTCACCATCGGCAATCCCGATCAAGGCTTCGAAGGTTATCGTTTCGTCGGCCTCAACCTTTACGAGGCGCTGATAAGCTGGGATCTCTCGAAGTCTGATCAGGCCTCCACCCTCAAGCCAGGCCTTGCCACCGAATGGCACGTTGACCCGGACAACCACAAGCGATGGCTGTTCGGCATCCGCAAAGGCGTGAAATGGCACGACGGCTGCCCGCTCACCGCTGATGACATCATCTGGAACTTCGGACGCTTCGACCAGAGCAAGCCGCAGTTCAACGCGACGCAGTACGCGCTGACCCGGTCCTACCTGCCGAATTACGAGAGCATCGAGAAGGTCAACGACGAAACCGTCGCGATCAACACCAAGGTCGTCAGCTCACTATTCCCTTATGAGATAAGTTACGTGCTGATGATCAGTAAATGCCGAGCTGAATCCTTGAAGTATGATTGGGCAGCCTTCGCGGCCACGCCCAGCGGCACCGGACCATATCGTTTTGACAGCGTCGTCGCGCACGAGCGCCTCGAACTGTTGCCCAATAAGAACTATTGGGACAGCGCGCGCATCCCTAAACAGGATCGTCTCGTGCTGTTGCCGATGCCGGAAGCCAGCACGCGCACAGCCGCTCTCCTTTCCGGCCAGGTGAACTTCGTTGAAGCTCCCTCCCCGGACGCGCTCCCACGGCTGAAGTCCTCCGGCATGACAATCGTGACCAACACTTACCCGCACAATTGGGCTTACCAGCTCAACTTCACTCGCGGCTCGTTCACAGATATCAGAGTGCGCCAAGCTGCGAACTACGCCCTCAACCGTGCCGACTTTGTAGAACTGCTGGGCGGTGTTGCTATCGAAGGCTCAGCAAACTACCCGCCTGGCATGCCGCTCTTCGGCAAGCCTCTGAAATATGAACATGACCTCGCGAAGGCCAAGTCGTTGCTCAAGGAAGCCAAGTGCGAGCCATGCAAGATCACACTTGCGATCTCCACCTCCGGCTCCGGCCAGATGCAGCCTTTGCCGATGAATGAGCTGGTCAAGGCACAGTTGGAGGAAGCCGGTTTCGAGGTCACCTTGCGGACGATGGATTGGAACGCGCTGCTCGCCATCGCTCGCGCAGGGGTTGAGAGCGCGCCGGATATCGACGGCATTAACATCTCTCGCGCCTTGCAAGATCCGGTAAACGGAATGACCAGGTTCCTGAGCAAAGCCCAGTGGTCACCGGCCGGTGGCAACTGGGGCCATTTCTACGACCCGGCCATCGAAGCCGAGGTCAACAAGGCGTTCGAGGAATTCGACATCGAGAAGCGCGACGCCATCCTGACCAACCTGCACGAGAAGATGGTCGAGCAGGCGGTGATGCTCTGGGTCGTGCATGACCTCAACCCGCGCGCCCTGTCGCCCAAGGTGCACGGCTTCGTGCAGGCGCAGAGCTGGTTCCAGGACCTGACGCCCGTCACCGTGTCGGACTGACAAGCAGGCGATCCGATGGCGCGCATCATCCTCTGGCGCCTGCTCTACGCTTTGCCGATCGCGCTGGGCGTCAGCGTCGTGTGCTTCGCCCTGGTGTTCCTCGCACCGGGCGACCCGCTGCAGACCGTCATGCCGCCGGACGCCACCCAGGACATGATCGACCTGGTCAAGCGCGCCTACGGCTTCGACAAGCCGTTGCCGGTGCAGTTCCTGCATTGGCTCTGGTCGGTCCTGCACGGTGATTTCGGCCTTTCCGTCGCCACCCGCCGCCCGGTGGCCACCGAGGTCGGCACGGCGCTGGCCAACACCCTCGTCCTGGCGGCGTTCGCCGTGCCGCTGTCGTTCGTGATCGGCGCCGTGCTCGGCACCATCGCCGGCTGCGCGCCCGCCAACTGGTTCGGCAAGCTGCTCGACCGGCTGGTGACCGGCACGGCGGTGCTGGGCGTCAGCGTGCCGAACTACTGGCTGGGCCTCGTCCTCGTCATCCTGTTCGCCGTCGAATACGCCTGGTTGCCGGCGTCCGGCATGGGCGCCGGCGGCTCGGCCGATTTCTCCATCTGGCGCTGGTCCGACCTGCGCTTCGCCGTCCTGCCGGTCATCACATTGTCGCTGGTGCCGGTCGGCATCATCGCCCGCACCACCCGGGCCGCGGTGCTGGACGTTCGCAGCCAGGATTTCGTCACCACCTTGCGCGCCAAGGGGCTGAGCGAGCCCGCCGTCATCCGCCACATCCTGAAGAACGCCGCCCCCGGGATGTTGGCCGTCATGGGCTTGCAATTCGGCTACCTGATGGGCGGCTCCATCCTGGTCGAACCCGTGTTCACTTGGCCCGGCAGCGGCGCCCTGCTCGGGCGCGCCATCATCAACCGCGACGTGCCGGTGCTACAAGGCGCGATCCTCTGCCTGGCGCTGATCTTCGTCGCCACCAACCTCGTCGTCGACCTGATCCAGGCGGCGCTCGACCCGCGCGTGAGGCGCGCCTGATGTCGCAAGCCCTTTCTCTCGCGCTCCCGAAGCAGTCCCGCCTGCCGCGCGCTCCGAGCTACTGGGGCATGGTCGGGCGTCGGCTGCGGCATGACCCGGCGACCGTCGTCTTCGGCTTGCTGCTGCTGGCGATCGTGCTGGCGGCGGTGTTCGCGCCGCTCATCTCGCCGTTCGACCCTTACCAGGAAAGCATCATCCGCCGCCTCAAGCCGTTCGGCTACCGCGGTCATTGGCTCGGCACCGACGAGCTGGGGCGCGACATCCTCGCGCGCATCCTTCATGGCGGGCGAACCTCCCTGCTGATGGGCATCGTCCCCGTCGTCGTCGCCACCGCGGTCGGCGGCCTCCTGGGCGTGGTGGCGGGCTACGCCGGTGGCTGGGTTGGCACCGCGATCATGCGAACCATGGACGTGTTCTACGCCTTTCCTTCCGTGCTGCTGGCAGTCGCCATCGCCGGGGCCATGGGCGGCGGGATGGCGAACGGCATGCTGTCGTTGACTTTGGTCTTCATTCCCGCCCTCTGCCGCGTCGCCGAGACGGCGACGACGCAGGTGCGCGGCCTCGACTTCGTGGAAGCGGCACGGGCCACGGGCGCCGGGCACATGATGATCGTGCGCCATCACTTGCTCGGCAACGTGCTGGCCCCGGTGCTGGTCTATGCCTCGTCCCTGGTCAGCGTCAGCATCCTGCTCGCTTCGGGCCTGTCGTTCCTCGGTCTCGGCGTCCGTCCGCCGGTGCCGGATTGGGGTCTCATGCTTTCCACCCTGCGCCAGAGCATCTACGTCCAGCCCTGGGTCTGCGCCGCCCCGGGCGCCGCCATCTTCGTCACCAGCATGTGCTTCAACCTGGTCAGCGACGGGCTGCGTTCCGCCATGGACGTGCGGCTGCGATGAGTGCCGCGCTCGATCGTGACCGCGGCGGCCCGGCGCAGCCGTTGCTGGTCGCATCCAACCTCCGCAAGCACTTCCCGCTCCGCGGCGGCGGCGCGGTGCGCGCGGTGGATGGCGTGTCCTTCAGCGTCGCTAAGGGCGAGACCTTGGGCGTCGTCGGCGAGAGCGGCTGCGGCAAAAGCACGTTGGCCCGGCTGCTGCTGCACCTGATCCGTCCTGACGGCGGCGAGTTGGTGTTCGACGGCGAGGCCGTCGGCGCGCCCCACGGCATCAACTTGCGCGACCTCCGGCGCCAGGCGCAGATGGTGTTCCAGGACAGCGCCAGCTCGCTGAACCCGCGCATGCCGGTGCGCGACAGCGTCGCCTTCGGTCCCCGCGCCCTCGGTCACAGCCGCAGCAAGGCCGGCACCGAAGCGGACGAGACGTTGCGCCGGGTCAATCTCGATCCGGATCTGTTCGGGCCGCGCTACCCGCATGAATTGTCCGGCGGACAGAAACAGCGCATCAACATCGCCCGGGCGCTCGCGTTGCACCCCCGGCTGATCATCCTCGACGAGGCGGTCTCGGCGCTGGACAAGTCGGTGGAGGCGCAGGTTCTCAACCTGCTGTCCCGCCTCAAGCGCGACCTGGGCCTCACTTACGTTTTCATCTCGCACGACTTGAGCGTCGTCCGCCACGTCAGTGACCGCGTGCTGGTCATGTATCTCGGCTGCGTCGCCGAGAGCGGCACGGCGGAGCAGGTGTTCGCCGCGCCGAAGCACCCCTACACCCAAGCCCTTCTCGCATCCCGCCTCAGCATGGACCCGGCGCGGCGCGTCGATGAGGCGCCCATCGCCGGCGACCCACCCTCCCCCGCCAACCCGCCCAGCGGCTGCCGCTTCCGCACCCGTTGCCCCCATGCCGAAGCCGTCTGCGCCGCCAGGGTTCCGGCGCCTGAGAGCTGGACCGGCCACCAGGCCGCTTGCCACATGCTGCGCCCAGGCTCCGGACACTCGGCCGCGCCGTGACTCCGCTCGCCGAACTCGCCGGCTTGAACGTCCGCTTTCCCGGGCCAGAGGGAACCGTCTCGGCGGTGCGCGGCATCGACCTGCACGTGATGCCCGGCGAGGTCGTCTGTCTGCTGGGTGAGTCCGGCTCGGGCAAGAGCGTTTCCATGCGGGCGCTGATGCGGCTGCTGCCGCCGCGAGCGGAGGTGACCGGACGCATCCACGTTGAGGGCCGCGACGTGATGGCGATGCCCGGGCGCGAGCTGCGCGCCATGCGCGGCGGCGCGGTCTCGATGGTGTTCCAGGAGCCGATGACCGCGCTCGACCCGGTCTACACCGTCGGCAGCCAGATCGCCGAGAGCGTCACGCGGCACCTCGGCGCGAGCCGCGCCCAGGCCCGCGACCGCGCACTCGAAGTCTTGGAGCTGGTCCGCGTGCCGGACGCCGCCCGCCGGCTCGATGCCTACCCGCACCAGCTCTCGGGCGGACTGCGGCAGCGCGTGGTGATCGCCATGGCGCTGGCCTGCCGCCCCCGGCTGCTGCTCGCCGACGAGCCGACCACGGCGCTCGACGCCACCGTGCAGATCCAGATCCTCGTGCTGCTGCGCAGTCTGCAGCAGCAGCTCGGGATGGGCATGGTGCTGGTCACGCACGACCTCGGCGTGGCGGCTGAAATCGCCGACCGGGTGGCGGTGATGTATGCCGGGCAGATCGTGGAGCAGGGGCCGGTGCGCGACGTGCTGCAAGCCCCGGCGCATCCCTACACCCGCGGACTGCTCGCCTCGACCGTGCGGACGGGCGGCAGGGACATCGAAGCGATCGGTGGCGCGCCCCCCGACTTGCGCGACCCGCCGCCGGGCTGCGCCTTCGCGCCGCGCTGTCCGGAGATGCGCGAGGCCTGCATACGGCAGGAACCCGCCGGCGATCGCTTCGCGCCGGCCCGAATGGCCCGGTGCGTCAGGCTCGGCGAACTGTTGGCCGCGTGACGGGAGTAGATTCGATGCAGGAGTTCGGTGTGATGAAGGGTGTCTCCATGCCGGATTGGGCGCTGATGCGCGCCAAGGCCCGGCGCGGGACCGCCCATCCGTTCGCTGACATCGACGCGGCCAAAACCGCGCTGGTGGTCGTGGACATGCAAGTCGGCTTCCTGCACCCGCGCGGCGGCTACATGGAAAGCGAGGCCGCCCGCGCCGCCGTGCCGAACAACAACCGCCTGGCCGCCGCCCTGCGCGAGGCCGGCGGCCTGGTCGTCTGGGTGCAGAACACCCACGACGAAAGCTGCCTGCGCGAATGGACGGTGCAGCAGCGCATGAACACGCCGGAGAGCAACGCCCGGCGCAACGCCGCCATGAGCGAAGGTTCGGTGGGCCACGCGCTCTGGCCCGAGTTGGATGTCCAGCCGGGCGATGCCCACGTGCTGAAGCGCCGCTACAGCGCCTTCATCCAGGGCTCGTCGGACATCGTCGGCCTGCTCCGGGCGCGCGGCGTCGATACCGTGCTCATCACCGGCACGCTTACCAACGTCTGTTGCGACAGTTCCGCCCGCGACGCGATGATGCTCGATTTCCGCAGCATCATGGTCAGCGACGCTTGCGCCAGCGTGACGCTCGAGGAGCACAACGCCGCGCTCGCCGCCTTTTACGCCACGTTCGGGGACGTGCTGGACACCGAGTTCATCCTGCGCCAGCTCTCGGGTAAGCAGGCGCGGGCTGCTTGACGCCGAAGGTCGCCTTCATCGGCACTGGCGGCACCATCTCCTCGGTCGGTGCCGGGCCGCTCGACATCCTGGATTACGGCGCGACCGGCATCCGCCTGCATGCGGACGAGATTGCCGCCCGAGTTCCAGAAACGGCGCTGGTCGCCGAAGTGATCCCGGTCAGGTTCCGCAACGTCCCTAGCCCGGGCATCTATTTCGACGACTGGAAAGCCATCGCGCTGCGATGCGATGCTTTGCTGGCGGAGCATCCGGACCTGGCCGGCATCGTCGTCGGCCACGGCACGGCATCCCTGGAGGAGACCGCCTATGTTCTGCACTTGGTGCTGAAGGTGCCCGTGCCGGTGGTCGTGGTCGGCTCGCAGAGGCCGATGGGAGCGCTGTCGTCGGACGCGGGGATGAATCTGGTCAACGCGATCCGCGTCGCCGTCGATCCGGCCTCCTGCGGCCGGGGCGTGTTGGTGCTGCTGAATGACGAGATTCACTCGGCGCGCGAGGTGACGAAAACCTCGACCTTGCGCCTGCAAACCTTTCGCTCGCCGGACTTCGGCTTGCTGGGCCATGCCGACGGCGACCGGGTGACATACTACCGCGCCCCGGAGCGGCGGCACATGCCAGACACCGAGTTCGACATCCGTGCCCTGGACGCGCTGCCTCGGGTCGACATCGTCTACGCCTACACCGGGGCCGATGGCACGGCGGTGCGCGCCTTCGTCGCGGCAGGGGCGCGCGGGCTGGTGTCCGCCGGCTTCGCCCCTGGTTTTCCGGCGCCGGGCGACGCGGAGGCGCTGCGCGAGGCCCGTGCGGCCGGGATCATCATCGTGCTCTCCAGCCGGGCCGGGAGCGGGCGGGTGTTCCGCGGCCGCCGGGCACGGGAGATCGGCGCCATAACGGCCGACAACCTCAATCCGCAGAAAGCACGGCTACTGCTGGCGCTTGCCCTGACCGTCACCGACGACCCGAAGCGGATCGCGCAGATGTTCGAGACCTATTGAGAGGCCAGGATGGACGACGAGTCCCTAGCGCACATCGAAGCAGCGATCGAGGCGTGGCACGGCATCCGCGCGCCGAACGAGGCATCCAGGCGTTTCGCCGCCGATTTGGCCGCCTCCGTCGCGGCTTTCACCAAGCTGCGGGGGCGGCTGCAGTTCGAGGACGAGCCCAGCAGCTTCGAGGCCGCGCTGCAGGCGACCAAGGAGCCGTCATGACTGCGTTGAACGACCTGACGCTCACCGAGGCGGCGGCAGCGGTGTGCGGCAAGCAGGCAACCTCCGTCGAACTGCTCGACGCCTGCTTGGCAGCCATCGATGCGCACGAGGCGCAGATCAACGCCACGATCTGGATCGATCGCGAGGGCGCCTACGCTGCGGCCAAGGCGGCGGACGCGGCCGTTGCCTCCGGCGCCGAGCTCGGGCCGTTGCACGGGGTGCCGCTGGCGCACAAGGATATGTATTACCAGAAGGGCAAGCGCAGCACCTGCGGCTCCGCCATCCGTGCAGACTTCATCGCCGAAACGACGGCGACGGTGCTGGAGCGCCTGCACGCTGCGGGCAGCTATACCGTGGCCGGGCTGAACATGGCGGAGTTCGCGCAGAACCCGACCGGCCACAACGCGCACTACGGCGACTGCCACAATCCCTGGAACCTGGCTTACATCACCGGCGGTTCGTCCAGCGGGTCGGGCGCTTCGGTGGCCGCGCGTTTCTTCTACGCGGCCCTGGGGTCCGACACCGGCGGCTCCATCCGCCTGCCCGCCTCGGCTTGCGGCGTCACGGGCCTGAAGCCGACGCAGACGCGGGTCAGCCGAGCCGGCGTCATGCCGCTGTCGTTCTCGGCCGATAACGTAGGGCCTCTGGCGCGAACGGCGCGGGACTGCGCCGCCATCATGCAGGTGATCGCCGGGCACGACCCGCTGGACCTGACCAGCGCCGAGGAGCCGGTGCCGAACTACGCGGCGGCGCTGACCGGCGACTTGCGCGGCGTCCGCGTGGGCGTGCCGACCAACGCCTTCTTCACCGGTGACACGCCGGTCAGCGAAGCAGTCGAGATGGCGGTCGATGTTCTGCAAGCCCGCGGCGCGAGCGTCGTCCGACTGGCGCTGCCGTACTTGGACGCGATCCAGGCCTACGTCGGCATCGTCTCCCGCTGCGAGGGAGCGGCAATCCACGCGCACTGGATGCGTGGTCGCGGGACGGAGTACGCGACGCATCTCAGCGCCCGGCTTTACCCCGGCTACGCCATCCCGGCGCCATACTACATCGAAGCGCTCAGCGCCCGAGGACCGATACTGCGCGCCTTCGCGGCCGAGGTGTTCGACAAGGTGGACGTTGTCGCGACGCCAACCATTCCAACCAACTTGCCGACGTTGGCGGAGACCGACGTCGACAAGGGGCCGCCGGGCACGGAGAAGAAATTCATGGCGGTATCGGTCAACACCAGGCCGTTCAACTATTTGGGCTTGCCCGCCATCAGCCTACCCTGCGGGCGCGACCCCAATGGTCTGCCGATCGGCTTGCAAATTGCCGGGCGGCCATTCGCCGAAGCACGGGTGATGGCCGTGGCCGATGCTTACCAGCGCGATACGGGTTGGCATGCATGCAAGCCGGCCATCCACTCATCCGGCGGCTCTTGGTGAGTTTCGGGGTGGCGAGTTGGACACTGCCGTTGACCTTCCCCGTAGAAGTGGGCCACCGGCTCTGAGAGGCCGGAGGCGTCCATCGCTCGTAAACCGGATTGGCGGCGTTGGCGGCGTCGTGCATGGCCTGATGCATGATCGCCAGCGTGTGCCAGTTGGCCCCGCCGCCGCCGAGCTTGTCCGCTTCCAGCGTCCATTCGGTCACCGCGTCCGCCGCCCGGGTCGGCACTGGCGCCGACAGCACGGCCAGGACCAAGGCGGACAATCCTAGCTGGACGAGGCTGGTCTTGCTGCCGAGGCCGCGCCGTCCGTCACTCTGACTTGGATCGCTCAAGGCGCCCTCCTCTTTCTCTCGCTCGTTTGCTGGCCCGTTGCTGTCGCGTTTCCGCCGATCGCCGACCTTCTCACGCCCCCGCCAGCACCTGGTGCACGGAGGAGACCACGACCGAGCCCTCGCCCACGGCGGAGGCGACGCGCTTGACCGAGCCGGCGCGCACGTCGCCGACGGCGAAGATGCCGGGCTTGCTCGTCTCCAGCGGGTGCGCCTGGCGCCCCTCCCATCCAGGCCCGGCCGCGCCCCCCACCTGCACGAAGCCCGCCTTGTCCAGCGCCACGCCGCAGCCGTCGAGCCAGGCGGTGTTCGGCACCGCGCCCAGCATCAGGAACACGTTGCCGACCCCGCGCTCCTCCTCGGCCCCGGTGCGGCGGTTGCGCCAGCGCACCCGCTCCAGGGCGCGCTCGCCGAGCAGGGCGGTGATCTCGGTCTCGGCGCGCAAGGTGATGCGCTCCGACGCCTCGATGCGGCTCACCAGGTAGTCGGACATGCTGGCGGCGAGGGTCGGCCCGCGCACCAGCATGTGGACGTGGGCGGCGTGGCGCGACAGGAACACCGCCGCTTGGCCCGCCGAGTTGCCGCCGCCGACCACGACCACCTCCTCGCGCTCGCACAGGCTGGCCTCGATGGCGGTGGCGGCCCAGTGGACGCCGCTGCCGGCGAAGCGGTCGAAGCGGGGCAGGTCGAGCTTGCGGTAGCTGGCCCCGGTGGCGATCACCACCGCTCGCGCCCGCACCTGGCTGCCGTCGTCGAGGTGCAGCGCGTAGGGCCGGGCGGCGCAGTCCAGCCGCTGCACCGTGCGGGGCACGGCGATGCGGGCGCCGAACTTCTGCGCCTGCACCTGCGCCCGCCCCGCGAGCGCCTGGCCGGACACGCCGGTGGGGAAGCCGAGGTAGTTCTCGATGCGCGAGCTGGTTCCGGCCTGGCCGCCCGGCGCTTCGGCTTCCAGCACCACCGTGCCCAGCCCTTCGGACGCGGCGTAAACCGCCGAGGCGAGGCCGGCGGGGCCGGCGCCGACCACGGCCACGTCGAACACGGCCCCTTCCTCGATCGGCTCGGTGAGGCCGAGGCACAAGCCGAGTTCCGCGTTGCTGGGTGCTGTGAACACGCGGCCCGGGCCGCACACCACCACGGGTAGGCTGTCCGCGCCGAGGCCCTCGGCCGAGAGCACGGCCCGCGCCTCCTCGCCCTCGGCGCCGGGGTGGCCCACGTCCAGCACGCGCACGGGGTAGCCGTTGCGGCCCAGGAAGCGCTGGATGCGCAACGCTTCGCCGATGCCGTCCCGGCGCGACGTGACCAGCGTGACGCCGGCCTGCTGGTGCTGGATGAAGGCGACCCGGCGCAGGATGAAGGCGCGCATCACCACCTCGCCGATGTCCGGCTCGGCGGCGAGCAGGCGGCGGAACTGCGGCCGCGACAGGCGCGCGACCCGGCCGCCGTCCGCGCCGATGCGGCCGCCGACCAGGATCAGGCGGTCGTTGAACAGGTCAAGCTCGCCGGTGAACTGGTTCTGCTTGTGCGTCGTGATGACGAGGGCCGCGCCGTCCGGGCCGGCGTCGTAGATCTCGACCTGGCCGCGCAGCACGACGAAGAAGTCCACCGTGCGGTCGCCGCGCTCGAACAGCACCGCGCCGGGGGCGAGGTCCTCGACGCCGCCGAAAGCGCTCGCGCGGGAAACCTGCTCCTCGCTCAGCCGCGGGAAGATCTGCGCCTCGCGGGCGTAAGGGTCGGCCGGGTCGAGCACGGCGGCGGCCGGCGTGTCCGCCGCCTCGGTGTCGGCCGCGGCGGTGTCCAGGACGGCGGCGGCGGGTTGGGTGTCAGCGTCACTCATGTTCGGTCTTGCTCCAGTGCTTGCCGCGCCTGCTCATCCGGCATCAAGGGATCGTCGGCGAGTCGGCCGAGTCGAGGCGCGGGCGGCGGCGAAGCGGTCCCGTGCCCATCGGCTCGAAACCCCATACGGCCTGTCGCCCGCATACAGGTGAAAATGCATGGCCGTGGCGCGGGCTGGAAAAGGTGCGCGCATTCACCGTGTCAGCGGACGTGGCAGGGCACCGTGCCAATTTCTAGTCCCACTGCTATCGTTGAAGATCATCTCGCGACCGGGGCGATCGACCTCGCACTCGGCTACTTCCCCGAACCCGAGCCGGAACTCGAAATCGCCACGCTCTACCACGAGAGCTTCGTCTGCCTGTTCGACGCCGAGGCTTGCGGGGCGGCGGCGCCGTTGTCGCTGGACGCCTACGCCGGGCTGCCGCACGTCCTGGTCTCCCTGCGCGGCGAGCCGTTCGGCCACGTCGACGAGTTGCTGCGCGCGGCGGGGCGGCGTCGGGTCGTGATCTACACGACGCCGCACTTCCTGGTCGTGCCGTTCCTGCTGCGTGGCTTTCGCGCCGTGGCCGAGGTGGGGCATCGCCGGGCCGTTGAGGAGGCGCGGCGGTTTACAACACCGGGATGAGCGGTTCGGAGCTTGCCCATGCGCTCGGCGTCGAACCGGACGCGACGCCGGTTGTGGCGAACGGAGGATCGGCATTGTCGGTGCCGGCAACGTCGGCACCGGCATCGGCAAGCGCTTGGCCACGCGTGGGCACGATGTGATGCTGAGCTTCTCCAAGACGCAGGAGAGCTTGGACTAGGCGATGACCAAGGTGGGCGGCGGCGCGCGGCCTGGATCGGTGGCGGACGCGGCGGAGGAAGCGCTCGGGCAAGCCGGCCCAGCCCTAGCCGGCAAAACCATTTGTGGGACTGCACAACCCCCTGCTGCCAGACATGGGCGATCTGGCCTTGGACGCCACCACCTCCGGCGGCGAACGAGTCGCGACCTGGGCGGTCGGCGCGCTCGTGGTCAAGGCGGTGCCGCCCCTCGCCGAAGCGCTGCATGCACCCAACACGGAGGTGGGCGCAGCCTGCCGGGCGTGTTCGTCCGCGGCGACGATGCCGGCGCGCGGGAGATGGTTGTCGGCCTGGCGTGCGACATCGGGGCCGATCCGGTGGACGCAGGGCCGTTGCGGCTCGCCCGCGGCGCCGAGCCGCTCGGGATGCTCCTGATGCAGCGGGCCTACGTGCAGGGCATGGGGGCGCAGGTCGGCGCCAAGCTGCTGCGCGGCGGCAAGCAGGGGGAGCCTTGAGCATGCAGCAGGTCGTGCAGATCGCCGAGCGGTTCGCCACCGAGTTCCTCGGCAAGGGCGACTTGGCCGACGCCGACGCCTTGACTGCGGAGAACGTGACGGTTCACACCGGCCTCAGGCTGGCCGAGCCAATCCGCGGATGCGCGGCCGTGCGGTCCCGCCAGTCCGGCTACTCCCCTGCCGGCCGGGCGTCCCCCGGCACGGTCCGGGGCGCATCCCCAGGCACGTCCCCCCGCTCTCCCCGCCGAGGCGTGAGGAACCAGCCCAGCCCCCGCGCCGTCACGCGCGACACGTCATCCATCACCGTGTAGAACGACGGCACGAACACCAGGCTCAGCGCCGTCGACACGATCAGGCCGCCGATCACCCCGATCGCCATCGGCGCGCGGAACTCGCCGCCATCGCCGACGCCGAGCGCGCTCGGCACCATCCCCGCCACCATCGCGATCGTCGTCATCACGATCGGCCGCGCCCGCTTGCGCCCGGCGTCGATGATCGCTTCCAGCCGGCCCACGCCCTCGGCCCGGCGCTCGATGGCGTAGTCCACCAGCATGATCGCGTTCTTGGTCACGATCCCCATCAGCATCAGGATGCCGATCACCACCGGCATGCTGATCGGCTGGCCCGTCAGCAGCAGCGCCAGGATCACGCCGCCCAGCGACAGCGGCAGGCTGAGCAGGATCGTCACCGGCTGGAACACGCTGCCGAACAGCAGGATCAGCACGCCGAGCACCATCACCAGCCCCGCGCCCATGGCCATCGCGAAGCCGGTGAACACCTCCGCCATGATCTCCGCGTCGCCGCCGTTCCGCAGCCGCACCCCCGGGGGCAGCGCGCGCGCCTCCGGCAACGCCGCCACCTGCTGGATCGCCGCCCCCAGCACCAGGCCTTTCGCCAGGTCGGCGCCCAGCAGCACCCGGCGCACCCGGTCGTAACGCTCGATGCTGGCCGGGCCTTGCCCGAGCGACAGGTCGGCGACCGCCAGCAACGGCACCGACGCGCCCGCCGCGCCCCGGACCGGCAACGCTTCCAGCGCCCCGAGGTCGGAGCGCAGGCCCCGCGTCGATTGCACCCGGATCGGGATCAGCCGGTCGCCGTCGCGGAACTTGGCCAGGTTGGCCGAGATGTCGCCGATGGTCGCGACCCGCACCGCCGCGCTGATCGCCTCCGTCGTCACGCCGAACCGCGCCGCCTCGTCGAGCCGCGGCGTCACCCGGATCTCCGGCCGCTCCGCCCCGGCCGACGGCGCCACGTTGCCGAACCCCGGCAGCCGCCGCATCCCGCTCTCGAGCCCGGCCACGCCCCGGCTCAGCGCCGCCGGGTCATCGCCCAGCACGGTGACGGTCAGCTCCCGTTCGCCCCGGCCGTTGACGAACCAGCCGCGCACGTCCGGGATGCGCGCCAGCCGCTCCGTCAGCTCCGCCTCGATCTGCTTCTGCGTCCGCGCCCGCTGGCCCTTCAGCACCAGGTTGACGATCATCGACGCCCGCCGCACCTCCGCCCCGGCCCCGGTGGGCGTCGTCCCGCCGACCACGAACACGCCCGTCACCTCCGGCACCTGGCGGAAGTCGTGGGCGATCCGATCCGTCGCCGCCCGCGTGTCGGCGAGCGTCGAGCCCGGCGGCAGCTCGACCGAGATCACCACCCGGCTCTCGTCCGCGGGCGGGATGAACCCGGTCGGCAACAGCGTCGTGGACCAGATCGACAGTCCGAAT
Organism: Acetobacteraceae bacterium; assembly: GCA_965260995.1. Classification (GTDB taxonomy): domain Bacteria; phylum Pseudomonadota; class Alphaproteobacteria; order Acetobacterales; family Acetobacteraceae; genus JBBROS01. Next base: position 620,260 of record CBDHCD010000002.1, on the reverse strand, counting down.
GCCGCCAGCCCGAATGCCAGCGTCAGCCCCCGCCACCGCAGCGTCGCCCGCAGGAAGCGCGTGTAGGCCCGCATCAACCGCCCGTCCGGCGCGGTGCGGTGCCCGGTCGGCACCATCAGGTAGGCCGCCATCAAGGGCGTGATCAGCCGCGCGACCAGCAAGGAGACGATCACCGCCGCCGCCACCGTCAGCCCGAACTGCTTGAAATACTGCCCGGCGATGCCGCCCATGAAGCTCACGGGCGCGAACACGGCGACGATGGTGCAGGTGATCGCCATCACCGCCAGCCCGATCTCGTCCGCCGCCTCGATCGCCGCCTGGTAGGGCCGCTTGCCCATGCGGATGTGGCGGACGATGTTCTCGATCTCGACGATGGCGTCGTCCACCAGGATGCCGGTGACCAGCGTGATGGCGAGCAGGCTGACGAAGTTGAGCGAGAACCCCATCAGCTGCATCGCCGCGAACGCCGGGATGATCGACAGCGGCAAGGCGACGGCGGCCAGCAGCGTCGCCCGCCAGTCGCGCAGGAACAGCAGCACCACCAGCGTCGCCAGCACCGCCCCCTCGATCAGGCTGTGCATCGCCGACAGGTAGCTGCCCCGCGTCGCGCGCACGCTGTCGTCGATCTTGGTGAACGTCACGTCCGGGTGCGCCGCCGCGAGCGCCGCCAGCCGCTCGCTCACGTGATCGGCGACCGTCACGTCGCTCGCCCCCTTGGCCCGGTAGATGGCGAAGCTCACCACCGGCGTCGCCCCATCGAGCCGGGCGAAGCTGCGCGGCTCCTCGTAGGTGTCCTCGACCGTGGCCAGGTCGCCGAGCCGCAGCTCCCGCCCGCCCGGCAACGCGATCCGCGTCTCCTCAAGCTGCGGCAGCGTCCGCGCCGCCGCCAGCGTCCGGATCGCCTGCTCCTGCGACCCGATCTCGCCCCGCCCGCCGGACAGGTCGGCGCTCGTCGCGCGCAACTGCGCGTTGACCTCGCCCGCGGTGACGCCCAGGGACGCCAGCCGGTCCGGGTCGAGGCTGACCCGGATCTCGCGGGTCACGCCGCCGATCCGCTGCACCCGCCCGACACCGGCCGCGCCTTGCAGGTCGCGCACCACCGTGTCGTCCACGAACCACGACAACTGCTCGATCGTCATCGCGGGCGCCGTCACCGCGAAGGTCTGGATGCTCTGCCCCACCACGTCGATGCGCTCGATGATCGGCTCGTCGATGCCGCGCGGCAGGTCGGCGCGGATCTTGGCGACCGCGTCGCGCACGTCGTTCAGCGCCCGGTCGCTGCTGACCTCGAGCCGCAGCTCGATGATCGTCTGGCTGCTGCCGTCCGTCACGGTGCTGGTCAGGTGCTTGACCCCCGAGATGCTGGCGACGGCGTCCTCGACCTTCTTCGTCACCTGGCTCTCAAGCTCGGCCGGCGCCGCCCCCGCTTCCGTCACCGTGACGGACACCACGGGGATGTCGATGTTGGGCGCGCGGGTGATCGGCAGCATCCAGAACGACACCAGGCCCAGGATCGTCAGCACCGCGAACAGCACGAGCGGCGGGATCGGCTTGCGGATGGCCGCGCCGGAGATGTTCCAGGCCATCAGCGCGCCACCGCCGTCACCCGGTCGCCACCGCGGATGAACGTGCCCGACACCGCGACCACCGCCTCCCCCGCCGCCAGCCCGGACGTGATCTCGGCCTGGCCGCCGCTGCGCAGGCCCACCTCGACCGCCCGCGTCTCCGCCACGCCGTCCCGCACCACCTGCACGACCGACCCCTCCGGCTGGAACAGCACCGCCGACAATGGGGCCAGCACCCCCTCGCGCCGGGCCACCTCGACCTCGGCGCGCGCGAAGCTGCCCACCACCAGCCCGGCGCTGCTGTCCAGCGCCACCCGCACCCGCCCCAGCCGCGACGTCCGGTTCACCTCCGGCGACGTCAGCCGCACATGCCCGGCGCGGGCGCCCGCCACCGTCTCCACCTGCGCCGTCTGCCCCGGGCGCAACTTGGCCAGCAGCGTCTCCGGCACGTCGGCCTCCAGCTCGATCGCCCCGTCCTCGATGATGCGGAACAGCGGCTCGCTCCCCGTCACCACCGCGCCCAGCCGCGCCGTCCGCCGGCTGACGAGGCCGGCCACCGGGGCGCGGATGTCCGCCCTCGCCCGGCGCACCAGCAGCTCCCGCCGCTGCGCCTGCGCGAGCGCCAGGTCCGCGCGGGCCAGTTGCAGCGCGTTCTGGCTGGCCTCCGCGCGCGCCGCCAGCATCTGCGCCGTCGCCGTGCGCTGCTCGAACGCCTCGCGCGAGGCGTTGCCGTTGCCCAGCAGATCCCGCGTCCGCGCCAGCGCCTGGTCCGCCTGCACCTGGTTGGCCCGGCTCTCGGCGATGCCGGCCTCCGCCTGCGCGATCGCCGCCGCCCCCCGCGACAGTTGCGCCGTGTTCTGCGCGATGGCCGCGTCCAGCACGTCGTGCGACAGCCGCGCCAGCACCTGCCCGGCCTGCACCACGTCGCCTTCCTCGGCCAGCACCTCTGTCGTCGCCAGCCCTTCGAGCTGCGGGCTGACCAGCACCTCCTCCTTCGACCAGCGTCCCGGTCAGCGTCGCGGTCTCGGCGATGGTGCCCCGGGCCGCCATCACCACCGTGACGCTCGGCGAGCGCGGCATGGCCGCCTCAGTTCCCGCCTGAGCCATCGCGCGGCACGGCAACAGCGGCAGCGCCAGCAGCAGCAGCGCCGCCGGCCGCAGGAACCGCCGCAGCAGCCCCCGCAGCACCGGCCCGAAACGCGCCGCGCGCAGCGCCGGGTCGAGGCCCTGGTGGATGCTCAAGCCGTCGATCATCGCCATGATCAGCCGGCAGGCGGTCTCGACATCGAGCGCGCGGTCCACTGTTCCGCGCGCCTGGCCGCGCTTCAGCGCCACCACCACCGACGTCCGCGCCTCCGCCATGTTGCGCTCGAACATCTCCCGCATCTCGGGGTTGCGCACCGCCTCCGCCAGCGTCTCGGCGCACAGGCCGGCGCTCTTGTCGGCCAGCATCTGCTCGATCTTGTCCACGCCGATGCCGGCCAGCGTTTCCACCGGGTCGTCCGCCTCGGCCAGCCGCTCGAAGAAAGCGGCGTGCTCCGCCCGCTCCGCCTCGGCGATCGCCGCGATGATGCTGATCTTGCTCGGGAAGTAGCGATACAGCGCGCCGGGGCTCATGTGGGCCTCGGCGCAGATCTGCTGCATCGAGGCCCCGTGGAACCCGTCGCGCGCGAAGCACGTCACGGCCGCGTCGATCACGCGCTGGCGGGGCGGGACAGTCACCGACATGGCTTGACCTAGTTGCGAATGAACGTTCATGTGCTGCGCCGCGGGTGCGAGTCAACCGCGAAGGCGCAAAGGACGCTCCTCATGCCGCAAACCGTTCCGCTCCCCGCCTACGACGCGCTCTACGCCTTCGGCGACAGCCTGTCCGACGCCGGCAACGTCTCGATCTCGACCTCGATCACGCCCGACCCGATCCCGGTCTCCCCGCCCTATAGCCGCGCGCAGTACGGCTCGATCGGCGCCGCGGTGTTCAGCAACGGCCCGACCTGGGTGCAGAACCTTTCGCTCTCCCTTGGCCTCGGCGCCCTGCGTCCCAGCCTGGTCGGCGGCACGGATTACGCCTTCGGCGGGGCCGAGACCGGGGCGACGCCGCGGAACGCCAGCAACGCCGGCGTCCGCGCCCTCTCGCTCCCGGCCCAGCTCAGGACGTTCCAGGCCGCCGTCCCGAACCCGTCCGCCGACGCGCTCTACACCGTCTCGGTCGGCGCGAACGACCTGCTGGGCATCCTCGCCGCCCCTGGCCTGACTGCGCAGCAGCAGGCGGCCAACGTGGACGCCGCCGTCGTCAACGCCGCCGCCTTCGTCAGCCAGCTCGTCGCCGGGGGCGCGAAGACCGTGGTGGTGGTGAACGTCCCCGACCTCGGCAAGCTGCCGCGGGTCGCCTCGGGCGCGATCAACGCCGGCGCCCCGCCCGCCACCTTGGCCGCGCAGGCGTCGCAACTGTCCAGCGCCTACAACACCGCCCTCGCCGCCCGGCTCGCCTCTGTCGGCTCGGCCGCGATCCGCATCGTCGACGCCTACGGCCTGATCGACGACGCCGCCGCCAACCCGGCGATCTACGGGCTGGCCAACGTCACCGCCCCCGTCTGGACCGGCACCCTTTCCAGCGCCGGCAGCGGCACCCTGGCCTCCGCCGACGCCGCGGTCCAGAACCAATACCTGTTCTTCGACCAGATCCACCCGACCGAGACCGGCCACCAGGCCCTCGCCGCCGCCGCCGTCCAACAACTGACCGGCGTCCCGACCTTGCTGGCCCAAGACGCCACCACCGGCCAGCCGCTCCGCGCCGTGAGCCGGCCTTACACCGGCCCGGTCGCGGCCCTGCAGCAGCAGTACGTCAACGTCACGCCCGACAACCTCAACATCCTCGCCACCACGCCCAACTGGTTCATCCACGCCGGCGGCGGCAACGACGCCATCGCCGTCGCCGGCGGCGTCAACGTGCTGGACGGCGGCGCCGGCTCCAACTTCCTGACCGGCGGCGACGGTCCCGACACCTTCTTCGTCGACGACCGCCAGCCCGCCTCCGCCATCTGGAGCACGATCGTCGGCTTCGCGCCCGGCGACGCCGCCACCGTGTTCGGCCTGACGCCGCGGGACTTCGCCCTGTCCTGGGTCGATGGCCAGGGTGCCGCCGGCGCGGCCGGCCTCACCTTGCACGCCACCGCGCCTGGCGTGCCCACCGCCTCCCTCACCCTGGCCGGGTTCACCACCGCCGACCTCGCGAACGGCCGGCTGGGGGTCAGCTATGGCGCGACGACGGAGCAGGGCGGCGCGTTGGGCAGCCCTTACCTCTACATCCAGGCCAACGCCTGACCCGTCCCGTGCCCAGGTTCAGTGCGCCGCCGCCCAGTTCGTCCCGGCCCCCGTTTCCACCACCAGCGGCACGGAGATGGTGGCCGCCCCTTCCATCACCTCCCGCGCCACCCGCGCCGTCGCCTCCGCCTCTGCCTCGGGGGCTTCGAACAGCAGCTCGTCGTGGACCTGCAGCAGCATCCGCGTGGTCAGCCCGGCCGCCCCCAGTGCTGCCGGCAGCCGCACCATCGCCCGCTTGATGACGTCGGCCGCGCCCCCTTGCAGCGGCGCGTTGATCGCCTGGCGCTCGGCATAGGCCCGGCGCTGCGCCCCCTTCTCATTGATGCCCGGCACCCAGCAGCGCCGCCCGAACGGCGTCAGCACGTAACCGTGAATGCGCGCCTCCTCCTTGGTGCGCTCCATGTAGGCGCGGATGCCCGGGTAGCGCTGGAAGTAGGCGTCGATATAGAGCCGGGCCTCCCCCGGCTCGATCGACAGCTGCCGCGCCAGCCCGAAGGCGCTGATGCCGTAGATGATGCCGAAGTTGATCGCCTTGGCGCGCCGCCGGGTCATGGCGTCCATCCCCGCCATCGGCACCCCGAACACCTCGGACGCGGTCCGCGCGTGGATGTCCTGCCCGGTCGCGAACGCTTCCTTCAACGGCGCGATGTCGGCCACGTGGGCCATCAGCCGCAGCTCGATCTGGCTGTAGTCGCAACTGACCAGCACGTGCCCCGGCTCGGCGACGAACGCCCGGCGGATGCGGCTCCCTTCCTCGGTGCGGATCGGGATGTTCTGCAGGTTGGGGTCGGTCGAGGACAGCCGCCCCGTGCTGGTGATCGCCTGCGCGAAGCTGGTGTGGACCCGCCCGGTGCCCGGGTTGATCTCCTGCACCAGCGCCTCGGTGTAGGTGGAGCGCAGCTTGCTCAACTGCCGCCAGTCGATGATCCGCGCCGGCAGCTCGAACCCCTGGTCGGCCAGGGATTGCAGCACCGAAACGTCGGTGCCCCAGGCCCCGCTCGCCATCCGCTTGCCGCCGGGCAACGCCATCTCGTCGAACAGGATCTCGCCCAGCGCCTTCGGGCTGCCGAGGTTGAACGCCCGCCCGGCGAGGGCGTGGATGCCGGTCTCCATCACCGCCATGCGTTCCGCGAAGTCGGCCGACATGCGGCGCAGCTCGGCCTCGTTCACCTTCACCCCGGCCCGCTCCATCGCCATCAGCACCGGGATCAGCCGCCGCTCCAGCTGCTCGTAGAGCGCGAGGCTGCGGGCCGGCCGCAGCCTGGGCCGCAGCGCGTGCCACAGCCGCAGGGTCACGTCCGAATCCTCCGCGCCGTAGGCCGTGGCGCGGTCGAGCGGCACCTGCGCGAACGGGATGCGGCCGCGCCCCGTCCCGGTTACGCTGTCGTAGCTGATCGGCGCGTGCCCCAGGTGCTTCTTCGACAGCTCGTCGAGCCCGTGCCCGTGCGCCCCCGCCGCCTGGGCGTAGGAGATCAGCATGGTGTCGTCGACCGGCGCGATGCCCGGCAGCCCGGCCCGCGCCAGCACCATGGCGTCGTACTTGGCGTTGTGCGCCACCTTGAGCACCGCTGGATCGTGCATCAGCGGCTCCAAGGCCGCGAGCACGGTCGCCGGGTCGAGCTGCCGCACCGGCGGGGCCGGCTCCGGCGAGGGCGCGTCGAGCGTCGGCTGCGCCGCGTCCGGCGGGTTGCGGTGGCGCAGCGGCACGTAGCACGCCCGACCCGGCCCGGTCGCCAGCGACAGGCCCACCAGTTCCGCCCGCATCGCGTCCAGGCTGTCCGTCTCGGTGTCGAACGCGACCAGCCCCGCCGCCCGCGCTTCCGCGATCCACGCCGCGAGCCGTTCCTCGGTGGTGACGCACTCGTACGGCCCGAAGGCGGCCTGCTCCGAAGGCGCGTCCGCCGCTGGCTGCGTCGGGGCGGGGGAGGACGCGGCACCGTCCCCGCCCAACCCGAGCCGGTTGACCGTGCTGCGGAACCCCATGCCCAGCAGCCACGACACCAGCCTCGCCCGGTCCAGCTCCCGGACCCGAAGCTCCTCCAACGGCCGCGGCAACGGCACGTCGCACGACAACTCGACCAGCCTGCGGCTGAGCCGCGCGGCGTCGGCGTGGGCGATCAGCATCTCCCGCCGCTTGCCCGGCTTCATCCCCGGCGCCGCGTCCAGCACCGCGTCCAGCGTGCCGAACTCCTGGATCAGCTGCGCCGCGTTCTTCGGCCCGATGCCGGGCACGCCGGGGATGTTGTCCACGCTGTCGCCCATCAGCGCCTGCACCTCCACGACCTGCGCCGGCGGCACGCCGAACTTCTCCATCACCTCCGCCGGCCCGATCGGCCGCTGCTTGATCGGGTCGTGCATCGCCACCCGGTCATCGACCAGCTGCATCAGGTCCTTGTCCGAGGAGACGATGGTGGTGCGGAAGCCGGCCTCGGTCGCCGCGCGGGCGTAGCTGGCGATCAGGTCGTCCGCCTCGAACATCGCCAGCTCCAAGGCCGGCACCCCGAACGCCGCCGTCGCGTCCCGCACCAGGGCGAACTGCGGCACCAGTTCCGGCGGCGGCTCCGGCCGCTGCGCCTTGTACTTGTCGTAAAGCTCGTTGCGGAACGTGGTCCGTCCGGCGTCGAACACGACCGCGATGTGCGATCCGGTATGGTTTTGCAACAGTTGGCCGAGCATATTGCTGAAACCGAACACGGCATTCACCGGGGTGCCGTCCGGCCCATTCATCGGCGGCAAGGCATGGAACGCGCGGAAGATGAACCCAGACCCGTCGATCAGCACCAGGTGCGGGCCCGTCCCGCCTCCGCTCGCGTCGGGCATCGCCTAGTGCCCGTCGTCGGCCGCGTCCTCGCTGAGCACGAAGATGCGCGAGCAGTAGGGGCAGAACGTTTGCACGTCGTCGATGTGCAGCCAGACTCGCGGATGGCCGAGCGGCCCGGTGCCGCCGTCGCAGGCCACGGTGCGGCTGTCGACGATGATGGTCTCGGGCGTGCCGACCTGGGGATGGGGCGTGTCTGCGCCGAAGGGCATAGGGGATCTCGCGGGCGGTGGGGTGCGCGGATGATACGCCTCAGGTCGGCGAGTTCAACCGCGCGCGCCTTCATTTCCCTGGTCGCCCTCCTGGCCCTGCTCGCGGCCTGCGCCGGCCTGCCGCGCTACGGCGTGCCCCTGCCGCCGCTCCCCCCTGCCGCCTTGCAGGCCGACGACGCCTTCACCCTGCCGGACGGCGCGCGCCTGCCGGTCCGCACTTGGCTGCCCGACGAGCCGCCCCGCGCCGTCATCCTCGCGCTGCACGGTTTCAACGACAGCCGCGACGCCTGGGCGCTGCCCGCCCCGCTGTTCGCCGCCGCCGGCATCGCCGTCTACGCGCCCGACCAGCGCGGCTTCGGCGCGGCCCCCCTGCGCGGCCGCTGGCCCGGCGCGGCCCGGCTCGCCGACGACGCCGCCGCCATGCTCCGCCTGCTGCGCGCGCGCCACCCTGGCACGCCGCTCTACGCCATGGGCGAGAGCATGGGCGGCGCGGTGCTCATGACTCTCGCCGCCCGCCCCGGCCCGCCGCTGGCCGACGGCTGGGTCCTGCTGTCCCCCGCCGTCTGGGGCCGCCGGCAGATGGGCGTCCTGCTCAGCAGCGGCTTATGGCTGGTCTCGGGCGTCGCCCCCGGCTTCAGCGTCACCGGGGCCGAGGTGCCGCTCAAGGTCAAGGCCAGCGACAACCGCGAGGCCTTGCTCAGCCTCGCCCGCAATCCGCTCACCATCCGCCGCACCCGCTTCGACACCCTGCGCGGCCTGACGGACCTGATGGACGACGCCCAGGCCGCCGCGCCCGCCCTGCGCGGCCGCGTCCTCGCCCTTTACGGCAACGAGGACACGGTGGTGCCCGACCAGGCCGCCGCCCGCGCCTGGTCCCATATGCCGCCGGACGCGCGCTTCGGCCTCTACCCGGATGGCTACCACCTCCTGCTGCGCGACCGGAACCGCGCCGCCCCGATCGGCGACGTGATCGCCTGGCTGCGCGACCCCGGGGCCTGGCTGCCCTCCGGCGCCGACCTCGCGGCCGCCGCGTGGCGCTCGGCGCACGCCGGAGCGCCCGACGGATGAACCCTTTGCAACCGTCGCCCGACAGGTTATGAGAGTGCCGCGGGACCCGTAGCTCAGCTGGATAGAGCGTTGCCCTCCGAAGGCAAAGGCCGGACGTTCGAATCGTCTCGGGTCCGCCAGTCTTCTCAGTATCTTAGATGATTGTGGCTTGGGCTGAAATTGGCCTGGCTACCACGTGGCCACCAGCAAGCGGCTGAAACTCGGGTTTTGCTGAGTGGGCAAGCGCGCTCGCACTGCGCGCCGCCCCGGTCCAGCGCAGCGATTGCAGACTGAACCCCGCAAACCTCCGTGGCTGGTTTCCGTCGAGTTCGGCGCCTGCGGCCAGGTGGTTGCAGGCCATCCCTGACCGCATCGGCATCCCACTGCGCCCGGCTGGGAGAATCCTGCACACCGCCCAGGGTCACGCACACCGCCCAGGGTCACGCACACCGCCCAGGGTCACGTCGCCGCCGCATCGGCCAGCTGCCAGCCGCTCTCGCGCTTCACAGGCGCCGGCAGCTCCCGCAAATAGGCCCGTGGCCACCGACGCGGCTCGGCCCGCCCGAACCGCGCCCGATCCGGTCCACCGTCACCGCCGAGGCCGCCGTTCGCTCGCCGCGGCGCGTGCGCCTTGGCCGCTTGGCTGGCATGTCATGACCGCCCCTGCCGTACCCCAAACTCAGCATCCCGGAATCTCGCCCAAAGCCAGGGCGGCCAGGCGGCGCGCGTCGCGGTGCGTGACGGCCCCCAGGAACGCCTGCTCAATCCAATCCTATTCCACCGGGCGACGGTCATCCAACAAGTCCCCCCTCGTCCCCGACGACGCCCGCTCCTCGTTCACCAGCGCCTCCACATGAGTGTCGGGAGCGGTGTCCGAGCCGACGTGCGGCGGCGACGGCGAGGGCGGCTTCGCCGGCTTGGGCGGCGATCGGTCCGCGGCAGGCTGCGTGCGCTCCACGGCCAGCGGCGCGGCGTCGTCGAAGCGGAGCCGGTAGATCGGCTCGGGGAGCGCGAACCCGGAGCCTTCGAGCGCCGCCTTGGCGGCCTGGATCGCCAGGCTGCGCCCCTTGAGGAAGTCCGTCCTCGTCTGGTCGACCCAGCCGTAGAACCGGAGCACGATGTTGGAATCGCCGACGTCCTTGATCACCGCGGTGGCCTTCGGCCTGTCCAGCACGAACGGCAACGCGTTCACGGCCGCGAGCCCGACATCCATGCCGTCCACCGGGTCGTCATTCGCGTCGATGCCGAGGTCGAACTCGAACCGCCGCTGCGGGTTGTGGCTGTAGTTCAGGATGATGGCGTTGAACACCGTCGCGTTCGGGATCTGCACCTGGTTGCCGTCGAGCGTCAGCAGCACCGTGGCGCGCGCCGTCAGCCGCACGACCCGGCCTTCCTGCGCCTCGATCACCACGTGGTCGTTGGCGCGGAACGGCTGGCGCAGGCTCAGCATGATGCTGGCGACGTAGTTCGTCACCGTGTCGCGCACCGCGAAGCCGAGCGCGATGCCGACGACGCCCGCGCCCCCCAGCACCCCGCCGAGCAGCGCGGTGGCCCCGAGCACCTGGAACGCAGCCACCAGCCCGAGGATGACGGACACGACCCGCACCGACGTCGCGAGCAGCTCGGCCAGGAACGTGTTGGGCGCCAGCCATCGCCAGATGCCCGTGCGCGACGCGAGCCCGTAGCCCAGCAACACGACCAGCAGCCCGGCCCCGATCGCCACGCCGACCAGCGGCAGGGCGCGCACGACGCCGCGCGCCTGGGCGCCGATCTGCCCGAGGGCCGGGGCGACCTTGGTGCCGACGTCGAGGTTGCGCTCGATGGCGTTCTGCACCGTGACCACGCCTTTGACCCGGGACGCGATCGCCTCCGCCCGGCCTTTGTCCTCCGCGGCCGGCACGGTTCCGGCGAGCGTCACGACCCCGGCCGAGGCCCGGACGCTGACATCCTTGAGAGCCGCGATCTCGCCGAAGATGCTGCGGATCCGGGCGGTGATGTCGGTGTCCTCGGAGGCGTCCGCCTTGGTGGCGATCGCGGGCGTCGGCGTCTGCTCCGGGGTGGCCGCGTTGTCGGCTGCGATGGTCGAAGCGGACCCGGCCAGAACAATGGCGAGGGCCAGGAGGAAACGCTTCATCGCTCGACGTTCCCTCGCGTGGTTCATCTCGGAAACCCGGCGGTCGCCGTGATCGAGAGCGTGATGTCATGTTCTCCGGCCTCGCGCAACGCGGCAGGGCTTCCGGAAACGGATCGACACTCAAGATCAACGGCGTGTCGTTACGGCAGTGGCTTCCCCCTCGTTCACCCTCGAAACGCCCGTCCGCACCTCAGCTTGCTGGCAGTCCTCGATCGGCTTCAGGTTGGGCTGGCGTCGTCGTGCCGCCCGCCCCGTGGGGTGGCCGTTCTCGTGCGCCTTCCGCATCGGCGCGCTCCCGGCAAAATCAGGTCCGCCGCCGCGGCGTCACGACAGGCTTCGCGCACTCAACATCACCTTGGACCGACACCAAGCGGACGGCACGTCCCCTGTCGGAACCCGCGCCAGGGATCAGGGACGGCCGACGGGCCGAGCAGGCCGGCCCCGCCCACCTGACAAAGCCGTGCCCGCGCCGTCAACCCAGGCGCACCCGCGCCATCCCCCGCGCGCCGCGGCCGGCGTGCAGCGCCAGCCGGCGGCGCAGCCGGCCGGCGATGGTCGGCGCCAGTCGCGGCGACCAGCGGATCGCCTCCACGAAGCAGGCGGCCACGACCCGAGTCTGCGACAGGGTGATCGCCTCGCCCCAGAACATCCACCGCTGCCCAATCGCCGAGCGCAACGCCGCCCTCGATGCCGCCGGGCACGCGGTGGCCGCGATGAAGGCCCGGTAGGCCTCGCCGAGCAGGGGCACGACCATCGTCTGCTCGGCCCGCGTCAGCGGCGGTCCGCCGCCGGAATCCCAGAACCGGCGCAGGATGGCGACCTCCGCCGGGCCGGGTGGCCGCCCGAGCACGGCCTCGCAGCCGCGCCGCGTCACCTGCAAGCCGAGCGCGAACTGCGCGTCGTAGCGGGCCACCGAAACCCCGGCGCGGTGGACCCGGTACTGGTGCAGCACCTCGTCGACGATGACGAACCCGCCCAGGCCCGACAAGCGGCTCCAGAGGTCGTAGTCCTGGCTGTAGCGGAACGCCTCGTCGTAGCCGCCGACCCGCTCGAACGCCGCCTTGCGGAACACCACCTGGCTGTGCCCGCCGACGTAGTTGAAGAACAGCAGGTGCCAGCGGACCAGCGCCGGCGGGCACCGCCGCCGCGTCGTGTCCGTGACCCGGCCCGCCTCGTCGATCAGGTCGATGAAGCACGACGCGGCCACGGCGGACGGGTCGCCTTCGAGCGCCTCCACCTGCCGGGCGACGCGCTGCGGGAAGGAGATGTCGTCCGCGTCCATCCGCGCGACGTAGGGGCCGCGGGCCATGCCGATGGCGCGGTTGAGGGCGCGGGTGAGGCCGGTGTTCGCCTGCTCGATCAGCCGGATCCGCCCATCCTCGGCCGCGAACCCGCGCAGCGCCTCGCGCGAGCCGTCCGTCGAGCCGTCGTCGACGAAGATGAACTCCAGGTTGGGATAAGTCTGGCCGAGCACGCTCCGGACCGCGGCCCCCAGGTAGGGCAGCCCGTTGTGGACCGACATCACGACGCTCACGAGCCGGGCGTCGGGAGCCGGGCCGCGCCCGTCCCGCGCCGTCGCCCGCGTCATCCGCCCTCGCCCACGGCCCGCGCGGCGAACGACGGCGAGGTGACGAGGAACCCCTCCGCGACGAGCTGGTCGATCGAGCGCAGCTCCGTCGCGGTGGCGGAATGCAGGCTGAGGGCGGGATCGGCCTCGATCGCCTCGACGTAGCCCCGGTACTGCGACGAGTTCTCGTAGAAGCTCGCCTCCGCCACGATGCGCTTCATGTAGTCCAGGAACCCGGCCACGTACTTGTAGTGCAGCAGCACCGCCGAGAAGTCGGCGACGCGCGCCTCGAACACGTTGTGCGAGCCGTCGATCCGCAGCTTGCCGGGCGGGAAGGTCAGCGGGTGCTTGGTCAGCAGCGGGCTGACCCCGAGGCGGGCGTCCCGCACGCCACCGTGGAAGATCACGATGCCCTCGTTCGACCGCCGGTTGGAATGGCCGAAGCGCTCCTGGTAGGGCTGCTGCCACAACCCGGTGTTGTCGTAGAACCGGTGCTCCGCCCGCCAGCGCCGCCCGTCGTCGCCGCGCAGCGCGCCTTTCGGGAACAGGTCGAGCAGGTGCGCCACCACCGCCGTGTAGCCGTGCCGGTTGAGGTAGCCGAGCAGGCCGGCGAGCGGCAGGCCCGCCCGACGCGGGTAGTCGAACAGCTCGTCGATGTCGACGCACAGCACCCAGTTGCTGCGCCCGAACCGCTCGATCAGGTAGCGCTTCATGATGCCTTTGTAGTCGCGATAGGGCGCGCCCGTGGCCAGCACGGTGACGTCGGCCTCCCCCGCCAGCAGCCCGGGCGTGCCGTCGGTCGAGCCGTTGTCCAGGAACACGAGGTGCTTCGCGCCGAGCGCCCGGTAGTGCCGCAGGAACTCGCCGAGGTAGGCGGCCCCGTCCCGCACCAGGCAGACGACGACCGCCTCGTCCGGCGTCGCGGCGACCTGGCGCGGCCCGCTGAGATGGCGCACCCGCCAGGGGAACGACAGCCGGCGCGACCGGGACCGCGCCCGCCTCGCGTAGGACCGGGCCTTCGCCACGGCGGCGCGCACGGGCCGCACGCTAAGCGCCGCGCCGGACGAGCGGCTCGGCCGCCGGCTCGATTGCCGGCTCGGCCGCCTGCTCCGGCCGGTGCGACCACTCGGCCGCGCAATAGGCGGTGCCCAGCATCGCCGTGTCGATCAGCACCGTCTCCGGCGAGGTCACCGCGAACGGCACGCCGACGATCTCGTCCAGCAACGCCAGCCCCTTGACGCGCACGGACAGCGTGTAGTCGTTCGCCAGCAGCGGCATCCTGTCGATGGCGCAGTCGAAATGGCCGCGTCCGCGCAGGCGTCCCGGGACCCGGAACCGGGTGTAGTCCATGCTCGCGACGATGGTGTTGTAAGGGTCCATGACGCGCAGGCTGACGTTCGGCATCCCGATCTCCCCCGCCGTCTCGTAATGCAGCCGCAGCGTCGCCCGGCTGTCCGTGCCGAGCTGCCCGGCGTCGCGGCCGGCGGCGTCGAGGAACTCGATGGCGGTGATCCGCAGGTCCCCGGTGCCCGCCCGGCCCGCCGGGTCCGGCAGCACGACCGCCTGCCCGGCCCCGGTGCGGACGAAGGTGGAGAAGTAGCCCTGCAGCACCTGCGACGGCGGGCCGTGCCGCACGATGCGGCCGCCGTCGAGCATGATGGCGTCGTCGCACGTCCGCTCGACCTGGTAGGGGCTGTGCGAGACGAACACCACGGCCGCCCCCGCGTGCCGCGCCCGCTCGATGGCGGACAGGCATTTCCGCTGGAACGCCACGTCGCCCACGCTCAGCACCTCGTCGATCAGCAGCACGTCGGCGTCGACGTGGACCGCCACCGAGAAGCCGAGCCGGGCCATCATGCCGCTCGAGTAGGTCCGCACCGGCCGGTCAAGGTAGGGCTCCAGTTCCGAAAAGCCGACGATCTCCGGCAGCTTGCGCCGGATCTCGCGCCGCGACAGCCCCATGATCGCGCCGAGGACGAAGATGTTCTCGGCCCCCGACAGGTCCGGGTGGATGCCGGCGTTCAGCTCGATCATCGGGAACATGCGCCCGCTGACCTCGACCCGGCCGCGCGTCGGCGGCGTCACGCCGGCCAGCACCTTCAGCAAGGTGGACTTGCCCGCCCCGTTGCGGCCGATGATCCCGACCGCCTCGCCGCGGCGCAGGCTGAACGATACGTCGCTCAAGGACCAGTGCGCCGGCCGCCCGCGCCCGAGCAGCCTGCCCGCCAGCCGGCCGAGCGGGGTGCCATACTGCTTCCACACGTTCTCCACCCGGATCACGGTGTCGTCCGTCATCGGGGCGTCCTCACAGGATGTCGGCGAAGTAGCGCGAGGACACGTGGAACACCGGCAGCGCGATCGCCAGCAGCACGGCGGCGACGGCGGCCGAGACGGCCAGGGCGACCAGGTCGGGCGGGCTATCGTGCACGATCACCTGCCGGAACCCGCCGATCAGGCCGACCAGCGGGTTGAGCTGGTAGAGCGCCTGCCATTCAACCGGCACCGCCGAGGCCGGATACATCACCGGCGTCGCGATCAGGCCGAACTGGAAGATGAACGGCACCGCGAACAGCACGTCGCGCCGGAACGTGCCCACCGCCGCGATCAGCAGCCCGACCGAGAAGGCGGTCGCGATCAGCAGCGCCAGCAGCACCGGCAGCCAAAGCAGGTTGAGGCCGACCGGCACCGAGTACCAGGCGGCGAACGCCACCAGGAAGCACGACGCGATCGCGAAATCGACCAGCGACAGCAGCACGCCGACGATCGGGAAGATCTCGCGCGGCAACCCGATCTTCTTGACGATGCCGGAATTGCTGGCGACGCTCGTCCCGGCCCGCGTCACCGCGTTGACGATGAACGTCCAGGGCACCAGCCCGGTCAGGGCAAAGATCGGGTAGGGCACGCCCTCGCTCGGCAGGTGGACGATGCCGCGCAGCAGCAGGAACATCGCGAGCAGCATGAACGGCTGGATCACCGCCCACGCCAAGCCGAGGCTCGACCGCCGATACTGGCCCTGCAGGTCGCGCTTGAGCAGGGCGAACAGGATCGACGCGTAGTGAAGCGGCTTATGGCTGGTCGACACTCGATAGTACATTTGGCGAGCCTTTGCTGGAACCGCCCTCGCCGCCGCGAGACGCGTTCCAAGGAAATCAAGCGCGGCAGGGCCAGGCGACCGCGCCCCGGAGAGCCGCCCCGGAGAGCCGCCCCGGGGGCGCGGCTTGCCCGCCTCTAGCACAACCGGGCGGCCGGCGCGCGGGGCCTGTCTACTTTATGAAGCCGTCGCGGCCGACGGCCCGGCGCAACTGGCGGCGAAGGGTGTAAGGCGCGCTCATCCGCAACGCGAACCGCGCCACGGCGGAGGCGTAGAACCGCCTGGGCGCGAGCCGCATGGCCGCCCCGACCTGGCCTCGGGACGCGAGCCGCGCCGCCGATCCGGACAACATGCGGATGCAGCCCGCGCGGTTGGCCGCCGTCATGCGCGGCAGCCCGGCCTCGATCGTGTCGCGGATGAACGGGCAATCCTCGATCTGCAGCTCGTAAGGACGGTAGCTCGCCAGTTCGAGCAGCTTCGCGCAGGCCGCGACCCCGAGACGCTCCGCCTCGGTCGCGTCGAGGTCGCGGCTGCCCACTTCGACGATGCGCGCCATCGAACCGGCCGCGCGGTACTCCGCCAGCGCCTCCTTCGAGAACGCGAGGTCAGGGCGCCCCTCGCGACGCCGCTTGGCCGAGAGTCCGGCCCGCTGCGAGTTCACCGCCGAGATCTTGCCGTTCAGGAACGACGCCCCGGTCACGCTGTCCTGGTGAACGCGATACTCCCCCAGCAGGTCCGGCAAGTTGCATAACGTCCCGATCTCCTGCAACCTCCAGTAGAGATCGGTGTCCTCAGCGTAGAAAACGTCCCGGTAGCCGCCGACCTGCTCCACCGCGGCCCGGCGCATCATCAGGAACGGGTGCATCAGGTAAGGCTCGCGCTGCGGGTAGGCGTTCCAATCGGACAGGTCCGGCGAGGGCAGGTGATAAACCGGGCCGAGCGTCTGCCCTGACCCGTCGATGTGGCGCGCAGCGCCCGAGACGGCCGCGCAATCGCCGTGGCGACGCAGGTGGGAGAGCTGCTTCTCGAACCGGTCAGGCATCGCCAGGTCGTCGGCGTCGTGCCGCGCGATGAACTCCGCGGTGCACAGGGCAAGCCCGTCGTTCAGCGTGTCGACGATCCCGCCCCGCGGCTTGTCGATCAGCGTCAGGCGGCTGTCCGCCGCCGCCAGCCGCCTGACGATGGCCGCGGTCGCGTCGGTCGAACCGTCGTTCAGGACCAGGATGCGGATGTCGCGCGTGCTTTGCGCCTGGATGCTGGCGAGCGAGCCCTCGATGGTCTCCGCGCCGTTGTGGACGGGGATCAGCACATCGACGGCTGGCCGCCGCGAGACGGGCGGCGTTGATTCCACGATCATCGGTCGCAGGTTAGGCTTTGTTGAATTCTGAACCAAGTGGGTGTTTTCGAGTCTGAACGTCTTTCGGGGCGGCACGGTGCGCGAGCCAGCGCAAGGCTGCCCAACGCCTTTCGGCCGGCATCGTTGAATGCGGGCCGGGGCGCGACCGGAAATGCGCCGCCAGTCCGGCACGCCGAACGCGAGGCCAGGCCAGCGGAACGCCCGTTCGCCGAGGCGGCCGCGGCGGCGATCGGCCGGCGGCAGCGGTCGGCGGAGACGCTGGCGGAGAACGCCGAGGTGAGCGCCGGGCCGCCGGCCCCGGCTCGGCCAAGCCAGTGCCAAGGGCGTTCTCAACATATGGTGAGGGCCGGTTCACAACCCGGCCGGAGCGACGGAAGGCCCCCGCCCGGCCACGCGGGTCGGCCGCCCGGCGCATCGCGGCCCGATGTTTCACGTGAAACATCGGGTGGCCGCGGACGCGTGGCAGCCCTTCGCCACCGTCATCCCACCCGCGCCCGCACCGTGCTTTGATCGGGCATGGACCTGTCCTCCACCTGGCTGCTGTCCGCTTTCGCCTTCGCCGCCTCGATGTCGGGGACGCCGGGGCCGAACAACGCCATGGTCGCCGCTTCCGGGGCGACGTTCGGCTTCGCGCGGACGGTGCCGCACATCCTGGGCATCGCGGTCGGCTTTCCGCTGATGCTGGTCGCGGTGACGCTGGGCGCGGGCGACCTGCTGCGGACCTATCCGGTGCTGCACGACGCCCTGAGATGGGTCGGCGCGGCCTACCTGATCTGGCTCGCGATCAGGATCGCCGCGGCCCCGCCCACGACGGACCGGCCGGGCGCGAGCCGGGCCAGGCCGCTCGGCTTCGTCCAGGCGGCGCTGTTCCAGTGGGTGAACCCGAAAGCCTGGATCATCGCCCTCGGCGGGATCGCCACCTACACCACGGCCGGCGGCGACGGGGTGGTGGCGCAGGCCTTGGCCCTGGCCGCCATCTTCCTCGTCGTCACCTTGCCGCTCGTCTCGTTCTGGACCCTGACCGGCGTCGGTGCCGCCCGGCTGCTGCGAACCCGGCGCGGCCTGCGCGCCTTCAACCTGGCGATGGCCGGCCTGCTGGTCCTGTCCCTGGTCCCCGTGTTCCTGGAGTAGCAGGGTCAGGGCTTTGGGGCCTCGGCGAGCCGAGGGCAGCGCCCTCGGCTTCTCACGCGGCGGCCTGCACGCGAACCCCGTCCAGGGCTTGCGCCAGGTCGGCCAGGATGTCGTCGATGTGCTCGATGCCGACCGAGAGGCGGACGTAGCCGGGGCTGACGCCGGTGGAGAGCTGCTCCTCGGCGGCGAGTTGGCTGTGGGTGGTGCTGGCCGGGTGGATGGCCAGCGTGCGGGAGTCGCCGATGTTGGCGACGTGGTAGATCATCTCCAGCCGGTCGATGAACGCCCGCCCGGCGTCCGCGCCGCCGGCCAGCTCGAAGCCCATCAGGCCGCCGTGGCCGTTCTTCAGGTACTTGGCGGTGCGCTCCGCCGCCTGGCCCTTGTGGTGGGCCGGGTGGATGACGCGCGACACCTCGGGGCGCTTCGACAGCCAGTCCGCCACCTGGTCGGCGTTGCGGCTGTGCTCCCTCATGCGCAGCGGCAGGGTTTCCAGGCCCTGCAGCGTCAGGAAGGCGTTGAACGGGCTTTGCGACGGCCCGAGGTCGCGCAGCATGGTGACGCGGAGCTTGAGCGCGTAGGCGATCGGGCCGAGGGGCTTCGCGGCCTCGACCCAAACGGCGCCGTGATAGCTGCGGTCGGGGCGGTGCAGGGCCGGCTGGCGCGCGGGGTGGGCGGCCCAGTCGAAGTTGCCGCCGTCGACGACGATGCCGCCGATGCTGCTGCCGTGGCCGCCGATGTACTTGGTGGTGGAGTGCATCACCACCGCCGCGCCGTGGTCGAACGGGCGCACCAGCAAGGGGGCGGCGGTGTTGTCCATGATCAGCGGGATGCCGAACCTGCGGCCGATGGCGGCCACTTCGGCGATGGGGAACACTTCCAGCTTCGGGTTGGGCAGGGTCTCGGCGTAGTAGGCGCGGGTGCGCTCGTCGGTGGCGCGGGCGAAGGCCTCGGGGTCGTCCGCGCTCACGAAGCGGGTCTCGATGCCCATGTCCTTGAAGGTGTTGGCGAACAGGTTGTAGGTGCCGCCGTAGAGCGCCGCGCTGGCGACGATGTTGTCGCCGCTGTGGGCGAGGTTCTGCACCGCGAGCGCGCTGGCCGCCTGGCCGGAGCTGACCGCGACGGCGGCCGCCCCGCCTTCGAGGGCGGCGACGCGCTTCTCCAGCACGTCCGTCGTCGGGTTCATGATCCGGGTGTAGATGTTGCCCAGCTCCTGCAGGCCGAACAGCCGGGCGGCGTGGGCGGCGTCGTCGAACTGGTAGCTGGTGGTCTGGTAGATCGGCACCGCGACCGACTTGGTGGCCGCGTCCTTGCGCCAGCCGGCGTGCAGCGCCAGCGTTTCGGGGTGACGGGTGTCCATGGCGGTCTGCTCCCTCGTGTTGGCGGTCAGTCTATCCCAGCGGGCATTCGGTGGCCACCGCCAGGAGGTTACGCCGCCCTGGGGTTCACGCCGCCCTGGAGCATGCCACCCTGGCACGGCGGCCCGGCGGCGCTTAAGCTCCCGACCAACCAACAACGACGGGAGGGACGCCATGACCATCCGCACCCCAGCCTTGGCCCTGCTCGGCTTGCTCGCGGCGGCAGGGCCGCTCCGCGCCGAGGTGACGCGGTTCGAGGTGCAGTCGCGCGAGCCGGGGGCGCTCGGGGCGCGCAGCTTCGGCGCGGCCGGGCAGGCGGAGAAGATCATGGGCCGGGCCAGCATCGCGCTCGACCCGGCCGACCCGCGCGACGCGGTGATCCAGGACCTTGGCCGCGCGCCGCGCAACGGGCAGGGGCGGGTGGGGGCCACGACCGGGGTCGTGATCCTGCGCCCCGAGCATCCCAACGGCATCCTGCTGTTCGAGGTGCTGAACCGCGGCCGGCAACTGATGACCAGTTGGCTGCAGGACACCGACACCGCCGCCGGCATCCGGCTCGAACAGGCGGAGGACGCCGGCAACGGCTTCCTGCTGGAACAGGGCTACACGCTCGTCTGGGCCGGGTGGCAGGCGGACGCGCCGGCCGCCGGCCTCGGCCTCGACGTGCCGACGGCGCCGGGCGTCACCGGGCGCTCGCGCGAGGAGTTCAGCTTCGCCGGCAAGACGGGGCCGCAGCGGGCGGCGTTGTCCTACCCGGCGGCCGAGCCGGCGGAGGCCGCGTTGCTGATGCGCGCCAGCGCCGACGCGCCGAAGCAGACGCCGCCGGGCCTGGCCTACCGCTTCCTCGACCCGCGGACGGTCGAGATCACCCCGCCCGAGGGCGCGCCGCCGGGGGCGCTCTACGACTTCAGCTACACCGCGCGCGACCCGAAGGTGATGGGCATGGGGCTGGCGGCGATCCGCGACGTGGCGGCGTTCCTGCGCCGCGACGGCAGCGGCGCCAACCCGCTCGCCAGCGGCGGCCAGAGCGGCATCCACCGCGCCATCGCACTCGGCATCTCGCAGTCGGGCCGGGTGCTGCGCGACGCGCTCTACTTCGGGATGAACGAGGACGAGCGGGGCCGCCTGGTGTTCGAGGGGCTGATGCCGATCATCCCCGGGGCGCGGCGCAGCTTCACCAACGCCCGCTTCGCCCAGCCCGGGCGCAACCCGGGGCCGGAGTTCGACCGGCTGTATCCCGTGCTGCAGTTTCCGTTCACCTACCCGGTGCTGGACGACGCCGTGAGCGGCCGGCGGGACGGGCTGCTGCTGCGCTGCGGCCTGTCCAACACCTGCCCGCGGGTCATGCAGATCGACAGCGAGTTCGAGTTCTGGGGCTCCAAGGCCAGCCTGCTGGTGACGGACAGCGAGGGCCGCCCGGTCGAGATGCCCGGCAACGTGCGGCTCTACATGCTGGCCGGCACGCCGCACGCCAACCCCTGGGACGCGGTGGCCCGGCGCACGGACGCGTGCCGGATGCCGCTCAACCCCAACTCCGGCGGCCCGGCCTTCCGCGCGCTGCTCACCGCCATGCGGGCCTGGGTCGAGGACGGCACGCCGCCGCCCGAGAGCCGCTACCCGTCGCGGGCGCAAGGGACGCTGGTGCCGGCCGAGGGCGCCTACCCGGCGATCCCTGGGTTGCCCTACGCGGCGCAGCTGGTGCGGGCGCACTGGATCGAGCAGACCGCCGACGGCCCCGAGGTGCGCGGCGACTACCCGCTGTTCGTGCCCCTGGTCGGGCGGGACGCGAACGCGGCGGCGGGCCTGCGCCTGCCGATCATCGCCGCGCCGCGCGCCACCTACACCGGCTGGAACCCGGCGGCCGGGTCGGACGGGCCGCAGGCGCTCTGCACCCAGGCGGGTGGGGTGGTGCCGCTGCCGGCGCACCCGGCCGCCGGCGATCCGCGGCCGCCGCTCGACCGGCTGTACCCGACGGCTGGGGCCTACGTGTCGGCGGTGCGGGCGGCGGCGGACGACCTGGTGGCGAGCCGGCTGCTGCTGCCGCGGGACGCGGACGCGGCGGTGGAGGCGGCGCGGGCGGGGACGCTGGCGAAGCTCGGGGCGATCGGGCCGTAAGGCTGGCGTCGCCCCGCGCCTGTTCCGGGTTCTGCGGGGCGGCGGCGGCCCTACACCCCTGGCCACTCGTTGACGCAGCCGACGCGCCAGCCGTCCGGCGTCCGGTCAAGCCGGGTGAGCGAGATGTTGTGGATCGAGAAGTGCAGCGCCTGCCCGGCGTCGGCCCCGAGGGCGTGGGCGACGGCGGCGCGGATGGTGCCGCCGTGGCTGACGATGACCACGTCCTGCCCGGCGTGCGCGTCGGCCAGCCGGTCGAGCGCCCGGCCGACGCGCAGGAGGACCTGCTCCATGCTCTCGCCGCCGGGGGGGACTTCGCTGGCGGACAAGGGCCAGAACGGGTGCGCCGGCGCGGCCAGCCGGGCGGGCAGGTCGGCGTGGGCGAGGCCCTGGTAGTCGCCGAGGTTCTGCTCGATGAGGTCGGGGACCACCGCGAGGTCCTGGGCCGGGTAGCCGGCGGCGAACAGCGCTTCCGCGGTGCGGCGGGTGCGGCTGAGCGGGGTGCAGGCCCAGGCGGCGGGGCGCGGCAGCCGGGCGGCGAGCGCCGTGTACTGCGGCGCTTGCGCCACCAGCGTGTCGGGGCAGAGCGAGACGTCCATGACGCCGTAGAGGCGGGCGCGCTCGTTCTCGGACACGAGCGCGTGCCGGATCAGCCAGAAACGGGTCTCCATCATTCCCCCAAAAGCCCTCACTCGCCCAGGTTGAGCAGCGCGCCGCGCGCCCGCGCCTGGCGGAACTGCCAGGCGAACAACAGGGCCGCCGCCGCGGCCCACGCGATGTTGAGCGCGGCGGCGGCGGCCAGGTGGTCCCACCGCACCGTGCCTTGCAGGGCGGCGCGCATGCCTTCGAACACGTGCGTCGCCGGCAACGCGAGGGCGATCGGCTGGATCGCGGCGGGCAGGACGCTGACCGGGTAGAACACGGCCGACAGCGGGGCGAGGCCGAACGTCACCGACCAGGCCAGCATCTCGGCCCCGAGGCCGTGGCGCAGGATCAAGCTGACGACGCCGAGCGCGATCCACCAGCCCATGACCATGAGGTTGGCGAAGAACAGCAGCAGCACGGGGCCGAGGGCGAACAGGTCGAAGGCGTAGAGCAGCCAGGCGAGGCCGATGGCCGGGAGCACGCCGATCAGGGTGCGCAGGAAGGAGATGAAGAGCTGCGCCGCCAGCAGCTCCCAGGGGCGGATCGGGCTGACGAAGATGTGGCCGAGGTTGCGTGACCACAGCTCCTCCAGGAAGGTGATGGCGACGCCCATCTGGCTGCGCAGCGTCACCTCCCACAGCAGCACGCCGCCGAGCAACGCGCCGCCGGCGATGGCCGCCGCCGCCGCCGCGCCGCCCGCGTCGTCGCCAGCAATGCCGCCGCGGGAGACGAGGTAGCTGGTGGTGAAGCCCCAGATGCACATCTGCAAGGTCGGCCAATAGACCAGCTCCAGCGCGCGCGGGCCGGAGCGGCGGATGAGGCAGAGGTGGCGGTAGATCATGCCCCAGATGCGGCGCAGGCTCATGGGGCGGGGCTGGCCTCTCGCGGCCGGGGCACGGGGACCGGGTCGATGGCCGCCCCCGGGGACGGGGCGTGGCGGTCGCGGGCGATGTCGAGGAACACCTGCTCCAGGTCGTCGCGGCCGTAGCGGTCGAGCAACGCGGCGGGAGCGCCCTGGTCCACGACGCGGCCTTGCTTGAGCATCAGCACGTCGTCGCACAGGCGCTCGACCTCGGCCATGTTGTGGCTGGCGAGCAGGATGGCGCAGCCGCTCTCGGCCCGGTAGCGTTCGAGCCAGGTGCGGACCATGTCGCCGGTGTCGGGGTCGAGGCTGGCGGTCGGCTCGTCGAGCAGCAGCACGTCCGGGCGGTTGATCAACGACTTGGCCAACGCCACCCGCGTCTTCTGCCCGGCCGAGAGCTGGCCGGCCGGGCGGTCGAGGAGGGGGTGCAGGTCGAGCTGTTCGGCCAGGTCGGCGATGCGGCGCTCCAGGCGGGGGACGCCGTAGAGGTGGCCGTAGCAGCGCAGGTTCTCGCGCACGCTGAGCTTGGCGGGCAGCGCGATGTAGGGCGACGAGAAGTTCATGCGGGCGAGGGCGGCGTAACGGTCGGAGGCCATGTCGTGGCCCAGCACGCGGATGCGCCCCTCGCTCGGCAGCAGCACGCCGAGCAGCATGGAGATGGTGGTGGTCTTGCCCGCGCCGTTGCCGCCGAGCAGGCCGAGGGTGCCGCCGCGCGGCACGACGAAGGAGAGGCCGTCCACCGCGAGCACGTCGCCGTAGCGCTTGGTCAGCCCTTCGGCGACGACCGCGTTGCGAGCGCCCGGGCCGGAAGCGTTGGGGCCAGAGGCGTTGGGGCCGGAAGCGTCGGGCCCAGGAGCGTCGAGGGGGGCGGCATCCATCAGGCGACGGCCGAGACGCCCTTGCTGGTGCTGTACTCGAAGTGCAGCGCGGTGCCGGGGTGGACGATGGGGTGGATGGCGTGCGCCGCCATCGCCCCCTCGCTGAAGCCCTGCAGGATGAGCTTGAGCTTGCCGGGGTAGGACGCGACGTCGCCGATGGCGAACACGCCGGGCACGGAGGTCTCGCAGGTGGCGGGGGCGACGTGGACGTGGCTGTGCTGGAGGTCGAGGCCCCAGCCGGCGATCGGGCCGAGGTCCATCGACAGGCCGAAGAACGGCAGCAGGCGGTCCGCGCCGAGGCGGCGGGTCCCGCCCGACAGGTCGGCGACCTCGACCTCGCGCAGCGCGCCCCCCTCGCCGTGCAGGGCGTGGAGCTGGTACGGGGTCACCATCTCGACCTCGCCGCGCGCGGCGGCGGCGTCGAGCTGGCCGCAGGTCTCGGGGGCGGCGCGGAACTTGGCGCGGCGGTGGACGACGTAGATCTTCTCGGCCACGTCCTTGAGCGAGAGCGCCCAATCGACCGCGGAGTCGCCGCCGCCGGCGATCACCACGCGCCGGCCGCGGAAGTCCTCCCGCCGCTTGACCAGGTACTGCACCGCGCCGGCCGCCTCGTAGGCTCGGATGCCGTCGAGCGGCGGGCGGTTGGGGCCGAACGCGCCCGCGCCGGCGGCGAGCAGCACCGCCTTGCAACGGACGGCGTCGCCGCGGTCGGTGCCGAGGGTGAAGCCGCCAGCGACGCCCGACAGGTGGTCGACCCGGCGGCCGAGCAGGCGCGGCACGGCGAACGGGGCGATCTGCGCTTCCAGGTTGCCGATCAGGTGCCCGGCGGCGATGGCGGGGTGGGCCGGGATGTCGTAGATCGGCTTCTCGGGATAGAGGGCGGCGCATTGGCCGCCCACTTCGTCCAGCGCGTCGATCAGGCAGGCGCGCAGCTTCAGCATCCCGCACTCGAAGGCGGCGAAGAGGCCCACGGGGCCGGCGCCGATGATGGCGACGTCGGTGTCGATCTGGTCCGGCATCTGGCCTACCTAGCGGTTCCTGCCGGGCGCGCAAGGTTGCCGCTTCGGATGGCGTTCAGGGGCGGGCCTCCGTTTGCCGCCGGGCCGGAATCCTGGCACACTCGATTCGATGCCCGATACATTGCTCCCCGACCTCGCCGCCACCGAGGCGCTCGGGGCGAGGCTGGCCGGCTTGATGCGCCGGGGCGACACCATCCTGCTGCAAGGCCCGCTCGGGGCCGGCAAGAGCGTGCTGGCCCGGGCGCTGCTGCGCGCGCTGACCGGCGACCCGGCGCTCGAGGTGCCGAGCCCGACCTACACCTTGGTGCAGGGATACGACACGCCGCTCGGGCTGGTGCAGCACTTCGACCTGTGGCGGCTCGACGGGCCGGCGGCGCTGCGCGAGCTGGGGTGGGACGAAGGCGACGCGGCCCTGGTCGAGTGGCCGGAGCGGCTCGGGGCGCTCCGGCCCGGCGACGCCTTGATGGTCGGCTTGGCCCACGCCGGCGCGCAGGATGGGGCGGACGGCGCGCGGCGGGTGCGGCTGAGCGGCTGGGAAGGGCGGCTTTGAACCTGTTCACCATCGCGCCCGGCGCGCCGTTCCTTCATGCGTTGGCGGCTTGGTGGCTCGGGCGCGGCGGCGACCCGCTGCAACAGGCGGACGGGCTGATCATGCTGCCGACCCGGCGGGCGGCGCGGGCGTTGACGGACGCGTTCCTGCGCGCGGCGGGCGGGCGGCCGCTGCTGCTGCCGCGCATCGTGGCGCTGGGAGCGCTCGACGAGGCCCCGCTGGCGCTGGAAGGGGCGCTCGACCTGCCGCCGGCGGTGGCCGAGGCGGAGCGGCTGGCGGCGCTGACCCGGCTGGTGATGGCGCTCGAACGCCGCTTCGGCGCGCCGGCGACGGCCGACCAGGCCTGGCGGCTGGCGGCGGAACTGGCGCGGCTGCTGGACGAGGCCTACCGCGAGGGGGTGTCCCTGGAGCAGGCGCTGCCGGGGCTGGTGGAGGACGGCTTCGCGGCGCACTGGGCCAAGACGCTGCAATTCCTGCGCATCGTCACCGCGCATTGGCCGGCCTGGCTGGCGGAGGCGGGCAAGATCGACGCGGCGGCGCGCGGGGTCGCGCTGCTGCGGGCGCAGGCGGCGTCGTGGCAGGCGTTGCCGCCGTCCTATCCGGTGGTGGTGGCCGGCGCCGCGGGCGGCAACCAGGCGGTGGCGGAGCTGATGCGGGCGGCGGCGCGGCTGCCACAGGGCAGGGTGGTGCTGCCGGGCCTCGACCTCGCGATGGCGGACGAGACCTGGGACGCGCTGGACGAGGGCCATCCGCAAGCCGGGCTGCGGGCGCTGCTGGGCCGGATGGGGGCGACGCGCGCGGACGTGCGGCCCTGGCCGGGCGTCCCGGTGCCGGCGTCGTGCCCGGACGGGCGGGCGCGCGCGATGTGGCAGTCGCTGCTGCCGGCGCGGGCGCTCGGGGCGTGGCGAACGCCGGACGCGCCGGTGGTCGCCGGGCTGGAGCGGCTGGAAGCGGCGGACCAGCAGGAGGAGGCGGTGGCGGTGGCGCTGGTGCTGCGCCAGGCCCTGGAAACGCCGGGGGCGCAGGCGGCGCTGGTGACGCCGGACCGGGCGCTCGCGGCGCGGGTGGCGGCGGAGCTGTCGCGGTTCGGCATCGTCGTCGATGACAGCGCCGGCGAGCCGCTGGCCGAAACGCCGCCGGGCGTGTTCCTGCGGCTGCTGGTGCAGGCGGTGGCGGACGGGCTGTCGCCGGTGGCGCTGCTGGGCGCGCTGAAGCACCCGCTGATGGCCCTCGGCCTGCCGGCCGAGGCGTGCCGGCGGCGGGCGCGGCGGCTGGAGGTCCTGTGCCTGCGCGGCCCCGGGCCGCCGCCGGGCGTGGCCGGGCTGCGGGCGGCGCTGGCGGGCGTGGACGACCCGAACGTGGCCGACCTGGTGGACCGGATCGAGGCCCGGCTCGCGCCGCTGCTGGCCTTGGCGGGCCGGGGCGACGCCGACCCGGCGGCGGCGATGCGGGCGCTGATCGAGGCGGCGGAGGCGGCGGCCGACACGCCGGGGCGGGCGGGGGCGGAGCGGCTGTGGGCGCTGGAGGAGGGCGAGGCGCTGGCGACGCACCTGGCTGCGCTGCTCGACGCGCTGCCGGCCTTGCCGCCGCAGCCGGTGCGGACGCTGCCGGGGCTGCTGGACGCCAGCCTGGAAGGCGCGGTGGTGCGCAGCCGGCGGGCGCTGCGCGGGCGGGACGGGCACGAGCACCCGCGGGTGTCGATCCTCGGGCTGCTGGAAGCGCGGCTGCAATCGTTCGACACCGTGGTGCTGGGCAGCCTGGCCGAAGCGGTGTGGCCGCCGTCGTCCGACCCGGGGCCGTGGATGAGCCGGCCGATGCGCCGCGCCGCCGGGCTGGCGTCGCCGGAGGTGGCGGTGGGGCAGATGGCGCACGACTTCGCGTTGCTGGCCTGCGCCGCGCCGCACGTCGTGCTGTCTTGCCCGCAACGGCGGGACGGCGCGCCGTGCGTGCCGGCGCGGTGGCTGGTGCGGCTGGAAGCGTTCCTGGCCGGGCACGGGGCGGCGCTGCCGCGCAGCCCGGCGGCGGCGTGGGCGCGGCAGCTCGACCAGCCGGGCGGCGAGCCGCGCCCGGTGCGCCCGCCCCGGCCGTGCCCGCCGGTCGCGGCCCGGCCGCGCCGGCTCAGCGTGACGGAGGTCGAGACCTGGCTGCGCGACCCTTACGGGATCTACGCCCGGCACGTGCTGCGGCTGCGGGCGCTGGCGCCCCTGGAGCAGCCGGTGGAGAACGCGGACTTCGGCGAGCTGGTGCACGCGGCCATCGCCGCCTGGATCAAGGCGCTGCCGCCGACCTACCCGGCGGACGCGGCCGGGCGGCTGCGGGCGGCGTTCGAGGACGGGCTGGCCGGCCAGGCGCTGCGGCCGGCGCTGGCGACGTGGTGGCGGCCCCGGCTGGCGCGGATCGCCGACTGGGTGGCGGACACGGAGGCGGCGCGGCGGATGGCCAGCCCGAACGCGGTGATGGGGGTCGAGGCCCCGGGCGACTGGCTGGTGCCCGCGCCGGGCCTGCCGTTCCGGCTCAGGGCGCGGGCGGACCGGATCGAGCGGCGGCCGGACGGCAGCCTGGCGTTGCTGGACTACAAGACCGGGACGGTGCCGACCGGCGGCGAGGTGGCGAACGGGCTCGCGCCGCAACTGCCGCTGGAAGGAGCGATGGCCGAGGCCGGGGCGTTCGGGGCCGAGCTGGCGGGGGTAGCGACGGACCTGGCGTACTGGCGGCTGACCGGCGACCCGACGCCGGGGGCGGAAACGCGGCTGTGCAAGGGCGAGGCGGCGAAGGTCGCGGACGCGATCGCCACCGCCCGGGACGCGGTGGCGGCGCTGGTGGCGCAGTTCGATGACCCGGCGCAGCCCTACCTATCGCAGCCGCACCCCGGTTCGCGGCCGCGGTTCACGGATTACGCGCAGTTGGCCCGGGTGGCGGAATGGTCGGCGGCGGAGGATGAGGGATGAGCGCGGGCACGGCGCGGCAGCGGGCGATCGACGAGCAGTCCTTGGCCTCGGACCCGGGGGTGTCGGCGTTCGTCGAGGCGTCGGCCGGGTCGGGCAAGACCAAGCTGCTGACGGACCGGATGCTGCGGCTGATGCTCGGCGGCGCGGCCCCGGCGCGCATCCAGTGCCTGACGTTCACCAAGGCGGCAGCGGCGGAGATGGCGCTGCGGCTGCAACGGCGGCTGGGCGGCTGGGTGACGATGGACGACGCCGCGCTCGACGACGAGCTGGCGGCGCTGGAGATCGCGCCGGGCGACGAGGTGCGGCGGACGGCGCGGGCGCTGTTCGCCGAGGTGCTGGACCTGCCGGGCGGGATGCGGATCGGCACCATCCACGCCTTCTGCCAGGGGCTGCTGCGCCGGTTCCCGCTGGAAGCGTCGATCTCGCCGCATTTCGAGCTGGTGGAGGAGACGGCGGCGGCGGCGGAGCTGATGGCGGCGCGGGAGCGGGCGCTGGCGCAGGCCGACCCGGGCGCGGTGGCGCTGGTGGCCGAGCAGTTGCGGGCGGAGCAGTTCGCCGCGGTGATCGGGACCCTGCAAGGGCAGCGGGGGCGGCTCGGGCCGCTGCTGGCGTTGCCGAAGCGAGCGCGCGAGGCGGCGGTGCGGCGGGCGGCGGGGGCCACGGCGCGGACGGAGGCGGCGGTGATCGCGGCGGGCGTCGCCTGGCCGGAGGAGGCGGCGGTGCGGGCGGCGGCGCAGCTGATCGTGGCGCACGGGTCGCAGGCTGCCAGGGTGCGGGCGATGGAGATGCTGGCGTGGCTGAGCTTCCCGCCGGCGCAGCGGGCGGCGCACTGGAACGACTGGCTGGGCCAGTTCTTCGACGCCGCCGGGGGAGAGCGGAAGTTCGGCAGCTTCCCCAACCCGAAGCTGGGCCAGGAGCGCCCGGAGATCCTCGACGCCTTGCAAGCCGAGCAGGCGCGGCTGTGGTCGGTCGAGGACGCGCGCCGGGCGGTGCGGTGCGCCGACGCCACGATCGCCCTGCTGCAACTGGCCGCCCCGGCGCTCGCGGCTTACGCCGAGCAGAAGGAGCGGTCGGGGCTGCTGGACTACGCGGATTTGATCGGGCGGACGGAGGGGCTGCTGACCGATCCGGGGGCGGCCTGGGTGCTGTACAAGCTCGACGGCGGCATCGACCACCTGCTGCTGGACGAGGTGCAGGACACCGCGCCGGAGCAGTGGCGGATCGCGCATCGGCTGACGGAAGAGTTCTTCGCCGGGCTCGGATCGCACGAGCACGAGGCGGCGGCGCGGACGTTCTTCGCGGTGGGCGACCCGAAGCAGAGCATCTACTCGTTCCAGGGGGCCGACCCGGCCGAGTTCGCGCGCTCGCGCGGGCAGATGGCGGAGCGGGTCAGCGGCTCGGGGCAGGCCTGGCGCGACGTGGCGCTCGACGTGTCGTTCCGCTCGACGGTCCCGGTGCTGGCGCTGGTGGACGCGGTGTTCCAGGACAGCGTGGCGGCGGAGGGCGTCGCGGACGGCGGCGCGATGCGGCACTACTCGGACCGGGCCGGGGCGGCCGGGTCGGTGGCGCTGTGGCCGCTGGCGCCGAAGCCGGAGGGGGAGCCGCCGCCGGCGTGGGCGGTGCCGGCGGAGAACTCGGGGCTGGTGTCCGCGCCGCAACGGCTGGCGGACGCGGTGGCGGCGGCGGTGGCGCAGGAGCTGGCCCTGGGCGTGCGGCTGGACAGCCAGGACCGGCCAATCGAGGCAGGCGACGTGCTGGTGCTGGTGCGGCGGCGGGGCGCGTTCGCCAACGCGCTGGTGCGGGCGCTGAAGGCGCGCGACGTGCCGGTGGCGGGGCTGGACCGGCTGGCGCTCACCGAGCAGATCGCGGTGCAGGACGTGCTGGCGGCGCTCGACGCGGTGCTGCTGCCGCAGGACGACCTGGCGGTGGCGAGCGTGCTGACCAGCCCGCTCGGCGGGCTTTCGGACGACAGCCTGATGCACCTGGCGATGGGGCGGCGGGGGGGGCTGTGGGACGCGCTGCGCGACCGGGCGGGCGAGCGGGCGGACTGGGGCGCGGCGTGGGGGTTCCTGTCGCGGCTGGCGGCGCGGGCGGATTACGTGTCGCCGCACGCGCTGCTGGCCGAGGCGCTGGGGCCGCTCGGCGGGCGAGCGCGGCTGCTGGCCCGGCTCGGGGCGGAGGCGGCGGAGCCGATCGACGAGCTGCTGAACGCGGCGCTCGGCTACGCCCGGCTGCACCCGCCGGGGCTGCAGGGGTTCGTGCACTGGCTGCGGCGCTCGGGGGCGGAGGTGAAGCGGGAGGCGGGCGGGGCCGGCTCGGCGGTGCGGGTGATGACGGCGCACGGGGCGAAGGGCTTGCAAGCGCCGCTGGTGATCGTGCCGGACACGACCGGTCTGCCGCCCGACCTCGACCGGCTGCACTGGACGATGGCGGGCGGCCCAGGCGGCGTCGAGACGCCGTTGTGGGCGCCGCGCCGGGAGCTGCGGTGCGCCGCCGTAGCGCGGGCGCGGGAGGCGGCGGCGGCGCTGCGGCGGCGGGAGCACAACCGGCTGCTCTACGTGGCGCTGACGCGGGCGGAGGACCGGCTGATCGTCTGCGGCTGGGAGATGGGCCGGGCGGCGCCGGAGGACAGTTGGTACGCGATGGCCCGGCGCGGGTTCGAGCGGATGGGGGCGGAGCGCCAGCCGTTCGTGGGGCCGTGGGAGGGGGAGATGCTGGTGGCGGCGCGGCCGCAGCGGGATGCGCCTCGGCGTCGGCCCTCGGGGTCGGCCGAGGCGGCGTCGCCGTTGCCGGGCTGGGCCGGGCGACCGGGGGATTGGCGGGCAGCGCCGCCGCCGGAGGAGCCGCCGCTGCCGACGCCGCTCGCGCCGAGCCGGCCGGACGGGTCGGGCTTCGGGCCGGTGCCGGCGGCGCTGTCGCCGCTCAGGGCCACGCCGGGACCGCGTTACGCCCGCGGCCTGGCGGTGCACGCGCTGTTGCAGCACCTGCCGGACGTGCCGGACACCGAGCGGGCGGAGGTGGCGGACGGGTTCCTGGCGCGGACGGCGCTCGACCCGGCGGCGCGGGCCGACCTCGCCGCGCAGGTGATGGCGGTGCTGCGGCACCCGGCGCTGGCCGAGCTGTTCGGGCCGCGTGGGCGGGCGGAGCAGCCGTTGTCGGGGCTGGTGTCGGGCCAGGTGGTGTCGGGCGTGGTGGACCGGATGGCGGTGCTGGCGGACCAGGTGCTGGTGGTGGACTTCAAGACCGGCCGGGCCGCGCCGGAGACAGCGGAGGCGACGCCGGTGCGCTACCTGCGGCAGCTCGCGGCCTACCGGGCGGTGCTGCGCGGGCTGTTCCCGGACCGGACCGTGCGATGCGCGCTGGTATGGACCGAGGGGGCGGTGGTGACGCCGTTGCCGGACTGGCTGCTGGACCGCCATGCGCCGGGGGAGGCGCTGGGGCAGGCGTTGGGGGACGCGCTGGGGCAGGTGTCGGGGCACGCGTCGGGGGCTGCTTGAACCCGTTCACGCCCTGCCCCAATTCTGGGCCTCGCAGGAACCCAAGGAGCCTATCGTGAGCGAGAACACCGTGGCGGTCGATGACGACAGCTTCGAGACCAAGGTGCTGAAGGCCCCCGGGCCGGTGCTGGTCGATTTCTGGGCGGAATGGTGCGGACCCTGCAAGATGATCGCGCCGGCACTCGAGGAGATCGCGGCCGAGATGAAGGGCCGGGTGACGGTGGCCAAGGTCAACATCGACGAGAACCCGATGTCGCCGAACACGTACGGCGTGCGCGGCATCCCGACGATGATCTTGTTCAAGGATGGCAAGCCGGTGGCGACCAAGGTGGGGGCTGCGCCGAAGAGCGCGCTCAAGGAGTGGGTGTCGGGCAGCCTTTAACCCGGCCTCAACCCGGCCGTCGTATCCAGGCCGGGTGGGGGGCGCGCTGCCCCGTTCAGGCCAGGGAGGCAGGGTGTGGGACGGGTCGTGCGGCGACGAGGGGGGTGGATGCTGGCGGCCGGATGGCTGCTGGGTTGGGTGTCGGCCGCCTCGGCGCAGGTGGCGCCGAGCATGTGGCCGCGATGTATCGCCGAGCGGGACGGGCAGCAGATCGGCCAAGGGGGGTCGGTGTGCGAGTGCCATTATGAGCGTGGCGGGTCGATCACCGGCAAGCGGCCGGGCTGGCGGTGGGCTTGCGACATCATGCGGATGGACGGCAGCCAGTTGGAGCTGCCGATCGAGACGCCGGGTGGCGGGCGGTCGTTGCCGCCGGGCTTCGTCTACGCGCCTCAGCAGGGCGGGGGCGCGGCGCAGCCGCAGCCCGACGATCCGTCCGGGAATGACCTGTATCAGCGCCCCTTGGACGGCTACGAGGGGCGGCCGCGTGGCCCGCAGTCATTGTTTCCGGGGCCAAGGCGGTATTAGGCCGTAGTGACGATTTCAGCTTGGCTGGGTTCCGGTTCGGCGCTGGGTGTGGTTCAAGGCTGATTTCGAGGTTTGGCGATGGCGGGCGTTGAGGTGGATGCGTTGCGCGACGACCAGTGGGAGCGCTTGCGGGACCTGGTTCCGGGCGGGCGCGAGGGCCAGCGTGGGCCGCGTTGCGACAACCGCCGGTTCGTGGATGCGCTGCTGTGGATGGCGCGCTCTGGCGCGCGCTGGCGCGACCTGCCCGAGCGGTATGGTGATTACCAGGCCGTGAAGCGCCGCTTCTATCGCTGGGTCGAGCGCGACGTCTTGGGCGGCTTCCTGGCCGTGCTTGCGGCGGACAGCGACCTGGAATGGCTGATGATCGACAGCACGGTCGTGCGCGCCCACCAGCACGCGGCCGGGGCCCGCCGGTCCAAGGGGGGCCTGATGCCCAGGGGCTGGGCCGCTCTCGCGGCGGCCTGAGCACCAAGGTACACGCCGCCACCGACGCGCTGGGCAACCCGGTGCGCCTGCTGTTCGGGCCGGGGCAGCGCCATGACGTCACGCGCGGCCACGAACTGCTGGACGGCCTCAAGCCCGGTGCCGTGATCGCCGACAAGGGATACGACGCTGACCACCTGCGGGATGCCATAGGCGACATGGGAGCCGAGGCTGTCATCCCGCCCCGGTCCAACCGCAAAACGCCACGCGACCATGACAAGGCGCTCTACCGGGAGCGCAACCTCGCCGAGCGGTTCTTCAACAAGCTGAAGCAGTTCAGGCGCGTGGCCACCCGCTACGACAAGCTCCTGCCCAACTACAGAGGCTTCGTCCAACTCGCCGCCATAGTCGTCCTGCTTCGGTGAAATCGTCACTACCGCCTAGAGTGGTTTCAGCTTGGTCAGACGCATTCTCGCGTTCGATCAAGCTGAACGACCGCGCGGAACAAAGGCTGGAGCGGTTTCACGTAACGTGAAACCGCTCCAGACAGGGTTTTGCCGAGGCCGGATGAGGCAATCCTGGGGACCGGCTCAGGCGCGGCCGTGGGAGACGCGGGAGCGGCGGGCCAGGGAGTCGATGATGACCGCGATGGCGAGCACGCCGCCGGTGATCATGTAGCGCAGCGAGGACGACAGGTCGAGCAGGGTCAGGCCGCTCGAGATCGACTGGATGACGATGATGCCGAGCAGGGCCGAGTAGGCGCTGCCGCGGCCGCCGAACAGGCTGGTGCCGCCGATGACCGCGGCGGCGATGGCGTTGAGGTTGACGTCGCCGGTGCCGGCCTGCTGGCTGGCGGAGGCGAGGCGGGCGGCGGCGAGCACGCCGCCGACGGCGGCCAGGGTGGAGCACAGCACGAAGGCGCTGGTGGTGATGCGGCGGACGTTGATGCCGGCGCGGCGGGCGGCCTCGCGGTTGCCGCCGACGGCGGTCATGGAGCGGCCCCATTGCGTGCGCTTGAGGGCGTAGTCCATGGCGACGACGAGGGCGACGAAGAAGGTGAACATCCACGGCACGCCGCGGGCCTGGTTGAGGTACCAGGCGATGGCCTCGAGGGCGGCGGTGATGACGACGGCGCGGACCACGATCCCGGCGATCGACGGCGGCGACAGGCCGGCCTTCTTGCGCCGGACGGCGGTGGCGTAGCTGGTCGCGAACAGGGCGGCCCCGGCGACGCCGATGACGGCGTAGGCGACCAACGGCCGCATGACGAGCGTCTGGCCGAAGCTCACCACCGGCGAGCCGTAAGGCAGGTTGATCGAGCCGGTGGAGCCGAGGATGTAGAGCTGCAGGCCGAGGATGGCGAGCAGGCCGGCCAGGGTGGACACGAAGCTCGGCATCCCGAGCCGGTTGAACAGCACGGCGTAGACGGAGCCGATCAGCCCGCCGACGACGAGGGCGGCGAGGATGGCGAGCGCGACGGGGACGCCGGCGTTGACCCACAGCACGCCGACCAGGGCGGACGCGAAGCCGCTGACCGAGCCGACGGACAGGTCGATCTCGCCGAGCATCAGGATGCACACGATGCCGAGCGCGATGACGCCGGTGGTGGAGCAGTCGAACAGCAGGTTGACCAGGTTGCTGCTCGACAGGAACACCGGGTTGAGGCTCTGGAACGCCGTCCAGATGACGGCGAGGCCGACGACGACGGGCAACGAGCCGAGGTCGCCGGAGCGGACGCGGTCGATGAAGGAGCGGATCGCGCCGCCGAGGCCCTCGTCGTGGCGGACGCGGCTGTCGCCGCGGTCGAGCGGGGCGGCGGCGTTGCTCATGGGCGGGCCTCGCTCGTTGCCTGCTGGCTTTGCCGCCGCTCCGTGCGGCGGGACACCGAGTTGTCGGCGGCCCCGGTGATGGCGCTGATCAGCTCCTCGTTCGAGCTGTCGGGGTAGAACACGCCGTTGTTGGCGCCGAGGCGCAGCACGACGATGCGGTCGGCGACGGCGCGGACGTCCTCCATGTTGTGGCTGATCATGATGACGCCGAGGCCGCGGTCGCGGACGCGCTCGATCAGGTTGAGCACCTCCGCCGTTTGCGCGACGCCCAGGGCTGCGGTCGGCTCGTCGAGCATGATGAGCTTGGGTTCGAGGAGCAGGGAACGGGAGATGGCGACGGTCTGGCGCTGGCCGCCGGACAAAGAGGCGACCGGCTCGCGCACGCTGGGGATGCGGGCGGACAGCTCGTTGAGCAGCGTCCAGGCGCGGATCTCCATCGAGACCTCGTCGAGCGCGAAGGGCTTGAGCTCGCGGCCGAGGAAGATGTTGGCGACCACGTCGAGGTTCTCGCACAAGGCGAGGTCCTGGAACACGGTGGCGATGCCGAGCTCGAGCGCGTCGTTGGGGCCGCCCAGGGTGACCTGCTTGCCGCGGAACGTCATGGTGCCGCTGCTCGGCTGATGGACGCCGGCGAGCACCTTGACCAGGGTGGACTTGCCAGCGCCGTTGTCGCCGACCAGGGCCACGACTTCGCCGGCGCGGACGTCGAGGTCGATGTCGGTCAGCGCGGACACGGCGCCGAACTGCTTGGAGATGCCGCGCAGGCTGAGCACCACGTCGTCGGCGGGCGGCGATCCAGTCGGCGGTGCGTTCATGGCGGCGAACCTTGTCCAGCGATGGCGACGAGCCGGAGACCCGGCGGGAGGCCGGCAACTCGGCCCGGGCGCGCGGGGCGTCGATGCCCCGCCCGGCGATGCCGCCGGGCAGGACGGGATGGCCTCGCGGCTACGGCGTGATGCCGAGCTTCTTGCAGCCTTCGGCGTAGCGGCCGGTGCACAGCTCGGCGGCGGTGGCGATCGGCTTGCCGTTGATCTTCTTGTCGATGATCTCGGATTTGAGATTGTCCTGGGTGATCAGCGTCGGCGTGAACAGCCGGGTCGGCGTCTCGTAGAGCGCCGTGTCGGCTTTGGGCGACTGACCCGAGAGCAGGTCAGCCACCACGTTGGCGGCGGCGGCGGCGACGATCTCGCTCGGCTTGGAGATGGTGTTGTACTGGTCGCCGGCGATGATGAGCTGCAGCCCGGCGGTGGTGGCGTCGTTGCCGGTGACGGGGGGGACCGGGTTGACGCCGGCGGCCTTGAACGCGGCGATCGCGCCGCCGGCGGTGCCGTCGTTGGCGGCGACGACGCCGACGATTTTCTTGTTGAAGCGCGAGATCTGGCCGCTGACCCATTGCTGCGCCTTGGCCGGCACCCATTCCGGGGTGTCGTACTCGGCGAGGGTCGCGTACTGGCCGTCGGCGATGCCGGCGTGGATGCCTTTCTTGATCAGGCCGGCGGCGGCGTCGGTCGGCGAGCCGTTCACTTCGAGCAGGCCGGTGTCCTTGGTGGCGGCGCCGGTCTTGGCGAGATGCTGGACGAGGGAGTCGGCGATGGTCTTGCCGATCTTCTCGTTGTCGAAGGAGACGTAGTAGTCGGCGGGCGTGGACGGGATCGGGCGGTCGTAGGCGATGACCTTGATGCCTTGGCTCTGCGCCTGCTTGACCAGAGAGGCGGCGGCGGTGGAGTCGACCGGGTCGAGGACGATTGCCTTGGCGCCCTGGGAGATCGCCGAATTGAACTGCTGCTGCTGGCGCGAGGCGTCGCCGTTGGCGTTGAGGTAGATCACCGGGCAGGTCGGGCAAAGCTTCTTCATCTCGGCGACGAAGCCGGGGTGGTCGTGCTCCTCGTAGCGGGTCGAGCCTTGGTCGGGCATGAGGAAGGCGACGGTGGTGTTGGCGAGGTCGGCGGCCCGGGCGACGCCAGGGGCGAACACGGCGAGCGACACGGCCGCGGCGGCGATGGACGCCTTGGCGGCGGCGCGGGCGGGTGTCGTCCTGGCAGGCACGGTCCTGGCAGGCGCGGTCCTGGCAGGCGTCGGCGTGGCGGGGGCCGGCGTGGCGGGGATGGTGTGACCGATCATGGGTGCTTCCTCATTCTCCGGGCTCGGGCCGAGTTCTCCCGGTCCGTTGGCCCCTGCAACGTTGGTCCTGCAACGTTGGCCGTTCGCCGCAGCGTGACCGGAAACGAATAGCTGGTCTAGGGCAAAAACCGGCGCGACGCCGGGCTGGGCAGCCAAGGGGGCAGCCAGGGGGGCAGCCAGGGGGGCAGCCAGGGGTTCGCCGAACGGGCGGTGGGCGGGACCCCGTTCGCCAACATCGCGCAACAGAACGTGAACGCGATACTGCTTGCTCCCGCGGGCGGGCACCTTGGAATGTGATACGTTGCGTCGGCGTAGTGAACGACGCGATGGATCGCCTCATGCATATCCGGTTGCCTCTGCCCCACGCCGAGACGACGTGCCGCCAGCTTGGCCTCCAGCTTGATCGAACCGAGCGGCTCGACTGGATCGACGCGGCGAAAGGCTTCGGCATACTCCTGGTCGTGATCGGGCACACCGTCGGCGGGGGCGCGGCGTATGACCTGATCTACCTGTTCCACATGCCGATGTTCTTCATGCTCTCGGGCGTGGTGTTCCGGCCGGAACCGACGGCCGCGCTGGCGCGCAAGCGGGCGCGGACGCTGCTCCTGCCCTACGTCAGCTTCTTCGTGCTGCTGCTGGCGGCGGAAGCCGTGGCGCGCAGGCTCGGGGGCGTGCCGTTGGCGTCGCTGGCCGCGTTCGGGCGGCACCAAGCCAAGCTCGGCCTGCTCGGCGGCCAGGCGCTGACCGGGCGCTACGGCACGTTCTGGTTCGTGCCGTGCCTGTTCCTCGGCGTGGTCGGCTACAACGCGCTGCGGCGGTGGGCCGGGGGGCCGTTCGGGCGGGCGATGGCCTGGGCGGCGGCCGGGCTGCTGCTGGCGGGCTACGGGCTGGCCAGGCTGGCGCTGCCGTGGGACGCGGCGGTGGCGCCGATGGCGGTGTGCTTCATCTGGGCGGGGGAAGCCTGGGGGCGCGTGTTCCGGGCCGGGAGCGCACGGGCGGACGGGCCGTGGCTGGCGGCGGCGTGCGCCGTCGCCGCGTTGGGGGCCGTGTATGCCCGGCCGTTCGACATGAAGTACGGCGAGTACGGCACGCCGGTGCTGAGCGTGGCGGCGGCGCTCGCCTGGGCGCACGTCGTGTTCGTGCTGTCCGGGTGGCTGGCCAGGATCGAGGCGTTGCGGCGGGTCGTGGCGCCGCTCGGGCGGGCGTCGCTCGTGATCCTGTTCCTGCACCGGCTGATCGTGCTGGAGCTGCACGGCCTGCCCGACGCGGTCGTGGTCGCCGCGGCGACGGGCCTGCCGTTCCTCGCCTGGCTGGCCATCCGGCGGTGCCCGTCGCCGCTGCGGCAGGCGCTGCTCGGCGAGCGCCCGGGCCGGGTAGCCGGTTTGGTCAGGTAGCTTCCGAAGGTTCTGTTGCGAACGTAGGCTTCGGGCAAGTGAGGCGCTGATCAGCGGCGCATTCAGGCAGCAAATCTAACCCTGATCGGCAGCATGCCGCTCAAGCACGTAAGCCGGAGGTGGACACGCGCCCCGACCTGTGCCGAGGCTCTGGCCCGTGCGCTCGCTCCGCTCCCGCCTGCTCCTGCTCTGGCTCCTGTCGCTCGCGGCCTGCGCCGCCGTCGGCGTGCTGCTGGTGCAGATCTCCGCCCAGTCCACGGCGGCCCAGGTCGGCCGGGCCGAAGCGGTGGCCGCGCGCGCCTGCGGTCTGATCGGCGAACGCTACGACTACTACACCACCGGCTGGCGCGGCCCGGCGCCGCCGCTGGATGACGCCAAGCTCGTCCAGGATCTGACAGCGGCGACCATCCTGGCGCTCTCGCACCAGGCCGGGGTCGAGGGCGGCATCTGGCAGGCCGGGGCCGGGCCGCTCGCC
Organism: Acetobacteraceae bacterium; assembly: GCA_965260995.1. Classification (GTDB taxonomy): domain Bacteria; phylum Pseudomonadota; class Alphaproteobacteria; order Acetobacterales; family Acetobacteraceae; genus JBBROS01. Next base: position 581,002 of record CBDHCD010000002.1, on the reverse strand, counting down.
TACGCCTTCCCGATCTACCAGGGCAGCGGCCCCAAGACCGACCTGCCGGCGGCCGAGCGGGACCGCATTCGCGCCATCAACGAGACGGCGTTGCAGGACGACCAAGCGGTGTCGCAGCAATGGCCCGGCAGCCGGCAAACGCTCGTGCTGCAAGCCTGCCTGCTGCCAGGCCCGATCCCGCAACTGACCGCCTGGACCATGACGCGCGTGCAGTCGTCCTTGGAAGCGGAGCGGTTGCGGCTCGGCTTGGGAGTGCTGCTGGTGCTGATGCTGGGCACGTCGGGGTGGCTGCTCTGGGTGCTGGCGTCGTGGTCGCGCCAGGTCGGGCAGGTGGAAGCGGCGCTGGCCGGCCACGCCGCGGACGCGCCGCCCGTGCTTGAGCGCACCGGCGAGCCGAGCCTGGATCGGGTCGTGGCGGCGCTGAACCGGTCCGGCGCCCGCCTCGCCGCCGCGCGGCGGCGGTCGGAGGAGCTGGCGGCGCAGGTCGCCGCCGCCGAACGGATGGCGGCGTTGGGCCGGGTCGCGGCCGGGGTGGCGCACGAGATCCGCAACCCGATCGCGTCCATGCGCCTGCGCGCCGAGAACGCCTTGGCGGCGCCGTGCGAGGAGCGCCGCACGCGAGCCTTGCAGGCGGTGCTGGAACAAGTGGCCCGGCTTGACCGGCTGTCCGGCGAGCTGCTGGCGATGACGCAGCGGCGGGAGCCTCGCGCGCGCCGCGTGGATTTGGCGGCACTGCTGGCCGCCTGCGCGGAGGAACACGCGGACCAAGCCCTGGCCGCGGCCGTCACGATCCGGGTGGAAGGGAACGGCGAGGCATTGATTGATCCCGACCTGACCCGCCGGGCGCTGGACAGCCTCGTCGGCAACGCGCTGCGCCACACGCCTCCGGGCGGGACGATCACGCTGGGCGCGGCGCTGTCGGGCGAGAGGGTGGCGCTCGGCGTCGAGGACACCGGGCCGGGCGTTGACCCGGCGCTGCGCGAGACGCTGTTCGAGCCGTTCGTCAGCGGGCGGCCCGAGGGCACGGGCCTGGGCCTCGCCATCGCGCGCGAGCTAGTGGAGGCGCAGGGTGGCCGGCTTTGGCTGGACCAGGCGGCCGAGGACGGGGCCGGGGCGCGCTTCGTGATCGAGCTGCCGTCCGGCGGCGGCGCAGGGTAGCGCGGCGTGGCGACGGTGCTGATCGTGGATGACGACGCGGCGCTGCGGGCGGGGCTGGCGGAAACGCTGGCTGACCTCGGGCATGATGCTGCCGAAGCGGCGGATGGCGCTGCTGCTCTGCGCCGCTTGCAGGGGGGCGGGATCGACGCCGTGCTGCTGGATCTGCGCATGCCGGGCATGGACGGCCTGGAGGTTCTGCGCCGCATCCAGTCGCTCCCGACGCCGCCTCCGGTCGCGGTGCTGACCGCCGTGCCGACGGCGGCGAACACGATCGAGGCCATGCGCCTGGGCGCGGTGGACCACCTGGCCAAGCCGGTCGGCCGGGCCGACCTGGCCACGTTGATCGGGCGGCTGCTGGCGCCGGTGCCTGGCCCGGCGGCATCGCCACCGGGCGACGGCCTGCCCGATGGCGAGATGGTGGGCGCGAGCGCCGCCATGCGCGAGGTGCAGAAGGCGATCGGCTTGCTGGCCGACAGCGACGCCACCGTGCTGGTCACGGGCGAGACCGGCGCCGGCAAGGAGGTGGTCGCCCGCGCGTTGCACCGGCACGGCCGCCGCGGCGCCGGGCCGTTCGTCGCCGTCAATTGCGCCGCCATCCCGGCGGAGCTGCTGGAAAGTCTGCTGTTCGGCCACGTGCGCGGCGCGTTCACCGGCGCGGCGGTTGATCGGCAGGGCGCGTTCCGCGAGGCGGACCGGGGTACGCTGTTCCTGGACGAGATCGGCGACATGGCGCCGGCCATGCAGGCCAAGCTGCTGCGAGTGCTGCAGGACCGGGTGGTGACGCCGCTGGGCGGCAGGCCCGTGCCCGTGGACGTGCGCGTGCTGGCCGCCACCCACCGCGACCTGCGCCGCGCCGTGGGCGAGGGCCGCTTCCGCGAGGACCTGTTCTACCGTCTCAGCGTGGTGCCGCTGCACCTGCCGGCGTTGCGCGAGCGGCTGGCCGACATCGTGCCCTTGGCCGAGCGCTTCCTCGCCCTCGTGGCCGGGCCGGGCAGGCCGCCCAAACGCCTCTCGGCCGACGCGGCGGCCGGCCTGGTCGCCCATCCCTGGCCGGGCAACGTGCGCGAGCTGCGCAACGCCGTGGACCGTGCCGCGGCGCTGACGCCCCGGCCGGTGCTGGACGCGGGAGACTTCCGCTTCCTGGACGGCTCAAACGCGGCGCGGGCCGACGTGGACTGGCTCGCCGGCGACCTGCCGACGGCGCTGGCGCGGCTGGAGGCGGAGATGATCCGTCGCGCGCTGGCGGCATCCGGCGGCAACCGGGCGGAGGCGGCGCGGCGGCTCGGCATCCACCGGCAACTGCTGCACACGAAGCTTGGCCGGCAGGGTTCGCAACCGTCCGAAGGGCGGACGGAAGCTGTCCGGACTCCGGACTGCAAGACCGGCCCGTGAACGAAATTCCCCTGCAAGACCAATGGCGATCCAGGTGGCACGGCGGTTGCGCTGTCCTCTCGCGCAGGCCGCTCGGCTTGCATGACCGGAGGACATCATGAACACACCCACGGTACGGCTCCGCGCCGCCCTGCTCGCGACGGCTCTGGCGGCCGGCGCGGCCGGCGGCATCGCTTACGCCCAGAACGAGCCGACCTACGACCCGGCCCAGCTCCCCGCCACCAAGGGCCGCGTCGCCCAGTACAGCCTGACCCCGCGCGGCGACGTGGACGGGCTGATCCTGGAGGACGGCACCCAGGTCCACCTGCCGCCGCACCTCGGCACGCAACTCGTCTTCGTGGCCAAACCGGGCGACGCGGTGACGGTGCGCGGCCTCCATGCGCGCGACGTGCCGATGGTGCAGGCCATGCAGGTGACGAACGACGCGACCGACCAGAGCGTGACGGACGCCGGCCCTGGCGGGCGGGGACCCAGAGGACCCGGCAAGAAAGGCCACGGGCCGCGCGGCGGGACGGGGCAGCCGATGGAGGCGCAGGGCGCGATCAAGGCGCAACTGCATGGCCCGCGCGGCGACCTGAACGGCGCCCTGCTCTCGGACGGCACCATCGTCCGCCTGCCGCCGCCGGAGGCGCAGCGCTTGGCCGGGCAGCTCGCGGTGGGCAAGACCCTGGTCGTGCGTGGCGAGGGCATGGAGACCGCGCTCGGACGCCTGGTCGAGGCGCGCGAGGTTGGGCCGAGCCAAGGCGAGCTGACGCCCGTGCGGCCGTCCCCGCCGCACGGGGGGCCTCATGGCGACCCTGGCAAGGACCGACGCGGCCCGCCGCCCGGCCCGCCGCCGGCGTCACGATAATGCGGCATGGCGGGGAGCGCGACGCTCTCCGCCTCCGGGGCTTCGAACCGGTAGAGGCGATATGCCGCGGATGAACGCTGGCGGCAGGGCTGGCCCGTCGGCCCGGTCGTTGCGGGGCCTCGACGGCATCAACTTCCTCATGGCCGACGTGCGCGACGGGGTCGGGCCCTACCTGTCGATCTTCCTCAGCGGCTCGCGGGGGTGGGAGGCCGGCCCGATCGGCTTGGCGCTGGCCATGAGCAACATCGCCGCGGCGGTGTGCCAGGTGCCGGCCGGGATGCTGGTGGACGCGTCCCGGGCCAAGCGGCTGTTGGTGGCGGCGGCTGCCCTGCTGGTCGGCGCGGGATGCCTGGTGATCGTGCTCTACCCGGGTTACCTGGTCGTGTATGCCGCCCAGGCGGCGCTGGGGGCCGCCTCGGCGGTGATCCCGCCGGCGGTGGCCGCCATCTCGCTCGGCGTCGTCGGGCGGCGGCTGATGCCGGCGCGCATCTCGCGCAACGAGAGCTTCAACCACGCCGGCAATCTTGCAGCCGCCGTGCTGGCCGGGCTGCTGGGCACCTACGCCGGCGTGCAATGGATCTTCTACCTCGTCGTCGCCTTCGCGGCCGCCAGCGCCGGGGCCGTCGTGCTGGTCAAGCCCTCCGAGATCGACCACGAGTTGGCGCGGGGCGGCGAGCAAGCGGCCGGCGGCGGGGAAGGTCGTCCGTCGCCGATCCGCGCCGTGGTCACGAACCGGGCGCTGTTGGCGTTGCTGGCGTCCGTGGCGCTGTTCCATTCCGGCAACGCGGCGATGCTGCCGCTGGCCGGGCAGGTGCTGGCGCTCACGCATCCTGGGACGGACGCGCTGGCGCTGTCGGCCTGCATCATCGCCGCCCAGTTCGTCATGGTGGGGGTGGCGTGGGCGGTCGGGCGGGCGATGGACCGCGGCACAGGGCGCAAGGCGATCTTCCTCGTCGCCTTCGCCGTCTTGCCGGTGCGGGGCGTGCTGTTCACGCTGACCGACAACCCTTTCGCGATCGTCGGCATCCAACTGCTCGACGGGGTGGCGGCCGGCATCTTCGGCGTGATCTCGGTAGTGATCGCCGCCGACATCACCCGCGGCACCGGGCGCTTCAACCTGGCGCAAGGGCTGGTCGCGCTGTCGGCCGGCAGCGGGGCGGCGTCGAGCAACGCGGCGGCGGGCTACGTCGTGCAGGGGTTCGGCTACAGCACGGGCTTCCTGTTCCTTGCCGCCGTGGCCGCGACGGGGTTGGCGTTTTTCTGGCTGTTCATGCCGGAAACGGGCCAGGCCGACGCCGCGGACCTGCCCGCCAGCACCGCGGCCCAGGCTGGTGGCGGGTGACCGGCGCGTTGGCGGCTACGTCCTGGACCACCTGGGGCATCGCCGCGGCGGCGACGGCCGGGGTGATCGCGCGCCCTTTCGCCTGGCCGGAATGGGTTTGGGCCGTGACAGGGGCCACCCTTCTCGTCGCGCTCGGCCTGCTCCCGCCCGCCGCGGCGCTGGCGGGCGTGTCGAAGGGTGCCGACGTTTACCTGTTCCTGGCCGGCATGATGCTGCTGGCCGAGATCGGGCGGCGGGAAGGGCTGTTCGATTGGCTTGCGACCCACGCCGCGCGCGCCGCCCAAGGTTCGGGCGTGCGGCTGTTCACGCTGGTCTACGGGGTTGGCGCGCTGGTGACGGCGTTCCTGTCCAACGACGCGACCGCCGTGGTGCTGACGCCCGCGGTCGCCGCCGCGGCGCGGGCCGCCGAAGCCGAGGATGCGTTGCCGCACCTGTTCGCCTGCGCCTTCGTCGCCAACGCCGCCTCCTTCGTGCTGCCGATCTCGAACCCCGCGAACCTGGTCATCTACGGCAGCCAGATGCCGCCGCTGCTGGACTGGCTGCAGCGCTACACCGTGCCGTCCGCGCTCTCGGTCGGCGCGATCTACCTGGTGCTGCGCTGGACGCAGCGGGCGGCGCTGCGGCTCCCTGTCAGCTCGGAGATCAGCCGGGTCGCGCTGCCGCCCGGCGGGCGAGTGGCGGCGTGGGGCTTGGCCGGGACCGGCGCGGCCCTGCTGGCGGCCTCCGCGTTCGGCTTGCAACTGGGGTGGCCGACGTTCCTGGCCGGCGTCGCCACCGCGCTGCTCGTCCTCAGAAGTTCCGCAACTGGGTGGCGCGGCGTGCTCGGCGGCATCTCATGGGGCGTGCTGCCGCTGGTCGCCGGGCTGTTCGTGCTGGTGGAGGCGCTGGACCAGACCGGGGCGACCCGCGCGTTGTCCGGGCTGTTGGAGGCGTTGGCGCGGCGCTCCGCGGCGGAGGCGGCGTGGGTTGCCGGGGCTGCGATCGGCTTCGGGTCCAACCTGGTGAACAACTTGCCGGCCGGGCTGGTGGCCGCCAGCGCCGTGCAGGGCGCGCACGTGCCGGAGACGGTGCGCGCCGCCGTGCTGGTCGGCGTGGACCTGGGGCCGAACCTGAGCGTGACCGGGTCGCTGGCGACCATCCTGTGGTTGCAGGCGCTGCGTCGCGAGGGGCACGCCGTCAGCGCTTGGCGCTTCCTCAAGCTCGGCGCGCTGGTGATGCCGCCCGCGCTCGCGCTGGCCCTCGCCGCCCTCGCGTTGGCGCCGTGACGCCTTCCGGCAGCGCCGGCTCTTGTCCCAGAAAAACGGAGGACCCGCCATGAGCGCCACCTACATCTACCCCTTCATCCTCGCCGCCGGCGTCATGCAGGCGATCGGCGTTCCGATGAATGGCCAGCTCTACAAGTCGCTCTCCAACCCTTGGCTCGCCAGCCTGGTGTCGTTCGGCCTGATCGTCGCGGTGCTGCTTGTCCTCTGCGCCGTCATGCCGCGCCCGCTGCCCACGGCCGAGGGAGTGCGCGACATGTCCTGGTGGGCACCTCTTGGGGGCATCGTCGGCGCGGTCGCGGTGTTCGCCGGGCTGCTGTTCGTGGACAAGCTCGGGGCCGGGCCGACCAACGGGCTGATCATCACCGCGAACCTGGTCGCCTCGCTCGCGGTGGACCATTTCGGCTGGCTCGGCACCGAGGCCCACGCCATCAACATTTGGCGGGCGCTCGGCGGGCTGCTGATGATCGCTGGCGTCACGCTGATCGCGATGTTCTGATGCAGGGGTCCTGGCGCGAGCGGTGCGTCAGCGGGAGGCTGCCGACCGGCTGAACAGGAGGCGGTACACGTAGAGCAGGACGATGCCGCCCAGGATCGCCTTGCTCGCCGGGTCGAGGTAGTCGGCGACGAGCGCGTAATGGTCTTGCAGGAGATAGCCGGCCGCCGTCAGCGCCGCGGTCCAGGCGAACGACCCGGCGGCCGAGAGCAGCAGGAAGCGGCTCAGCCCCATGCCGGCGACGCCGGCCGGCACCGAAACCAGCGTCCTTACGCCCGGCACGAGCCGCCCGACCAGGACCGCCCAACCGCCGTAGCGGTCGAACCACGCCGCGGCGCGGTCGAACTCGCCGGCCGAGACGGTCAGCCAGCGCCCGTGCCGCTCGGCCAAGCGGCGGATGCGGTCCCGGCCGAGCCAGCGCCCGGCGCAATACCAAGGCAACGCGCCCACGAGCGAGCCGGCCGTCCCGGCCAGGATGACGAGCGCGACCTGCAACTCGCCCCGCGCCGCGACGAAGCCGGCCAGCGGCATGATCAACTCGGACGGGATCGGCGGGAACAGGTTCTCCAGCAGCATCAACCCGGCCACGCCGGCGTAGCCGCCTTGCGAGACCAGGCGGGTGATCCATTCGAACATCTAGGGCTTGCCCGGCGCGAGCGGGCCAGCGCCGCGGCCGTCACGAAGACGGTGCGGCCCTGCCTCCGGAGCGCCTGTCACGGTCGCGCCCGGCGCGGCAGGGGTAAGCGGGCCGGCAAGCGGTCGAGGGTGGCTTCGTACAGGCGCTCCACCGGTGGCGACAGCCGACGCTGGGCAAATGGGACCGCGAGGCTTGCCACTGTTCCGGCAACGAGGCCGACCGGCGCCGAGGCCATCACGTCCACCGGGAAATGCACCCCGAGATAGATCCGCGCCCACCCGGCCGAGACGCCAACCAGGCACGCCGCGGCGCCCCAGGACCGGGACGCGCCGGTCAGGACCAAGCCAAGCCCTAAGCTCCAGGCGAGGGTCGCGTGGTCGCTCGGGAACCCATTGTCGGCGACGTGGGCCAGCCAAGTGTGTCCGACCCCCGCCATGAACGGGCGCGGTTCGTACCACGCGAAGCCGAGCAGCAAGTTGACGCCCTGCCCGACGAACAGCCCGCCGGCGACGGCGAGCAAGGCCGGGCGGCGGTCCTGACGGCCCCACACCCAGAGGCAGATGAGCGCGACGGGGGCGAGCAGCACCGGGGCGGACGCCAGGGCATCGGCGATGAACAGCATCGCGGGGCCGGGTTGGGCCGAGGCGTTCAAGGCCAGGAAGAGGTCGGTGTTCCACTGCATGGGCGGCGTCTCCGCCGCGAATGAGAACGGTGCGGCGCGCATCGGGTAATCGGAACCGCGGCGCGCGTCACCGTCGAAGCGCGAAGATTGCCGATCCGTATAGCTGGCTCAATCGGCTCCCAACCTTGATCCCGCGATCCAGGCCCCGTTCAGCAACGAAGCCAGCATTGGACATTGGGATTTCCCAATCCGGCGGCCAGGGCGCCCCAACCTGGCCCGGAGCAGGATGCGCGCCGCACATGACGATGGAGCGCGTTCCCATGCCCACACCTCCGCCAACGGCTGCCATCCAGCCCACGTCCATCTGGTCCAGCGCGATGCTGAACAAAGTGCCGGAAGCCACCTTGGTGTTCTGGGTCATCAAGATCATGGCCACCACCGTCGGCGAGACCTTCGCCGACTTCCTCAACGTCAGGCTGAACTTCGGCCTGGGCGGCACGTCGGTCGTGATGACCGCGCTCCTGCTGGCAGCCCTCGTCGCCCAGCTCCGCGCCCGGCGCTACGTCCCGTGGCTCTACTGGCTGCTGGTCGTGTTCATCAGCGTCGTCGGCACGCTCATCACCGACAACCTGACCGACACTCTCGGCGTCAGCTTGTTCGTCAGCACTGGCGTCTTCGCCGTCGCCTTGGCCGCGACCTTCGCCGCCTGGCATGCGAGCGAGCGGACGCTGTCGATCCATTCGATCACGACCACGAAGCGCGAGCTGTTCTACTGGGCGGCCATCCTGTTCACCTTCGCGCTCGGCACCGCGGCGGGCGACCTGGCGGGCGAGCAGCTCCAGCTCGGCTACGCGCTGTCGGCGGTGATGTTCGGGACCATGATCGCCGCCACGGCGCTGGCCTACTGCGCGTTCGGCTTGAACGCCGTGCTGGCGTTCTGGATCGCCTACATCCTGACCCGGCCGCTCGGCGCTTCCCTGGGCGACCTGCTGTCGCAACCGCGCAACAATGGCGGCCTCGGCCTCGGCACGACGGGCACGAGCGCCTTGTTCCTCGTCGTCATCGTGGGCTTGGTCGCGCTGCTGACCGTGGAGCAGGCCAAGAACTTGGCCCATCCAGTCCGGCGCTCTGAAAGGCTGGCACGGGTTGGCAAACCGTAACGCCCCGTCCCAACTGCCGCAACCCGCGCCCGCCTACTGTCCATCCCAGCGGACGGCATCCCGCCGCCGCTAACGGGACCCAGGAGACTTGACCATGAGAACCAACAAGATCGCGCTCGCCGCCCTGCTCGCCCTCGGCGCGGCCGGCGGCAATGCCCACGCGGCCGACCGCGACCAAGACCAGCGGGACGCCGCCGCGCTCGCGACCATGACGGTCACGTTGCAGCAGGCCATCGCCACGGCCGAGCAGCAGGCGGGCGGCCGGGCCGTCGGTGTCGACGTGTCGCAGGAGAACGGCGTCACGCGGATCGCCGTCGAGGTTGCCGGGCAGCAGGGCGTGAGGACCGTGCTGGTGGACGGGCAATCCGGCAAGGTGACGGCCACCCGGGACGGCGGCCAAGATCACGAGGACAACGACTGACCGGCAACCAGGGGCAGCGCTCGCGAAGGCGCCGCCCCTGGTGTTGCCCGTATCCGGCAGGCAAGGCAGCGAACCACAGGCGAGGCGACGACATGAAGGTGCTGGTGATCGAGGACGACGCGGAGACCGCCGCCTACATCGCGCGCGGCCTGCACGAGCACGGCCACGTCGCCGACCACGCCCCGGACGGGCGCGACGGCCTGCTGATGGCCGGGGGCGGCGGCTACGACGTGATGGTGGTGGACCGGATGCTGCCCGGCATCGACGGCCTCGGCTTGGTCCGCACGCTCCGCGGCGCGGGCGTCAAGGCGCCGGTGCTGTTCCTGACCGCGTTGCGCGGCGTCGGCGACCGGGTGCAGGGGCTGGAGGCGGGCGGCGACGACTACCTGGTCAAGCCGTTCGCCTTCACCGAGCTGCTGGCACGGCTCCATGCCCTCGCCCGCCGCCCGCCCTTGTCCGACATCCCCACGACCCTGGCCGTCGCCGACCTGGAGCTCGACCTGCTGCGCCGCGCCGCGACGCGCGGCGGCGAGCGCATCGAGCTGCAACCGCGGGAGTTCCGCCTGCTGGAGTTCCTGCTGCGCCACGCCGGCCGGGTGGTGACGCGCACCATGCTGCTGGAAGGCGTGTGGGACTTCCACTTCGACCCCAGGACCAACATCGTCGAGACGCACGTCAGCCGGCTGCGCGGCAAGCTGTCCCGCGGCGGGCAGGACCCCGAGCTGATCCACACCGTCCGCGGCTCCGGCTACGTCCTGCGTGCGCCCGGCGCTTAGGCTGCTGCGCACGACGAGCTTCCGGCTCGCCGCGCTCTACGTCGGCGTGTTCGCCGTCTCGGCGCTCGTGCTCGGCGCCGTGGTGTTCCTGACCGCCCGCTCGGCGCTCGAACAGCAGATGACGGCGCGGATCGAGACGGAGATGGCGTTCCTGCGGGACGAGTTCCGCGGCGGCGGGTCGGATCGGCTGCTCGCCGTGGTGCGGTCGAGGGGACGCGGGATCAGCGCGCTCGATTACCTGGTGCAGGATGCGGCCGGCGCGCACCTCGCCGGGGAGATGCCGGCAGCCCCGGCGCTGCGGCCAGGATGGACCGTGGTCGACGTGCCCGACGCGTCGGAGGATGCCGGCCGGCCGGAGCAGGTGCAGGCACTCGTGGCGACACTCCCGGGCGGCTTGTTGCTCGCCGTCGGCGACGACCTCGGCCGCATCGCGGACGTGGAGGAGGCGGTCGCCGCCGCCCTGGCCTGGACCGTCGGGGTGGCGGCATTGCTGGGGGTGGGCGGGGGCGCGTTGCTCAGCTGGGCGTTCCTGAGCCGGGTGGACGCCATCGCCCGCACGGCGGAGGCGATCATCGGCGGCGACCTCGCCCGCCGCGTGCCCGTCCGCGGCACGGGCGACGACCTGGACCGGCTGGCGGGCACCCTGAACCGCATGCTCGACCGCATCGGGGCCTTGATGGACAGCCTGCGCCAGGTCAGCAGCGACGTGGCGCACGACCTGCGCACACCCTTGTCGCGCCTCTACCAGCGGCTGGAGGACGCGCGGCTGCACGCCCGGTCCATGCCTGACTACGAGCTGGCCGTGGAGGGCGCGGTGCGTGAGGCGGAAGGGTTGCTGGACACCTTCTCGGCCCTGCTGCGCATCGCCCAGGTCGAGGGCGCGTCCCCGCGTGCCGGGTTCCGCGACGTGGACTTGACGTCCGTGGCCGAGGCCGTGGCGGACGCCTACCAGCTGGACGCCGAGGCAGCCGGCCACTGCCTGACCGCCGCCGTCGATTCCGCCGTCGTGGTGCGCGGCGATCAGGAACTCCTCACGCAGGCGGCCGCGAACCTGGTGGAGAACGCGTTGCGGCACACGCCCCAGGGCACGCGCATCGCCATCCGCCTCGTCAGCGGCGCGGACAACGGCGCGTGCCTCACGGTCGAGGACGACGGCCCTGGCGTGGCTGCGGGCGACCTGCCGCGGCTCACGCATCGCTTCTACCGCGGCGAGCGCAGCCGCACGTCGCCCGGCAACGGGCTGGGCCTCAGTTTGGTCGCCGCCGTGGCAGAGCTGCACGGCGCGGCTCTCGACCTGCAGGACGCTGCACCCGGTTTGCGTGCCGTGCTGCGCTTCCCGCTGAACAGCGGAACAGCAACCCCACTCAGCCAAGGCTAGGAACCAAGCTATGGACAACGCCCCGAACACGCTGACTGCCGCCGACGTCGTGAGCAAGGTGCCCGCCGTCACCTTGGGCTTCTGGGTCATCAAGATCTTCGCCACCACCCTGGGCGAGACCGGCGGCGACGCCGTGACCATGACGCTCGGCCTCGGCTACCTGGTCGGCACCGCCATCTTCGCCGCCGTCCTGGTCGTCGCGGTCTGGGCGCAGATCGCCGCCGAACGGTCCCACCCGTTCGTCTACTGGTTCGCCATCGTCGCCACCACGACCGTCGGCACCACCATGGCCGACTTCTGCGACCGCTCGCTCGGCATCGGCTACGCCGGCGGCTCGGCGTTGCTGTTCACCTTGCTGATGGCCACGCTCGGGTTGTGGTATTGGGCGCTCGGCTCCGTCTCCGTCGCGACCGTCACCACGCCCAAGGTCGAACTGTTCTACTGGGCGACGATCATGTTCTCGCAGACCCTCGGCACGGCGCTCGGCGACTGGATGGCCGACGACACCGGGCTCGGCTACGGCGGCGGCGCGTTGGTGTTCGGCGTGGCGCTCGCCCTCGTGGCCGGGCTGTACTTCTACACGAAGGTGTCGCGCGTGCTGTTGTTCTGGGCGGCATTCATCCTGACGCGCCCGCTCGGCGCCACCGTTGGCGACCTCCTCGACAAGCCGGTGGCGCACGGCGGCCTGGCTTTGGGCCGGTTCGAGGCGTCGGCCGTGCTGATCGCGCTGATCGTCGGTTGCATCTTGTTCATCCCGCAGCGGGTTGGTCGGCATCCAGCAGCGTAGAGAACAAACGCGTAAACTTGGCCTCGCTTTCAAGTCTCAAAAAGCGACGGTGGCCAAACCTTGGCGCTGCAGCGCGATGTTCTGCTCGCGGCTGGCGTCAAGCCAGAACGGATTTATCAAGAGCTCGCCTCCGGCCGGCACAACGCGCGCCCGGGCCTGGCCGCCCGGCAATCTGCCCTCGTTGCCGTGAAAACCTATGTTGAAAGTCGATCGCGGGCTTAGCCTTTGGAACCGCGTGCCCGCCGTGCCCGGCCCTTTGTCACCGGGGGCTCAGACTGGGCGTTCGCTTCCTCCCTGAACCGCGCCGGGTTCGCTGGAGGCTTCACTGCTTGAGAGGGCGGGGCGATGAGCAAGCCAGCGACGAGCCGGTCTTTCCTCGAAGTTCGGTCGCGCGCGGCCGCGAGGTTCGAGCCACCGCCAGCAATCCGGCAGTCCCCTGTCCGCTCGACCGGGTGAGCCGGCAGCGCCACGCGCCACGCCCGAACGCGCCGTGGCTGTCGGATCTCACCTGCGTCGCGACCTGGCAGGGCGTCGCCTGCGTCGCCTTCGCCATCGCGCCTACGCCCGCCGCGTCGTGGGCTGGCGCGTGAGGAGGGCGGCCCGCGCAGCATTCGCGCTCGATGCCCTAGAGCAGGCCTGGGTCGACCGCCGTTCCGTCCAGGGGGGTGGCCTGGCGCATCACAGCGGCCGTGGGGCTCAACACGTCAGCATTCGCCATGCTGAGCGCTTGGCGGAGGCAGGCATTGAGCCCTCCGTCGGCAGCGTCGGCGACAGCTGCGGCAACGCCTTGGCTGAGAGCGTCAACGGCCTCTGCAAAACCGAGGCAATCCGCAGACGCGGACCCTGGCGGCCGCTCGAAGCCGTCGAGTTCGCAATCCTGAAGTGGGTTGAGTGGTTCAACAACCGGCGGCTGCTCGAGCCGATCGGACACATTCTCCCGCCGAAGCCGAAGCGCCAGGGGCTACGCATGAGATTTCTCTCGCCTACCGCGCCCTGACGTATGATGACGCGCCCTCGCGATGGCGGGGAGCGGGGCATGTCGATCGAGACGTTGGGGCAGTATTTTGTTGCGGTCAAAGATCCGCGCTGCTCTGGCAAGGTCGAGCACCGCCTGGTCGAGGTGCTGGTGATTGCGGCTTGTGCCGTGATCGCCTGCGCTGAAAGCTGGGACGACATTGCCCTGTATGGCCGCAGCAAGCTTCTATGGCTCAGGACGTTTCTGGAGCTGGCAACCGGCACTCCCTCGCATGACACGTTTCGGCGCGTGTTCATGCTGATCGACCCCGATGCCTTCGAGGCCGGGTTCACGAAGTGGGTCGGCTCGCTGGCGGACAGGTTCGAGCGTGAGGTGGTGGCCATCGACGGCAAGACGGTCCGCCGCTCGTTCAACCATGGGCGGGAGCAGTCGGCGCTGCACGTAGTAAGCGCCTGGGCCAGCGAGCAGGGCCTGGTGCTGGGCCAGCGGTGCGTGGACGGCAAGTCGAACGAGATCACTGCCGCGCCGGAGCTGCTGGACCAGCTCGCATTGCAGAACAGCATCGTGACGCTGGACGCCATGGGCGAAGCTGGCAAAGGTTCCATCAGGCGCAGCCTGATGAAGGCCAGCGGAGGGTGTCAGGCCGCGACCGCCGAGAAGATCCTGGCCCGCGGGGGCGACTACCTGCTGACGCTCAAGGGCAACCACCCCCTGGCGCACGCGGCTGTGGTCGAGCACTTCGACCAGCATTGCTTCCGCCGTGGCGCACCCCGCCATGCCGATTGCGACGCCTTCGACGACACGCACGGCCGTCTGGTGCGGCACCGGGTGTTCGCCAGCACGGACGCTGCGGCGCTTGACGCCCTGAGCGGCTGGCCGGGCCTGCGCACCGTGCTGGCGGTTGAGAGCATCCGCAGCGTCAACAGCGCGCCCACCAAGGTCGAAAGCGAGATCCACTATTTCCTGTCGAGCTGCCCCGATGCCCCGGCCGTTTTGGGCCAAGCAATCCGCTCGCACTGGGCCGTGGAAAATGCCCTGCACTGGGTGCTGGATGTGACGTTCCGCGAGGACGACAGCCGCGTGCGGGACCGCACGGCCGCGCGCAATCTGGCCCTCCTCCGCAAGGTCGCGCTCAACATCGTCGGCCGCGATACGGCATCGAAAGCCAGCGTGCGCGCCCGGCGCAAAAAGGCCGCCTGGAACGACGCCTACATGCTCCAGCTTCTGCTCGCATAGCCTACAAATTTCATGCAGGACCGGCACAAGGTTTCATGCGTAGCCCCTCATCTCGACTTTGGCCATTTCAGGCTGGGTAGCATGCGGCTTCGGTGAGCCTATCGAGGAGCACGCGCGGGATTGTTGCGGTGTTCTGGGCATGCGGCGATGTTGAGAAAGCCTGTGCGATCCAAAGCTGGCGGCGGACGGCGGCGAGCGCGTCGGAGAAGGTGACGGCGTGTTTGGCATACCAAGCGGCGCGCCTGGGCAGGACGAGGCCGCGCGCGGCCAAGTCGCTGGCCCAGAGCGTCACGAGCGAGAACAGGGCGAGCAGGCACGGGGTGGTGCGGGCAACAGCCAGGTCCGACCATTGGCGCTGCGTTTCCACGCCCAGGTGCCGGCGCACCTCGGCGAAGGTCACCTCGACGGACCAGCGGCGCACGAACAGCTGCAGGATGGCGACCGGGTCGGCGGCTTGGTCCGTGCACAGGAACGCTTGCGGTTCGGCCTCGCCGGCCGGGTCGCGGACCAGCACCCAGCGGACCGGCACTTGCTTGCCAGGATGGTACCAGAGTGCCCTGCCCGACACGACGTCGAGCTGGCGTTCGCCCTGCTCGTACCAGCCCGTAATTGTGACGCGCTGCCACTCTGTTTTCGGGTCGGCCAGGCGCTGGAGCAGCGTCGGCTGGCGTGCGCCGGATACGCGCGGACGTCCTTTCGTTCCGGGCAAGCGTGGAGGGGGCGGGTCGAACAGGCGCGCGTCGAGTCGCAGCCGGGTAATCACGACAACATGCCGGCACACGGCTGCGAGCAGCTCGATAGCGGCGTAGCTGCTGTCGGCGACGGCTATGATCCGCCGATCCGGCAACCAGCGCGCGAGCCGGAGCAGCAGTTGGCGTGCCCGATCCGTCAGCAGCTTGTGCCGGCGTCCGTGGACTTGTGCGTAGCGCTCAGAGGGCGCCAGCGAGGTGAGGAACGGCAAAGCCCAAACACGCCCGGCGAACGGCACGGGCGCGAGCAGCATCAGGCTGATCCAGCGCAGGCCGGACGCCCTGACAAAGTGGCCGTGGCTGGATTGCACGGGATCGCGGTAGATGCCGCGCGCCTTGATCTTCGTGCCCCAGCGGCGCTCGATGGTTTCGTCAATACCGACCACGACCGGGCCGCTCGGCACGAAGGAGGCGACCAGCAGTCCGAGCAGGCAGCGTGCAGCAGCCTGGCCCGACCAGCGGCTGCGGTTAAGCGCACGGTGGTAGTTGGTGAAGGTCGCCGCCCCGCGCAGGCCCATGCTGCTCAGCGCTGCGGCGACGGTGCGCCGGCCCGGGGACAGGATGGCGCCTGCGGCAAGCACCAGCAGGTTGGCCCAGGTCGGGCGGGTGAAGCACCCGGCAAACGGCACCATCCAGGCGGCAAGAGGGCCAGGGTGGGTTTCGGGGTCGGTTTGTCTTGCCATGGTGGCCTCGCAGTGGTGTCGTTGCCGCCCGACAACTCCATACGCGCCAGAAGGATCAACCGTGCCGGCCAGCGACCCCTGTGGGAGCGCATCGAGGCATTCAACCAAGCCCGCGGCGGCGGCGTCGCGGTGCACAAGGCAGGGCGCGGCTATTCGCTCATGAGCCAACGCACCGGCGCGCCGCTTGCCAGGCTCAAGCCGACCGGGGACGCCGACAAGATGCAGGTGCTTTGGTGGAACGGCCAGCGCTGGGGCGCCTCAGGGCCGTTCGGCATCGCGGCCATGCCGCTTAACGAAGCCCTCGAACACATCGCCTCCGAGCCGCATTTCTGGATCAACGCATGACCGGAAATGGCCAAAGTCGAGCTAAATGTGCGGCGTAGAAATTCAGCCAGGTCGGCCGCAAGCGTGGCTGGATCCTGGCGGAACATGCCGATTACTCCAATTTCCGCTGGACCGGCAGTCGGGATCACCTGCCTTTGAAATGGCGATTATGTATTTCGAAAACACGCAGGTAACCATTCCTATTTAGGACGAACTGCTTCTACAAGTTTGCGTATCTCAACGGCAAGGTTGTTAGTGGTGTTCTGATCAGCGGTACGTTCCTCGAGATGCTCGGCCAGCCATCGCGACACGTAGAGCAGCAGCCTGCGTTCATCCTCAGTCATGGTGGTCCTCCTTAGGCGGTTCCGGCCCAGCTTTCGGCTTCTGCCGCGCGATCACCGCCAACTTCGCCTTGAAGGCGGCTTCGTCCTCATCACATCCGAGTTCGCGGGCGGCTTTGATGAAGCGTTCGCGTTGCGTGTTTCCCTCTTCCTTGCTCACTGCTGCCTCCGTAGAGAGTAGTAGGCGTTAGGGTCTCTGACCTTCGTCGTGTGATGTTGGAGAATGTCACGGCTGTGCAAGCGGGTAAGTTTTGCTTTCGCTGTGTGCCAGTAGGTAGTGCTGAGTATCCGCAAGGCGTCACTGACATTCATTCGACCGTTCTCCATTATGTAGTTCACGATCTTCTTTTCGTCAGGATCTAGCGAGAAAGACACCGCCTCTCCAAGCACCTTGTAAGCTTCGCTGTCTAGAGAATTGGTCCGATTTGCTGCCTCGTTTTGAAGCTCTACTGTGACGCTTGTATCCGTTCCTCGGAAATCTGGAGCAGGCAGATTAGCTTCCGTCATCTCTCGCCTGATACGGGCTGTGCCCTCGCTGATGCAGCGTACCTCGCCATATTCCCGCAGTACAAACATTAAAAACGGATTACGTGGTTTGTGGACGAGGTTTTCCGGGGTGATCGAGGGCATAAAGGAACCAGGGCTTTCAACAATTAATCGATCGTCGAACATTCTGACAAAGATTGGCACTGTGCGAGCGTGGTAAGATCGGTGGACGCATGCGTTGACCACCATCTCGTACCAAGCGTCTCTCGGGTATTCCGGAACGGTGTGAAACTTGCCGTTCTTAAAGGTCGTGAACTCTCTTAGGTTGGCATCTAGAATTGCCGCGGTTTCCCGAATCAAGTCGAGTATCGTCCCCTCAATGATCCTGTCCTTGATGACATTGTACTCTGAGCCAGACTTTGCCTCGATCCCATTATATCGAAGGAAGTGAATATAGGCTCCGGGAAACGCTTGCCTGGAGTCTTTTGCGAACATAAGAGCGCACACGTTATCAGGCTTAAACCCGGCCGGCTCCCATCGTCCAAGGCGCATGGATTGCAAGATGGCTTCATCCGAAACGTCACTTGAGGCACTCCTCTCGGTCCGGATTCGTTTGACGAACGCAGAGATGTCAGTCGATCGGAAACCGGCCGGGTAATGAAGTGCACATGGTTCCAGTTCGAAGGAGCGTTCCCCCTTCGAAATCCGAATCTCTTCTCGTTCCAAATCGCTGAGCCGGCGGCACTTATCGGATTCGCGACAATACGCCTCGCCGTTCGTTAGCTTGACCAGGCGGCTCTCAACGTAAAACACGCGGATGAGGACAAGGAAGTCGCTTTCCCCCTTGCGGTTCAGGACGCCCACCTTTTTGGTTTCGAACCGCCCATCTGGACACAGGTCACGACCGGCAGATTCGATCTCCTGAAGCCTCTTTTCTGACAGGTGCTTGCACCCTGTCACAGTGCCGTCTTTCTCTATCCCAACCGCAACCACGCCGCCCTCAACAGCCGGTCCGTTACCAAATCCAGAGAGGCAGACCGCAAGTCCTTTGGCATCGATCCGGCCAGACTTCCGGTCAAAACGTGTGTCTTCTTTCAGCGATACAATGAATGCACCATCTTCAGTCGCAAAGATGGCGTCTGGCTTGAACAAAGCGTCAAGCGTCGGACGCTCCAAGATTTCCAGTAAGGAGAGTTGCTCTGCCATAAGGCGCAATTTCCGAAAAGCTCGAGGGTGCTCGAGCTGTCTGTTTCTTTCTTACCTATCGAGTAAGGGTGAGCGGTATGTGAGCCGCTTACCTACGATACCGCGCAACGCGGTCACCGTACGCTGCTGATCGTTCACGCCCAGCTTGATCCGGTTGTTGTAGCGGAAATCGAACTCGGCAACGTAGCGATGTAGATGCTTCACGGCGCAGTGCTGGTAGACCCCCTTCATGCCCCGCTTGAACACACTGTAGAAGCCCTCGACCGTGTTTGTGTGGACATCGCCCCGGCCATACTCGCCAGCGCCATGCCGCACGTAATCATGGGCGGCAAAGGTCTTATTCAGATGGGCATACTGACCAGCTTCGTCGGTCATCACGTGCGTGCCAGACGCGACGTTCGCCTTGATGATCGGCAACAAATCCGCCGAAGAGGTGCCGTTGACATGGAAAGACCGAGCAGAACCGCCGCGCTGCACAAGAGTCATGATCGCGTTCTTGTGGGCATAGCCGCGCGCGCTTTCTGGCTTCTTATATTTTGTGCCGATGAACGTCTCGTCGATCTCGACGGTGACACCTTCTCCGCCCATCGGAGGCAGGCTGCCGGACTTCATCGCTTCACGCAGGCGATGGGTTATGAACCATGCCGTTTTATACTGCACATTCAGAATGCGCATGAGTTGGTGGCTACTGATCCCCTTCTTGCTGCTGCACAGAAGGTAGGCCGCTTGCAGCCAGAGGTTCAGCTTCACGTGACTGCTTTCGAACAAGGTGCCGACCGTGACTGTGAATTGACGCTTGCAGGGTCCGCAACGGCGGAGGCCGGCACGTCCACCCTTAACGACGGTGATCCGATCCAGGCCACCGCAGCGCGGGCACACGGGGCCGTGCGGCCAAAGGGCTTCCTCAAGGAACTGGAAGGCGGCGGCTTCGTCGTGGAAGTGCAGGGCGGACAGGTGGGACATCGGCTTAGCTCCTTGACCGAAATCCTACCCTATCCGTCGTGTTTGTCAACTACCTAATCGCCTTTGAAATGGCAGGGGCAACTGTACCCGCGCCGGAGCGAAATCAGGATCGCTCTGGATATGACCTGAGAAGAACTCGACGATCTGCGATGGTGAGTGGTAGTTCTCTTCGAGGCAAACCAGTGCGGGCGCGCAGCAGCCGAGTTCTGCAGTCACACGCTGACTAAAGTCTCGAAACAGCTCGATCGTGGCGCCGCAGAATCTGTAAAGTGATTGGTCGTCATCTCCGACGACCATAAGAGATGCTCAGCTCGACTTTGGCCATTTCCGGTCATGCGTTGATCCAGAAATGCGGCTCGGAGGCGATGTGTTCGAGGGCTTCGTTAAGCGGCATGGCCGCGATGCCGAACGGCCCTGAGGCGCCCCAGCGCTGGCCGTTCCACCAAAGCACCTGCATCTTGTCGGCGTCCCCGGTCGGCTTGAGCCTGGCAAGCGGCGCGCCGGTGCGTTGGCTCATGAGCGAATAGCCGCGCCCTGCCTTGTGCACCGCGACGCCGCCGCCGCGGGCTTGGTTGAATGCCTCGATGCGCTCCCACAGGGGTCGCTGGCCGGCACGGTTGATCCTTCTGGCGCGTATGGAGTTGTCGGGCGGCAACGACACCACTGCGAGGCCACCATGGCAAGACAAACCGACCCCGAAACCCACCCTGGCCCTCTTGCCGCCTGGATGGTGCCGTTTGCCGGGTGCTTCACCCGCCCGACCTGGGCCAACCTGCTGGTGCTTGCCGCAGGCGCCATCCTGTCCCCGGGCCGGCGCACCGTCGCCGCAGCGCTGAGCAGCATGGGCCTGCGCGGGGCGGCGACCTTCACCAACTACCACCGTGCGCTTAACCGCAGCCGCTGGTCGGGCCAGGCTGCTGCACGCTGCCTGCTCGGACTGCTGGTCGCCTCCTTCGTGCCGAGCGGCCCGGTCGTGGTCGGTATTGACGAAACCATCGAGCGCCGCTGGGGCACGAAGATCAAGGCGCGCGGCATCTACCGCGATCCCGTGCAATCCAGCCACGGCCACTTTGTCAGGGCGTCCGGCCTGCGCTGGATCAGCCTGATGCTGCTCGCGCCCGTGCCGTTCGCCGGGCGTGTTTGGGCTTTGCCGTTCCTCACCTCGCTGGCGCCCTCTGAGCGCTACGCACAAGTCCACGGACGCCGGCACAAGCTGCTGACGGATCGGGCACGCCAACTGCTGCTCCGCCTCGCGCGCTGGTTGCCGGATCGGCGGATCATAGCCGTCGCCGACAGCAGCTACGCCGCTATCGAGCTGCTCGCAGCCGTGTGCCGGCATGTTGTCGTGATTACCCGGCTGCGACTCGACGCGCGCCTGTTCGACCCGCCCCCTCCACGCTTGCCCGGAACGAAAGGACGTCCGCGCGTATCCGGCGCACGCCAGCCGACGCTGCTCCAGCGCCTGGCCGACCCGAAAACAGAGTGGCAGCGCGTCACAATTACGGGCTGGTACGAGCAGGGCGAACGCCAGCTCGACGTCGTGTCGGGCAGGGCACTCTGGTACCATCCTGGCAAGCAAGTGCCGGTCCGCTGGGTGCTGGTCCGCGACCCGGCCGGCGAGGCCGAACCGCAAGCGTTCCTGTGCACGGACCAAGCCGCCGACCCGGTCGCCATCCTGCAGCTGTTCGTGCGCCGCTGGTCCGTCGAGGTGACCTTCGCCGAGGTGCGCCGGCACCTGGGCGTGGAAACGCAGCGCCAATGGTCGGACCTGGCTGTTGCCCGCACCACCCCGTGCCTGCTCGCCCTGTTCTCGCTCGTGACGCTCTGGGCCAGCGACTTGGCCGCGCGCGGCCTCGTCCTGCCCAGGCGCGCCGCTTGGTATGCCAAACACGCCGTCACCTTCTCCGACGCGCTCGCCGCCGTCCGCCGCCAGCTTTGGATCGCACAGGCTTTCTCAACATCGCCGCATGCCCAGAACACCGCAACAATCCCGCGCGTGCTCCTCGATAGGCTCACCGAAGCCGCATGCTACCCAGCCTGAAATGGCCAAAGTCGAGTTTAGCTTGGCTTTGCACGTCAGGGTGGTCGGCAAGCGACGAGCAGCAGGCGGCTGAGCACGTCGGCTGGGAGTTTCGGCGCGTCTCGGTCGGGCTGCGAGGGCGCGAAAGTCGGCGAGGTCCACAGTTCGCGGCGGACCAAGGCGAGGGCGTCGCTGAACGTGGGTGCGTGCTTCGAGTACCATCGGACGCATTCGGGCAGGAGGGGCTGCCCGGCATGGAGTTGCGTCGCCCACAGCGTCACGAGCGAGAACAGGCCGAGCAGTGCTGGCGTGGTGCGCAGAATGGCCAGGTCCGACCATTGCCGCTGCGTTTCCATGCCGAGGTGGCGACGTGCTTCCTCAAAGGTGGTTTCAACACGCCAGCGACGGACGAACCAGCGCAGGATGTCCGCCGGGTCGGCATCCAGGTCGGTGCACAGGAACGCCTGCGCTTCCTTCTCACCGCTCGGGTCGCGCACGAGCACCCAGCGGATTGGCACCCGCATGCCGGGGTGATGCCAAAGCGCTGTGCCGGAGGCGATGTGGAGACGCCGTTCGGTGCGGCCATACCAGCCATCGATGCTGACCTGGCACCAGCGCGTGGCCGGGTTCGCCAGTCGCTGCTTCAGGCTTGGTCGCCGGGCGCCTTTGACCGGTGGTCGCCCGAGCGTGCCGGGCTTGCGCGACGGCGCTGGCTTGTAAAGGCCTGCGTCCAGCCGCAGCCTGGAAACCAAGCATAGGTGCCGGCCCGCCTCGCGCAGCAGTTCGATGGCCGAGAAGCCGCTGTCGGCGACGGCGACCACGCGCCGTCCCGGCAGCCAGCGTGCGGTCTGGAGCAGCCCCTGGCGCGCCCGGTCGGTGAGCTTCTTGTGTCGTCGTCCCTGCTCGGCGGCGTGGCGTTCGGAGGGCGCGAGCACGGTCAAGAACGGCAGCGCCCAAACACAGCCCGCCCAAGGCACGGGGGCGAGCAGCATGACGCACAGCCAACGCAAGCCGCTGGCCTTGACGAAGTGGCCGTGGCTGGAGCGTACGGGATCACGGTAGATGCCGCGCGCCTTGATCTTTGCGCCCCAGCGCCGCTCAATGGTGTCGTCAAGGCCGACCACGACCGGACCTTCTGGCACCAGGGCAGCAACGAGCAGCAGCAATAGCCGGCGCGCGACGGCGCGTGACGACCAGTGCCCCGTGCTGAGGACGCGATGGTAGACCGCAAAACCCGGTGCCTGGTCGAGACCCATGACGCGCAGCGCCGCCGTGACCGTGCGCCGCCCAGGCGTGAGCAGGCTGCCAGCCACCAGCACCAATACGTGGCGCCAGACCGCGGCGGTGAAGGAAGGGGCAAACGGCCGCATCCACGTGGCCAGCACCTCAGGCACGCTCGCCGGCACGACATTGACCTCCGCCTGCGGCTGCTCCGGGGTGGGGCAACCCAACGGCTGGGGAGATGGTCACGATGGCCGGTGCTGATGCGATGCGCGAGCGGATCGCCGCCCACCCCTGGCCGCGCGGCGGTGTCGAAGTGGTGCGGGCGAACCGGGGTTACACGCTCTACAGCCGACGCACCGGCGGTCAGATTGCGCGCCTGCGGCCTACGGGCAAAAACAACGGCGTGCAGGTCCTGTGGTGGCAACGCGGGGCCTGGGGCGCGCCTGGCCCACTTGGGCCTGTCATTATGTCCCTTGATGACGCGCTCGACTTCATCGCCACCGAGGGCTTCTTCTGGATCAACGCTTGACGCTCACAGCGTCACCAACCGTGCAAAGTCCAGTTTAGAGGCCATTTCGGAATCAATGCGGAACGTCCGCCACGAGGGGTTGGATGGCCGGGCCAGATGTGATTCCGGGCAGGTGTTCGAAGCCTTGCCGGAGACCTCATGTGGACGCCGACCACCCGCACGCAGCATAGCCGCGCGGGCCTACGCTATGGAAGTGACCTGACCGACGCCGAGTGGCTGATCCTCTTTGCGTTCCTGCCGGCACCAAGCCTATGCGGGCGACATCGTAAGTGGGAGATGCGGGAGATCGTCAACGCTATCTTCTACGTCCTGCGCGGCGGCATTGCCTGGAGCATGTTGCCGAAGGAGTTTCCGCCCTGGTCCACGGCCTATCGCTGGTTTGCCCGATTCCGCGACGACGGCACCTGGGAGCGGATCAACCATCACCTGGTGATGCTGGACCGCGAGCGGGTTGGCCGTGAGGCAAGCCCGACGGCTGCCGTGATCGACAGCCAGCCCGACGGCTGCCGTGATCGACAGCCAGCCCGACGGCTGCCGTGATCGACAGCCAGCCCGACGGCTGCCGTGATCGACAGCCAGAGCGTCAAGACGACCGAAAGCGGGGGCATCCGCGGCTACGACGCCGGCAAGAAGGTCAAAGGCCGCAAGCGCCACGCCATAGTGGACACGGATGGTCGGGCGCTCAAGCGCCAGGCCCATTCTGCCGATATCCAGGATCGCGACGGGGCCGGGCCGCTGCTGCGGGCCTCGCGCCCAAGCTGGCCCTTTGTGGCATTGGGCTATGCAGACGGTGGCTACGCCGGTCCGCGGGTCGCCGAGGCAAGCCCCATCCGCATCGAGGTGGTGCGCAAGGCTGACAATCAGCTCGGTTTTGCCGTCATCGCACGCCGCTGGGTGGTCGAGCGGTTCTTCGCTTGGATCAACCGGAACAGACGGCTGGCCAAAGACTTCGAGGCCACAATCGAGAGCGTCGAAGCCTTCCTCTACGCCGCATCCAGCGTCATCCTGCTACGAAGGCCGGCCCGTTGAATAATCGATCCGAAATGGACTCTCAATTTGAAAGCAGTGGGGATTTACCTGCTATTCGCATTTTTCACCAGCGTGCCCTACGCTTGTCGCTCAACTGAGGGCAGTCCAATGCCGCGCCAGCTTGTTTTATCAGGTGGCTCTTGTTGGGTTTCGGGGTAGTGGCGGACACATTATGTGATCAGGGCCGCTTCTACGCACAAACGATCTCGCAGATGCCGCGACCCTCGGCAATCTGCGCCGCCGTGACATTGCTGAGCCCGACATGGCGGATCATGCCCTGCTGCAACTCAGCCAGCACGGTGAGTGGCGCCTCGATCAGTCCTTCGGCAGGTCCGTGCGCGCCGAACATGCTCCACAGGTTGACGATTTCCAGCACTTCGAGGAAGGTTAGGCAGGTTGTCGTGCACCGCCTGCGTCAGCTCCTCGCGCGGGAAGGCCGGGAGTCAGGCCTCCATCTCATGCCGCCGGGCACCCACGTTGTTCAGGAGGATGACGTTCTCGGGATATGGCGCCAGCGCCTCGCGGAGCAGCCTGTTGGTGACGTGCGGGCCTTAGAGGTCACTGGCGTCGATGTGGTCCACCCCGCTGGCGGCCGCCTTGCGCAGCACGGCCAGCGCCGCGCCGTGGTCCCTGGGCCGCCCGAACACACCAGGCCCGGCAAGCTGCACGGCACCGTAACCGAGCCGCTTCATGCTGTGGCTGCCGAGGCGAAAGGCACCGACTTGTTCGATGAGGGTCATGGGTGTTCTCCTTTGCGACGTCCTCTAACTGCCTGGTCGCGGATCATTGTTGGGATCCGGCAAGCTTGGCCACCGCGGATTATGCTCACCGCTTCGAGCGCGTGCCGCGCGCCGCGCCGGGATGGAGATGGCCAGTGCTTCACATCCACCCGGATGCCCGCACCACGCCTGCCGTCCGCGCCGAGACCGCGCGCTGCACTGAGCCGAGCGGCATCGTGGCGCGAGCTATGCTGGACCTTGGACGAGACCGTGGCGGCGGCGCTCTGGTTTAGCGTGTTGATGACCTCGACGCCGTCGCGGCAGATGACGCTTTGAACGGCTTTGGGCAGTTGGTTTTCCCCTTCGGCCGCTGCCAAGCGCGTGTTGTCCATGACGTTGACGGTTTCGTGCATGGTCCGAACGCAATCGATGCGGTTCGTTTCACCGTTGGCGTTCCGTTTGCTGGTGCCGGGCGGACCAACCGTGCCCGGCGGCACGACGCGCAGTTCCCATGACCTGAGCAGGATGGGTTCAGTCGGGCTCACCTTCCGCAAAGGCCCGCCCAATGGCGACCCGTCCACGCCCTCAGGTGACGGCGCGCTGGACCATCTGCTCCGTGCCGGTTCGCACCCGCGACGGCGCCGAGCGATTGGATCAGATCTACCGCCGCCTGCTGAACGACGCCCCGGCTGCTGCCGGGCCGCGTATCCCCTCTGACACATCGCAAGCCCATTCGCTCCCCTTTGTTCCATCAACCAGGATGACCTCGCCATGCCCGTCGCTC
The DNA here is from genome assembly GCA_965260995.1 of Acetobacteraceae bacterium. GTDB lineage: Bacteria > Pseudomonadota > Alphaproteobacteria > Acetobacterales > Acetobacteraceae > JBBROS01. The sequence continues at coordinate 555,452 of CBDHCD010000002.1, read as the reverse complement.
TCTATGCCCGCGTCTCAACCGAACGCCAGGAACGCCAGCAAACCATTCATAGCCAACTCGCCGCCTTGCGAGCCTGGGCCGTCGCGCAAGGTCATCCGGTAAGCGATGAACAGGTCTACCGCGACGAGGGCTACAGCGGCAGCCGGCTCGACCGGCCCGGCCTCGACGCGCTGCGCGACGCCGTGCGCGACGGCATCGTGAGCACGCTCGTCGTGCTGACCCCGGACCGCCTGGCGCGCAAGTACGCCTACCAGGTGCTGCTGCTCGAGGAGTTCCGTCGCGCAGGCGCCGAAGTGGTGTTCCTGCAGCACCTGATCTCGGACGATCCCAACGACCAGCTCCTGCTGCAGATCCAGGGCGCGATTGCCGAGTATGAGCGCGCGGTGCTCGGTGAGCGGTTCCGCCGCGGCAAGCTGCAGAAAGCGCGCGACGGCCACTACATCACTGCTCGTGCGCCTTATGGATACCGCTATGTCCCGCGGCGCGACGCCATGCCTGGCCACATCACGGTCGACGAGCCAGAGGCCGAGCTGGTGCGCCGGGTGTATGGCTGGTTCACCGACGAGCAAACAACCATTCGCCAGGTCGTCAAACGCCTCAACGCCGGCCCCGACCGGCCGCGCTCCGGCCGCCCTGCCTGGGCGCCCGCCACGATCCACCACATGCTGGCCGACCCGATCTACACCGGCACCGCCTATGCCAACCGCTACGCCTGCGTGGCGCCGGCCAAGCCGTCCATCCAACGCGGCCCACGCACGGCCGCTGCGACCCGGCGCTGCCTCAAGCCGCGCGAGCAGTGGATCGCCATTCCGGTGCCGGCGCTGGTTGACCAGGGGACATGGGACCAGGCGCAGGCCCAACTCGCGCGCAACGCCGCGCTCTCGTTTCGCAACAACACCCGGCATAGCTACCTGCTGCGCTGCCTGCTCAAGTGCGAGCTTTGCGGGTTGGCCATGTATGGCATCACCTGCCCGGCGTCAGCACGAAAGCCTGTGCGGCAAGTCTACCGATGCCACGGCAAGGACTGCGTCGTGATGGCGCGAACCAGCATCTGCCCCAGCCGCCACATCAACGCCGACGAGATCGAGCCGGTGGTGTGGGACCATGTCATGGCCCTGCTGGCCGACCCGGACCAACTGTTGGCGCAGTTCGATCGCTTCGCCGCCGCCGATGCCGGCTCCGCCCGGGAGCAAGCCGCCGAGCGGCAGCTGCGTGCCCGGCTGGACCGGACCGCACGCGCCGACAAACGTCTGCTGGACGCCTACCAGGCTGGCGCGGTCAGTCTGTCCGAGCTGTCCGAACGTCGCCAGCATCTCGCGCAAGAGCGTAGAGGATTGGAGCAGCAGCAAGAGGACCAAACGCGCCTATGCCAGCAGCGGCTCCAAGCCGAGGCGGTGCGGACCGACGTGGCGGCGTTCTGCGATCGTGTCCGCAGCCGCCTAGCCGATGCCACCCTGACGGAGAAGCAGGGCATCTTGCAGCTGGTGATCGATCGCATCATCGTCGGCGAAGGCCGTCTGGAGACCCGTCATGTCATCCCGCTGCGCTCCCCGCCTCCGGGCAGCAACGGCCCAGCGCCGCCTAAAACCACGCGATTGCGTACGAATGGTGTGAACCGTGCAGCGTTGATGCCGGGTGGCCGGCGACACCTGCTCCAGCGCGCGCCAGAAGCCGAGCGCCCCATCGCCGGTGGCCAGCTTCGGCGCGATGGACAGGCCGGGCGGATCGTCACCGTGGCGGCCACGATCGCGATGGCGGTGAACACCGACAGTCGCCGCGAGGTGCTTGGCATGGCCACCGGCGCCAGCGAGGCCGAGACGTTTTGGACCGACTTCCTACGATCGCTAACCCGGCGTGGCCTGCGTGGCGTCAAGCTGGTCATCTCGGGTGCCCATGTTGGCTTCAAGGCCGCAGCCAGCCGCGTGCTGGGGCCGCGGCCCAGCGCTGCCGAGTGCATTTCAGGCGCAGCGTCGCCGACCAGCTCCGTCCCCGAGTGTCCAATCTCGCCATCCTGGTCCAATCTCGCCATCCTGATGGTACCGCACAGGGCGACGTGCTGGCGTTCATGAACCATCCGAAGGAACACCGGGCCAAGATCCACAGCACCAATCCCCTCGAACGCCTCAATGGCGAGGTCAAGCGCCGTGCCGATGTCGTCAGCATCTTCCCCAACGAGGCAGCGGTAGCTCCTCCCACGATGTTGCCGAATAGATGTTGGCCTGCCTGCCGGGCTGAGGCCTGAACCGCTGTCAGCGCCGTCATTGAACGGAGGCGTCGCGCCTGGGACGCGGAACACCGCCTCGACCTGGTCGCGGTCGATCTCGACGCGCCGAACGTAGGGCGCGGATGATCTCGCGCTGGCCGTGCCAGTCCAAGCTGTCCAGCCCGCCACGGACCCGGCCCGCGAACGTCTCCAGGCGCCCGATCACAAGGTGCAGGCTGCGCTCGGCCTCGTGCGCCGCGGCGACGTCGTCGCGCTCAGCCTGCAAGCGGGCCAGCCGTTGCTTGAGCCCGCCCAGGCGCGGCTTGAACTCGTCGGCGTCGATGACCTCCTCGGCGTAGCCGTCGATCAGCCGGTCCATGCCGCGCCGCAGGCGCGCGATCTGCCGGTTGAGCGCGTCCACGTCCCCATGCGCCTTCCCGTCCCGGGCAGACGCCGCGCGCCGCTCGTGCTCCGCCGCGACTCGGGCCGGGTCGGCCAGCACCGCCTCGACCTGCCGCCACACGGCCTGCTCCAGCTTGTCGCTGCGCACGGAGCGGTTGTCGCACGGCGCCTGGCCGCCAAACTTGTGCCCGTCCGTGCCGGTGCAGCGGTAGTAGCCGTAGTTGGCGGGCCGGCGGCCGCCCAGTGTGCCACGCGCCATCTTGCCGTAAAACGCGTAGCCGCAGCGGCGGCACACAACAAGGCCATGCAGCAGCCAACCGGGCCGGCGGCGCCCGTCGCGCTCGCGCCGTCGGTTCTCGTCCAGCTGCGCCTGGGCCGCCTCGAATGTCCCTGCCTCCACGATCGCGGGCATTGGGATCGCGATCCACTCCTCCCGCGGCACGGCAGCGGACGAGCTCGCGGCGTTGCACGGCGGCTGGAGCCGTCCATGGATCGGGCGCAGGCGCCCTTGCGCCGGGGCCACCACCCTGGGCCGAACATGGCCGTGCCCTGGTAGGCCGGATTGCGCAGCATGCCGCACAAGGTGGTCGCGTCCCAGTGCCCCGGTCCTGTGCGCGTGGGATGGCCGGCGCACTGCAGCCGCCGGCCCGCCTCGCGTAGGCTGACCCCGTGGGGGCTGGATCAGGGTGTCGCCGTTGCGGGCCCGGTCCAACCCGGAGAACATCGACGCCGTCAAAGCCGAGGTGACGGCGGACTGGCCGATGGCGGGCCTGCTCGACATGGTCAAGGAAGTTGACCTGCGGCTCGGCTTCACCGACGCGCTGGGCAGCCCCACGGCCTATGAGGCCCTTGATCGCACCGAGCTGCGATCGCGGCGGCTGCTGTGCCTGTACGGCCTCGGCACCAATGCGGGCCTGCGGCGGCTGGACGCCTCGCGAGACGGGCCGGGTCAGCGAGAAAAGCTACGAGCGGGTGTACATGGCCAAGACCGCGGCGGGGCTGACGTGAACCGTGCCGTCAAGTGGGTGCCAGCCGAAGGCGCCGGCGCCGAGCATCTCAGCATCCGCAGCATCGCCGACGGCGTCGTCGCCGAAGGCGTGGTGGTCGGCGCGCGCGGTGGCACGCCATACGGCTCGCGCTACCGCGTCGCCTGCGATGCCCGCTGGCGCGTGCGGGAGGCCGTGCTGTCGCTGGCCGGCAAGGAGCGCCGCCTGCACCTGCGCGACGACGGCGAGGGCAACTGGCAGGATGGGGCCGGGCAGCCGGTCGAGGCGCTGCGGGGCTGCGTGGACATCGACATCTTGGCCACCCCCTTCACCAAATACCTTGCCGATCCACAGGCTCGGGCTCGCGCAAGGCGAGGCGACGAGACTCTAGGCGGTAGTGACGATTTCACCGAAGCAGGACGACTATGGCGGCGAGTTGGACGAAGCCTCTGTAGTTGGGCAGGAGCTTGTCGTAGCGGGTGGCCACGCGCCTGAACTGCTTCAGCTTGTTGAAGAACCGCTCGGCGAGGTTGCGCTCCCGGTAGAGCGCCTTGTCATGGTCGCGTGGCGTTTTGCGGTTGGACCGGGGCGGGATGACAGCCTCGGCTCCCATGTCGCCTATGGCATCCCGCAGGTGGTCAGCGTCGTATCCCTTGTCGGCGATCACGGCACCGGGCTTGAGGCCGTCCAGCAGTTCGTGGCCGCGCGTGACGTCATGGCGCTGCCCCGGCCCGAACAGCAGGCGCACCGGGTTGCCCAGCGCGTCGGTGGCGGCGTGTACCTTGGTGCTCAGGCCGCCGCGAGAGCGGCCCAGCCCCTGGGCATCAGGCCCCCCTTGGACCGGCGGGCCCCGGCCGCGTGCTGGTGGGCGCGCACGACCGTGCTGTCGATCATCAGCCATTCCAGGTCGCTGTCCGCCGCAAGCACGGCCAGGAAGCCGCCCAAGACGTCGCGCTCGACCCAGCGATAGAAGCGGCGCTTCACGGCCTGGTAATCACCATACCGCTCGGGCAGGTCGCGCCAGCGCGCGCCAGAGCGCGCCATCCACAGCAGCGCATCCACGAACCGGCGGTTGTCGCAACGCGGCCCACGCTGGCCCTCGCGCCCGCCCGGAACCAGGTCCCGCAAGCGCTCCCACTGGTCGTCGCGCAACGCATCCACCTCAACGCCCGCCATCGCCAAACCTCGAAATCAGCCTTGAACCACACCCAGCGCCGAACCGGAACCCAGCCAAGCTGAAATCGTCACTACGGCCTAAAGCGTGTCTCGTTCACGTAGGCTCACGGACCACGCTCTAGCCGGCTCTGTTGCGAACTTCGGCTAAGGCACGCGGGGGCGTTCTCCCGGGTGCCTTGCCGAAATTCGCAACAGAACCTGTGAGTTGGCCACAGGACGCATGCGGACCCACATGATCGAGCAAAGAAACCGTTGCCAGGCGGAAGTCGCGTGTTAGGCTCGCGATCAAAATAAGGGGAGGTATCGGGATGCTGCGTCGCACCATGCTCAGGGCCGCGGCCACGTTGATGATGGGTGGGATCGGGTTGTCCCTCCCCACTGGTGCGTGGGCGGCTTGGCCGGATCGGCCGATCACGTTGATCGTGCCCTGGGCGGCGGGCGGCGGCACCGACGCGACGGCGCGTATCGTCGGCTCGTTGCTGGAGCGCAAGCTCGGTCAGCCGGTGAACGTGGTGAACCGCACGGGCGGCAACGGCGTGGTCGGCCATACCGCGATCGCCCAGGCCACGCCGGACGGCTACACGATGGGTCTGGCCACGGTCGAGATCGCCATGCTGCACTGGCAGGGTCTGACGAAGCTGAGTTACGACGATTACACGCCGCTCGCTTTGCTGAATCTCGACCCGGCCGGGTTGCAGGTGCGCGAGGACGCGCCGTTCAAGACGGCGAAGGATTTGGTGGCCGCCATCAAGGCGGATCCGGGCAAGCTCAAGTCGTCCGGCACCGGCCAGGGTGGCATCTGGCACCTGGCCATCGCGGGCATGCTGGACAGCCTCGGTGCCGATCCGGGCGCCGCACCGTGGGTGCCGAGCAACGGCGCGGCGCCCGGCCTGCAAGACCTGGTCGCGGGCGGGGTGTCGGTGGTGCCGTGCTCGATCCCGGAAGCGCGATCGTTGATCGACGCGGGGCGGGTGCGCAGCCTCGCCATCATGGCCGATGCGCGCAACCCGCTGTTCCCGGACGTGCCGACGCTGCAGGAGGCGACCGGGAGCGCCTGGACCATCGGCGCTTGGCGCGGGATGGTGGCACCGAAGGGTTTGCCGGCCGAGATCAGCACGCGGCTGAGCGCCGCCCTGGTGGAGATCGGCCAGAGCAAGGAGTATGCGGACTTCATGGGCGCCCGGGGCTTCGGCATCAAGGTCGCGGCCGGGCCGGAGTTCCTGACGTTCTGGAAGACGAGCGACGCGGACCTCGGCGCGGTGATGAAGAAGGTCGGCCTAGCGAAGTAGCGCGGCGGCCGCGGCCGTGCGGGTCAACGACGCCGTGCTCGGGGCCGGGTTGCTCGTGCTGGCGTTGGCGGTGTTCCTTTACGCGCGCACGCTGCCGCCGGTGCCGGGGCAGGAGTACGGGGCGGCGGTGTTCCCCATGCTGGTGGCCTGGGGGCTGGGCGGCGCTGGTGGGTTGCTCGTGGTGGCGGGGGCGCGGCAGTGGCAGGGTGCTTGGGTGGCCGCGCCGTGGACGCGCCGGCCGGCCGGCTGGGTGCGGCTCGGGGCGGTCGCCGGGCTGGCCGTGTTCTACGTGATCGCGTCGGAGCCGCTCGGCTTCATGCCGGTGTCGGTTTTCATGCTGTTCGCGCTGTTCATGCTGTTCGGGGCGCGCTGGTGGGTCGCGGCGCTGGTCGCGGCGGTGGTGACGGTCGCGATCGCGCGCGGCTTCGGCGACCTGTTGCGCGTGCCGTTGCCGCGCGGGCCGTGGTGGTTCTGACGCCCCCGCCCGTGAGGATGCGCCGGCGCGGCCGAGCCGCCGGGCATTTGCCGTGACCGCGATCATCGACGCCGTCGGCCTCGTCGCCCGGCCTTCGGTGCTGAGCATGATGCTGTTCGCGGCGGCGTTCGGCTTGTTCGTCGGCGCAACGCCGGGGCTGACCGCAACGATGGCGATCGCCTTGCTCGTGCCCGTGACCTTCTTCATGGACCCTGTGCCGGCGGTGGGCGCGATGGTGACGTGCGCCGCCATGGCGATCTTCGCGGGCGACATCCCGGCGACGCTGCTGCGCATCCCGGGGACGCCGGCCTCGGCCGCCTACGCCGACGAGGCGTTCGCGATGACGCGCAAGGGCGAAGGGGAGGTGGCGCTCGGCGCGAACCTCATGTTCTCGGCGATGGGCGGGCTGTTCGGCACGGCGGTGCTGATCGTGGCCGCGCCTTGGCTGGCCGAGGTGGCGCTGCAGTTCTCGTCGTTCGAGTATTTCTGGCTCGCGCTGCTCGGGCTGACCTGCGGCGTGTTCATCGGCGCGGCGAACCCGGCCAAGGGCATTGCGGCTTTGTTCATCGGCCTGTTCGTCTCGACGATCGGCCTCAACAACCCGGCCGGCGTCCCGCGCTTCACCTTCGGCAACGTCGAGCTGATGGGAGGGATCGAGTTCATCCCGGCGATGATCGGGCTGTTCGCGATCTCCGAAATCTTCCGCTACGCGGTGGGGGAAACCGACCTCGCCACCGTGCCGCAGGCCCTGATGGGCAACCTGTTCCGCGGGTGGGGCGGCCTGGTGCGGCGCTATTGGCGGCAGCAGTTGCGCGGCAACGTCGTCGGCACGGTGATCGGCGCGCTGCCGGGCGCCGGGGCCGACATCGCGGCCTGGGTCAGCTACGCCGTCTCGAAGCGCTTCTCGCGCACGCCGGAGAAGTTCGGCACCGGGCACATCGAGGGCATCATCGAGAGCACGTCGTCCAACAACGCGGCCCTGGGCGGCGCGTGGGTGCCGGCCCTGGTGTTCGGCATCCCGGGCGACACCATCACGGCGGTGGTGATCGGCGTGCTTTACATGAAGGGAATGAACCCCGGGCCGACGATGTTCATCAACAACCCGCAGAACATCTACGCCGTGTTCCTCATCTTCATCCTGGCGAACCTGTTGATGATCCCGTTCGGTTGGGTGGCGATCAAGGGCGCCAAGCAGATCCTTCGCACGCCGCGGCACATCCTGATGCCATGCATCCTGCTGTTCTGCATCGTCGGCTCCTACGCGGTGAACAACTCCGTGTTCAGCATCGGCGTCATGCTGGCGTTCGGGGCGCTCGGCTTCTTCATGGAGGAGAACGCGATGCCGGTGGCGCCGGTCATCCTCGGCATCGTGCTGGGCCCGATGGTCGAGAGCAACTTCGTGACGTCGATGATCAAGTCCAACGGCCAGTTCGCCGGGTTCTTCGAGCGGCCGATCGCGGCCGGGCTCGGGGTGCTGACGATCCTGGTCTGGCTGTCGCCGCTGCTGATCGCGGCCGTGCGGCGCCGCTCGCGCGCGGTCCTGGCGACAAGGGGAGATTGAATTGTCCGGTCGTTGCATGGCCCGGTTGTTGTATCGCTCGGTCGTTGCACGGGAAGTTACATGGGAAGACGTCGCACGGCCGAAGACACGTTGCTCGACCATAAGGCCTGACCCAGATTTCACGCTTGGTCATCTGTGGTTCTGATCTGTTCCCGCAGAAATCATAGTATAATCTCTACCGAGGAGCGCGGTTTAGTGAACAAGTCGCTTTGTGCCTCCGTGCAGCAGGCAACTGCGTAGTCTCGTCAGCCACTCGGCCTCTTCGCCCACCCATCGCCCGGCCAGCCGGCAGGCCTCGCCGAAACCAAATACGAGCGGGGTCGGCTGCGTGCCGCTGCGCAAGCCGCGCTCCTGCCAGCCGCCGGAGAACAGCGGGGTGAGGCGAACGCGGGGCCGGCGGCGGACGTAAAGCGCGTCGATGCCCTTGGGCCTGTAGAGTTCGCGGCCGCTGATGCTGACCAGTTCGAGACCCTGGGCGGCGACGTCGAGCGGGGTCTTGCCGGCTCTGTTGCGAACTTTGGCTGGAGCGCACGGGGGCGTTCTCCCGCGCTGGCCTCGCGGTCGCGCGGCGTTCAGGCCCGGCCGTCCGTTGACGCGCTGGACAGCCTCGGCACGCGCGCCCGCGCCGGCGCCGAGCGCGCGTTCGACGACGCCGGCCTCGCCGCGGCTGCCGCCCGCGACGTTGAAGGCGCGCGCCTGGCCCTGCCTGAGCGCGCGCCTGACCTCGACCTTGGTGGCCGCGCCGGCCGTTCTCAGGCCCTTGAGGCCCCGAACCGGGCGGATCAACCGCTTCGGCTTGGCCCGCGGCCCGGCCAAGGCAGGCCCACCGGCCTCGCGCCTTCACGCAGGCCTCGCCTATCCCGCCCAGCCTCCAACCCGCCGAGCGCGGCCCGCGCCCTCGCCAGCGCGGGTGCCTCTGCCTCTCCGGCGCCTGCTTCTGCACCGAGCGGCAGAGGGCGCCGTGGTCAACCGGGGCGCCCCGCCCGCCCGTCATCTGCTCAGGACCGCGGCCGCTCCCGCCGCAGCGGCGATGCCGGCGGACGGCCCACGACACCACGTGTCTTCGAAGCGCCGCCCTTCGCAGCCCGGCAACGCCCCGCCCCTCGTAGCTCGGGCCACAGCCCGCCGAAGCCCAGGCGAGTTCGCAACGGAGTCAGGCAAAGGGCATCGTTGGGGCACGGCGCGGCAGCGGGCGAGTTGCATCGCCGCCGCGTCACGTCGATAAAACAGGGATGCGGTATTTCCTGCTGTTCTCGTGTCTCTCGTGGCCTTTGTGGGCGTTCGCGGCGAAGCCGGGCGACGCGCGGCCAGCCACCTGCGACGCGGCGATCGCGGCGGCCGAGCGGGCGCGCGGCACCGCACCCGGATTGATGGCGGCGATCGGGGTGGTGGAAAGCGGCCGGGCCGATCCGGGCACCGGCGTGCGGCGGCCTTGGCCTTGGACCGTCACCGCCGAGGGGGTCGGCACATTCTACGGCAGCAAGATGGATGCGATCCGGGCCGTGCAGGCGTTGCAGGCGCGCGGCGTCGCGTCGGTCGATGTCGGCTGCATGCAGGTGAACCTGCTGCATCACCCGGCGGCGTTCAAGGATTTGGACGAGGCGTTCGACCCCGGGCGGAACGCGCTCTACGCCGCCCGCTTCCTGGCCGGCTTGCATGCCCGGCTCGGCGACTGGTCGGCGGCGGCGGCGGCCTATCACTCGCTGACGCCCGAGTTCGGGGCTCGCTACGGGCGATTGGTCGCGGCGGTGTGGTCCGGGGCGCCGGTCCCGGTGGCGACAGGGGCAGGCGGCGTGCAGGTGGTGACATTCCCTGGGGGTGGACAGATGCGGCTGACGCGCGACGCCGCCGATGGCCGCGGCCGGGTGATCGGATACTTGAGCGGGCCGTGACGGTCCGGCATCCTGGTTGCGACCGGCGCGCCGCAGCCTCATTGCCGCCAGGGTTGAAGGAGTTGAGCTTTGCATCTGGAAAAGCGCGTGCTGGTCACCGGTGGGGCCGGGTTCCTCGGCTCGCACCTGTGCGAGCGTCTGCTGGCGGAAGGCTGCCACGTGCTGTGCGTGGACAATTACTTCACCGGCACGCCGAGCAACGTGTCGCACCTGTTCGGCAATCCGCATTTCGAGCACATCCGGCATGACGTGACGTTCCCACTGTACGTCGAGGTGGACGAGATCTATAACCTGGCCTGCCCGGCGTCGCCGATCCACTACCAGCGCGACCCGGTGCAGACGACCAAGACGAGCGTGCTGGGCGCGATCAACATGCTGGGGCTGGCGAAGCGGACGGGCGCGCGGATCTTCCAGGCGTCGACCAGCGAGGTGTACGGCGACCCGTCGCTGCATCCGCAGCCGGAAAGC
>CBDHCD010000002.1:0-540000 GCA_965260995.1 Acetobacteraceae bacterium | reverse complement strand
GAGGTATCGGAAGTGCGAATGCTGACATGAGTAGCGACAAACAGGGTGAGAAACCCTGTCGCCGAAAGTCCAAGGGTTCCTGCGCAAGGTTAATCCGCGCAGGGTGAGCCGGCCCCTAAGGTGAGGGCGACAGCCGTAGCCGATGGGAACCAGTTGAATATTACTGGGCCTGCTAGACGTGACGAATGCGATGTGTTGTTGGGCCTTACTGGATTGGCCTGGCTTTCGGAGCATTCCGGGAAATAGCGCTAGCGCATAGACCGTACCCGAAACCGACACAGGTGGACTGGTAGAGCATACCAAGGCGCTTGAGAGAACCATACCGAAGGAACTAGGCAAATTGCTCGCGTAACTTCGGGATAAGCGAGACCCGCTCCTGGGCAACCAGGGTCGGGTGGCACAGAGCAGGGGGTAGCGACTGTTTAGTAAAAACACAGGGCTGTGCGAAGTCGAGAGACGACGTATACGGTCTGACGCCTGCCCGGTGCCGGAAGGTTAAGAGGAGATGTGAGAGCATTGAATCGAAGCCCCGGTAAACGGCGGCCGTAACTATAACGGTCCTAAGGTAGCGAAATTCCTTGTCGGGTAAGTTCCGACCTGCACGAATGGCGTAACGACTTCCCCACTGTCTCCGGTATGGGCTCAGCGAAATTGAATTCCCCGTGAAGATGCGGGGTACCCGCGGTCAGACGGAAAGACCCTATGAACCTTTACTGCAGCTTTGCAGTGGCATGAGAGACGTGCTGTGTAGGATAGGCGGGAGGCTATGAAGCGTGGGCGCCAGCTCGCGTGGAGCCACCCTTGAAATACCGCCCTGCAAGTTTCTGATGTCTAACCGCGACCGGTCAGCCCGGTCCGGGACCCTGCATGGTGGGCAGTTTGACTGGGGCGGTCGCCTCCCAAAGTGTAACGGAGGCGCGCGATGGTGGGCTCAGGCCGGTCGGACATCGGCTGCTGAGTGCAATGGCATAAGCCCGCCTGACTGCGAGACCGACAGGTCGAGCAGAGACGAAAGTCGGCCATAGTGATCCGGTGGTCCCGCGTGGAAGGGCCATCGCTCAACGGATAAAAGGTACTCTAGGGATAACAGGCTGATCTCCCCCAAGAGTCCACATCGACGGGGAGGTTTGGCACCTCGATGTCGGCTCATCACATCCTGGGGCTGGAGCAGGTCCCAAGGGTTCGGCTGTTCGCCGATTAAAGTGGTACGTGAGCTGGGTTTAGAACGTCGTGAGACAGTTCGGTCCCTATCTGCCGTGGGTGAAGGAGACTTGAGAGGAGCTGTCCCTAGTACGAGAGGACCGGGATGGACGCACCTCTGGTGCACCGGTTGTCGCGCCAGCGGCACCGCCGGGTAGCTATGTGCGGAACGGATAACCGCTGAAAGCATCTAAGCGGGAAACCGACCTCGAAACCAGGTCTCCCAGGGGGCAACCCCAGGAGGGCCGTGATAGACCATCACGTCGATAGGTCAGGTGTGGAAGCGCGGCAACGCGCGAAGCTGACTGATCCTAATCGCCCGATCGGCTCCAACACTCACCCACCCTGCACAGCAGTGACCAACGCTTGCCCCGCCGACACAGCCCAATAGCCCCGCATGCACCCCAGCCACCAGAACCCGGTCCCACACAGATCCCCGGCTTGTCTCGGACGACCTGGTGGCCATGGCGGAGTGACAACACCCGATCCCATCCCGAACTCGGACGTGAAAACCTCCAGCGCCTATGATACTGCACCCCAAGGTGTGGGAAAGTCGGTCGCCGCCAGGTCTTCCCAGACAAGCCAACCCAAACACCGAACCGACCAACACCCACGCGGGGTGGAGCAGCCCGGTAGCTCGTCAGGCTCATAACCTGAAGGTCACAGGTTCAAATCCTGTCCCCGCAACCACACCGCCGTGAGCATCCCGGTTCCGCCGGATCGCGCCGTGGCTTGACTTGGCTGAAATAGAGATGGCCAGCAGTAAACGGTCCACGGGAATGGCGTATCCACCCGGCCAAAGCCGCAGTGGCAGGCTGTCAGGCCATGGCGGCAGTGTCGCCCAGCAGGTTGATGCCAGTTCCACGGTAGTAGTTCGTGCAGGCGCGATGCGGACGGCCGGCAGTGCGGCGCAGCATGTCAGCAACTCAGGCGCGCGGGTCAATGTCGTTTAGCTTGGTCGTGATGATGAGCGAGTGCATGGCAGCGGCTCTTTGGCCGCCGTGATCGCTTCCGGCGAGCAACCACGCTCTCTGGCCGAGCGCCACACCGCGCAGCGCGCGCTCGGCGGCGTTGGCAAATGCGGCCGTCCGAAAAACCGGCTGAACGTGTTCCAGCGCTTCGGCATGCAATCGGGGCTGTTGAAAAACGTTGAAGCGGAATGGCCGGCAGGCGAGCAGAAGACTTTCTACTCCTCGATCAAGCGCCACCCGGAGTGTAGGGCGCGAGTGCCCGTGTCGAAGGAGTAGACACACCCTCCTCCTGCGCCGGGCTGATCCTCGTCTCGGCTAATCGGCATGCCCTTGAGATGACAAAGCAGGAGCGCCCCGACGCCGCCGTGGCTGATGACGGCAATGTCCCCGTTCCCGGTAGCCTCGGCGATGACGCGTTCCACCGCGGCGATGATCCGGCGCTGGGCATCAACTGCGCGCTCCCATCCGCGCACGCTCTCCTGCGGGCGCGCGAAGAAGCGGTCGGCTGTCGCTTCGAACTCCGCTTTGGGAAGATAGCCGGTCGTGGATCGGTCATTTTCTCCCAACTCAACTACAACGACCGGCGAGAGGCCGAAGCGGCCCGACACCAGGCTGGCGGCATCCATGGCCTTGCGCTCGGCACTGCTGAATAGCGAGCCCAGCTGGCTCATCCAAGGCCGCTTGAGCGCCAGGCTCATTCGTCTGACGCCCTCCGTGGAGAGCGGCCAGTCCGGCACCGGCACGGACGGGTCAACGACGACTTCTGGATGCGTAATAAGGTGCAGGATGGGCATCGCAGTCCGCTCGCATAATTCAGCGGTGATTGCGCCGTCGAGGAGAAAGACGGCACCAACCGAACTCGGGAGGTCTACAAAAGCACCTCACGACGCTGCGATCAGTGCTCGATAGAGGGTAGCATGGTGGCATTTGAGCAGTTTGGCCGCCTCACGGACGGACGTCCCCTCGCAAACCAGGCGCTCGCCGAGGGCAATTTGATCAGGAGAGAGTTTCGGGGGACGGCCGAAGCGCACACCACGCGCCTTCGCGGCGACCCGGCCGCTGCTGGTTCTCTGGTGGATCAACGCGCGCTCGAACTCGGCCATATGCGGAGCTCCGCATATTGCGGATTATGTGGAGCGCGCGATTATGCGGAGTGGCATCGCCTTGCCTTGGGGTCCACGCGGGATCCGCGGCCGGGGCACTCCGCATAACTCCGGGCTACGGTGCGGGGCTTTGGCGTGATGTGGGGCGCGTCGGCGACCGCCCGGTGGAGGTCGGGGCGGCTGGGCTGAGCAGTGCGGCGATGAGCGCATCGGGGGCCTTGAACCGCCCGCGGCGCAGTGCTGGTGGCAACACCGCTTCAACGGCTTCCAGCTTCTCCGTCGGGTCCACGCGCAGGTAGGCCTCCGTGGTCCTGATGTCGGCGTGGCCGAGCCAGAGGGCCACCTTGCGGATGTCGCGTGTTGCCTGGAGCATGACCACGGCGCAGCTGTGCCGGAGTTGGTGTGGCGTCACCGAGCGCCCGGCCAGCGCGGGGCAGGGCACAGCTGCGGCGCGGACGTGCTTGTCGAGCACGTATTCGAAGCCGGCCCGGGTCATCGCGGCGCCCTCGGCGTTGGCGAAGAGTTCCGGGCATCGGACCTGGCCGCGCACGGCGAGCCAAGCGCGCAGATCGGCCGCCGTTTCTTTCCAAAGCGGCAGGCAACGCTCCTTGCGTCCCTTGCCGTGCACGCGGATGCTCGGCGTCCCTTGCAGGCAGACCTGCGCCAGCGGCAACGCCACCAGTTCGGAGACGCGCAGCCCGCCCGCGAAGCACAGGTGCAGCATGGCGCGGTCGCGGATGCCGAGGCGCGTGGACGGGTCCGGGGTGTTCAGGACCGCGCGCACCTCCTCCATCGTGAGATGGCGCACCAGCATCTGGTCGTGCCGCTTGGTCGGGATGGCGTGGACCTGCCTGACCTGCTCCAGGGCGGCGGGCACGCGCAGCTCGACGTAGCGCATGAACGCCTTGACCGCGGTGAGCCGGGCGTTGCGGGTGGCGGCAGCATTGCCGCGCCGCTGCTCGATGTGGGCGAGGAAGTCGAGCACCAGGGCTGCATCGAGGTGCTCGAGGCAGAGCTGGGAGGGCCGCAGGCCGTGCCGCTCCGCGGCGAAGACAAACCACAGCCGGAAGGCGTGGGCATAGGCCTCGCAGGTGTGGCGGCTGCGGCCCAGTGCCTCCGGCAAGTGCTCACGCAGGAACCCTGTGGCCAGGGGAGCGAGCGGCGTCATCGTGCGCCCTCCCCGGCCATCAACGCCTCGCCAGCCGCGGCGATGCCGGCCATCAGCTCCGGCGTCGCCTCCAGGTACCAGTAGGTGTGCGCGATGTCCGTGTGGCCCATATACGTCGCCAAGGCGACGAAGTGGCGGGCCACCGCCCGGCCTTGCGTCGAGCACTGCTCCAGCGCCCTTGTCGCGAAAGTGTGCCTGAGGTCGTGGACGCGGCAGGCCCGCTCCCCCCCTGAGGTGATGCCGGCCACCCGCAGCACGCGGCGGAACGTGTAGTCCGCCATGCCGACGCCGATGCGCCGGCCATGCGCGGACAGAAAAACATGGTCGTCCACCTCGGCCAGTTGCCGGCGCGCCTCGAGGTAGCGGCCGAGCGCCTCCTCCGCGGTGGGATGCAAGGGGACGAGGCGGCTCTTGCCGAACTTCGTCCGCTCGATCCGCAGGACGCCGCCGGGCAACACGTCGCCCAGGCGCAGGCCGAGCGCCTCGGAGATGCGCAGGCCGGTCGCGGCGATCATCCCGAACAGCGTGGCGTAGACCCGCCGGCGCAGCGTGTACGTTTCGCGGAGCAGGCCGGCGGCCGCGACGATCTGCGCGAGCTGCTCGGGCGTGTAGATGTGCGGCAAGGGTCGGCGTGCCGGCACATGGAACACGGCCGCCGGCGGGACCTCGTGCGCCGGATCCTCGGCGCGCAGAAAGCGAGCCAGACCCGCGACGCGGCGCAGCCGCACGTGACGCGCCTTTGGCGAGGGGGCCTGTTCCGCCCAATCCGCCGCCGTGGACAAGCGGACGCAGGTGTCGCCTTTGGCCTCGGCATAGCGGGCGTAGGCGCGAAGTTCCCGCGCGACGTCGCGGAGCTTGAAGCCAAGCGCCTGGCGGAGCGAGACATAGCGCTCGACGTGGGCGGTCAGGATGGGGACGGTCATCATGACGCCGCTCCCGGCCAGGGCTGCGCGACCTCCGACAGTAGGCCGAAATCCACCTTGGCGTAGTGGGCCGTTGTCCGCGGCGACCGGTGGCGCAGCACCGCGCCGATGCCCGCCAGAGACGCGCCCTGCCGAAGCATGGCGGTTGCGGCGGAATGGCGCAGGACGTGTGCGCCGTTGATCGGCGCCTCAACGCCGGCCCGGCGCAGTGCGGCACGCACGATGTGGGTCACCGCGGCGCGGGTCAGCGGGCGTACCGGCGCCAGGATTGAGGTGAATACCTCCGGTGCCTGCAAGGGCGGCCTGTCGTGGCGCAGGTAGGCAAGGATCGCGGCGCCGACCTCCTGCGGCAGCGGCAGCCACTCCTGGCGACGTCCCTTGCCGCAGACGGCGAGCCGACCATTGCGCCAGTCGATGTCCGCGAACTTCAGCCCTGCCGCCTCGCTCGCGCGCAGGCCGAGCCGGGCAAGAAGCAGGAGCACCGCTCGGTCCCGTGGCCCGTTGCCATCCACAGGGCAGGAGGCGATCACCCGCTCCACGTCCTCCACGGCGAGGAACCGCGGCACCGACGAGAGCTGCCAGGAAGCGAAGCCGGGGATCGCGTGCTCCATCCCTGGCGAGCACCGCCCCGTGGCGCCCAGGAAACGCAGGAACGCGCGGGTCGCGACGACGACGGTCTTGGCCCGGGCGATCCGGTGCCGCCGCGCTCGTTCCAGGACGAAGCCGCGCAGCGCCTCGGCGGTGTAAGCCCGCGGGTCGTCGCCTACCGCTGCAAGGAGTTCGGCAAGGATCCGCTGGTACGCGTCAATGGACGTCTCAGCTAGCCCGCGGTGCTGGCGCGCCCAGGCGCGGAACTCACCAAGAAGCGGCCACCGTTCAACGGGGGACGGCGCCATGGCAGGGGGCGGCAGCACGCCCTGCTCGCGGAGAAAGCGGAGGAACAGCCGGGCGGCTTCCAGCGACTTGCGGTTGGGGCCGCGGCAATGCCGCACGCGCGGCTGCTCCCTGAGCGCCGTCGCGCAGGCGTCGAGGCCGGCGAGCATGTCATCCGCGCCGAACCCGGCCGAGCGCATCCAGTCGGTCCACCCGGCGAGAGATCGAAGCGTCGTGTCGAGCGTGGCTGGTCGGTAGCCGTATCGGTGCAGCCAGTCGGCGAAGCCGTCGATGTGGCTGGCAGCCGGACCTGACCGGAGCCGCAGCCGCGTGACTGGCGACGTGAGATGGGTGTCGAGCATGGTGCCTCCCTTTGGGTGAAGGAGGCAGGATTATGCAGAGCGCCGTCCGCACGCCTGGCTAGGTCACGACCGCAGAACTACACGGGCCTCTATTGGCAATAGACATGCCACTCCGCATAATCGCGCGCTCCACATAATCCGCAATGCCGGCGAACACGGTCAGCACCATCCGGCCCGCGGGCGAGGTCGTGTCCGCCCATGGCTCGACCAGTGAACGCAAGCCGGCACCGGCCTCGTTCAGCGTCTCGGCCAGGTCGAGAAGGTCCTTGGTCGAGCGCGCGAGCCGGTCCAGCCGCGTGACCACCACCACGTCGCCATCGCGGAGCTGGTCAAGCAGGCGGGCCAGCTCAGGACGGTCCCGCTTGGCACCTGATGCCGTCTCGTCGAACATCCGGCGGCACCCGGCCGCCTTCAAGGCGGCGCGTTGCAGCCGCAAATCCTGGTCGTCGGTCGAGACACGAGCATAGCCGATCAGCATGTCGCGAAACTGCATCGGAATGCGTCACTTCCGCAACAGACATTTGCGACGCTGACGCGCCCGGAAACGCGCGCGCTACGCCGCCGTCGCGGAACTTAGGAGTTGAGCGACACCCCGCATGGCAGGCGCCGCGCTCCGGTTGCGGCTCACCCGCTCCATGTCGCTGACCCGGCGGTGGACCGCGCGTACCCGTCCGGGGCGTGGCGCCCGCGCGTCGGGCCGGGCGAGCAGAAGGAGGTTGGACACGGCCGCAGCCACCTGGAACTCCTCCTCCGCGCCCCGGATGCCGCGCAGGTGCAACCTGGTGAGCCCCCGCTTCGTCTTTGCGTCGGCAAACACCCGCTCCACCCCGCGCCTGAGCCGCATGGACCGCTTGTAGAGCTCCGTCTGCATCTCGGCGCGCGCCAAGTCCCGCACGTCCTCGTCGGCCGAGTGAGTGACGCGCCGAAGTTTGCCACCTGTGCATTGGCTACGGAGCAGGCACGCTTGGCAGTCCGACGCCCGGGCGATGTAGATGTGAGCCTCGGTCCGCTGGTCGAAGCCGCCGTGGCCCAGCCCCTTGCCGGCCGGGCAGGTGTAGCGGTCCCGCTCCCGGTCATAGGTGAACGCGGCCCGTGGGAATTTGCCCGTGGCCTGCTCGGACCGCTCCATGACGGGGATATGCGCGATCGTGCCCCGGTTGCGCAAAAAGGCGAGGAATGCGGCGCTGCCATAGGCGGTATCGGCCGCGACGCGCTTGGGCCGGTAGCCGAACCGCTCTGCGGCGCGCGCCAGCATGTCGCGCCCGGCATCCACCTCGGCCGCGAAGCGGGCCGGGGTCGCCTCCACGTCCAGCGCGACGCCGCTCGGGGTGTCGATCAGGACGTTCAGGGCATAGCCGAAGCGGCCGCGCACGGTGCGGGACGTCCATGCCGCAGCGGGATCGGTGCGCGACAGTTCGGCCGGCACGGAACGGCGTGGGTTGGCAGGCGCGTCCGGACCAGCGTCCCGGTCAGCAAGCCAGTCCCGCACCGGGCGGGGAGGCGCGGCGCCGGTCAAGTCGTCATCGCGCATCTTGCGCTGCCAGCTCGCATCCGCGGCAACGAAGGAGGCATCGATTGCCGCATCCTTCGTGCTGACCAGCCCGGCGGCGATGCAGCGGCGGACAGTGTTCTCAAACAGGAGCCGGAACACCCCTGCGTCGCGGAAACGGCCGTGCCGGTTCTTGCTGAACGTCGAGTGGTGCGGGACCGGCGCCCCGGCCGGAAGGCGGCAGAACCAACGATAGGCCAAGTTGTAGCGCAACTCCTCGCACAAGCGGCGCTCGGACGGGATGGCGTAGATGCGGCCGACCAAGGCCATGCGGATCAGCAGCTCGGGGTCAACCGAGGGACGGCCGCGCGGGCTGTAGTGCTGCGCGAGCGCGGGGCGCAGCGCGCCCAGGTCGAGCAGCCGGTCAACCCGGCGGAGAAGGTGGTCGCGCGGCAGCATACGCTCCATCGTGCGCGCGCCGGGGCCGGACCGCCCGGCCTCGCAAGCCTTGCCGATCATGCGCCTGTCCCCAATCCGTTCGAGACCAAGATGTGGGGATGCCGCCGTGGGGAGGGCCTTTTTCAACAGCCCCGGTCGTTGGCAGAAGCGTCCGAGGCTGGCGAGGATGTCGTCGACGGACTTGGTCCAGGTGAAGGGCTTCGGCCCGGCGTTGGCGTGGTCGATGTCGGCCTGGATGGCGGCCTCGAGGGCGTCGGTGCTGCCGAAGGCGCCGCGCTGGAGGCAACGGCGGGTCAGCAGCGAGAACCAGCCCTCGACAAGGTTCAGCCAGGATGATGAGGTGGGCGTGAAGGGCAGGCGCCAGCGCGGGCGTTCGAGCAGCCAGTCGTGGACGAGCTTCGTCGTGTGGGCGCCGGCGCTGTCCAGCACGAGAGGGATGTCGAGGTCGGTGGGCACGGCGGCCTCGACCTGATCCAGCAAGGCGCGCAACTCGGTGGCGCGGTGGCGGCCCTTGCCGGCGCCGATCACGGTGCCCGCCCTCACGTCGAGAGCGGCGAACAGGTCGGTGGTGCCGTGGCGCTTGTGGTCGTGGGTGTGCCGCTCGACCTGGCCGGGGCGCATGGGCAGCGCGCATGGGCAGCGCGCATGGGCAGCGCGCATGGGCAGCGCGCATGGGCAGCGCGCATGGGCAGCACAGGCGCGGCGCCCTCGACCGCCTGGATGTGCGGCTTCTCGTCAACGCAGAGCGCCAGAGCGCGATCGGGTGGGTTCAGGCAGGGCCCGACCACGTCGCGCGCCTTGTCCACGAAGTCCGGATCGCGCGACAGCTTGAAGGGTTCGGACCGGTGCGGCTGCAGGCCAAAGGCGCGCCAGATGCGCGACACCCCAGATGCGCGACACCCCAGATGCGCGACATCATGGTCTGGCTCATGCCGACCTGTCAGGCCACGGCGCGCGTGGACCAGTGCGTCGCCCCTCGGGCTGGCTCTCGAGCGTTTGCGTGATCATCGCCTCGACCGCCTCGTCGTCCACCCGACGCGGCGCACCGCTGCGGCGCGCATCCACCAGCCCGTCCAGGCGGTGCGCCAGGAAGCGACCGCGCCAGGTGATCACGCTCTGGCGGCTCACGCCGAGCCGGGCCGCGATCGCGCCGCTCGGCAACTCCGGTTCGGCATCTGCCATCAGCACAATGCAGGCCCGCATCACCGCCGCCTGACCCGCGCCACGCCGACGAACCAGGCGCTGCAGGGCCTCGCGCTCCTCCATCGTCAGCATCACCGCTGCCGCTTTCGGCCCGCGTGCCATGATCGCCTCCCAGCAGAAACGCCCAACCCTACAACCCCGCACAGGGTGTCAGAATACCTCTAACTCAGACCACTAGCGCATTACGGCAGAACTGAATGGCCCTGTGAGCATGTCTCAATCCAAAATTCGCAACAAAGTCGTCGGCGTCACGGCGCGGCCAGTCGAACCTCGGCGACAGCGCGTCGACGCACGAGCCATAGTGGAAGGACGACGATCGCGATGGCCATGCCATATAGGATCAGGCTGGCAAGGCTGCTGAACAAGACCGACCAGTCCCCGCCCGAGATCGACAAGGCCCGGCGCAAGTTGTCTTCGAACAACGACCCCAGCACCACACCCAGGATCACCGGCGCGAGCGAGACATCCAGCTTGCGCAGCATCCAGCCGAACACGCCGAGGCCGATCATGATGTAGAGGTCATGCACGCTGCCGACAACAGAGTAGATGCCGATGAACGACAGCACGGCGATCAGCGGGATCATATAAGCTTGCGGGATGGTCAACAGCCGGGCGAACAGCCCGACCAACGGTAGGTTGATCAGCAGCAGCGCGACGTTGCCGATATACATTGACGCGATCAGGCCCCAGGCGATCTCCGGCCGTTGGCTGAACATCAGAGGACCCGGCTGCACATTGAACATCAGCAGCGCGCCGAGCAGGATTGCCGTGGTGCCGGAGCCGGGCACGCCGAGCGTGAGCATCGGCACCATCGAGCCGCCGGCCGACGCGTTGTTCGCCGCTTCCGGGGCCGCCAGGCCACGCAGGTCGCCGGTGCCGAACGCGCCGTCTTTGCCGGCCAGGCGCTTCTCGGTGCCGTAGGCCACGGCCGAGGCGACGGACGCGCCGGTGCCCGGCAGCACGCCGACGACGAAGCCGATCAACGAGCAGCGCAGCACCGTCCACTTGACGAACAGCAGGTCCTTGAGCGTGACGAAGCTCGATCCGACGGCGATGACGGCGAAGTTGCCGCGCGCCTGCATCTCCACCAAGTGCAGCAGCTCGGCGATGCCGAACAAGCCGATGACGATGACCAGGAAGTCGATGCCGGAGAATAGGTCCGGGATGTCGAAGGTGAACCGGTTGACGCCAGTGTTGGCATCGACGCCGACGGTCGCGATCATCAGGCCGAGCACGGCGCCGAGCAGCGTCTTCATCGCGTTGCTGCCGACCAGCGAGGACAGCGTGGCGAAAGCGAACACCATCAATGCCACGTACTCGGCCGGCCCGAAGGTGATGGCGAGCTTGGCCAGCAACGGCCCGAACAGCGTCATCAGGATCACCGACAAGGTGCCGCCGACGAACGAGGCGACCGCGGAGAGCGACAGCGCTCGGCCCGCCTCGCCGCGCTTGGCCAGCGGGTTGCCATCCAAGGTGGTCATCACCGCGCCCGCGTCGCCGGGCACGTTGAGCAGGATGGACGAGATGCGCCCGCCATACTCCGCGCCGTAGTAGATGCCGGCCAGCAGGATTAGGGACGACTCCGGGCGCAGGCCGAAGCCGTAGGCGATCGGCAGCAGGATCGCGACGCCGTTGATCGGGCCGATGCCCGGCAACGCGCCGATCAGCGTGCCGGCGAAGCAGCCGAACAGGACGAGGCCCAGGTTGAGCGGGGATGCGGCGACCGCGAAGCCGTTCGCGAGGTCGCCGAGGGTTTCGAGCATGGCGGCGTCCGTTCAGATCGGCAGAAGGCCGGGGGGAAGGTTGAGCGCGAGGAAGCGGATGCCGACTTCGTAGCCGATCAGGCCGAGGCCGAGGCCGAACAGCATCGCCGGCAGCACGCGGGCGCGGAAGCACAGCGCGGTGCCGGTGCAGAACAGCGCCGTCGACACCACGAAACCGAGCGGCTGGAACAGGGCGGCGTAGGCGAACAAGGCGACGATCATCAGCCCGACCCGGCCCAGCGTGTTCCGGCCGCCCCAGGATGGGCTGGGATCGGGGCGGAACAACAGGCCGACGGCGCTCAACGCCAGCACGGCGGCCAGGATCTTGGGCCAGGACGACGGGCCTAGCGGGTCGTACTGGAACGGCGCCTCCAGCGTGAACGCGACGGCGCCGTAGGCTGCGGCGAGCAGCAACGCCGCGAGGGCGAACAGTCGGTCGGCCATGCGCCCGGCCCCGGTCAGCCCTTGATCAGGCCGACCGAGGTCGCGACCTCGCGCATCCGTTCCGCGTCGCTCTTGATGAACGCCTTCAGCTCGTCACCGGTCTTGTTGAACGGGAACAAACCACTTTCGGCTTGTATTGCACGGAACCCTTCGGTGTCGCGCGCTTTCTGGAATGCGGTGACGTAGAAGTTGTACGCGTCATCAGGCGCGTTCTTGCCCATGTAGTAGCCCCGGTAAATGGTCCAGGTGACGTCGTAACCGAGTTCCTTCGCCGTCGGGATGTCGGCGTAGGGCGCGGGCAGCCGATCCGGCGACAAGGTGGCCAGCACGCGCATGTCGCCCGCCTCCATGTGCGGCTTCATCTCCGACACGTCGCCGGTGTAGACCTGGATGTTGCCGCCGAGCAGGTTGGTGATCGAGTCGCCGCCGCCCTCGAATGCGACGTAGCGCATCTTGCGCGGATCGCCACCGATCGAGCGCAGCAGCAGGGCCGCCTTCATCCAGTCCTGGCTGCCGACCGAGCCACCCGCGCCGATCACGGCCGAGGACGGATCGGCTTTCAGCTTCGCCATCAGCTCCGGCAAGGTCTTGAACGGTGAATCAGCCCGCACGACCACCGCGCCGTAATCCGCGCCCGCGGTGGCGACGTAGCGGGCGTCATCGACGGTCCAGCGGCCGAACTTGCCGGTCACCATGTTCAGGATGGAGCCGGTCGAGAACGCGACGATCGCATTCTCGTCCTTGCTCTTGTTGGTGTTGAACAAGTTGAACGCGACGGCTCCGATGCCGCCGGGCATGTACGTCACCGCCATCGGCCGGCTCAACGCGCCCGCCGTGTCGAGGGCGCGGACCGCGATGCGGCACGTGAGGTCGAAGCCGCCACCAGGCTTGGCCGGGGCGACGCATTCCGGACGCGCTGGTTCGGCGGCCTGGCCAGCCGTGGTGATGACGAAGAGCGCTGCGACTGCGGTGTGGATGACGACGTTCACTGCGAAACCTTCCTATACTTATCTTTGTTTTTCGATAGGCGTTTTGGTGCGCCTTACGCACTTATACTTCACTGGTGGCATTGAAAGGTCAATTGCGGCAGCGAGGCGAATTTGCAGCACGCGGCTCTGGCGCCGGTCCCGGGCCAGGAGGTCGAGCGCGTGGCCGTGCTGACATACGGCGCGCCAGGGGCGGCGCGCCGGGCCTTGGATACGCAGGAACACCGGATCGAGGGACCGCTTGTCCGCATCGCCAGCATCGGCACCGCGAACGCGGCGCGGCACGCGACGGGGGTGGGGGACAGCCGCTCCCGCTCACGCTGGAGCGGCTGATCGGCTGATCGCCGCCCCGAGGCCGGTGAATGGATGGGTCCGTGCTGCCAGGCGCGCCCGCCCTGCCCAATGTTTCACGTGAAACATTCTGGGTTGTCCAGGAGCCATCCGCGGGCGCGTCGTGAGCGCGAGCGGTGCGGGCGGTCGGCGCGGCGTGCCGCCGTTTGGTCCGCCTCATCGGCGAGACGCCGGGACCACCCGCGCCCGGGCTTGAGGCGGGAGAGGCGCGCCACTAAGCTGGCATCCGACCGGCGACCGCGGTGCGCGTCGCCCAAGAACGCCACGGCCAAGACCATGACGAAGGGAAACGACATGCGACAGATCCTGATGCTCGGCGTCGCCGCCTCGGCGCTCGCCGGCACGGCCGCCGGCGCGCAGCCGGTGCTGAAGCTGGGCCACGTCGGCGACCCCGGCTCGCTCTACGAGCTGACCACCGACAACTTCGCCCAGTGCGTCAACGCGACCGGCAAGGCCAAGGTCGAGGTGTACGGCTCCTCCCAGCTCGGCAACGACGAGGCCATGCTGCAGAAGCTGAAGCTCGGCCAGATCGCCTTCTCGCTGCCGTCCACCATCATGAGTTCGGTGTCGCCGACCTTCGGCGTGTTCGAGATGCCCTACCTGATCAAGGACCGCGCCCACATGCGCCGGGTGCGCGACCAGATGGGCGAGGTGTTCGTCAAGGCGGCGGACGCCCGCGGCTACCACATCGCCGGGTTCTGGGAGAACGGGTTCCGCAACGTCACCAACAACACCCGCCCGGTGGCCAAGCCCGAGGACCTGCGAGGCATCAAGCTGCGCACGCCGAAGGGCGAGTGGCGGGTGAAGATGTTCCAGAGCTACGGCGCCAACCCGACGCCGATGGCCTTCTCGGAGGTGTTCACCGCGCTCAAGACCGGGGTGATCGACGGCCAGGAGAACCCGCTGACGCAGATCTACGCCGGCAAGTTCCAGGAGGTGCAGAAATACTTGTCGATGACCGGGCACGTCTACTCGCCGGTCTATCTCGCGACCTCGGCTCGGACCTGGAAGGGATGGGACGCCGGGTTGAGGTCAGTCATCGAGGACTGCGCCACGAAGGCCAGTGACTTCGCCTACGACGCCTCGGCCAAGATGGACAAGGACTTGCTCGCCAAGTTCGAGCAGGCCGGGATGACGGTGAACGAGGCCGACAAGGACGCCTTCATCGCCGCCTCCAAGCCGATCTACGAGCAGTTCGGCTCGCAGGTCGAGGGCGGGCAGACGCTGATCGAGCAGATCCAGGCGCTGGCCGCGGGATCCTGAGTCGTGGGCGGCGCGGGCGGGCCGCGGGGGAGGCTCGGCTGCGCCGGGTGACGCGCTGGCTGGGGGAGGCCCTGGCCTGGTGGGTCATCGCCCTGATGGCGGTGTTGACGGCCGTGGTGATCGTCGCCGTCATCTACCGCAAGCTGGGCCACTCGCTGTCCTGGTACGACGAGGTCGCCTCCGTCCTGCTGGCCTGGATCACCTACTACGGCGCGGCGCTGGCGGCGCTGAGGCGCGGCCACATCGGCTTCGACGACGTGCTGCTGGCGCTGCCGCGCCCGGCCCGCGCCGTGGCGGTGGCCGCGGCCGAGGCGCTGGTGCTGTTCTTCTTCGGCCTGCTGGCCTGGGCCGGGTGGGAGGTGCTGTCGATCCTGGAGGGCGAGAACCTGGTCAGCCTGACCTGGGTGCCTGTCTCGCTCACCCAGTCGGTCATCCCCATCGGGGCCGTGCTGTTCATCGTCGCCGAGCTGCTCAGCCTGCCCGGCTACTGGCGGGACATCATGGCCGGGCGCTCGGCCGAGCACGCCGTCATGGCCCACGACGCCGCGCCGGGCGGGGCCGGTGAGACGGGCGGCTGATGCTGCTCCTCGTGTTCCTCGCCTTGGTGGCGATGGTGTGCATCAACGTGCCCATCGCGGTGGCACTCGCGCTGTCGGCCGTGCTCGCCATCGCGCTGACCGACGGGCCGGGGGCGCTCGTGTCCGTGGCACTCGACATGTACGCGGGGGCCAAGTCGTTCTCGCTGATCGCGATCCCGATGTTCATCCTGGCCGGGGCGATCATGAACGCGACCGGCATCACCCGGCGGCTGATCGCCTTCGTCTCGGCCGTGGTCGGCTTCGTGCGCGGCGGGCTGTCGATGGTGACGATCGGCGTGTCGCTGTTCTTCGCCGAGATCTCCGGCTCGGCCGTCGCCGACGTGGCGGCGATCGGCTCCATCCTGATCCCGGAGATGAAGAAGCGGCGCTACCCGGCCCCGTTCGCCGCCGCCGTCACCTCGTCCGCCGCCTCGCTCGCCATCATCATCCCGCCGTCGATCCCGATGATCCTCTACGGCGTCGCCTCCGGGGCCAGCATCGAGCGGCTGTTCGTGGCCGGGATCGCGCCGGGCCTGCTGGGGGCGGCCGGGCTGATGGGCGTGGCCTACGCCTTCGCCCGGCGACACGGCTTCCCGACCGAGGCGGCGTTCGAGCTGCCGCGGCTGCGCCGGACGTTCGTCGAGGCGCTGCCGTGCTTCGCGTTGCCGGTCATCATCCTGGGCGGCATCTTCGGCGGCCTGGTCACGGCGACCGAAGGGGCGGGCCTCGCCGTCGTCGCCGCCATCCTGGTGGGGGCGTGGTACCGCGAGGTCGATTGGCGGCAGTTGAAGTCGGCGGCGCTGGAAGGCGGGATGCAGACGGCGGTGGTGATGCTGCTGGTGGCGGCCTCGGCCCTGATGGGGGCCTACCTCACCACGGCGCGGGTGCCGCAGGACCTGGCCGCGGCGCTGCTCGGGCTGACGACCAACCAGTACCTGATCCTGCTGATCCTCAACGTGTTCTTCCTGGTGATCGGCTTCTTCCTGCACTCGGCGGCGGCCATCATCCTGGTCGTGCCGATCATCGTGCCGCTGATCGAGCAGGCCGGCATCGACCCGGTTCACTTCGGCCTGGTGGTGACCTTGAACCTGGCCATCGGGCAGCAGACGCCGCCGGTGGCATCCGTGCTGATCACCGCCTGCTCCATCGCCCGCGCCAACATCTGGGAGGTGTCCAAGTGGAACCTGCCGTTCATCGGCGTGCTGCTCGCCGTGCTGCTGCTGTGCACGTACGTGCCGGCGGTGCCGATGTTCCTGGTCCACGCCTTCTACGAGTGAGGCGTGCGGGCTACCGGCCGCGCCACGCCGGCGGCCGCTTGTTCAGGAACGCGTCCATGCCTTCGCGGAAGTCCTCGCTCGTGTAGCAGGACAGGATCAGGTCCTTATCGGCCCCGTCCTCGGCGAGGGTCCTTTGCTTGATGCGGCGGAACGCTTCCTTGGTGGCGCGCAAGGTCAGCGGGGCGTGGCCGGCGACCAGGCGCGCCAGCTCGGTCGCGCGGGCTCGCAGGGCCTCGGCGTCGGGGAGGATCTCGCTGACCAAGCCGATCGCGCGGGCTTCGTCGGCCTCGATCAGGCGGGCGGTGAAGATCATCTCCTTGGCGCGGGCCGGGCCGAGCAGGGCGTTGAGCCGGGCGTAGTTGCTCATGCTGAGGCAGTTGCCGAGCGTGCGGGCGATCGGGAAGCCGAAGCGCATGTTGGCGGCGGCGATGCGCAGGTCGCAGCAGGCCGCCATGCCCGCGCCGCCGCCGGTGCAGGCCCCGGCGATGGCGGCGATGGTCGGCACCGGCACCCGCTCCAGCGCGCCCAGCACGCGGTCGATGCGCGCCTCGTAGTCCAGCGCGTCCTGCGGGCCTTCGAAGGCGCGGAACTGGGAGATGTCGGTGCCGGAGGCGAACGCCTTGTCGCCCGCGCCGGTCAGCACCAGCACGCGGATCGAGGGGTCGTCCCCGACCTCGCCGCAGATGGCGGCCAGGCGCTCGTACATGCCGAACAGCATGGCGTTGCGCGCCCGCGGCCGGTTGAAGGTGACGCGGGCGACGCCGTCCACCACCTCGTACAACAGGTCGTCACTCGGTTCGGCGTCGGCCATCACACGATCCCTTCCTGTCGCAGCGCGCTGATCTCGGCCTCGCTGCGGCCCAACTCCTTCAGCACCTCGTCGGTGTGCTGGCCCGGCGCGGCGGTGGCGGCTGTCAGCGCCGCCGGGGTGCGGCTCAACTTGATCGCCTGGCCGACGAGCGCGATCTCGCCCAGCTCCGGGTGGCGCACGCGGGGGGCCATGCCGAGATGCCGCACCTGAGGGTCGGCGAACACCTCGTCCAGGGCGTAGATCGGGCCGCACGGCACCTCGGCCCGCGCCAGGGCCTCCACCCAGTGCGCCGAGGGCCGCGTCCGCGTCACCGCCTCGATCGCCGCGTTCAAGGCGTGGCGGTTGTCCGAGCGGGCCTCGCCGGTGGCGTAGGCCGGATCGGACGGCAGCGCGCCCAGGCCGAGCGCCTCGGCCAGCCGACGCCAGATCACGTCGCCCGCGGCGGCGATGTTGATGTGGCCGTCGCTGGTGGCGAACACGCCGGTCGGGATGCTGGTTGGGTGGTCGTTGCCGGCCTGGCCGGGCACGTCGCCGTCCATCAGGAAGCGCGCGGCCTGGAAATCCATCATGGCGATCATCGCCGACAGCAGGCTGACCTGCACCCACTGACCGCGCCCGCTCACCTCGCGCTCCAGCAGCGCCGTCATCACCCCTTGGGCGGCGAACAGCCCGGCCGTGAGGTCGGCGACCGGGATGCCGGCGCGCATCGGCCCCTCGCCGGGCTGGCCGGTGACGGACATCAGGCCGCCCATGCCCTGGGCGATCTGGTCGAAGCCGGGGCGCATCCGGTACGGCCCGTCCTCGCCGAAGCCGGAGATGCTGGCGTAGACGAGGCGCGGGTTGGCGGCGCTCATCGCCTCGTAGCCGATGCCGAGCCGGTCCTTCACGTCCGGGCGGAAGTTCTCCACCAGCACGTCGGCGTCGCGCGCCAGGTCCATCAGGACCGCGCGGCCCTGGGGGGCCTTGAGGTCGAGGGTGATGCAGCGCTTGTTGCGGTGCAGGTTCTGGAAGTCCGGCCCCAGGCGCGGGCCGCCCATGCCGCCGTCCGATCCGGGGGCCTCCACCTTGATCACCTGCGCGCCGTGGTCGGCGAACTGGCGCACGCAGGTCGGCCCGGCGCGCACGCGGGTGAGGTCAATCACTTTGAACCGGGACAGGGCCCCTGCCGGCTTGGCTGGGTCGGGCGGCATGATGCGGCTGCTTGCTCCATCAAGGTAAGGGCCGGGCAGGGTGAGGGCCAGGCAGGGTGAGGGTCGGGACGCGCACGCCCGGTGGCTCGGCTGCCGCCAACGATGGCCGTCCCCACGCTGGTCGGCCGATCCCGGGCACGGGCAACGTGGGGGCGGGACCTCCCGCCTGTCAACGGTGGCGGGTGGCGGGGGACCGCTGCCGTTGCCGCTTGCTGGCCGCCTGGCCGGCGCGTGCTTCCAACGGGCCGTCGAAGCTGCTTAGATGGCGGCCGAGGCAAGGAGGTTCGCGTGAGCTGGATCGGCGACCGCCGCGGTGGGCTGGCATGGTGACGGCTTCCCCGCCCGAGTTCATCCAGCGCGACCGTGGCCAGCACCCGCCGGCGCTGACGCCGGACTACAAGACCAGCGTGCTGCGCTCGCCGCGGCTGCCGTTGTGGTCGCTGCAA
The DNA here is from genome assembly GCA_965260995.1 of Acetobacteraceae bacterium. Classification (GTDB taxonomy): domain Bacteria; phylum Pseudomonadota; class Alphaproteobacteria; order Acetobacterales; family Acetobacteraceae; genus JBBROS01. Next base: position 521,140 of record CBDHCD010000002.1, on the reverse strand, counting down.
ACCTTGTTGTCCGAGGCCACCGGGCCGGTGTTCGGGCCGGAGGAGCTGGGGCCGCTCGACCATGACCTGCTGCGCAACTACGCCCAATCGGGCGCGCCGGTGGGCGAGCGCACCATCGTCCACGGCCGCGTGCTGGACGAGAACGGGCGCGGCGTGCCCGGCACGCTGATCGAGGTGTGGCAGGCCAACGCCAGCGGGCGCTATCGCCACCAGAACGACACCTACCTCGGCACGCTCGACCCCAACTTCGGCGGCTGCGGCCGGGCCATCACCGGGGCGGACGGCGGCTACGCCTTCCGCACCGTCAAGCCCGGGGCCTACCCGTTCCGCAACCACGTCAACTCGTGGCGGCCGGCGCACATCCATTTCTCGCTGTTCGGCTCGGGCTGGGCGCAGCGGCTGATCACGCAGATGTACTTCGAGGGCGACCCGCTGATCCCACACGACACCATCCTGGGCACCATCCCCGATCCCTCGGCGCGGCGGCGGCTGGTGGCAGCCCTTGACCTCAACGCCGCCGTGCCGCTCGACAGCCTGGCCTACCGCTTCGACATCGTGCTGCGCGGCACGCGCTCCACGGTGTTCGAGACCGAGCCGCACGGGAGCTGAGGCGATGACGACGCTCGACTACCTGCAGGAAACCCCGTCGCAGACCGCCGGGCCCTACGTGCACATCGGCCTCATTCCGCACCAGGCCGGGTTCGACATCTTCGCGCGGCCGTTCGGCCACATCCTCGCCGGTTCCGAAACGGAGGGCGAGCGCGTCCGCATCGAGGGGCGGGTGCTGGACGGCTTGGGCGCGCCGTGCCGGGACGTGCTGGTCGAGATCTGGCAGGCCGACGCGGCCGGGCGCTACGACCACCCGGCGGACCGGCAGGCGGGCAAGCCGCCCGACCCCGCCTTCCGCGGCTGGGGCCGGGCCGGGACGGACTTCGCCACCGGGCTTTACAGCTTCGAGACCGTCAAGCCGGGGCCGGTGGCCGGGCGGCACGGGCGGCGGCCGATGGCGCCGCACGTCAACGTGTGGCTGGCGGCGCGGGGCATCAACATCGGGCTGGCGACGCGGATGTACTTCGCCGACGAGGCGGCGCTGAACGCGGACGACCCGGTGCTGGGCCTGATCGAGCCGGCACTCCGGCGCGACACCCTGCTGGCGCGGCGCGAGGAGCGGGACGGGGCGGTCGCCTACGTGTTCGACATCCGGCTGCAGGGCGAGCGGGAGACCGTGTTCTTCGACATCTGACGGAGACTGCCCGTGACCCCTATCGTGATCATCCACGCCCGCAAACTCGACGAGAGCCCGTTCAGCGGCCCGGCCCTGCTCGCGCAGTTCCCTACCGGCGGGCTGATGCATGGGCGGCCGCAGGGCCACGTGATGATGGCGGCCAGGGATGCGCCGCCGGCGGAGGCGGTGCCGGGCCTGACGCCGGGCGAGATCCGCCGGGTGCCGCCGCGGGCGACGTGGACCGCGGCCGGGATCGGCGTCAACCAGGCGCCCGGGCTGGCCGCCTGACGCCGGGCGGGGCGTCGCGGTGACGTTCTCCGCGCTCGACTCGGCGCTGACCGGCCCGCTGTTCGCGACCGAGGCGATGCGCGCCTGCTTCTCCGACGAGGCGCGGCTCCGCGCGATGTTGACGGCCGAGGCGGCGCTGGCCGCTGCCGAGGCCGGGGTTGGCCTCACGCCCGACGATTTGGCGGGCGCGGTCCACGCGGTCCGGCCGGACCGCCTGGACGCCGCGGCCATCGGCCGGGCCACGGCGCGGGCCGGCGTGCCCGCCATCCCGTTCGTCCGCGCGGTGCAGGCGCTGCTGCCGCCCGGGCTGGAGCGCGGCTTCCATAAGGGCGCCACCAGCCAGGACATCCTCGACACCGCGCTCGCGCTTCAGCTCCGGGACGCGCTGGCGCTGGTCGGCGCAGCGCTGTCCGACGTGCTGGCCGGCTTGTCGCGCCTGGCGGAGCGGCATCGCGGGACGCCCTGCGCCGGCCGCACCTACGGCCAGCACGCGGCCCCGGTCACCTTCGGCTACAAGGCGGCCTGCTGGCTGGCGGGCGTCGCGGAGGCGGCGGAGCGGTTGCCGGCGGTGCGCGCCCGGGTGCTGGTGGCGTCGCTGGCCGGGCCGGTCGGCACGCTGGCCGGACTGGGCGCGGCGGGGCCTGGGGTGGCGGACGCGTTCGCCCGCGCGCTCGGCCTCGGGCCAGCCCCGATTGCCTGGCACGCGCGCCGGGGCGGCGTGGCCGAGGCCGGCTGCTGGTTGGCCGAGGTGGTCGGCGCGCTGGCCAAGCTGGCCACCGACGTCGCGCACCTGGCCTCGACGGAAGTGGGGGAGGTGGCCGAACCCTACGTGCCCGGCCGCGGCGGCTCGTCCGCGATGCCGCACAAGCGCAACCCGGTGTCGTGCACCGTGATCCTGGCGGCGCACGCGGCGGCCCCCGCGCTGGCGGCGACGCTGCTGGGCGCGATGGCGGCGGCGCACGAGCGGCCGGCCGGGCCGTGGCACGCGGAATGGCACGCGCTGCCGACGCTGTTCGGCCTCGCCTCGGGGGCGCTGCGCGAGGCGAAGGCGCTGGCGGAGGGCATGGAGGTCGACGCCGAGCGGATGCGGGCCAACCTCGACATCACGCGCGGGCTGCTGTTCGCCGACGCCGCGGCGGCCGCCCTGGCCGGGAGCCTGGGCCGGGAAGCGGCGCACGCGCGGGTGGCGGAGGCGGCCGACGCGGTGCGCCGGACGGGCCAGGGCTTGCGGGCCGTGCTGGAAGGCGACCCGGCGCTGCGGGGCATCGACCTCGCGCCGGCGTTCGACCTTTCGCCCGCGGTCGCGGCGGCCGGGCCGTGGATCGACCGGGCGGTGCGGGAGGCCGCGCGGGTGCGCGCGCTGCTGGACGCCGCGCGGGCGCGCGCGGTGGTGGGAGAGGGATGAGGCCATGCCGCTGATCGAGGCCAACGGGACCACGCTGTTTTACGAGCTGGCCGGGGAGCTGGCCGAGCCGGAGGATGCTCCGGTCGCGGTGTTCAGCAACTCGATCGGCACCACGCTGGAGATGTGGGACGACCAGGCCCGGGCGCTCGCGGGCCGGTTCCGCGTGCTGCGCTACGACACGCGCGGGCACGGCCGCTCGCCGGTGGTGGACCGGCCGGCCACCATCGAGGCGCTGGCCGACGACCTGGCCGGGCTGCTGGACGCGCTCGGGATCGGGCGGGCGCACGTGGTCGGCCTCTCGCTGGGCGGCATGACGGCGCAGGCGCTGGCGGTGCGACGGCCCGCGCTGGTGGACGCGCTCGTGCTGATGGCGACGGCGGCCCACCTGCCCGGCAACTGGGAGGAGCGGGCCGCCACCGTGCGGGCGCACGGCATGGGCGCCATCGTGGACGCGGTGGTCGGGCGCTGGTTCACGGCGGCCTTCCGAGACGACCCGCGGGTGGCGGCGCTGCGGGCGCGGTTCCTGGCCAACGACCCGGCCGGCTACGCCGTGTGCTGCGGCGCCATCGCCGGCATGGACCTGCGGGCGTCCAACGCCGCCATCGCCGCCCGCACCCTGATCGTCGCCGGCGCCGATGACCCGGCGACGCCGCCGGCCATGAGCGAGGAGATGCGCGCCCGCATCCCGGGGGCCGAGCTGGTCGTGCTGCCCCGGGCCGCGCACATCCTGGCCATCGAGCAGGCGGCGGCGGTGAACCGCCACCTGCTCGGGTTCCTGCTCGGCTCCCCGGACGGCGAGCGGCCGGTCTTGGTCGGACGGGGCGGCGGCTTCGAGGCCGGGCTTGCCAACCGCCGGGCGGTGCTGGGCGCGGAGCACGTCGAGCGTTCCCTGGCCGGGGCCGGCCGGTTCGCCGCCCCCTGGCAGGACTTCATCACTCGCACCGCCTGGGGGGAGGTGTGGGGCGACGCGACGATTCCGTGGAAGACGCGCTCGCTCGTGACGCTCGCGCTGATGGTGGCGCTGGGGCGGGAGGAGGAATTCAAGCTGCACGTGCGCCCGGCGCTGCGCAACGGCGTCACGCTGCCCGAGCTGCGGTCGCTGCTGATCCAGTGCGCGGCCTACGCCGGCATCCCGGCGGCCAACAGCGCCTTCCGCTGGGTGCGCGACGTGCTGGGGAGCGAGTTGGACGCCGAGGCGTGAAGCGCCGGCGGGGGTCGGGGCGGACTGGGGCGGGGCGGACTGGGGCGGGGCGGACTGGGGCGGGGCGGCGTCACGCGCCCCACCTGCCGGCCATCACGCTTTCGGGGGCGGGGCCGTCGTGCCGCGCATCAGCAGCCGGGTCGGCAACGCCCGGCCCTCGACCGCCCGGCCGGCCGCGATCGCCTCGATCAGCGCCAGGGCCGCGCCGCGGCCCATCGCCTCGGCCGGCACGTCGACCGTGGTGATGGCCGGGTCCATCTCGGCCGCCACCGCGAGGTTGTCGAAGCCGGTGATCGAGAGGTCGCCCGGGACCGCGATGCCGCGCCGCCGCGCTTCCAGCAACGCGCCCAAGGCGATCACGTCGTTGCCGCAGATCAGCGCCGTGGGCTGGTCCCTGCCGGTCCGTTCCGCCATCATCAGGGCGGCGAACGCCTCGCGCGCCGCGCGGATCGTGTAGGGGCACTCCGCCAGCAGGCCCGGTGGCAGCCGCAGGCCGTGGCGCGCCAGGCGCGCCTCCACGCCCGAGACGCGGCCCCGCGCCCGGTCGTTGCCGGCCCGCACCCCGGCCAACATGGCGAACCGCCGGTGCCCGAGCGAGACCAGGAGGTCCACGATCTCCGTCATCGCCTCGGCGTTGCCGAATCCCACGTTGGCCGCGGGGGCGGCGGCCTCGAACGTCCACGAGCACACGTGCGCGACCCCCGCCCGGCGCAGCGCGGCGAAACTCTCGGCCGCGTGCTCGTTGCCGACCAGCAGCAGCCCGTCCACCCCCCGCTGCACCATCCGGCGCACGAGGGTCCGCTCCTCGTCGAGGTCGTAGTTCGAGACCGAGAGCACGAGGGTGTAGCCGTGCGCCCGCGCCTCGGCCTCGAACGCGTTGATGCCCTCGGCGAAGATGGCGTTGTTGAGCGTCGGGATGATCGCGCCCAGCACCAGGCTGCGCCGGGTCACGAGCGCGCGGGCGCCGTCGTGCGGCACGTAGTCCAGGGCTGCGATCGCCTGCTCGATGCGCCTGCGGCTGGCCGGGCTGACCGGCCCGAGCCCGTTCAACAGGCGGCTCACGCTCGCCGTCGACACCTCGGCGGCCCTGGCCACGTCCTTCTGCGTTGCGCCGCGGCGGCCCCTCATCGACGCGGCTATATGCGCCTTGGCGCTTGCAGGTCAACTCAGTATGCGCTTACATGGCGTCTGTAAGCGCATACAATTGGCTGACGACGCGAGCAGCCGGAGCGCCGGGTCTGGGAGGGCCTGTTGATCACGTCGGGGCAACCTGTTGCGAGCGACTCAGACGGCGGCCCAACGACGGTTGGCGCAAGGGCAATTGGCGCAAGGGCAATTGGCCCAGGGGCAATTGGCCCAGCGGCAGTCGGCCCAGCGACGGTCAGCTCAGCGGCGGTCAACTCAGGGGCAGGTCGGGGCGTGTCCATTCCGTTGCGCCGGGGAACAGGGATCGGCCTGCTCACCATCACGACGGTGATCCTGTTGTGGTGGCTGCTGACGAGCGTGACGGGCCTGATCGACCCCGTGCGCTTTCCCTCGCCCGGGCAGTTCTCGGACGCCTTGGCGCGCATCTCGTCCGACGGCTACGCCGGGGGCGCGCTGTGGCAGCACGCGGCCCACAGCGTGCGTTTGGTGCTGCTCGGGTTCGCCGCGGCGGTCGTGGTCGGCGTGCCGCTCGGGTTCGCGATGGGCTACGACCGCCGGGTCGAGGCGTTCGTCAACCCGGTGTTCCTGCTGCTGCGGCCGATCCCGCCGCTGGCCTGGATCCCGCTCGCGATCGTCTGGCTCGGGTTGTCGGACGGCTCGAAGATGCTCGTCATCTTCGTCGCCGCCTTCGTCCCGTCCGTCATCAACACCTTCACCGGCGTCCGCGGCGCCCGCCGCACGCTGGTCGAGGCCGCCCGCGTGCACGGCGCTGGCCGCCGCCGCCTGCTGCTCGAGGTCTACCTGCCCGGCGCGTTGCCGCTGATCTTCACCGGCCTCAAGCTGTCGATGCAGGCGTCCTGGACCACGCTCGTCGCGGCCGAGCTGGTCGGCGCGTTCCTCGGCTTGGGCCGGGTGCTGTCCACCGCCTACCGCGACATCAACACCGCGATGATCCTCGTCGCCATGGTGGCCATCGCCATCCTCGGCGCGCTCACCACCAAGGCGATTGGCTGGGCGGAGCGCCGCGCCATGCCCTGGCTCGGCGCATGACGGCGACGCCGCGACGCCTTTGGCTCTACTCCGCCGCCAGCCTGGCGCTGTTCTTCGGGCTGTGGCAGGGCGCGGTGTCGGCCGGGCTCGTGTCCTCCTTCGTGCTGCCCTCGCCGGCCGAGGTGACGCGGCGCATCGCCGTGCTGATGACGCGGCCGTTCGCCGGGTTCCGCCTCTACGAGCACCTGCTCTCCTCGTTCGGCCGGTTCTTCGGCGGCTTCGCCCTCGCCGGCCTGATCGGCGTGCCGCTCGGCTTGCTGATGGGCCGCTTCCGGCTGCTCGACGAGATCGTCACCCCGTTGTTCGAGGGCTACCGCTACGTCGCCCCGCTCGCCTGGGTGCCGTTCGCCGCCCTGTGGTTCGGCACCGGCATCGGCGGGCCGGTGCTGGTCATCTTCACCGGCGCGTTCGCGCCCTGCGTCATCAACGCTTACCGCGGCGCGCGGCTGGTGGACCGGCACCTGATCGAGGCGGCGCAGACCCACGGCGCTGGCGAGCTGCGCATCGTGCGCGAGGTGCTGCTGCCCGGGGCGCTGCCGTCCATCGTCGCCGGGCTGCGCATCGCCGCCGGGCTGGGCTGGCAGAGCCTGATCGGCGCGGAGCTGATCGTCGTCTCGTCGGGCATCGGCTACGTGCTGGTGCAGGGCCAGAGCAACCTCAGCCCATCCACGGTCGTGAGCGCCATGGTGATGATCGGCCTCACCGGCTTCCTGATCGACTGGGCGCTGCGGGCGGCGGAGCGGCGCGTCTCCGCCAAGTGGGGCGGGGCGCGGTGAGCGACATCCGCTTCGAGGGCGTGACCAAGACGTTCACGCGCGGCGGCGGCGACTCGTTCGTCGCCATCGGGGGCATCGATTTCGAGGTCCGCGACCGCGAGTTCATCTCCGTAGTCGGCCCGTCCGGGTGCGGCAAGACGACCTTGATGCGGATGGTGGCGGGCCTGGAGTCGCCCACGGAGGGCCGGGTGCTGGTGGCCGGCCTGCCGGTGCGCGGCCCGGGGCCGGACCGCGCCGTGGTGTTCCAGCAGTTCGCGCTGTTCCCGTGGAAGACGGTGCGGGAGAACATCGTGTTCGGGATGCGCTCGCGCGGCGCGGGCAAGGCGGAGCGGGACGCGGCCGTCGCGCACTACCTCACGCTGATGAAGATGGAGGGCACGGCGGACAGCTACCCGCACCAGCTCTCGGGCGGGATGCAGCAGCGGGTGGCGATCGCCCGGTCCTACGCCACCAACCCCGGCGTGCTGCTGATGGACGAGCCGTTCGGCGCGCTCGACGCGCAGACGCGGACCATCATGCAGGAGGAGTTGGTGCGGCTGTCGCGCGAGAACCCGCGCACGGTGCTGTTCATCACCCACTCGGTCGAGGAGGCGATCTACCTGGCCGACCGGGTGGTGATGCTCGGGCGCAACCCCGGGCGCGTCCGCGAGGTGATCGAGGTCGCCGAAACCCGGCGGGCGGAGGACTGGGCCGCGCAGCCGATCGACGCGGTGATGGCCTTGCCGTCCTTCAACGACCTGCGCGGCAGGGTGTGGCGGCTGCTGCGCGCGGAGATGGGCGATGACCGCTGAACCCGACGAGAACCGGAGGACTTCCATGCTGAAGACACTGATCCTGGCCGGCACCATCCTGGCCGCCGCGGCGGCCTTGCCGCAGGCCCCGGCGCGCGCGGCCGACAAGGTGGGCGTGAGCTACCAGCCGGCGCTTTACTGGGCGCTGCCGTTCTACATCGCCGACAAGAAGGGCTGGTGGGGCGAGATCGGGCTCGATCCCAGCTACTCGACGTTCCCGTCCGGCGCGCCGCAGATGGCCGCCGCCGCGTCCGGCTCGTGGGACGTGGGCGGCACCGGGTCCGCGCCGGCCGTGCTCGGGGCGGCGCGGTTCGGCATCGTGACCATCGGCATCACCAACAACGAGAGCGCGGGCAACGCGCTGATGGCGCGCGGCGCCGACCTCGCGGCCATCAAGGCGGACCCGAAGACGCTGAAGGGCCAGCGCCTGCTGGTCACCACCAACTCCACCGGCGAGTACGCGGCGGCGGCCTGCCTCAAGAGCTACGGCCTCAAGTACCCGGACGACGTGGAGGTGGTGAACCTCAACCAGCAGCAGATCATCTCGGCCTTCGCCACCGGCACCGGCAAGGTCGCCGCGCTGTGGGCGCCCAACATCTACACGCTGGAGTCCAAGGCGGGCGCGAAGCTGCTCTGCTCCGGGCAGGACGCGGGGGCCATCGTCCCGGGGGCGCTGATCGCCCGCAAGGACTACGCCGAGAAGAACCCGGAGCTGGTGGCCAAGTTCCTCGCGGTGTACCTGCGCGGGGTCAGCTTCATCCGCAGCCACAAGAAGGAGGCGGTGGGGATGATGGGCGACTTCTACGCCCTGACCGGCACGGAGCTCGCCCCCGAGTACCTGGAGCGCGAGATCGACACCCGGCCGATGTTCACGCTCCAGGAGCAGATGGGGCTGCTGGACAAGGCCGGGGGCGAATCCAAGGCGGACACCTGGTTCGACGGGCTGGGCGGCTACCTCACCGCCACCGGCACGCTCGACAAGCCGCTCAAGGCGTCGAGCTTCATCGACCCGCAGTACATGCGCCGCGTGTCCGAGACCCCGGCGCTGGCGGCCTTCGCCAACCGCACCGACTAGAGTGGTTTCGTGTTGCACGAAACCATTCTAGCCATCGTTCCACGCGGTTGCTCAGTTTGGTCGGGCGCGAGGCGCGTCCGACCAAGCTGAAACCGCTCTAAGAGGCGGTTTCCACAACCACCGTGGGTTGAGTTGATCTGACCACACGGTTTTCAGTGCCGATGCCCATGTCTGCTGGTTCAGACACAGGGGGCGGCTTTGGACGCTAGGATATTGGACCTGATCGCGACGGTGATCGAGTGCTGCGAGGGGCGGCGCGAGCCTGGGCCGGGGCATCCGCCCGCCGAGACCGTGCGTGTGCTTGCCACCCTGCGCCGGTTCCTGCGCGAGGGCACCCCGTGGCGCAGCCTGCGTGCAACCGAGGACAAGGCGAGTGGCTCGACGCTGCGCCGCCGGATCGAGCATTGGGCGCGTGATGGCGTGCTGGCGCAGGTGCATGCCCTGCTGGTCGCCATGCTGCGTGGCGATCCCACGCTCATCCTGGATAGCTGCTCGGTGCGCGCCAAGCGCGGCGGCGACCTGACCGGTCCCAACCCAACGGACAGGGCCAAGCGGGGGACCAAGTACCACGTCGCGGTTGCTGGCGATGGCGTCCCCGTCGCGTGCACGGCCACGGCGGCGAACGTCAATGATACCCTCGTCTTCGAGCGTCTGTTCCTCGCTGCCTTCGCCGTCATGGCCCGCATCCGAACCGTGTTCGCCGACAAGGGATACGACGCCGAGGCCAACCGCGCACTGTGCCGCCGCTTCGGGGCCGAGCCGCACATCCACAAGCGCGGCCGGCCGCACGGATCAGGATTGGGCAAGCGCCGATGGCCCGTCGAACGCAGCAACGCCTGGCTGCTGGAGAACAAGCGCCTCGCCCTGCGCTACGACCGCCTCGGCTTCATCGTCCAGACCCTGCTCCAGACGGCATGCATACTCCTGGTTGCAGGACGCCTCGTTCGCGAGTTCTGAAAACCGCCTCTAACGACCGGGCGGCGCGCCCGAGGAGCACGAACGGATGGACTACCTGAAGAAAGCGTCGAAGACGGCGGCGACCGGCGAGGCCGACGTGCGGCAGACCGTGCAGGCGATCCTCGACGCCGTGGAGGCGCGCGGCGAGGACGCGGTGCGGGAGTACGCCGCCCAGTACGACCGATGGGAGGGCGAGATCCCGGTCACGCCGGAGATGCGGCGGGCGGCGCACGGCCAGGTCAGCCAAAAGCTGAAGGACGACATCCGCTTCGCCCGCGACAACGTGCAGCGCTTCGCGCAAGCGCAGCGGGCGACGCTCGTCGACACCGAGATCGAGGTGGTGCCCGGGCTGCTGGCCGGGCAGCGGCAGATCCCGGTGTCGGCGGCGGGGTGCTACGCGCCGGGCGGGCGCTACTCGCACGTGGCGTCGGCGATCATGACCGTGACGACGGCCAAGGTGGCCGGGGTGGGCCACGTCAGCGCCTGCTCCAGCCCACGGCCGGGCGTCGGCATGAACCCGGCGGTGCTCTACGCGCTCGACGCCTGCGGTGCCGACACCATCCTCAACCTGGGCGGGGTGCAGGCGATCGCGGCGATGGCGTTCGGGCTGTTCGGCGCGCCGCCGGCGCGGGTGCTGGCCGGGCCGGGCAACCAGTTCGTGGCCGAGGCCAAGCGCATCCTGTTCGGCCGCGTCGGCATCGACATGTTCGCGGGACCGACGGAGTCCATGGTCATCGCCGACGGCTCGGCCGACCCGGACATCGTCGCCGCCGACCTCGTGGGCCAGGCCGAGCACGGCTACAACTCGCCGGTGTGGCTGCTGTCCACCGACCGGGCGCTGGCCGAGCGGGTGGCTGACCTGGTGCCCGGGCTGATCGCGCGGCTGCCGGAGCTGAACGCCGTCAACGCCGCGGCGGCGTGGCGGGACTACGGCGAGATCATGGTGTGCGGCAGCCGCGAGGAAGCGGTGCGGGTGTCGGACCGCTACGCGTCCGAGCACCTTCAGGTGCAGGCCGACGACCTCGACTGGTGGCTCGCCAACCTGTCCGACTACGGCTCGCTGTTCCTCGGCGAGGAAACGACGGTGGCCTACGGCGACAAGGTGTCGGGGCCGAACCACGTGCTGCCGACCAACGGCGCCGCGCACTACACCGGCGGTCTCTCGGTGGGCAAGTTCCTCAAGACGGTGACCTGGCAGCGCTCGACGCGCGAGGCGAACCGGTCCATCGGCCAGGCTTGCGCGCGCATCTCGCGGCTGGAAGGGATGGAAGGGCACGCCCGCACCGCCGACGTGCGGCTGGCCAAGTACTTCCCGGGCCACAACTTCGACCTCGCCGCCACCGAATGAGCGGCGGCGGCGAAGCGTTCGGCCTCGCGGGCCAGGTCGCCGTCGTCACCGGCGCGTCGTCCGGCATCGGGCGGCGGCTCGCGCTGGGTCTGGCCGAGGCCGGGGCGCGGGTGGTGGCGGTGGCGCGGCGGCGGGAGGCGCTGGAGGCGCTGCCCGGCGCGGCGGCGGTGGCGGCCGACCTGGCGGCCACCGAGGACTGGGACGCGCTGGCCGCCCGGCTGGCCGGGCCGTTCGGGCCGTCGAGCATCCTGGTCAACGCCGCCGGGGTGAACCTGCGCGAGCCTCCCGGCGCGATCACGCCGGCGGGCTGGGACGCGACGCTGCGGCTCAACCTGTCCGTGCCGTTCTTCCTGGCCCGCGCCCTGGTCGCGCGGGCTGAGGGGGCGCGCGCCATCCTCAACATCGCCTCGTTGCAGTCGAGCCGGGCCTTTGCCAACGGCATGGCCTACGGCGCGTCCAAGGGCGGCGTCGCGCAACTGACCCGGGCGATGGCCGAAGCCTGGGGTGGGCGGGGGGTGCGGGCCAACGCGCTCGCGCCGGGCTTCTTCCCGACCGAGCTGACCCGGGCGGTGTTCGCCGACGAGGCGCTCGCCGCCCGCCACGCCGCGCAGACCTGCCTCGGCCGCAACGGCGCGCTCGACGACCTGGTCGGCCCGGCCGTGTTCCTGTGCTCGGCCGCCGCCCGCTACGTCACCGGCCAGGTGTTGCACGTCGATGGAGGCTACACCGCCAAATGAGGGCGCTCGTCTATACCGGCCCCGGCGCGATCGAGCTGCGTGAGGTCCCTGAACCGGCGGCCGGCGACGGCGAGGTGGTGGTGCAGGTCGCCGCCTGCGGCATCTGCGGGTCCGACATGCACGCCTACCGCGGCCACGACGAACGCCGCCCGGCTCCCTTGGTGCTGGGGCACGAGGCCGCCGGCGTCGTCGTGAGCGGCCCCGACGCCGGGTCGAGGGTGGCTGTCAACCCGCTCGTGACCTGCGGGCGCTGCGACTATTGCCGCAGCGGGCGGGACAACCTTTGCCCGCACCGCCAGATCATCTCCATGGCGCCCCGGCCCGGCGCGTTCGCCGAGCGGATCGCGATCCCGGCCGGCAACTGCGTGCCCGTGCCGGACGGGGTCGGCGACGGGACGGCCGCCTTGGTCGAGCCGGTCGCCTGCGGCTGGCACGCCGTGCGCGTCGCCGCCCGCGTGCTCGGCCGCCCGGTCGAGGGCCTGGACGCGCTGGTGATCGGCGGCGGCGCGATCGGCGTCGGCGCGGCGCTGTCGGCCGCCGCGTTCGGCGCCCGGCCGGTGATCGTGGAGCCGCACGACGGCCGGCGCGGCCGGCTGGCGGCGTCGCGGGCGGTGGAGGTGGCGGCTGCCGCGCCGTCCCGCGCCTTTCCCCTCGTGATCGACGCGGTGGGCGTGGAGGCCACGCGGCGCGACGCCTTCGCCGCCGCCGCCCCGGGTGGCGCGATCCTGCACATCGGCCTCGGTTCGGCTTCGGGCGGCATGGACGCGCGCCGGGCGACGTTGCAGGAGATCGTGTTCGCCGGCACCTACACCTACACCGCCGAGGATTTCCGCGGCACCGCCGAGGCGCTGTTCTCCGGGCGGCTCGGGCCGGCCGGCTGGCACGAGACCCGGCCGCTGGCGGACGGGCCGGCCACGTTCCGCGACCTGGCCGCGGGCCGGGTCGACGCGTCCAAGATCATCCTGCGAATCAACTAGAAAGGTCAGCATGGCAGAGCATCCACACGTGTTGGCGCACGCCCACGAGGACAACGTGGCCGTCGTCGTCGTCGAAGGGCTGGCGGCCGGCACCCGCGCGCGCGGCGTCATCACCCACGACGACTCCTCGTTCGAGCTGGAGGTGCGCGACGACGTGCCGATCGGGCACAAGGTGGCGCTGACGGACCTGAAGTCGGGCGACACGGCCATCAAGTATGGCGAGGACATCGGCCGCTTCGTCCGGGACGTTCCGAAGGGCGGGCACGTCCACGTCCACAACCTGAAAACCAAGAGGTGGTAAGCGCCATGGGCAGCAACACGACATTCCAGGCATGGCGCCGCGAGAACGGGCGCGTCGGCGTGCGCAACCACGTCGTCATCCTGCCGGTGGACGACATCTCCAACGCCGCCTGCGAGGCGGTGGCCAACAACATCCGCGGCACCATGGCGCTGCCGCACGCCTACGGCCGGCTGCAGTTCGGCCCCGACCTCGACCTGCACTTCCGCACCATGATCGGCACCGGCGCCAATCCCAACGTCGCCGCCGTCGTCGTGATCGGCATCGAGCCGGGCTGGACCGGGCGCATCGTCGAGGGCATCCGCCGGAGCGGCAAGCCGGTGGAGGGCTTCGCCATCGAGCAGAACGGCGACCTCAAGACCATCATGGACGCGAGCCGCAAGGCCAAGGAGTTCGTCCACTGGGCCAGCGAGCTGCAGAAGGAGGAGTGCGACCTGTCCGAGCTGTGGGTGTCGACCAAGTGCGGCGAGAGCGACACCACGACCGGTCTCGGCTCCTGCCCGACGGTGGGCAACATGTACGACAAGCTCATCCCCCAGGGCATCTACGGCGTGTTCGGCGAAACCTCCGAGATCACCGGCGGCGAGCACATCGCCAAGGCGCGCGCGGCGACGCCCGAGGTGGGCGAGCGCTGGCACGCGATGTGGAAGGCCTACCAGGACGACGTGATCGAGGCGCACAAGACGGACGACCTTTCGGAGTCGCAGCCGACCAAGGGCAACATCGAGGGCGGCCTCACCACCATCGAGGAGAAGGCGCTCGGCAACCTGGAGAAGATCGGGCGCGAGTGCCGCTTCATCGACATCCTGGAGCCGGCGGAGCAGCCGAGCTCGGGCCCGGGCCTCTACTTCATGGACAGCTCGTCCGCCGCCGCCGAGTGCGTGACGCTGATGGCCGCCGGCGGGTTCGTCATCCACACCTTCCCGACCGGCCAGGGCAACATCGTCGGCAACCCGATCGTGCCGGTGATCAAGATCTCCGCCAACCCGCGCACGGTCCGCACCATGGGCGAGCACATCGACAACGACGTGTCCGGCATCCTGCGCCGCGACCTGACGATCGACCAGGCTGGCGACAGCCTGATCGACATGATCCTGCGCACCGCCCGCGGGCGGCTGACGGCGGCCGAGGCGCTCGGGCACCGGGAGTTCGTGATGACCAAGCTTTACCGCAGCGCCTGACCGGCGGCCCCGCGGCGCGCGCGCCGCGGGGCCGGGGCCTCACATCCGGCCTTTCCACGGCACGAGCCGCCGCTCGACCAGCCGCATCATCATGTCGAAGGCGTAGGCGATGGCCGCGATGATGACGATGCCGAGGATCACCGTCGGCGTTTGCAGGAACTGCGACGCCGACAGCACCATGTAGCCGATGCCCTTGGTCGCCGCGACCATCTCGGCCGCGACCAGGGTCGTCCAGCCGAAGCCGATGCCGACCCGCATGGCGGTCAGGATCTCCGGCATCGCGGCCGGCAGCACGATCAGGCGCAGCACCTGCCAGCGGCTCGCCCCGAACGAGTAGGCGGCGTGGATCTGCTCGATCGCCGCCGAGCGGACCCCGGCCCGCGCGCCGAGCGCCACGGGGGCGAACACGGACAGGAAGATCAGCAGCACCTTCGAGGTCTCGCCGATGCCGAACCAGATGATCATCAGCGGCAGGTAGGCCAGCGGCGGGATCGGGCGGTAGAACTCGATCGGCGGGTCGAAGATGCCCCGCGCCACCGGGCTCATGCCCATCGCGAGGCCTAGCGGCACGCCGACCAGGCAAGCCAGGATGAACGCCCCGAACACGCGCGCCGTCGAGATCGCGACATGTTCGAGGAGCGGGGTGCCGGTGAAGCCGGTCGAGAGGATATCGGAGAACTTGGCCGCGATCGCGCCCGGCGACGGCACGAACAGCGGCTTGACCCAGCCGAGCGCGGTCGCCAGCCACCACAGCCCGAGCAGCAGGGTGATGGTCGCCACGCTGAGCGCGACGCTTTCGCCTTGGCCCGGCACGCCGTAGATCTCGCCCGGGCGGGTCGGCCGCGCGCGCGACAGCCGGGAGAGCCACGAGGGCCGCGCCGCGTGGGCGCTCACGCCGCCCCTACCGTGGGCTTGGGCGCCGACACGGCCTCCTCGTCGGCGAAGATGATCCCCAGCACCTGCTCGCGCATGGCGATGAACGGCTGCGACGCCTTCACCTCGCGCGCCGACGCGCCCGACAGGAACTGCCGCGAGAACGACAGGTCGAACCGGTGCGCGATGCGGCCCGGCCGGGGCGACATCACGATCAGCTCCGTGCCCATGAACAACGCCTCCTCCACGCTGTGGGTGATGAAGAACACCGACTTGCTGGTTCGCGCCCAGACGCTCAGGATCAACTCCTGCGCTTTCTCCCGCGTCAGCGCGTCGAGCGCGCCGAGCGGCTCGTCCATCAGCAGCACCTTGGGGTCGCACGACAGCGCCCGCGCGATGCCCACGCGCTGCTGCATCCCGCCCGACAGCATGTAAACCGGCGTCTCCTCGAAGCCGGCCAGGCCCAGCAGCTCGATGTACTCCGCCGCGACCTCGCGGCGGCGCGCGGCCGGCATCCCCCGGACCCGCAGGCCGAACGCCACGTTGTCGCGCACGTTCAGCCAAGGCAACAGGGCGTGCTTCTGGAACACCACCGCCCGGTCGGCGCCTGGCCCCTCGACCGGGCTGTTGTCCAGCAGCACGGTGCCGCTGGTCGGCCCCAGGAACCCGGCGATCAGGTTCAAGAGCGTCGACTTGCCGCATCCCGACGCGCCGAGCGCCACCACGAACGACCCGTCGGCGATGGTCAGGTCCACCTTGCGCAGCGCTTCCACGCTGCCGCGCGACCGGTCGGCGGCCGGGAACACCACGGACACGCCGCTGACCTGGAGCGTCACCCTGCCCTCCGCGCGCGCCGCCGCGCCAGGCTCAGCGCGCCGCCTGGGTGACGATGCCCGTGGTCACGAAGCCGCTGTAGTCCGGGGCCACGCGGTCGATCCGCCCCGCGCCTTTCAGGAACTCGGCCGTCGTCTTCAGCGTCGCCGGCGCGTTCCCCAGCCACTTCGCCTGCGCCGAGGCCGGCAGGAAGCGGTAGCCCTTGAGGATCGTCGGCACCTGGTCCGCCGCGGCCCCGGTGGTGGCGGCGATGTCCTTGGCCATCGTGCTGCCGGGGGTCAGCGCCGCCGGGTCGGACAGGTAGGCCTGGTTGGCGGCGTCGATGACCTTGGCGAACTGCACCAGGGACGCCGTGTGCGAGGTGGCGAAGGCCTTGTTCGCCACCCAGCCGTCGAAGGTCGGGTAGCCCCAGTCGGCGACCTCGTCCGCGCCCACCAGCAGCTTGCCCTTCTTCAGCAGCTCGGACTGCACCGGCTGCCAGATGAAGGCGGCGTCGACCGCGTCCTGCTGCCAGGCCGCCGCGATCTGGTCCGGCGGCATGCTGATCACCGTGACCTCGCCTTCCTTCAGCCCGGCGTGCTTGATCGCGCCCATCAGCGAGAAGTGCGCGGTCGAGCCGACCGGCACCGCGACCCGCTTGCCCTTGAGGTCGGCCAGCGCCTTGATGCCGGCGCCGTCGCGCACGATCAGCGACTCGGCGGTGCCGATCACCTGCGCCACCATGACCATCTCGATCTCGACGCCCGAGCTGACCGCCGTCGTGAGCGGCGAGGAGCCGAGTTCCGATACCTTGACGTCGCCCGAGGCCAGGGCCGCGATCACCTCGGCCCCGGAGTTGAACTTGCGCCACTCGATCTGCCAGCCGTCGACGGCCTTGAACTTGCCTTCCGCCCGCGCGGCCTGCATCGGGGTCGGGTTGCCGAAATGGCCGATGATGACCGTCTCGGCGCGCGAGGCGGCGGTGGCCATGAGCGCGAGGGCGAACGCCGCGGCCCGTGCAGTGATCTGGAACATGCGATCCGCCTGGCCGCCGGCGGCCGGGCGCGGCCGTTGGTCCGGGGCTTGGTTCAGCCGGGTCGCCGGTCGGCGAACGCCTCTTGTCCCGGCGCGTGAGTGGCGGGCAACGCTGTCACGCGGCCTGCCGCCCGTCCAGGCCCTGCGCGCAGGACGCGATGATTTCGCCCACCTCGGCGCAGTCCTGGACCGAGAACGTCAGCGGTATGCGCATGTCGAACAGCCCCGACAGGATGCGGTCGGTGCGCGGCAGCGCCTGCGCCTCTAGGTAGCGCCAGCTGTGGTGGTTGCTCGTGAACGCGACCGGGTCGTCGGCCCCGAACCATTTCAGCTCGACGCCGCGCCCGAGGGCGGCCGCGACGAAGTTCTGCGCGGCCGTCGCCGGGACGCCCGGGGCCAGGAACTGGATCGACGAGCCGACGAACCGCTCCGCCGCCGGCCGCGCCGGCACGTGGAACCGCGCCACACTGGTGAGGTGGCGCTCCACCGCGCGGTAGCGCTCGTTCCAGCGCGCGATGTTGGCGTCCAGCCCAGCGAGTTGCGGCCGCAGGATGGCCGCGCGGAGGTTGTCCATGCGGCCCGACATGTTCGGCGTTTCGAGCCGCACGGCCTCGAACGCGTCGGCACCGGGCCCCGCGCCGTGCCGGCCGTAGAGCATGTAGGACCCCGACAGCATCGTCGCCCGCGCCATGAACCCGGCGTCGTCCGACACCAGCAGCCCGCCTTCGCCCGAGTTCATGTGCTTGTAGGTCTGCGTGCTGAAGCAGCCGGCGAGGCCGAAGTTGCCGCTGGCCCGGCCGTTCCAGCCCCCGCCCATCGTGTGGGCGAAGTCCTCGATCAGCGTCACGCCGCGGGCGGCCAGCAGCGCGCACAGGCGATCCATGTCGGCTAGGTGGCCTCGCATGTTCGACAGCAGCAGGACGCGCGCGCCGCGCGCGCCGATCTTGGCTTCGAGGTCGTCGAGGTCGATGACGAGGTTCTCGGTGATCTCCACCAGCACCGGCCGGCCGCCGGCGGCGACGATGGCGCCGGGCACGGGCGCCAGGGTGAAGCCGTTGGTGAGCACGGCCTCGCCCGCGCGCAGCCCAGCCGCCCGCAGCGCCGTGGCCATGGCGTAGCCGCCGGACGCGCAGGCCAGGCAGTAGCGGGTCCCTTGCCAGGCCGCGTACTCGGCTTCCAGCGCCGATGCCTGCGACACCTCGCCGGCGGCCGTGTTGTAGCGGTGCAGCCGACCCGACCGCATGACGCGGACCGCGGCGGCGATGGCCTCCTCGCTCAGCCCCTCCTGCTGGGTGAAGTTGCCCTCGAATCGCGCCGGGCCGCCGTTGTCGCCGCGCATGATCAATCGCCTCCGTCCGTCGCCGCCGCGAACCCTGCCGCCAGGCCGGGGCGGGGACGAGGCACCTGATGGGCCATCTTAGCGCAGGTTCGCGCGGGCGCGCTTAGCGCAGGTTTGCGCGGGCGCGCTTAGCAAAAGTCTGCGCGGGCGCGCATAGCGCAAGTCTGCGCGGGCGCGCACGGGGCGCAGATCCCCGCGGGCGGGCGCATGGGCCGCGCCTCAGCCGGCCGCCAGGTCCGCGCGGAGGGGCAGCACGATGCGGATGCGGGCGCCCTGGCCCGGGGCGCTGTCGATCTCCAGGGTGCCGCCCGATTGCCGGGCGAAGCCGTAGACCATGCTCAGGCCGAGGCCGGTCCCCTTGCCGCGGTCCTTGGTGGTGAAGAACGGCTCGATGGCGCGGCGGACCGTGTCGGGCGTCATGCCGCAGCCGGTGTCGGCGATCTCCAGCACGGCGACGGGGGCCGGGCCGTCGGCGCCGCGCGGATGGGCGCCGATGGTCAGCCCGCCGCCGCCCGGCATGGCGTCGGCCGCGTTGCGCACGAGGTTGAGCAGCGCCAGCTCCAGTTGGCCCACGTCCACCATGACCGGCAGCGGGGCGGGGGGCGCGTCCATGCGCAAGGCGACGGCCGGGCCCGCGACCTGGGCCATCAGGCTGTCCATGTCGCGCGCGAGGAGGCCGAGGTCGGCGAGCTTGGCGTCGTGGAACTGGCGGCGGGAGAAGCTCAGCATCTGCTGGGTGAGCCGCCCGGCGTGCTCCGCGCCCCAGGCGGCGCGGGCGAGCTGCTTGGCTTGGCGGTCGCTGCTGGGATGGGCGCGGGCCTGTTCGAGGCTGCCGGCGACGACGGTCATGAGGTTGTTGAACTCGTGCGCGACGCCGGTCGCCATGCTGCCGAGCGCTTCCATGCGCTGGCTCTGCTGCACTACCGCTTCCGCCTCGCGGCGCTTGGTCACGTCGAGCTGGCTCGCGAAGAAGTAGAGCAGGTCGCCCTGGTCGTCGAACACGGGGCTGAGGTAGAGCGCGTTCCAGAACCCGGCCCCGTCCTTGCGGTAGTTGTAAAGCTCGACCGAGGCGTCCACCCGGGCCCGGACGGCGCGGCGAATCTCGGCGACGGCCGATTGGTCGGTGCGCGGGCCTTGCAGGAAGCGGCAGTTTTGGCCGAGGAAGGCCTCCTCGGCGTAGCCGGTCAGCTCCTCGAAGGCGCGGTTGACGAAGACCAGCGGGTTGTCGGGGCGGTTGGGGTCGGACAGGCACATCGGCATGCGCGACATCTGGACGGCGGCGAAGAAGATGTCGCGGCCGCCGCGGCCCTGGTCGCCACGGACGATGTTGCGGCCCTGGCCCGAATGGTGGCCGCCGATGTCGGTCGGCGCTGCGTGGTGCGTGGTGTCATCTTTCGGCATCGGCACGGCCCTGGATATTATTACGACAATCAAACGTGTTGTAAGTTTGCAGTTTACGATAAGATGTTGAGAGCGTATCGATTGGTCAAGGCCGGCGTGTCAAGTGGGAACGGGTGAGTGAAAATGTTGAAACCAAACCGATTGCCGGGGGTTGCAAGCCTGATGACGCCGCCCACCCCCGCTGCGCCTTGCCCGCTCGCCCCGCTGGACCGCCGAGCAGGCTGACGGCCAGTCTGCTCGAACCCCGTCCCTTGAGCCCCGCCCGCATCCTGATCGTCGAGGACGAGGACCTGATCCGGCTCATCCTCAGCGAAGTGCTGGACGAGGAAGGCTTCCACG
Source organism: Acetobacteraceae bacterium (assembly GCA_965260995.1). Classification (GTDB taxonomy): domain Bacteria; phylum Pseudomonadota; class Alphaproteobacteria; order Acetobacterales; family Acetobacteraceae; genus JBBROS01. The sequence goes on along the minus strand of CBDHCD010000002.1, from coordinate 500,885 downwards.
TGGTCGAGGCCAGCACGGGCGACGAGGCGGCGGGCTTGATCGACCGTCCCGACGATTTCGACGCCGTCGTCACCGACATCCACATGCCGGGGCAGCGGGACGGGATCGCGGTCGGCCACCACGCGCGGCGGCGGCACCCGGAGATCCCGATCATCTACTGCACGGGCCGGCCGGACGCGATGAACGGGGCCGGGCCGTTCGGCGAGCGCGACGTGTTCGTGCGCAAGCCCTACGTGCCGTCCCAGATCGTGTCGCTGCTGCGGCGCTTGCTGTCGTGGACGCGCGGCGCGGCGTGAGCGCCGGTCAGGCGGCGGAGCTGGCGTAGGCGCGGGCGGCGGCCACTTCGCGGTCGCGGCCGAGGCCCTGCATGAACTCGGCGATGTGCGGCCGGCGGCTGATCTGCAGCCCGTGCAGGCGGTGCGTCGCCTCGATCAGCGCGCCGCCGCGCCCGAGCACGGCGTCGCCCATCTCGATCAGGCGCAGGTTCGGCCAGGCCTTCTCGCGAACCTGGTGCACCACGCCCAGGATCGCTCGCGCCGGCTGCTGCGGCAGGGCTTGGGCCAGGATCAGCGTCGTCAGCGCGGTCGAGCGCGAGATGCCGGCGTGGCAGTGGACCAGCAGGTGCGCCGGGCGGCCCGGCTCGGCCAGCAGGTCGCGCCCGAGGGCGAGGACGCTCTCGACGTGCTCCGGCTGCGGCAGCACCTGCCCGGGCGTCTCGTCCACGATGTCGTTGAAGCGGACTTCCAGCTTGACGTGCTCGCCGTAGGTGCCGAACGCCTCGGGCACGGGGTAGTCGGGGTCGAGCACGGAGAGGACGTGGGTCGCGCCGACCTCGCAGTGCCCGGCCAGCTCGTCGAGGCCGCAGATGGTGATGCCGAACGGGGGGATCGGGTTGCTCATGCCAGCCTGTCCGTGATGAAGCGCGCCGGGAGCGGGGTGCCCGGACGATCCGCGGAGCAGGCAGCACGGGGCGGAGCCGGCGTCAAGGAGGGGCGCGAGGAGGGGCCGGTCAGGGCACGCCTTCGCCGAGCGCCACCGGGTCGCCGATCCGCCGCGACCCCTGGAACAGCATGGCCCGGCCCGGAGCGCAAGCGGCGTGGACGGCGTCGCCGGGGCGGAAGCGGCTGCCGGGCGGGGTCTTGGCCCGCACCGTCTCGCCGCCCGGCAGCGCCAGCGTGAGCAGCAGCCAGCCGCCGATGCCGACGGTGCGGGCCAGCACCTCGGCCGGCACGCCACCCGGGATCGGGAGCGCGGCCACGCGCACGTGCTCCGGGCGGATGCCGAGCGAGACGTCGCCGGAGGTGGGCGTGGGCGGGGGCGGCGGGCGGACCGGGTGGGGCAGGAGGGCGAAGCGCAGGCCGTCGCCGCCCAGGCGGCCGGGCAGGAAGCTCATGCCGGGGTTGCCGAGGAACCAGCCGCCGAACTCGGTTTCCGGCTGCTCGTAGAGCGCGCGGGGGGCGTCGTTCTGCACGATGCGGCCGTCCTGCATGAGGGCGATGCGGTCGGCGACGGTCATCGCCTCCGTCTGGTCGTGGGTGACGTAGACGATGGTCTGGCGCAGGTGGCGGGTGATGGCCTTGAAGGCGCGCAGGAGTTGCAGCTTGGCGGACAGCTCGATGTTGGTGGTCGGCTCGTCGAACAGCAGCACGGGGCAGTGCCGGGCGACGGCGCGGCCGACCGCCACGCGCTGCCGCCCGCCGGCGTCGAGCGAGCGGGCCGGGGCGGCGGCGAGCGCCCGCAGGCCGAGGATGTCCAGCACCTCCGCCACCCGGCGGTCGCGTTCCGGCGCGGACAGGGCGCGGTCGTTGAGCAGGGGCTGGCGGATGTTCTGCTCGACCGAGAGCGTCGGGTAGGTGACGGGATACTGGAACACCATCGCCAGGTTGCGCGCCCGCGCCGGCAGCCCGGCGACGTCACGGCCGCCGAGCCGGATCGCGCCCGAGTTCGGCCGCTCCAGCCCGGCGATCAGGCGGAGCAGCGTCGTCTTGCCGCAGCCGGACGGGCCGAGCAGGCAGGTGACGCTGTCGGCCGGGAACTCGATCGACAGGTCCTGCAAGGCCGTCACCGCGCCGAAGCGTTTGGTCAGCCGCTCGACGGCGATGCCGCTCATGCCCAGCCCTTCATGCCCAGGCTTTCATGCCCAGGCCTTCATGCCCAGGCCTTCATGACATGCCTTGGCCGATGAGGTCGCCGCCAGGGTCGAACACCGAGAGGTTGGCCGGGCGGACGGCGAGGCGGAGCGGCGCGTCGGGGCCGAAACCCCCCGGCGGCAGGGCGCTGGCGGCGAGGACGGTGACGAGCGCGCCGGTGTCGTCCACGGCGCCGCTGCCGTGGCCGGCGAGGTCGAAGTGGACCACGGCCTCCGCGCCGAGGTCCTCGACCAGGCGGGCGGTGCCGTCCACGCGGAGGTGGCCGGGCGGCGCGGCCTCCTGCCATTCGAGGTGCTCGGGGCGCACGGCAACGGTGACGGGGCCGGCGTGCGGGCGGCGGAGGGCGACGGCGAAGACGCCGAGCGCGGTGCCGCAGCGGCCGTCGGGACCCAGTTGGCCGGGCACGGCGTTGCAGGCGGGGAAGCCGACCAGGAGCGCGGTGCGGAGGCGTTGCGGCGCGTGGTAGAGATCGTCGGCCGGGCCGTGCTCGACGACGCGGCCCGCGTCCAGCACGGCGACGTCGTCGGCGACGGCCAGCGCCTCCAGGGAGTCGCTGGTGGCGTAGAGGAAGGCGGCGTCGTACTCGGCGCGCAGGCGGCGCAGGTCGTCCATCAGCCGTTCGCGCAGCTTGAAGTCGAGGCCGACCAGCGGGTCGTCCAGCACGTAGATCACGGCGTCGCGCATCAGGCCGCGGGCCAGCGCGGTGCGCTGCTTCTGGCCGCCGGACAACTCGGCCGGCGCTTTGCCGAGCAGGGGCTCGATGCCGAGCAGGCCGGCGACCCGCTCCACGCGCCGGCGGATCACGTCGCGCCCGGCGCGGCGCAGCGCGAGCGGGTAGGCGATGTTGTCGTGGACGGAGAGGTGCGGGTAGAGGGCGAAGGACTGCGGCACGTAGCCGATCGGGCGGTCGCCGGGGCCGAGGGCGGTGACGTCCTGGCCGGCGAGGGTGATGCGGCCGGCGTCGGGGCGTTCGAGGCCGACCAGCAGGCGGAGCAGCACCGACTTGCCAGCGCCGGGCGGGCCGCACAGGGCGGTGACGCGGGCGGGCGTTATGGCGAGATCGACTCCGTCCAGCGCCGAGGCCCCGCCGTAGCGCTTGCGCACGCCCTCGAAGGCGGCGGCGGCGGCCAAGCGCTAGCGCCCCAGCCGGGCCAGGACGGGAACCAGCAGGTAGCCGGCGGCGAACACGGCGGCGAGCGCGAGCAGCAGCAGGCCGGCGCGGCCGAGCGCCCGCGCCGGCGGCAGGCCGGGCGGCACGTTGCCGACGGCGATCATGAGCAGGGTGGCGAGCACCACCGACAGCAGCCCGGCGCGGTAGAGGCCGGGGAGCCAGGGCTGCGCCACCATCAGGATGCCGGCGGCGAACACCAGCAGCAGCAGGATTTCGGCCCGGGCGACCACGGCCTCAGACCTCGCCGCGCACGGTGCCGAACGTCATGCCCGCCAGCAGGAAGCGCTGGAACAGGTAGACGGCGGCGACCGGCGGGATGAGGTAGATGGTGGTCAGCGCCGAGATGAACGCCCAGTCCACCCCGCCCTCGGAGTACAGCCCGGTGGACAGCGCCACCGGGATGGTGGAGGTGCGCCGGCCGCCGATGATGTAGTTGAACAGGAACTCGTTCCACACGAAGATCATGTTGAAGATGAACGCCGCCACCAGGCCGGGCACGACCTGCGGCAGCACGACGCGGGTGATGACGTGCCACCAGCCGGCGCCGTTGGCCAGCGCGGTCTCGTCGAACCGCGGCGACACGGAATCGAGGAAGCCCTTCAGGATCCAGACCGAGAACGGGATGGAGAACATGGCGTAGAACAGGATCATGCCGAAGTAGGTGTCCTTCCAGCCGAAGGCCACGTACATCAGGAACACCGGCAGGATCGCGGCCGAGCCGGGCAACATGCGGATGGACAGCAGCAGGAACATCAGGAACGCCGTCGCCCGCGGCTTGAAGCGGGAGAAGCAGAACGCGGCCAGGAACGACACGGCGACGGCGATCAGCACGGCCGAGACCGAGATCACGAGCGAGTTCAGCAACTGCTGCTCGAAGCCCGTCCGCGCGAACAGGTCGCGGTAGTTGGCGAGCGTCGGCGCGAACACGAGCTTGGGCGGCACGGCGAGCAGGTCGTCCGGCGTCTTGAACGACGACAGGATGATCCAGGCGACCGGGGCGAAGAACACGAGCGCCACCAGCCAGAGCAGCAGGTGGTAGACGCGCTGCTTCATGCCCCTTGCCTCACGCGCCAGGCCTCACGCGCCGGCCCGCTCGCGCTGGCGCAGCAGGAAGACGAAGGTGCTGGTCAGCCCGATCGAGACCAGCAGCAGGATCACGGCCAAGGCCGACGACCAGCCCATGTTGAACGCCTCGAAGGCGCGGCGGTAGAGCGTGATGGCGACCAGTTGCGTCGCGGAGCCGGGGCCGCCGAAGGTCATGTTGTAGATCAGGTCCATCGTCTTGAAGCTGTCGATGGCGCGCAGCAGGATGCCGAGCATCAGGATGTAGCGGCCGTGGTGCAGCACGATCAGGCGCAGGCGCTGCGGCCAGGTGAGGCCGTCCACCTCGGCGGCCTCCAGCTCGGCCTTCGGCACCGAGGCGAGCGCGGCCAGGGTCATCAGGATCATGAACGGCGTCCACATCCAGACATCGACGGCGACGACGGCGGCGAAGGCGACGCCGCTGTCACCGAGGAAGTTGACGGTGCCGAGGCCCACCCCCCGCAGCACGGCGTTCAGGACGCCGAAGGTCGGGTCGTAGATCAGCTTGAAGAAGGTGCCGCTGGCCACGGGCGTCAGGACCATCGGCGCGAACAGCAGCGTGAGCGCGAGGCGGCGGCCGGGCAGGCGGGCGCTGCCCCAGAACAGCAGGCCGAGCAGCACGCCGAGCAGGGTCTCGGCGGTGACGGTCGCGGCCATGAAGGTGAAGGTGCGGCTGAGGTCGAGCCAGACGCCGGCGTCGCCGAGGATGTTGGCGTAGTTGCCGAAACCGTAGGGGATCGGCGGCCGGCCGCTGGTCAGGGAGAAGCGGTAGAAGCTGAGGCCGAGCAGCCACAGCGTCGGGATGGTGTTCCAGACGATGAAGAAGGTGAGCACCGGGGCCAGCAGCAGGGCGACCAGCACGCCGCGGGGCATGGGCCGGCGGCCGGGCCGGGCGGCCGCGAGGCGAGGTGCGGTGGCGGCGGACACTGGGGGCGGACTAGGGCGCGGTCCGGCCAAGCGGGGCCGCTCGGGCGGACTTCGCGCTTGCCAGGACAACGCGCTCGCCAGAACGAAGAGCTAGGGCAGGGGACGGGCGCCGGCGCGAACGGCCCATGCTCTACAGCCGGATCGAGCTGCAGGCGCTGCTCGCCTCCTTGGCGGCGGTGCCGGAGTCGAACAGGATCTGCTGCTGGCGGCAGGCGGTCCAGTCGAGCGCGTGCTTCGCGTCCGCGACCTGGCCGGTGGCGAAGCCGGTGAAGGCTTCCTGCTGGGCCGCGAGCATCTCGGAGTATTTCGGGTCGTGCCAGAAGTCGCTCGAGTACTGGAGCATGTACTTGTAGGTGCGGAACCAGGGGTGCAGGCCGTCGAAGTCGGGGCGGGTGAGGGTCGCCTTGTCGCACGGGTCGCCGCCGCGCTTGGCGAACTCGAAGGCCGTTTCGGGCAGGTACCACCACTTCATGAAGTCGATGGCGACCCGCATGTGGGCGTCGTCGTTGAAGGCGTTGATGACCCAGGGCTGGCCGCCAATGATGTAGTTGCGCACGTTCTTGCCGTCCGGGCCGCGGAAGGCGGGCGGGGGCACGACCATGACCTTGTCGCGCATGTCGGGGCGGATCATGGCCGGGCCGACGGCGCACCACTGCATGGCGGAGAACACCTTGCCCTGGGTGAACACGTCGACCAGTTCGGCGATGCCGTAGTTGAGCGCGCCGGGAGGCTGGTATTTCAGCAGGGCCTTGTAGGCGGCGAGCGCGCGGGCGTTGCCGGCGGTGTTGAGGATGCCTTCGACCTGGCCTTCCTTGGCGTCCCACACGTCGCCGCCCATGCTGCGCATGAAGGACAGGGCCGGGCAGGAGAAGAAGTCGTACTCGCGGGAGTACTGGGTGGCGAGGCCGTGGTAGCCCTGGTCGGGGCGGGTGAAGAACTCGGCGACGTGGGCGTAGTCGTCCCAGGTGAGCTTCTCGAAGTCCTCCCAGGTCTTGGGCAGGTCCATGTTGTAGCGCGCCTTGAACGCCTCCGCCTCGCCCGGGGCGTCGAGCAGGTCCTTGCGGATGAACATGCCGAAGGCGTCGCCTTCCTGGGGGAAGCCCCAGCGCTGGTCGCTGCCGTCCGGGTAGATCTGGTAGGACTGGCGGATCGAGGGCGCGAACCACTGCACGTCGAGCTCGGGGTTCTTCTCAATGATCGGGTTGAGCGGGACGATCCATTTCGGCGCGGCCAGCGCGCCCAGCCATTGGCTGTCCGAGATGATGATGTTGTATTCCTGCGAGCGGGTGGCGAGTGAGGTCGCCGCCTTCTGGAACAGCTGGCCGAACGGCGCGTCGGCGAAGCGGAAGCGCACGTCGTAGCCGTAATGCTCCTTGGCGTAGGCGGCGAACAGCGGCGACATGTCGACGCCCAGCTTGCTCGGCACCCAGCCGGCGATGCCGAGCACCGCCATCTCGATGGTCTTGCCGGCCAAGGGATGCTTCTGCTGCGCCAGGGAGAGGCCGGGCCGGGCCAGCAGCGCCGAGCCGGCGGCGGCGCCGAGCAGGGTGCGCCGGCGCAAGGGAGAGGCCGTTGTCCTGTCAAGGCTCATGGTCGGTTTCCCATGTCGGTTTCCCCGGGGCTGCGCCGTTTCTGGACGGCTTGGTTTGATCTACAAACGCTAACAGCGGCCTCGTTGCAGTGTCAAATGGGTCCGCGGCCTCAGGACCCCAGCGCGCGCATCCAGGTGACGACGGCGACCGCGCCCGGGTCGGGCGTGCCGAGCGCGCGCTCGCCGAGGTAGCTGGACCGGCCGAGCCGCGGCGTCATCGCCGCGGTCGCCGCCGCGCCCGTCTCCGCGGCGGCGACCGCGGCCTCCCAGGCTGGCCGCGCGCCTTGGCCGCCGCGCAGCCCGTCCGCGAACGCCTGCGCGCCGGGCAGCAGCGCGTCCAGCATGGTGCGGTCGCCCGGCCGCGCGCCGCCGAGCGCGGCCACCGCCTCCGCCCCGGCCTCGAGCGCCCCGGCCCAGGCGGACGGGTCCGGGGCGGGGCCGAGCGCGCGGCCGGCCCGCAGCAGCAGCGCGGCGTAGAGCGGGCCGGACGTGCCGCCCACCTCGCGCCGCACCGCGTCGGCGACGCGCGCCAGGGTCTCGGCCGCCCCGCCGCGCGCGCCGGCCAGCGCCGCCTCCGCCGCGTCCGCGCCGCGCGCCATCGCCGCGCCGAGATCGCCGTCGCCGACCAGTCGATCGAGTTCCGTCAGGTGCGGCTCGGCCGCGCGCAGGGCGGCGGCGACGGCATGGACGGCCCGGACGAGCGCGGGCGGGGGCGGCTCTTCCGGCACGCCCGGGGTTGCAGAGGCGGGGGCAGGGGAGGCGACCCGGCGCGCGCCGTCCGCCGCCACCCGGCCGCCGCCGGGCCAGGCCGGGGCCGAGGCCGGCGCGTCCAGCCGGCGCAGCCGCTCATCGTCGAGCCGCATCACCGACAGCGAGCACCCGGCCATCTCCAGCGCGCTGAGGAACGTCCCGGCCCAGGCCCGCTCCACCACCACGCCGCGGCGGCGCAGCGAGGCGAGGGCGTGCCGGGCGACGATGCCGAGCTCCATCGCCGGCGTGCCGCCCAGGCCGTTGACCAGCAGCGCCACGCGGTCCCCGGAGGTCAGCGCCTGGTCGGCGGCGATCTCCGCCAGCAGGGCCTCCACCACGGCGTCGGCGGCGGCCAGGGGCGCGCGCCGCACGCCGCGCTCGCCGTGGATGCCGAGGCCGAGTTCCATCTCGCCCCCCTCCAGCGCGAAGCCTGGCGCGCCGGCGGCCGGCACCGTGCAGGGCGTGAGGCCCACCCCCATCGTCGCCACCGCCGCCGCCGCCCCTTGCGCCGCGTCCCGCACCGCCCCGAGCGGCAGGCCCGCCGCCGCCGCCGCGCCGGCGACCTTGTGCACCAGCACCGTGCCGGCGATGCCGCGCCGCCCCGTCGCCGCCGTGCTGCCGCGCAGGGACACGTCGTCGGCCACGGTGACGACCTCGACCGCGATGCCTTCGCCGCGGGCGATCTCGGCGGCGAGGCCGAAATTCAGCCGGTCGCCGGTGTAGTTCTTGACGATCAGCAGCGCGCCGGGCGGCCCGGCCACGGCGCGGATGGCGGCCAGCACCGCGTCGACGGGGGGCGAGGCGAACACGTCGCCCGCCACCGCGGCGTGCAGCATCCCCGGCCCGACGTAGCCGGCGTGGGCCGGCTCGTGGCCGCTGCCGCCGCCGGACACCAGCGCCACCTCGCGCCGCGCGTCGGGCGGGGGCAGGCCGGCGCGCAGCACGGTGGTCCAGCCTTCGAGCAGGGCCTGGCCGGGCGCCAGCGCGACGAGGCCCTCCAGCATCTCCGGCACCACGGCGCGCGGGTCGTTGACGAGCTTCTTCATGGCGCACGCCTCCCAGCGGTTCGGCCTTGCGCGAGCGAAAGCGTTTTCACCTTGACGCGAAACCGCTTCAGCCCTCGCGCGGTTGTTCGGCCTGGCCGAGCCACCGCTTTAAGACCCCTTCCTTCCGGCCGCAACGCCGTGGCCGCAATGCCTGGGCCGCAACGCCGTGGCCCGCCTCAGCCCTCGATCGCGGTCCAGCGGGCGTCGGCGGCGCTGGAGGCGAGCGCGGCGGCGATGAACCGCATCCCGCGCACCCCGTCCTTCACTCCCGGGACCAGCAGGCAGGCCGGATCGGGGGCGCGCCCGGCCTGCCGCGCCTCGATCTGCTCGGCCACGTCGCGGTAGAGTTGGGCGAACGCCTCGAGGTAGCCCTCCGGGTGCCCGCCCGGCAGGCGGCTCGCGTGCGCCGCCGCCGGTCCCGCCCCCGGCCCCGCGCGGCGGATGAGCTGCGGCGGTTGGCCGAACGGGGTGAACAGCAGATGGTTCGGCTGCTCCTGCGCCCATTCCAGCCCGCCGGCCTCGCCGTAGAGGCGCAGCCGCAAGCCGTTCTCGTTGCCCGGCGCGACCTGCGACGACCACAGCATCCCGCGCGCCCCGCCCTCGAAGCGCAGCAGCATCTGGGCGTCGTCGTCGAGCGGCCGGCCGGGCACGAAGCGGGTGAGCTGGGCGGCCAGGCTGTCGCACCTGAGGCCGGTGACGAACTCGGCCAGGTTGAAGGCGTGGGTGCCGATGTCGCCGACGCAGCCGGCCTCGCCGCTCCGCGCCGGGTCGGTGCGCCAGGCGGCCTGCTTCTGCCCGGTGTCCTCCAGCCGGGTCGTCAGCCATTCCTGCGGGTATTCCACCTGCACCACGCGGATCGCGCCGAGCGCCCCCGCCGCCACCATCTCCCGCGCCTGCCGCACCAAGGGGTAGCCGGTGTAGGTGTGCGCGAGCGCGAACACGGTGCCGGCGCGGCCCGCCGCCTCGGCGAGCGCGAGCGCGTCTGGGAGGCGGTGCGTCATCGGCTTGTCGCAGATGACGTGGACGCCGCGGGCCAGGAACGCCTGGGCGGGGGCGGCGTGCAGGTGGTTCGGCGTCACGATGGCGACCACCTCGACGCCGTCGGGCCGGGCGGCTTCGGCGTCCGCCATCTGCTCGAACCCGGCGTAGCTGCGCTCCGAGGCGATGTGCAGCGCCGCGGCGCTGGCGTGGGCGCGGGCCGGGTCGGACGACAACGCGCCCGCGACCAGTTCGTAGCGGTCGTCGAGCCTCGCCGCGATGCGGTGGACGGCGCCGATGAACGCGCCTTCGCCGCCGCCGACCATGCCGAGGCGCAGCCGCCGCGCCATCAGGCCAGCCCCAGCATGGCGCGGTTGGCGGCCTGGTCGGTGCCGCTGGCGGCGAAGTCGTCGAAGGCGCGGGCGGCGACCTCGATGATGTGCGCCTCGATGAACGGCGCGCCCTCTGCCGCCCCTTGCTCGGCGTCCTTGATGCAGCACTCCCATTCCAGCACCGCCCAGCCGTCGAAGCCGTGTTGCGACAGCTTGGAGAAGATGGCGCCGAACTCGACCTGGCCGTCACCCAGGGAGCGGAACCGCCCGGCCCGCCCGGCCCAGGGCTGGAAGCCGGAATACACTCCTTGCCGCCCGCTCGGGTTGAACTCGGCGTCCTTGGCGTGGAACATGCGGATGCGGTCGCGGTAGATGTCGATGAAGGCCAGGTAGTCGAGCTGCTGCAACAGGAAGTGGCTGGGGTCGTAGAGGATGTTGCAGCGCGGGTGGTCGCCCGTGCGTTTCAGGAACATCTCGAACGTCGCGCCGTCGTGCAGGTCCTCGCCGGGGTGAATCTCGTAGCACACGTCGACGCCCGCCTCGTCGAAGGCGTCGAGGATCGGTCGCCAGCGCCGGGCCAGCTCGTCGAACGCGGTGTCGATCAGCCCGGGGGGGCGCTGCGGCCAGGGGTAGATGAACGGCCAGGCGAGCGCGCCGGAGAAGGTGGCGTGGGCGGTGAGGCCGAGACGGCGGGACGCCCGGGCGGCGAGGCGCATCTGCGCCACCGCCCACTCCTGCCGCGCGGCCGGGTCGCCGCGGACGGCGGGCGCGGCGAAGCCGTCGAAAGCCGTGTCGTAGGCGGGGTGGACGGCGACGAGCTGGCCTTGCAGGTGGGTGGACAGCTCGGTCAGTTGGACGCCGGCGTCGGACAGGATGCCGCGCACCTCGTCGCAGTAGGCGTCGCTCTCGGCGGCGCGGGCCAGGTCGAACAGGCGCGCGTCCCAGCTCGGCAGCTGCACGCCCTTGTAGCCGTGCCCGGCGGCCCAGCGGGCGATGGCGGGCAGGCTGTTGAACGGGGCCGCGTCGGCGGCGAACTGGGCCAGGAAGATGGCGGGTCCCTTGATCGTCCTCATCGGCCGTCGCTCCTCCACGAAGTGCGGCGGCACGATGCCGGGAGCGGCCGGGCGATGTCGAGAGGGCGGGGCGAGGGGGAACGAAGATAGGCTTGCGTACCCGGGGGCGTACTGTGCTTACCTATGAAGCAGCGCGGCAGGAAGCCTGCGTCCTCATGGGAGAATGTTCATGGCGATGAATTCGAAGTTCCGCTGGGCGGCCGGCGCGCTGCCGGTGCTGTTCTCCGCCGTCGTGATGTCCGGCACGGCGCTGGCCGCCGACCTCAAGCACTACGACAGCGCCAAGCCGAGCTTCTGGAAGAACCCGCCGCCCGACTGGTTCCTGGGTGACGAGACCGCCGACATGAAGGGCCTGGCGCCGCCGGTCGGCCCGGCGACGCCGACGCCGCTCGCCGAGCTGCAGGACAACCTCAAGAACGTGAAGCTGCCGCCGGGCTTCAAGATCGAGGTTTACGCGTCCGGGCTGCCGGAGGCGCGGCAGATGGCGTGGGGCGACAAGGGCACCCTGTTCGTCGGCTCCTACAACGCGACCAACGTTTACGCGGTGACGGAGAAGGACGGCAAGCGCGAGGTCAAGACGATCCTCAAGGGGCTCAACATGCCGACCGGCGTCGCCGTCCGCGACGGCGCGCTCTACGTGGTCGCGATCGACAAGCTGATGCGCTACGACAACGTGGAAGCCAGCCTCGACAAGATGCCGGACCCGGTCGTCGTTTACGACGACATGCCGTCCTACGTCGCGCACGGGTGGAAGTACATCGTCGCCGACAAGTCGGGGTCCATGTACTTGCCGTTCGGCCCTCCGTTCAACATCGGCATCCCGCCGACCAGCGTGTCGCAGGTCCGCCGGGTCGATCCCTCGACGGGGCAGGCGGAGATCGTGGCGCTCGGGGTGCGCAACAGCGTCGGCGGCGACATCGACCCGCGCTCGGGCGACTACTGGTTCACCGAGAACGCGCGCGACTGGATCAGCGACTACATGCCGAGCGACAAGCTGAACCACATCACCAAGATGGGCGAGCACTTCGGCTACCCGTACTGCCACCAGGGCAACATGCCCGACCCGAAGTTCGCCCGCGGCCACACTTGCGACGAGTTCACGCCGCCGGTGGTCAACCTCGGCGCGCACGTGGCACCGTTGGGGATGAAGTTCTACACCGGCAACCAGTTCCCGCAGGAGTACCAGAACAGCATCTTCATCGCCGAGCACGGCTCGTGGAACCGGCACACCTACCAGGGCGCCCGCATCGCCCGGGTCACGGTCGATCCCGACGGCAAGAACGCCAAGCACGAGATCTTCGCCGAGGGCTGGCTGACTGGCAAGCAGGACTACGCCGGCCGCCCGACCGACATCCTGCAAGCGAAGGACGGCTCGCTGCTGGTGGCCGATGACTGGGCCGGGGCGATCTACCGCATCAGCTACGAGAAGCAGTAACCGCGGGATGCCGGCCGCCCGCCCCGGGGACGGGGCGGGCGGCCTGGTTGTTGGCTGGGATGACTGAATCGATGAGATTGTTGTGGGCCGGGCTGGCCTTGGCTTGTTTCACCGCCACCCCCGCGCTGGCCGCCGACCTGGCGGCCGGGCGGGACAAGGCGACGGAGGTCTGCTCGGCGTGCCACGGCGCGGAGGGCGTGTCGGAGCAGCCGTCGGTGCCGTCGCTCGCCGGGCAGAAGGACCGCTTCCTGCAATGGCAATTGGTGTTCTTCCGCAACGGCCAGCGGCAAAGCGAGATCATGGGGCCGATGGCAGCCGAGCTGACCGATACCGACCTCCGCAACCTCGGCGCTTACTACGCCTCCCTGCCGCCCGGCCCGGCGCCGACCGAGGACGTCGATCCGGCGCTGCGCCAGGCCGGCGCGGCCGCGGCCGAGAAGCACCGTTGCGCGGCGTGCCACACCGACACCTTCACCGGCAACCAGGCCGCGCCCTCCATCATCCATCAGCACCAGGAGTACTTGGTCAAGGCGCTGACCGACTACCGGTCCGGCGCGCGGCCGAGCACCGGGGTCGCGGCGATGACGGAAGCGTCGGCCAACCTGTCCGACGGCGACATCGCGGCGCTGGCGGCGTTCCTCCAGGCCTACGAGTGAGGCGGCTCGCGTTGCTGGCGGCGACCGGCGCGGTGCTGGCGGGGCCGGCCGCTGCTCAGCCGCCCACCGCGTCCTCCGCCGGCTCCCCCACCGGCTCCCTGGAGCGGACGGACGCGTTCGAGCGTGGGTTCGCGACCTCGTTCTACGTGTTCGACGCCTGCGGCGACGCGTTGGCGGGGCGGGCCTACCGGCGGGCGCTGGCGGAGCGGGCCGCGCAATGCCCGTTCTCCGAGGCGGCGCGGTCGCGGTTGGCGCGGCGCGACCGGTTGCAGCAAGCGAAGTCGCAGGCGGCGATCCAGGCCATGATCGAGCGGCACGAGGGCTTGCCGGTGCGCCTCGATGGCATGAGCGCCACCTGTCACGAGCAGCGGCAGGGCGAGGCCTACCAGGCGCTGCGGGCCAAGCTCGACGGCTACGGCCAGGGCCGCGTGCCGGCGGCGGAGGTGGTGACGGGCGCTTGCGACGCGGCGGAGATCGGGCCTTGAGGCGTCTCAGGGCGGCGTGACGCCGCAGCGAGCTTGGGGCGCATGGCCGCTAGGCGAACTAGCTGGATATGGGCGGGGAACCGAAGGCAAGTGCGCCGTTACGTGATTAAGCTTAATGCCAGGCATTAAGAGCAGGTCTCCGGTAGCGCGCCGCTGCCATCACCATAATGCTCCCGAGCAGCTTTTTACCTCGGCTCAGACTTGTATGTCCTTCAAACGCCGCGATAATTGCGAGAGGACCGGAAAGCATCAGGCAAAAAAGCTAAGCCGGCCAGATAATGGACTGGTTTAACACCAACACCGCTACCATCTCGGCGCTCTCGACTGCCGTTCAAGCATTCTTCGCCGTCGTCCTGACTTTCGTAGGCCTTGGTCAGTTGTGGGTCTATCACAGGCAGCGACAGACTATGGAATTGCAGGCTAAGATAGCAGACGACACTCGGAAGCTTGTTGAAGCTACAATTGTCCGACCACATATTCTTATAGAGTCGATAGTTTATAAGTCTAGAAAGGCTGTAGAAAAAAAGATAATCGTTAATTTCGAGTTTAGAATTAGGAACTTTGGCAACGGCCCGGCAATTATACGCCGTGTTGTCGCTTATGGTTTTCTTAGTAGTGGTAATCGTGGCCTAAGGGCCAGCGACGGTTGGCCTGCAATTTCTTTCCCGAGGCCGCGCGATCTCCAACGTTTGCTTGGTGATAGAGCCTCTGTTCGGGTGTTTCCACAAGTAGGGCCTGGAGTTCTTGAAGTCAAACCTTTGAAGATGGGCTATAGATACGAGAACAGCATCATCGTTCTTCAGGCTGGCGAACTTGGACCAACGTTCAATTATTACGCAAACGACGCCACGTCTCACTTCGATGACAACATGTCCGACTTTGCAAGCGACAGTTCACGCAAAGCTTGTCCCTGGGTTATAGGTCGAATTAGCTATGAGGACTTTCGAGGACTAAAGCACCACACTCAATTCTGTTTTCGTGGTAGAGGCAACGGCATAGCAGAGGAAGATGAAAGCGGCCCGCCTTACAATGAGCGCACATAGCATCTTCTGCGCACGCACGGTTGCCACCTCGCAAAGCCCTCGCGCTGTCTTAGATTAAGTAAAAATATCACAGATTTGTAAGATTCACCTCTACTCAATACTGTGTCGAGGTATCGATCCGGAGCGGCCGGTCGTCTACGCCCGCCGGTCAAACTCCCAGGCAGCGGTGCATCAGCGCCTCGTCCGCCGCCAGCGCCGCCGGCGGGCCATCGAAGGCGACCTGCCCCTTGATCAGCACCGTGCTCCGGTCCACCACCGACAGGACGGAGGCGACCGTCTTGTCGATCACCACGGTGGCAATGCCGCCGGCGCGGATGTCGCGGATCACCCGCCAGATCTCGTCGCGGACCAGCGGCGCTAAGCCCTCGGTCGCCTCGTCCAGGATCAGCAGGCGCGGGCTGGTCATCAGCGCCCGCCCGATCGCCAGCATCTGCTGTTCCCCGCCCGAGAGCTGGCCGCCGCGGTGCCCGGCGCGCGCCCGCAGGCGCGGGAACGTCACCAGCACGCGGTCCAGGGGCCAGGCGCGCGACCCATCCGCGCCGGGCCGGGCGGCGAGCCTCAGGTTCTCCAGGACGGAGAGGGTGGCGAACACGCCGCGGCCTTCCGGCACCGTCGCGATCCCCGCCCGCGCCCGGCGGAACGGCGCCTGGCCGGCCGCGTCCCGCCCGTCGATCAGCACCTGCCCGGCACGCAACGGCAGCAGGCCGAGCAAGGCCCGCACCAGCGTCGTCTTGCCCATGCCGTTGCGCCCCATCAGCCCCACCGCTTCGCCGGGCCGCACCGTGAAATCGACCCCGTTCAGCACCAGCCCGGCGCCGTAGCCCGCCCGCACCCCCCTCGCTTCCAGGAGCGGGGCACCCGGCGGCGGCATCATGCCTCGTGCCCCAGGTAGGCGTCGCGCACGGCGGCGGAGGCCTTGATCTGCGCCGGCGGCCCCTGTTCCAGCACGCGGCCGTCGACCATCACCGTCACCTGGTCCGCCACCTGGAACACCACGTCCATGTCGTGCTCGATCAGCATCACGGCGTGGTCGCGGGCGAGCTCGCGCAGCAGCGCCGCCAGCCGCCCGCTTTCCTCGGCCCCCATTCCCGCCAGCGGCTCGTCCAGCAGCAGCACCGAAGGCGTCGCCGCCAGCGCCATCGCGATCTCCAGTTGCCGCGACTGGCCGTGGCTCAGCGTTCCCGCCACCTGGCCGGGCGAGCCGGCCAGCCCGACCCGCTCCAGCGCCGCCGCCGCCGCCTCGCTCGGCGCGCGCTCCCGCCCGATCCCGCGCAGCAGCCGCCGGGCCGGCGTCAGCCGCGCCTGCGCCGCCAGCCGCACGTTCTCGCCCACGCTCATCCGGGCGAGCACGTTGGTGCGCTGGAACGAACGCCCGACCCCGGCCCGCGCCATCCGCCACGGCGGCCAGCCGTCCACGGCGACGCCGTGCAGCCTGAGCGCGCCGGCGCTGGGCCGAAGCTCGCCCGACAGCAGGTTGGTCAGCGTGCTCTTGCCCGCCCCGTTCGGCCCGATGACCGCGTGCAGCTCGCCGACGCGCAGCGCCAGGGTGACGGCGTCGACCGCGACGAGGCCGCCGAACCGCCGGGTCAGCCCGTCCGCTTGCATCGCCGGCGCGCTCACGCCCCCGGTTCCCTGGCCGGCGCCAACGCGGCGTCCTCGGGTGACGCCCGCGCGACCGCCGGCCGCCGCGCCGGCCAGCCGATCCCCGCCAGCCCGCGCGGCAGCGCCAGCACCGCGACCAGGATCACGGCGCCTTCCACCAGGTGCTGCCGCTCGGTCACGAGCTGCGCCGCCTCGCCGAGCCCGATGTAGACGACCGCGCCCAGGATCGGCCCGTGCAGCGCGCCGATGCCGCCCAGCAGGATCGCGAGCAGCCCCTCCGCCGAGCGGTGCCAGCCCAGCAGCTCCGGGTTCACGAACGCCTGGGTCATCGCCCACATGTGCCCGCTCACCCCCGCCAGCGCGCCCGCCAGGGTGAAGGAGGCGAGCTTCAGCGCGTAGGTGTCGAAGCCCAGGGAGCGCATCCGGTGCTCGTTGGCCTCGATCCCCAGCAGCGCCCGGCCGAACAGGGTGCGCAGCAGCGCGGCCAGCCCGGCGTACATCGCCGCCAGCACGCCGAGGTTCAGCAGCAGCAGCACGGCCGGCCGTTGCCGCCGCCCGTAGGCGTACTCCAGCCCGAACGCCGACAAGGACGGCCGGGTGATGAACACGCCGTCCGCGCCGCCGCCGAGCGGGGTGTCGTGGAACAGGAAGAACAGCACCTGGCCGAACGCCAGGGTCGTCATCAGGAAGAAGAACCCCTGCGTCCGCAGCGCCAGCGCGCCCACCGCGAGCGCGGCCAAACCGGACAGCAGCGCCGCCGCCGGCAAGGTGACCAGCACCGACGCCCCCTGGCCGAACGCCGCCAGCAGGTAGACCGTGTAAGCGCCGATGCCGAAGAACGCCCCCTGGCCGAGGCTGACCAGCCCGGTGCCGCCCACCAGCAACTGCATGCTGAGCGCGAACATGGCGGTGACCAGGCCGATGGAGGCGAGTTGCAGGTAGTAGGGGGCGGCGAACAGCGGCATCAGCGCGGCGCAGAGCGCGGCCAGCGCCAGCAGCGCCGTCCCGCGCCGCCCCGCCACCACCATCTCAGGCCCGCCCGAACAGGCCGGTGGGACGCCAAAGCAGCACCGCCGCCATGATGGCGTAGGCCGCGAGGCCCGCCGCGAACGGCAGGTACGCCTTGGCCAGCGTGTCCACGAGGCCGATCAGAAGCGCGCCCCAGAACGCCCCGGCGATCGAGCCGACGCCACCCACCACTACGACCACGAACGAGATGATCAGGAAGCCGTCGCCCATGCCGGGGTAAACCGATTGCAGCGGCGCGGCCATCGCGCCCGCCAGCATCGCCAGCGCCGTGCCCGCGGCGAACACCAGCATGTGGATGCGGCGCGCGTCCATGCCGAGCAGGTCCAGCATCTCCGGCTTCTCCGCCGCCGCCCGGATCGCCGAACCCACCCGCGTCCGCTCGACGACGAAGAACATCGCCGCCGCCACCAGGAGGCACGCGGCGAGCACCGCCAGCCGGTAGGCGGAGTAGGAGAACCCCTCGACCACCGGCACCGAAACGTCGAGCGCCGCGGGGACCGCGACGCTGTGGAAATCGTTGCCCGCCAGCACCGAGCGCCCTTCCTCGAACAGCAGGATCAGCGCGAAGGTCAGCAGCACCTGGTCGAGGTGGTTGCGACCGTAGAAGCGCCGGAACAGCACCCGTTCCAGCACCGCGCCCACCACGGCCCCGGCCGCCACCGCCAAGGGCAGCGCCAGCCACAGCGACCCGGCCCCCGCGACCACGGCGTAGGCGATGTAGGCGCCCACCATGAACAGGCTGCCGTGCGCGAGGTTGATCACCCCCATCACGCCGAAGATCAGCGTCAGGCCGCTGCTGATCAGGAACAGCAGCAGGCCGTACTGGACGCCGTTCAGGACCTGGGCGAGGAACCCGCTCACCGGGGCGGGACCCGCGCCGCCGCGCGCCGCGGTGGCATGACGGGCGTGGTCCGGCGGCCGCGCGCGGCGGGGTGGCGTGGCCGTGCGGGCCGCGAGCATCGGGGCAGCGCGTCGGGGGGCCGTCGCGCGGGCATGGCGGGACGGGCGCTCAGGCGGATTTCATCTTGCAGCCCGTGCCCGGGTCCGCCAGCGCCGCCGCGGCCACGCCGACGACGACGTTGCGGCCGCCCTTGGCCTCGCGGAGATAGATGTCCTGCACCGGGTTGTGCGACGGCGACAGCGTGAACGCGCCGCGCGGGCTGTCGATCCTGGCCGCCTGGATGCCGGCCACGAAGGCGTCCTCGGCGGCGACGTCGCCTTTCGCCGCTTCGAGGCCGGCGGCCAGCATCTGCGCCGCGTCGTAGCCCTGCACGGCGTAAACGTCCGCTTCCTTCTGGGTCCTGGCCAGGAAGGCGGCGCGGAAGGCGGCGTTGCGCGGGTTGTCGATCCCGTCGCCGTAGTGCAGCGCCGTCCTGATCCCCTCGGCCGCCGCGCCCTGCGGCCCCAGCACCCCTTCGGTCAGGAAGCCGGACCCGGTCAGCGGGATGCGGTCGCCGAAGCCGGCCGCCGCGTAGTCGCGCACGAACTGTACCGCGCCGCCGCCGGCGAAGAACGCGCCCGCCGCCTGCACGTCGAGCCGCGACAGTTGCGCCAGCACCGGCTGGAAGTTGGTTTCCGGGAACGGCAGGAACAGCGACTGCACCAGCTCGGCCCCGCCCGACCGCAGCCCGTCGGCGAACCCGGCCCCGGCTTCCTGCCCGGCCGCGTAGTCCCACGCCACCCAGGCCGCCCGCTTCACGCCCTGCGCCGCGAGCGCCTTGCCCATGCCGAACGCCGGCTGCCAGTTGCTGAACGAGCTGCGGAACACCGTGGGCGAGCACAGCTCGCGCGTCGCCGACACGTTGCCCGCGTTCGGGATGATCACCGGGACGCCGCGCTCGCGCGACATCTGCACCAGCGCCATCACCACGCCCGAGTGGACCGTGCCGATCACCACCTCGGCCTTGTCGCGGCCCACGAGCCGGTTGGTGTTCTGCACCGCCTTCGAGGGGTCGGATTCGTCGTCGAGGCGGATGAGCTGGATGGCGCGCCCGCCCAGCGTGCCGCCCTTCTGCTCGATCAGCAGCGCCACGGCGGCGGCGATGTTCTCGCCCAGCGCGGCGAACGTGCCGGAGAACGGCAACATCAGCCCGACCTTCAGCGGCGCGTCCTGCGCCAGGGCCGGGCGGGCCAGCAGGGCGGACGCGGCGGCCAGGCCGGCCGCGAAGCCTCGGCGCGTGACAACGGTGCTCATGTCCGGTCTCCCCTCGTGCGGCGCGTCGGCCGCTTGGTGGTTATTGCGCGTCCAGCGCGGACGGGTGGCGGGCCAGCGGCGTGACGGCGATCGTCATGAACGGGAACAGCGGCAACCCGGACAGGACGGCGTGCAGCTCGTCGTGGCTGCCGACGTCGAAGATCGAGACGTTGGCATACTGCCCGGCGATCCGCCAGAGATGCACCCAGACGCCCTGCCGCTGCAAATCGAGCGCCATCCGCTTCTCCGCCGCCTTCAGCGCGTCCAACTCCTCGGCCGGCATGTGCGCGGGCGGCAGCACGTCCATCTTGACGTGGTAGAGCATCCCGCTCAGGCCCGCGCGAAGCGGCGCATCGCCGCCGGGTCGAGTGTCACGCCGAGCCCCGGGCCGGAGGGCAGGTGGACGTGGAAGTCGGCGAAGCGCAGCGGCTCCGTCACCAGGTCGCCGGTCAGGATCTGCGGCCCGAAGTGCTCGCAGCCCCAGGCCAGCTCCCGCAGGGTCGCGAACACCTGCAGGTGCGCCGCCGCCCCCACCGAGCTTTCCAGCAGGCAGCCGCCGTAGAGCGCGACGCCGCCGGCCTCCGCCACCGCCGCCACCCGCTTCACGCCGAGCGGCCCGGCGTGCTTGACGATCTTGAGCGACACCGCGTCCGCGGCCCCCGCCGCCGCGACCGCCAGCATGTCGTGCGCGTCGAACACGCACTCGTCGGCCAGCAGCGGCGGCGTGCCCGGCCGGGCGCGCAGCCGGGCCATGGCGGCCAGGTTCCACGCCGGCACCGGCTGTTCGACGAGGGCCACGCCCATCTCGGCCAGCTCCGGCAGGCAGCGCGCGGCGGTCGCCTCGTCCCAGGCCTGGTTGGCGTCGACGATCAGCGCCGCCCGGTCGCCCAACGCCCCGGCCAAGCGCCGCATCCGCGCCATGTCGGCCGCGGGCGCGAGCGAGCCGACCTTGACCTTGAACGTCCGGTGCAGCCGCGCGGCCAGCTTGGCCTCCGCTTCCTCGATTTCCTGGGCCGGGTCGCCCGAGGCCAGGGTCCACAGCACCGGGATGCTGCTTCGCACCGCGCCGCCCAGCAGCGCCGAGGCCGGCACGCCGAGCGTCTTGCCGACCGCGTCGAACAGCGCCGTCTCGACCGCGCCCTTGGCGGCGTTGTTGCGCTTGGCCGCCGCGTCCATCACGGCGCCGGCGGCCTCGATCCGGTCCGCCCGGCGGCCGATCAGCGCCGGGGCCAGGTAGGCGTCGATGTTGGCCTTGATCGCCTCGACGCTCTCCTCGCTCCACCGCGGCCCGCCCAGCGTCGCCGCCTCGCCGATGCCTTCGACGCCGTTGGCCAGGCGCAACTGCGCGATCACGTAGTTCTGCGCCGTCACCGAGGTTTGCGACAGCTTGTGCCGCCGCACCGTAGGCACGTCGACGATGGTCGCCGTCACCGCCTCGATGGCGAAGTCCCGCGCCGGCCCGGCCTCGGCCCCGGTTTCGGCCGCGGTTTCGGCCCCGGTTTCGGCCCCGGTTTCGGCCCTGGCCTGGAGGGCGTCCAGCATCACGGCGGTCAGGCCGCCTTGGCGTGGTCGCGCACGATCACCGTGTCCGGCACCTGGTCGGTTTCCGGGTGGATGGTGAAGTCGAACTCGATCTCGACGAACGGGCTGTTGCGGCCGCGCGCGCGCATCGCGTCCGGGTCCTCGACGCGCTTCACGCCGGGGATCAGCTCGTCGCGGGTCGCGAACGCGAAGTCGTCGTGCAGGTAGGCGTCGCCCGCGATGTTGATCTGCGTCGTCAGCTTGCGGTAGCCTGGGGCCGAGACGAAGAAGTGGACGTGCGCCGGCCGGTTGCCGTGCCGCCCGATCGCCGTCAGCAGCGCCTGCGTCGGCCCGTCCGGCGGGCAGCCGTAGCCGGCCGGCAGGATCGTGCGCAGCTTGTAGCGGCCTTGGTCGTCCGTCTCGATGCGGCGGCGCAGGTTGAAGGCGCTCTGCGACGGGTCGAAGAACGAGTAGCCGCCGCGGGTGTTGGCGTGCCACACGTCCACGACCGCGTGCGCCACCGGCGCGCCGCCGATGTCGCGCACCTGGCCCTGCATGAACAGCGCCTCGCCCGTTTCCGGGTCTTGGTCGAGCCGCGCCTCGCCGCGCTCCAGCGGCGCGTCGGCGATCCACAGCGGCCCCTCGATCGTGCGCGGCGTGCCGCCGTCCAGCCCGGCTTGCCGCTCCTTCTCGTCGAACCGCAGGTCGAGGAAGTGCTCGAACCCGAGCCCGGCCGCGATCAGCCCGCCCTCGTTGCTCTGGCCGACGCGGGTCAGGTAGCTCACCGCCGACCAGAATTCCGCCGGGGTGACGTCGAACTGCTCGATGGTCTCGAACAGGTCGCCGACGATCTTGCGCACGATCGCCTTCAGCCGCTCGTCGCCGCCGGGCTGGTCGAGGCCGGACAGCTTGTCCATCAGGTTCGGGATGGCGCTCGTCTTCAGCAGGTGGTCGATCATCGTGTGTCTCCCTTGTTCGTTGTTCGGAGGTCGCCGCCGGCGACCGTCATCCAGGGTCGCCGCCGGCGACCGTCATCCAGGGTCGCCGCCGGCGACCGTCATCCAGGGTCGCCGCCGGCGACCGTCAGCCAAGATCGCCTCCGGCGACGGGCACCGTCACCCCGGTGATGTAGGACGCCTCGTCGGAGGCGAGGAACAGGATCGCCGCCGCCTGCTCGTCCACGGTGCCGTAGCGGCCCATGAGGCTCGAGGCGACGGTCTGGTCCACCACCTGCCGCTGCCAGCCCCGTTCCGCGTCGGACGGCGGCGCGCTGTTGCGCGGGATGCGGCGGCGCGGCGCGTCGGTGCCGCCGGGCGCCACGGCGCAGACGCGGATGCCGTGCCCGGCGCACTCGAACGCGAGCGAGGCGGTCAGCGCGTTCACGCCCCCTTTCGCCGCCGCGTAGGGCGCCCGGTTGATCCCGCGCGTCGCCACCGAGGACACGTTGACGATCACCCCGCCGCCGTCCCGCAGCATGTGCGGCAGCACCGCCCGGCAGCACCACAAGGTCGGGAACAGCGACCGCCGCACCTCCGCCTCGATCTCGTCTTCGGCGTACTCGGCGTAGGGCTTGGCCCAGATGGTGCCGCCGACGTTGTTGACCAGCACGTCGATGCGCCCGACCGCCGCTCCCATCGCGCGCTCGCACTCGCCGAACCGTTCCAGGTCGGCCATGATCGCGGTGGCCTGCCCGCCCGCGGCCATGATCTCGCCCGCCGCCTCGTGCACCAGCGCCGAGCGGTCCACCAGCGCCACGCGCCCACCCTCGGCCGCCATGCGCGCCGCCACCGCCCGGCCGATCCCCTGCGCCGCGCCCGTCACCACCCCGCCCTTGCCCGCGAACCGCCCGGCATGGATCACGCCGCGACCGCCGTGATCGCGCCGCCCGGCGAGAACTTCTCGTAGTAGAACCCGGCCGGGGCCTCGCCGCCCCCGTCGGCCAGGTGCGCCCGCACCGCGTCCACCATCGGCGGCGGCCCGCACAGGTAGACGTCGACCTCGCCGCCGTTGAGGTGCTCGGGCTCGATGTAGCGCGTGACGAAGCCGCGCCGCGGGTGGGCGCTGGCTTCGTCGGCGACGCAGGTCACGAAGCTGAACCCCGGGATGCTGCGGGCGAACACGTCCAGCGCCGCCACCTCCACGAGGTCGGCGTCGTTGGTCACGCCGTAGATGAGATGCACCGGCTGCCGCGTGCCGCGGGCGGCGATGCGCCCCAGCATCGACAGGAACGGCGCCAGGCCCGTGCCCCCGGCCAGCATCAGCAGCGGCCGCGTCACGTCCCGCAGGTAGAAGCTGCCGGACGGCCCGCTGAAGCTCACCTCCGTGCCCGGCGCGGCCCCGCGCAGGAACCGGCTCATCAGCCCGTCCGGAATGTCGCGCACCAGGAACGTCATCTCCGCCGCCCCGGGGGCCGAGCTGAACGAGTACGACCGCTTCTGGTCGCTTCCCGGCACCGCGATGCTGATGTACTGCCCGGCCAGGAACCCCGGCGGCGCGTCGGCGAGCAGCGAGAAGCCGAGTGTCGTGTCCGACAGCCGCGTTACCGCCCCGATCCGCGCCCGGGCCTCGGTCGCGCGCACCTTGCACGCCTCGGACGACGCCGCGATCCGCAGCACGAGGTCGGAGTTCGGCGTCATCTGGCAGGCCAGCGCGTAGCCTTCCGCGGCCTCGTCGTCGGTCAGCGCGTCCTCGATGTAGCTGCCGCCGTCGAACGACCCGGCTTCCACGAACACCCGGCAGGTGCCGCAGGCCCCGTCGCGGCAGTCGAGCGGGATGTTGATGCCGGCGCGGTAGGCGCAATCGGCGACCGCCTCGCCGGGCCGGGTCTCGATCAGCCGGGTCAGCCCGTCCTCGAAGTTCAGTGCGACGCTGTGGCCCATGCTGCCCTTCAGATGTGGTAGATGTCGATGACGTGGTGGATGTAGTCGTTCTTGAGCACGACCTTCTTGTTCGTGATCAGCGGCGACGCGCCGGACGTGTTCAGCGTGTAGTACGACGTGCCGAAGTAGGTATCGACCGTCTTGTAGCGGTAGTTGAGCGTGAACCAGTTGAACCGCAGCCGGCACTCGGCGTCCGACTGGCCGGTGATCTCCACGTTGCTGATGTTGTGCGAGGTCCGCGGCTCCGGCAGTGAGGTCGCGCTGCTGCGCTCGGTCCGGATGCGGAACACCCGGTCCTCGATCCCGCTCTTCTGCCCGTAATAGATCAGCGAGATCTCCGTCAGCGGGTCCTCCACCAGCTTGTCGTCGTCGTCCCAGGACGGCATCCAGAACACCGCGTCCGGCGCGTAAAGCGCCAGCCAGTCGTCCCACGCCTTGTCGTCCAGGGCGCGCGCTTCCCGGTAAAGGAACTGCCGCGCGTCCTCGAGGCCGAGCACGGGGTTACGGCGTCCCCTCCAGGTGCGTCCTCATGGTTTCCATCCAGTAGCGGTGCTGGACGGCGAACAGGCCCTCGTCCTCGGTCTTGGCCCCGCTCAGCATCGGCTTCAGCCCGATCGCCGCCGCGCCCTCGTCGGCGCCCTCGATCCAGTGCGCCGCCCCGCGCGACAGGTCGTTCCACGGCGACGCGGCCCCCATGTAGCCGATCTGGCAGGAGCGGAACTCCTCGAGGTCGTCCGGCGTCGCCATGCCGGACGCGTTGAAGAAGTCCTCGTACTGGCGGATGCGGTGGGTGCGCGCCGCCGGGTCCTCGCCGCGGGGCGCGATGCAGTAGATCGTGACCTCGGTCTTGTCCACCGCGATCGGCCGGTAGGTGCGGATCTGCGAGCTGAACTGGTCCATCAGGTAGACGTTCGGGTAGAGGCACAGGTTGCGCGAGCGCTGCACCATCCAGTCCGCCCGCGCCTGGCCGAACTCGGCCGCCAGCTCCTCGCGCCGGCCCCAGTTGGGCCGGTTCTCCGGGTTCTGCCAGTTGGTCCACAGCAGCAGGTGGCCATGCTCGAACGAGTAGAAGCCGCCACCCTGCTTGGCCCAGCCGCCGGCGCTCATCGCCCGCACGTCGTCCTGGGTGTCCAGCTCCTGGCGGCGGCTCGTCGTCGCCGCGTAGTTCCAGTGCGTGGCGCTGACGTGGTAGCCGTCGGCGCCGTTCTCGGTTTGCAGCTTCCAGTTGCCGTCGTAGACGTAGGTGGACGCGCCGCGCAGCACCTCCAGCCCCTGCGGCGACTGGTCGACGATCATGTCAATGATCTTGGTCGCCTCGCCCAAGTGGTCGAGCAGCGGTTTCACGTCCGGGTCGAGGCTGCCGAACAGGAAGCCGCGGTAGTTCTCGAACCGCGCCACCCGGGTCAGGTCGTGGCTGCCGTCGGTGTTGAACTGCTCCGGATAGCCGGCCCCGTCCGGGTCCTTGACCTTCAGCAGCTTGCCGTTGTTGTTGAACGTCCAGCCGTGGAACGGGCAGGTGAAGGTCGCCTTGTTGTCCCGCTTGTGCCGGCAGATCATGGCCCCGCGGTGGCTGCACGCGTTGATGAAGGCGTTCAGCTCGCCCTGCCGGTTGCGCGCGATGAACACGGGCTGGCGTCCCATGAACGTCGTGAAGTAGTCGTTCTTGTTCGGAATCTGGCTCTCGTGCGCCATGTAGATCCAGTTGCCCTCGAAGATGTGCCTCATCTCCAGCTCGAACAGCTGCGGATCGGTGAAGATGTTGCGCTTGCAGCGGAAGTGCCCGGTGGCAGGATCCTCCTGCACCACGTCGGCCAGCGCTTGGCGCACGTCGTCGAGCATGCCGCATCCTCCTGCCTGGCCGCGTTCCGTGCGCCGCCGTTTCCCGTTAGCCTTCATCATCGGCACGATCCGCGCGCTGTCCAACACCCTTTCGGTCCTATTCCATACTTTTGAGGTATAATTGGAGCTGCGCCATCTCCGCTACTTCGTCGCCGTCGCCCGCGAGCGCTCCTTCACCCGCGCCGCCGCGGTGCTCAACATCGCCCAGCCGCCGCTGAGCCGGCAGATCCAGCAATTGGAGCAGCAGCTCGGCGCCACCCTGATCGACCGCGCCGCGCGCCCGATGCAACTGACCGAGCAGGGCCGCCTGTTCTACGAGCAGGCCGTCCAGGTGCTCGAGCGGGTCGAGGACATGCAGTCGGTGGTCCGCCGGCTCAATCCGGGCCGCCGCCACAGCTTCGGCCTGGGCTTCGTCGGCTCCACCCTTTACGGCTACCTGCCCGAACTCATCCGCGCCTACCGCGCGGCCCGACCCGGCGTCGAGCTCACCCTCGTCGAGCTCACCACTATCGAGCAGATCGCCGCCCTCAAGGAAGGCCGCATCGACGTCGGCTTCGGCCGCATCACCGTCGACGACCCGGCGATCAACCGCATCCTGCTGCGCAGCGAGACGCTCGTCGCCGCCTTGCCGCTGGCCCATCCCGCGCTGCGCGCCGAGGCGCCGCTCCGCTTGGCCGACCTGGCGGCGGAAACCCTCATCATCTACCCCAAGGCCCCCCGCCCGTCCTACGCCGACCAGGTGCTGTCCCTGTTCCGCGCCCGCGGCCTGAAGCCGGCCCGGCTGCACGAGGTCCGCGAGTTGCAGACCGCCCTCGGCCTCGTCGCCGCCGAGGCCGGGGTCTGCCTCGTCCCCGCCGCCGTCGAGGGCTTCCGCCGCGAGAACGTCGGCTACAAGCCCCTCGCCGAGCCCGGCGCGGCCTCGCCCATCCTGATGAGCACCCGCGCCAGCGACGCGTCCCCCGAGATCACGCTGCTGCTCCAACTCATCCGCGACATGTACCGGGCGCACGGCATCGTGTTCGGCCAGTAGGGCGGCCAATAACGGCGGCGGGCAAGGCTTGACAGGCCGCGTTCCTCCATACCTTCTAGGTAAGGGAGGGCGGCGCATGAGGATCGCGATCATCGGCGGCGGCATCGGCGGCCTGACGCTCACCTTGGCGCTGCGGCGGCGCGGCATCGAGGCCCAGGTGTTCGAGCAGGCGGCGCTGCTCACCGAGATCGGCGCGGCCGTCGCCTTGTCCGCCAACGCCACGCGCGAGCTGGAACGCCTCGGCTTGCTGCCCGCCATCGCGGCCGTGTCCACCGAGCCGACCGAGCTGATCTACCGCGACTGGCGCGGCGGCGGGCGCATCGCGGCCCACCCCGTCGCCCTCGGCGGCCAGTACCGCGAGCGCTTCGGCGCGCCCTACTTCGGGGTCCACCGCGCCGACCTGCAACGCGTGCTGATCGACGCCGTCGGCGCGGACGCCATCGCCCTCGGCCACCGCCTCCAGTCCGTCGAGGAGGACGGCGGCCGGCTCCGCCTCGGCTTCGCCAACGGCCGGGTCGAGCGGCCGGACCTGGTCGTCGGCGCCGACGGCGTCCGGTCCAAGCTGCGCGACTACGTCACCGGCGGCGCCGGCACGCGCTATTCCGGCACCAGCGCCTTTCGCGGCATCGTTCCCACGGCGGCGCTGCCCTCGCTGCCCGACCCGCACGCGATCCAGTTCTGGATGGGCCCGGACGCCCACCTGCTGCACTACGCCATCGGCGGCCGCGGCCAGGACGTCAACTTCTTCGCCGTGACCGAAGGCCCGGCCGAGTGGCCCGACCCCGATCGCTGGACGGTTGACCTGCGGCCGGGCGAGGCCGTCGACGCCTTCGCCGGCTGGCACCCGGCCGTCACCGAGATGATCGCCGCCTCCACCTTCGGCTCCCGCTGGGGCCTGTTCGTCGTGCCGCCGCTGCGGCGCTGGCATCGCGGCGTGGCCGTGCTGCTGGGCGACTCCGCCCACGCCATGCTCCCCCACCACGGCCAGGGCGCCAACACCACCATCGAGGACGCCATCACCCTGGCCGAGGTGCTCGGGCAGGCCCGGCCCTCCGAACTGGAGCAAACGCTCACCCGCTACGCCGGCCTCCGCCGCCTGCGCACCCGCACCATCCAGCGCAGCTCCTGGGACACCAACCGCGCGCTCCACCTCCCGGACGGCCCGGCCCTCGAAGGGCGCAACCGCAAGGTGGCCCGCTTCCCGCAGGACTTCGCCTGGATCCACCAGTTCGACGCCCTCGACCACGCGTCCGCCTGACCCCGCCCGCGCCCGTCAGGACAGCGGCTCCACCAGCAGGTCCTCCCGGCGCGGCAGGTCGCGCAGGCTGGACAGGCCGAACTGGTGCAGGAACCGCGCGGTCGTGCCCCATAGGGTGGGCCGGCCGGCGGTGTCCTTGCGACCCTTCGGTTCGATCAGCCCGGCTTCCAGCAGCGCGTCCATCGTCGCCTGGCCCAACGCCGCGCCGCGCACCTGCTCGATCTCGGCCCGCGTCGTCGGCTGGTGGTAGGCGATCACCGCCAGCGCCTCCATCGCCGCGCGCGGCAGGCGGCGGGGCCGCCGGATCACCCGGGTCAGCGGCCCGACCAGGTTGGGCGCGGTGCGGAACTGCCAGCCGCCGCCGACCTCGACCAGTTCGATGCCGCGCCCGGCGTAGCGCCGGCGCAAGGCGGCCAGCACCGGCTCGACGTCTACCGCGTCGGGCAGCAGCCGGGCGAGGGCCGCGGTCGGCACCGGCTCGGCGCTGGCGAAGATCAAGGCCTCGGCCAGGCGCTCCGGATCAGGGGGCAAGGGAGGCGCGGCGCAGCAGGATGGGACCGAAGGCGCGGTCCTGCCGCAGCTCGGCGGCCCCGCCCCGCGCCAGTTCCAGCCCGGCGAGCAACGTGCTGGCGACGGCGACGCGCCGCCACGCCGGGTCGGGGCCGAGGTCGGGCAGCAGCCGTTCCAGCGCCAGCCAGCCCGGCGCCCGGCCGAGCATCCATTGCAGCCGGGCATGGGCGTCGGCCATGCTCCACGCTGGCCGACGGGGCTGGTAGCGCTGCCGCGCCTGGCCGCCGCGGCGGGCGGCGACGTAGCCGCGCACCAGGCCGCCGAGGTCGGTGGACAGGCCGGAACGGTCGACCGCGACCAGCCGCTCGGGCAGGCCGCGGGGGAACACGTCGTGGCCGAGCTGGGGCCGGTCGGCGAGCCAGGCGGCGAGGTGGTGGACGTGGCCGAGCGCGTCGAGCCGGGCGGCCAGCAGCCCGGCCGCGTCCTCCGCGTCGTCCGCCGGCGCGGCGGCGGGCAGCAGCAGGCGGGACTTGAGCCAGGTCAGCCAGGCGGCCATCACCAGCCAGTCGCCGGCCAGTTCGAGGCGGACGCGCGGGCTGCCCACGATGGCCAGGAACTGCTCGACCAGGCTGAGGATCGAGATGCGGGCGAGATCGACCTTCTGGCCGCGCGCCAGCTCCAGCAGCAGGTCGAGCGGTCCCTCGAAGCCGTCGAGGCGCAGCACCAGCTCGGGGTCGGACGGCAGGTCAGCCATCGAAGAAGGCCATCCGCCCGATCAAGCGCAGCGACCACGGCAGCACGGTCCGCAGCGCGGCCCCGACCGGGTCGAACTGGATGCCGAACTCGGCCAGCAGGCGGGGGCCGACGACGACGAACAGGATCACCAGCACGATGCCCGCGCCTTCCAGCCGCGCCCAGACCGCGGCCAGGGGCGCGGGCAGCACGCCGACCGCGATGCGGCCGCCGTCGAGCGGCGGGATCGGCAGCAGGTTGAACAGGCCGAGCACCAGGTTGGCGAGGATGAAGGTCTCGATCATGTCCTGGCCGACGTCGCCGACGGCCTCGGGCAGCAGCGGCACGGCGTGCAGGCACAGCGCGCCCAGCCAGGCGAGCACGAAGTTGGTCAGCGGCCCGGCGGCGGCGACGAGCGCCATGCCGCGGCGGGGATCGTTGAAGCGCCAGGCCGACACCGGCACCGGCTTGGCCCAGCCGAACAGGAACAGGACGCGCCCGGCGGTCAGCAACTGGAACAGGATCAGGCCGCCGGGCAGCAGGATGGTGCCGACCCGGTCGATGTGGCGCAGCGGGTTGAGCGACAGCCGGCCCATGCGCCGCGCGGTGTCGTCACCGAGGGCGAGGGCGGCGAAGCCGTGCGCGGCCTCGTGCAAGGTGATCGCGAGGATCGTCGGCGGCGCGAACAGCAGGATCTGGAACAGGATCTCGGTCATCGGCGGGCGGTCATGCCAGCAAGGTGGACTGGTCGGCGACGAGGGCGTGGCGATCGAGCGCGGCGCGGCGTCCATCGACCAGGGCGCGGGCGCGGGCGAGGCGGTCGCGGGCGGCGCGGGACAGGCACGGCACGGCGTCGAGCGCCGCCCGGCTCTCGTCGAGGCGGCCGGAGCAGTGCAGCGCGACGTCGCAGCCGGCGGCGACGGCCGCGCCGGCGCGCTCGGCGGCCGAGCCGGACAACGCGCCCATCGACAGGTCGTCCGACACCAGCACGCCGCCGAAGCCGATCCGGCCGCGGATCACGCGCTCGATCACCGGTGGCGACAAGGTGGCGGGCCGCTCCGGGTCGAGCGCGTCGTAGACGACGTGGGCCGTCATCATCCAGGGCAGGTCGGCGCAGGCGGCGAAGGCGGCGATCTCGGGTTCCAGGTCCTCCTCAGCGCCGAGCCGGGGCAGGGCGACGTGGCTGTCGACGCGGGCGCGGCCGTGGCCCGGGGCGTGCTTGGCCACCGGCTGGACGCCGGCGCTCATCAGGCCGTCGGCGGCGGCGCGGGCGAGGGCGGCGACGCGGGCCGGGTCAGCACCGAAGGAGCGGTCGCCGATGGCCGCCGTCATGCCCTCGCCCGCCACGTCCAGCACCGGGGCGCAGACCACGTCGAACCCGGCCTCGGCGCAGTCGAGGCCGATCAGCGCCCCGGTGGCGCGCGCCAGGCGCACGCCGGCGGCGAGGTCGGCCTCGGCGCGCAGGCCGATGGCGGCGGCCGGCGGGTGGGCGCGCCAAGCGGGGGGGCGCATCCGCGCGACCCGGCCGCCTTCCTGGTCGATCATCAGCAGGCCGTCCGGCGGCAGCGCCTGGCGCACGTCACCGATCAGGCGCGAGAGTTGGCGCGCATCGACGATGTTGCGGCCGAACAGGATGATGCCGAGCGGCCGGGCGTCGGCCAGCAACGCGGCTTCCTCGGGCGCGAGGTCGGGGCCGGCCAGGGCGACGATGGCGGCCTTGGTCATGACGGGGACGGGGGCATCGGGTCCAGAGCATAGCGCATGTGGCGGGGCCGGGCACCAGGGGGAGCGCCGCCCCCTCGCGCGCCAAAGGGGGCCGCCGCCCCCTCGCGCGCCAAGTCAGGCCGGCGAATGCCTGGGCAGAATGGTCGTCAGAACGCGGCGACGGCGCAGTTGCCGCCCTTGGCTTTGACCTGGTTACAAAAGCCGGACGCGGCGGCGGAGTCGGCGAAGCCCCCGGTGCGGACGCGCCAGAACGGGCGGCCGTTGCTCTCGGAGCGCTGCAGCACGGGCTGGCGGTCGCCGAGCAGGCCGGGCAGGCGCTTGGACAGGCGCTGCCATTCGGACTGCGCCGCGGCCTCCGACTGCACGGCGGCGAGCTGGACCATGGCCCCGCTCGCGGCGGCCGAGACGGGGCGGGGGGCGGCGGGTGGCGCGACCGTGGCCGGCGCGGCAGCGGCGGCCTCCTTGCGCGGGGCGGCCGGCGTGTCAGGCAACGGCGACGGCGTGGCGGCGGTCGGTGGGGCCGAGATCTGGGAAACGGATGCCGGGGGAGCGGAAGCCGGGGCAGCGGGAATCGGGGCGGGCGTCGTCTCCGCCGCGGCCGGCGGGGCGGGGGGCAGCTGCGCCCGCAGGGCTTGCGGCGCGGGCATCTCGGCGGGCGGCGCGAGGCGCTCCTTGCCGCTGGCCTCGCCGCCCATCACCGCGTCGTCAGCGCCGCTGACCTGCATGCCCCCCGGGTTGTCCGGCCGGATCCGAAGCGGGCGGTTGTCGGCCTCGAACACCGGCACGGCGCGCGGCCCGCGGTCCATCATGCCCCACACGCCCATGGCCAGCACGAGCGCGCCGCCGAGCCCGGCGGCGGCGATGGTCATGGCCCGCATCCCGCGGTCGGGCGCGCGCCGGGCGCGGTAGCCCGACGAGACCGGGGCCTGAGGCGGCGCGGCGATCGGCGGAGGAGCAAGGGACGGGCGGCCGAACGCCTGGTGCCCGAAGCCCGGGGTGGCTTGGATGTGGTCCGACACGGTTCAGCGCATCTCCTCGACGGGCTCGACCCCCAGCAGCTTAAGGCCGGAGCGAATGACGGTCGCGGTCGCCTCGACCAAGGCGAGCCGCGCCGCGGTGTCGTCCGGGCGGTCGGCCTGCAGGAAGCGCAGGGTCGAGTCGTCCCGGCCTTGGTTCCACAGCATATGAAAGTCGCTCGCCAAGTCATAGAGGAAAAACGCAATTCGGTGTGGTTCCTGCGCCATTGCCGCGCCGTCCACGGTGCGCGGCCAGCCGGCCAGGCGGCGGATCAGGGTCATCTCGGCGTCGGCGGCCAGGCTGTGCAGCGGGGCCTGCGCCAGGGACGCGGGCGCGGTGTCGTGCGATGCCGCCGCCGCGCGCAGCACGGAGCGGCAGCGGGCGTGGGCGTACTGCACGTAGAACACCGGGTTCTCGCGCGTCTGCGCCACCACGGCGTCGAGGTCGAACTCCATCTGGGCGTCCGACTTGCGGGTCAGCATGGTGAAGCGCACGGCGTCGCGGCCCACGTCCTCGATCAGGTCGGCCAAGGTTACGAAGGTTCCGGCGCGCTTGCTCATCCGCACCGGCTGGCCGCCGCGCAGCACGTGGACGATCTGGCACAGCGCGATCTCGAGCCGTTGCGACGGCTCGGTGGCCAGCGCCCGCACCGCCGCCTTCAGGCGCGACACGTAGCCGCCGTGGTCCGCGCCCCACACGTCGATCATCAGCCCGGCGCCGCGGTCCATCTTGTCGGCGTGGTAGGCGATGTCGTTGGCGAAGTAGGTGTTGGAGCCGTCCGACTTGCGCAGCGGCCGGTCCACGTCGTCCCCGAACTGCGTCGCGCGGAACAGCGTCTGCTCCCGCGGCTCCCAGTCCTCCGGCGTCTTGCCCTTGGGCGGCTCCAGCACGCCCTCGTAGATCAGGCCCTTGGCGCTGAGCCGCCCGATCACCTCGTCGACCGCGCCGCGCTCCACCAGCGCGCGCTCGGAGGTGAACACGTCGGGCACGACGCCGAGGGCCGCCAGGTCGGCGCGGATGCCGGCCATCATGGCGGCGACCGCGTCCTCGCGCACGGCGTCGAGCCACAGCGCGGGGTCGGCGGGGACGCCGCCCGGCCCGGCGAGGCCGGGGCCGTGGCGGGCGAGCAGGGCCTGGCCGACAGGGACGAGGTAGTCGCCGCGATACTGCAGGCCGCCGGGGACTTGCCTCGCGTACTCCTCCTCCGACAGCGGGGTGCCGAGGGCCTGCAGGTAGCGCCAGTAGGCGGCCCAGGCCAGCGCGATCACCTGCGCCCCGGCGTCGTTGATGTAATACTCCTTGGTCACGTCGAACCCGGCCTTGGCCATCAGGCTGGCCAGCGCGTCGCCCACCACCGCGCCGCGGCAGTGGCCGATATGCATCGGCCCGGTCGGGTTGGCCGAGACGTACTCGATGTTGACCGGCCGCCCGCCGCGCGCCGGGCCGTCGCCGTAGGCCTCGCCCGCGCCCAGGATGGCGGGGAGGGTGGCGCGCAGCGCCTCGGGGCGCAGGCGCAGATTGACGAAGCCCGGCCCGGCGGCCTCGGCGGCCAGCACGTCGGGTCCGTCCGCCAGCGCCGCCGCCAGCGCCGCCGCGATCCTGGCCGGCGGCTGCCGCGCCGCCTTGGCGCTGACCATGGCGGCGTTGGTCGCCATGTCGCCGCGCGCCGGGTCGCGGGCGGGCGTGACCTCGACGCGGGCGGCGACGTCCTCCGGCAAGTTCGGCACGGCTTGCCGCAGGGCGGCGGCGACGGCATCGCGGACGCGGGCGTAGATGTTCTCTGACATTCGTCACGCTTCCAGGAATTCTCTGAAGTTGATGGGGCTATGCCCAAGCTCCCTGGCCTTGGCAGCGAGCCTGCCATCCGCCGTGAGCAGCGTCAGCGATGCGCCGGGCAGCGCTAGGGCGCAAACCCGCAACAGGACCACGTCGGTCAAACCGAAGTCAGCGAAACCCTCGCTTTGGACGGCAATCCGGCTCGCGATAGGCAGTTTTATAGCCGTCTCGACCAGCCTCTTGAACGTGACCGTGATGCGTGACCGTGCGGGGTTGTTGATTTGCCGGGCAAAGTTCGACACCTCAGTCAGCACGTTTGGGACCAAGATGATCTCCGAGAACTCTGAGATCAGCAGTCCCAAAAGATCGAAATGCTCGTCATCGTAGTCGTCTCGCAACCGCTTATGCGCCTTGATGTAAGCTCGGTCCGTAGCGCCGACGACCAGCAGTAAAAGCAGGTTCGCGTCAACAACAAATGAGCCTGTCACTCAGCAGCTTCCATCCTGGACCTATCCTTCATGAACAGGATTGATCCGTCCGCTGCGACCCCGATCACCTTGTAGGAGCGCTTAAGCCCGGCCGAACCGCCTAAATTTTCCAATACCTCCTGCGCCCGGGATTTTGGTGTATTCCACTGGCGAGAGAATGCGAGTGTAATTTGCCAGCAATCACGCTCAGGAAGATACTCCGTTTCTTCCAAGCCGAGATTCATGATCGACTCATCAGAGTAGACATCTGAGACATATTCTTTGGCTTTCACGATCGCCTGCCTCACGTCCATCACCCGCCTCCTGCCTAGTCATGACTCGCCGCCACCCTACCCTCGCGCCAAGGGGTCCGTCAGCCGCCGGTGCTCCTCCAACGCGAACCGGTCCGTCATCCCCGCGATGTAGTCCGTCACGATCAGCGCCGCCCGCGCCGGGTCGCCCTCGCCGGCCAGGGTGCGCCAGCCGTCGGGCAGCAGGCTGGTGTCCTCGTGCAGCAACCCGAACAACGCCTCCGTCACCCGGCGCGACTTCGCCGTCATGCGGTTGACCCGCCAGTGCCGGTACATGCGGGCGTAGAGAAACTCCTTGACGGCGTGGTTGGCCTCGGCCATCGCCGGGCTGAACGCCACCATCGGCTGGCGGGCGCGGCGCACGGCGTCGGCGCTGCACGGCTCGGCCTTGGCCAGCCGCCGCTCGGTCTCCTCGATCAGGTCGGTGGCGAAGCCGTTGATGACCCGGCGGATCGTCTCGTGGCGCAGCCGCGGCGGCGGCACGTCGAGGCTGGCCAGCCGCGCCCGCGCCAGCGCCGCCCCCACCACCGGCAGGTGCTGGATGTCCTCCGGCCCGAACAGCCCGGCGCGCATCCCGTCGTCCAGGTCGTGGCTGTGGTAGGCCACGTCGTCGGCGATGGCCGCGACCTGCGCCTCGACGGAGGCGTGGGTGTGCAGGTCGAGCTTGTGCAACGCGTCGTACTCGGCGGTGTAGGGCGGCGGCCGGCGCACCGGGCCGTTGTGCTTGGCGAGGCCCTCCAACGTCTCCCAGGTCAGGTTGAGGCCGTCGAACGCGGCGTAGCGGTTCTCCAGCTTGGTCACGGTCCGCAACGACTGCGCGTTGTGGTCGAAGCCGCCGTACGGCTTCATGCGCGCGTTCAGCGCCTCCTCCCCGGCGTGGCCGAACGGCGGGTGCCCGAGGTCGTGGGCCAGCGCCAGCGCCTCCGTCAAATCCTCGTCCACCGCCAGCGCGCGGGCGATGGAGCGGGCGATCTGCGCCACCTCGATGCTGTGGGTGAGGCGGGTGCGGTAGTAGTCGCCCTCGTGGTTGACGAACACTTGCGTCTTGTACTGCAGCTTGCGGAAGGCGCTGCTGTGGATCACCCGGTCCCGGTCGCGCTGCCACGGGCTGCGGCCCTGGGCGGACGGCTCCGGGTGCAGCCGGCCGCGCGACGTCTCGGGCCGGACGGCATACGGAGCGTGGACCATGCAGGCGCGTGTAGCAAGGCGGGGCGGCGATGGCTACAAGCTGTGCCGCGCAGGCGAAGGGAACTCCGGCCCATGGACACGACCAATATCCCCGACCCGGCGGCCGACCTCCTCGCCGCCTTCGATGGCCAGCCGTTCGGCTGCGTCCTGGCCGATCCGCCGTGGCAGTTCGCGAACCGCACGGGCAAGATGGCGCCGGAGCACAAGCGCCTGAGCCGTTACGGCACCCTGGACCTGGCCGCGATCTCCGCCTTGCCGGTGGCGGCCGTCAGCGCGCCGATCGCCCACCTTTACCTATGGGTGCCCAACGCCCTGCTGCCCGAGGGCTTGCAGGTGGTGCGGGCATGGGGATTCAGCTACAAGAGCAACATCGTCTGGCACAAACGGCGCAAGGACGGCGGCAGCGACGGCCGGGGCGTCGGCTTCTACTTCCGCAACGTGACCGAACTCGTCTTGTTCGGCGTGCGCGGTAAGAACGCGCGAACCCTGCAGCCGGGCCGGACGCAGGTGAACTACATCGGAACCCGCAAGCGCGAACATTCCCGCAAGCCGGACGAGCTCTACCCGATCATCGAGGCGTGCAGCCCAGGCCCGCGCCTTGAGTTGTTCGCGCGCGGCGTGCGGCCTGGCTGGACCGTATGGGGCAACCAGGCCAGTGACGGCTACGAGCCGACATGGAAGACCTATGCCAACCACTCGCGCGCGCACCGCAACAGGTCAGGGTTGTTCGACTGACGATCCCCCTTCCTCGATCAGGCGCTCGATCTCCCCCGCCGCTTCCCCGAACGTGACGAGGCTCGCGGGCAAGCCGATCAGCAGCAAAGGGCAGGGATTGCCCACGCCGCGCTTGACGCGGTCCTCCAGCTTGCGCCAGTGCGTCGTGGCGGCCCCGAACTTGTCCTGGACGAACGCCGCCGCCCAGGCGTTCGCGAACGCCGCCCCGCTTCGGGTTCGGCGCTCGTAGTCCAGCAGTTGCCGCCGGGTCGGGCTGAGGCCGATGCGGTGCAGGTCGGGTGTGCCGTTGATCCCCTGCTCCGTCGCGAACCGCAGGACCAGGTCCCGCATCCGGTCCTGAAGCGAAGCGCCCCGCGTGATCAGGACGCCGAGCGAGATCGCGCCGTCAGCGTGCAGGCGCTTGTAATTCTCGAGATCGCGGTCGAAGAACGGATCCTTGTTGTTCCATTCGATCTCCAGCGCGATCACCCCTGCCGGGAATCGGGCGACGTGATCCACCTCATGGGACACCGACTCGCGCTCGACGCCGTCGATCGTCCTTCGGACCTCGAACTTGTGCTTGCGCCATCCATTTCGCTGCAGCGCCCGCCTGAGCCGCTGGGTGCCTTTGGTTTCACCCCCGCCAGAGCCGATGATTTCCTCGATCGGTATGGTCGCAGTCGCCAGGACGGCTTGGAGCTGCCGGGCCACGTCGGCGAAGTCAACGCCCAGGATCGCCTCGGCATGGGAATGGAACTCGATCTGGAACCCGGCGGCGCGAAGCGAGTCGAACATGATGCCAGCATATCCCGGGAGCGCGGCGTGTCATCCGCGGCGTGTCCGCATCAAGGCGGTCCGCGGCCCCCGGCCACGTCGCCCGTTTAATCTTGCGCCCACCTGCGCTATGTGTCCCCCATGAGCACCACCGCCCCGTTCTCCGTCTCTGACCGCGCCGCCGAGCGCGTGGCCGAGATCGTCGCCGCCCAGCCCAGCCCGGCGGCCCTGCGCGTCGCCGTCCTCGCCGGCGGCTGCAGCGGCTTCCAGTACAAGTTCGAGCTGGACGAAACCCCCCAGCCCGACGACCTCGTGGTCGAGCACGCCGGCGCCCGCGTCCTCGTCGACCCGGCCAGCCTCGACCTGCTCGGCGGCTCGGTGCTCGACTACACCGACGCGCTCATGGGCGCGCACTTCACCATCCGCAACCCGAACGCGACCTCGGCCTGCGGCTGCGGGACCAGCTTCTCGATCGACTGACGCCGCCGTGCGGATCGCGAGCTGGAACGTCAACTCGATCCGGAGCCGCGAGCGGCACGTCGCCGACTGGCTGGAACGCCGCCAGCCCGACCTGCTCCTGTTGCAGGAGATCAAGTGCGAGGCGGACCAGTTCCCGGCCGACGCCTTCCCTGGCTACGCCGCCCACGTCGTCGGCCAGAAGGGCTACAACGGCGTCGCCATCCTCGCGCGCGGGCCGGTCGAGGTCATGCGCCGGGCGCTGCCGGGGCTGGCCGACGACGACGGCCAGGCGCGCTACGTCGAGGTCGCGACGGACGGCGTCACCGTCGGCAACCTTTACCTGCCGAACGGCGGCTCGGGCGGCGAGGCGGGCTACGCCTACAAGCTGCGCTGGATGGAGTGCCTGGCCGCCCACGCCGCGTCGCTGCTGGCGGCGGAACGCCCTTGCGTGCTGGCCGGCGACTACAACGTCGCGCCGACGGACGAGGACTTCGCGCCCGGCGCGCTGTCGCCGTCCGACGCGCTGATCCGTCCGGAAACCCGGGCGGCGTTCCGGCGGCTGATCTGGCTCGGGCTGACCGACGCCGTGCGCGCCGTGCGGCCGGCCGGCCGGGTTTACACGTTCTGGGACTACCAGGCCGGGGCCTGGCGGCGGGATTCGGGGCTGAGGATCGACCACGGCCTGCTGTCGCCCACCATGGCCGAGCGGCTGGTCGACGCCGCCCCCGACAAGGACGAGCGCGAGCGCCCGCAGCCGTCCGACCACGTGCCCGTGATGCTGGAGTTCGCTCCTTGATCGGAGTGGATTGGGGCACGAGCAACTTCCGCGCCTTCCGCTGGCGGGACGGGCAGGTGATTGACCGCATCACGTCCGGCCCCGGCCTGTTGTCCGTGCCGCCCGGAGGTTTCGCCGCGGCGCTGCGCGGCGCGGTCGGCGGCTGGCTCGGCGACGGCGAGCGCCGGGTGCTGCTGTCCGGCATGGTGGGCAGCCGCCAGGGCTGGGTCGAGGCCCCCTACCTGCCGTGCCCGGCCGACCTGTCCGCCTTGGCGGCGGCCTGCGTCGCCGTCCCGTTCGAGGGCGCGGCGGTGCGCCTCGCGCCCGGCCTCTCCGCCAAGGACGCGGACGGCGTGCCGGAGGTGATGCGCGGCGAGGAGGCGCAACTGCTCGGCCTCTTGGCGCGGACGGGTCCGGACGCCGTGGTCTGCCTGCCGGGCAGCCACTCGAAATGGGCGCGGATCGAGGCCGGCCGCATAGCCGGCTTCACCACCCACCTGACCGGCGAAGCCTACGCCGCGCTGCGCCACCACACGATCCTCGGCCGGCTGATGCAGGACGGGCCGACGGAGCCGACCGCCTTCCTGCGCGGCGTGGACCGGGCGTCGCGGCCCGGCGGGCTGCTGCACCACCTGTTCGGGATCCGCGCCCTGGGCCTGTTCGGCGAGTTGTCCGAAGGGGAGGCGGCGGCGTTCCTGTCCGGGCTGCTGATCGGCCACGAGCTGCTCCACGCGCCCGCCGCCGCCACCGTCCACCTGTGCGGCGACCCGGCCCTGTGCGGCCTCTACGCCGCCGCCATCGAGCAACGCGGCGGCCGCGCGGTCCGGCACATGGAGGACGCGGCGGCCGGCCTGATGCGCATCGCGGAGCACGTCGATTGGACCTGAACGCCCTCCTCGCCCGCAGCCCGCTGGTGGCGATCCTGCGCGGTATCCGCCCGGACGAGGCGGAGGCCGTGGCCGACGCGCTGATCACCGCCGGCGTCCTGGTCATCGAGGTGCCGCTCAACTCGCCCGAGCCGTTCGACAGCATCGGCCGCCTGGCGCGCCGTTTCGGCGCGGACGCGCTGATCGGGGCGGGCACCGTGCGGCGCGAGCGCGATGTCAGCCGGCTGGCGGCGGCCGGGGGCCGGCTGATGGTGACGCCGCACGCCGACCCGGCGCTGGTGCGGGCGGCGAAGGTGACGGGCCTCTCGGCCGCCCCCGGCTTCTTCACGCCGGCCGAGGCGTTCGCGCTGCTGGACGCCGGCGCCGACGCGCTGAAGCTGTTCCCGGCCGAGGCGGCCAGCCCGGCGGTGCTGAAGTCGCTGCGGGCCGTGCTGCCGCCGGGGACGGCGGTGCTGCCGGTCGGCGGCATGGACGCGGCCAGCATCCCGGCCTGGCGGGCGGCCGGGGCGGCGGGGTTCGGGATCGGCTCGGCGCTCTACAAGCCGGGTGACACCGTGGCCGACGTCGGGCGCAAGGCGGCGGCGCTGCGAGCGGCGCTGGCCACGCCCGACGCGTAACGCCGAAGGCCCTCTGGGCGGACTTGAGCGTCATCCGGGCGGACGGGCTTGCCTCGCTCGACAAAGCCGTCCGGCGAAATGAAGGGACGGCGTGCGGCCCACGCGGTCCATCAGCAAGGGTCACGCGCTATGAACAACCCGTTCTCGAACCAGAGCCGCCCGCGCCGGCGCAGCAGGTTCGCGTGCGCCAGCGCCTCGCTGAACGCGAAACCCATCTGGTGCGGATCGTCGATCGGCCGGCCGAACACCACCGGCACCAGCGCCGCCCCGCTCAGCCCGCGCGCCCCGCAAGCGGCCAGGATGGCGGCGCAGCGCGCCTCGTGGTGCGCCGCCAGTTCGTCCAGCCGGGGATGCAGCCCGGTGAACGGCAGCCCGTGGCCCGGCAGCACCAGCGTGTCGGCCGCGACCGCCTGCTTCAGGTCCCGCAGCGAGCGCAGGTAGATGCCGAGCGGGTCGCCGTCCGGGTCCGTCGCGTGGACGCTGATGTTGGGCGAGATGCGCGCCAGCACCTGGTCGGCCGCCAGCAGCAGCCCGTCGGCGGCGCAATGCAGCATCACCTGCTCCGGCGAGTGCCCGCCGCCGGACAGCACCGCGAACCGCCGCCCACCGATCTCGATCGCCTCGCCCGCGATCACCCGGCGGAACGTGCGCGGCAGCCCGGTGATCATCCGCAGGTAGCCGTGGCCGTGGCCCAGCATCCGCCGCGTCGTCGCCGCGTCGAGGCCGTGGCCCAGGTAGAAGCCGCGGTAAGGCTCCCCGTTCAGCCCCTCCGGGTCGAGCTGGATGGCCAGGCAGGTCAGGTACTCGGTCTGGCTCATCAGCAACGGCGCGCCGAGCCGCTCGCACAGCCAGCCCGCCATGCCGACGTGGTCGGGGTGATAGTGCGTCGCGATGACCCGCGTCAGTCGCCGCCCGGCCAGCGCGCCGGCCAGCAGCCCCTCCCAGATCGTCCGCGTCGCGTCGTCGCCGATGCCAGTGTCGACGGCGGCGTAGCCGTCGCCGTCCGCGAGCAGGTAGATGTTGACGTGGTCGAGCCGGAACGGCAGCGGCAGCCGCACCCACAGCACGCCCGGCCGCAGCTCCACCGGCTCGCCCCAGCCCGGCGCCGAGAGCGGCGCGGCGGGCGGCGGGGACGACAGGGGCGTGCTCACGGACACGGCGACGCCACCCTAAAGCTGTCGCGCGAGCAGCCCGCGGCCGACGATGCCCGCCTGGATCTCCGCCGCCCCCTCGAAGATGTTGAGGATGCGCGCGTCGCACAGCACCCGGCTGATCTCGTACTCCAGCGCGTAGCCGTTGCCCCCGTGAATCTGCAGGCTGCTGTCCGCGTTGCTCCACGCGACGCGCGCGGCCAGCAGCTTGGCCATCCCCGCCTCGATGTCGCACCGCTCGCCCGCGTCCTTGATCCGGGCGGCGAAATAGGTTAGCTCCCGCGCCGCCACGATCTCGACCGCCATCATCGCCAGCTTGTCCGAAACCCGCGGAAAGGCCAGCAAGGTCTTGCCGAACTGCCGACGCCCGGCGGCGTAGCCGAGGCCGAGGTCGAGCGCCGTGCGCGCCACCCCCACCGCCCGCGCCGCCGTCTGGATGCGCGCGCCCTCGAAGGTGGCCATCAACTGGCGGAACCCGGCCCCGGCCGCCTCGCCCAGCAGCCCGTCGGCGGCGACGGCGAACCCGTCGAACGACAGCGCGTACTCCTTCATGCCGCGGTAGCCGAGCACCTCGATCTCGCCGCCCTCGATCCCCGGGTCCGGGAACGGGTCCGCCGCCGTGCCCCGCGTCTTGGCGGCGAGGAACATCGACAGCCCCGCGTGCCCGGCCGCGCCGGAGTCGGTGCGGGCCATCAAGGTCATCAGGTCG
The DNA here is from genome assembly GCA_965260995.1 of Acetobacteraceae bacterium. Lineage (GTDB taxonomy): Bacteria > Pseudomonadota > Alphaproteobacteria > Acetobacterales > Acetobacteraceae > JBBROS01. The sequence continues at coordinate 459,001 of CBDHCD010000002.1, read as the reverse complement.
CTGCGCGAGCCGTGGGTGATCCAGGTCTTGGCCCCGGTGATGCGCCAGGTGCCGTCCGCCTCCCGCCGCGCCCGGGTGCGGACGGAGGCGAGGTCGGAGCCGGTGTCAGGCTCGGTGAACACCGCCGTCGGCAGCACGTCGCCCTTGGCGATCCCCGGCAGCCAGCGCGCCTTCTGCGCCGGCGTGCCGTTGGCCCCGATCAGCTCCCCCGCGATCTCGGACCGCGTGCCGAGCGATCCGGCCGCCACCCAGCCGCGGCTCAGCTCCTCCGACACCACGCACATCGCGAGCTTGCCCAACCCGAGGCCGCCGTGGGCCGGGTCGATGCAGATGCCGAACACCCCGAGGGCTGCCATCTCCGCCACCAGCGCGTCCGGGATCAGCGCGTCCGCCCGGTGCCAGGCGTGGGCGTGCGGGGCGACGCGCTCGTCGCTGAACTGACGGAACTGGTCGCGGATCATGTCCAGCGTCTCGTCGCCCAGCCGGTCATCGGGCCGCCAGCCCTCGGCCAGCCGCGCGGCGAGGTCGGCCCGCTGCGGCGCGGTGTTGCCGTGGCGCAGCAGGTGGCGCACCGCCGGGTGCCGTCCGAACGCCTCCGCCGCCGCGTCCGCACGGAGGTCGCCCGGGCGGACAATCTCGTTCTGCCCCATCGGCAGCCCGCCCAGCAACTGGCCCAAATATTCGCCGAGGCCGACGCGCAGCACCCCGTCCTCGCCGGCCCCGAGCCGCCCCTCGGCCGCCAGCCGCCCGGCCCAGGAAGCCATCTGCGCCATCGCTTCCACCGTGGTCGCGGCCCAGGCGAACCCGTGCACCTGCCGTTGCCCGGCTTCCACGCGCGCCGGGTCGATCCGGCCGCCGTCCGTCACCGCGTCGACGCAGGCGGCGCGGACCTCGCGCAGGTAGGCCCGGGCGGCGTCGAGCGCGGCCCCGGCCAGGCCGAGCGTGTCGAAACTCTGCACGTTCATCGCGCGTGTCCTCCGGATGCGACCAGCCCGGCGTCGTGCAGGCGGCCGATGGCGTCCCCCGACAACCCGAGCACCCCGGCCAGCACCTCGTCCGTGTGCTGCCCGAGCGAGGGCGCGGGGGCCGGGTCGTTCCGCGCCTCGCCCATGAGCGTCGCCGCCGCCCCCGGCGTCAGGTAGCGGTGCCCGGCGGCGTGCGCCGTGTCCGACAGCAACGGGTTGGCGGCCGACAGGTTCGCGTCCTCCCGCAGCGCCTCGGCCAGCGTGCGGTACTGGCTCCAGCACACGCTGCCCGCGTCCAGCGCCGGGGCCAGGTCGGCGGCGGCGCGGGCGGCGAACGCGGCCTCGAACAACGGCAGCAGCCGGTCGCGATGGCGGAACCGCACGCCCTCGTCGGCCCCGAAGCCGACGCCCAGCTCCGCTTCCAGCGCCGCCACCGCCGGCCCGAGTTCCAGCGCCGAGACGAGCCCCGCCCATTGCCGCGCCGTGATCGCGACCACCATCAGCCGGCAACCGTCGGCGGTGGCGAAGTCCCGCCCGAACGCCCCGAACAGTGCGTTGCCCATCCGCGGCCGGTCGGCCCCCGAGAGCTGCACCTCGGCGATCTGGCCCAGGTGCCCGAGGCTGGCCACCGCGACGTCGGACAACGGCACGCGGATGTCGCGGCCCTGGCCGGTGTTGCGCCGGGCGCGCTCGGCCGCCATCAGCGCGAAGGCGGCGTAGGCCCCGGCCAGCAGGTCCCAGGCCGGCAGCACGTGGTTGACCGGGCCGGGGTGATCGACCGGGCCGGTCATCGCCGGCAGGCCGACCGCGGCGTTCACCGTGTAGTCCACCGCCTGCCGCCCGTCCGGCCAGCCCGTCACCCGCAGGCAAATCAGGTCCGGCCGGCGCGGAACCAGCCGTTCGTAGGCCAGGAAGCCGCCCGCCGGGAAGTTGGTGACGAACAATCCCGCGCCCGGCCCCGGCGCGGTGACGAGCGCCGCCGCCAGCTCGCGCCCTTCCGGGCGGGACAGGTCGACGGCGACGGACTTCTTGCCCTTGTTCAGCCCTTCCCAGTAGAGGCTGGCCCGCCCGCCCGGCTCGGTCGGCCAGCGGCGATAGTCCGGCCCGCCGCCCACCTGGTCGATGCGGATCACCTCCGCGCCGAACTGCGCCAGGTGCAGCGCGCAGGAGGGCGCCGCGATGAACGACGCCGCCTCGACGACGCGCAAGCCCCCGAGCAGGCCGTACACCCCTCAGCCCCGCCGCTCGCCGGCCCGGCCGACGCCGGGCGTCATCGCCCGAAGCCCGCCAGCAGCTCGCGCGTCCGGGCCGGGTCCCACTGCTTCATCACCTGCCACGTCAGCCGCTGGCAGTCGTCGATGGTCGTGCCCCGCACCGCCTGCTTCACCCGTGGCACCGCGGATGCGTTCATGCTGAAGCTGCGCAGGCCGAACCCCAGCAGCAGCGGCGTCAAGGCCGGGTTGCCGGCCATCTCGCCGCACACCGACACCGGGATCTGGTGGCGGCTCGACGCCTCGGCGATGCACTGGATCAGCCGCAGCATGGCCGGGTGCAGCGGGTCGTAAAGCTCGGCCACGTCCGTCTCCGCCCGGTCCACCGCCAGCGCGTACATGCACAGGTCGTTGGTGCCGACGGCGAAGAACTCCGATTCCGCCGCCAGCGCCTCGGCCGACAGCGCCGCCCCCGGCGTCTCCAGCATGATGCCGAGCGGGGGCAGCGGATCGGGCACGGCCTTGCCCGCCTCGCGCAGCCGCCGCGCCGCCTGCTGGTAGATCGCCCGCGCCGCCCGCACCTCGACGGCGTTGGTCACCATCGGCAGCAGCACCCGCACCGGCCCCGCGGTCCCGGCCCGCAGGATCGCGGTCAGTTGCGTTTCCAGCAGCGCGGGCTGGCGCAGCAGCAGCCGGATGCCGCGCAGGCCGAGCGCCGGGTTGGCGTCCACCGTGTCCGGCACCAGCCCGGCCGTCGACAGCGCCTCGATCTCCTTCTCGCCGCCCCAGTCCAGCACCCGGATCGTCACCGGGTCGCCCTGCATCATCTCGACGACCTTGCGGTAGCTGCCGGTCTGCTCGTCCTCGTTCGGCACCGTGTCGCGGTTCATGAACAGGAACTCGCTGCGCAACAGGCCGATGCCGGTCGCGCCCGACTGCGCGATCATCGCCAGCTCGACCGGCAGCTCCAGGTTGGCCTGCAGCTCGACCGTCTCGCCGTCGAGCGTCACCGCCGGCAGCCGCCGCAGCCGGCTCAGCCGCTGCCGCTCCCGCGCGAACGCCTCGACCGTGCGCCGCGCCGCCGACAGGCTGGCCGCGGTCGGGTTGACGATCACCGTGCCGCTCACGCCGTCGATCACGACGGTGTCGCCGCCGCGCAACCTGGCCAGCAGCCCCGGTGCGCCCAGCACCGACGGCACGCCGAGCGCCCGCAGCAGGATCGCGGTGTGCCCGTCCGTGCCGCCCTCCTCGGTGGCGACGCCCGCGATCCGCGCCGGGTCGATCAGCGCCGCGTCGCTCGGCCGCAGCCCTTCGGCCACCAGCACGGCCCCTTGGGCCGCCTCGGCGAAGCTGCGGTAAGGGGCGCGGGTCAGATTGCGCACCAGCCGCCGCCCGATCTCGCGCACCTCGTCCGCCTGCCGGCCCGGCCCGGCCCGGTCCATCCCCCCGTCGGCCTGCGCCACTCCCGCCAGGGCCTGCGCGACGGCGTTGGCCTCCTCCATCACCGCCGTCTCCGCCGACACCAGGCGCTGCTCGACCCGCTGGCGGATGCCGCGCACCAGCCGCGACGGGCCGAGCATCTGCAGGTAGGCGTCGAGCAGCGGCGCGATCTCGCCCTGGCTGTCCTGCGGCAGCACGGCGAGGCGGTGGCGCAGCTTGAGGAGCTGCTTGCGCGACTGTAGGATCGCCGCCTCGAACCGGGCCAGCTCGCCTTGCACGTCGGCCGCCTGGATGCGGTGGCGCGTGACGATGGCCGGGGCTTCCACGGTGCGGAACGCCGGGCCGATGGCCACGCCCGAGCAGGCGGCGATGCCGGCGAGCCGCCGCTCGGCGTGGGCTAGGAGCGGGGCCGCGGGTCCGTCAGCCGGGTCAGTCCTGCTCATGGAAGCCAGCTTCGACCAAGCCGCCCAGCGCCTCAAGCGCTTCCTTGGCGTCCCAGCCGTCGGCCTGCAACTCGATCGTGGCGCCCTGGCCGGCGCCAAGCATCATCAACCCCATGATCGAGCGCGCCGACACGTTCTGCCCGTCGCGCACCACCTCGACCGAGGCCCCGAACCGCTCGGCCATGGTGACGAACTTCGCCGCCGCCCGCGCGTGCAGCCCGCGCCGGTTGACGATCGTCACCGTCTGGGTGAGCAGCGTCGCGCTGCCGGGGGCGATCGGCCCGGGGTCGGACATGCCTAGTTCGCCGCCGCCTTGCGCCCGGACGGCAGCACGCACGACGGCAGCACGTGCGAGGCGGCGGCGATGTACTTGCGCCCCGCCGCCTGCGCGCACTCGACGCACTCCGTCAGCGTCTGGCTGGAGCGCACCTTGGCCAGCTTGACCAACATCGGCAGGTTGACCCCGGAAATGACCTCGACGCCCGGCTTGGTCATCATCGAGATGGCGAGGTTGCTGGGCGTGCCGCCGAACATGTCGGTCAGCACCACGACCCCGTCCCCTTTGTCGACCGCGCCGATGCAGGCCTCGATGTCGGCCCGCCTCTCCTCGATCTCGTCCTCGGGGCCGATGCAGATCGTGCCCACGTTGCGTTGCGGGCCGACGACGTGCTCCATCGCCGACCGCAATTCCTCGGCCAGGCGGCCGTGGGTTACCAGCACGAGGCCGATCATGATGACAGCTTCAAACCTTTCTCAAACCGGCCACGCCAGTGGCCGTCCCAGGGGCCGCCCCGGTGATCCCAGTGCTGGCTCCCGTGTTGGCCTGCGGCCACGGGCCGGCGTCCACGGCGCGCTGCGCCGACCTCAACTCGCGATGCAACACGGTCACTGACCACCTGACGTCCTTCATCGCTTGTCCGGCCGCGTCCAGCAGCGGCGCCAGCCGCTCCACGATCCGCACCGACCGGTGCCGCCCGCCCGTGCATCCGACAGCGATAGTGGCATACTTTTTCCCCTCCTGCACGAAGCGCGGCAGGACCAGCGTCAGCAATTCTAGAACATGTCCGAAAAATTGAGCAAAATCGGGATCCGCCTCCACGTAAGCGGCCACGTCGCCGTCGAGCCCGGTCCGCGGCCGCAGCGCCGGGTCGTTGTGCGGATTGCGCAGGAACCGGGCGTCGAACACCATGTCCGCCTCGCGCGGCAGCCCGGCCGGGAACGCGAACGAGGTCAGCGTCACCGTCATCGACGCCGCCCGCTCCGCCGCCCCGGGCCGGAACCGCTGCTCGATCACCCGCCGCAGCTCCGCCAATGGCAGGTCGGAGGTGTCCACCACCAAGTCGGCGGCGTCGCGCAGCGGCAGCGTGATCCGCTCTTCCAGATCGATCCCGTCCATCACCCGCCCCTCTGGCGCCAGCGGATGCCGCCGCCGGGTTTCCGTGAACCGGCGCAGCAGCGCCGTCGGCTCCGCCCGGGCGAACACCAGGAACACCGGCACGTCGAGCGTCGCCTTGATCCCGTCCAGCACGCCCACCACGGCGTCGGCCTCGAAGCCCCGGCTGCGCGCGTCGAGCCCGACCGCCAGCAACCGCTCACGCCGGCTGACCAAGGTCGTCACCAGCGTCAGCGGCGGGTTGTCGACGGCCTCGTAGCCCAGGTCCTCCAGCACCCGCAAGATCGACGCCTTGCCAGCCCCGGACAAGCCGCTGACGAAGACCACGCCAGTCATGCGAACGCTCCGGCCACCATCGGGATGTCGCCCCGCAGGCAGCCCAATGCAATGGCGAGCTTGGCCGGCGCGGACGCCGGCCGCGGGTCCAGCCGGATGAACGGGACTCCCATGTAGGCCTCGACCGCCGGCATCCGGGCCACGGACGCGACCTGTGACGCATCTTGGGGCGCGCCCTGGGACGCCGCCGGGGACGCCATCCCCGCCACCAGCTCGATCCGCGCCGCCGCCCGGAACGGCAGGCGCACGACGCCCAGCCCCCTGACCTCCAGCAGCCCGGCCAGCGCGTCCGGCGCCCGCGCCATCCGCCCCTCGACCAGCACCCGGTCGTCGGCCACCAGCGAGAAGCCGTGGTCGAGCAGCCGCAGCAGTAGGTCCGACTTGCCCGAGCCGGGCGCGCCGATCAGCAGCACTCCCGCCTCGCCCCGCGCGGCGCAACTGGCATGGATGTTGAAAGCCACCACCTCTCCCCGCGACGGACGGCCCGGCCGGCTGCCCGGCCCGCGCGCGCCTCCACGACGGCGCGGTATCGTCGCCTTCGGTCGGCATGGCAAGCGTCCGCGTCGCTCAAGAGGTCGCAACCAACTTACCTGTCCAGGACCACCCCGCGGCCGGAGGGCCGGGGCGCGACGCCTCGCGGCACCGATCCTTACCCGCGCCCGCGCCCCGTTGCACGCCAGCACCCGCCACGAATTGTCGCCCGCCGCGACGATAGCCGACGCGCACCCGAGGAAACCCGACATCAGCGAACCCGCCCGGTCGCCCCTCACGTCACCAGGCGGCGCACCCGGAACCGCTCGTCGCGCCAGGCGGCCTCTTCCAGCACCTCGCCCAGCGCCGCCGCCGCGTGCCACAGGTCGGCGTAGCGCAAGGTCAGCGGCGTGATGCCGAACCGCAGCATGTCGGGGGTGCGGAAATCGCCGATGACCCCGCGCGCGATCAGCGCCTGCATCACCGCGTAAGCCTCCGGGTGCGAGAACGACACCTGGCTGCCGCGGGCCTCGTCCCGCAACGGCGTCGCCAGCCGCAGCCCGTGCCCGGCGCACCGGTCCGAGACCAGCTCGATCAGCAGCCGCGCCTGCGCCAGCGATTTGGCCCGCACCGCGGCCATCGGCGCCCGCAGCGCCAGGTCGACTCCCACCTCCAGCGCCGCCAGCGCCAGGATCGGCGGCGTCCCCACCGTCGCCGCGCCGATCCCCGGCGCCGGCCGGTAATCGGGGTGGAAGCCGAACGGCTCGGCGTGCCCGAGCCAGCCGGTCAGCGGGTAGCGCGCCTCGGCTTGCAGCGCCGGGGCGACGTAGAGGAACGCCGGCGCTCCCGGCCCGCCGTTGAGGAACTTGTAGCCGCACCCGACCGCGAGGTCCGCCCCGGCGTCCGCCAGGTCCACCGGCACCGCCCCCGCCGAGTGCGCCAGGTCCCACAGCACCAGCGCCCCCGCCGCGTGCGCCGCCCGCGTCACCGCCGCCATGTCGTGCATCGCCCCGGTGCGGTAGTTGACGTGCGTCAGCATCACCACCGCGACGTCCGGCCCCAGCGCGCCCGGCCCGAGCGCCGCTTCGATGTCGGCTGCCGCCGCCTGCCGCAGCTCGTGCCGCCCGCCGAGCAGCGCCGCCAGCCCTTGCGCGATGTAGAGGTCGGTCGGGAAGTTGCCCGCCTCCGACAGGATCACCCGCCGCCCCGGCCGCAATCCGAGGGCGGCCGCCAGCAGCTTGAACAGGTTGACCGAGGTGGAATCCGCCACCATCACCGTCCCTGGGGCCGCGCCGACCAGCTGCGCGATCTTGTCGCCGACCTGCCCGGCCAGCCCGATCCACCCGGCGTCGTTCCACGACCGGATCAGCCCCTCGCCCCACTCCCGCCGCATCACCGCCTCGACGCGCGCGGGGGTTTCTGCTGGCAGCGGCCCGAGCGAGTTGCCGTCGAGGTAGACGACGCCGTCCGGCATCAGGAACGCGTCGCGCAGCCAGGCCAGCGGGTCGGCGCGGTCGAGCGCCTCCAGCTCGGCGCGGGTGGCCGCCGTCACGCCCCCCTCTCGCGCGCCCGCCGGCTTTGCCGCGCCGCGCGTGTTTTCTCCTCGTTCAGCGCCCATCCGTAGCCGTCGTCGACGGGGTCGAGCACGACGCCGTAGGCCTCGGCGGCGTGCTCGGGGGTGATGTATCCGTCCAGCACGTCGTCGAGGGTCTTGCGCGGGTCGCGCTCCAAGGGGTCGCCGTAGCCGCCGCCGCAGGGCGAGAGGTAGGACATCACGTCGCCGGGGCGGGTGCGCAGGCCGGAGATCTTGGCCGGGTGCTGCGTGACGGCCGCGGGCGCGGCGACGTTGTGGATTTCGAGCCGCCCGCCGTGGCCTTGGTGGCCGCCGAACACCCCCCACGGCCGGTCGTCGTGGCGGTCGGCCTCGTGGGTGACGGACCCCTCGCCCAGGAAGCGCTGCGCCTTGATCACGCCCATGCCGCCGCGGAACTTGCCCGCGCCGGGGAACACGTCGTCGCGCATCTCGTAGCGGTCGCAGATCAGCGGCAGGTGCATGGCCAGGTCCTCGAGCGGGTTGTTGCGCGTGTTGCGCATCAGCTCCTCGACCGTGTCCGGCCCGTCCGAGCCCGGCCTGCCGCCCATCGCCGCCTCGTTCACCTCCAGGAACACCCAGTAGTCGCCCGAGGGCCGCACGCCGGAGAAGGCGGCGAACGACAGCGTCGCCGCGTTGCCCGCGGTGCAGCGGTCCGGCAGCACCGGGGCCAGCGCCTTGATGATCAGGTCGACCACGCGCTGGATCTGCGTGAAGCGGGCCTCGGCCGCCGCCGGCGGGATCGGGTTGAAGATGCAGCCCCGCGGCGCCGTGACCGTGACCGGCCGGAACGAGCCCTCGTTGGCCGGCGCGGGGTCGGGGTGGGTGTAGGTGTCGAGCAGCAGGGCGCGGAAGGCGAAGAAGCACGCCACCTTGGTCGAGCCCTCGAACGGCACGTTGAACGCCGTCGGCACCTGCGGCGACGAGCCGGTCAGGTCCACCTCCACCCCGTCGCCGCGCACCCGCACCGTCACCTTGACCGGCAGGCGCTGCCCGCGGTTGCGCCCGTCGTCGTCCATGAAGCCCTCGGCCACGTAGTCGCCGTCCGGGATGGCGGCGATCTCGCGCCGCAGCGCCGCCTCCGCGTGGTCCATCAGCTGCCGCGTCGCCTGCAGCACCGTCGCCGCGCCGTGCGCCGCCAGCAGCTCCTGGAAGCGGCGCACGCCCAGCTCGGCCGAGGCGATCTGCGCCGCCAGGTCGCCCATCACCAGGTCGGGCACCCGCGTGTTGCCGCGGATGTAGGCCCACATCGCCTCGTTGCGCCGGCCCGCGTCGTAGAGCTTGACCGCGTTCAGCAGCATCCCTTCCGCGTACATGTCCGCCACGTCGATGATCAGGCCGGGCGTCGCCGCGCCGATGTCGACGTGGTGGGCGGTGTTGGCGGAGAAGCCGACCAGCGCGCCGCCGTGGAACACGGGCATCACCACCGCGATGTCCGGCGAGTGGCTCGCGCCGTAGTAGGGGTGGTTGTGGATCACGAGGTCGCCCGGCTTCCAGGCCTCGAGCGGGATCGACTGCGCGATGCCGCGCAGGTAGCCCGGCAGCGAGCCGATGTGCATCGGCGTCGAGTCGCTCTCGGCCAGGGTGTTGAACGCCCGGTCGAACAGCCCGGCGCCCAGGTCCTGGCTCTCCCGGATGATCGAGGAATACGACATGCGGTAGAGCACGTTGCCCATCTGCTCGGCGATGGCGTGCAGCGCGCCGCCGATGACCTGCAAGGTGATCGGGTCGACGGCCCCGGCCCCGGCCTCAATCCCAGCCCCGGCCCCAGCCCCGGCCTCGCTCTCGGTTTCGGTCTCGGTCTCGCTCATGGCCGTGGCCTCCCTCAGCGCGCGATCAGGATGTCGCCGCGCGACAGCATGCGCGCGGTGTAGCCGGGCGGGACGATGGTGGTGCTGTTGTGCTGGGTGATGATCGCCGGGCCGCGCACGCTGTCCTCGGCCAGCAGCCTGTCGCGGGCGTAGCGCGGGGTGGCCAGCGCGCGGCCGTCGTCGAACACGGTCTCGCGCTCGTACAGCCGGGCGTCGTCCGGGTCAGAGCGCCCGCCGCGGGCGATCTCGGGCAGCCGCAAGGTGTCGGTGACGCCGCGCGCGATCAGCCGCGCCGTCACCACCTCGACCGCCTGGTCGTCGAACGCGTGGCCGTAGACCTGCTCGTGGACCTCGAAGAAGCTGCGGATCACCGCCTGGACCCACCGCGCGTCGATCGCGCCGTCCGGCGCCGCCGCCCGCAGCTCGAACCCCTGGCCGACGTAGCGGCACTCCAGCACGCGCTCGAACACCCGCTGCGCGGGCACGATGCCGTCGCTCGCCAGCTGGGCGGCGGCCTCCGCGCCGAGCGCCTGGAAGGCGCGCTCGAGCCGGCCGAGGTCCTCGGGCCCGGCGGCGTCGAGCACCATCAGGACGGACTTGGTGTACTCGTATTGCAGGTCCGCCTCCAGCAGCCCGATCGCCGCCGTCACCCCCGGGTGCAGCGGCGAGATCACGTCGCGCGCCGAGACGATCTCGGCCAGCGCCACCCCGTGCAGCGGCCCCGCGCCGCCGAACGCCATCAGCGAGAACCCGCGCGGGTCGATGCCCTTGGCCACCGAGTTGGAGTTGATCGCCAGCGCCATCGTGTTGTTGACGATCCGCAGCACGCCGAGCGCCGCCTGCGTCACCGACAGCCCGAGCGGCCCGGCCAGCCGCGTCTCGATCGCCTGGTGGGCCAGGCCGCGGTCGATCGCGAGGTCGCCGCCGAGGAAGCGGTCCGGGTCAAGCCGGCCCAGCGCCACCTGCGCGTCGGTCACGGTCGGCTCGGCGCCGCCGCGCCCGTAGCAGGCCGGACCCGGGTCGGCCCCCGCCGAGCGCGGCCCCACCCGGAACGCGCCGCCCGCGTCGATGTAGGCGATCGAGCCGCCGCCCGCGCCGATCGCGTCGATGTCCAGCATCGCCACCAGCACCGGCAGCAGCGCCACCTGGGTGTCGCGCGCGTTCTTGATCGCCAGCCCGCCGCCGCGGATCACGCTGATGTCGGCCGAGGTGCCGCCGATGTCGATGGTGATGACGTCCGCCGCCCCGCAGGCCTGCCCCGTCGCCCGCGCCCCGATCACCCCGCCCGCCGGGCCCGACAGCAGCAGACCCACCGGGCGCGCCACCGAGTTCTCAACCGTCGAGATGCCGCCGTTCGACTGCATGATCCGCACCGCCCCCCGCACCCCGGCGCTCCGCAGCCGCCGCGCCAGCTGCTTGAGGTAGGCCGAGGTCCGCGGCCCGATGTAGGCGTTCATCGCCACCGTCGAGAACCGCTCATACTCGCGGATCGTGTTCACCACCTCCGACGACGTGGACACGTAGGCGTCCGGCATCACCTCCTGCACGATCGCCTTGGCCCGGCGCTCGTGCGCGTCGTTGAGGAACGAGAACAGGAAGCCGATCACCACCGCCTCCAGACCGCGTTTGCGGAACAGCTCGGCCGCCGCCCGCACCTCGCCCTCGTCGAGCGGCACCTCCACCGCGCCGTCCGGCGGCCGCAGCCGCTCGCTGACCACGAGCCGGTTGCGCCGCTTGATCAGCGGCGCGCTCTGCCACGGCACGTCGAACTGCAAGGAGAAGTTGTGCGGCCGCTTGTGCCGCGCCATGTGCAGGATGTCGCGGAAACCGCGCGTGGTGATCATGCCCACCTCGGCCCCCGTGCGCTCGATCACCATGTTGGTCGCGACCGTCGTGCCGTGGAACACAACGTCGATGTCGCCCGCCGCCACCCCCGCCATCCGGCACAGCGCCAACACACCCTCCACAACCCCCACCGACTGGTCGCCCGGCGTGCTCGCAACCTTGTGCACCACGACGCGCTGACCACCCCCCCGCGCGTCAGACAACACCAAATCCGTGAACGTCCCGCCAACGTCCACCCCAACCCGAACAAGACCAGAACTCGGATCAGGGACAGGGACAGGAACAGGGCCAGGGCCAGGGACAGCAGAGCGGTCAGACATGACTCAGGTCACCTTCTCCAGCCTGCACGATCGCGAAGGCGCGCACCGGCGATCCTGATCCGCCTTTCACCTTCAGCGGAACACCGAAGAACTGGAACTCGCCCCGATCCACGAGCCGCTCCAGGTTGACCAGCCACTCCCAATGACTGATGCCGAGCTCGCGGCAGAGGCGATGATTGCCGAAAACGTCGTCGGTCGGCTTGTCCGTCGATGGACCCTCGACGCCGTGCATGCGGGAGCCCCGGTCGTGCAGCCAGCGCGTCGCCTCCACCGTCAGCAAGGGATTGGTCCAGACAGAGTCGACGGTGGGATAGGTGCGGGCGTGAAAGCCGGTGCAGAGCAGGACGATATGCCCGGCGACCTCGACGCCGCACGCGTCCTCGGCGCGTTCCATGTCGTCCACGGTGATCTCGCCCAGCGGCTCGATGTGCCGCAGGTCGAAGCAGACGGCCTTGCCCATGAACAGGTCGAGCGGCATCTCGTCGATGGACGCGCCCGCGGGCGAGACGTGGCGGAAGGCGTCGACGTGGGTTCCGATGTGATCCAGCATTCCGAGGAAGTTGGTCTGAAAGGTGATCGGGTCGCCCGAGATGCCGAGTCCAAGCTTGGCCGACGATTCATGCGTCAGGTGCGTCAGGACCACCGGCCGCTGGAACAGCTTGTGCGAGGGCATGTTGTCCTCGATGACGAGGCTCAGGTCGATGACGTGCTGCGGCATGGCTCCTTGGTCCTCTCCTCAGGCAGCGGCGATGACGGTCGCGTCGGCCGGATCCCAGGCCAGCGCGACCGTCTCGGGCGCCCAACCGCGCGGGTACTTGCTGAGATGGCTTTCAACGGTGACATCCTGCCCATCGTCGAGCGCCACGGTGAGCTGCACCGCAGTGCCGATCAGCAGGCGGCTGACCAGGCGGCCGGGCAGGCGGTCGCGTTGGTCGGCGGGGAGGGCGGCGTCGACCACGTCGACCGCTTCGGACGGGATCGACAGCACGGCTGCCGCGCCCTCGGCGAGACCGGCCCCGTTCAACCGTCCGCGTAACAGGCCGAAGGCGGTGGCGACGGCGATGATGCCGTCGGCCTGGCCATGCATCGTGCCCGTGAGCAGCGTGTTGCGGCCAATGAAGCGGGCGACGAAGGCGGTGCGCGGCCGGGTGTAAAGCTCGTGCGGCGTGCTGACCTGCTCGGCCCGGCCGCGATTCATCACCACGATGCGGTCCGACAGCATCAGCGCCTCGGATTGGGCGTGAGTGACGAAGACGAAGGTGATGCCGACGTTGCGCTGCAGCAGCTTCAACTCGTGCTGGATCGACTTGCGCAGGTTGGCATCGAGCGCGCCGAGCGGCTCGTCGAGCAGGAGAATGTCAGGCTCGACCACCAGGCCGCGGGCGAGCGCGACGCGCTGCCGCTGGCCTCCCGAGAGGCCGGCCGGGCGCTGACCTCCGATGGCGCCGAGGTCGAGCCGGTCCATCATGCGATCCACCCGGGTGCGGCGGTCGGCGGCGGACAGGCCCTTGACCCGCAGGCCGTACTCGATGTTGTCCCGCACCGTCATGTGCGGGAACAGGGCGAAGTTCTGGAAGATGGTCGAGGTCGGGCGCTTCTCCGCCGCCACCTCGCCGACGTTCCGACCGTGGATGAGGATGTCGCCGCTGGTGATCGTCTCGAAGCCGGCGATCATGCGCAGGGTCGTTGTCTTGCCGCAACCGGATGGCCCGACGAGCGAGACGAACTCGCCCTTCGGGACCACCAGGTCGAAATCGATCACCGCGGGAGCGCCGCTCGCGTAGGTCTTGCCGAGCCTGATCAGTTCGAGATCATGGATCATCGGCGCTCCTAACCCGGCGAGGCTTGCTTGGCCTGAGGATCGACGCCCGAACTGTTCCAACGGGGGCGGTCGCGGGCCAGGGCGGTTTTGAGCAACGTGCGACCGCCCTAGGCGTTGAGGAACTCGTCCCAGCGCTGGATCAGGTGGTCGTAGGCGTCGGGCCATTGGTGCCAGTAGGCGACGTGGGCGGCGCGCTCCGCCAGCGACCCGCCGTCGCGGAGGTCGCCTTCCTTGATGCCGCGCTCCGGCGGGCCGCTCCAGGGCTTGCCCTCGTACCAGAAGGCGTACTTGGCCGGGTTCATGGCGTCCTTGATGGTGGTGGTGGGCGAGTAGTAGCCCTGCTCGGAGACCAGGATGCCGGGAGGGCCGGACAGCCAGTAGTCGGCGTAAGCGACGACGGCGTCGCGGTTCGGGGTGCCCTTGACGGAGGTGACGCCGATCGCCCAACCGCGATAGCCTTCCTTCGGCACGGCGTATTTGCAGGCCTTGCCTTGGGCCTTGACCGCCATGACCGCGGGCTGCCAGGCGTCGCAGACGACCATCTCGCCCGACGCCAGCAGGTTGACCAACTCGCCGAAATCGGCCCACAGCGCGCGGAACTGTCCGTCCTTCTTCTTGGAAATCAGGAACTTGGTCGCCTCGTCGATCTGCGCCTCATCGGGGTTGCCGGGGTTTTTGACGTCGGACATGCCGAGCGTGTTCATCGCCATGATCGCCTGGCCGAAAGCGATCAACGGGTCGGTGTTCAGCCCTGAGCGGCCGCGCCACTTCTTGTCGAAGATGGCGGTCCAGGTGTTGGCTTCCTCGGCGCTGACGACCTCGGGGTTGTAGCCGACGGAATCGTAGTTGTAGACCGTCGGCACCAGCCAGAGCTCTGTCTGCGCCGGGTCTTTCCAGATCTGGCCGACGATCTGGGCCGAGGCCGGCCATTTCGGGTCGGGCTTGGTGAAGGTGTCGCGAATGCTGGTCCAGTTTTTCAAGCCGCTGACCGGGACGGCGGTGATGTTGCCGGTCTGCACCACGGCCGGCAGGCGCTCGCCGATCGACTCCCAGCAGTCGTAGTCCGACGAGCCGGACAGGATCTTGGTTTGGGCGTCAGGGAAGGTGGCGGCGGTGCCGGTGGTGGCGCCGATGCCGGACTTCGACTTGAAATCGGCCAGGATGCGGTCCTGCACCGTGACCGAGAGGCCGATGGTGCGAAGCTGCTCCGAGCCGAGCGACTTGGCCTGCGCCCAGGCCCGGCCAGAGCGGACGAACGGCGTGCCGCCGCCGAGCGCCGTGGCGGCCGTGGCGGCGCCAACCCGCAGGGCCCGGCGGCGCGAGAGATCAGTCGGACGAGTCATGGCCAACTCCTACTTGGTTGCGGAAAGGCACGTTCAGTAACGGCCGACGAGCAGGCCGCCATCGACGGCGATGACCTGGCCCGTCAGGTAGCGCGCGGCGTCCGAGGCGAGGAACAGGGCGACGCCAGCGATGTCCTCCGGCTCGCCGACCCGGCCGAGCGGGATGAAGGACGCTGCCTGCTCCAGCCCCTCCGGGCCGAGCGAATGCTCGCGCGACAGGGCCTGGGCGGTGCGGATGTAGCCGGGGGCGATGCCGTTGACGCGGATGCCGGCGCGCGCGAGCTCGACCGCCAGGCCGCGCACCAGGCCGACGACGCCGGCCTTGGCCGCCGAGTAGTGGACGTGCTCGTCCCAGCCGTAGGCGACGCCCATGATCGAGGACATCGCGACGATGGAGCCGCCGCTCATGGCGGGAACGGCGGCGCGCGCCACGCGAAAGACGCCCTTGAGATCGACGTCCATCGTCTGGTCCCAGCGCGCGTCGGACAGTTGCGCGAGCGGGACGCGGTGGGCGATGCCGGCGTTGGCGATGACGCAGTCGAGCCGTCCGAACGCCGACCGGGTCGTCGCCACCGCGGCGTCGACCGCTCCGGTGTCGGTGACGTCGAGGTGCTGGAAGCGGGCGACGCCGCCATCCGCCGTGATCGCCTCAGCCACGGCCCTGCCTTCGTCGCGCAGCACGTCCGTCACCATGACGGCGTAGCCGGCGCGGGCGAAGGCATGGGCGGTGGCGCGGCCGATCCCGATGCCAGCGCCGGTGATGAGGACGGACGGCGGCGCGCCCTGGCCGCTCATAGCATCACGTCTCCGGAGTTCGGGCCGAGCGTCTGGCCGACGTAGATCGCGGCGGCCGGGGACGCGAGGAACGCGACCGTCTCAGCCACGTCCTCCGGCGCGCCGAAGCGGCCCAGGGGCAGCTCCGCGAGCTTGGCCTGACGCCAGGCGGGGGACAGGTTTCGCACCAGCTCGGTGTCGATGGGGCCGGGGGCGACGGCGTTGACGCGGACGCCGCGGCCGCTGAGTTCGCGCGCCATCGACTTGGTCAGGCCGATGATGCCGGCCTTGGCGGCGGCGTAGTGCGCCAACTCGACGCCGCCGATCTGGCCGAGCTGCGAGGCGACGTTGATGATGACGCCCTGACCGGCGGCCAGCATCGGGGGCACGGCCCGGCGGCAGCAAAGGAAGGTGCCGCGCAGGTGAACAGCGATCATGCGGTCGAAGTCCGCCACTTCCAGCGCCTCGAACGCCGCCTGGTGCACGTGGCCCGCGTTGTTGACCAGCAACGTGACCGGACCCGCCGCCTCGGCCTCGCCGAACATCGCGTCCACGCTCGCCGCGTCGGCCACGTCGGTGGCGAGCGCCGTCACCTGTCCGCCCGCCCCGCGCAACGCCGCCGCGACGCCCTCGCCCCCGGCACCATCGAGGTCGGCGATCACCACGCGCGCCCCGGCGCCGGCCAGGCGCGTGGCGATGGCGCGGCCGATTCCGCTCGCGGCGCCGGTGACGACCGCGTGGTGCGCGCCGAGCCTGGTCACGTGATCGCCTCTTGGATCGCTGCCTGGCGCCCGCGGCGGACGCTGAGCGCCATCAGGATGCCGTAGACGGTCAATAGACCGAAGGAGAACAGCGTCGTCAGCACGCCGAACGCGAAGATGTTGGGATGGATCTCGACGGCGAAGGTGCCGTAGATCGCCAGCGGCAAGGTTTGCGCGCCGCCGGCGGTGAACAGGGTGCGGGCGAACTCGTCGTAGCTGAGCGTGAAGGCGAACAGCATCGCGCTCAGCACGCCGGGGAAGATCAACGGCAGGGTGACCTTGCGGAACGTGCGCGAGGGCGACACGCCGAGGCTCCAGGCGGCTTCCTCGACCGAGGGATCGAAGCGGTTGAAGATGGCCAGCAGCACCAGGAAGGCGAAGGGGTAGGTGTAGACGACGTGGGCGACGAACGACGTGCCCCACCAGGCGCGCTCGATGCCGAGGTTGTTGGCGACCAGCGCGATCCCGAGCCCGACCAGGACGCCGGGCACGATCATGCCGAGCACGATCAGGTAGAAGGCCACGCCGGAGAAGCGGAAGCGGCGGCGGAACGCCTGGGCGGACAGGACGCCGAGCACGGTGGAGGTGACCATGGTCATGAAGGCGAGCGCGAGGGAGCGGAGCAGCGCCGGGCCGATCGGCAGGGGAGCGACGCGCGTCGGCGGCGCCAGGCCGAACAGGTGGCGGTACCAGTAGGTCGACCATTCGATGATGGGGAAGTTGGGGCCGCCGACCGGGCCGGACTGGAAGCTCAAGACGCCGAGCACGGCGAGCGGCGCGTACAGGAACACCAGGAACAGGACCATGAAGGCCATCAGGGGCCAGCGCAGCCAGCCCTGCACCTCAGAGCTCGTCCCGCAGGTTGACCAGGCGCAGCAGGCCCGCGACGGCGACGGCCATGAGCATCGTCAGCACGACGCCGACGACCGCGGCGAAGGCCCATTTCAGCGAGCCGACCTGAGAGACGATGATGTTGCCGAGCAGGTTGACCTTGCGGCCGGACAGGGCGGCGGGGGTGGCGAACTCGCCCAGCACCATGACCGAGACGAAGATGGCGCCCACGACGACGCCGGGCATGCTCAGCGGCAGGATGATGGTGCGGAAGATGCGGCCCCAGCCGGCGCCGAGATCGCGCGCCGCCTCGATCAGGCTCGGCTCGATGCGGGACAGCATGAAGGCGATCGGTCCGACCATGAACACGACGTAGATCTGCGTCATGCCGATGATGACGCTCAGCTCGGTGAACAGCAGGGCGGTGATCGGCTGGGCGATCAGGCCGAGCTTGAGCAGGATGATGTTGACCGCGCCCTCGGTGCCCAGCATCGGCCGCCAGGCGACGACGCGGATCAGGAACGAGGTCCAGAACGGCACGACGCAGGCGACGAGCAGGATGGTCTGCGCCGTCTTGTTCCGCACGAACAAGCCGATGTAGAGCGCGACCGGGTAGCCGATCACCAGCGTCGCCGCCAGGGTGATGAGCCAGAGGCGGACCGTGGTCCACAAGGCGTCGAGGTAGGTGGCGCTGGTGAGGAACACCGTCCAGCTCTTGAACGTGAGCTTGGGCGAGATGCTGAACGTGGTCTGGGTCCAGAAGCTGACGTAGACCATCATCAGCATCGGCACGACCAGGAACAGCGTCATCCAGGCCATGCCGGGCGCGAGCAGCCAGGCCGTCGTGCGCCGACGGCGCGGGGCAGGCGGCGCGAGAGCGGCGGCGGCGAGGTCGGACCGGGCGTCCATCACTGCTCCGGGAACAGCAGGGCCGAGTCCGCCGGCCAGTCGAGGGCGTAGACGCCGTCGCGGGCGAAGTCGGGCGGGGCGCGGTGGCCGAGGTAGTACTCGACCTCGAACGGGCGGCCGGCGGCGACGTCGAACAGGCCGACGACGCGGGCGCCGGAGTATTCACTGGCGAGAAAGCGCCCGGTCACGCGCACGTGGCCGGGGCGTGGCGGCGCGTCCTCGGCGCCGACGGCGACGTGATCGGAACGGACGCAATAGCAAGCGCGCCCCGGGCCGGCGCGACTCCCGACATCGACCTGCAAGCCCGCGGCGCTAAACGTTCCGTCGGCGACCTGGCCGCGGAGCAGGTTGTAGCAGCTCAGCAGCCGGGCCACGTCGCGGGTGGCGGGGGCGTCGATCAGGCGGTCGGGCGCGTCGATCTGGGCGACACGTCCTTCGGACAGCACCGCGACCCGGCTCCCCATCGCCAGCGCCTCCTGCTCGTTGCCGGTGACGTGCAGGAACGTGGCCCCGAGGTGGGCGTGTATGCGGCGCAGCTCGGCCATCATGCGCTCCCGCAGTTGCGCGTCGAGGGCGCCGAGGGGTTCGTCGAGCAGGACGACGGCGGGTTCGGCGATCAAGGTGCGCGCGAAGGCGACGCGCTGCTTCTGGCCGCCGGAGATCTGCGATGGCAGCCGGTCGCCGAGGCCGTCGAGGCCGGTGACGCGCAAGGCCTGGTCGGTCCGACGCCTGACCTCGGCCGGGTCGGTGACGGCCCCGCGACGCCGGTTGCGCAGGCCGAAGGCGACGTTGTCGCTCACGCAGAGGTGGGAGAACAGGGCGAAGGACTGGAACACGAACCCGATGCCGCGTTCGTGCGCCGGGCGACCAGCCAGGGACTGGCCGTCGAGCCGGATGTCGCCGCCGTCCAGCGACTCGAACCCGGCGATGACGCGCAGCAGCGTTGACTTGCCGGAGCCGCTCGCGCCGAGCAAGGTCACGTATTCCCCAGCATCGACCGCGAACGAGAGGCGGTCGAGCACGACCTGGCCGGCGAAGGCCTTGGTCGCTGCGTCAAGCTCGAGGGCGGAATGACGCAAGAGGCTTCCCCTTCTCGATCCTGTTGCGGAAACGACTTGCTAGACTGGCGCCGGCGCCGAGAGGCTCGCACCGGCCTGTGGTCGGCGCAACCTCATTCGCGAATCTGCTTGATCTTAGTCAGGCTGCATCGGCATGAGGCAGGATTTGCCGAGAGAGTGGTCGCGCGGGCGGCTCATGCTCGTCCGAGCAGGTCGCGCAGTCGGTCCAGCCGAGCCCGTCGCGCGCCGCGCGCCGCCAGCGCCTCGTCCATGCCGACCGGCCGGAACGCGACCTTGGCGTGCGGCTGCAACTGCCCGATCAGGTCCATGTCGGCCGAGATCACCGTGCCCAGCATGAAGTAGCCGCCGCCCGACACGGCGTCGCGATGCAGCACGATCGGCTCGGTGCCGCCGGGCACCTGGATCGAGCCGTACGGGTAGCCGCTGTCGACGATGTTGGACGGGTCCGACCCGGCCCCGAACGGCGGCTCGCGCGGCACGAACTGCAGCGGCCGGCCGCCGCGGAAGCGGTAGCCGATCCGGTCCGCCTCTGGCGCCACCGACCAAGCGTCCGCGAAGAACCCGGCCCCGGCCTGCTCGGTCAGCCGGTGCCAGTAAAGCCCCGTGACGACGCGCAGCTCGGCCGCGCTGCCTGCCCGCCGCAGCTCGGCTGACAACGACCGCCCCTCACGCCCGCCCCCCTCCCTGCCTAGCGCCAGAACGTCGCCCGCCCGCAACGCCCGCCCTTCATGCCCGCCCAGCGCCCCCAATGGATACGTCGAGCGGCTGCCCAGCACGACCGGCACGTCGAACCCGCCGCCGACCGCGATGTAAGCCCGCGCCCCCGCCTTGAGGAAGGCGAACCCGAGCGTTTGCCCAGCCCGCACCCTGAAGCTGGTCCACCCCGGCCGCGCCTCGCCGTCCACCAGCGGCGCCAGGTCCGCTCCCGTCACCGCCACCAGCGCGTCCCGCCCGAAGCGCAGCGCCGGCCCGAGGAACGTCGCCTCCAGCGCCGCCGCACCCTCGTCGTTGCCGACCAGGAGGTTGGCGGCCCGCAGCGCCTCGCGGTCCATGGCCCCCGAGATCGGGATGCCGAGATGGTAGTAGCCCGGCCGGCCCAGGTCCTGCACCGTGGTGGCCAGCCCCGGCTTGAGCACCTCGACGCTCACGCCCGCGCGCCGAGCAACGTCCGGTTGTACCCCGCCGAGTCCCGTTGGAAGTCGTCGAGCGAGAACGACACTTGGCGGATCGTGGGCTGATAACGCCCCGCCTCGGCCTCGGCGGCGATGGCGTCGTGCTCGGCGCGGTCCACGGACCGGAACCGGACGATGTCGCCCGGCCGGAACAGGATCATGAACTCCCGCAGGTAGCTGATCGTCTGCTTGGGGTCGTAGATCGGCATCGGCGTCACGCCGAACATCTGGTAGCCGCCCGCCCCGCGCACCGAGTAGATGCAGCCGAAGCAGCCGCCGTGCCCGACCGTCAGCCGCGGCGTGTCCGTCCGAGGCCGCAGGTATTTCGGCACCTCGATCTGCCGCGCCCGCTCCACCATCTGATACATGAACGGCAGCCCGGCCACGAAGCCCACCATCGACACCATCCACGGCGACCCGGCATGGGCCGCGATCAGCGCCTCCGGGCCATCGAGCCCGTTGATCCGCGCCGCGTACTCGATGTCCGTGCTGCCCGGCTCCTGGTGCCGCTCGCGGAAGCGCATCAGCACCTCGCGCGTCCAGGGATCCTGATACAGCACCGGCACCTCGATCAGCCGCGTCTCGATGGTCGTGGCCTTGCCCGCCGCGCCCTCGATCGCCTTGATCTCGGCCAGCAGGTCGCCCGGCCTGATCCGGTCCGGGTCGAAGCGCACTTGGAACGACGCGTTGGCCGGGCAGACGTCGGTGACGCCCGCGATCCTGCTCTCGCTGATGGCCCGCGTGACCGACAGGCTGTGGAAGAAGGCGTCGAGCGACATCGCCTCGCTGACTTCCGCGAACACGTGCTCGTCGGCCCCGAACGAGTAGCGCGTCATGCCGCGGCCTCCGATGCCTCGTGTTGCGCCAGCCAGCTCTCGAGCCAGGTCGTATGCACCCGCCCGGTGGCGACGTCGGGCGCGCGCGCCACCCGGGCCAGCAGCGGCGCCGTGGTCGCCACCCCCTCGATCACCAGCTCGTCCAGCGCGCGGCGCATCCGCGCCAGCGCCGCCGCCCGGCTCTCGTCCCAGACAACCAGCTTAGCCAGCAGCGAGTCGTAGAACGGCGGCACCACGCAGCCTGGATACAACGCCGCATCGACCCGAACGCCGGGGCCTCCCGGCAGCTCGAGGCGGGTGATCGCGCCGGGGCTCGGCATGAAGCCGCGCGCCGGATCCTCGGCGTTGATGCGGCACTCGATCGCGTGGCCTCGCGCCGTGATGCCGTCCTGGTCGAACCCCAGCGCCTCGCCCGCGGCGACGCGGATCATCGCCCGCACCAGGTCCACCCCGGTCAGCATCTCCGTCACCGGGTGCTCGACCTGGATGCGGGTGTTCATCTCGATGAAGTAGAACCGTTCGCCCGCTGCGTCGCACAGGAACTCGACCGTCCCCGCGCCGCGGTAGCCGACCGCCTCGGCCAGCCGCACTGCCGCCGCGCGCATGGCCTGCCTCGTCGCCTCCGGCAGCGCGCTCGCCGGCGCTTCCTCCCACAGCTTCTGCCGTCGCCGCTGGATCGAGCACTCGCGCTCGAACAGGTGCACCGCACGCACCCCGTCGCCGAGCACCTGCACCTCGACGTGCCGCGCCCGCGGGATGAACCGCTCCAAGTACAGCCCCGCGTCGCCGAACGCGGCGCGCGCCTCGTTGGCCGCCTGCTCGACCAGCGCCGCCAGCGCCCCGGCGTCCTCCGCCACCCGGATGCCGCGCCCGCCGCCGCCGGCCGTCGCCTTGACCAGCAGCGGGAAGCCGATCTCCCCCGCCTGCGCCGCCGCCCCGGCCGCGTCCTCGATCCGCTCCGCCGTCCCGGGCACCGTCGGCACGCCGTGCGCCGCCGCGGCGCCCCGCGCCCGGGCCTTGTCACCCATCAGTCGGATGGTCTCGGCGCGCGGCCCCACGAACACCAGCCCCGCATCCTCGACCGCCTGCGCGAAGCCGGCGTTCTCCGATAGGAAGCCGTAGCCCGGATGCACCGCGTCCGCCCCGTTCCGCCGCGCCGCCTCGATGATCGCCGCGCCGTTCAGGTAGGAGCGCGAGGCGTGAGCCGAACCGACCACTGCCACTTGGTCCGCCATCCGCGCCGCGAGCGAATCCCGGTCGGCCTCGCTCACGGCCTGCACGGTCTCGATCCCCAGCTCCCGCGCCGCGCGCAGGACGCGCACCGCGATCTCGCCGCGGTTGGCGACGAACAGCCGCCTGATCGCCGTCAAGCCTCGATCTCGTACAGCGGCTGCCCGGCCATCACCGGGTCCTCGTTGCCGACCAGGAAGCGCACGATCCGCCCCTGGTCCTCGGCGACCACCTGGCTGAAGGTTTTCATCACCTCGATCAGGCCGACGACGTCGCCCGGCGCCACCGCGTCGCCCTCCGCCTTGAACGCCGGCTCGCCGGGCGACGCCGCGCGGTAGAACGTGCCTGGAAGCGGCGCTGGGATCGACTTCAAGGCCATGGCGTTCACCCTGCTCCGGCGCTGCTTGACGAAACCTGACAGCGATCCTTGCACGCGCCTGCTGCTTCGGGAAGGATGATCCGCGGCAGATTGGAGGCGACGGCGTGGGCGCGATCAGCATCAACTGCGACATGGGCGAGAGCTTCGGCCTTTACCGCCTCGGCGACGACCAGGCGGTCATGCCCTACATCACCCACGCCAACGTCGCCTGCGGCTTCCATGCTTCCGACCCGGTGGTGATGCACCGGACGGTGCGCCTGGCCAAGGAGCATGGCGTGAAGGTGGGCGCCCACCCCAGCTTGCCGGACCTGCAGGGCTTCGGCCGGCGCGAGATGCGGATGACGCCCGAGGAGATCACCGCCGCCGTGCTCTACCAGGCCGGAGCGCTCATGGCCTTTCTCAGGAAGGAAGGCATGACCCTTTCCCACATCAAGCCGCACGGCGCGCTGTATGGCATGGCGCAGCGCGACGAGGCGGTGGCCGACGCCATCGCCGACGCCGCCGAGGCGCTCGGCGCGCCGCTGCTGGCCTTCGCCGATTGCGCCATGTCGCGCGTCTATGCCCGGCGCGGCCTGCCGTTCACCTGCGAGTTCTATGCAGACCTCGACTACGATGACGAGGGCCGCAACATCATCACCCGCGAGCATCACGCCGTTGCGCCGGATGCCGCGGCGGCACGGGTGCTGCGGGCCGTGGACAGCGGCGTGACACGCGCCGTCTCCGGCAAGGACGTGGCAGTGGTGGCAGAGTCGATCTGCGTGCACAGCGACACGCCGGGCGCGATGGCGATCGCGCGCGCGGTGCATGAGGCGCTCGCCGAGCGGGCTGCCGCCTAGCGTGAGCAACCGAGCGGCGCACGCATCAGAAGGCGCAGGCCGCTTCTGCAGGGACGTGGCGCGCCTGATCGCTGCCGACACGCGCGACCCGGCCCCGATCATCGGCGGCGTGCAGGCCCGGGCCGAAGCCACCCGTGTCGCCGAGTGCCAGATCCTGCGTCTCGTGGGCAAGCGCGGCCATCCTTGCATCGGCCCGCCCTACAGCCCGGCCTACGGCACGACCTTCTCCGCCGTCGCCGCCGGCCTGAAGACGGTCTTCCCCGGCCCGCCGCTCAACTCCGAATTCTGAGCTAAGCCGCCTGGTCCCAGGCCGGCGCGAACCCCGGTGATACGAACCGGCTGTCCTTCGGCAGTGCGGCGATCGCCTCCCGGTCGGCGTCGTCCAACGTGATCCGCAAGGCGTCCAGGTTGGCCTGCTGGGTTTCCCGCCGGCTCGCCTTCGGGATCGCCGCGACGCCGTCCTGGTCGAGCAGCCACTTCAGCGCCACCTGCGCCGGCGTCGCCGCGTGCTTGGCCGCGATATGGCGGAGCGCGTCGTGCTCGGCGAGCCGTCCCTGGGCCAGCGGCGCGTAGGCGACCAACGGCACGCCGGCCGGGCGCATGACGCCGAGCAACGCCTCTTGACCCAGCAGGACGTGATACTCGACTTGGTTGCAGGCCAGCGGCGCGCCCTGCGCCAGCGCCTGCCGCATCATCGCCGACGGGAAGTTGGCCACCCCCACCGCCCGCGCCTTGCCGGCGTCGCGCAGCCGCACCAGGCTCTCCATCACCTGCGCCAGGTCCATCCCCTCCGCCGGCCAATGCACCAGGTAAAGGTCGAGGTAGTCTGTCCCCAGCTTGGCCAAGGAGCCGTCGATGGCGCGGGCCATCGCGTCGGGAGCCAGGTGGTCCCACCACGCCTTGCTGGTCAGGTGGATCTCGGTCCGCGGCACGCTGGTCCGGGCCAGCGCCGCGCCGATCGCCTCCTCGTTGTCGTACATCTCCGCGGTGTCGATGTGGCGGTAGCCCAGCGCCAGCGCCTGCTCGACGCTCGCGGTGCAGTCCCCGCCCTTCATGCGCCAGGTGCCGAGGCCCAGCTTCGGCATGTTCATGCCCTGCGCCGTGACCATGTCCATCGCCATCTCCTTCAACGTTTCGAAAGATCGACCAACGCCGCGAACCCGGCTTCGGTGCCGAGCGCCAGCCGCGCGCCGTCCGGCGACCACGCCAGCGCCGACACCGCCCCCCGCCCCGGCGCTGCCAGCGGCAGCACCCGCTCCGACCCGACCGCGACGATGACCACGAGCCCGTCCGCGAACCCGGCCGCCAGCATGTCGTCCTTGGGGTGGAACGCGACCCGCGTGCACAGCACGCCGTCGCCGCCGGCCAGCTCGGTCGGCGCCTTGCCCATGGGGCCGCCGCCGAAGAATGGCCACAGCACGACGCTGTCGGCGCCCGAGGTCGCCAGCCACTTGCCGGAGCGGCTGAAGCTGAGGCTTTCCGTCTTGGCCGGGTAGCCGCTCATGCGCATGTGCTGCCCGTCCGCCAGCCGCCAGCCGTGCAGCGCGGTCTCCTGCATCGACGTCACCACCGCCTCGCCGCCCGGGTGCAGCGCGATGCCGGTGTGGCTGCCCTTCCATTCCAGGGTGCGCGGGCTGTCCACTTTCGCGGCCACGAACCACAGCGTCGCGCCGTTGTAGTGCGACGCCGCCACCCGCTTGCCCTTGGCGTCGAACGCGAGGCCGGTGACGCTCGACGGGTGGGGCAGCTCCTTGCGCTTGGCCCCGTCCGCGCCGAACACGTGCGCCACCTTGCCCACGGCGCAGGCGATGAGCCCCGCCTTGGCGTCGTCCCACGCCGCCACCTGCTCGACCCACTTGGAGCCGAACGAGGCCACGTCGCTCACCGCCCCGTCCGCCCCGACCCGGCGGCAGCACCCGTCGTCGCCCCCTGTCACCCAGCCCGGCCCGGCCGCGGCCAGCGCCAGCACCGCCCCGTCATGCGCCTCGACGGTGCGCCACGCGCCCTCCGGCGAGGCCAGCCGCAGCGTGCCATCCCCCAGCGCGAACGCCGCGGTCCCGCCGCGGGCGAACTGCGCCCCCACCACGAACGCGCCCAGGTCGTGGCTCGTGCCGCGGTCGCGCAGCACCGCGTCGGCCTGCGCCGCCTCGCTGGCTGCGGTCCCGCCCAAGGTGGCGCTCAAGCCCCGGCTACTCCGGCGCCTGGCACGCCTCGAACCCGCGGCGCAACTGCGGCCGGTTGAGGTTGCGGCCGATGAACACGAGCTTGCTGCGCCGCTCGGCGTCCTCCGGCCACGCGCCTACGAAGTCGCCGTCCGCCATCATGTGCACGGCCTGGAACGCGAAGCGGCGCTTCTCCCCCGGGTAGGCGAGGATGCCCTTGGTCCGCAGCAGGTCCTGCCCCTTCTCCTGCAGCAACGTGCCGATCCACTGGTTGAACCGCTCCGGGTCGATCGGCCGCTTCACCTCGAAGCTCATGCTGGCCACGTCCTCGTTATGCTCGTGGCTGGCGTCGTCGAGGAACTCGGGCTCGCGCTCCAGCACGCGGGCGAGGTCGAACGCGCCCTGGTCCAGCACGTCCGCGACCGGCACGGCGGCCCGCGTGGTGCGGTGGATGCGCGCGAAGCGGTTGATCGTGCGAATGCGCGCCTCAACCGCGTCCAGCGCCTCCGGCGTCACCAGGTCGGTCTTGTTCAAAACGATCACGTCGGCGAAGGCCACCTGTTCCAGCGCCTCGTGGCTGTCGTCCAGCCGGGCCAGCAGGTTCTTGGCGTCCACCACCGTCACGATGGCGTCGAGCCGGGTGCGGGTGCGGATGGCGTCGTCGACGAAGAAGGTCTGCGCGACGGGCGCCGGGTCGGCGAGGCCCGTCGTCTCGATGATGATGCCGTCGAACTTGCGCCCCGCGCTGCCCTGCCGCTTCATCAGGCCGCCGAGGATGCGGATCAGGTCGCCGCGCACCGTGCAGCAGATGCAGCCGTTGTTCATCTCGAACACCTCCTCGTCGGCGTCCACCACCAGGTCGTTGTCCACGCCCAGCTCGCCGAACTCGTTGATGACGACCGCGTACTTCTTGCCGTGGTCCTCGCTGAGGATGCGGTTCAGCAGCGTCGTCTTGCCGGCGCCGAGGTAGCCGGTCAGCACGGTGACGGGGATCTGCGTGTCGGACATCGTCAAGCTCTCCTGGGCTGCGTGGCGCTTATATAATGCCGCGTCTCCGCCAGGCCCAACCCCAGCAGCAGGAAGAAGAACCCGCCGAGCGGCATCGACGTGAACGCCGTGGTCGACGCCACCGGCCAGAGCTGGATCAGCGCCGCCGCGAACAGCCCGACCCGGAGCGGCTCCGGCGCGCCGAGCAGCCCGCGCCCCAGGCGCAGCAGCCACGCCCCGGCCAGCAGGCTGAACAGCGCCAGCCCCGGCACCCCGGACTCCACCAAAGCTTGCAGGTAGAAGTTGTGCGGGTGCTGGACGCAGATCGCGTCGCCGCCGCCGTCGCCGCCGTCCCAGCCCTGGAAATAGGCCGGGTCGTCGCAATCGCGGCGGAAGCTGTCGAAGCCGCCGCCCATCACCGGGTGCGCCTCGGCGATGGCCAGCGCCCGGGCGGCGATCAGGCCGTAGTGGCTCTCGGGGAAGTGCTCCATCTGCGACGAGAATTTGGTCACCAGCCGATGGAAGGTGGGGGGCGACAGGATCGACGTGGCCCCCACCAGCACCCCCACCGCGGCGCAGGACACCAGCGCCAGCCCGCGCAGCCGCTCGATCAGCAACGCGGTGACGAACAGCCCCAGCACCGTCAGCAGCAGCGGCATCCGCTGCCCGATCAGCACCATGACGCCGACCGAGGCCGGCAGCAGCGCGAGGGCGGCGAACGGCCACGATCCGGCCCGGCCGATCCAGCGGTCCACCACCGGCAGCACGGCGGGGAAGATCAGCCGCGACAGCGGCGCGCCGGCGCGCGGGTTCTCGTAAGGCCCGGTCAGCTCGCCGTCCGCGCCCCGCGGCCAGCCGAACAGGTTGCGCCCGGTGGCGAACTGCAGCAGCGATTGCAGCGCCAGGTAGAGCGCCGACCAGCACAGCAACCGGGCCAGCCAGCGCCGCACCGGGGCCGCGCGCAGCGCCCAGCTTTCCAGCGCCGCCGCCAGCAGCAGGAACCGCGCCACCCCCAGCCCCTGGGTCAGCGACTCCCAGCCTTGCGCCGCCGAGCACAGGACGAGCCACCCCCACCACACGAGCCCGATCCGCACCCACCCAGCCCCCAGCCAGGCCCAATCGCGGCGGAGCGCCGCCTGCGCCAGGAAGGCGGCGACCAGCAGCCCGATCGTCACCTCGGCGATGCCGCGCCCGTGCAGCAGGAACAACGGCAGGACCAGCGTCAGCGCCGTCCCGGCGCGGTCGAGCCATCCTGCCGCCGCGGCCTGATCGAATCGCCCGGCAGCCGCCCGCTCCAGCCGTCCCGTCATCGCATCGCCTCCGCCCGGAACGCCAGCAGGCGCTGCGCCGCCGCCGGAGCCGCGAACGTCTCGGCTCGCAGCCGCCCGGCCCGGCCCAGCCCCGCCCGCCGCCCCTCGTCCCGCGCCAGGCCCAGGATCGCCGCCGCCAGGGCGTCCGTTGTCGGATCGGCATACAGCGCCGCCGCGCCCGCCACCTCCGGCAGCCCGCCCGAGGGCGCGGAGATCAGCGCCGCGCCCGCCGCCATCGCCTCCAGCGCCACCAGCCCGAACGGCTCCGCCCACCGGCTCGGCACGGCGACGATGGCTGCCGCGCGCATCGCCGCGGCCACCGCCCCGTTCGGCTGATGCCCGCGCAACACGACGCCCGCCGCCGCCGCCCGCGGCCGCAAGGCGCGCAGGAACGGCGTGTCCGGGCTGTCAGGGCGGAAGCGGTCCGCGCCGATCATCTCCGCCCGCCAGCCCGGCAACCGCGGCAGGGCGGCGGCGCAGGCGTCCACGAACACGTCAGCCCCCTTGTCCGCCACCATCCGCCCGGCGAACAGGATCAGCCGCTCCCGCTCCTCGGGCGGCGGCGGCGACAGGTCGATGCAGTTGGGCAGCAGGACGGGCGGGCACGCCGGGGCCGGAACCCCGTCCAGCAGCCGCCGCCGCAGCCACTCGGACGAGGTCGCGACGCCGGCCAGCCGGCCCAGCAGCGCCGCGCGCTGGCCCGCGGTCCGGGCGCGGCGCATCGCCTGCGGATCGTTGTTCAGGATCAGGGTCACCGGCGGGCCGAGGCCGCGCAGCCGCCACGCCACCTCGGGCCAGTTGTGCACCTCGATCAAGCCGGGCCGCAGCCGGCGCACCGTCCGCGCTACCCCGGCGGCGTAGCGTCCGGCGCGGCCGACGCCCCAGCCGGGCCGCACCGCCTCGAACGGGATGCCGGCGAAGGTGGCCGCGTCGTTGGCCCGGCCCAGCACCGTCCCGCCCGCCCCGGCCCGCGCCAGCCGCTCGACCAGCAAGCCGATCGCCCCGACCGCGCCGGGGGTGAACCCTTCCTTGGGCGGCAGCACGACGGCGACTTCGGCTGCAATCTCGGCGGACGCCAAGTCAGCCGGCGTTCTCGTAATGGTCGAGCCGCCAGGCCGCCGGCTCTTCCGCCGCCAGCGCGTGCCACCGTTCCACCAGCGGGTGCGCCCGCACCGCGTCGCAGTAGGCCTGGGTGTCGGCGGCGATCTCCGGGCGATAGGTCATGAACCGCGCCACGACGGGGGCGAACATCGCGTCCGCCGCGCCGAACGCCGCGCCGAACAGGTAGGGTCCGCCCGCGCCGTAGCCCGCCCGCGTTTCGCGCCAGAGCGTCTCGACCCGACCGATGTCGGCCAGCGCCTCCGGGGTGCGGCCCCGCCCGGCGGCGTCCCGGCCCAGCACCATCGGCATCGCCTGGCGCAAGCCGCGGAAGCCCGCGTGCATCTCGGCGCTGACCGACCGCGCCCGCGTCCGCGGCCCCAGCGCCGCCGGCCACAGCGACGGCTCGAACTCGGCGCAGTATTCGCAGATCGCCAGCGTTTCCCACACCTGCAAGCCGCGGTGCTCGAGATACGGCACGAGGCCGCTCGGGCTGGTGCGCGACACCTCGCTGCCCGGCCCGCCGCCGGTGAGACGGATCACCACGTCGTCCACGTCCAGCCCGGCCAGCCGCACCGCCAGCCAGCCGCGCAGCGACCATGACGAGTACCGGCGCGTGCCGATGAACAAGCGGCCCTCGGCCATGCGCACCTCCCCGAATCGAGAAACGGCCGGACCATGCCACGCTTGCGCCGCCGCCGCCAAAGCGCGATCCTGGCATCGCCGAAGGAAAGCGCCATGAACGAGATCAGCCGCCCCAACAACCTCGACGCCTACTGGATGCCCTACACCGCCAACCGCGCCTTCAAGCAAGCGCCGCGGATGCTGGCCCGGGCCGAGGGCATGTTCTACTACACCCAGGACGGCCGCGAGGTGCTGGACGGCACCGCCGGGCTGTGGTGCGTCAACGCCGGGCACGGCCGGCGCGAGATCACCGAGGCGATTCAGAAGCAGGCCGCCACCCTCGACTTCGCGCCCAGCTTTCAGATGGGCCACCCGATCGCTTTCCAGGCCGCCGCCCGCCTGGCTGAGATCCTGCCCGCGCCCCTGGAGCGCGTGTTCTTCACCAACTCCGGCAGCGAGAGCGCCGACACCGCGCTCAAGATCGCACTGGCCTACCACCGCGCCCGCGGCGACGCCCAGCGCGTGCGCCTCGTCGGGCGCGAGCGCGGCTACCACGGCGTCGGCTTCGGCGGCATGTCGGTCGGCGGCATCGGCCCCAACCGCCGCCAGTTCGGCGCGCAACTGCCCTACGTCGACCACCTGCCGCACACCCACGGCCAGCCGGGCAACGCGTTCGCCCACGGCCAGCCGGAGCACGGCGCGCACCTCGCCGACGCGCTGGAAAGCCTGGTGGCCCTGCACGGCGCGGACACCATCGCCGCCGTCATGGTGGAACCCATCGCCGGCAGCACCGGCGTGCTGATCCCGCCCGTGGGCTACCTGGAGCGATTGCGCGCGCTTTGCACCAAGCACGGCATCCTGCTGATCTTCGACGAGGTCATCACCGGGTTCGGCCGGGTCGGGGCCAACTTCGGTGCCGAACGCCTCGGCGTCGTCCCCGACATCATGACGATGGCCAAGGGCCTGACCAACGCCGCCGTGCCGATGGGCGCGGTCGCCACCAGCGGCGCCATCTACGACGCCGTCGTGAACGGCAGCCCGGCCGGCATCGAGCTGTTCCACGGCTACACCTACAGCGGCCACCCCCTCGCCTCCGCCGCCGCCATCGCCAGCATGGACCTGCACCGCGCCGACGACCTCCCCGGCCGCGCCCTCGCGATGGAACCCTACTGGCAGGGCGCCGTCCACGGCCTGAGCGGCCTGCCCGGCGTCACCGACGTGCGCAACCTCGGCCTCATCGCCGGCATCGAGCTGGCTCCGCGCGAGGGCGCGCCGACCCAGCGCGCGATGGCGGTGTTCCAGCGCTGCTTCGACGACGGCGTGCTGATCCGCACCACCGGCGACATCGTCGCCCTCTCGCCGCCGCTGATCGTCGAGCGGCATCACGTCGACCGCATCGTCGGCACCCTGTCCGACGCCATCCGCGCCGAGGCCGCCTGACTCCAGTTCAGGCCCTCGCGCCCTCCGGCCTCCTGCGCGTCGGCGTTGTCGAAGCGCCGGCCGCGGGCGCGTTCTTCGTCGCCCGCGATCCGTCCGGCGCGCTGCGCGGCGTCACGGCCGATCTCGGCGAGGCCCTGGCCCGAAGCCTCGGCGTCCCGGCCGAGCACGCCGTGTTCCCCAACAGCGGCGAGTGTACCGAGGCGACGGCGGCCGCCCGCGTGGACGTCGCCTTCATGCCGGTGGACGCCGTCCGCACCGCGCGGGTGCGCTTCGGCCCGGCCTACTACCTGTTGGAAAGCACCTACCTCGTCTCCGCCGCCTCAGGCCTCGCCACCTTGGGCGACGTCGACCAGGACGGCGTCCGCGTCGTTGGCATCGACGGCACCACCACCATGCGCGCCGCCATCCGCACGCTCCGCCGCACGACCCCCCGAGCCGTCCGCGGCGTCGGGGAGGCGGTCGCCCTGATCCGCGCCGGCGAGGCCGACGCCCTCGCCCTGTCGCGCGACTCCTTGGCCCAGATCCTCTCCACCTTGCCCGGCGCGCGCATCACCCCCGGCGGGTTCCAGCGGACCACCATTTCCATCGCCGTGCCGCCGGACCGGCCCGAGGCGCTCCTCCACGCCGCCGCCTTCCTCGCCGCCGCCAAGCAGGACGGCACCGTGCGCCGGGCGCTGGACGCCGTGGGCCTCACCGACGAAGCCGTCGCGCCGTGAGGGCGGGCGGCCAAACCCGAGGACACTGAATGGCCCACCACGACCTGACCTCCTCCCCCGAAACCTGCCGCTGGGGCGTGTTCGACGCCGCGATCCCCCCCGTGCTGACCGTGGACAGCGGCGACACGGTGACGATCCGCACCGTGTCCGGCGCTCCCGAGGCGCTCCCCCCCGAGAACTCCGGCATGGCCCGGCATCCCGCGCTCGCCCGCATCCACGCCGAGGTGCCCCGGCAAGGCGCGCACATCATCACCGGGCCGGTCGCGATCGCGGGCGCGGAGCCGGGCGACACGCTGGAGGTGCGGATCGACGCCATCGAGCTGGCGCAGGACTGGGGCTATTGCGGCTTCCGCCCGCTCGTCGGCACGCTGCCGCACGATTTCCCCAAGCGCTTCCTCACCCACATCCCCATCGACCGCGCCCGGCGCACCTGCCAGCTTTCCTACGGGCCGGAACTCGCGCTCGCGCCGTTCTTCGGCGTCATGGGCGTCGCCCCGCCCCCCGCTTACGGCGCGATCAATACCAAGGAGCCGCGCGAGCACGGCGGCAACCTCGACAACAAGGAACTGGTCGCCGGCACGTCCCTGTTCCTGCCCGTCTGGGTGCGTGGGGCCAATTTCTCCACCGGCGACGGCCACGCCGTGCAGGGCGACGGCGAGGTCTGCATCAACGCCCTGGAAACCGACCTCACCGGCACCTTCACCTTCCTATTGCACAAGGGCGCTGGCTCGCGTTATCCGCGCGGCGAGACGCCCACCCACTTCATCAGCATGGGCATGCACGAGGACCTCGACATCGCCATGCGCACCGCGCTGCGCGAGATGATCGCCTTCATCTGCAACCACTCGGAGCTGTCGCGCGAGGAAGCCTACCAGTTCTGCTCGCTCGCGGTCGATTTCCGGGTGACGCAGACCGTCAACGGCGAGAAGGGCGTGCACGGGATGCTGCGCAAGGGGCTGCTGTTCTAAGGCCTATCAGGGGCCTGAACACGGTCCTTGAATCGAGGGATGACGGATCAGGCTGGCGCTACGGCGTTCACGGACGAGAGTTGGGCGGCGTGCGGCCGCTGATCAAGGCCGTGCGGCCACGTGGCAAGACACCGCGAAAGGGGGCCGACAGCAAGGAGCGAGATCTGCGTGGCGGGCGACCGCAGCGACGCGTCGGACCGCTTTCGCGCCCTGATCTGGGGCGTGGGAAGCAAGACCTGCCATCGCACTCCAGCGCCCGGACGCGCCCGTGGCCTGCCCTGGATTCACAACAACTGGCGCTTGGTCGAGAATCTCTAGGCGCGGCTGAAAGTGGAGGGCAGTGGCGACCCGCTGCGCGAAACGGCACGCGCCTGCCTCGGCGTTCTCTGCATCGCCGGCACGACAG
Source organism: Acetobacteraceae bacterium (assembly GCA_965260995.1). Lineage (GTDB taxonomy): Bacteria > Pseudomonadota > Alphaproteobacteria > Acetobacterales > Acetobacteraceae > JBBROS01. Next base: position 425,492 of record CBDHCD010000002.1, on the reverse strand, counting down.
GCTGGCTCAAAGTCCAACGGGCTTTAGTCGGCAATGCCCGCGTAAGCGCGCCGCATCGTCTCGATCACCGCCAGCTTGGCCCGCAGCGGCTGCCAATCGTCCCGCTCGGCGATCGGTGACCACAGCGCCTCGACCTCCTCGATCAGCATGGTGCAGGGACGCGGCGCGGCGAAGTAGGGATGGCCGGGGTTGGCTCCCGGCGCGCGGGCGTAGGCGTCCAGCAGGTCCTGCACGGGCGCGAACGCCTCCGTGCCCGGCGGGCGACCGGCGTAGGCGTCGAAGAACGCCTGCTCGAACGGCGCCCGTGATTCGTCGAGCCACCGCCACCAGGCCTGCGCGAGGGCGCGGTCCTGCTCCGGGCCGGCAGGAGCGAGGCCGAGACGACGCAGCACGCCGGCGTCGAGCGCCGCATGAAACGCCGCGGGGAAGGACTCGAGCGCCGCCTGCAACGCCCCTTTGTCGGCCAGCGGCAGCAGGCATTCGGCGAGGCGGACCAGGTTCCACATCAGGGTGTCGGGCTGCCGGCCGTAGGCGTAGAGGCCGTTATGGTCGAAGTAGGCGGCGGTGAAGGCGGGGTCGTAATGCGGCAGGAAGCGCCAGGGGCCGTAGTCGAAGCTCTCGCCGGTGACGTTGATGTTGTCGGTGTTGAGCACGCCGTGGACGAAGCCCGCGACCATCCACTGCGCGGCCAACCGGGCGCAGTTGCCGGCGACCTCGGCCAGGATGGCGGCGGCACGGGCGGCCGGGTCGTCGTGCCAGAGGTGAGGCATATGGGCGCGGATCGTGTGGTCCAGCAAGCGGAGCACGTTCTCCGGCTCCTGCCGGGCGGCGAAGCGTTGGAAGCTGCCGATGCGGATGTGCGAGTGGCTGAGCCGGACCAGGACCGCGCCGCGGGTGGGGGATGGCTCGTCGTGGCGCACCAAGTCTTCGCCGGTCTCGACCAGGCTGAGGGACTTGCTGGTGTAGACGCCGAGGGCTTCCAGCATGGTGGTCGCCAGGATCTCGCGCACGCCGCCCTTCAATGTCAGCCGCCCATCGCCGGCGCGCGACCAGGGGGTCTGGCCGCTGCCCTTGGTGCCGAGGTCGAGCAGGCGGCCGTCTTGCAAGTCGTAAAGTTGCGCGAATAGGAAACCACGGCCGTCACCGAGGTCGGGGTTATACTGCCGGAACTGGTGGCCGTGGTAGCGCAGGGCCAAAGGTCGCAGCAGGCTGCCCGGCAACGGCTCGAAGCAAGCGAAGTGATCGACCCATTCCGCATCCGTCAGCGTGTCAAGGCCGACGCACGCGGCCCAGCGCTGATCGCGATGGCGCAGGACGTGCTCGGGAAAGCGGGCGGCATCGACGGGATCATAGAAGTCGGGACTGAGCCCGGCGTGGGCGGCGGACGGGCGGCAAGCGGGAGAAACAGGCATCAGCAGCAGGTGGGGCGTTCAGGCAGCCACGGTGAGAGGCGGCCGGCCGTCGCGGCGTTGCGTCGCCCCCGACTCAGAAGGAAGCGGCCTCGTTGGCGATCGCCCGTGGTTGAGGCAACGGCATGGGCTTCGCGTCGGACCGCACCCGGGTGCGCCGGGCCGTGGCCAGGATGCGGGACTGCCGCCTGCGCAACGCGGCCGTGGCGGCGACATCAAGCGCCGTGATGCCGAGCACGGCCGCGGTCGCGAGCAGCACCGCCGGGCGGGTGCGCCGGTTGCCGGCGAGGAGCGCGCCGCCGAGCACGGCGAGGTCGAGCGCGTCGCCCGCGACCCGTATGCCGACCGGTCCGGCCTCATCAGGGTGGGCCAGCACGGTGAAGCCGGAGACGATCTCCCGCAGCCCGGTCACGTTCACCACCGCCGCCGGGACCGGCAGGCCGAGGCGGTCGCGGATGGCCCGGCCCGCGAACAACTGCACTGTGCCGAGGCACAGGCTGACCGCGCCGAGCAGCTTCGCGAGTTGGAGGTCCGTGTTCATGGCTTCAGCACCACCTTGATGCACCCGTCCTGCTTGTCGCGGAACACTTGGTAAAGGTCCGGCCCGTCTTCGAGCTTGCCGGAATGGGTGATGACGAACGAAGGATCGATCTCGCCTTTCTCGATCCGCTCCATGAGAGGGCCGAGGTATTTCTGCACCGGCGTCTGCGCCATCTTGAAGGTGAGGCCGCGGTTGATCGCGCTGCCCATCGGCACCTTGTCGAGCAGGCCGCCGTAGACGCCGACGATCGAGACCGTGCCGCCGTTGCGGCAGTTGGTGATCGCCTGGCGCAACACGTGCGGCCGGTCGGTGCCGATCCAGGCGACCTGCTTGGCGCGGTCCAGGATGGAGTCGAGGCTGGCGGACGGCTCCGCCTCGGTGCCGACGGCGTCGACGCAACCGTCCGCGCCGCGCCCCTGGGTCATTTGGTTGATGCGCTCGTGCACGTCCTCGTTGGCGAAATCGATCGTCTCCGCCCCGGCCTTGCGGGCGAGGGCGAGCCGCTCGGGCACCGTGTCGATCGCGATGACCCGTTCAGCGCCGAGCAGGAAGGCGGAGCGGATCGAGAACTGCCCGACCGGGCCACAACCCCAGACAGCGATGGTGTCGCCCGGCTCGATGCCGCACTGCTCGGCGCCCATGTAGCCGGTCGGGAAGATGTCGGACAGGAACAGCACCTGCTCGTCGGTGAGGTGGCTCGGCACCTTGATCGGGCCAACGTCGGCGTAAGGCACGCGCAGGTACTCCGCCTGGCCGCCGGCGTAGCCGCCGAGGAGGTGGGTGTAGCCGAACAACCCGGCCGGGGTGTGGCCCCATAAGGTCTCGGCTTTCGACCGGCTCGGCTCGGGGTTGGAGCGCTCGCAGCCGGAGTAGAGGCCCTTCTTGCAGAAGAAGCATTCGCCGCAGGAGATAGTGAACGGCACCACGACGCGGTCGCCGACCTTGAGGTTGCCGACTTCGCGGCCGACTTCGACCACCTCGCCCATCGTCTCGTGGCCGAGGATGTCGCCGCTCTTCATGCCGGGCATGAAGCCGTTGAACAAATGGAGGTCGGAGCCGCAGATGGCGCAGGCCGTCACCTTGATGATGGCGTCGCGCGGGTGCTCGACCTTGGGGTCAGGCACCGTGTCGCAACGGATGTCGTTCTTGCCGTGCCAGCAGAGCGCCTTCATGCGCGGAAATCCTCGTCGCCTATCAGGGTCATCGTTCGGGCAGGCAACGCCCCGGTGGCGGCCGGAGTTCACGCGCCGCGGAGCGATGGCGCGATAGTGAGGACGGCCTCCCCGCCTCGGTGCCCAACAAAGCATGTTGCTGGAGCGTGACCCCGTTCGGTCGGATGATGTCCTGTGCCGGCCATCCGGCGCTCACGCCGCTCCGGTTCCCGAACGCCACGCCAGCCGGCCCGGCCCGGCCCGGCGAAACCTCGAACGGACCCTTACGCCGCGGCCAGCCCGCCGCTCCGCTCGATGAAGCGCGCCACCTCCGCCACGCCGGCGCCCCCGCGCACGTTGGCGAACACGAACGGACGCCCGCCCCGCATTCGCTGGCTGTCGCGGTCCATCACGTCGAGGCTAGCGCCGACGTGGGGCGCGAGGTCGATCTTGTTGATCACCAGCAGGTCGCTGCGGGTGATGCCGGGGCCGCCCTTGCGCGGGATCTTGTCGCCGGCGGACACGTCGATGACGTAGATGGTGAGATCGGCCAGCTCGGGGCTGAAAGTGGCGGCCAGGTTGTCGCCGCCGCTCTCGATCAGGATCAGGTCGAGGCCGGGAAAGCGGCGGCGCATCTCGGCGATGCCGGCCAGGTTGATGCTGGCGTCCTCGCGGATGGCGGTGTGGGGGCAGCCGCCGGTCTCGATGCCGAGGATGCGCTCGGGCGGCAGGCTGCCGGCGCGAGTGAGGAACTCGGCGTCCTCCTTGGTGTAGATGTCGTTGGTGATGGCGGCCACGTCGTAGCGGGCAGCGAAGCGGCGGCACAGCGCGTCCATCAGCGCCGTCTTGCCGGTGCCGACCGGCCCGCCGATGCCGACGCGCAGCGGCCCGTTCTTGGATGTCCCGTGCTCGGATGTCATGTGCGGAACAGCCTCGTGTATTGCGTCTCGTGCCGCATGGCGGCGATGTCGGCGCGCAGGCATAGGCCACCGATCTCGTCGAGCGGCAGGCCGCGCGACAGGGCCGCCACCTCGCGCAGCGCCGGCTCCAACGCGGCCAGGGTGCGCAGGCCGGCGGTCTGCCCCAGCGGGATCAGCCGGACGGCGGCGCTGACCAGGTTGGTGGCGAAGGCGTGCAGCAGCCCGAGCGCCGTCATGTCCTCCGGCACGCCGTGCGCCCGGGCGAGCGCGCCCACCGCGACCGGGTAGGCGACCGGGCCTTCGATGGCGCGCAACAGCGGCGCGCCCCACACCTGGGCGGCGATGGCGAAGGCGTCGCCCTGGCCCAGCGTCTCGGCCCGGCGCTCCAGGCACGGGGCGGCGGCGCGGGCCAGGGCCGCGACCTCGGCGAGGGCGGCGGCCGTTCCGGCGCGGTGGGCGTGCCGGGCCAGCACCGCGTCCGTCTGCCCCGCGCCGTGGCGGATCACGTCCCGCAGCCACGCCAGCAACGCAGCCTCGCCCGCGATGTCGCCCTGCTCCACCGCCCATTCCAGGCCGTGGCTGTAGGCGAACGCGCCGGTGGGGAAGGCGGGCGACAGCCAGGTCAGCAGCTTGGTGAACGATCCCGCCGCGCCCGCTTCCTGGCCAGGATCAATCATCATCGTGCGCGTGCTGGTGCCCGCCGGCGTAAGCGCCCGCCTCCGGGTCGAACGGCGCGTCGATCGCGCGGACGTGGCCGCCGAGGGCGCGAACCATGTCGGCGATGACGTGGTCGGCGCGGACCCGGAGATGGCCGTCCAGGAGCTGCACCGGCAGGTGGCGGTTGCCAAGGTGCCAGGCGATGCGGACGAGGTCGGCCGGGCCGTGGGCGTGGATGTCGAGCAGCGGCTCGGGCCGGGCCTCGACTCGGACGACGCGGCCATCGTCGAGGCGCAGGCCGTCGCCGTCGCGCAGGCGGACCGCCCGCGGCAGGTCGAGCAACACCTCCACGCCGGCTTCGGTGGTGAGCTGGATGCGGCGGCGGTGGCGGCGGTCGAAGTCGATCAGCACGGTGTCCTGGGCCTCGCCGGCCCAGGCCCCGGCCGGCAGCACCTCCCCCGCGCGCGTCATGCCCCGGCGATCCGCAGCGCCTCGGCAGGGGCAGGGGCGGGACCTGGTTCGGGCGCGGGCTCGATCCGCGTGAACACCCGCTTGGCGATCTCGCCCACCGCGCGAGTGCTGAGGGCGTCGATGCCGCCGCCGATCACGCCGCCCATCACCGGGACGAGCCGGGTGAGCCGCGCCGCGCCGCGCGCGCCGAGCGTGCCGGCGAGCCGGGCGCCGACCGCCCGGTTGACCTGCGCCAGCGCCGCGCCGGCCACGCGCTGCCCGACCCTGACGCCGAGCTGAACGCCCGCTTCCTTCAGCGCCTCGACGGCGGCGTTGCCGGCGAGGCAAGCCATGGCCGCGGCCCGGACCTGCTCGCTGTGCACGTCGTAGCCGCGGCAAACGGCGACCTCGGTGATGAGCCGGAGTTGCAGGGCGGCGACGCTCAACAGGTTGGCCGGCAGCGCGACTGGCAAGGCGAACACGCCGCCCAGGTTGGTCACGAACCCGGCCGTGCCGGCGCCGGCGCAGTAGAAGCGAATCTTGCGGTCGATCTCGGCTTCCGAGCAGCGCCCAGCGCCGCCATCCGGCAGGCCGATGACCTTGTCGTACGCCCAGCCGAGGGCGCTCATCAGCGCGGGGGCGTTGGGCAGGGCGGTGTCCATCGGGGTGCTGCCGGGCCGGCCGAGGCTCAAGCGGGGGCTCCCACCATGCCGACCGCGGCGGCGAGGAAGCAGAACGCCACCACCTCCAGGGCCGCGAACAGGCCGATGACGACGCGGCGCACGATGTCGCTGGCCTGGCTTGACGGCTGCCCGTCCGCCGGCCGCGCCGGCCAAGCGCCGAGCGCCAGCACGAAGGCGAGGGCGGCCAGCAGCCCGGCGACCAGGCCCACGACCAGCGCCGAGCCGAAGCCGCGGCCGAGCCAGGCGACGACCGTGGCGGCGACGAACACCGCCGCCCCCAGCCCGCCCGCGCTCAGGATGACCTGCGGGAAGCTCGGCTCGTCGCCCCGGCGCTCGTCGCGCGATCGCAGCAGGAAAGCGGCCAGCAGGCCGATGGCGGCGACGTGCAGGGTGGCGGAGAACAGCAGGATCGCGTGCATGGGCCAGTCTCCTCAGAACAGGAAATAGCGCTGCGCCATCGGCAGGACGGCCGCGGGTTCGCAGGTGAGCAGCACGCCGTCGGCGCGGACCTCGTAGGTTTCCGCATCCACCTCGATGGTGGGCGTCGCGTCGTTCAGCACCATGCTGCGCTTGCCGATGCCGCCGCGGGTGTTGCTGACGGCGGACAGGGCGCGTTGCAGGCCGAGGCGGCGGCCGACGCCGTCCTCGAGCGCCGCCGCGCTGACGAAGGTGATGCACGACGCCTGCATGGCGCGGCCGTACTGGGCGAACATCGGGCGGTAATGGACGGGCTGCGGCGTCGGGATGCTGGCGTTGGGGTCGCCCATGGGAGCCACGGCGATGCTGCCGCCCTTCAGCACCAGGTCGGGCTTGACGCCGAAGAAGGCCGGGGACCAGAGCGCGAGGTCGGCCAGCTTGCCCGGCTCGACGGAGCCGACCTCGTGGCTGAGGCCCTGGGCGATGGCCGGGTTGATGGTGTACTTGGCGACGTAGCGCTTGATGCGGGCGTTGTCGGCCGGGCCGTCGCCGGGCAGCGGGCCGCGCTGCTGCTTCATCTTGTGCGCGGTCTGCCAGGTGCGGAGGATGACCTCGCCGACCCGGCCCATCGCCTGGCTGTCCGACGAGATCATGCTGATGGCGCCCATGTCGTGCAGGATGTCCTCGGCGGCGATGGTCTCGCGCCGGATCCGGCTCTCGGCGAAGGCCACGTCCTCGGGGATGTTGCCGTCGAGGTGATGGCAGACCATCAGCATGTCGAGGTGCTCGTCGAGCGTGTTGGCCGTGTAGGGCCGGGTCGGGTTGGTGCTGCTGGGCAGCACGTTGGCCAGCCCGGCGATCTTGATGATGTCAGGCGCGTGGCCGCCGCCCGCGCCCTCGGTGTGGTAGGCGTGGATGGTGCGGCCCTCGAAGGCGGCGATGGTGTCCTCGACGAAGCCGCTCTCGTTCAGGGTGTCGGTGTGGATCATCACCTGCACGTCGAAGCGGTCGGCGACGGACAGCGCGGTGCGGATGCTGGACGGCGTGGTGCCCCAGTCCTCGTGCAGCTTGAGGCAGGACGCGCCGGCGCGGATCATCTCCTCCAAGGCGTGCGGCTGGGAGGCGTTGCCCTTGCCGGCGAAGGAGATGTTGACGGGCAGGCCTTCCGCGGCCTGCAACATGCGGGCGAGGTGCCAGGGGCCGGGGGTGCAGGTGGTGGCCGCGGTGCCGGTGGCGGGGCCAGTGCCGCCGCCGACCAGGGTGGTGACGCCGGAGCACAGGGCTTCCTCCACCTGCTGCGGGCAGATGAAGTGGATGTGGCTGTCGACGCCGCCGGCGGTGAGGATCTTGCCTTCCCCGGCGATGATCTCGGTGCCGGGGCCGATGACGATGGTGACGCCGGGCTGCACGTCCGGGTTGCCGGCCTTGCCGACGGCGTGGATGCGCCCGTTCAGCAACGCCACGTCAGCCTTGACGATGCCGGAGTGGTCGATGATCAGCGCGTTGGTGATGACGGTGTCGACTGCCCCCTCGGCCTGCGACGCCTGTGACTGCCCCATGCCGTCGCGGATGACCTTGCCGCCGCCGAACTTGACCTCCTCGCCGTAGATGGTGAGGTCGCGCTCCACTTCGGCGATCAGGTCGGTGTCGGCGAGGCGCACCCGGTCGCCCACCGTGGGGCCGTACATGTCGGCGTAGGCGCGGCGGGAGATCATAGCGCGCCCCCGACCTCGCCGCGGAAGCCGTGGACGACGCGGCGGCCTCGGTAGGGGACCAAGGTGACCTCGCGCGACTGCCCCGGCTCGAAGCGGACGGCGGTGCCGGCAGGAATGTCGAGCCGCTGGCCGCGGGCCTGGGCGCGGTCGAAGCGGAGCGCCGGGTTGGTCTCGGCGAAGTGGTAATGGCTGCCGACCTGGATCGGGCGGTCGCCGGCGTTGGCGACGGCGAGCGTCGTGCGGGGCTGGCCCTGGTTGAGTTCGATGTCGCCGTCGGCGGTGAACAGCTCCCCAGGGATCATCTTGCCAGAGGTCATCTTGCCAAGGGTCATCGCACCGGCTCGTGCACGGTGACGAGCTTGGTGCCGTCGGGGAAGGTGGCTTCCACCTGCACGTCGTGGATCATCTCGGCGATGCCCTCCATGACCTGGGCGCGGGTGACGACCTGCGCGCCCGCCTGCATCAGGTCGGCGACCGAACGGCCGTCGCGGGCGCCCTCGACGACGAAATCGGTGATCAGCGCCACGGCCTCGGGATGGTTGAGCTTGACGCCGCGTTCGAGGCGGCGGCGGGCGACGCTCGCGGCCATGGCGATGAGCAGCTTGTCTTTCTCCCGCGGCGTCAGGTTCATCCCGTCCTCAGCACAGCCACACCCGGGGCAGGGTGCGGCCCCCGCGCAGGATGTTCAAGCCCGAGATGACGGCCCGGCGCAACTGCGCGCCGTCCGCGGCGACGATGCGGGCCAGCAGCAGCCCGTCGAACGCCGACGCGCCGGCCTCGAACGGCGCGAGCGCCGCCCGCAGCGCGGGGAGCCGGGCCGAGGCGTCCGGGGCGGCGTGGAGCAGCGTCGCCGCCGCCCGCGCGCCGCCGCCGATCGCCGCGCGGTCGAGCAGGGACGCCGCCGGGCCGTCGAGCCGCAGCGTGTCGTGCAGCACGAGGCGGCCGTCGCGCCGGAGCGTGACGCGGTCGCGCAGCGCGGCCTCACGCACCTCCTCGCCCATCGCCGCCCGCCCGAACACCAGGCGCTCGACACCCAGGAACCAAGCGTCGGGCGCGAGGTCGATCGCGAGGCGGCGGCGGAGCGCGCAGCGGTCGAACAGGATCGTCTCTTGCGGCAGCCATTCCAGCGCCGCGCCCCCCGCCACCCGCAGCGTGGTGACGATCTCCGCGGTCGCGCCGGGCAGGGCGCGGTAGATCCGTTCCGCCGCCTGCCCGGCGACGGTCGCCGCCGTTCCCGGCCCGGCCTCGACGCTCGTGTCCAGCCAGTCGCCGCCCGCGACGCCGCCGGCGGTGTTGAGCAGGACCGCGCCCGGCCAGGCGGGCGGGTCGGCGCGGGGGAAGCGCGCCTTGAGGCAGCCGTCCTGCCGCAGGTCGTCGAGCACGGTGGCCTCGGCCCGGCGCTTGAACGACAGCCGCAGCACGCCGCGGGCGCGCTGGTGCCTAGCCAGGGCGTCGATAGGTGGGGCGTCGACGGGCGGGGGATATGCGTCCAAGGCGTCGACCGGGCCTCCCGCCGATGATGTGCTGCACCGTATGGCACCGGCCGTGGGCGGAGGCGAGGGGCGTCAGGCCGCGATCGGGTGCGCGGGCGTGCGTCCGTGCCGGAGGAAGCTGGACACCACGTCCGCCTGCATCGGCCGGCCGAGCAGGTAGCCCTGGACGGTGCCGCAGGCCTGCGCCCGCAGCATCGCGAGCTGGTCCGCCGTTTCGACGCCCTCGGCCGTCACGTCCAGGTTCAGGCTCCGGCTCATCGCCAGGATCGCCTCGACGATGGCCTGCGCGCCCCTGTCCTCCCCAAGCGCCTGGACGAAGGAACGGTCGATCTTGAGCTTGTCGAACGGGAAGTGCCGGAGATAGCTCAGGCTCGAGTAGCCGGTGCCGAAATCGTCGAGCGCGATCCGCACCCCGAGCGCCTTCACCTCCCGCAGGATGACCAACGCCTGAACCGGGTCGCCGATCAAGAGGCTTTCCGTCACTTCCAGCTCCAGCCGGCCCGCGGCCAGGCCGGTGCGGGCCAGGATGTCGGCGACGGCCCCGGGCAGGGCGTGGCCGCGGAGCTGCGCCGGCGACAGGTTGACCGCGACCCGGCGCTCGCCCGGCCAGCTCGCCGCGGCGCGGCACGCGGTTTCGAGCGCCCATTGGCCGAGCGCCAGGATCAGGCCGGTTTCCTCGGCGAGCGGGATGAACTCCGCGGGCGGCACCGGCCCGCGCTCCGGATGCGTCCAGCGCATCAGCGCCTCGAAGCCGGTCACGTCGCCGCCGCCGCAGGCGACCAGCGGCTGGTAGTGCATCTCGAGCTGGTCCGTGCCGACCGCGGCGCGCAGGTCGCGCTCCAGGAGGCGGCGCGCCCGCAAGGTCGCGTCCATGTCGGCCTCGTAGAAGCACGACGTGCCCCGGCCCTGCGCCTTGGCCCGGTAGAGCGCGACGTCGGCGTTCTTCAGCAGCGCGTCCGCCGTGGCGCCGTCCTGCGGGTAAAGCGCCACGCCGACGCTGGTGCCGATGTTGGCCTGCTGGCCGCCCAGGTCGAACGGGGCGGACAACGCCTCGACCAGCCGCGCGGCCAGGGCGCTGGCGCCCTGCGGCTGCGGCACGTTGGATTGGACGATGGCGAACTCGTCGCCGCCCAGCCGGGCGACGGTGTCGGTTTCGCGCGTCGCCTCGCGCAAGCGGTCCGCCACCTGGCGCAGCAGCATGTCGCCGGCGGCGTGGCCGAGCGTGTCGTTGACGGCCTTGAAGCGGTCGAGGTCCAGGCACAGCACCGCGCTCGGCTCGGCGGCGCGGTCCGACAGCACGAGCGCGTGCCGGAAGCGCTCGCCGAACAGGGTGCGGTTGGCCAGCCCGGTCAGCCCGTCGTGGTGGGCGAGGTGGCGGATGCGCTCCTCCGCCTCGCGCCGCTCGCGGATGTCGCGCACCGCCAGCACCTGCGCCGGCTCGCCCCCGTAGGTGACGCCGCGGGATAGCACCTCGACCGGGACCGCCGCGCCGTCGTCCACGCGCAGCTCGATCTCCTGGCGTCCGGGGCCGTCCGCCGCCAAGGGGGCCAACGGCGCGGCCCACGGCGCGGCCTGGCCCGGCGGCAGGGCGAACAGCTCGGCGACGGCCCGGCCGCGGACACCCTCGATCGGCAGGCCCGCCAAGGCGCAGAAGGCGGCGTTGGCGTCGAGCACGCGGCCGGCGCGGTGGATCAGGATGCCTTCCATCGCGCCGTCGGCCAGCTGCCGGAGCCGCTCCGACTCGCGCTCCGCCTGCAGCGCCAGGTGATGGTCCACCACCGCCCCCGCGACGCTGAGCAGCAGGACCACGAGCCCGCAGGCCGCGACCACGACGACGATCGGCTCCGTCGCCAGGCTCGCCGGCTTGTCCGCTTCGGCCATCCAATCAGAGAACGACAGGATGGAGGTGAGCCCCGCCAAGATCGGGAACACCTGGGCGGCGGCGAGGCAGAGCGCGCCGCGCAACCGCGGCCCGATGCCGACCGGCCGCAGGATCTGCGCCAGCCCAAGCCCGGCCAGCACCGCCGTCAGCAGGACCGTGCCGGTGACAGGCATGATCTCGAAGGCGAGCTTGTAGGGCCGGGTCAGGCTGCTCAGGCTCAGGAACACGCTGCAGGCGATGGCGGCGGCGAGGACGGCGCCGGCCAGCAGCAGGTGGCGGTAGCCGGCCCGCGCCTTGGCCGCGGTCACGATGGCGAGCAGCGCGCCGCCACCCACCAGGGCGAAGGCTTGCAGGTCCGCGGCCCAGTTCCCGGCCGGGTCAAGCCCCGGGAACAGGCACAGCACCAGCAGCACGTAGGCGAGCCACGTCGCGGCGCCCAGGATGGCGGCCGCCGGCCAGGCGAGCGCCACCAGGCGAAGGCCCGCCGGCGGCGCTTCGTCCACCGCGATCCGGCGGGCCAGCACGTGCTGCGCCGCGTAGCAGCCGATCCAGGCCGCCAGCAGCGCGAGCGCGAGCAGGCGGAGATCCCGGCCCTGGGCCAGGGTTTCGTAAAGCCTCGTCACTGGCCACTCCACTGAGCAATCCGCGTCCCGAAGCCCGGCCGCAACCGGGATGATTGATGGGTCATCGCCGGGCGGCTCAGAACCGCGCGGTCGCGCTCAGGTAGAGCCGGCGCTCCACGCCCGGCCCGGCCGTCTGCCGCAGGCGCGAGCCGTTGAGCTGCTGCCCGGTGAGCGCCAGCGTCAGGTGGTCGGTGACGCGGTAGCCCGCCCGGGCGTCGAGCAGCACGTAGTTGCCGATCTCCACCGGCGTGGCCTGGAACGTCACGCTGTCGCCGCGGTAGTCCTGGTAGCGCGACTGCCACCGCCCCAGCACGTCGAAGTCGAACCGGCCCCGCGTGTAGCCGCCGCCGAGCATGACGACGTGGGTCGGCGTGCCGTGCTGGTAGTCCTGCAGCCCGCTGCTGCCGACGCGCAGGTGGTCGGAGATCGAGATGTAGGCGTAGCTCGCGTTCCAGCGCAGCGTGTCCTCGGCGCCGACCGTCTTCTGGCCGCGCAGGCCCGCCTCGCCGCCGACCGCCGAGCTGTGCCCGGTGTTGGCGGAGGAGAAGCGGATCGCGCCGCGGTCGAACACCGGGATCGCCCCGTACGGGTCGGTGAGGACGTTGTCGGTGCGTTGGGCGAACACGGCGAGCCGCACGGTCGAGTGCAGGCTGGAGACGGTGCGATCGTAGCCGACCTCGGCGTTCGAGACGGCGCTGGCCTGCAGGTCGGGCGAGCCGACCAGGTAGATGGGCGGGCCGTAGGCGGCGGGGGTGCGGAACTGGAAGCCGAGGTCGAACAGGCTCGGCAGCTGCAAGCCGCGGGCGGCGGTCAGGCGCACCGTGTCCAGCTCGGTCGCGTGCCAGACCAGGCCGGCGTTGAACGACGGCTCGGTCAGGGTGCGGCCCTGGTAGTCGGCCGCGGTCACGCCGGAACCCGGCAGCAGCGGGCCGGACTGGCGCAGGGCGAAGCGGTCGAGGCGCACGGCGTTGGTGAGCGCGAGCTTGGGTGTCACCTGCCAGTCCCACATCAGGCTGCCGGAAACCACCTCGTAGCCGACGCGCCCGGCGAAGTCGCGCGACGAGGTCGCGGCGCTGTTGCGGTATTCGAGCCCGACCCGAACGGTGTGGTCCGAGCCGAGCTTCACCGTGTCGCTCGCCTGGGCGACGTAGAGCGTGTCCTGCAGGTCGCTGCGGGCGAACACTTCCGAGTAGCCGTAGCGCAGCTCGTTGCGGGAAACGCTGAGCGCGACCACGCCGAGACCCGTCTCGGCCGAGACGCCGGCGCGCAGCGCGTTGGTGCGGTAGTCGCCGGCGCTGAAGAATGGGATGCCCGGCTCCTCGTTGGTGCGCAGGCTCACCGCCGAGGCGTTGACGGTCACCTCGACGCCGGGCGAGACGCGGGCGCGCCCGTCCATCGCCACCGACCCGCGCCGCGGCTCCTGGCGCACGAGCTGGTCGTAGAGCGCGAGCCCGGTCGGCGCGTAGTCCCGCGCCCGCAGGCCGCCGGCCGAGACGCGCACGCCGCCCCAGTCGCCGGCGCGGGCGGTGCCGACGGCCGAGAGCGCGCCGTAGTCCTGGGTGCCGCCGCGGGCGGTGACGCTGTTCACCTTGTCCGAGAGGGGGTTCCAGGTGATGATGTTGATGACGCCCGAGGCGGCGTTGAAGCCGTAGAGCGCCGAGTTCGGCCCTTTCACCACCTCGATCTGGCGGATCTCGTCCAGCTCGACCGGCAGCGCGTACCATTGGGTGCGGCCGTAATCGTCGAGGTAGACCTGCTGGCCGTTGACCAGCACCAAGAGCCGCGGGTTGAACGGGCGGTTGTAGCCGCGGATGCCGACGTCGGCGGCGGCGAAGCCGTAGCGGCGCACGTCGACGCCCGGCACCAGGCGCAGGATGTCGGGCAGGTTGTCGTAGCCCGAGCGGCGGATCTGCTCGGCGGTGATGATCTCCATGTTGACCGGCACGTCGGACGCGCGCTGCGGCTTGCCGGTCGCCGACGCGGTCACGGGTTCGCCGAACACGGCCTCGAGCGCCCCGTAGTCGACGGGCTGCGCCGCCGCCGGGCCGGGCGGCCAGAACGCCAGCACCGAGGGCGCGGCGAGCAGGAGGGCGCGGACGTGCTTCATGCGGGCTGCCTCAGATCTCACGGACCATCAGTCGGAAGGCGGCGGCGAGCGCGATGCCGCTGGCGGCGGTGGCGGCGCGGCTGACCACGATCTCGACCCGCGGCTCGGAGCGCACCCAGAACGTGCACTGCCCGGCCTCGACCTGCTGCATGACCGAGGTGACGCAGGCGACGCGGTGGGCGCGGGCGGCCGCCAGCAGCGCCTCGCCGGGCGCTCCCGCGGCGGCGATCAGCGCGGCGAAGCCGCCGGCCGGCAGCGCGTCGGCCGGGACCGGGCGGGCGCGCAGCGTGCCGCCGCCGGCGCGCAGCCCGTCGCCGAACAGGGCGGCGATGCGCTCCGCGTCCTGGCGGCTCGCGGCGCTGCCGGGCGCGAACACCACGGCCATCCAGGCGTTGCTGGCGGGCGGGGGCTGCAGGAAGCCGAGCGCCCGCACAACCACCTGCAGGTCACGCAAGGACAAGGACGGGGCCGGCTGGGCCTGCGCGATGCCGCGCCCGGCGATCAGCAGGGCGGCCGCGGCGACGACGGCCGCCACGCGCGCGCGCGCAATCCTGCTGATCCTGGTCCGGCCTTTTGCCATCGCTCGCCCCGTGAATGTCCGAGGCAGGGTGCGGCAAACCCGTTAATAGAAGCCTACCGCCGTGAAACTTCGCCGCTTGCTGGCCCGGCGGTCGCGCCGTAGCGTGCTCTGAACCGAGAAGGAGCAGGTGCGATGTCCGCAGCACGCGTCGTGGACGTCGCCGCCATCGTCGATGCGGCGCGGCTCCGCCCGGTCTCGGCCGTGACGCTCGCGCTCTGCCTGCTGATCGCCATCTGCGACGGCTTCGACAACCAGGCGCTCGCCTTCACCGCGCCGGCCATGGCCCAGGGCTGGGCCATGCCGATGGCGGCGTTCGCGCCGGTGTTCAGCGCCGGGCTGTTCGGGTTGCTGATCGGCTCGATGCTGTTCGGCACCCTGGCCGACCATTTCGGCCGCCGCCGCCTGCTGATCGTGAGCGCCGCCGTGTTCGGCGCCGCCACGCTGCTGACGCCGTTCGTGCAAGGCCCCGGGCAGTTGATGCTGGTGCGCTTCCTGGGCGGCCTCGGCATCGGCGGCGTGCCGAGCGCGGCGGCGGCCCTCGTGGGCGAGACCGTGCCGGCGCGGCACCGGCAAAGCTTCATCGCCTGGACGCTGATCGGCGTGCCGCTCGGGGGCTTCCTGGGCGGCTTCGTCGGCGCGGCCCTGCTGCCGCGGTTCGGCTGGCCTGCCGTCTACTACCTCGGCGGCGGGGTCACGCTGGCGGTGCTGATGGCCGCGATCATCTGGCTGCCGGAAAGCAACCGCTTCCTCGCGCTGCGGCCCGGCCAGTCGGCGCGGCTGGCCGGGCTGATGCGCCGGATCGACCCCGAGGGCGGCTACGCGGCCGCCGACCGGTTCGTGCTGCCGCCCCAGGAGGACCGGCGCAGCTCCGTGGGGGCGCTGTTCGCCGAGGGGCGGGCGCGGATGACGCTGCTTTACTGGGCGGGGAGCTTCGTCAACCTGCTGACCTTCTACTTCGTGGTCAACTGGACGCCGACGCTGTTCCGGGAGTCCGGCCTCAGCGCGCGGGCGGCGACGCTCAGCACGTCGGCGGTCAACTCGGGCGCGATCCTGTTCGGCCTGGTGCTCGGGGCCTACTGCAACCGGATCGGCGCCCGCAACGCGGCGGCGAGCACGTTCCTGCTCGCCGCCGGCGGCCTCGGCCTGATGGCGGCGGCGGACGGGATCGTGCCGGCGATGATGGTGGGCGCGTTCCTGGCCGGGGCCGGGGCGATCGGCGGCGCGTCGTCGCTCGTGATGTTCGGCTCGGAGTCCTATCCCACGGCGCTGCGCTCCACGGGCGTCGGCTGGGCGCTCAGCTTCGGGCGCATCGGCTCGGTGATCAGCCCCTACGTGGTCGGCCTCCCGCTCGGCTGGGGGTGGCCGGCGCGCTCGATCCTGCTGCTGCCGCTCGCCCCGGCGCTGCTCGGCGCGGCGTGCATCCTGCTGAGCCGGGGCCGCGCCCGGCGCTCGCGGCCGGGGGCGCGGCCGGGGGCGCGGCCAGTCGGGCGGCCGAGGGGGTGGCGTGATGGAGGTGACCGTCCGCCGGGCCGTGCTCGACCTGCTGCGCGCCGAGGGCGTGGACGTGGTGTTCGGCAACCCGGGTTCGACCGAGCTGACGTTCCTGCAGGACTGGCCGAACGACGTGCGCTACGTGCTCGGGCTGCAGGAGGCGAGCGTGATCGCCACCGCCGACGGCTACGCCCAAGGTATGCTCGCGGACAGCGGAGGGCGGCCGGCGTTCGTCAACCTGCACTCCGCCGCCGGGGTGGGCCACGGCCTCGGCAACCTGTTCACCGCCTACCGCAACCAGACGCCGATGGTGGTGACGGCCGGGCAGCAGGCCCGCGGCCTGATGCCGCACGCGCCTTACCTGCTCGCCGAGCGCGCGACCGAGTTCCCCCGGCCCTACGTCAAGTGGGCGGCGGAGCCGGCGCGGGCCGAGGACGTGCCGGCGGCCGTCGCCCACGCCTTCGCCGTCGCGCGGACGCCGCCGTGCGGCCCGACGTTCGTGTCAGTGCCGGTCGACGACTGGCCGCGGGCCTGCGCGCCGGTCGCGCCCCACGCCGTGCGCGGCCGCGCCTGGCCGGACCCGGCCGCGCTCGACGCCATGGCCGCCGCACTCGGCGAGGCGGGCCGCCCGGCGCTGGTGGTCGGGCCGGAGGTGGACCGCGAAGGCGGCTGGGCCGGCGCGGTCGCCTTGGCCGAGCGGCTGCGCGCGCCGGTGTTCGCGAGCCCGCTCAGCGCCCGCGCCAGCTTCCCCGAGGACCACCCCCTGTTCGCCGGCTTCCTGCCCGGCGCGCCGGGGCCGCTGGCGGAGCGGCTGGACGGCTTCGACGCGCTGGCCGTGCTGGGCGCGCCCGTGTTCACTTTCCACGTCGAGGGCCATTGCCGCCTGTTCGACGCGGGGGGCCCGGCGATCTGGCAGTTGACCGCGGACCCGGACGCGGCGGCCTCGGCGGCGGCGGGAACGGCGGTGCTCGGCTCGGTGGCCGCCGGGCTGGACGGGCTGCTGGCCCGCGTGCCGCCGGTGGCGCGAGCCATGCCGCCGCCCCGCCCGCCCGCGGCCCCGCCGCCCCGGGGCGGCGTGCTGACGGCGGAGCGCGTGCTGCACCTGCTGGCGGCGGCGATGCCGGCGGACGCGGCCGTGGCCGAGGAAGCGCCGAGCCACCGCGCCGCCATCCAGCGCCACGTGCCGATCCGCCGCCCGGGCCGCTTCTTCACCATGACGAGCGGCGGCCTCGGCTACGCCCTGCCCGCCGCCGCCGGGCTATCGCTGGCGATGCCGGGGCGGCGCGTGGTGGCGATCATCGGCGACGGTTCGATGATGTACTCGATCCAGGCGCTTTACACGCTGGCCCAATGGCGGCTGCCGGTGACGGTGGTGGTGCTGAACAACAGGGGCTACGGCGCGATGCGGGCGTTCAGCCGTTCAATGGGCATCGGCGGCGCGCCGGGGATCGACATCACGGGCCTCGACTTCGCCGCCCTGGCGCAAGGCCACGGGTGCCCCGGCGCGGTGGTCGGGGACGAGGACGGGTTCGCCGCGGCTCTCGCGCAGGCCCTGGCCACGGACGGCCCTTACCTGATCGACGCCGTGGTCGACGCGGCGGTGCCCGAGCTTTACACGGCCCGGGGGTAGCTGAAGTGGGGCTAGCCGGGGCGGGGGTGGCCGGGGCGGCAGAACATGCTGACAAGCGGCACCGGGCGCGCTTAGGCTTCCCGGAGCGCCGCGATCAACGCGGCCGAACAAGGGGAGGAACGCTCATGCGAAGGCGTCAGATGATGACGGCGGCCCTGGCGACGGCCGCCGTGGCCGCCACGCGCCCGGCCCGCGCCGACACCCTGCCGCTCGGCGACCTGCCCGGCACCCGCTACCCGGACCCCCGGGTGGAGGTGCTGGACAAGCGGTTCCGCGGCAAGGTCGGCAACGCGGCGATCGAGCGCATCGCCACCGGCTACCGCTGGGCGGAAGGCCCGGTTTACTTCCGGGCGAGCGACACGCTGGTCTGGAGCGACATCCCGAACGACCGCCTGATGCAGTGGTCGGCCCGGGACGGGCACACGAGCGTGTTCCGCGCCCCGTCGCACTACGCCAACGGCAACACCATCGACCGCGAAGGCCGCCTGCTGACCTGCGAGCAGGACACCCGGCGGGTGACGCGCACGGAGCACGACGGCGCGATCACCGTGCTCGCCGACAGCTACGACGGCAAGCCGCTCAACGCCCCCAACGACGTGGTCGTCGCCTCTGACGGGGCAGTGTGGTTCACCGATCCCGGCTACGGCATCGACGGCGACTACGAGGGCCACCGCGCCCCCGCCGCCCTGCCGCGCAACGTCTACCGACTCGACCCGGCGTCGGGGGCGATGCGCGTCGTCGCCGGCGACTTCGCCCGCCCGAACGGCATCGGCTTCTCGCCCGACGAGCGGACGCTCTACGTCGTCGACAGCGGCATCACCCACGGCGGCCCGTCGCACATCCGCAGCTTCGACGTGGACGGCGACCGGGTCGCCAACGGCCGGGTGTTCGCCGAGGGCTTCGCGCCGGGCTTCACCGACGGCCTGCGCACCGACGCGGACGGCAACGTGTGGTGCAGCATGGGCTGGGCCGACCCGGAGGAGGACGGCGTGCGCTGCTACACGCCGGGCGGCGACCTGATCGGCAAGATCCACCTGCCCGAAACCTGCGCCAACCTTTGTTTCGGCGGCCGCAAGAAGAACCGCCTGTTCATGACCGCCAGCACCTCGGTCTACGCCGTCTACGTGGACGCCGTGGGCGCGCTGAAGCCGTAAAAGGGGGGCTGTTTTCCGGCGCTGGCGGCCTCAGCGCGTCGCCAGCGCCGCCGCTTGGCGCAGCGCTTCCACCAGCGAACCTTCGTCCGCCACCCCGGTGCCGGCGATGTCGAACGCCGTCCCGTGGTCAACCGACGTCCGCACCACCGGCAGGCCCACGGTGATGTTCACCCCCGCTTCCAGGCCCATCACCTTGACCGGCCCGTGCCCTTGGTCGTGATACATCGCCACCACCAGGTCGAAGTCGCCCCGCGCCGCGCGGAAGAACAGCGTGTCGGCCGGCAGCGGCCCGTCCACCCGCCAGCCCCGCGCCCGGCACGCCGCGACGGCCGGCACGATCTTCTCCGCCTCCTCCCCCTCCCCGAACAGCCCGTTCTCCCCCGCGTGCGGGTTGATGCCGCATACCCCGATCCGCGGCTCCTCAAGCCCGGCCTTGACCAGCGTTTCCCGCCCCCGCGCGATCACCCGCTCCACCAGGCCCGGCTCGATCCGCCGGATGGCCTCGACCAGCCCGACGTGCGTGGTCACGTGGATGACGCGCAGCCGCGGCGCGACCAGCATCATCGACACCTCCGGCGTGCCGGTCAGGTGCGCCAGCAGCTCGGTGTGCCCCGGGTAGACGTGCCCGGCCGCGTGCAGCGCTTCCTTGCTCAAGGGCGCGGTGCAGATCGCGTCCGCCGCGCCCTGCTGCGCCAGCCGGGTCGCCCGCTCGATGAAGCGGTAGGCCCCCTCGCCCGACACCGCCGACACCGCCCCGAACGGGTGCCCGGCCGGGATCACGTCCAGGTCGATGCAATCGACCGCGGCCCGGTCGTAGCGCGCCGCCGCCGGCTCCGCCACGGCCACCACCCGCAGCGCGCTGCCGACGATCCGCCCCGCTTCGCGCAGCCGCCCGGCGTCGCCCACCACGAGCGGCCGGCACAAGCGGGCCACGTCGTCCCGCGCCAACGCCTTCATGATGATCTCCGGCCCCACGCCGGAGGCGTCGCCCATGGTGACGGCGATCACGGGGCGGTCGTCGGCCCCGGGCTGGAGAGCGCTGCTCACGTCAAGGGGGCGGGTCATGGGCGGGTCCTCGGCAATCGTCGGCGGCGCAGGTCGGCCACGCAGCGCAGCAACGTGCCCGCGTCCCCGAAGGCCCCGGCCTTGGTGACGACGGGCGCCGCCGCCCCGCCGCGCATGACTCCAATCGGCACCCCAGGCTCGATCTCGTCAAGCACCTGCACGCTCGTCGCGCCCATCGCGTCCAGCACCGCGAGCGCGGTCTCGCCGCCGGTCGCGACCAGCGCGCCGACGCCGGGCAGCGCGGGCCGCAGCAGCAGCGCCAGGCGCCGGACCAGGGCCATCCCCTCGGCCGGCCCGGCCCCCGGCTCCGCCGCGATCTCCACCAGCGCGTCCCCGCCCTCGGCCAGCGCCTCGGCCAGCCGCCGCCCCGCCGCCCGCCACGCCGCGCCTTCCGGCCCGGCCAAGGTTCCGGCCCCGACCCGCTCCACCACCATGCCGGGATCGGCGGCCAGCCGCGCGGACGCGGCGCGCGAGGCTTCCGCCATGCTGCCGACCACGACCAGGATCCCGCCCACGACCGCGGGCCGCGCCGCCGCGGCCCCGTCGCCCGCCAGCCCCGCCAACGCCGACGCCAGCCCGCCCGAT
Source organism: Acetobacteraceae bacterium (assembly GCA_965260995.1). Taxonomy (GTDB): domain Bacteria; phylum Pseudomonadota; class Alphaproteobacteria; order Acetobacterales; family Acetobacteraceae; genus JBBROS01. Next base: position 404,939 of record CBDHCD010000002.1, on the reverse strand, counting down.
CCGGCCCAGAACACGCCCGAGGCCCAGGGCCGGGTCGCCGCCGCGATCCCGTCCAGGTCGGCTTGCGTCAGCGCGTCGCACACCACCGCCCGCGCGCCCTCCGCCATCAGCCGCCCGATCGCCGCCGCCAAAGCCCCGCCCCGCACCACGTCGAGCGGCGCCACCGCGGCGCGTAGCCCCACGCCGTCCAGCAGGGAAGGGAGGTAGGCCGTGGCGCACCCTCCCTCGCGCGCCCACAGCGCCGTGTCCTCCAGCGGCCCGCCATGCACCCGCACCGCGCCCCCCAGCGTCGTGCGCCCCATCGCCGGGAACGCGGGCGCGACGACCGCCAGCGCGTTCCCGCCCAGGCCCCGCGCCACCGCCGCGATCTCCGCCGCCGGCTGGCCGCGCAGGGTGGAGTCGATCTTCTTGAACACCGCCCGATCCGCGCCGCCGTGCCGGCCCAGCGCTGCCAGGTGCCCGGCCGCCGCCGCCTCCGGCCCCGAACGCCGGCTGTCGAGGTCGAGCGCCAGCACCGCCGCCTCCGCGCCGCCACCGCCCCACGCCACCGACGCCGCCAACCCGCGCCGCGCGAAGGCGGCCGCGCAATCCGCCGCCCCGGTCAGGTCGTCGGCCAGAATCAGCCAGCGCCGCAGCCTCACGCCCACTTGATGCCGCGCGTCACCCACGTCCATAGTCGCCCCGCGACAGTTTGCGTCCATCGTCGCCCTGCGACAGTCTGCGTCCTTCGCCCCGCGACCGTCTGTCGGCGCGGATCACCTTCGGCAGCGGCGGCCCACCCTCCGCGCCCACGACCCGGCCTCGGCCCCGTCGCCGCGGGGCCATGCCACGGAACCTTCGCCCAACCGTCATCGGCCTGTCACGCTCCCGACCGTAAGCCGCCCATCCACGCCGCCCCGACGCTCACACCACCATAGACTCCAGCCATGAGATAGGAACGAAGCCATGCTGAACCGTCGCGACGCGCTTCGCAGTGGATTGGGCCTGGGCTTGGGCGCCATCGGGGGCGCCGCCGGCCTGGCGGCGTCCGGCCGCCCCGCCCATGCCGAGGGCCCGCCGCTGCCGAAGGAGCTGATCGCCGCCGCCAAAGCCGAAGGCCGCATCAACGTCATCGCCCTGCCGCGCGACTGGGCCAACTGGGGCGCGACGATGGACCGCTTCCAGGAACTCTACGGCGTGACGCTGACCAACGCCAACCCCGACGGCAGCTCGGCCGAGGAGCTGCAGGCGATCCGCAGCCTCAAGAACCAGGCCCGCGCCCCCGACGTGATCGACCTCGGCCCCACCTTCGCCATCCAGGCCGCGCAGGAGAAGCTGCTTCAGCCCTACAAGGTCGCCACCTGGGACGAGATCCCGAACGAGGTGAAGAGCGCGGACGGGATGTGGTGCGGCGACTACTTCGGCGTCGAGTGCTTCGCCGTCAACCGCGGCGTGGCCAAGGCGTCGCCCCAGACCTGGGCCGACCTCAAGAAGCCGGACTACAAGGGCATGGTGGCGCTGAACGGCAGCCCGCTCGGCGCGGGGGCCGCCTTCGGCGCGGTGTTCGCGGCGGCGCTGGCCAACGGCGGCAGCTACGACGACATCGAGCCCGGCATCCAGTTCTTCGGCGAGCTGGCCAAGCTTGGCAACCTCAACCCGGCCGCCGCCACGCCCGCCAGCCTGATCGCCGGGCAGACGCCCATCGTCATCAACTGGGACTACCTCAGCCTCGGCTACAAGCACAAGGCCGCCGGCAAGGCCGAGATCGACGTGGTCGTGCCCCGGGAAGCGCCGCCCTACGGCAACTACTACTGCCTCGCCATCAGCGCCTACGCCCCCCATCCCGAGACGGCCAAGCTGTGGATGGAGTACGTCTACTCGGACGAAGGCCAGCTCGCCTTCCTCGGCGGCTTCGCCCACCCGATCCGCTTCAACAGCCTCGTCGCCGCCGGCAAGGTGCCGGACGCGGTGCTCCGGACGCTTCCCCCGGCCGCCGCCTACAAGGACGTCAAGTTCGCGACCCCCCAGCAGGCCGACAAGGCGCAGAAGGCGCTGGCCGACCTGTGGCCGCGCGTGGTCAAGATCTGACCCTGCCGTGCGCTACGCGCCGGTCGCCGCCTTCTTCGCCTTCGCCGCCCTGTTCATGCTGGCCCCGGCCGCCATGCTGGCGATCCAGTCGGTTGCCGGCGACGACGGCTTCACGCTCGACTACATCCGCGGCCTCGGCCAGTACCGCTACCGCGTCGCCTTCCAGAACTCCTTGATCCTGTCGCTCGCCTCCGCGACGGTGGGCGCGGTGCTGGGCGGCCTCGTCGCCCACGCCGTGCTGAAGCCGGCCGCGCCCGCCTGGCTGCGCCCCGCCGTCACCAGCTTCTCCGCCGTCGCCGCCAACTTCGCCGGCGTGCCGCTCGCCTTCGCCTTCATCTCCACCCTCGGCACCCTGGGCATGTTGACGACGCTGCTGAAGCGCGTCGGCATCGACCTCTACGGCCTCGGCTTCAGCCTGTTCTCGCTGACCGGCCTCACCCTCACTTATTCCTACTTCCAGATCCCGCTCATGATCATCATCATTGCCCCGGCCATCACGGCGCTGCGCCCAGCCTGGCGCGAGGCGGCCGAGAACCTGGGCGCCAGCCGCGGCCAGTACTGGCGCCTGGTCGGCCTGCCCGTCCTCGCCCCGGCGCTCGTGTCCGCCTGGATGCTGCTGTTCGGCAGCGCCTTCTCCGCCTACGCCACCGCCTACGCGCTCACCTCCGGCAACATCGGCCTCGTCACCATCGAGATCAGCAACGTCCTGTCCGGCAACGTCATGGCCTCGCCGCAGACGGGCGCCGCCCTGTCCGTCGGCATGATCGCGACCATGATCGCCGTCCTGCTGCTCGCGGGCCTGCTCGCCCGCCGCGCCGCGCGCTGGACCGCCTGATGAGGCGCTCCCGATGAAGCGCCCCCGGTGAAGCGCCCCCGATGAGGCGTCCGTGAGGCGGGTCGGCGTCGGCGGCTGGACCGTCCTCGCGCTCGCCGCCCTCTACTTCCTCCTGCCGCTCGGCATGACGCTGGCCTTCAGCCTGTGGCAGGGCGGCAGCAGCTACGGCTTCGAGGCCTACCGCATCCTGCTGCGCCAGCCCGCGCTGGCCAGCAGCCTTCTCCTGTCGATCGAGCTGGCGCTGGCCACGTCGGCCCTGTTGATCGCGCTGTTGCTGCCGGCGATGATCGTCATGACCCTTCACGCCCCCCGCCTGCGCCCCGTGTTCGAGTTCGTCGCCGCCTTGCCGTTCGTCATCCCGGCGATCGCGCTGGTCGCCGGGCTGACGGCGCTGTTCACCGGGCCGGGCTGGCTGGTCGGCAGCCCGTTCTACCTGGTGATCCCCTACTTCTTCCTGGCGCTGCCCTACGCCTATCGCGCGCTCGACGTCGGATTGCGCGCGCTCGACCTCGCGACGCTGACCGAGGCCGGCCAGAGCCTCGGCGCCGGCATGGGCCAGATCGTCCGCCTGGTCGTGCTGCCCAACCTGCGCCCGGCGATGGTCGGCAGCCTGCTGCTGACCCTCGCCGTCGTCATCGGCGAGTTCACCTTCGCCAACGTGCTGCTGTTCCGCACCTTCGCGGTGTTCATCAACGAGATCGGCGCGCACGAGGCGACGGCCGCCGCCGCCCTCTCGGTGGTGAGCTTCCTGCTGACCTGGGCCGCGATGCTCGGCGTGCTCCTGGTCGGGCGCGGCCAGGCGCCGCTCGCGGGCGGGCGCTAGGTGGCGGGCGTCGAGGCGCGCGGCGTCCGCAAGTCCTACGCCGCCTTGGCCGTGCTGGCCGGCATCGACCTCGCGCTCGGCGACGGCGAGCTGGTCTGCCTGCTAGGCCCGAGCGGCTGCGGCAAGACGACGCTCTTGCGCATCGTCGCCGGCTTCGTCGCACCCGACGCGGGCCGGGTCGTGGTCGGCGGCCGCGACGTGACCGCGCTGCCGCCCAGCGCGCGGCGGATGGGCATGGTGTTCCAGGCCTACAGCCTGTTCCCCAACATGACGGCGCTCGACAACGTCCGCTTCGGCCCGCGCGTCGCCGGCCGCCCGCGCGCCGAGCAGTCCGCGCGCGCCCTGGCCCTGCTCGACCTGGTCGGCCTCGGCCCGCAGGCCCGGCAATACCCGCACCAGCTTTCCGGCGGCCAGCAGCAGCGGGTGGCGCTGGCCCGCGCCCTGGCCGTGCAGCCCGAGATGCTGCTGCTCGACGAGCCGCTCTCCGCCCTCGACGCCCGCGTGCGCGTCCAGTTGCGCGACGAGATCCGACGCATCCAGCGCGAGACGGGCGTGACCACGATCCTCGTCACCCACGACCAAGAGGAGGCGCTGTCGATCGCCGACCGGGTGGCGGTGATGCACGAGGGCCGCCTGCTGCAGGTGGCGAGCCCCGCCGCGATCTACCGCGAGCCGGCGGACGGCTTCGTCGCCCGCTTCATCGGCGCGGGCGCGGTGCTGCCCGGCGTGGCCGAGGGCGCGGCGGTGCGCATGGCGGACGGCACGCGCCTACCCGCCGCCGCCGCGTCCCGCCACGCGGCCGGCCGCGGCGTGGAGCTGCTCGTGCGCCCGGAGCACGTCCGGCTCGAACGCCTCGACGGTCCCGCCCACCCGGGCGCGCTCGCCGCGACCGTGCGGGAGAAGACCTTCCGCGGCTCTCTCACCCGGGTCCGGCTCGGCCGCCAGCCCGGCCGGGGTCACGACCTGTGGGCGGACCTGGCCAGCGAGCACGCGGAGGCGTTCCCCCTCGGCAGCGAAGTGCTGATGCACTGGGACCCCGCCGCGCCCCGCGTGCTGCCGCTCTGAGCGGCCCTGTCCTAGAGCGGTTTCGGGTCGCGCGAACTCACGCGACCCGAAAATGATTGTCAAAACAAGAGGCTAGGGCGTGTCCGGCGCTTCCATCAGCGCCGGACACGCCCTAGAACGCCGCCTGCGCCCGCACCGCCACCGCCTGCACCCGCTGCCCGATCTGGGTCGTGCCGGCAGGGTCGAGGCGGTCCACGTTGATAATGTCGTAGTCCAGCATCAGCCGCAGGTGCTCGTTCGGATACCAGTTGACGCCGACGGCGTAGATGTCCTGCCGCCCGCCGTAAACCCCGCCGGTCCGGACCGCCGGCAGGCCGCGGCTCACCTTGTCGTTGAGGTCGATGTGGCTGTAGCGCGCGACCAGCTCGAACGCGCCGTAGCCGCCGTCGCGCGGCGAGAACGGGCGCTCCGGCTTCGGGCTGCCGAACGAGGCGCTCGTGCTGCTATAGCGCCGCGGCTCGCCGGTGACGACCCAGCTCGCCTCCGCGTAGCCGCCGCTGAACCCGAGACCCGGCGTGGGCGACGCCCCGCCGCCGTCGGTGCGGGCGACGCCGATGCGGATGTACTCGCCCTGCAGCATGAGGTTGCGCCAGCGGATCGCGAACTCCGGGCCGTAGGTGTAGGCGCTGCGGGCGCTGAGCGGCCCGGTGCTGATCAGCCGGTTCTGGTCGATGCGCAGCTCCGGGCGGTCCGACACGGTGAGGCTCTGGCCGCCGGCCGTGCGCTGGATGCGGAACGCTTCCGAGCCGGACAGGCCGAGGTGCAGGTCCATGTCGTCCGTCGCCACCGGCCGCCCGGCCAGCCGCAGCGTCGCCCCGGTCTGCTGCGGCTGCGCGAGGTCCGGCCGCTGGCTGCCGTAGCTGCCGCCCGTCAGGTAGCCGGCGAGGAAGTAGCGGTTTCCGGTCCAGCGCGCGCCCGCCGACGCCCGCGCGTCGCCGCCGGCGATGTTGCGCGCCGCCTCGACGATGCTGGGCCGCTCGAGGAACAGGAAGTCGTTGGAGCTGGTGCTGTCGGCCAACGTCATCCAAGGATTGAAGTAGCCGAGCGTCACGGTCAGCGGCTTGATCGGCAGCCAGTTCAACGATGCCTCGTACAGCGTCGGCGAGCCGTCGGGCGAGCCGCCGAAATCGGGGGTCAGGTTGACCTGGAAGTCGTCGAACTTGAACTCGAACGGCAGCCGGCCGCGGCGCAGGTTCTGGCCGAAGCTGTCGAGCCGCGGCGTCGAGCGCGTGTCCGGCTGCCGCCCGCCCTGGAAGTAGCCCCCGAGGTCGTAGTGCAGTTGCAGCCCGACCGCGGCGGACAGCCGGCCGTCCTCGGAGGTCAGGGTCGGCCGGCCCTTGGGAAAGCTCAGCCCCCCCGGATTGGCCGCGCCGGGCGGGGCGCTGGTCGAAGGCGGCGCCACGCTGCTGGTCTGGCCGGCGGGCGCTCCGCCGCCGGCAGTCGCCTCGGCCCGGGCCTGCTGCGCCCCGCCGCCCGACGCTCCGCTAGCCGACCCGCCGCCGCCCGCCGCCCCGCCGCCCGCGGTCCTGCTGCTCGGCACCTCCGCGGCCGCCGGTCGCGCGGGCGCCGGCCGCGCCGGCCGCGGCGCGGCCCGGCTCGCCGCCAGCTCGCGCCGGACCTTCGCCAGTTCCGCCTGCAACGCCCTGATCTGGGTCTCGATCGCTCCCAGCCGCGGGTCCTCCTGTGCCGCCGCGGGACAGGGCACGAGCGCCCCGGCCGTGAGGCACGCCGAAAGCACGCCGGCCGGGAGCATGAGACGTGAGTGATGCAAGGCGGCTCTCCTGCGGGTGGCAGCCCATGATAGGCGCAAGCCCGCGCCGACCCCAAGTCAGGCCCGGGGCGATGGCGTGACGGGGCGTCTCGCGCCTCAGATCGAGAGCCGCCGCCGCACCTCCGCCTCGTCGAGCAGGCCCGGCGCGCCGTCCAGCACGATGCCGCCCCGATCCATGATGCACAGCCGGTCCGCCAGCTCGCGCGCGAAGTCGTAGTACTGCTCCACCAGCAGGATCGCCATCTCGCCCCGGCTCCGCAGCAGGGCGATCACCCGGCCGATGTCCTTGATGATGCTCGGCTGGATGCCCTCCGTCGGTTCGTCCAGCACCAGCAGCCGCGGCTTCATCACCAGCGCGCGGGCGATGGCGAGCTGCTGCTGCTGGCCGCCCGACAAGTCGCCGCCGCGCCGCCGCAGCATGGTCCGCAGCACCGGGAACAGCTCGAAAACCTCGTCGTCCACCCGCCGCCGCCCCCGCGGCAGCACCGCGAACCCCGTTTCCAGGTTCTCGCGCACCGTCAGCAGCGGGAAGATGTCGCGCCCCTGCGGCACCCAGGCGATGCCGCGGCGGGCGCGGGCGAAGCTCGGCAGCCGGGTCACGTCCACGCCGTCCCAGGTGATCGCCCCGCGGCTGACCGGGTGCGCCCCGGTGACGGCGCGCAGCAGGCTGGTCTTGCCGACGCCGTTGCGGCCCAGCAGGCACGTCACCTGGCCCGCCCGCGCGCCCACCGACACCTGGCGCAGCGCGATCGCCGCCCCGTAGTGCAGGTCGACGCCCCGGACCTCGAGCACGCCCTCAACGCCCCAACCCTGAGCATCCGGGCCCTCAGCGCCCAAGGTAAACCTCCACCACCCTCGGGTCCTCGCTCACATGGTCGATGCTACCCTCGCTCAGCACGCTGCCCTCGTGCAGCACCGTCACCTTGACGCCCAAGGCCCGCACGAACGCCATGTCGTGCTCCACGACGACGACGGTGCGGGTGCGGTTGATCTCGCGCAGCAGGGCGGCGGTCTGCTCGGTCTCGGCGTCGGTCATGCCGGCCACGGGCTCGTCCACCAGCAGCAGCCGCGGGTCCTGGGCCAGCAGCATCCCGATCTCGAGCCATTGCTTCTGGCCGTGGCTGAGCGCGCCGGCCCGGCGCGCGCGTTGGTCGGCGAGGCGGATGGTGGCGAGGATGGCCTCGATCCGCTCCCGCTCCCGGCCGGTCTGCCGCGCGCCGAGGGCGAACCAGGGGCGGCGGTCGCCCGACAACGACAGCAGCAGGTTGTCCCAAACGGTGTGCGGCTCGAACACGGTCGGCTTCTGGAACTTGCGCCCGATGCCCAGGGACGCGATGCGCGGCTCGTCGAGCCGGGTGAGGTCGGTGTCGGCGCCGAACACCACCTGGCCGGCGTCGGGCCGGGTCTTGCCGGTGATGACGTCCATCATCGTCGTCTTGCCGGCGCCGTTGGGGCCGATGACCGCGCGCATCTCGCCCGGCCGCAGCACGAGCGCCAGGTTGTTCAGCGCCCGGAACCCGTCGAAGCTGACGCTGACGCCGTCGAGGTAGAGCAGCGTGTCGGCGACCGGGCCGATGGTCACGCCCCGGCCCTCGCGTCCCCGGCCGCGCTGTCGATGGCGACGCCCGTCGCCTCGCTGACCACAGGCACGGGCGGCACGGGCGGCTCGGGCGGCCGCGGCGGGCGCGCGAGCCCGATCAGCCCGCGCGGCAGGAACAGGGTGACGGCGATGAACAGCCCGCCCAGCGCGAACAGCCACAGCTCCGGCAGCGCCCCGGTGAACACCGTCTTGGCCAGGTTGACCAGCACCGCGCCGAGGATCGCCCCGTGCAGCGTGCCGCGCCCGCCGACCGCGACCCAGATCACCGCCTCGATCGAGTTCTGCGGCGCGAACTCGCCCGGGTTGATGATGCCGACCTGCGGCACGTAGAGCGCGCCGCCCACCGCCGCCATCACGGCCGAGATCACCCACGCCACCAGCTTGTAGTGCTCCGGCCGGTAGCCGAGGAAGCGGGTGCGGCTCTCGGCGTCGCGCACCGCGACCAGCACCAGGCCGAAGCGCGACCGGGTGAGCCGGCGCGCGGCCAGGTAAAGCGCGCACAGCAGCGCCGCCGTCGCCACCAGCAGGCCGCAGCGCGTGGCGTCGGCGGACAGCGGCGCGCCGAGCAGCTCCTTGAAGTCGGTCAGGCCGTTGTTGCCGCCGAACCCCATGTCGTTGCGGAAGAAGGCCAGCAGCAGCGCGTAGGTCAGCGCCTGGGTGATGATCGACAGGTAAACGCCCGTGACCCGGCTGCGGAACGCGAGCCAGCCGAACACGGTGGCCAGCAGGGCAGGGACCAGCACCGCCATCAGCATGGCGAAGAGGAACCAGTCGAAGCCGAGCCAGTACCACGGCAGCTCGCGCCAGTTGAGGAACACCATGAAGTCCGGCAGCACCGAGTTGCCGTACTGGCCCCGCCCGCCGATCTGGCGCATCAGGTGCATGCCCATCGCGTAGCCGCCCAGGGCGAAGAACGCCGCGTGGCCCAGGCTGAGGATGCCGGCGAAGCCCCAGACCAGATCGACCGCCAGCGCCAGGATGGCGAAGCACAAGTACTTGCCCGCCAGCGACACGGCGTAGGTCGGCACGTGGACGGCGCTCGTCTCCGCCGTGCCCAGGTTGAGGCCGGCCAGCAGCACCGCGCCCCCCAGCACCAGCAGCAGCGTGAGCGCCGCCCCGGCCTTCGCGCCCCAACCTTCCTTCATGCCGCGGCCCTCACGCTTCCGCAGCCCGGCCCTTGAGCGGGAACAGGCCGCGCGGCCGGCGCTGGATGAACAGGATCACCAGCACCAGCACCACGATCTTGCCCAGCACCGCGCCCGCCACCGGCTCCAGGAACTTGTTGACGACGCCGAGCGTCAGCGCCGCCAGCGCCGTGCCCCACAGGTTGCCGACGCCGCCGAACACGACGACGAGGAAGCTGTCGATGATGTAGCCCTGGCCGAGGTTGGGGCTGACGTTGTCGATCTGGCTCAGCGCCACCCCCGCCATGCCGGCGACGCCGGAGCCGAGGCCGAACGTCGCCGCGTCCACCCAGGGCGTGCGGATGCCCATCGCCGCCGCCATGCGCCGGTTCTGCGTCACCGCGCGCATCCGGAGGCCGAGCGCCGTGAAGCGCAGCGCCGCCATCAGCGCCCCCAAGACGAGAACGGCGAACACGATGATCGCGACGCGGTTGTAGGTCAGCGTCAGGTGCCCGGCCTGGCCGAAGCCGCTCATCCACGCCGGCGTCCCGACCTCGCGGTTGCTCGGCCCGAACAGGCTGCGCACCGCCTGCTGCAGCACGAGCGACAAGCCGAACGTGGCGAGCAGCGTCTCCAGCGGCCGGCCGTACAGGAACCGGATCATGCACCGCTCGACCAGCACGCCGACCGCGCCCGAGACCAGGAAGGCCAGCGGCACGGCGATGAACAGGCTGGCCCAGAACAAGCCCGGCGCGTGGCCGCGGATCGCCTCCTGCACCACGAACGTCGTGTAGGCGCCGAGCATCACCATCTCGCCGTGCGCCATGTTGATCACCCCCATGACGCCGAAGGTGATCGCGAGACCCGTCGCCGCCAGCAGCAGCACCGAGCCGAGGCTGAGGCCGTAGAACGCGCCCTGCGCCAAATCCCACAACCGCAGCGCGCGGTCGATCGCGGCCACGCCCGCCCGCGCCGCCGCGCTGACCGCCGCGGGCTGGCTGCCCGGGAGGGACGCCAGCACCGCCCGCGCGTCGAGGTCGCCGCGCTCGCGCAGGGTGGCGACGGCGGCCAGCCGCTCGGCCTCGCCGGCCGCCGGGTCGTCGAGCGTGGCGGCGGCGCGGGCCTGGCGCATGGCGTCCAGCACGCGGCGGTCGGTCTCGGCGGCGATGGCGCGGTCGAGCGCGGGCAGGGCGGCGGCGTCGCGCGACTTGAACACCGCATGCGCCGCGCCCTCGCGCACCCCGGCCTCGGGCGCGAACAGTTGCAGCGCCCCCATCGCCGCGTCGAGCGCCCGCCGCACGCCGTTGTTGAGCCGCACCGGCTTCAGCCCGGCCGCGTCCGGCACGGGCAGGCCCGTGTCCGCGTCCGTCACGCCGCCGTCCGCGGCCTTGATCACCGGCCCGCCGTTCGCGCGGGTGAACAGCCGCCCATCCTTCAGCGCGTCCAGCACCGGCCGGGCGCGCGGGCTGCCGGAGGCGGCCAGGTCCTCGACACCGCGCCGGGTGTCGTCGAACCCGGCGCCCATCCGGGCCAGACCCGGCGTCTCCGCCCATGCCCGACCGGCGGTCAGCGACAGCAGCAGCAGGATCAGCCGCGTCAACGCGCGTGCTTTGCCGCAACGCGCTTTCCCAAGGAACCGCCTCCCCCGCGGCGCGGGGGAGGGCAGGGGGGTCATGCCCGGGCGGCCATCACCGGGCGGCCGCTACTGGCTGACGCCGCCGCACTTGCCGGTTTTCACGTTGAAGTTGCCGCACGACATCGGCGGCCGCCAGTCGGCGATCAGGTCGCGCGAGCCGGATAGGTAGGGCGACCACTCGTCGGCGACGATCAGCCCGGGCGTCCTGGACACGACGCCGAACTGGCCGTCGTCCTGGATCTCGCCGATCAGCACCGGCTTGGTGATGTGGTGGTTCGGCATCATCGCCGAGGTGCCACCGGACAGGTTGGGCGCGGTCACGCCGATCATGGCGGCGATGACCTTCTCCGGCTCGAAGCTCTGCGCCTTCTCCACCGCTTTCACCCACATGTTGAAGCCGATGTAGTGCGCCTCCATCGGGTCGTTGCTGACGCGCTTCGCGTTCTTGGTGAACGCCTGCCAACGCTGGATGAACTCCTTGTTCTCCGGCGTGTCCACGCTCATGAAGTAGTTCCAGGCGGCCAGGTGGCCGACCAGCGGCTTGGTGTCGACGCCGGCCAGCTCCTCCTCGCCGACGCTGAAGGCGACGACGGGGATGTCGGTCGCCTTGATGCCCTGGTTGGCGAGTTCCTTGTAGAACGGCACGTTGGCGTCGCCGTTGATGGTGCTGACCACGGCCGTCTTCTTGCCGGCGCTGCCGAACTTCTTGATGTCGGCGACGATGGTCTGCCAGTCGGACTGCCCGAACGGCGTGTAGTTGATCAGGATGTCGTCCTGCTTGACGCCTTTCGACTTCAGGTAGGCTTCCAGGATCTTGTTGGTGGTGCGCGGGTAGACGTAGTCGGTGCCGGCCAGCACCCAGCGCTGCACGCGCTCCTCGTCCATCAGGTAGTTGACCGCCGGGATCGCTTGCTGGTTCGGCGCGGCGCCGGTGTAGAACACGTTCTTGCTGCTTTCCTCGCCCTCGTACTGGACGGGGTAGAACAGGATGTTGCCCGTTTCCTCGAACACCGGCAGCACGGACTTGCGGCTGACCGAGGTCCAGCAGCCGAACACCGCCGCCACCTTGTCCACCGTGATCAACTGCCGCGCCTTCTCGGCGAACAGCGGCCAGTTGCTCGCCGGGTCGACGACGACGGCCTCGAGCTTGCGGCCCATCACGCCGCCCTTCTTGTTCTGCTCGTCGATCAGCATGAGCATGACGTCCTTCAGCGTCGTCTCGCTGATCGCCATCGTGCCCGATAGGCTGTGCAGCACGCCGACCTTGACCGGCTCGCCCGATTGCGCCCGCGCCGGGGCCGCGCCCAGCACCACCACCGAGGCCGTCGCCGCCATCCCGGCACCGAGCAGCCAGCGTTGCAAGAACCTCATGAGTGTCGCTCCCCGTTGTATGCCGCGCGCGGCGTCTCGCCGGGGAGAAGCAACGGATGTGCCAGGATCGTGAGCAGGCCGGCGGCCCGCCGCCCGCGCCACCCACTGCCGCAGCTTTGTGCAATCAGCGCCCGATTGCCCGCCGCGCCACCGCCGCGAGGCCGGGCAGGGACGCGAGCCGCTGCCAGCCCAGCCAGTGCATCGCCCGCACATCGTTGCCCAGCGTCCGCTTGTAGCGCGCGTCGCCGGCGAGGAAGTCGTACTCCGTCGCCCCCTCCGCGTGCGCCTGCCGCATCGCCGCCGCGTGGCAGGTCAGCCCCGGTTTCTCCTGCGTGCCGCCGCCCTCGCCGCCGCCCCCCTCGCCGCCCTGGGCGGACGAGTAGTCGAACCCGCTCTGATACGCCGCCACCCGCCCGCCGCCGCGCAGGTTCAGCAGGTAGCCGATCGTCCGCGGCCCGGCGGCGACGCGCAGCACGTCCACGTCCCCCGCCGGCACCCCGCGCCGGATCAGCGCCCGGTGGAACCGCTGCACCGGCGCCGTCGCGAACGCGCTCGCCACCCCCCGCGCCGCCCACGTCGCCTCATGCCACGCGAGCAAGCGCCCGAGCCAGTCCAGCGCCTGCTCGACCCCGGCCGCCCGCTCGACCGCGATCGACCCCGACGCCGCGTAGGCCCGCTCGGACCGGCGAAGCTGCGCCCGCGCGTTGCGGCTCAACCCTTGCAACGGGTCCGCGCCGCCGAAGCGGGCGAACGGCGCCAGCCTGGTCTGCAACGGCCCGACGACGCCGCCCGCCGCCCGCGCCGCCGCCAGCCCCGCGTCGCCCAGCCCCGACAGCACCACCCGCCCCGCCTCGCGCCCCGCCGCGCGCAGCGTTTCCGTCAGCACCGCCGCCGCCCGCCCCGGCACCGCCAGCACGCCGTTGTGCTCGATGAACACCGCGTCGAGCGCCGGGTCGCCGCTCTCGTGCAGGTGCAAGGCCGTGCCCAGCCGCCCGCGCCGCCGGTTGAACAGCGCCATGCCCACCAGCTCGCCGCCGTCGCGCGCCTCCGCCAGCACCGGGTCCGCGTAGCGCTCCCGCGCCAGGCAGCCGACCCACGTCCAGGAGCGGAACGCCGACGCGCCGCAGGCCCCGGCCATCTCCTGCCAGCGCGCCGCCAAGGCGGGATCGTCGAGGTTCGGGCGGGACAACGCGACGCGCAACATGCGACGCGAGCTTACGTCATTTCCTGTTAACACGCACTTCCCCCTCCGCGGCAAGGCTGGCAGGGTCGGCCTCCCTCCTGACCAGCGAGACCGCCCTTTGTTCTTCGCCACCACCGTGGCCGAGCTGCTGCTGCCGCCCACCAGCCTGGCGCTGCTGGCCCTGCTGATCGTGGCGTTCTGGCGACGGCCCGCCGGCCGCGTCGCCGCGGCGCTGGTCCTTCTCGTCCTGCTCGCCGCCTCCTTGCCGCTGGTGTCGCAGGCGGCGCTCGCCTCGCTCGACCCGCCGCCGGAGGCGTCCCCCGAATCGGGTGAGCGGCCGGGGGCCATCATCATCCTGTCCGCCGAGGTCGAGCGGACCGCGGAGCCGGATGGCGCCGACATCGGGCCGCTGACCCTGGAGCGCGAGCGCGCCGGCGCGGCGCTGCACCGGCGGACGGGCTTGCCGGTGCTGGTCACCGGCGGCGTCGTGACCGCGCCGCCCCCGGTCGCCGAGCAGATGGCCCGCAGCCTGCCGGCCGATTTCGGCGTGCCGGTCGAGTGGGTCGAGCCGCGGTCCGCCACCACCTGGGAGAACGCCCGGTTCAGCGCGCCGATGCTGCGCGCCGCCGGGATCGGCCGCGTCTACGTCGTCACCCACGCCTGGCACATGCGCCGCGCCGTGCTGGCCTTCCGCCGCGCCGGCCTCGACCCGGTGCCGGCGGTGGTCCGCACCGACCCTTGGCCGCGCTGGACCTTGTCCGAGCTGCTGCCGCGGACCTCCGCCTGGCGCAGCAGCTACTTCGCCGCCCACGAATGGCTGGGCCTGCTGGCCTACTCGCTGCGCCGATGACCCTGGAAACGGCAACCCTGGAAACGGCAACCCTGGGAACGGCGACCCTGGGAACGGCGACCCTGGAAACGGCCGACCGCGTCTCGGCGCTCGGCCCCGAATGGGACGGGCTGTTCGCCGCCGGCCCCGGCGCGCAGAGCCGCCGCCCCTGGTTCGAGGCCACCGAAGCCGCCGCCCTGCCGCCCGGCGCGCGCCCGCACTACGCTGCCTGGCGGCAGGGCGGCCGCCCCGCCGGCCTGCTGCCGCTCCGCGCCGGGCCGGGCCGGGCGGCGGCCAGCCTGACGTCGCCGTACTCGGTGCTGTTCCAGCCGCTGCTGGCCGAGGGCGCGGACGCCGCCGCGGCCGGCCTCGCCTGGGGCCGCCACCTCCGCGCCTGGCCGACGACGGTGCTGGAAGCGCTCGACCCGGCCTGGCCCGATCTGCCGGCGCTGCTGCGGGGCTTGCACCGGGCCGGCCTGGTCGCCGCCCGCTTCGACCATTTCGGCAACTGGCACGAGCGGGTGGCGGGGCTTGACTGGCCCGCCTACCTCGCCACCCGCCCGGGCGCGCTGCGCGAGACCATCCGCCGCAAGGGCCGGGCCGCGGAGAAGGACGGCGCGGTCCGCTTCGAGGTCGTCCGCGGCCCGGAAGGGCTCGACGGGGCGCTGGCCGCCTACGAGGCCGTCTATGCCCGGAGCTGGAAGGTGCCGGAACCGTTCCCCGGCTTCAACGCCGCCCTGCTCGGCCGCATGGCCGCGGCCGGGTCTGTTCGCCTCGGCGTGATGTGGCGCGGCGACACGCCCGTCGCCGCCCAGTACTGGACGGTGCTGGACGGCCACGCCACCGTGCTGAAGCTCGCCCACGACGACGCCTACAAGCCGCTCTCCCCCGGAACCCTGCTGACCGCGCACATGGTCCGCGGCCTGCTGGAGCGGGAACGGGTGCAGGCGCTCGACTTCGGCCGCGGCGACGATCCGTACAAGCGCCAATGGGCCGGCGACCGCCGCCAGCGCATCGGCGTGCTGCTGGCCAACCCCCGGCGGCCGGGCGGCGTCACGGCGCTGGCGCGGCACTGGGCGGGCGCGCTGCGGCGGCAGGTCCGCGGACCGCGCGACGCGGCCCCGTGACCCGCCCCGCTACCGCGCCCGCTGCGTCGCCACCACGCAGGCCAGGATCGCCAGCGCCGCGGCGGCCATCGCCCCGGTGATCGCCTCGCCGAGCAGCAGCCACGCCCAGAACAGCGACAGCACCGGCTGCGCCAGCTGCACCTGCCCCACCCGCGCCACGCCGCCCAGCGCCAGCCCGCGATACCAGGCGAAGAACCCGGCGAAGCTGCTGACCACCGCCACGTAGGCGAACCCGGCCCAGGCCGCCGGCGTCGCCCGCGCCAGCGCCGCCATGTCCAGCCCGGCCAGCGTGATCGCCGTCGTCGCCGGCAGCGCCAACGCCAGCGCCAGGCAGATCACCCGCACGCCGCCCAGCTCACGCGCCAACGCGCCCCCCTCGGCGTAGCCCAGGGCGCAGAACGCCACCGCGGCCACCAGCAACCCGTCCGCCGGCTCGAACCGGCCCGCGCCCTGCACCGCGGCGAACGCGAGCACGCAACCCAGCCCGGCCAGCGCCGCCAGCCAGAACCCCGGTGACGGCCGCTCGCCCGAGCGCAGCGCCGCCGCCACCGCGGTCATCGCCGGCAGGAACCCCGCCACCACGATGCCGTGCGCCGCCGGCACCCGCGCGAGCGCCAGCGCCGTCAGCAGCGGGAAGCCGATCACCACTCCGCCCACCACGACCAGGAGCCGCGGCAGCAGCCGCCGCGGCGGCATCGGCTGCCGCAGCGCGAGGAGCATCGCCACCGCCAGCACCCCGGACACCACCGCGCGCCCGAGCCCGACGAAGCTCGCGCCCAGCCCGCCCGCGACGGCCAGGCGCGTCGCCGGCAGCGACAACGAGAACGCGAGCACGCCGACCGCGCCCCACAGCAGCCCGGCCCGCCGCGCGTCCGCCGCGCCGCCGGCCCGGACGTCCACCCGTCCACTCATCCTCGCTCCTCCCCCGCGGCAGCCGCCGGGCCGCGACGGTAGCCGCCCGGCCAGGCGGCGGCGAGCCCGGCGGCGGCGGCCGCGAATGTTTCACGTGAAACATCGCCGGCTCGGCGGGAACCGCCGCGGCGGCCCCCGGTCAACCCCCGCCCCAGGGTGACATCGCGCCCCCGGCAACCCATCTCCGCGGCAACGTTTCGGAGGAGCCGACATGCTGAACCAGACCGCCCCGCTGCCGCTGCGCGACCCCAGCCTGTTCCGCCAGGCCTGCCTCGTCGGCGGCCGGTGGATCGAGGCCGCGAGCGGCGACACTATCACCGTCCGCAACCCGGCCACCGGCGAGCCGGTCGGCGCCGTCCCCGCCCTCGCCGCCGCCGAGACGCGCCAAGCCATCGACGCCGCGGCCGACGCGTTCCCCGCCTGGCGCAAGCTGCTCGCCAAGGAGCGCGCCACCATCCTGCGGCGGCTGTTCACGCTGATGATCGAGAACACCGACGACCTCGCCGCCATCATGACCGCCGAGCAAGGCAAGCCGCTGGCCGAGAGCCGCGGCGAGATCGCCTACGCCGCCAGCTTCATCGAGTGGTTCGCGGAGGAAGCCAAGCGGGTCTACGGCGACACCATCCCCTCGCCCGCGCCCGGCCGCCGCATCTTGGTGATGAAGGAGCCGATCGGCGTGTTCGCCGCCATCACGCCGTGGAACTTCCCCGCCGCCATGATCACCCGCAAGGCCGGGCCGGGCTGGGCGGCGGGCTGCACCGGCGTCATCCGCCCGGCCAGCCAGACGCCGTTCTCGGCGCTGGCCCTCGGCGTGCTGGCCGAGCGCGCCGGGATGCCGCCCGGCGTGTGCAACATCATCACCGGCCCGTCCGGCCCGCTGGGCGGCGAGCTGACCTCCAACCCGCAGGTGCGCAAGCTGACCTTCACCGGCAGCACCGAGGTGGGGGCGAAGCTGCTCGCCCAGTGCGCGCCCACCATCAAGAAGACCAGCATGGAGCTGGGCGGCAACGCGCCGTTCATCGTGTTCGACGACGCCGACCTCGACGCCGCCGTGCAGGGCGCGATGGCCAGCAAGTTCCGCAACACCGGCCAGACCTGCGTCTGCGCCAACCGCATCCTGGTGCAGGACGGCGTGTTCGACGCCTTCGCCGCCAAGCTGAAGGTGGCGGTCGAGGCGCTCAAGGTGGGGGCGGGCACCGAGGACGGCGTGACGCAAGGCCCCCTGATCAACGCCGACGCGGTGGCCAAGGTCGAGGAGCACATCAAGGACGCGCTGCGCCGCGGCGCGAGCGTCGTCACCGGCGGCGGCAAGCACGAGCGCGGCGGCAACTTCTTCCAGCCCACCATCCTGGCCGACGTGCCGCCAGAGGCGCAGGTGTTCCACGAGGAGACCTTCGGCCCGGTCGCGCCCCTGTTCCGCTTCGAGACCGAGGAGGACGCGATCAGCCTCGCCAACGACACCGAATTCGGCCTCGCCGCCTACTTCTACGCCCGCGACGTCGGCCGCATCTTCCGCGTCGCCGAGGCGCTGGAAAGCGGCATCATCGGCATCAACGAGGGCATCATCTCGACCGAGGTCGCCCCGTTCGGCGGCGTCAAGAGCAGCGGCCTGGGCCGAGAGGGCAGCAAGTACGGCATCGAGGACTACCTCGAGATCAAGTACCTGGCGTTGGGAGGCATCGGCGCGTGAGCCAGCACGACTTCGACCTGTTCGTCATCGGCGGCGGCTCGGGGGGCGTGCGCTGCGCCCGCGTCGCCGCCGGGCACGGGGCGCGGGTGGCCGTCGCCGAGGACACCCACTGGGGCGGCACCTGCGTCAACGTCGGCTGCGTGCCGAAGAAGATCCTGGTGCAGGCCGCCGAGTACGGCCGCGCCGCCGAGGACGCCCGCGGCTTCGGCTGGGACAGCCGGCGCGGCGCCCACGACTGGGCGGCGCTGATCGCCGCCAAGGACCGGGAGATCGGCCGGCTCAACAGCGTCTACCAGACCATGTTGGGCGGGGCCGGGGTCGAGATGTTCAACGCCCACGCCCGCTTCACCGGCCCGCACGCGCTGGACGTGGGCGGCCGCGCCGTCACCGCCGCCCGCATCGTCGTCGCCGCCGGCGGCGCCCCGGTGGTGCCCGGCCCGGTCGAGGGCGGCGCGCTCGGCATCGTCTCCGACCAGGCGTTCTTCCTGCCCGCCCTGCCCCGGCGCATCCTCATGGTCGGCGGCGGCTACATCGGCGTCGAGTTCGCCTGCCTGTTCCACGGCCTCGGCGCCGAGGTCGACATGGTGCTCCGCCAGCCCGCGCCCCTGCGCGGCTTCGACGACGAGCTGCGCGACGGCCTGGCCGAGGCGATGCGCGCCCAGGGCATCCGCCTGCACGCCAGCCAGACGGTGCACCGCGTCGAGGCGCACGGCCAGGCCCGCCGCGTCACCCTGACCAGCGGCCACCAGATCGACACCGACCTCGTGTTCTTCGCCACCGGCCGCGCCCCCCGCACCGACCGGCTGGGCCTGGACGCCGCCGGCGTCGAGGTCGACGGCGAGGGCTCCATCATCGTCAACGCCGAGAACGCGACCACCCAGCCCCACATCTTCGCCATCGGCGACGTGTCCAACAAGCTGAACCTCACCCCGGTCGCGCTCGCCGAGGGCCACCATCTCGCCGACCGCCTGTTCGGCCCCGGCCAGCCGCGCACCTGGTCGTTCGCCCCGGTCGCGACCGCCGTGTTCAGCAACCCGCCGCTCGCCACCGTCGGCCTGACCGAGGCGGAGGCCGCGGCCCAGGGTCCCGCCGACATCTACGTCACCCGGTTCACCCCCATGCGCCGCAGCATGTCCGGCCGCCCGGGCAAGACGCTGATCAAGATGGTCGTCGACCAGGCCAGCCAGCGCGTGATCGGCATGCACATCCTGGGCGATGACGCGCCCGAGATGATGCAAGGCGTCGGCGTCGCGCTCACCGCGGGCGCGACCAAGGCCGACTTCGACCGCACGATCGGCATCCACCCCACCATCGCCGAGGAGTTCGTGACGCTCCGCACCCGCACCCGCGTCGCCGGGACGGAGGCGGGGGCGAGGGCGGCGGAGGCGGCGTGACCGCGCGGCCTGGACTGGCCGCGCCTTATCGCTTTCCATGACCGTCCCGACCGGGCATCGTCCGCCGGGCCGCTTGGCGGCGATCCGACCGGGACGCGCCGGCCCGGAACCCACGAGCAGCGAAGGACGGGCACGCCGATGGATTGGGACAAGCTTCGGGTCTTCCACGCCGTGGCCGAAGCCGGCAGCTTCACCCATGCCGGCGAGACCCTGAGCCTCAGCCAATCGGCCGTCTCGCGGCAGATCTCAGCCCTCGAGGACAACCTTCAAGTGCCGCTGTTCCACCGCCACGCGCGCGGCCTGATCCTGACCGAGCAGGGCGAGAGCCTGAACCGCACCGTGCGCGAGGTGTTTGCCAAGCTGGCGATGACCGAGGCGCTGCTGACCGAGAGCAAGGAGAAGCCCGCCGGCCGCCTCAAGGTCACCACCACGGTCGGCTTCGGCGCGTCCTGGCTCGCGCCCCGGCTGCAAGGCTTCCTCACCCAGTATCCCGACGTGACCATGACCCTGCTGCTCGACGACGCCGACCTCGACCTCGCCATGCGCGAGGCCGACGTCGCCATCCGCATGCACCCGCCCAAGCAGCCCGACCTGGTGCAGCGCCACCTGATGCAGATCGAGTGGATCGTCGTCGCCTCGCCCGGCTACCTCAAGGCTCACGGCACGCCGCAGCGCGCGGAGGACCTCGACGACCACAAGCTGATCCTGTTCGGCGACTACCGCCCGCCCGTGCCCGACATCAACTGGCTGGCCGAGGCCGGGCGCCGGGCCGGCTCGCCGCGCCGGGCGTTGCTGGAAGTGAACTCGCTCCACGCCATGTCCCGCGCCATCGGCGCCGGGCTCGGCATCGGCGTGCTGCCGGACTGGATGGCCGAGGACCTGGCCGGCATGACCCGGCTGCTGCCCGCCTTGAAGCCGCCCAAGATCGACGTGTTCTTCGTCTATCCGGAGGAGCTGCGCAACAGCAAGCGCGTCGCTGTGTTCCGCGACTTCCTGCTCGCTCGCCTGCAGGAGCTGCACTGAGGCGTCAGCCGAACCAAACGGCTGGGCCAGGCGTCAGCCGAACCGCACCCCGGTCAGCGCCTCCGATTCCCGCCACAACCGGGCCAGGTCCGCGCTCCGCGTCGCCCGCGGCATGATCCGGGCCGCCGCCGGCTCGCCGCGCGTCTCGCCCCAGCAGCACGGGCCGTAGTAGCCGCCCGGCCGCGCCTGATCGTCGAGCGCGGCGTAGAGGATCGGCTTCGCGCCCGCCGCCGCCGGCTGCCCGAGCGCGTTGAACCCGGCCTGCGCCGCCCAGGACAGCAGCCCGGCCCGGCCCCTCCCGAACCCGTTGGCGACGATCCGCGTCGCCGCCCACCCCGGATGCGCCCCGAACGCCCGCACGCCCCACCCGGCCGCCGCCGAGCGCCGTTCCAGCTCGATCGCGAACATCAGCATCGCCAGCTTGCTCTGCTCGTAGGCCCGCCACGGCCCGTACGACGCCGCCCCCTGCAGGTCGTCGAACGCGATGCTGCCGCGCTTGTGTGCCAAGCTGCTGACGTTCACCACCCGTCCGGCCGCGAGCCGCGGCAGCAGCCGCCCGGTCAACGCGAAGTGGCCCAGGTAGTTGGCGCCGAACTGCCGCTCGAACCCGTCCCGCGTCACCTCGCGCCGCGGCAGCGCCATCACGCCCGCGTTGTTGACCAGCACCGCCACGTCCTGCCGCAACCGCCCGGTGAACGCCTCGACCGAGCCGAGGTCCGCCACGTCCAGCAACTCGAACCGCGCCGCCGCCCCCGGGGAGGCCACGCGCAGCCGTGCCAGCGCCGCCCCGCCGCGCCCGGCGTCCCGTCCCGTCAGCACCACGTCGAGTCCGGCCCGCGCCAGTCCGAGCGCGGTCTCGTAGCCCAGCCCCCCGGTCGCCCCCGTGACGACCGCGGCCCTTTCGGCCATCAGCAGTGCGGCGGCTGCAGCGCGAACTCCTTCATGCGGCCCTTCATGACGAAGTCGGAGAAGTCCATATGCAGGTCGTCCGCCACCCCGTTGGCCCAGTAGCGCATGCCGACCTCGTAATCCGGGCTGCCGGCCGGCTTGTCCTTGGTCCCTTCCAGCTTGTTCGGATCGAAGAACGCGATCCGCACCCGGCCGCTCGGCAACGCCGCCAGCACCGGCGCCGGCGACGCGCTCGGCGGCTTCCAGTCGATCACCACGACCGAGCTGTCCTGCGCCCCCTTGGTCCCGGTGCCGTCGAAGATCGGCAGCGCGATGAACTTGCGGCCTGCTTCCGCCGCCGCCAGGATCGCTTCCGTGTGCGCCATCGGGAACAGCGTCCCCTTCGGCAGCTCCGCCTCCTTCTCCTCCGGCACCGTGTAATGGACCGTCCCCGCACCGCCCGGCCCGGCCAGCTCCGCCGTGCCCTCGGCCTGGTCGGTGACGGCGGTGTCGGTCATCTGCCGCATCTTGAACCGCATCCCGAGCCCGTCCTTGCTCTCGAGCGTCGCGTAGTCGCTGACCAGCTCGATGTCCTGGCCGTCGCGGTTGGTGATGGTCAGCGACAGGCGCTGCCGGGTCGCCCAGCCGTCGCAGGCGTCCGTCACCTCGTAGGCCATGGTGCCGCGGGCGTTGGCGATGTCGCCGCCGCGCGCCGTTTCCAGCGTCAGCTCATACAGCGCCTTGTGCGCGGCGGGCGGCACCGGCGCGCACAAGGCCAGGGCCGGCGTGAGAATAAACGCCGCGAGCGTGGCAAGGGCGGGGAGGGAGCGCATGCACGGTGTCTCCGGCAAGGTTACGCCCCAGCACATAGGCCCGCCCGCGCCGTCGCGCCAGGGAGGCGCGCCAGGAGACGCGCCAGGAGACGCGCCAGGGCGGCGCGGGATCAGGCCGCCCCGCGCTCGCCCGCCGGCCTCACCGGCATCTCCACCCGCACGTGCACCTCGCGCAGCCGCGCCGGCTCCACGGTGGACGGCGCGCCCATCATCAGGTCCTCGCCTTGCTGGTTCATCGGGAACAGGTTCACTTCCCGCAGGTTCGGCTCGTCGGCCAGCAGCATGACGATGCGGTCGATCCCCGCCGCCATGCCGCCGTGCGGCGGCGCGCCGAACCGGAAGGCGTTGAGCATCCCCCCGAACCGTTCCTCGACCGCGCCCGCCGGGTAGCCGGCGATCTCGAAGGCGCGCAGCATGATCTCCGCCTTGTGGTTGCGGACCGCGCCGCTGGCCATCTCGTAGCCGTTGCAGACGATGTCGTACTGGTAAGCGCCGATCTCGAGCGGGTCCTTGGTGTTGAGGCCCTCCAGCTCGCCTTGCGGCATGCTGAACGGGTTGTGGCTGAAATCGATCTGCCCGGTGTCCTCGTTCATCTCGTACATCGGGAAGTCGACGATCCAGCAGAAGCGGAACGCGTCCTTCTCGATCAGCTCCAGCTCCTGCCCGATCCGCGTCCTCACCTGGCCCGCGAACTTCGGCGCTTCGTCGCGCGGGCCCGCGGCGAAGAACACGGCGTCGCCCGGCCCCAGCCCGCAGGCACCGCGAATCGCTTCCACCCGCTCCGGCTCCAGGTTCTTGGCGATCGGCCCCTTGGCCCCGTCCGCCTCGAACGCGATGTAGCCCAAGCCGCCCGCCCCCTGCTCGCGCGCCCAGGCGTTGAGCTTGTCGAAGAACCCGCGCGGCCGCCCCGCCGCCCCCGGGGCCGGGATCGCCCGCACCACGCCGCCCGAGGCGGCGATGCGCGCGAACAGCCCGAAGCCCGAGCCGTCGAACGCCCGCGTCACGTCGGCGATGCGCAGCGGGTTGCGCAGGTCGGGCTTGTCCGAGCCGTACTCCAGCATCGCCGTCTGGTAAGGGATACGCGGGAACGGCCCCTCGTCCACCGCCCGCCCGGCGGCGAACTCCTGGAACACGCCCAGCATCACCGGCTCCATCGCCGCGAACACGTCCTCCTGCGTCACGAAGCTCATCTCAACGTCGAGCTGGTAGAACACCAGCGTCCGGTCCGCCCGCCCCGCCTCGTCGCGGAAGCATGGCGCGATCTGGAAGTAGCGGTCGAACCCGGCCACCATGCACAACTGCTTGAACTGCTGCGGCGCCTGCGGCAGCGCGTAGAACTTGCCCGGATGCAGCCGCGCCGGCACCAGGAAGTCCCGCGCCCCCTCCGGGCTGCTGCTGGTCAGGATCGGCGTCTGGAACTCGGTGAAGCCGCCCCCCACCATCCGCCGCCGCAGGCTGTCGATCACTCGCGCCCGCAGCATCATGTTCTGGTGCAGCTTCTCGCGGCGCAGGTCGAGGAAGCGGTAGCGCAGCCGCAGCTCCTCCGGGTAGGTGTTCTCCCCCGCCACCTGGAACGGCAGCACGTCGGCCGCCGACTGCACCACGAAGCCGTCCACCCGCAGCTCGACCGCGCCGGTCGGCAGCCGCGGGTTCACCGTCGCCTCCGAGCGCGGCACCACCTGGCCCGTCACGGTGACGACGCTCTCGGGCCGAACCGCGTCCGCCGCCTCGAACGCGGCGCTGCCCTGCGGCAGCACGCATTGGGTGATGCCGTAATGGTCGCGCAGGTCGATGAACAGCAGCCCGCCGTGGTCGCGCTTGCTGTGCACCCAGCCGGAGAGCCGCACGGTCTGCCCGGCGTCGGCGGCGCGCAGCGCGCCGCAGGTGTGAGTGCGGTAGGCATGCATGGTCGAGGGGTCCCTTCGCGGTCGCGCAAACAAGCCGCGGCCCGGCTGGGTGTCAAGCAGGGCGGGCGCCGAGCAAGGGGCCGTTCAGCCCAGCCGGCGCTCCGCGGGACGTGTCGAGCCGGGTGAGGCAGTGTCTCTGTTCCTGGAGGCCGCCTTATGTCATAACGGCTAATGTCCGCGACTCGACGCGCCGCGCCCGGCTCCCCATCCCTCACGCCCGTCCTCGTCACCACCGCACCTGATCTCGCCGACCTCTGCGTCCGCCTGCGCCAGGAGCCGTGGATCACCATCGACACCGAGTTCATGCGCGAGCGGACCTACTATCCGGAGCTCTGCGTCGTGCAGCTCGCCGGGCAGCAGGAGGTCGCCGTGGTCGACGCCCAGGCGTCGGGCATGGACCTCGCCCCCCTCGGCGCTTTGCTCGCCGATCCCGCCGTGCTCAAGGTGTTCCACGCCGCCCGCCAGGATGTCGAGATTTGCCTGGAATTGTTCGGCGCCGTGCCTACCCCCCTGTTCGACACCCAGGTCGCCGCCATGGTGGCCGGCTTCGGAGACCAGGTCGGCTACGACGCCCTGGTCCAGGCCCTCACCGGCGGCCACATCGACAAGGCGCACCGTTTCAGCGACTGGTCCGTCCGCCCGCTGTCCGCCAGCCAGCTCTCCTACGCCGCCGCCGACGTGACGCACCTGCGCCAGGTCTACGAGCGCCTGCGCGCCCGCCTCGAGCGCGACGGCCGCCTCGACTGGGTCGCCGAGGAGATGGCCATCCTCGAGCAGCCCGCCACCTACCGCGCCGACCCCGACACCATGTGGGAGCGCCTGCGCCCCAGGACCGGCAACCGCCGCATGCTGGGCCTGATCCGCGCCATCGCCGCCTGGCGCGAGCGCGAGGCCCAGCGCGTCAACATCCCGCGCCAACGCCTGGTCAAGGACGAGAGCCTGCTCGAGATCGCCGCCACCGCTCCCGCCACGCCCGAGGCCCTCGCCCGGGTGCGCGGCATCAGCCGCGGCTTCGCCGAAGGCCGCGCCGGCCTCGGCCTGCTGGCCGCCTTGAAAGACGCCGCCGCCCTGCCAGAGGACGCGCTGCCCCCGGCCCCGCGCGCCAAGGACGGCGCGCGCCCGTCCCCGGCCCTCGTCGCGCTGCTCAAGGTTCTGCTCGCCGCCAAGTGCGAGCAGCATCACGTCGCCCCCAGGCTGCTCGCCTCCTCCGACGAGCTGGACCGCCTCGCCGCCGAGCCAGAGCCTGACATCCCGGCGCTGCAGGGCTGGCGCCGAGAGGTGTTCGGCGCGGACGCCCTGGCGCTCAAGGCCGGGCGGATCACCCTCGGCGTCGACGGCAAGCGCATCAAGCTGGTGCGCCCGTGATCGCGCGACCTGGTGCGCCCGTGATCGCGCGACCATGACCAGCCGACCCCGGATCGCGCCGCCTCGGGCGCTGGCGCTCGCCGCCCTCCTGCTCATGGCCCAAGCCGAAGCGCCCAAGCCCGTCGCCCCCGATCCCGCCGCCCCCGATCCCGCCGCCCCCGCATCGGCCCCGGCCCAGCCCGCGCCCACCCAGCCCGCGCTGCCTGCCGAGGCTCCAGCGAAGCCGCCCGCCGAACCCCCGGCGAAGCCGCCCGCCGAGAACGAGTACATCTACCACGGCGAGGCGGCGAGCATCCTCGGCCGCGTCGTCCACGGCCCGGCGGACAAGACCTTCGGCCGCATCGTCGATGTGCTGGTGGACGACGCCGGCCAGCCCCGCGCCGCCGTCATCGACGTCGGCGGCTTCATGGGCATGGGCACGCGGCGCATCGCCGTCGCCTGGCGCGCCCTCGCCTTCGCCGCCAACGAGGGCAAGGGGCGCATCATGGTCAGCATGACGCTCGACCAGATCAAGGGCACGCCGGACTTCAAACCCGCCCCCACCGCCAGCAGCCCGCCCGTCGCCGTCGCCGTGCCGCCCCCGCCCGCCGCCGGGACCCCCCAATGATCAGCCTCGCGATCCTCGCCGGGGTCGATCCCGAATGACCTACATCGCCGCGGTCGGCGCCGGCGCGGCCGAGCCGGCGCGCCCGTCCGCCGCCATGTCGCCCGCGGGCCGGGCCGGCGGGCCGTCCAGCTACGCGCTCGACGCCTTCAACGGCCTGGTCGCCAGCGTGCAGACCGGCTTCGGCCCGTTCGTCGCCGTCTATCTCGCCTCCGAGGCCTGGACCCAGGGCCAGATCGGCATCGCGCTCAGCGTCGGCACCATCGCCGCCATGATCAGCCAGGTGCCCGGCGGCGCGGCCGTCGACGCGCTCGACAACAAGCGCCTCGCCGCCGGCGTGTCCTGCCTCGCCGTCGCCCTCAGCGCCCTGCTGCTCGCCATCTGGCCGACCTACCTGCCGGTGCTGGGAGCCGAGGTGCTGCACGGCTTCGCCAGCTGCATGCTCGGCCCGTCCATCGCCGCCATCAGCCTGCGCCTGGTCGGCCGCGCCGGGCTGGGGGAGCGCCTCGGCCGCAACGCCCGCTACGCCGCCATCGGCAGCGGCGTCGCCGCCGGCGTCATGGGCGCGGTCGGCGCCTACGTGGACGAGGCGGCGGTGTTCTACCTCACCACCGCGCTCATGCTGCCCGCGCTGTGGGCCCTGTCGCGGGTGCGCCAGCCGGCCGCCGCCCTCGAGGCCGACCGCGCCGCGCCGCAGCCCGCCTGGCGCTTGATGCTCGACCGACGGCTGCTCGCCTTCGCGCTCTGCATCGGCCTGTTCCACCTCAGCAACGCCGCCATGCTGCCGCTGGTCGGGGCCGACATCACCCGCGCGTCCGGCAGCCAGGCCAACCTGGTCATCGCCGCCTGCATCGTGCTGCCGCAGGCGCTGGTGGCGCTGATCTCCCCGTGGGTCGGCCAGTCCGCCGACCGCTGGGGCCGCCGCCCGCTGCTGCTGCTGGCGCTGCTCGCCCTGCCGACGCGCGCCGCCCTGCTCGCCTTCGTCCACGACCCGTTCGCGGTCGTCGCGGTCCAGATGCTGGACGGCATCAGCGCCGCCGGCCTCGGCGTGCTGCTGCCGCTGATCGCCGCCGACCTCACCCGCGGCACCAACCGCTTCAACCTGTGCATGGGCATGCTCGGCCTCGCCGCCGGGCTGGGCGCCACGTTCAGCACCGCGCTCGCCGGTTTCGCCGCCGATTATTACGGGCCGACGGTCGCCCTGCTCGGCCTCGCGGGCGTCGGCCTGCTCGCCACCGCCGCCGGCCGGCTCGTGCCGGAGACCCGGCTGCCGCCGGCCGGCGCCCCGGGCCGCGCGGCCGCCCCGTGATGCGCCGCTTCGACCAGGCCCAGTTCCGCCGGCTGCGGCGGATGCCGCTCGTCTCGCCCCGGATGTGGCTGCGGCGCACCGTGTTCTGGATCGGCGCCGTCCTCGTCAGCCTCGCCGCCATCGCCTTCGCCGCCTGCGCCGACGCCGCCTCCGCCGCGTTCGGCCGCGTCGTCGCCTGGCATCCCTGGCTCGTGCTGGTCATCACCCCGGCCGGCCTCGCGCTGTCCGTGCTGCTCACCCGCCGCGTCTTCCCCGGCGCCCAGGGCAGCGGCGTGCCGCAGGTCATGACCGCCCTGCACCTGTCCGACCCGGAGCGCATCGCCCGCGTGCTGTCGCCCCGCATCGCGGCCGGCAAGGTGCTGCTCACCCTGATCGGCCTCTTGTGCGGCGCATCGATCGGCCGCGAAGGGCCGACGGTGCAGGTCGGCGCGTCCATCATGCAGGCGCTCGGCGGCCTGCTCCGCCTGCCCCGCGTCGAACTGAAGCGCGCCCTGGTGCTCGCCGGCGGCGCGGCCGGGGTGTCGGCCGCCTTCAACACCCCGCTGGCCGGCATCGTCTTCGCCATCGAGGAACTCAGCCACTCTTTCGAATCCCGCGCCAGCGGCACGGTGCTCACCGCCGTCATCATCTCCGGCGTCTGCACCCTGGCACTGATGGGCAACTACAGCTACTTCGGCACCTCCGCCGCCTCGCTCGACTTCGGCGCCGCCTGGGTCGCGGTGCTCGTCTGCGGCGCGGCCGGCGGGCTGCTGGGCGGCGGCTTCAGCGCCGTCCTGATCCGCGCCGCCGACGGCCTGCCGGGCCGCGCCGGGGCCTGGGCCGCCCGCCATCCCTTGCTGTTCGCCGCCGCCTGCGGCCTGGCCCTCGCCTGCCTCGGCCTGGCCTCCGGCGGCGCGACCTACGGCACCGGCTACGAGCAGGCCAGCGGCCTGATCGCCGGCACCCACGACCTGCCGTGGCACTTCTTCCTGCTCAAGCTGCTGGCGACCTTGGCCTCGTACCTGAGCGGCATCCCGGGCGGCATCTTCGCGCCTTCGCTCGCCGTCGGCGCCGGGCTCGGCCACGCCCTGACGCCGCTGCTGCCGACGACGCCGGTCAGCGCCCTGATCCTGCTCGGCATGGTGGCCTACTTCGCCGGCGTCGTGCAGGCCCCGATCACGGCCGCGATCATCGTCATGGAGATGACGGAGAACCAGCACATGACCATCCCGCTGCTCGGCGCGTCGATGCTGGCCTACGGCGCGTCCCGCCTGGTGTGCCGCCGCTCGCTCTACGGGGCGCTGGCGGCGCGGTTCCTGCGGAGCGTTTGACCGGGGGGCGAAGCGTGGGCCGGCGGCACGCGCCGTTGCTGCTTCTGTCACGCTGGTTGATCACGGCTCGTTGCCTGACTTGATCCGGTCTTCAGATCTTGCCGTGTCTGGTGGGAAGCGGCCTGTCCGGTTCCGGGTGGGATAGTAGGATAGCGGACACTACAATATTAGCTCAAGTTGGCCGGAGGACGAACCCGCTATCGCGGGAGTTGGTCGTGTGACGCGTAACGTCCTCTGGTGTTTTGTGACGTCCATAGATTGAGATTGAGCGGGCAGCGGCCGGCTCCAACGATGAGGGCTCCTTCAACCCGAGGAGCCCACCATGCCCCATCTTCCTTCCACTCCGTCTGCCGGCACTCTGCGCGAGCGCTTCATCGCCGACATGTCCGTCCGTGGTTACACCGCCAAGACGCAACACGACTACCTGCGCACCGTCTCCGGTTTTGCCGCCTTCCTCGAGCGCTCGCCGAGCACCGCCTCGGCTGAGGACATCCGCCGCTTTCAGATCGAGCAGTCCGAGCGCGGGATGAATGCGCCGGCCATGAACAGCGCTGTGGCCGCACTGCGCTTCTTTTTCAACCACACCGTTGATCGGCCCGACCTGGCTCGCAAGCTGATTCGCCTGCGCTGCCCGCGTAAACTCCCAACCGTCTTGAGCCCCGACGAGGCCGCGCGGTTGATCGCGGCCACGACCTGTCTCAAGCACCGGGCCGCGCTGTCGGTGGCCTATGGCGCCGGGCTGCGTGTTGCCGAAGTGGCCTCTCTGCGCGTCGGCGACATCAACAGCGAGCGCATGTTGATCGAGGTCGTGCGCGGCAAGGGCGGCCGCTCCCGTCACGCCTTGCTCTCACCCAACCTGCTCGCCTTGCTGCGGGCCTGGTGGCAGGAGGGTCGGCAGCAAGGCGTCATGCGGCCTGGCGGCTGGCTGTTCCCTGGCCAGGACCCGGCCAAGCCCATCACCACACGCCAGCTCAGCCGCGTTGTCGAGGACGCCGCCCACGCGGCCGGGCTGACCAAGAACGTCAGCCCGCACACGCTGCGGCACAGCTTCGCCACACACCTGCTCGAGGACGGCACCGACATTCGCGTCATCCAGGTCCTGCTCGGACACGCGAGCCTCGTCAACACTGCGCTCTACACGCGGGTCGCCACCAAGGTCGTGCGCACGGTCATCAGCCCGCTCGACAAGATCATGGCACGCATCGAGCCCGGCGGCAGCGTCGGAGCCAGTCCCGGCGGCTGACCCTCATGCATCCCGAGCGCCCCGCGCTCGAAATCGCCGACATCCTGCGCCGACACGGACCCGCTTACCGGGCCGCCCATGCCGGCCATCTGAGTCGACAGCAGCTCAAGGTCATGGCGGCGATCGAGAGCTGTCGCACCGCCGCCCTGGGCGGCCACGTCGAGGGCTGCCTGGACTGTGGCCACCGTCGGATCGCCTACAACAGCTGTCGAAACCGGCACTGTCCCAAGTGCCAAGCCGCCGCCGCGCGCGACTGGCTGGCCGCCCGCGAGACCGACCTGCTGCCGGTCGGCTATTTCCACGTCGTGTTCAGTCTCCCGGCTGAGATCGCCGCCATCGCCGCCCAGAACAAGGCTGTTGTCTACGACCTGCTGTTCCGTGCGGCGTCTCAAACCATGCTGACCATTGCCGCCGATCCGCGCCATCTCGGCGCGCGCATCGGCATCACCGCCGTGCTGCACAGCTGGGGCTCGGCGCTGACCCATCACCCCCACATCCACATGATCGTGCCCGGCGGCGGCATCTCGCTCGACGGCCAGCGCTGGGTGTCGTCGCGGCCGGCGTTCCTGCTGCCCGTGCGCGTGCTCGGCAAGCTGTTCCGTCGTCTTTTCTTGACCCGGCTGATCGAGCTGTTCGACGCCGACCGGCTGAAGTTCTTCGGCAAGCAGGCCGGATTGCGGGACCGGACTGCGTTCCAGCGCCATCTGGCACCGACCCGCAAGAAACCCTGGATCGTCTACGCCAAGCCGCCATTCGCGGGACCGGCGGCGGTGCTGGCCTACCTGTCGCGCTACACCCACCGGGTCGCGATCTCCAACCGCCGGCTCCTTGCGCTGGACGAGCGCGGGGTGACGTTCCGCTACAAGGACTACCGCCGGGAGGAAGCCGAGCGGTATCGCACTATGACGCTGCCGACCGACGAGTTCATCCGCCGGTTCCTGTTGCACGTGCTGCCGCGCGGGTTCCACCGCATCCGCCACTACGGCCTGCTCGCCAGCGGCGGCCGTCGCGACAACCTGGCCCGCGCCCGCCAGCTCCTCGCCGTGCCGCCCACGCCGCCAACACCCGAACCGGACGAAACACCGGAGCCGGCCAACCATCGTCCACCCTGTCCATGCTGTGGTGGGCGCATGCTGATCCTTGAGACGTTCGAGCGCTACGCCCAGCCTCGTGCGCCTCCGCGGCCTGCGCACTCACCCGGACGGTGCTCGTCGTGACCCGGCACGGCGTGGACAGCCCCGAGATCGCAGCCCCGCTGCGGTCAGAGGTGGACTGCGGCGCCAGCAACGAAAAGCGAAATCAAGCCTGGTTATTAGAACTTGAGTTCAGCCGTTTACCGCTGTCGCGACGCCGACCAAGCTTGTATCGATCCGTTGCCGACGGCTATTCGGTGGCTCAAGGTTGACCTTTCCGGCCGAACCTTACTGCTAAAACTCCATACCGACCGCAACCGGCCCGCGGGTTCGACCTTCGGAGACTTTCGTACGCCAAGAGGCGTCCGAAACCCTTCACGAAAGCTGTCGGCCTGCTTCTAGCGGCGAGGCAGGCCAAAGCGGGATAAGCGTCACGTGCGCTTCCTACAGCTATCGACCGAGCTGTGCGGAAAACTCACCACTGTAATGGAATTGGAAAGTGACATTTTCTAGTCTACTTCACGCCCTTCAATCCGGTTGCGGCGGTTCGCGCGCGAAGCCGCGCGTGTAGGCTAGGCGCGTCCAACCCATTGGTTTCGAAAATCTCCGCTGCATGTGCCCGCCAAACAAGATCTCCCGGCTCAACAAACGTCCGGCGCAGATCTCGGACGGCGACGAGAGCGGCTTGAGCCCATACTTGGAACTCGTGAACTGGCCACAGGGCGACGTTGGTAAGGTGTGGTAGCGCACTTTCCTTGGCTCTCGTTACCGGCGTCACAAGTACTGGCAGGATCTGAGCGCCCGTACAGGCGGGAACATTCGCCGTCATCCAGGCTGGGTGCGAGGCAGCTTGGCGCGCTTTCGTTGCGTCAAGGACAGATTCGGTCCCAGCTCCCGCGTGATCTTCGAAGACAAAGCAAATGCCTTCAGAAATCCACCACGGGTCGGGCGATGCATCGGTCTCGACTTTGCCTACGTCGAACCCAAGAAGCTCGCCTAGCTTGACCTGGGCCTGCTCAAATCTGTCCGCGTCAGTTAGCCCCTCTAGTATCTCCCTCTCGCGCCGAGAGTAGGCACGATCGTGAACGGTGCCGAGCCTCGAAAGAACCCCTTCGGTGCGCTCAATCTGACGTAGAACTGCCGCGTTGTCCCTCGCAGCCGTCGGCTGATCCGGCTGAAAGCGGGCAAGTGCGACTAACCAGGGGATGCTGCGCGCAGCCTCTTTCGCCTGGCCGAAATGAATCCGCGCCTTCGCAGCAAGACCGGTGATGCCCTGTTCGGCTCCTGCCCAAGCCGCGCTGCCAGCCAGATAATGCCATAGCGCCCGATAGCCTTGCAGCTCCGGGGCGGCCAAGCCGCCAAGCACTCGCTCGGAGCTTTCGAGCGCGGCCTCAAAATCACCTTGCCAGAGACGTGACTGAAACTCGATTTCGTGTCGCACGACTCCGGTCAGATCATTTATAGTCGGAAACTCCTGCTGTACGGCTGTTTGCCGTGTGCCCAGAATCTGCTTGTTGGCTTCCTCCCAGGCTTGCTTGTTATCTAGGCCGTAGTGACGATTTCAGCTTGGCTGGGTTCCGGTTCGGCGCTGGGTGTGGTTCAAGGCTGATTTCGAGGTTTGGCGATGGCGGGCGTTGAGGTGGATGCGTTGCGCGACGACCAGTGGGAGCGCTTGCGGGACCTGGTTCCGGGCGGGCGCGAGGGCCAGCGTGGGCCGCGTTGCGACAACCGCCGGTTCGTGGATGCGCTGCTGTGGATGGCGCGCTCTGGCGCGCGCTGGCGCGACCTGCCCGAGCGGTATGGTGATTACCAGGCCGTGAAGCGCCGCTTCTATCGCTGGGTCGAGCGCGACGTCTTGGGCGGCTTCCTGGCCGTGCTTGCGGCGGACAGCGACCTGGAATGGCTGATGATCGACAGCACGGTCGTGCGCGCCCACCAGCACGCGGCCGGGGCCCGCCGGTCCAAGGGGGGCCTGATGCCCAGGGGCTGGGCCGCTCTCGCGGCGGCCTGAGCACCAAGGTACACGCCGCCACCGACGCGCTGGGCAACCCGGTGCGCCTGCTGTTCGGGCCGGGGCAGCGCCATGACGTCACGCGCGGCCACGAACTGCTGGACGGCCTCAAGCCCGGTGCCGTGATCGCCGACAAGGGATACGACGCTGACCACCTGCGGGATGCCATAGGCGACATGGGAGCCGAGGCTGTCATCCCGCCCCGGTCCAACCGCAAAACGCCACGCGACCATGACAAGGCGCTCTACCGGGAGCGCAACCTCGCCGAGCGGTTCTTCAACAAGCTGAAGCAGTTCAGGCGCGTGGCCACCCGCTACGACAAGCTCCTGCCCAACTACAGAGGCTTCGTCCAACTCGCCGCCATAGTCGTCCTGCTTCGGTGAAATCGTCACTACCGCCTACAACAGCCGAAAAATCCTTGAGAGAGCGGGTGCATCGGCCGATTGCTTGCAGCACGCGGGTTTGGACGCGTTCATTGAGCAGAACACTGGCACCCATGCGCCCCATGAGGAACTGCTCCTGCAGGTTAGTCGCGCGCGGCAGGCCCTCAATGAGGAGAAGGCGACAGTCATCGCCTGGAAAGTCAATCCCATCGTAACGGTTCGCGATCACGGCAACCGCATTATCTTTGGCGACAAAGACTTTTTTCGATGCCTCGATATCGTCAGCAGTAAACGTCTCAAATCCCAGGTTCTTGGCGACGTCCGAGACGGTCTCGTCGTGCAACTTCTCGCTTGGTACTAAGACCAAACTGCGTCCTGCACGGCGCATCATGGAACGCCGAAGCTCTGCGACCTCACTCAGTGGCAGCGACATCTCGGGAAAGACAAAGTACCGTCGTCCAATGCCCTGCCGATCCCAGCCCTCGGGCACGGGCAATCGAACGATGTTGCGCCGGCCAGTCAAGCGCTCCAGGTCGCCGCCGGCTCCAAGGGTCGCCGACATGAAAATGCGCTGTTTCGCATTGCAGAAGGGAGCATGGGTCCAGGTGGGCGGGATTAGAGGCCGAAGCAGGATCTCCTGCGACGACACGTAGAGCTGGCAGGCATTCAGATGGTCTCGCAACATCGACCACGCGTAACGCAGCTCGGTGCCAACCACATACTCATCCAGCACAGCTCTCAACTCTTCTTTAACACCGGCAAGTTCAGGCGACGCGATCTTATCTACCCAAAAACGGTCGGCGCTACTGTTCCATTCGCCAGTAAGGCGAACGTAGTTAGAAGGTTCGAGGAGAGGCTTGAGAACGCAGGCGACTGAAGCATGTACGCCGGCATGCTCTACCTTAAAACGTTCAATCCTTAACGTCCAAAGCGCGGCAATATAGTTCTCAGCCGCGTGCGCGTCATCGACGATCACGACATCCGGGTCGGAGAAGAACGGGTTAATGTTGAAGAGACTACTGTAAGTTGTAACCGCAACACGGTCGCCGTTCTGGTATTCTGCTCTGGTGCTGGCCGCGTAACCGGTCGAGGAGCCCGTAAAGCCGTTCACCGTCAGCCCACATTGCTCGTCAGCTTGCTCTACGACCTGATTGACCAGCTGGCGCGTTGGGCAGAGGTATACAACTCGCTCGCGGAACTTACGCCGACGCCACTCCGCGATCATTAGACCGACCAAGGTTTTTCCGCTACCCGTGGGAAGCTGGAGAGCCACATCAGATGCTTCGAGGGCTTGCGAAGCGTAGTTCCTCATTATCTCGCCCTGGTGAAGCAACACGCCGTCAATCTTGCGGCGTGGTAGGTCCAGTAGAACCTTCTCTGGGCTGTCAGGCACGATAGCCGGCGGTGGGTCGTTCTTGAAAGCCATGTCTCGTGTCGCCGTAGTTGAAGCCTTAGTTAAGCCGGTCCGCCAAGTCAGCGAAAGGTCCGACAGGCCGAAACTGGACTCGGAGCTCATGTAGCTTCGATCATGCAAAATGCGCGCATAACGGCTCCCCAAGCAGCAACGAATGTTAGCTTCCGGTAGCTGATTGAGTTGCTTGGAACCGCCGACATGGGCGCAAAGCCGGCGCAGAGCTACGCTGGCCAATGACCGTTTTCAGGATCGGGCGCGCCGCTCCCGAATGTCCGAGATGGGTCGATACCCGTCGTTACACCGTCCTCCAGAGGCAACCCCTCAGGCCACCACCCCCTGCACCCCGAGCGCCGCCGCCAGCCGGTCCAGCCGCCGCTCCGCGCCGTCCGCCGCCATCACCCCCGCGCCCCGCAGCGCCAGCACCAGCCGCCCCGGCTCCAGCCGCAGCGCCGCGTCGCCCAGCAGGCCCGGCGTCCCCGCCGACAGGATGCAGGCCAGCCGCAGCGCCGCCCCCAGCACCGTCGCCCGCGCCACCAGCCCAGGGTCCAGCAGCGTCCGTGCCGTGGCCAGGAACGCCGCCGCCGGGTCCGCCTCGTAGCGCAGCGCCACCGTCAGCGCCAGGAACGCCCGCGTCGCGTGATCGAGCCCCACGCCCGGTTGGCGCAGGATGCGCCAGAACGCCTGCTCCGCCCGGTACTCCGGGTGGTCGTGCGCCCCGATGTCCGACATCCAGCACGCCGCGTGGCGCAGCCGCTGCATGGCGGCCGCCTCCTGCCCGAACAGCGGCGCGGTCCAGTCGATCAAGGCCGGCGGCAGCGCCGCGTCGCGGCCCAGCCGCGCGCCCATCTCCCGCGCCGCCGCCACCAGCGGGTCCTGCCGCCGCACCTCCGGGGCCACGCCGCCCATGAACCAGCCCTCGCGGATGCCGTTGGCGCTGAACACCACCCGCGCCGCGCCCGAGCGCCGCAGCAGCCGCCGCAGCACCGTCGCCGCCAGCGGCAGGTCCTCCGCCCGCCGCCGCGGCACGCCCGGCAGCTTGTCCGGCCCCTTCTTGGGCCAGTCCAGCACCAAGGCCGCCAGCGCCCGCGCCGCCTCCGCCTCGATCGTGTAATGGTGCACCACGTTCAGCGGGTAGTGGGTCAGCTCCATGTGCATCCGCGCCAGCGCCCGCCACGCGCCGCCGACCAGGAACAGGTCCCGCCCCGCCGCCTCGCCCAGCCACAGCACCGACGCCAGGTCGCCGTCGGCGATCGCCCGCGCCCGCGCCAGGTCGCCGCCCGAGCGTTCGGACAAGCGGATCACCCCCAGCCGCAGCGTCGTCGCCTGCCGCACCGTCCCCGCGTCGAGCCGCACCAGCTCCAGGGAGCCGCCGCCGATGTCGGCCAGCAGCCCGTCCGCCCCCGGGATGCCGCACAGCACCCCGTCCGACGACAGCGCCGCCTCCTCCTCCCCCGACAGCACCCGCACCCGTGGCCCGGCGAATCCCACCTCGGCGATCCGCGCCTCGATGTCGCGCACGAACCCGGCCCCGTTCGAGGCGTCCCGCACCGCCGCCGTCGCCAGCACCTCGAAGCGCTCCGCCCCCATCGCCCGCGCGATGGAGGCGTAGCGCGTCATCACCCGCAGCGCCTGCTCCACCCCGGCCTCGTTCAGCCGCCCGCTCGCCTGCATCCCGCGGCCTAGCCGCAGCACCGCCTTCTCGTTGAAGATCGCCACCGGGTTGCGCCCGAGGCCCTCGTAGGCCACCAGGCGGACGGAGTTGGAGCCGAGGTCGACCACGGCGCAGCGCGTGGCCGCGCCGGCGGGCGTGAAGTGGGTCAAGCGGTCAATCCTGGCTGACGCGGTTCTGGCGGCGGACAGTGGCCGCGATGCCGCCCCCGTGCAAGGCCGAGCCCCGCCCCGACAGCGACGGGTTGGTCATGAAGTAGTCGTGCGCCGACACCGGGTTCGGCCCGGCCGCGATCCGCCGCCACGCCCCGTCCGGCCCCAGCTCCCACGATTGCAGCGAGTCCTTCAGGTTCACCACCATGATCTGGTCCAGCACCTGCTGGTGCACCGTCCTGTTGTGGATCGGCACCAGCGTTTCCACCCGCCATTCCATGTTGCGCGCCATCAGGTCGGCGCTGCTGATGAACACCCGGGCGTGGCGGCTCGGCAGCCGGTGGCCGCCGCCGAACACGTAGATGCGGCTGTGCTCCAGGAACCGGCCGACGATGCTCTTGACCCGGATGTTGTCCGACAGCTCCGGCACCCCGGGCCGCAGGCAGCAGATGCCGCGCACCACGATCATCACCTGCACCCCCGCCTGCGAGGCGTCGTAGAGCCGGTCGATCAGTGCGTCGTCCACCAGGCTGTTCATCTTGAGCCAGATCTGCCCCGGCCTGCCCTCCCGGGCCGCCTGCGCCTCCTCCTCGATCAGCGCGTTCAGCGTCCGCCGCGTCGTCAGCGGGCTGAACGCCAGGCTGTCCATCCGCTCCGGCGTCGCGTAGCCGGTCATGTAGTTGAACAGCCGCGCGCTGTCCCGCGTCAGGTCCGGGTCGCAGGTGAAGAAGCTGAGGTCGGTGTAGATGCGCGCCGTGATCGGGTGGTAGTTGCCGGTGCCGAAATGCGCGTAGCTGCGCATGATCGAGCCTTCGCGACGCACCACCAAGGAGAGCTTGGCGTGCGTCTTCAGCTCCATGAAGCCGAACACCACCTGCACGCCCGCCGCCTCCATCGTGCGCGCGAGGCGGATGTTGGCTTCCTCGTCGAACCGCGCCCGCAGCTCGATCATGGCGGTGACGCTCTTGCCGGCCTCCGCCGCCTCGATCAGCGCCTTAACGATCGGGCTGTCGCGGCTGGTGCGGTATAGCGTCTGCTTGACCGCCACCACGTTGGGGTCGGCCGCCGCCTGGCGCAGGAATTGCACCACCACGTCGAAGCTCTCGAACGGGTGGTGGACGATGATGTCCTTGGCGCGGATGGCGGCGAAGCAGTCGCCGCCGAAATCGCGGATGCGCTCCGGGAACCGCGGCGCGTAAGGCTTGAACAGCAGGTCCGGCCGGTCGTCCACGATCAGTTGCTTGAGGTCGGCGACCCCCAGCAGCCCGTCCTGGGTCACCACCTCCTCGCCCGGCACGCTCTTGTCGTCCACGTCCAGCTCGTCGATCACCAGCGCCCGCAGGTCCTCCGGCATCGCCGCGTCGATGCTGAGATGGATCGCCACCCCCCGCCGCCGCCGCTTCAGCGCCGTCTCGTAGGACCGCACCAGGTCCTCCGCCTCCTCCTCGTACTCGACGCCGGTGTCGCGGATCAGCCGGAACATTCCTTGCCCCAGCACGCGAAAGCCCGGGAACAGCCGGCCGAGGAACAGCCCGACCAGGTCCTCCAGCAGCACGAACCGGATCGGCACGGGCGCGTTCGCGCCCGGCGCCCCCGGCTGCGCCGGAGTGGCCGCCCCCTCCGCCGGCAGCCGCACGAACCGCTCGATCAGCGCCGGCAACGGGATCAGCGCCTGCATCCCGTGCCCGTCCTCGTCGCGCTTC
This sequence comes from Acetobacteraceae bacterium, assembly GCA_965260995.1. Classification (GTDB taxonomy): domain Bacteria; phylum Pseudomonadota; class Alphaproteobacteria; order Acetobacterales; family Acetobacteraceae; genus JBBROS01. Next base: position 366,565 of record CBDHCD010000002.1, on the reverse strand, counting down.
AGCTTCAGCACCTTGACCAGCCCCATGTTGGGGATGAACGGGAAGGGGTGCGCCGGGTCGATGGCGAGCGGGGTCAGCACCGGGAACACCCGCTCCATGAACCAGGCCCCGAGCCACCCCCGGTCCTCGTCCGACAGCGCCCCCGGCTCGCAAACCTCGATCCCCGCGCCCCGCAGCTCGCCCCGCAGCTCGCGCCACACCTGCTGCTGCTCCGCCATCAGCCGCTGCGCCCGGCCCTGGATCTCGCCCAACTGCTGCGCCGGCGTGCGCCCGTCCGCGCTCACCGCCCGCACCCCGGCCTTGGCCTGCCCCATCAGCCCGGCCACCCGCACCGAGAAGAACTCGTCCAAGTTCGACGCGCTGATCGACACGAACCGCAGCCGCTCCAGCAACGGATGCCGCCCGTTCTGCGCTTCCTCGACCACCCGATGGTTGAAGTCGAGCCACGACAGCTCCCGGTTGATGAACCGCTCCGGGCTGTCCGGCCCGATCGGCGCCGCCGCCGGCGACGTTGGCTTCCTGCGCGACATCGCTCACCTCCTCATGTCAGGGCCTGGGATCAACTCAGGGCCCGGCGTCGCAGCCGAACCCCAGCACCTCCGCCGCCAGCGGCCGCGTGATGCTCCGCCCGCGCTCGAGCCCGGCCGCGTCCAGCCGCACCACCGCGTCGCGCAGCGCCGCCGGCGAGCGGGGCAGGCGGGTCAGCAGCCACGCTTGCAACGCCGGCGGCAGCAGCAACTGCCGCTCCGCCAGCAGCCGCACCAGCAGCACGCGCAGGAAGGCGTCCGGCGCCGGGCCGATCTCCACCGCCGTGGTCGCCCGCAGCCGGCTCGAAAGGTCGGGCAACCGTAGGCTCAGCCGTCCCGGCGGCGCGTTCGCCGTCATCAGCACCGGTTGCCCGGCCTCCGCCGCCCGGTTCAGCAGGTGCAGCAGTCCCCGCTCCTCCGTCACCCGGTCGATGCCGTCGACGGCGAGCGGCGCGCCCGGCCACCCGTCCTCCGGCGGCAGCGGCGACACCGCGCCTCCCGCCCGCTCGGCCCAGGCGTGCAGCAGGTGGCTCTTGCCGCTGCCGGGCGCGCCCCACACCACCAGCCGCCCGGACGGCCACTTCGCCGTGCGCCCGAGCCACGCCCGCGCCTCGTCCTGCGCCGCGTTGGGCAGCAGGTCCGCCGCCCGGAACCGCGCGTCCCGCGGGAAGCGCAGCACGAGCTGAGGGCTGCCGGTCAGGCTGTCGGGCATCGCACGCCCATCATCGCACGCCCATCAGCGCACGGGGGGGTCGAGGTAGAGCGGGCTGGCCAGGTAGCGCCGCAGCCAGAACCGCGCCAGCACCCCGATCGCCGCCGCCACCGGCACCGCCAGCAGCACGCCGAGGAACCCGAACGCCGCCCCGCCCGCGAACAGCGCGAAGATCACCCAGACCGCGTGCAGCTCCACCCGGTCGCCCAGGAACCGCGGGTAGATCACGTAGCCCTCCAGCAACTGCCCGCTGACGAACACCACCGCCACCACCACGACCCCGGTCCAGTGGAACTGCGCCAAGGCGAGGCCGATGCTCGCCACCCCTCCCGTGATGCTGCCGACGTAAGGGATGAACGACAGCAGCCCGGACGAGATGCCGACGATCAGCCCCAGGTCCAGCCCTACCAGCGACAGCGCGAATGCGTAGTAGACCGCCAGCACCAGGCAGCACAGCGCCTGCCCGCGCACCCAGGCGGACAGGATGCGGTCCACCTCCCGCGCCTGCGCCCGCAGCACCCCGGCGTAGCGCCGCGGCAGCCAGCCGTCCACCTGCGCCACCGCGCGCCGCCAGTCGCGCAGCAGGTAGAACGCCACGATCGGCGTGACGATCACGAGCGACAGCACGTTGAACAGCGCGAACCCGCCGCTGACCAGCCGCGTCGCCGCCCCCACCAGGAACGACAGCATCGACCCGGCCTGCCCCCCCACCAGGTCGCGCAGCTTGGTGTCCACGTACTCCGGCCCGAACGTGTCCTGCGCCCGCGCGATCACCTCCTCCGCCCACAGCCGGATCGAGTTGGCGTAGTAAGGCGCCCGCGTGATCAGCAGCCCGAGCTGCGACAGCAGCAGCGGGTAAAGCAGCAGCGCGAACAGCAGGCACGCCGCCACCAGCGCCAGGATCATGATCACCGCCGCCATGCCACGCGGCAGCCCGGCGCGCGTCAGCCGGGTCGTCGGCGGGTCGAGGAAGTACGAGATCCCCGCCGCGGCCACGAACGGCAGCAGCACGGAGGCGAACAGGTAAAGCGCCAGGTAGGCCGCCACCAGCAGCCCGGCCAGCAGCGCCAGCCGCTGCCCGCGCGTCGCCGGCGCCGCCTCGACGATCACCGCGTCCACGGGCGGCGGCATGTCCGGGCTCATCGCGCGAGCCGCGCCAGGTAAGCCGCGCCCGAGGCCAGCGTCGTCGCCGCCACCGCCCACACCAGCGCCGAAAGCAGCGCCGGCGACTCGATCCCGAGGCCGGCCAGCAGCAGCGCCACCCCCACCAGCACCAGCTGCGCCGCCGTGTTGACCTTCGAGATCATCAAGGGCCGCACCGCCACCGGCGTTTCCGTGTACCACAGCACCAGCACCCCGCCGACGATCACCACGTCGCGGAACACCACTAGGATCGCCAGCCAGTCCGGCAGCACGTCCACCGCCGCCAGGGTCACGAACATGCCGATCAGCAGCGCCTTGTCCGCCATCGGGTCCAGCATCGCCCCCACCGCCGAGCCGCCCCATCGCCGCGCCAGCCAGCCGTCCACCGCGTCCGACACCCCGGCCGCGGTGAACAGCCCGAACGCCGCCATCAGCTCGCGGTGCAGCACCAGCCAGATCGCCAGTGGCACCGCGCACAGCCGGGCGAAGCTGATCACGTTCGGCAGGTTGAGGATCGCCCCCCGCCGCGGCCCGCCGCCCTCGGCCACGCCGCACGCCTCGGCCACCGTTGCCCTCGCCCCGCCGCCGTGTTTGTGTCCGCCCCGTGTCACCGGACTCCGCATAGCGCCCATTATATCCCATCGCCCCGCCCGCCCCAACGCTTTGCTCCCTCCACGCCCTGCTCCCGAGGAGCCGCCCATGGCCGAACCGCCCCCCGACGGTGTCGAAGCCCGCGTCAGCAACGCCATCACCTACCGCGCCGCTGGCGTCGACATCGAGGCCGGTGACGCCCTGGTCGAGCGCATCAAGCCGCTCGCCCGCGCCACCGGCAGGGCAGGGGTCATCGGCGGCCTCGGCGGCTTCGGCGCCCTGTTCGACCTCAAGGCGGCCGGCTTCACCGACCCGGTGCTCGTGTCCTGCACCGACGGCGTCGGCACCAAGCTCAAGGTCGCCATCGACACCGGCCGCCACGCCACCGTCGGCATCGACCTCGTCGCCATGTGCGTCAACGACCTCGTCGTCCAGGGCGCGGAGCCGTTGTTCTTCCTCGACTACTTCGCCGCCGGCCGGCTCGACGTCGGGCACGCCGCCACCGTCGTCGCCGGCATCGCCGCCGGCTGCGCCGAGGCCGGCTGCGCCCTCGTCGGCGGCGAAACCGCCGAGATGCCCGGCCTCTACGCGGGCGGCGACTACGACCTCGCCGGCTTCGCCGTCGGCGCCGCCGAGCGTGGCCACCTGCTGCCCCGGGGCGTCCAGCCCGGCGACACCATCCTCGGCCTGCCGAGCAGCGGCGTCCACAGCAACGGCTACGCCCTCGTCCGCCGCATCATGGCGATGGCCGGGGCCGGCTGGGACGACGAGACCCCCTTCGCCCCCACCCCCAACGCCGATCAGCAGAGCGGCCGAAGCCAGACCTTCGCCGACGCCCTGATGGCCCCCACCCGCATCTACGTCAAACCCGTCCTGTCCCTGCACCGCGCCGGCCTGCTCCGCGCCGCCGCCCACGTCACCGGCGGCGGCCTGCCCGGCAACGTCCCCCGCGCCCTGCCGCCCGGCGCCGCCGCCCTGCTCGACGCCGCCGCCTGGCCGCTGCCGCCGGTGTTCCGCTGGCTGGCCCAGGCCGGCGGCGTCTCGCCCGAGGAGATGCTGCGCGTGTTCAACTGCGGCATCGGCATGGCCCTCGTCGTCGCCGACCCCGCCGCCGCCATCGCCCACCTCGCCGGGCAGGGCGAGCGCGCCGTCCCCATCGGCCGGGTCGCCGCCGCCGACGGGGAGCCGCACGCCCGCGTCGCCGTGCCGGACGGCTGGCTGGCGTGACCCGCGTCGCCGTGCTGATCAGCGGCCGCGGCAGCAACATGCAGGCGCTCCTCCGCGCCGCCGCCGACCCCGCCTACCCGGCCCGCATCGCCCTCGTGCTCGCCAACCGCCCCGACGCCCCCGGCCTCGCCCACGCCGCCACCCACGGCGCCGAGGCCCTGGCCATCGACCACAGGCCCTACGGCCGCGACCGGGCCGCCCACGAGCGCGCGATCCAAGAGGCCCTGGACGCCCGCGGCATCGGCCTCGTCTGCCTGGCCGGCTACATGCGCCTGCTCACCCCTTACCTCGTCGGCGCGTGGGCCGGCCGCATGCTCAACATCCACCCCAGCCTGCTCCCCGCCTTCCCCGGCCTCGACACCCACGCCCGCGCGCTGGCCGCCGGCGTCAAGCTGCACGGCTGCACCGTGCATCACGTGACCGAGGCCACGGACGAAGGCCCGATCCTCGCCCAGGCCGCCGTGCCCGTCCTGCCCGGCGACACGCCCCCCCTCCTCGCCGGCCGCGTCCTCGCCCAGGAGCACCGCCTGTATCCGCTGGCGCTGCGGGCCGCGCTCACCGGCGACGCTTCCCCCGCCGCGGCCGACGCGGCCCTGCTCAACCCGTCCGCGGCCGACGCGGCCCTGCTCAACCCGGCCGGGTTCCACCCACCCGTTTGATGCCCTACAATGGCCCCAACACCAGCCCAGAGGCATCGATGGCCCAGACGCCGCAACCCCGAATCACCCCCAGCGCCGAGGAGGCCTTCATCGCCGACCGCGCGATGTTCTGGCAGCGCTTCACCACCTTCACCAAGGGGGCGGTGATCGCGATCGTCCTGCTGCTGCTCGGCATGTGGATCTTCCTGGTCTGACCCTTCGCCCGGACCCGCCGCCAGGCCGCCCTTGACCCAGCTCGACCGCTACGTCCTGCGCCAACTCGCCATCGCCGTCGTCGCCGTCACCGGCGGCCTCGTCGCCCTGATCTGGCTGACGCAGTCGCTCCGCTTCGTCGAGCTGGTGGTCAACCGCGGCCTCTCCCTCGGCGTCTTCCTCCAGCTCACCGGCCTGCTGGTGCCGAACTTCGTCGCGGTGATCCTGCCCATCACCACCTTCGTCGTCGTGCAGTTCATCTACCAGCGCCTCGCCGGCGACCGCGAGCTGACCGTGATGCGCGCCGCCGGCCTGTCGCCGTTCGCCCTTGCCCGCCCGGCGCTCATCCTCGCCGCCCTCGTCGTCGGCCTGTCCTACCTGCTCAACCTGTGGCTCGTCCCCACCAGCTTCACCGCCTTCCGCGAGTACCAGTTCGAGATCCGCAACCGCCTCGCCGCCTTCCTGCTGCAGGAAGGCGTGTTCACCCCCGTCTCCGACGACCTCACCGTCTACATCCGCGGCCGCGAACAGGACGGCACGCTGCGCGGCGTTTTGGTCGAGGACGCCCGCCAGCGCAACAGCCGCGCCACCATCCTCGCCGAGAGCGGCCGCCTCGTGAACGGCCCGCAAGGCCCCCGCGTCGTGCTGCGCAACGGCAGCCGACAGGAGATCGACCGCGCCACCGGCCGCCTCAACGTCCTCACCTTTGCCGAGAACTCGGTCGACCTCGCCAGCCGGACCAAGAGCGAGGAGGTCCGCTACCGCGACAGCACCGAGATGTCGCTCGACGAGCTGCTCAACCCCGACCCGGCGATCAACGCCCGCGACCACGGCAAGCTCCTGGTCGAGGCCCACCGCCGCCTGTCCGCCCCGCTCACCGCCCTCAGCTTCACCCTGGTCGCCCTGCTCTCGGTGCTGACCGGCGCCTTCCGCCGCCACGGCAACGTGCTCCGCCCCCTGGTCGCGGTGCTCTCGGTCGTCGCCCTGCTGGCCCTCGGCCTCGCGTTGCTGAACCTCGCCGCCCGCCAGCCGGCCTTGATCCCGCTGGTCTGGATCCACGCCACGCTGCCGGGACTGGCGTGCGCCTGGCTGCTGTTCGCCCCGCCGCCGCTGCCCCGGCGCTTCCGCGCCGGCGGCCGGGCCGCCTGATGCCGGACGCGCTGCTCCTCGCCGGCGTCGGCCTCCTGCTGCTGCTGACGATCGCCAACCTGGCCCTGCTGCTGCGCCATCGCGGCGACCGCGCCGACGCGGACGGCTTCCGCGCCAGCCTTGCCGACGCCGCCGCCCGCCTCGAGCAGGCGCACCGCACCGAGGCCGACTCGGTCCGCGCCAGCCTCGCCGCCGCCGAGCGCGCCCTCGCCACCCGCGCCGAGCAGTCCCGCCTGGAAGCCCACTCCATGCTCGGCGGCATCTCCACCCTGATCGCCAAGGAGCAGGGCGAGCAGCGCGTGCTCATGGAAGCCAAGCTGCGCGAGATGAGCGACCAGGCCGCGCTCCGCCTCGCCGACATCCAGCGCAGCGTCAACGAGCGCCTGACCGACTCGATCGAGAAGCAGATGACCGGCAGCTTCCAGCGCGTCGTCGACCAGTTCGCCCACGTGCAGAAGGCGATGAGCGACGTCCAGGCCGTCACCGCCCAGATCGGCGACCTCAAGCGCATCTTCACCAACGTCAAGACCCGCGGCGCTTGGGGCGAGATGCAACTCCGCGCCCTGTTGGAGGACGCCCTGCCCCACGGCGCGTGGGAGGCCAACCGCAAGCTCCGCCACGACAGCGACGAGGTGGTCGAGTTCGCCCTGCTGATGCCCTCCCGCGCCACCCCGCGCCCGCTGCTGGCGCTCGACGCCAAGTTCCCCGCCGAGGACTACGACCGCCTGCTTCTCGCCAGCGAGGCCGGCGACGCCGACGGCGAGCGCGCCGCCCGCCGCGGCCTCGAGGTCCGGCTGCGGGGGGAAGCCAAGAAGATCGCGGGCAAGTACATCGTCCCGCCCATCACCGTTGATTTCGCCGTGATGTATCTGCCGACCGACGGCCTCTACGTCGAGGCCGCCCGCATGCCCGGCCTGATCGAGACCCTCAACCGCGACCACCGCGTCATCGTCATGGGTCCCTCGCTGCTGCCCGCGCTGCTCCGCACCTTGCAGCTCGGCGCGCTCACGCTGTCGATCGAGCAGCGCGCCGAGGAGATCCAGCGCCTGCTCGGCGCGGTCCGCGCCGAGATGGAGAAGATGGACGATGTCCTCGGCCGCATCGAGAAGCAGTCCGGCACCATCAGCAACACCATCGGCCTGGCCCGCCGCCGCACCCGCGCCGTCCAGCGCACCCTGCGCGGCGTCACCACCCTCGCCCCCGACGAGGCCGAGGCCACCCTCCGCCTCGAGGACGCCTCCCTGGACGAGGACGCCTGAAACGCGAACGCCTGAAACGCGAAAGGCCCCGAGATTTCTCCCGGGGCCTTTCCATTGTTCGACAGTCCAGGACTGCCGGACTGCGGCGTCTAGCCGGAGACGACCGAGGAAGCGGGCGTCCAGGTCACGGCAGCGGACTGATGGCTCGAACGATGAGACACTGGATCACCTCCTTTCAGTTGATTGCGGATAGGCACACTGTGGGGTTTTCCATCCCCGCGCGCAAGGGCTTGTGGCGCAACGGCCGCGCTCATTCGGGCCTGTGTTCCCCACCGGGCAGCGCCGGGGCCGACGCGCCGGCATAGGTGAGGCGGTGGAGGAAGTTCAACCGCGCGTGCAGCGTGTCGAGGTCGTTGGTCTCCTTCAGCCCCGCCACCCGCAGGAAGGAACGCTCCCGCGCCCCGGGGTCGTGGTAGCTCCAGCCCGGCGTCGTCATCAACGCCGCGCAGGCGCCGAACGGCGTCGCCCACCTGGCCTGCCCCTTGTTCGGGCAGGAACCCACCTTGGCCGGCAGCAGGCCGTGCTCGCGCGGGTTGCGGCGCATCGCGGACACGATCTCGTCGGCCATGATCTCGTAGCCGACCGACGACAGGTGCATGTTGTCGAAGCTGAACAGCCCGCCTTGCGTGATTCGGGAGCCGGCCGCATCGCGCAGCCCGACCCCGTCGCGCAGCCCGGTCTCGCTCTCGAAGCGGATCGGCCGGTTGTCGAACCGCGCGTCCGCCCCGCCGCCGAACCGCGCCGGCGGGATCGCCAGGCTCGCCGCCTGCTTGCACCTCGCCCGCTCCGCCTCGGGCAGCGGCTTGAGATCGCACCCCTTCGCATCGTAACGGCCCAGGCGCGCGTCAACGTCCACGGTCGTGAACCGCACCGCGCGCCCCATCCCGCCCGCCGCCGCGTTGGCCGCCGCGACCTCGGCCCGGACCAGCCCGTTCACCGTCCGGATCAGCCCGTCCGCCGCCTCCATCTCGCCGCGCGTGAGCGACACCTTGCGGCTGACGTCGGTCTCGTCCTGCCCGGGGGCGCTCAGCAGGTCGTTGTACCAGAACCAGTCCCCGCGCTTGTACGGCACGAGGTTCGCCGTCCGGCTCGGCTGGGGCAGGGCGTTCAGGTAAACGTTCTCCAGCCCCGCGACCTTGGACAGGCGCGACAGGATCGCCCGGACGTTGCCGACGTAGTCCTCCGTCAGCGCGCGCTCGACGGTCTCGGCCGAACAGCGCGGCAGCCCGCGGCGCCCACGCTCCCCCGATGTCGAGCAGGCCGGAGAGCCGAGCCGGTCGCCGCTGAACGCCAAGCCGTACATGCCGTCGTTGGCCCCGATGCTGACCAGCAACCGCCGCGGCCTGCGCCACTCGACCTGCTCGATCGCCGTCATGCCTTCCAGGCAGGGGTGGCGTGTCGGGTTGAGCACGAAGGCGGCGTTGGAATAGAACAGGGCGTCCGCCAAGGTGGCGAACCCTCCGAGGCCGAGGTGTTCCAGCAGCCTTGGCAACCGCCCCACGGCGTCCCGGTAATCGGCCGGCGTCCAGTTCAGCAGGTCGTAGCTGTTGGCCCCGAGGAACGCCAAGTTGTCGACCAGCAGGCGGCCGTTGGCGGGCGGCGTCCCGAGCAGCTTCCGCAACGCGTCGCCCTGGCGGTGCGGCGCCGCGGCGAGGCCGATGAAACGTGGGATGGCTTCCAGGTTGAACCCGTAATCGATCGTCTCCCGCGGTGGCGCACCGTGACTCAAGTACTGCGGCGAGTAGAACGCCCGCTGCCCCGTCCGTTCGGCGCCGCGTTCCTGGATCAGCCCGAGGCGGATCGCCACCAGGTTCGGTGCCGACCATTCCGACAGCCACCAGTTGATCCGCAACGACTGCACGCCGTTGAACAGGCTGTCGCCGACCGCCATCAGCTCCGGCCGCCCGTACTCACTGACCATCTGGCCGCTGCCGAGCGGATCGGGCCGCCGCAGCGCCATCACCTCCGTCTTCCAGGCCTCGCACCCACCCGGCCCGACCGTCGGCACGGTCGCGACCGCGCCGTCCCAATAGCGCCGCGCCTCCCCGGTCGGCTTGGCAGGCCCCAACCGCCCGGCCGTCCCCGGCTCGCCTGCGCCGCACCCGGCGAGCGCCGAGACCGACAACGCCATCATCATTCTATACAACAACGGACCGCGGACGCCTGAACCGCAGTTCATCCCACCCTCCTCACCTGCCTCAGCGAACCGCTGAACTGCGAGGATGGCGGCGTCAGTGCCAGACGCCTGTGAGCTGCGTCTCACCGCCCGGCCATCTGTCCGCCTGATCTCGGGGCGGGCGGACCCGCCGGCTACGCCACCAGCGGGGCCCGCTCCATCGCCGCCCGCGCCCAGGCCGCCCCCATGTCCTCGTCGAACAACTCGGCCAGCTTCTTCATCACCGTGCCGCCCAGCTCCTCGGCGTCCACGATCGTCACCGCCCGGCGGTAGTACCGCGTCACGTCGTGGCCGATGCCGATGGCGATCAGCTCCACCTGGTCCCGGCTCTCGATCTCGTGGATCACGTGCCGCAGGTGCTTCTCCAAGTAGTTGCCCGGGTTGACCGACAACGTGCTGTCATCCACCGGCGCGCCGTCGCTGATCACCATCAGGATGCGCCGGTGCTCCGGCCGCCCCACCAGCCGCCGGTAGGCCCACAGCAGCGCCTCGCCGTCGATGTTCTCCTTCAGCAAGCCCTCGCGCAGCATCAGGCCCAGGTTCTTGCGCGCCCGCCGCCACGGCGCGTCGGCCGCCTTGTAGATGATGTGCCGGAGGTCGTTGAGCCGCCCCGGGTTGCGCGGCTTGCCGTCCTGCACCCAGCGCTCCCGGCTCTGCCCGCCCTTCCACGCCCGCGTCGTGAACCCCAGCACCTCGACCTTGACCGCGCACCGCTCCAAAGTCCGCGCCAGGATGTCGCCGCACATCGCCGCCACCGTGATCGGGCGGCCCCGCATGCTGCCCGAGTTGTCGATCAGCAGCGTCACCACCGTGTCGCGGAAGTCGGTTTCTCGCTCGCGCTTGTAGGACAGGCTCAGCATCGGGTTGACGATCACCCGCGCCAGCCGCCCGGCGTCGAGCATCCCTTCCTCGAGGTCGAACTCCCAGGCCCGCGTCTGCTGCGCCATCAGCCGCCGCTGCAGCCGGTTGGCGAGCTTGCTCACCACGCCTTGCAGGTGCTGCAACTGCTGGTCGAGCTGCTGCCGCAGCCGGGCCAGCTCCTCCGGGTCGCACAGGTCCTCGGCCGAGGTCTCCTCGTCGTTGGTGCGGGAATACGCGCGATACGCCTGCTGGTCATCCGGGATCGGCTTCTCCCGCCGCTGCTGCGGCCCGCCCGGGCGGTCCTCGCCGTCGGCCGCCGCGGCCTCCTCCTCGGCGTCCTCCTCGCCCTGGTCGTCGCCCGGCTCGCCTTCCATCTGCTCCGGCTGTGCGCCCAGCATGCTCTCGGCGTCGGACTGGGTGTCGCCCTCGCTCTGCTCGGCGTTGTCCTGGCTGCCGGCCTGTTCGCTGCTCTCCTCGCCTTCGTCGGCCTGGTCGTCCGGCTCGTTCTCGACCTCCGCCTCGGCCAGGTCGAGCGCCGCCAGCAGCTTGCGCGCCGCCCGGGTGAACCGCGCCTGGTCATGCTGCGACCCGGCCATGTCGCTCAGCGCCTGCTCCGCCTCATCCCCCAGGGTGCCGCGCCAGCTCTCCAGGATGCGCGACGCCGCCGCCGGGCACGGTTGCCCCGACATCCGCTCCCGCGCCAGCAGGCTCAGCGCCGCCGGCAGCGGCAACTGGTCCTTGCGCGTCATGCGGTCGAAGCCCTCGGCCTCGCACTCGTCGTTGAGCCGCGCGCCCAGGTTGGCCGCCACCCCCGCCATGTGCTGCGCGCCCAGCACCTCGACCCGCGCCTGTTCCAGCGCGTCGTAAACGTCTTTGGCCTCGCGCCGCCCCGGGCTCCGCGCCGCGTGCACCGCGTCGTCGTGATGCCGCAGCCGCAACGCGACGCTGTCCGCCGCCCCGCGCACCTTGGCCATCTCGGCCGACGGCAGCGCCCGCGTCGGCAGCGGCAGCCGCGCCCGCTTGCCCACTACCCCGCTCGGGCCGGGCTGGAACGCCACCTGCACTTCGGGCTGCTGCGCGATCGCCCGCAGCGCCCCGGCCGTGGCGCGCTTGAACTCCTCCGTCCGCGCGCTGTCCTTGCTGCCGCTCATCCGCGCTCAGAGTCCCCGGCGCGCCGCGACGCCGGTCGGCAGGTCCTCGTTGAAGCAGCGCTGGTAATATTCCGCGACCGTGCTGCGCTCCGCCTCGTCGCACTTGTTCAGGAACGTCAGCCGGAACGCGAAGCCCACGTCCTTGAAGATGCGCGCGTTGTCGGCCCAGGTCATCACGGTCCGCGGCGACATCACCGTGCTGATGTCGCCGTTGATGAACCCGGCCCGCGTCAGGTCCGCCAGCGCCACCATGCTCTCGACCTGCTTCCTCATCGCCTTGTCCGAAGCGTCCGTCCCGAGCTTCGCCAGCACGATGGACGTTTCCTGCGCGTGCGGCAGGTAGTTCAGCGTGGCGACGATGTTCCACCGGTCCATCTGGCCCTGGTTGATCTGCTGCGTGCCGTGATACAGCCCCGTCGTGTCGCCCAACCCCACCGTGTTGGCCGTCGCGAACAGCCGGAAGCTCGGGTGCGGCCGGATCACCCGGTTCTGGTCGAGCAACGTCAGCCGCCCTTCCACCTCCAGCACGCGCTGGATGACGAACATCACGTCCGGCCGGCCCGCGTCGTACTCGTCGAACACCAGGGCGCAGGCGTGCTGCAGCGCCCAGGGCAGGATGCCCTCCCGGAACTCCGTGATCTGCTTGCCGTCCTTCAGCACGATCGCATCCTTGCCGATCAGGTCGATGCGGCTGATGTGGCTGTCGAGGTTGACCCGGATGCACGGCCAGTTCAGCCGCGCCGCCACCTGCTCGACGTGCGTCGATTTGCCCGTGCCGTGGTAGCCCTGGATCAGCACCCGCCGGTTGAACGCGAACCCGGCCACGATCGCCGTCGTCGTCTCCCGGTCGAACTTGTACGTGCTGTCCTTCTCCGGCACGTGCTCCGTCGGCACCGAGAACGCCGGCACCTGCATGTCGAGGTCGATGCCGAACGCCTCCCGCGCGCTCACCGTCGTGTCGGGCGTGCTGATCGCCGAGGTCGGCGTGGAGCGGGCGTCGGCCAGGGCGGCGATATTGTTCATGAGGCTCGTGTTCCTGTGTCTTGCCCGAAGGCCACGGCAACGCGGACCAGTCTAGCCCCGTTCCGCTGCGTTGCGAAAGCTCAGCCGGTCGCCGCCATCCGCGGCGTCCCCGCAAGGTAGTGCCGCACGGCCGCGTAAGCGAGGTTGATCGACTTCAACCGCTCCTCTGCTCCCCGGTCGCCGCCGTTCGCGTCCGGGTGATGCCGCTTGGCCAAATCCTTGTAGCGCGTCTTCAGCACGTCCATCGAAACTGGCCATTCGAGCCCCAATGTCTGCATCGGCTCACGCAATTGCGACGGCACGCTCGGCGCGGGCGGGCCTTTCGCCTCCCGCTTGATCCGCCCCGCCGCCAGCAGGTGCAAAGGGTCGCGCAGCTGCGTCTCGTCGAACGGCTGCTTGCCGATGCTGCCCAACGGCCAGGTCGGCCGCTGCCATCCCGTGTCGGCCCGCGTCTGCGCCTCGATCTGGCCCGGCGTCATGCCTTTGTAGAAATCCCATGACGCGTTGTAGGCGCGGACGTGCTCCAGGCAGAACCAGTGATACTCGTTCAGCGAGCTGCGGGATTTCGGCGCCCGGTACGCGCCTTCCGCCGCGCAGCCGGGGCTGTCGCAAGGGCGGCCCGGCGTCGCGGCCGGATCGGGCGCGTAGGCCCGGGCGCGCGTGTGGCGTCGGGTGGTCATGATCTCCCCTTATGTGCATCGGGAGCCAATCGGGGCAAGGGCCGCGTGCCCGCCCCTCGCGTCAGCAAATGCTGTTCTCCCGCGCGCGCCGCGAGCCGGCCCGGCCGCCGGGGCATGGCGGCGGCCCCGCGCCTGCGCTACGCTGCCGCCATGTCAGACCGAGCCGACCGCATCCGCGCCGCCCTCGAGGCGGCCCTCGCCCCCACCATGATCGACGTCGTCGACGACAGCGCCCGCCACGCCGGCCACGCCGGCGCCACCCCGGGCGGCCAGACCCACTTCAACGTCCTCGTCGTCTCCTCAGCCTTCGAAGGCCAGGGCCGCGTCGCCCGCCACCGCCTCGTCAACCAGGCGCTCGGCCCCGAGTTCGCCGGCGGCCTCCACGCCCTCTCCCTCGTCCTCCGCACCCCCGCCGAGGCCGCCCACCCTCGAAGCTGACTGCCCCCCAGCGAAGAATCCCCAACGCGCCCGGTCCCGCCGCTCAGGGTTCCGCCCGGTCCATCGCCTTGGCGTGCTGCGGCCACAGCCGTCGCGTCACCGGGCTGTCCGGCGCGTAGCTCATGCACGTCCCCAGCAACGCCGGCCGCTCGCTCCCCGGCGGCCCAGCGGACGGCCTCGCGGGCGACGCAGGGAACTCCCCGACGGACGCCTCAGCCACCTGCGCGCCCGACTGCGCGTTCGGCGCCGTCGCCCGCTTCGCCCGCACCGCGTACAGCGTCTGGAACGCCACCGTGCCCATCTGCCCGAGCAGCTCGCGGATATGCGTGCAGCCGTGCACCCCCCCGATCCGCTCGTTCGCCGCCTTGATGAACCCCCGCCCGACCCGCAGCCCGGCCAGCCGCTCGAAGTTGGGCGCCGCCTGCGGACAGATCGAGTACGGCGCGAACGCCGTCGCCGCCTCGAACCGAACCACCGCCATGTCCTCGTCGAGCGTCATCCGCGCCAGCATCTCGTGCAGCGGCGTCCCCGGCTCGATCAACCCGCGGTCGTGGTTGCTGAACGCGTAGCTCTTGGTGTCCACCAGGTGCGCCTCGATGTCGAACAGGCCATCGCCGCGCCGGAAGCCGACGAACTCGATCGTGCGCCGGTGCAGCGGCTCTCGCGCCACGGGCGGGCTCAGGGGCATGGCTCAGGACTCCATCATGCTGCGGCCGTGCTGCCGCGCGTCGTAGCGCATCGGTGCCGCATCCGTGCTGCATCGCGTCATAGCACACCGCCGCCGTCCGGCGACACGAACCGGGCCAGGCGCACGGCGGTGTGTCCCCGGCTCGCCCGCAAGCTCGGCATCACCAGCAGGCAGTCGTCGTACGGCGTCCTGATCTCCGTCGTCCCGTCCACCGCGATCAGCGTGCCGCGCCGCGCCACCACGTCCCCCCCGCGATACGCCTGCACGAACGTGAACCCCGACGTCGCCGCCGTCACCGCCTGCGTCACCTCCGCGCAACGCCCCGCCGCCGATCCCGCCGCCGATCCCGCCGCCAACCCCGAATACTGCAGCAATCCCTCCACCGCCCGCTGCATCACCGCCACCGTCTCGCCCCGCCAGTGCTGCCCGGCCTCCACCAGGCACGCCGCCGCCGGCGCGCCCTCATCTAGGAAACGCGGGTAGTCGATCAGCCGCGGCCCGGTCTGGTGCCCGCGATCCGCCACCACCAGCCCCGGCGTCCCCAACGCCTGGGCCAGCCGCCGCCCCTTGCCCGACATCCCGCTCAGGATCAGCGGGTCGGATGGCCACAGCATCGAGTGCAGGTCGAGCAGCAGGTCGGCGTCGTCGATCACCGGCCTGATCTCCCGCGCCCGCGCCAGCTCCACGCTGGTCCGCGGCCCGTCCAGCACCGCCGGGTCCCACACCCGGTTCATGTCCTCGTCCACGAACCGCGACACGGTCGGTTGCGCCGGGTCGAACCGCGCGTAGGCCGCCAGGTTGGCGAAGCCGACCGTCAGCCGCCCGCGCGACGGCCGCAGCCCGGCCCGCAGCAGCCGCTCCAGCACGATCGCCCCGCCGATCTCGTTGCCGTGCAGCAACGCCACCACCACCACGTGCGGCCCCGCCGCCGCCGCCGCCGCCGTGCTGAACCCCGGCACGCCGGTGTTGCCAGCCCGCCAAGGCGCGAGATCCGGCGCGGCGAACTCCACCGGGAAGTGCGGGATGGCGGCCGGCTCCATGCCTGGCGTCAGGATAAGGATGCGCGGACGCGAGACATGGCCCAGTTTGGCCCGCCGCGGCCGGCCCGGCAACCGCCCCCCGCATTCCCCTTGCCGACCCGCCGCCCGGCGCTGGCCCCCGCGCCGACTTGCGACTAGCCCGGCGCTGGCCCCCGCGCCGACTTGCGACTAGCCCGGCGCTGGCCCCCGCGCCGACTTGCGACTAGCCCGGCGCTGGCCCCCGCGCCGACTTGCGACTAGCCCGGCGCTGGCCCCCGCGCCGACTTGCGACTAGCCCGGCGCTGGCCCCCGCGCCGACTTGCGACTAGCCCGGCGCTGGCCCCCGCGCCGACTTGCGACTAGCCCGGCGCTGGCCCCCGCGCCGACTTGCGACTAGCCCGGCGCTGGCCCCCGCGCCGACTTGCGACTAGCCCGGCGCTGGCCCCCGCGCCGACTTGCGACTAGCCCGGCGCTGGCCCCCGCGCCGACTTGCGACTAGCCCGGCGCTGGCCCCCGCGCCGACTTGCGACTAGCCCGGCGCTGGCCCCCGCGCCGACTTGCGACTAGCCCGGCGCTGGCCCCCGCGCCGACTTGCGACTAGCCCGGCGCTGGCCCCCGCGCCGACTTGCGACTAGCCCGGCGCTGGCCCCCGCGCCGACTTGCGACTAGCCCGGCGCTGGCCCCCGCGCCGACTTGCGACTAGCCCGGCGCTGGCCCCCGCGCCGACTTGCGACTAGCCCGGCGCTGGCCCCCGCGCCGACTTGCGACTAGCCCGGCGCTGGCCCCCGCGCCGACTTGCGACTAGCCCGGCGCTGGCCCCCGCGCCGACTTGCGACTATACGAGTCGACGCCAAGATCAGGGGCAGAGCAGGGATGGGGGCCGTAGGCGCGGAGCGGCGATGAGCGAACCTTTCTCCGTCCGCGCGCGGCCCAGCATCGGGACCGCCGCGCCAATCCCCGCCCGCCGCGCCGCTTGAACCCTTCTCGGAATCTGGACGCCGCCATGGCGCTGAACCCGCTGCACCGCCTCTGGCGCGGCCTGCCCCAGGGACCGCGCCGCCGCCTGCTGCACGGCGGCGCGTCCTGGCTCGCGCCCCACCCCGACCGGCCCGCCCCCCCGGCCCGCCTCGGCGTCGCCGTCGCCGGCGAGCTGGGCCGCGCCTCGGGCCTCGGCGAGGGCGCGCGGATCATGCTCCGCGCCTTGGAAACCCTCGGCGTGCCCTGCTGGCAGGTCGGCCCCGGCCTCCCCCTGCCGCCCGCCGGCGTGCCCGTCGTGCTCCACGCCAACCCGGCCGCCCTCCCCGCCGCCATGCTCCGCCTCGGCCCCGCCGCCCTGCGCGGCCGCCGCGTCGTCGGCGTCTGGCCCTGGGAGCTGCCCACCGTCCCCGCCGCCTGGCGCGACGGCTTCGGGTTCGTCCACGAGGTCTGGGCCCCCTCCCGCTTCTCCGCCCAGGCCGTCGAGCGCGCCATGCCGCCCGGCTTCGCCCCCCCGTTCGCCACCCGCCGCGTCCGGATCGTCCCTTACCCGCTCGCCTGCCACCCCCCGACCCCGGCCCCGCTCGGCCGCGCCGCCCTCGGCCTGCCCGAGCACGCCGTCATCACCCTGGTCGCCTTCAGCCTCGCCTCCAGCTTCGCCCGCAAGAACCCGCTCGCCGCCGTCGCCGCCCACCGCCTCGCCTTCGGCTCCCGCCCCGACCGCGTGCTGCTGCTCCGCGTCGGCGACCCCGGCCACTTCCCCGACGACTTCGCCCAGATCCAGGCCGCCGCCGCCGACCTGCCGAACGTCCGCATCGACACCGCCACCCGCCCCCGCGACGAGGCCCACGCCGTCATGGCCGCCTGCGACATCGTGCTCTCGCTCCACCGCAGCGAAGGCTTCGGCCTGGTCCCCGCCGAGGCCATGCTGCTGGCCAAGCCGGTCGTCGCCACCGCCTGGTCGGCGACCGAGGACCTGCTCGACGATTCCTGCGCCGCCCGCGTCCCCGCCCGCCTCGTCCCCGCCATCGACCCGCGCGGCGTCTTCGAGGCCCCCGGCGCGGTCTGGGCCGAGCCTGACGTCGCCGCCGCCGCCGCCCACCTCGCCCGCCTCGCCGACGACCCGGCCGCCCGCGCCCGCCTCGGCGCCGCCGCCCGCGCCGTCGGCCTCGACCGCCTCGGCCCCACCCCCCTGGCCGACGCCGTCCGCGGCCTCGGCCTCGACGTTCCCCCGTGAACGCCCCCCGATGAGGGTCCTGGTCTGGCAGTGGGGCCGGCGCGGCGCGGGTCCCCTGGTCGCCGCGGCGATGTCCCGCGAACTCGCCGCCCTGCAAGGCGTCGAGATCCGGCTCTCCCTGTCCACCTCCGCCGAGCTGCTCGCCCTGCCCGATCCGCCGGCCAACGACGTCCCGGTCCGCACCTACCGCAGCCGCGCCGGCTTCGTCGCCCGCCTGCTCGCCGCGCCGGTGCTGGTCCCCTCCCTCGCCGCCGCCATCCGCGCCGCCCGCGTCGACGCCGCCCTGTGCGCCATGCCGGCCCCGCTCGACGTCGCCATGGCCGCCGCCCTCCGCCGCGCCGGCGTGCCCTACGCCGTCGTCGTCCACGACGCCCAGCTCCACCCGGGCGACGCCTACCCCATGCAGATCGCCCTGCAGCGCGGCCTGCTGCGCGGCGCCGGCCTGTTGTTCGCCCTCAGCACCCACGTCGCCGACCAGCTCCGCGCCCAGGGCCTTCGCCCGCGCCAGACACTGCTCCGCGCCGCCCTGCCGCCCTTCGTGTTCGGACCGAGGCCGCCCCCCGTCCGCGCCCACGGCGGCCGCCTGCGCCTGCTCTCCTTCGGCCGCCTGATGCCGTACAAGGGCCTCGACCTGCTGGCCGCCGCCGTCGAGCGCCTCGGCCCCGCCGCCGGCTTCGAGCTGCGCGTCGTCGGCTCCGGCCCCGAAAGCCCGGCCCTCGCCCGCCTGCGCACCCTGCCCAACGTCACCGTCGAGAACCGCTGGGTACCGGAGGCCGAGCTTGGCGGCCTGCTCGCCTGGGCCGACGCCCTCGTCCTCACCCACCGCGAGGCCAGCCAGAGCGGCGTCGCCGCCGCCGCCGTCGCCGCCCGCCGCTGGGTCGTCGCCACCCGCGTCGGCGGCCTCGCCGAGCAACTGGCCGACCAGGACATGGCCGTGCTCTGCGCCGCCGAACCGGACAGCATCGCCACCGCCATCGCGGCCTTGTTCGCCCGCCCCGCGCCGTGCCGTTTCACGCCGGACCGCGCCGCGCCCGGCTCCGACTGGCGTCCCAGCGCCGAGGTCATCGCCGCCGGCCTGCGCGACCTCGCCCGGTCCGCGGCCTCCGCCCCCGCCAGGTCCCGCGCCCGGCCGGGCCAGGACGACGAACGCCTCGCCTGACCAACGCCCGGCCTGGCGACCGCCCGCCGCCTCAGCTCTCGCCCGCGACCTCCGCCTCGACCGCCCCGAGCCGCGCTTCCAGCGCCGCCACCGCGGCCTCGTCCACCCCCGCCGCCAGCACCGCGCGCCGCAGCGCCGGCCGGCACGCCGCGAACTCCGCCCCCAGCATGTCGGACGGCGCGGCCGGGGCCTTGCGCGCCGCCAGGCACTCCGCGTAGGCCGCCCGCGCCGCCGCCACCGCCGCCGTCCGCGGCAACGGGGCGAACGCGTCGTCGAGCCGATCCGCCACCCAGCCCGGCGTGGCCGCCATCGGGTCCGTCATCCGTGCGCGTCCCTCAAGACGCCGCCAGCGACCACGCCAGGATGCCCTTCTGCGCGTGCAGCCGGTTCTCCGCCCCGTCGAACACGACCGATTGCGGCCCGTCGATCACCGCGGCGCTGACCTCCTCGCCGCGGTGCGCCGGCAGGCAGTGCATGAAGATCGCGTCCGCCGCCGCCCGCGCCATCAGCGCCTCCGTCACCGCGTAGGGCGCGAGCAGGTTGTGCCGGTTGGACGCCGGGTCGTCCGACATGCTCACCCAGGCGTCGGTCACGACGCAGCGCGCCCCCGCCACCGCCGCCGCCGGGTCGTCCGACAGCTCGATCCGCGCCCCTTGCCCGCGCGCCCACTCCACCAGCCGCTCCGGCGGCCGCAACCCGTCCGGGGTGGCGATGCGCAGCGTGAAGCCGAACCGCGCCGCCGCCTCGATCCAGCTGCACGCCACGTTGTTGCCGTCCCCGACCCAGGCCACCACCTGGCCGGCGATCGGCCCGCGGTGCTCCTCGAACGTCATCATGTCCGCCATCAACTGGCACGGGTGGCTCATGTTGGTCAGGCCGTTGATCACCGGTACCGTCGCCGCCCCGGCCATCTCCCGCAGCCGCGCCACGTTGTCCGTCCGCAGCATGATCGCGTCGACGTAGCGCGACAGCACCCGCGCCGTGTCCGCCACCGTCTCGCCGCGCCCCAGTTGCAGCTCGGAGGCGCTGAGGTGGACCACCTCGCCGCCCAACTGCCGCATCGCCAGCTCGAAGCTCACCCGCGTCCGCGTGCTCGGCTTCTCGAACACCAGCGCCAGCGTCTTGCCGTCGAGCAGCCCGCGCCCCGCCGCCGGCCGCCGCTTGAAGCCGCGCCCGCCGTCCAGCATCTGCCGCAAGGTGGCCGCGTCGAAGTCGTGCAGGTCGAGGAAGTGCCGCGGTTGCCCGGCCCGCATTTCCGTCGTGCCCTCCTCCGAAGCCTCCGCCGGGCTCGCCCGGCGCAGCGCCCCGCTCACTTGGCCGCGGCCGCCACCGCCGCCGGCCGGCACCGCCGCGCCCCCCGCGCGATCATTGCCACCGCCGCGTCCACGTCCTCGTCCGAGATCACCAACGGCGGCACCAGCCGCACCACGTTGTCCCCCGCCGCCACGCTCAGCAGCCCCTCGGCCGCGAACGCGTCCTGCAGCTCCGTGTTCGGCACGGCGCCCTTCAACCCCAGGATCAGCCCGGCCCCGCGCACCTCCGACAATACCGACGGCTCGTCCGCCACCACCCCCTCCAGCATCCGCCACAGCCGCCGCGCCCGGCGGTCCACGCTCTCCAGGAACCCCGGCGCCAGCACCACGTCCAGCACCGCGTTCGCCGCCGCGCACGCCACCGGGTTGCCGCCGAACGTCGTCCCGTGCGTCCCCGGCGACAGGTGCTTCGCCACCGCCTCCGTCGCCAGGATCGCCCCCATCGGGAACCCCCCCGCGATCCCCTTGGCCAGCGACATCACGTCCGGCGCGATCCCCGCCCACTCGTGCGCGAACAGCTTGCCCGTCCGCCCCATGCCGCACTGGATCTCGTCCATCCCGAGCAGGATGCCGAACTCGTCGCACGCCGCCCGCAGGTCGCGCAGGAACTGCAACCCGGCCGGGCGGATGCCGCCCTCCCCCTGCACCGGCTCGATCACGATCCCCGCCGTTTCCGGCCCGATCATGTCGCGCACCGCGTTCATGTTGTTGAACGGCGCGTGGTCGAACCCGTCCACCGCCGGGCCGAAGCCCTTGAGGTACTTGGCGTTGCCCGTCGCCGCCAGCATCGCCAGCGTGCGGCCGTGGAACGCGCCCTCGAAGCAGATGATGCGGTACCGCTCGCCGCGCCCGCTCTCGCTCATCGCCTTGCGCATCATCTTGACCATGCCCTCGTTCGCTTCCGCGCCCGAGTTGCAGAAGAACGCGCTGTCGGCGAAGCTCGCCTCCACCAGCCGCCGCGCCAGCCGCTCGGCCTGCGGCACCCGATACAGGTTGCTCGTGTGCATCACCCGGCCCGCCTGCTCGGCGATGGCCCGCACCAGCCCCGGGTGCCCGTGCCCCAAGGACGAGGTCGCGATCCCCGCCCCGAAATCGAGGAATCGGCGCCCGTCCTCCGTGAACAGCCACGCCCCTTCGCCCCGCTCGAAGGCGAGGTCGGCACGGTTGTAGGTCGGCATCAGGGCGGCGATCATGACGGGGCAACTGTCCTGGCTGGTGGGCACGCCGCCCGAACAGGCCCCTGGAGCACACCTGGAATGAAGCGCATCCCAGGACGCCCGGCGCGACGTGATCTGGCAGGATGCAAGCCCCCGGCCCGGCGAGTCAACGCAGCGCCGCCGCCTCGTCGATTCCCGGCCCCGATTTGTCAACCTCGCGCTGCGGTGCAACACTTCCTTCCAGTTCGCAGCGGCCGCCGGTCCAGGCCGATGCCGGTCGCCTTCCATTTAGGATCATCCTCATGGCTCCGACCTGGTTACGGCCACGCGCGGCCCCGTCCGCCACCAGCAGCGCGCCCCGACGCCTCGCCGCCTTCGCTGGCCTGCTCGCCGCCCTCGTGGCTCTCACCCCTCCCGCCCTGGCCCAGCCCGGCCCGGGCGGCCCCCCCGCCGTCGGCGTCGTCCAGGCCGTTAACCGCTCCGTCACCGAGACGAGCGAGTTCATCGGCCGCGTCCAGGCCATCAACCGCGTGGACGTGGTCGCCCGCGTCACCGCCTTCCTCACCGAGCGGCTGTTCACCGAGGGGGCCGAGATCCACACCGGCGACGTGCTCTACCGCCTGGAGCGCGCCCCCTTCGAGGCCCAGGTCGCCGCCCAGGCCGCCACCGTCGCCCAGGCCCAGGCCCTGCTGCAGAACAACAGCCAGACCCTCGGCCGCGCCCAGGCCCTGCTCAGCACCCCCGCCGGCCAGCAGAGCCGCGTCGACGACGCCCTCGCCGCCCAGCGCAGCCAGTCGGCCCAGCTCGCCGGCGCGCAGGCCCAGCTCCGCCTGGCCCAGGTCAACCTCGACTACACGGAGATCACCTCGCCCATCGACGGCACCATCAGCCGCACCGCCGTCACCGTCGGCAACGTCGTCGGCCCCACCACCGGCACCCTCGCCACCATCGTCAGCCAGGACCCGATGTACGTCGTGTTCCCCATCTCGGTCCGCGCCGCCCTCGACCTGCGCGACCGCTACGCCGACAAGGGCGGCTTCAGCGCCGTGCTCGTCAAGCTGAAGCTGCCCAGCGGCCGGCCCTACGGCCCCGAAGGCCACCTCGACTACGTCGATCCCACCGTCGCCCCCAACACCGACACCCTGACGCTGCGCGCCCGCATGCCCAACCCGATCCGCCCCGGCGCCCAGGCCAATGAGCCCGGCGCCCGCGAGCTGATCGACGGCGAGTTCGCCACCGTGCTGCTGCAAGGCGTCCAGCCCGTCCAGGCCGTCACCATCCCCCGCCCCGCCGTCCTGTCCGACCAGGAAGGCAGCTACGTCTGGGTCGTGGGCGCTGACAACAAGGCCGAGCAGCGCCGCATCCAGCTCGGCCAAAGCACGCCCGAGCGCGCCGTGATCTCCTCCGGCCTCAAGGACGGCGAGACCGTCGTCGTCGACGGCGTCCAGCGCGTCCGCCCCGGCATCGCCCTCGCCCCGCGCCCGGCCAACGCCCCGCCCGCCCTGCCGCCGCAAGGACCTAAGACGTGAGCCCGGGCGACATGGCCGCGCGCGCCGCGCGCCGCGTCACGCAGAGGAGGCCGGGCCGATGATCTCCTCCGTCTTCGTCGACCGCCCCCGCCTCGCGGTCGTCATCGCCATCATCCTGACCATCGCCGGCGCGCTCGCCATGCTGCGCATCCCGGTGGCCCAGTTCCCCGACATCGTGCCGCCCCAGGTCCAGGTCACCGCCCGCTACCCCGGCGCTTCGGCGGCCGTGGTCGAGGCCACCGTCGCCCAGCCGCTCGAAGCCCAGGTCAACGGCGTCGACAAGATGCTCTACATGAAGTCGAACTCGGGCAACGACGGCAGCTACGGCCTCACCGTCTCGTTCGAGCTCGGCACCAACCCCGACATCAACACCGTCAACGTCAACAACCGCGTCCAGGCCGCGCTGTCCCGCCTGCCCACCGAAGTGCAGCAGCTCGGCGTCACCGTCGCCAAGCGCTCGTCCGCCATCCTCGAGTTCCTGTCCTTCTCCAGCGAGGGCGCCAAGCAGACGCCGCTGTTCATCTCCAACTACGTCACCATCAACGTCCTCGACCGGCTGAGCCGGGTGCAGGGCGTCGGCCAGGCGTCGCTGTTCGGCGCGCTCGACTACTCGATGCGCATCTGGTTCGACAACAACCGCCTCATCAGCCTCAACCTCGCGCCCAGCGACGTCCTCCAGGCCATCCGCCAGCAGAGCGTCCAGGCCCCGATCGGCCGCGTCGGCGCCCGCCCGACCAGCGAGGACACGCCCTTCCAGATCAACCTGCAAACGAAAGGCCGCCTCTCCACCCCGGAGGAGTTCGGCGACATCGTGCTCCGCGCCAACCCGGACGGCTCCACCCTGCGCGTCAAGGACGTCGCCCGCGTCGAGCTCGGCGCGGCCACCCAGGACAGCGAGAGCCGCCTCAACGGCAACCCGGCCGTCACCGTCGGCGTCTACCTCTCCCCCGGGGCCAACGCCGTGCAAACCAGCCAGCGCGTCCAGGCCGCCCTCGACGAGGTCTCGGGCCGCTTCCCCGAGGGCCTCAAGGCGACGGTGTTCTACAACAGCTCCACCTTCGTCAGCGACACCATCTACGAGGTCATCAAGACCCTCGCCGAAGCCTTCGTCCTCGTCGTCCTCGTCGTGTTCCTCTTCCTCGGCAGCGTCCGCGCCACCATCATCCCGACCATCGCCGTCCCCGTCAGCCTGATCGCCACCTTCGCCGTGCTGCTCGCCGTCGGCTACTCGGCCAACACCGTCTCCCTGCTCGCGATGGTGCTCGCCATCGGCATCGTCGTCGACGACGCCATCGTCGTGGTCGAGAACGTCGAGCGCGTCATGGAGGAGGAGCCGGAGCTGACCCCGAAGGAGGCCGCCAAGAAGGCGATGACCCAGATCAGCACGCCGATCATCGCCATCACCCTCGTGCTGCTGTCCGTGTTCGTCCCCATCGGCTTCATCCCCGGCATCTCCGGCACCCTGTTCCGCCAGTTCGCCGTCACGATCTCGGTCGCCGTGCTGATCTCGGCGGTCAACGCCCTCACCCTGTCCCCCGCCCTGTGCGGCGTGTTCCTGCGCCACGGCGGACCCAAGCGCGGCATCATCGGCGGCATCCTGCGCGGCATCGACCGCGTGCGCGACGGCTACGCCGCCCTCGTCACCCGCCTGCTGCGCGTCGCCGTCGTCGGCCTGCTGGTCGTCCTCGTCGCCGCCGGCGGCATCTACGGCCTCAGCCTGCGAACCCCCACCGGCTTCCTGCCCGACGAGGACCAGGGCGCGTTCTTCGTCGCCGTCCAGCTCCCCCCCGCCGCCAGCGTCACCCGCACCCGCGAGGTGGTGAAGCGCGTCGAGGCCATCGCCCGCGACGTGCCGCAGATCCAGAACGTGCTGTCCATCGTCGGCTTCTCCCTGCTCGACGGCGGCAACCAGTCCAACGCCGCCTTCATGGTCATGCGCCTCAAGCCGTTCGACCAGCGCACCGCCGCCGCCGACAAGGTGCAGGCCATCATCGGCCCGCTCGCCGGGCGGCTGCAGTCCATCGCGTCGGCCACCATCTTCCCGTTCAACCTGCCGCCCATCATCGGCCTGTCCACCGGCGGCGGCTTCGAGTACCAGCTGCAGAACCTCGAAGGCCGCGAGCCGGCCGAGATGGGCGGCGTGCTCAACGGCCTGCTCGCCGCCGCCAACCAGGATCCCAAGCTCACCCGCGTCTTCAGCACTTTCAACGCCACCACGCCCAGCATCTTCCTCGACATCGACCGCCAGAAGGCGCAGGCGCTCGGCCTCACCGTCAACGACGTGTTCAGCACCCTGCAAGCCACCCTCGGCGGCACCTACGTCAACGATTTCAACCTGTTCGGCCGCACCTGGCAGGTCAACATCCAGGGCGAGGCCGCCGACCGCACCGACCTGTCCGACATCTGGCGCATCTACGTCCGCAACCGCGCCGGCGCCGTCGTGCCGCTGCGCAGCATCGCCGAGGCCCGCATCGTCCTCGGCCCGCAGACCGTCAGCCGCTACAACAACTACCGCTCCATCACCGTCAACGGCACCCCCAAGCCCGGCGTCTCCTCCGGCGAGGCCCTCGCCGCCATGGCCCAGGTCAGCCAGAACACCCTGCCCCAGGGCTACAGCTACGAATGGACCGGCACCGCCTACCAGGAGCGCCAGGCCTCCGGCCAGACCAGCGTCATCCTCGCCCTCGCCGTGCTGTTCGCCTACCTGTTCCTCGTCGCCCTCTACGAGAGCTGGGTCATCCCGATCCCGGTGCTGCTGTCCGTGGTCGTCGGCGTGCTCGGCGCGTTCATCGGCTTCTTCCTGTTCGGCCTGTCGCTCGACCTCTACGCCCAGATCGGCCTCGTCGTGCTGATCGCGCTGGCGGCCAAGAACGGCATCCTCATCGTCGAGTTCGCGAAAGACGAGCGCGAGCGCGGCCGCCCGATCCTGGAAGCCGCCCGCCTCGGCGCGCGCACCCGCTTCCGCGCCGTGATGATGACCTCCATCGCCCTCATCCTCGGCCTGCTGCCCCTCGTCACCGCCAACGGGGCCGCCCAGGTCAGCCGCCGCGCCGTCGGCACCCCCGTGTTCGCCGGCATGATCGCCGCCAGCACCGTCGGCATCTTCGTCATCCCCATGCTCTACGTCACCTTCCAGACCCTGCGCGAGCGCGCCAAGCGCCGCTTCGGCGCCCGGCCAGCCGCCACCGAACCCGAGCGCCACAAGGTTGCAGTCGGCGCAGATGAGCATTGACCTCAGCGCATAGACCTGTCTGATTCACGCCCAGATCACTTTTCCATGCCGGAGGAAACGCCGATGCCCGAGCGCGACGTTCAAGGCCTCATCGACCGCGTGAAGCAGGGCCGCCTGTCCCGCCGCGGCTTCGTCCAACGGATGCTGGCCGCCGGGCTGACCGCGCCCCTCGCCACCCAGTTGCTCGCCACCGGCGGCGTCGCCTGGGCGCAGCCGGAGACGACGTGGAAGCCGACCAAGGCCGGCGGCGGCGGCGTCCTCAAGGTGCTGTGGTGGCAAGGACCCACCTTGCTCAACCCGCACTTCGCGGTGGGAACCAAGGACCAGGACGCGTGCCGGGTTTTCTACGAGCCGTTGGCGGGCTGGGACGAGAACGGCGAATTGCAGGCGGTGCTGGCGGCGGAACTGCCGAGCCGGGACAACGGCGGGCTGGCCGCCGACGGCAAGTCGGTGGTCTGGAAACTGAAGCAGGGCGTCAAGTGGCACGACGGCACGCCGTTCACGGCCGACGACGTGGTGTTCAATTGGCAGTATTCCAGCAACCCGGCGACGGCGACGGTGACGAGCGGCAGCTACACCAAGATCGCGAAGGTCGAGAAGGTCGACGACCACACGGTGCGCGTCCTGTTCTCGGACCCGACGCCGTTCTGGGCCGACCCGTTCGTCGCCGTCAACGGCATGATCATTCCCAGGCACCTGTTCCAGGACTACACCGGCGACAAGTCGCGCGACGCGCCGGCCAACCTGTCGCCCGTCGGCACCGGCCCGTTCAGGTTCAAGGCGTTCCGCCCGGGCGACCAGCTCTCCGGGGTGATCAACACGGAGTACCATCAGGCGAACCGGCCCTACTTCGACAGCTTCGAGATGAAAGGCGGCGGCGACGCGACGTCGGCGGCGCGGGCGGTGCTGCAAACCGGCGAATACGACTTCGCCTGGAACATGCAGGTCGAGGACAACGTGCTGACCCGGCTGGAGCGGGGAGGCAAGGGACACGTCGAGGTCATCGAAGCCGCGGGCATCGAGCACATCCAGTGCAACTTCACCGACCCGAACCAGGAAGTGGACGGGCAGCGTTCGAGCGTGAAGACCAAGCACCCGACGCTCACCGACCCGGCCGTCCGCCAGGCGCTCAGCCTCCTGTTCGACCAGGACTCGGTCCAGGCCTACATCTACGGCCGGACCGGCATCAAGACGTCGAATTTCGTCACCAACCCCGAGCGGTTCCGGTCGTCGAACACCGAGAAGGAGTTCAACGTCGAGAAGGCGATCGATCTGCTCGACAAGGCCGGCTACAAGCCCGGCCCGGACGGCATCCGCGCCAAGGACGGCCACCCGCTGAAGTTCCTTTACCAGACGTCGATCAACTCGACGCGGCAGAAGACGCAGCAGGTGTTCAAGCAGTCATGCGAGAAGGCCGGCATCGACCTTGAGTTGAAGTCGGTCGTCGCGTCGGTGTTCTTCTCGTCGGACGTGTCGAACCCCGACACCTTCCCGCACTTCTACGCCGACCTGCAGGAATACAACACGACGCAGACCCAGCCCGATCCCGGCTTCTTCCTTCAGATCTTCCTTTCGACCGAGGCGGCGCAGAAGGAGAACAATTGGCAAGGCCGGAACATCACCCGCTGGAAAAGCGAAGAGTTCGACAAGACCTACAACGAGTCGACGAACGAGCTCGATCCGGTGAAGCGGGCGGAAACGCTCATCAAGTGCAACGACCTGGCCATCAAGAACTTCGTCGTCATACCGGTGGTCTACCGCCCCAAGGTCCAGGCGGTCAGCAACCAGCTCAAGACGGTCGTGAGCGGGTATGACAGCAACACGAGCGGCCTGGCCGACTGGCATCGCGAGACCTAGGCCGCCTCGCGCGACGCGGGCGGGCTGTTTGCTTCGGGCGGGAAGGTTGTAAATGTCGGGCGCTTACGTCCTCCGCCGCGTCCTGCTCGCCATCCCGGCGCTGCTCGGCATCAGCGTCATCCTCTACACCGTGCTCGCCCTCGCCCCGGGCGACCCGTTCAGCGAACTCGCGACCAACCCCAACGTGCCGCCCGAAGTCCAGGCCGCGCTCCGCGCCAAGTTCGGTCTCGACGACCCGGTGTGGTCCCGCTACCTCCACTGGCTCGCCGCCATGCTGAGAGGCGACTGGGGCTTCTCCTTCGTCAGCCGCATGGACGTCGACACCCTGATCCTGCAACGCCTGCCCGTGACGCTGGCCGTCATCGGCGCGTCGCAGCTCGTCGCCATCCTCGTCGCCCTCCCGGTCGGCGTGCTCGCCGGCACCCGCCCCTACTCGGCGTTCGACCAGGTGGCCAACACGCTGGCCTTCGTCGGCTTCTCGCTCCCCACCTTCTTCACCGGCATCCTGCTGATCCTGCTGTTCAGCATCAAGCTCGACTGGCTGCCGTTCGTGTTCCGCACCGACCTGCGGGTCAGCGGCTGGGCCTGGTGGTGGGAGTACGTCAAGCAGTCGATCATGCCCGTCATGGTGCTCGGCCTGTTCCAGGGCGCGTCGCTCGTCCGCTACGTCCGCTCCTCCGTGCTCGACGTGGCCAAGCTCGACTACGTCACCACTGCCCGCTCCAAGGGCATCGGCGCCCGCCGGGTCGTCACCCGGCACGTCGTCCGCAACGCCCTCATCCCGGTCGTCACCTTGGTCGCGCTGCAGATGCCGGTGATCTTCGGCGGCGCCATCATCACCGAGCAGATTTTCCGCATCCCCGGCATCGGCTCCCTGCTGATCACCGCCATCCTGTCCAACGACACCCCGGTCGTCATGGGCGTCACCTTCGTCTTCGCCGCCCTGGTCGTGCTGTTCAACCTCATCGCGGACATCCTGTATGGCTGGCTCGACCCCCGTATTGCTTTCCGCTGAGGGCTCCGCCCCCGGCGCGGTGCTGGTGGACCGCCCGCGCAAGCGCGTGCTGCCGGCCCAGGAGGCCTGGCGCCGCTTCCGCAAGCACAGGATGGCCGTGCTCAGCATCGGCGTCCTGCTGCTGCTGGTCGGCGGCGTGGTCGCCGGGCCGTGGCTGTGGCCGGTGCCGATCAACGCCATCGACTTCACCGCCCAGCTCCACCCCCCCACCTGGGCCCACCCCTTCGGCACCGACGACCTCGGCCAGGACCTCCTGGCCCGGCTGATCTACGGTGGCCGCATCTCGCTCGCCGTCGGCCTCGCCGCCATGCTGGTCGCCGTGTTCGTCGGCACCCTGGTCGGCGCGGTGTCCGGCATGGCCAGCGGCCGGGTGGACGCCGCCCTGATGTGGCTCACCGACCTGTTCCTGTCCCTGCCGCAACTGCCGCTGCTGCTGCTGGTCATCTACCTGTTCCGCGACGCCCTCAAGTCGCTGTTCGGCGTGGAGGGCGGCGTGTTCGTGCTCATCGTCGTCGTCATCGGCGGCCTGCGCTGGATGCCGGTTGCCCGCCTGGTGCGCGCCCAGTTCCTCACCCTGCGCGAGAAGGAGTTCGTCGAAGCCGCCCGCGCCCTCGGCGCGTCCCGCCTGCGCCTCGTTGCCTGGCACATCCTGCCCAACGCGATGGGCCCCGTCATCGTCGCCGGCACCATCGACGTCGCCGCCGCCATCATCGCCGAATCGACGCTGTCCTTCCTCGGCCTCGGCTTCCCGCCCGACATCCCCACCTGGGGCCGGGTGCTGTTCGACGCCAAGGACTACCTCGACATCGCCCCCCACTGGGCGCTGTTCCCGGGGGCGGCGATCTTCCTCGCCGTGCTGTCGATCAACTTCATCGGCGACGGCCTGCGCGACGCGCTCGACCCGAGGCGGGTGCTTTGACCCTGCTCGCCGAGCAAGGCGCGGGCGCGGACGCCCCGGCGCCGAGCGCCGAGCCGCCCCTGCTCGACATCCGCGGCCTTAAGACCTGGTTCCGCACCGACGACGGCATGGTCCGCGCCGTGGACGGCGTCAGCCTGTCCATCGCCCGCGGCGAAACCCTGGCCGTCGTCGGCGAAAGCGGCTGCGGCAAGACCGTCACCGCCCGCAGCGTGCTCAAGCTGATCGACATGCCGCCGGGCCGCTTCGAAGCCGGCCAGATCCTGTGGCGCGGCCGCGACCTGATCCCGCTGCCCGCCGCCGACATGGACCGCATCCGGGCGCGCGAGATCGCCATGGTGTTCCAGGAGCCGATGACCTCGCTCAACCCGATCTACGCCGTCGGCGACCAGATCGCGGAATCCCTCCTCACCCACGACAAGCTGTCCCGCCGCGCCGCCCTCGCCCGCGCCGTCGAGATGCTCGACCTGGTGCAGATCCCCAACGCCCAGGCCCGCGTCCACGACTACCCGCACCAGTTCTCCGGCGGCATGAGGCAGCGCGTCATGATCGCCATGGCGCTCGCCTGCCGGCCGCAGCTCCTCATCGCCGACGAGCCGACCACCGCCCTCGACGTCACCATCCAGGCGCAGATCCTGGAGCTGCTGGACGACATGAAGTCCCGCCTCGGCATGGCCATCATGCTCATCACCCACGACATGGGCGTCGTCGCCGAGAACGCCCAGCGCGTCGCCGTCATGTACGCCGGCAAGGTCATCGAGCAGGCCCCGGTGGAGGCCCTGTTCGCCGCCCCGCGCCACCCCTACACGCAAGGGTTGATCCGCTCGATCCCCCGCGTCGATGCCAAGGCCCACGGCCGCGCCCGCCTCGAGCAGATCCCCGGCACCGTCCCCAGCCTGCTCGACCCGCCGCGCGGCTGCCGCTTCGCCCCCCGCTGCCGCTTCGTCATGGACGCCTGCCGCGCCGCCGAGCCGCCCTTGCGCGAGGTCGCCCCCGGCCACAGCATGGCCTGCATCCTCGAATGACCGCCCCCTTGCTCTCGGTCCGCGGCGTCAAGAAGCACTTCCCGATCAAGGGCGGCGTGCTCGGCCGCGAGGTCGGCCGCGTCCACGCCGTTGACGGCGTCAGCCTCGACATCGCGCCGGGCGAGACGCTCGGCCTGGTCGGCGAGAGCGGCTGCGGCAAGTCAACCACCGGCCGCTGCATCATGCGCCTGATCGAGCCGAGCGCCGGCGAGATCTGGTTCGAGGGCCGCGACGTGACGCGCACGAAGGGCGAAACCCTCCGCGCCATGCGCCGCGACATGCAGATCATCTTCCAGGACCCCTTCGCCTCCTTGAACCCGCGCCACACCGTCGGCGCCATCGTCGGCGAGGCGCTGGCCATCCACGGTCTCGCCCGGACCCGGCGCGAGCGCGAGGACAAGGTGGCGCGCCTGCTCGAAACGGTCGGCCTCCAGCCCCAGCACATGCGCCGCTTCCCGCACGAGTTCTCCGGCGGCCAGCGCCAGCGCATCGGCATCGCCCGCGCGCTGGCCGTGCGGCCGAAGCTGATCGTCTGCGACGAGCCGGTCTCGGCGCTCGACGTCTCGATCCAGGCCCAGGTCATCAACCTGCTGGAGGACCTGCGCGAGCGGTTCGGCCTCACCTACCTGTTCATCGCCCACGACCTGTCGGTGGTGGAGCACATCAGCGACCGCGTCGCCGTCATGTACCTCGGCCGCGTCGTCGAGGTCGCCCCGGCCCGCGCCCTCTACGACAACCCCCAGCACCCCTACACCGAGGCCCTGCTCTCCGCCGTCCCCATCCCCGACCCGGCCGTGAAGCGAAAGCGCATCGTGCTGAAGGGCGACGTCCCCAACCCGATCCGCCCCCCCTCCGGCTGCCATTTCCACACCCGCTGCCCCATCGCGCAGCCGCGCTGCTCGGTCGACTCCCCCGTCCTGGCCGAAGGCGACGCCGGGCACTGGACGGCGTGCCACTTCCGCGGCTGACGCGAAGCCGCGGCCCTAGCGCGCCAACCGCAGCCCGATTGGCCGCACCACCCCGTCCGGTCGCGGCGCGAAGCCCTCCACGCCCCGGCCCAGCCCCCAGAACCAGGTGAAGTGGTACAGCACCGAGTACATCCGCTCCCCCATCCAGATCGTCGCCGCGTCGCGGTACGCCGCCGCCCGCGCGTCGTGATCCACCGCCTCCGCCCCGCGGTCGAGCGCCGCCCCGAGTTCCATGTTGCACAACCCGGTCCAATTCAGCGGGGCGCCGCAGCGCATCCAGATGCTGGTGTTGCCGTCCGGGTCCGGCCGCCCGCTCCACAGCACCAGCGTCGCCTGGTAATCGCCCCGCCGCGCCGCCGCCGTCTGCGCCACCGCCTCGCCCTTTCGCACCTCCACGTCGAACCCGGCCTCAGCCGCCATCGCCTGGATCACCTCGCCCACCTGCACGTTCACCGGGTCGTTGCTGGTCAGCAGCGTGACCTTCACCCGCGACAGCCCGGCCTCGGCCAGCAGCTTGCGCGCCCCCGCCAGGTCCCGCGCCGGCGTCGGCCGCGCTGGGTCCCAGTACGGGCTGCCCGGCGCTTCGGTCTGGTTGCTCGGGATGAACCGGCCGCCGAACGCCACCTGGTTCAGCGCCGCCCGGTCGATCGACTTGTCGAACGCCTGCCGCACCCGCGCGTCCCGCCCGAGCGGCGTGTCCGCCGCCGGGCCGTTGGCGATGTTGTAGGAGATGAGCTGGAACCCGATCGACGGCGACCGCGCCACCTTCAGCGCCGGGTCGCGCTCGACCGTCTCCACGTCGGTCGCCGCCAGCCGGTTGGCCACGTCGAGCGCCCCCGCCTGCAGGTTCACCAGCCGCACCGAGCTGTCCGGGATGATGGAGAACACGATCTGGTCCAGGTGCACCTGGCTCGCGTTCCAGTAGCCGGGGAACCGCTCCAACGTCACGTGGTCCTGCGCCAGCCGCTCCTTGAAGCGGAACGGCCCGGCGCACACCGGCCGCGCCGCGATCTCGTCCGCCGTCTTGTCCAGGATGCGCGGCGACAGCATGGTGCCCGAGCGGTTGGCCAGCAGCGCCAGCAGCGGCGTGTACGGCTTGCTCAGCCGGATGCGCACCGTGAGCGGATCGACCGCGTCGATGCCGCTGATCGGCGCGAGCTCCCCTTTGCGCAGGCTGTAGGCCGCCCCGCGGTAGCGTTCGAGGTTGGCCCGCACCGCCTCCGCGTCGAGCGCCGCCCCGTCCTGGAACACCACGCCCGGCCGCAGCCGCAGCGTCAGCGCCAGCCGGTCCGCCGACCAGTCCCACCCGGTCGCCAGCTCCGGCACGATGGCGAGCGTGTCGTCGATCGCCAGCAATTGGTCGCACAGCGAGCCGTTGACGACCCGCTCGATGTAGGACCCGCTGCGCGCCGGGTCGAGCGTGTCCACGTCGAAGTCGAGCCCAAATCGCAGCGTGCCCCCGGCCTGCACGTTCTCGGCCCGCGCGTCCCCGGCCGGCGCGGCGCAGGCCAGCAGCAGCCCGGCGGCGGCGATGATCCAGCGTGTCATGATGTGCCCCTTCCAACTCGCTCGGCTTCAAGGCTTCAAGCAACCGCCGCGCCAACTCCATGATACGAGTTGACCCAGGCCGGACAACCCACCTAGCGTCACCCGTCAACCCATTGCACAAGCGAGGCGAACCGCATGCGTCGGGCATTCCTCAGAGCCTCCCTCGCAGCCCTGCTCCTCGCGGGTGCGGGCGTCCCGCACCCGGCCGCGGCCGTTACCCGCGGCGGCCACGCCAGCTACGCCCGCTACGCCGACTCGCTGTTCCTCGACCCGGTGCTGACCGACGCCAACGTCGACATCTGGGTGATGACCAACATCTACGACACCCTGATCGCGCCGACCAACGACGGCCTCGGCCTGCAACCCTCGCTCGCGACCAAGTGGGACACCTCGGGTGACGGCAAGACCGTCACCCTCACGCTGCGACAGGGCGTCAAGTTCTCCGACGGCGCGCCGCTCACCGCCGACGACGTCAAGTGGTCGCTCGACCGCGCCCGCGACCCGAAGGCGGGGGCCTGGTCCTCCCTGCTCGGCGCCATCGACGGCGTGGACGGCGCGGGCGACACCATAACCCTCCGCCTCAAGCACCCCGACCCCACGCTGTTGCCGGCGCTCGCCACCTTCAACAGCGCCATCCTGCCGAGGAAGCTGTTCGAGGCCGAGGCGGGCGCCACCATGGAGGACAAGGCGCGCGCCTTCGCCGAGCACCCGGTCGGCAGCGGCCCCTTCGTGCTGGCCGACTGGCAGCGCGGCGTCCGCATGACGCTGAAGCGCAACCCGAACTACTGGAAGATGGGCGAGGACGGCCAAGCCCTGCCCTACCTCGACCAGCTCGACCTGCCGGTGATCGTCGACGACGCCACCCGCATCCTCAAGCTCAAGGCCGGCGAGGTGGACGGCGCCGAGTTCATCCCCTACGCCCGCGTCAAGGAGCTGCAAGCCGACGCCAACCTGCGCATGGAGCTGTGGCCCTCCACCCGCGTCGCCTATCTCACGTTCTACTGCGGCCCCAAGCTGAAGGACGGCAAGCCCAACCCGCTGGCCAACGAGACGGTGCGCCAGGCGCTCAACTACGCCGTCAACAAGCAGGCGGTGATCGGCATCACCACGCTCGGCCTCGGCAAGCCGATGCGCTCGTTCATGTCGGAAACGACGCCGCTGTTCGCCGGCCAGGACCTCTACGGCTACGACGTCGCCAAGGCCAAGGCCCTGCTCAAGGAGGCCGGGTTCGCGAACGGCTTCGAGACCTCGATCCTGTCCTTGTCGGGCAACGCCGACCAGGCCAACATCCTGACCGTCGTGCAGCAGCTCTGGAGCCAGGTCGGCGTCAAGCTGCGCATCGACCAGGTGGACAACGCGACGCTCACCGCGCGCTACCGGGCGGAGGACTTCGCCATGCGCACCGCCGCCTGGACCAACGACATCTCCGACCCGAGCGAGATCACCTCGTACTTCGCCTACTACCCCAACATCCAGTCGCTGCACTCGCAATGGCGCGACCCCGAGGTGGACCGCTTGTTCGAGCAGAGCCAGCGCGAGACTGACCCCAAGGCGCGGGCGGCGCAGTACAAGCAGATCCAGGACCGCTACGCCGCCGCCGCGCCGATCGTGTTCCTTTACGAGACGCCCTACCCGGTCGCCTGGCGCAAGCCGGTCAAGGGCTTCGTGCAGATCCCGCTCGGCAACAACCTGTTCGAAGGCGTCTACGTCGAGTAGCGGCGGCCCTGTGGAGCGCGCCGGGTGAGCCGGGCGGGCCTCGTGGCCGGCCGGCTGCTGCAGGTCATCCCGACCTTCCTGCTGATCGGCCTCGTCGTGTTCGTCCTCGCCCGCCTGCTGCCCGGCGACCCGGTGAGCGCGCTCCTCGGCGACCGCGGCAACGACGAGACCGTCGCGCGCCTGCGGAGCCAACTGGGCCTCGACCAGCCGATCCACGTCCAGTTCCTTCGCTTTCTCGAAGCCGCCGTGCGCGGCGACTTCGGCCGCTCGCTCGCCTTCCGCGTCCCGGTCACCACCCTGGTCGCCGAGCGCCTGCCGGCCACCTTGCTGCTGACGGCGATGGCGACGGTGCTGGCCATCGCCATCGCGGTGCCGCTCGCCTTCGTCGCCGCGATGCGGGCCGGGCGCTGGCCGGACTACGCCATCCGCGCCGGCTTCCAGGTCGGGCTGTCGTCGCCGATCTTCTACGTCGGGCTGGTGCTGCTGACGGTGTTCGCCGCCCAGTTGCGCTGGTTCCCGGTCGGCGGCTACGGCGACACGTTCGCCGGGCACCTTTACCACCTGCTCCTGCCGTCGTTCGCGCTGGCGCTGAGCTTCTCGGCCGTCATCATGCGCAACCTGCGCGCCGCCATCCTGGAGGTGCTGGGCGCCGAGTTCGTCGACTTCGCCCGCGCCAAGGGCTTGCCGCGCCGCGTCATCCTGCTGCGCCACGTGCTGCGCAACGCGCTGATCTCGACGGTGACGCTGGTCGGGCTGCAGGTCGGCACCCTTCTGGGCGGGGCGGTCATCACCGAGAGCGTGTTCGCCGTGCCCGGCGTCGGCCGGCTGATGGTGGACAGCATCTTCGCCCGCGACTACCCGGTGATCCAGGCGCTGACCCTGATCCTGGCGGTGATCGTCTCGCTCGCCTTCCTGGCCACCGACCTGTTCCAGATGTGGCTCGACCCGAGGGTCGCGCGGTGAGCGCGCGGGATGAGGTCGCGCGGTGAGCGCGCGGGATGAGGTCGCGCGGTGAGCGCGCGAGATGAGATCACGGTGAGCGCGCGGGACGAAGCCGCGATGAGCGCGCGGGAGCAGGTCGCGCCGGATGGAGGCGAGGCGGGCGCGGCGCCCGCCCGGGGCCGGCTGCCGCGCCTGCCGGTGCCGCTGCTGGCCGGGGCCGTGCTGCTGCTGGCGCTGCTGGCCTGCGCCGTCGCCCCCGGCCTGGTCGCGCCTTACGACCCGCTGGCCTTCGACTACGCCGCCCTGCTGCAAGCCCCCTCCCGGGCGCACCCGTTCGGCACCGACCAGTTCGGCCGCGACATCCTGTCGCGCACCATCGCCGCCGCCGCCATCGACCTGCAGATCGCCGTGTTCGCCACCGTCGGCCCGCTGCTGATCGGCAGCACGGTCGGCCTGCTGGTCGGCTTCTACGGCGGGGTGGCGGACGCCGTGTTCGGCCGGGTGGTCGATCTCGTGGTGACGTTCCCGTTCCTGGTGCTGGTGATCGCCATCGTCGCCGTGCTGGGGCCGGGCCTGGGCAACATGTACGTCGCCATCACCGCCGTCGGCTGGGTGTTCTACGGCCGGCTGATGCGCGGCGAGGCGATGGCGCTGCGCGGGCGCGACTACGTGTCCGCCTGCCGCGTGCTGGGCTACGGCCAGGCGCGCATCCTGCTGCGCCACGTCCTGCCCAACGCCGCCCGGCCGATCCTGGTCTACTGGATGACGGACATGGCGCTGGCGATCCTGCTCGGGTCGAGCCTCGGCTACCTCGGCCTCGGCGCGCAGCCGCCCGAGGCCGAGTGGGGCCTGCTGATCGCCGACGGCAAGAACTTCTTCACCCAGGCCTGGTGGATCAGCATTTTCCCCGGCTTCGCCATCGTGCTGGCCGGCATCGGCTTCAGCCTGGTGGGCGACGGGCTGGCCGATATGTTTCACGTGAAACATTGACCACCCCGCCCCTGGCCCCGACACCCGCCCCGTCCCCGCTCTCGGCCCCGCCGCTGCTGCGCGTGGAGGGCCTCCGCGTCACCTTCGACACCGCCCGCGGCCCGCTTCGCGCCGTCGACGGGGTGAGCCTGTCCGTGGAGCCGGGCGAGATCCTCGGCCTGGTCGGCGAGAGCGGCTCGGGCAAGAGCGTGTTCTTGCGCGCCATCACCCGGCTGCTGCGGGGCGCGGCCGTCGCCGGCCGGGCCGAGTGGCGCGGGCGGGACCTGCTGGCCATGCCGCCCGCCGCGCTGCGCGCCGTGCGCGGGCGCGAGATCGCGACCATCTTCCAAGAGCCGATGACGGCGCTGAACCCGGTGCTGACCATCGGTCGGCAGATCGACGAGAGCCTGGCCGCGCACGGCACGCTCGACGCCCGCGGGCGGCGGGCGCGGGCGCTCGAACTGCTGGACCTGGTCGGCATCGCCTCCGGGCCGCTGCGGCTGGGCAGCTACCCGCACGAGTTCTCGGGCGGCATGCGGCAGCGGGCGATGATCGCCATCGCGCTCGCCGCCGAGCCCGCGCTGCTGCTGGCCGACGAGCCGACGACCGCGCTCGACGTCACCATCCAGGACCAGATCCTCGGCCTGTTGCGCCGGCTCGGGGCCGAGCTGGGCATGGCGATGGTGCTGGTGACGCACGACCTCGGCGTGGTGGCGGAGACCTGCGGCCGGGTGTGCGTGATGTACGCGGGCCGCGTGGTGGAATCGGGGCCGGTCGCCGCCGTGTTCGCCCGGCCGCGCCACGCCTACACCCACGCGCTGCTGCGCTCCATGCCCGGCGCCGGGGCGGCGCACAGCAAGCTGGCGACGATCCCGGGCCAGCCGCCCCGGCTCGACCGGCCGGTTGAGGGCTGCCCGTTCGCGCCCCGCTGCGGCTACGCCGAACCCCGCTGCCCGCGCGAGACGCCGCCGTTCGCCGAGGTCGGCCCTGGCCGGCGGGCGGCGTGCTGGGCGGCGGACCGGCTGCCGCCGTCGGGCATCGGGCCAGGGCCGGGACCGGGACCGGGGCTGGGGCCAGGGCCGGGACCGGGGCTGGGGCCAGGGCTGGGACCGGGGCTGGCCGCGTGAGCGCGCCGCTGCTGCAGGCGGCCGGGCTGTCCAAGCGGTTCGCCTTGCGGCGGCCGGCGCTGTCCGCCTTGCGGGGGCGGCCGGGGCCGGCGCTGCGGGCGCTGGACGGGGTGGACCTGGTGGTGCGGCGGGGGGAAACGCTGGGGGTAGTCGGCGAGTCGGGGTGCGGCAAGTCCACCCTGGCGCGCTGCCTGGTGCGGCTGCTGGAGCCGGACGGCGGCACGGTGCGGTTCGAGGGCGAGGACGCGCTGGCGCTCACGGGGGCGGCGCGGCGGGCGTATCACCGCCGGGTGCAGATGGTGTTCCAGGACCCGTACGGCTCGCTCAACCCGCGGCTCACGGTGGGGGCGGCGCTGTCGGAGGCGCTCCTGGTGCACCGCTTGGCCGACCGGGGCGGGGCGGCGGCGCGGGTGCGGGCGCTGCTCGACCTGGTCCACCTGCCGGCGGACGCGGCGCTGCGCTACCCGCACGAGTTCTCGGGCGGGCAGCGCCAGCGGGTCGGCATCGCGCGGGCGCTGGCGGTGGAGCCGGCGCTGATCATCGCCGACGAGCCGGTGTCGGCGCTCGACGTGTCGGTGCAGGCGCAGATCGTCAACCTGTTCTTGGAGTTGCAGGAGCGGCTCGGCCTGGCGCTGGTGTTCATCACCCACGACCTCCGCCTGGTGCGCCACATCGCGCACCGGGTGGCGGTGATGTACCTGGGCCGGGTGGTGGAGACCGGGCCGACGGAGGCGCTGTTCGCCGTCCCCCGGCACCCCTACACGGCGGGGCTGCTGCGGGCGGTGCCGCAGCTCGCGCCGGGCGGGCGGTCGCGCGGGGCGGCGGTGCGGGGCGAGCTGCCGAGCGCCGTCCGGCCGCCGCCGGGCTGCGCGTTCCATCCGCGCTGCCCGGTTGCCGAGGCGCGGTGCGCGGTCGAGACGCCGTTGTTGGTGGAGCGGCTCGGGGCGGACGGGTCGCGGACCTGGCCGGCGGCGTGCCACCTGGCGGGCGAGGAGGCGCGGGCATGAGCGAACGAGTCCTTGTTTGGGGCGCGGGGGCGATCGGCGGCACGGTCGGGGCCTTTCTCGCGCGGGCCGGGCATGACGTGACGTTCGTCGACGTGGAAGCGGCGCACGTCGAGGCCATTCGCGGGCCGGGGCTGCGGATCACCGGGCCGGTGGCGGCGTTTTCTGTCACCGCCCCGGCCTTCCTGCCCGGCGGCGTCGAGGGGACCTGGCCGTGGGTGTTCCTCTGCGTCAAGGCGCACCACACGGAAGCGGCGTGCCGGGCGCTGCTGCCGCACCTGGCGGCGGACGGCTGCGTGGCGTCGTTGCAGAACGGGTTGTGCGAGGACACGATCGCCGGGGTCGCCGGGCGGGGGCAGGTGATGGGGGCGTTCGTCAACTTCGGCGCGGACTGGATGGGGCCGGGCGAGGTGCTGTTCGGCAACCGGGGGGCGGTGGTGCTGGGGGAGGTGGACGGGGCGATGACGCCGCGGCTCGGGGCGCTGCACGCGATGATGCGGGACTTCGAGCCGAACGCCGCCGTGACGCCCGACATCTGGTCCTATCTGTGGGGCAAGCTCGGCTACGGGGCGATGCTGTTCGCGCAGGCCCTGGGCGACAAGGGCATCGCCGACTGCCTGGCGCGGCCCGAGCTGCTGCCGGCGTGGCGGGCGCTGGGCGGCGAGGCGGTGGCGGTGGCGCTGGCCGAGGGAGTGCGCCCGCGCGGGTTCAACGGCTTCGACCCGGACGCCTTCCGGCCCGGCGCGCCAGAGGCGGCGGCGCGGGCCAGCGTCGCGGCGATGGTGGCGTTCAACCGGCCGAGCGCCAAGACCCATTCCGGGGTGTGGCGCGACCTGGCCGTTCGCAAGCGGCGAACGGAGGTGGACGCGCAGATCGCGCCGGTGGCGGCAGTGGGCGCGCGGCACGGGCTGGCTTGCCCGGCGATCAGAAGGCTGGTGGCGATGATCCACGAGGTGGAAGCGGGGACCCGGCCGCAGTCGGACGACAACCTGCTGGAACTGCTGGCGTGAACCTGCGGTTCGACGGCCAGGTGGTGGCGGTCAGCGGGGCCGGGCACGGGCTGGGCCGGGCCATCGCGGAGGCGTTCGCCGGGCTGGGGGCGCGGGTGTTCGGCTGCGCGCCGGAAGGGGCCGCGGTGGCGGGGGTCGAGATGGCGGGCGTGGACCTGGCCGACCGGGCGGCGGGGGCGGCCTGGGTCGGGGCGGTCGAGCGGGCGGCGGGCGTGCCGGTGGAGGTGCTGGTCAACAACGCGGGCGGCGTGGCGGGGCAGGCGTTCCAGCCGTTGGAGGCGGTGTCGGACGCGGACTGGGACGCGGTGGTGGCGGCCAACCTGGGGGCGGCGTTCGCGCTCAGCCGGGCGGCGGCGCCGGGGATGAAGCGGGCGGGGCGGGGGCGGATCGTCAACATCTCCTCGGGGGCCGGGCTGCAGGCCTCGCTGACCGGCATCCAGGCCTACGCCAGCGCCAAGCACGCGGTGGTGGGGCTGACGCGGCAACTGGCGCACGAGCTGGGGCCGTTCGGGATCACGGTGAACAGCGTGGCGCCCGGGCTGATCCCGAGCAACCCGGCCAGCGCCGCGCAATGGGACGGCTACGGGGCGGCGAAGCAGGCGGCGATGCTGGACGCGATCGCGCTGCGGCGGCTGGGGACGCCGCGGGACATCGCCCACGCGGTGCTGTTCTTCGCCAGCCCGTTGGCTGATTTCGTCAACGGGCAGGTGCTTCAGGTGGACGGCGGCCGGTAGCGGGCGCGGCGGGCGGCGACGGCGGCGGCGATGCGCCGGGCGGTGGCGGGGTCGCGCCACAGCAGCAGGAGGCCCGCCGCCATGCCGCCGTGCAGCAATAGCGCCCCCGCGCCGACGTGGGCCATGGTCCAGATCAGGCCGGGGCCGGCCCAGGCGGCGGCGAGGGCGGCGGCGTAGGCGAGCAGCCAGCCGGGAGACACGGGGCTGGCGAGCCGCCACAGCACGGCGGCGGAGACGGCGGCGGCCATCAGCGCCTTGAGGCCGGTCATCGCCCGCAGCAGGCGGGCGAGGTCGGCGTCCGCGGCAGTGATTGGGGCCGGGGCGGCGGTCAGGAGGAAGCCGGCGGCGAAAGCGGCGGCGATGACGAGCAGCAGGCAGAGCCGGGCCAGGCGAGGCGAGAGGGCCGCCTGGCTAGGGCGTTGGGCGATGTGTTGGGCGGGCGACGAGGCTGTCGGCTCGGCGGCGGCGATCATGCGGTCGGTCCTTCGAGACTGCGGTCGAGACAACATCGTCGCGGTGGGCGCGGTCCGCAATGGCGACGCCGCCCCAGCACTACTGCCGGAGTTGTTATTGCCGGAGTTGCGCGGTTGCTCGGCTCTGGGTGCGGAAACGACCAAGCGCACATCGGCGTGCGGGCCGGCGATCGGCCGCGGCGGCGCTGTCGCGGGGGGCGGCGCGTGGGTATCGTCGCCGTGCGAAGGAGCGTCCCATGCCGATCCAGGCCGTCCGATCAATGCCCGACAAGGTTTACGCGTTCGACAGCCTGGCCTCGCCGTGGGTCTCGGTCGGGCGGCCGGGGATGCATCAGAAGGCGATGCGCGGCGACCGCGAGCGGGGCACGTTCCTGGGACTGCTGGGCTTCGACCCGCTGACGCGCACGGGGCTGCACCAGCACCAAGCGCCGGCGCTGAGCTACTTCCTCGACGGCAGCCTGATCGACTACGACGGCCCGGCGGTGAAGGGGCAGGTCGGGATCAACCTGGAGGGGGCGACGCACGACGCCATCGCCTACGACCGTTGCCTGCTGGCCTCGCGGCTGGAAGGGCCGGTGACGTACCGGCCGGACGACGGGGCGGAGGGGCGGGTGCACACGGGGGCGGTGGCAGCGCACATCGTCAACGCCGCACCGGAGACGCCGCCCGACATCATCGTCACCGTCGAGGCGTTGCCGTCGCTCGCGACCAGCGTTGCCGGGGTGTCGCGGCAGATGGTGTTCGACTACCGCGGCACCGGGTTCGGGCGGCGGATGGCGCAGTTGGCGCTGCTGCCGGGGACGCGGCTGCCGCCGCACGCGGCGACGGCGACGATCGACTGGTTCCTGCTCGCCGGCGACCTGCGGGTGAATGGGACGGCGCTGACGGGCGGGTGCTTCGGCATCGTCGAGCCGGGGACGGAGCTGGCGATCAGCAGCGAGTATGGGGCGCGGCTGCTGGCCTGGGCCGAGGGTCCGGTGGAGTGGCGCGACGGGGCCGCGCGGCCGGACCTGTACGGGTTCTGAGGAACGGCGCGGTCATGGCGACGCGGGCGGACCCTGAGCGGCTGGACGCTGAGCGGTTGGACCCTGAGCGGTTGGATGGGGCGGCGCTGCGAGTGCTCGTGCTGTCGAGCCTGGGGGGCGCGCTGGAGTTCTACGACTTTGTGGTGTTCGGGGTGTTCGGAGCGTACATCTCGGCGGCGTTTTTCCCGGCCGCCGACCCGGCGGCGGCGCAGGTGCAGACCCTGGCGGTGTTCGCGGCCGGCTACCTGGCGCGGCCGATCGGCGGGCTGGTGTTCGGGCGGCGGGGGGACCGGCGGGGGCGGCGCGGCAGCTTCCTGCTGTCGTTGGGCGTGATGTCGGCGGCGACGGCGGCGATGGGGCTGGTGCCGGGCCACGCCACCGGAGGGCTGGCCAGCACGGCCGCGTTCGTGGCGTTGCGGCTGGTGCAGGGGTTCTGCCTGGGCGGGGAGCTGCCGGGGGCGATCACCTACGCGGTCGAGGCGGCGCCGCGGCGGCACGCGGCGCTGGCGTGCGGGCTGGTGTTCGGCTGCGTCAGCGGCGGGGTGTTGCTGGCGACGGGGGTGAGCCTGGCGCTGCACGGCGTGCTCGGGCCGGCGGGGGTGGCGGATTGGGGGTGGCGGCTCGCGTTCCTGCTGGGCGGCGCGCTGGGGGGCGTCAGCTGGGCGTTGCGGCGGACGCTGGAGGAAAGCCCGGCGTTCCTG
Organism: Acetobacteraceae bacterium; assembly: GCA_965260995.1. Lineage (GTDB taxonomy): Bacteria > Pseudomonadota > Alphaproteobacteria > Acetobacterales > Acetobacteraceae > JBBROS01. The sequence goes on along the minus strand of CBDHCD010000002.1, from coordinate 323,438 downwards.
CGGATGAAGGCGCGGGCGGGGCAGGACGCGGCGGCGGGCGACGCGGCCGGGCCGTTGGCGTCGCTGATGCGGCGGCACCGGGGGCAGCTGCTGGCGGCGATCGCGGCGACGGGGATCGTGGCGCTGTTCAACGGGCTGCTGTTCGCGCACATGGCCGGCTACCTGGTCCGGCTGCTGGCGTATCCGCCGGCGTCGGTGTCGGCCGGGCTGAACATCGCCGCCGGGGTGACGGCGGTGGCGCTGGTGGCGGCGACGTGGGTTGCGGACCGCTGGTCGGCGCTCGGGGTGTTCCGCATCGGCTGCGCGGTGCTGATGCTGGGGGCGATGCCGGCCTACCAGGCGCTCGCGGCGCACGGGATGGCGCTGGGGCCGCTGTTCGTGCTGATCGGGCTGTCGGCGGCCTGCACCCACGGCACGTTCGCGTTCCTGCTGGCCGACCTGTTCCCGACCAGCGTGCGGTTCTCGGGCGTGGCGCTGGCGATGAACCTGGGGGCGGTGCTGTTCAGCGCGCTGGGGCCGCTGCTGGCCGGCGCGCTGATCGCGTGGACGGGTTGGCTGGCGGCGCCGGGGGCGCTGGTCGTGGCCGGGGCGGCGCTGGCGCTTGCGGCGAGCGCGTGGCTGCCGCGGTTGAGCGGGTGGCTGGGAGCCCCCGAGGGCGAGGGGCCGCGGGATAGGAGGGACGCGGATCAGCACAGGGGCTTGAACGCGGTCCCGCCGGAGGGGGCGATGGTGACGAGGCCGGCGGCGACCGAGTTGTAGGTGGGGGACGGATCGGGACGCCGGGGCGCTAGGCGAGGCGGGAGCGTCAGCCGAGCGTCAGCCCCATCGCTGCGCGACGAAGCCAACGATCCCGGCCGCGACAAGGACCATGCCGCAACGGCGGTAGAAGCGGAGCGGGGCGACGAGGCGGTGGCGTTCCGCCAGCATGGCGGCGTGCTGCTCGGGCGGGGGCCGGGCCATGCGGGCCTTGAACACCTCGGTGCCCCAAGTGGCCGCGTCCTCGTCGAGTTCGACGCGGACGCAGACCAGCCAGGTGGCGCCACCCAAGAGCAGCAGGCCGATGAAGCCGAGCCTGTTCACCACCACGATCGCAGCGGCGATGAGCAGGGCGACCACGGCCCAAGCGGCGGCGTTCGCGGCGGCGCCGGCGGAAACCTTCATTGCGGCAGCATAGCAGCAGGCGGCCGCCGCCAGGCAAGTGTCGGTCGCGCGGCGGAACGGGGCGCTGGGCGAGGCGGGGGCGTTGCGGGCCGAGTTCCGCCCGCGCAAGATCGGGCGGCAGCAGGAGGAGCGCGCGATGACCGAGACCGAGCACCCGGACGGCCTGCCCTGGCAGTGGCCGGAGCCGACGTGGCGGCGGATCGTCGGGCGGGCGCGGGCGGGGCGGAGCCTGGCGCCGTCCTCCTGGCCGCAGGGCGCGCGCTGCGCCGTCGCGATCTCGTTCGACGCCGACCACGACACCATCCCGCTGCGCGACGGCGACGAGAGCCCGATGCGGATCAGCCAGGGGCAGTACGGCAACCGGCAGGCGATGCCGCGCATCCGGGCGCTGCTGCGGCGGGAGGGCATTCCGGCCAGCTTCTTCTACCCGGCGGTGTCGGCGCTGCTGTATCCGGACGAGGTGCGCGGGGTGGCGGAGGACGGGCACGAGATCGGCATTCACTCCTGGATCCACGAGGCCAACACGACCTTGCCACCGGGGGCGGAGCGGGAGCTGACGCTGCGGGCGGCGGACACGCTGGAACGGATCGCGGGAACGCGGCCGGTGGGGATGCGGACGGCGAGCTGGGATTTCTCGGTCGAGACCATGGCGATCATCCGCGAGTTGGGGCTGCTGTACGACAGCTCGCTGATGGCGGACGACGACCCTTACGAGCTGGAGGCGGACGGGGAGCCGACCGGGGTGATCGAGCTGCCGCCGGAGTGGATCAGGGACGACGCGGTTTACTTCAACTTCGTCCGCTTCAGCGCGCTCAGGCCTTACACGCCGCCGGGGGCGGTGCTCGACATCTTCAAGGCGGAGTTCGACGCGGCGTGGCAGGAGAGCGGGCTGTTCCTGCTGACGCTGCACCCGCACATCTCGGGGCACCGCTCGCGGATGCCGGTGCTGGAGCAGTTGATCGCGCACGCGAAGGCCAAGGGGGAGTGCTGGTTCGCGACCCACGCGGACGTGGCGCGGTGGTGCAAGGCGCAGGCGGGGTAGTCAGTCCAGGGGCGGGCGGCGGCCGTTGACGGCGAAATGGCGTTCGAGGGCGCGGCCGATGGCCAGCATCGGGCCTTCGTCGAACAGGCGGCCCCAGAGCGAGATGTTGCGCGGCACCTCGAAGCGGGGGCCGCCCCCCTCGGCGCCGAGGTCGAGCCGGGTGCGGCCGAGGGACAGCGGGCCGCGGGTGGCGACCTGGGCGAAGCCGGCGCGCAGGCACAGGCAGGGATGGCCGGTGAAGTTGGTGATGATCAGCATGGGGCCGGCGACGGCCGGGCCGATGATGGCGTCCACCTGTTGGAAGGCGGCGTCCATCTGTTGCATGACCAGGCGGCGCAGGCGGTCGAGCTGGATGTGATCCACGGCGGACAGGAAGCGGGCCTTGCGGAAGGCGTTGGGCCAGGCGCTCTCGTCCTGTCGGGTCAGCTGGTCGTCGCGGTCGCTGAGGGTGAGGTCCTCGAAGGAGGCGGCGGCCTCGGCGAACAGGGTGCTCATCAGCGAGTCGTAGGGCAGGTCGGGGCGTTCGAGGGGGACCAGGGCGAGGCCGAGCCCGCGGGCGGCGTCGAGCGCCTCGCGGTCGAGCGGGTCGGCCTCGGGATGGTCGAAGTCCTGGGGGTCATAGCCGAGGCGGAGGCCGTCGAGGGGGCGGGCCGGGTCGTAAGCGAACGGGGCGGGGATCTGGAAGGCGTCGAGCGGGTCGGGGTGGTTGAGGGCGGCGAGGACGAGGGCGGTGTCGTCCACGGCGCGGCAGATCGGGCCGATCTTGTCGAGGGTCCAGCACAAGGCCATCGCGCCGCGGCGGGACACGCGGCCGTAGGTGGGGCGCAGGCCGGTGGCGCCGCAGCGCGACGAGGGGGAGACGATGGAGCCGAGCGTTTCGGTACCGATGGCGAAGCCGCACAGCCCGGCGGCGACGGCGGACGCGGACCCGGCGGAGGAGCCGCTCGACCCTTCCTCGGTGTTCCACGGGTTGCGGGTGCGGCCGCCGTGCCACACGTCGCCGAAGGCCAGCGCGCCGACGGTGGTCTTGCCGAGCATGACCGCGCCGGCCGCGTCGAGCAGGGTGGCGGCGTGGGCGTCGTGCGCGGGGACGCGGCCCTGGTACGGCTCCGCGCCCCAACTGGTCTCGACGCCGGCAGTGTCGATGATGTCCTTCATGCCGTAGGGAATGCCGTGCAGCGGGCCGCGCCACCGCCCTTCGGCGAGGAGGCGGTCCATCGCCTCGGCGCGGGCGAGGGCCTGGTCGGCGGTGACGGTGGCGAAGCATTCGAGGCGGGGGGCAAGGCGGGCGATGCGGCCGAGGTAGATCTGGGTGAGGCGGAGGGAGGACAGGCGACCGCCCTTGATCCAGCCGGCGAGATCGGTGAGCGGGGCGTAGGCGATGTCGTCGTCCGCGGCGGGGAGGGGGGTGTCGGGCGGGGTCCAGGGGGCAGAGGACGCGGCGGGCATGGCGAAGCCGGGGGGGCGCGGGTCGAAGCGGGTGGCGGGGCCGAGGTCGGGCGGCAAATGGAGGGCGCGGCGGCGGGCGGCGAGTTCCGCTTGAGTGAGGAGAGTGTCGAGCATCAGTTGGCGCTCGGGTTCGGTGTAGCGGACGCCGAGCAGGGTCTCGGCGGCGGCGATCTGGGCGGTGGTCAGCTTGGGCGGGTCGTCTGGCGGGTCGGGGGCGTCGGCCATGCTCGTGGGTGTCCTCGGTCCGTGTCGCGGCGGCGAGGGTGGGGCGGTTCGGCGGGGGAGACAAGCCCGGGTGGCGGATGCGGCGGATGAGCCGGGTGCTGGTGCTGGGCAACGCGGGGGTGGACCTGTCGCTGGCGGTGCCGCGGCTGCCGCGGCCGGGGGAAACGCTGGTGGCGGGCGGGCTTTCGCGCGCCCCGGGGGGCAAGGGGCTGAACCAGGCGGTGGCGGCGGCGCGGGCCGGGGCGGACACCTGGTTCATGGCGGCGGTGGGGGACGACGCGGACGGGCGGTTCGTGGCCGGGGCGCTGGGCGGGGAGGGGTTCGGGTTGCTGCGGCTGGCACGGGCGCCGTTCGCGACCGACGTGTCGGTGGTGCTGGTGGCGGCGGACGGGGAGAACAGCATCGTGACCGCGGGCGCGTGCGCGGCGGCGCTGGACGCGGCGGCGGCGGCGGGGTTCGCGGGCGCGGCCGGGGCGGGGGACGTGCTGCTGCTGCAAGGCAACCTGTCCGCGGCGGCGACGCTGGCGGCGGCGCGGGCCGGGCAGGCGCGGGGGGCGGTGGTGGTGCTGAATACCGCGCCGCTGCTGTGGGCGGCGGGGCCGGTGCTGCGGCATTGCGCGGGGGTGGTGGCCAACCAGGGCGAGGCGGAGGCGGTGACGGGGTTCGGCGACGAGCGGGCGGCGGCGGCGTTGCTCGCGGCCGGGCCAGCTTGGGCGGTGGTGACCTTGGGGGCTGCGGGGTGCCTGTTCGCGGACGCGGGCGGCGTGCGTCGGCTGTCGGCGGTGGCGACCGAGGCGGTGGACAGCACCGGGGCGGGGGACACGGTCTGCGGCGTGCTGGCGGCGTGCCTGGCACGAGGGTGGGCGACGGCGGACGCTGTGGCGGCGGGGCAGCGGGCGGCGACGGTCACGGTGGGGCGGCGCGGAGCCTACGCGGCGCTGCCGCGGCGGGACGAGCTGGCGCGGATCGTGGGCCGAGGCTGAGGCGTCAGACCGGCTGCCCGATCAGGCGACTGGCGCTGGGGTCGCTGGGCCAGGGGTCAGGGCGGGAGGCTGTCGAGGAAATCGTCGAGGGCGGCGTTGAAGCGGGCGGGCTGTTCCAGGTGGGCGAGGTGGCCGACGCCGTCAAGGGCGACGAAGCGGGCGCCGGGGATGCGCCCGGCCATGCGCTGCATGGCGGCGGCGGGGGCGTTGGGGTCGCGGGCGCCGGCGAGGACCAGGGTGGGGACGGCGATGCGGGGCAGGGCGTCGCGCTGGTCGAAGCCGGGCATGGCGAGCACGGCGTCACGGTAGGTGCTGGCGGGGGTGCGGGCGATGCACTCGGTGGCCAGCGCGACGCCGGCCGGGTCGGGGTCGTCGCCGGTCATGGCCCCGACCATGCCGGGGGCGAGGTCGGCCAGGCTGTGCCCGGCGTCGAGCGGGCCGAGGCGCTCGGCAACGAACCGCTCGGCCCAGGCGGGGTCCTTGCCGCCGAACGCGGCGCTGGTTTGCGACAGGACGAGGGCGCGGGCGGCGCGGGGGGCCTCGGCCAGCAGACGCAGGGCGATCATGCCGCCGAGGCTGTGGCCGACCAGGGTGGGCCGGTCGAGGTCGAGGGCGCGGATGAAGCCGGCGAGGGCGGCGGCGAGGGCGTCCATGGTGACGAGCGGCAAGGGCGCGGTGTCGTTGACGCCGGGCATGTCCCAGGCGACGGCGCGGCGGCGGGTGGCGAAGTGGGCGAGCTGGGGCGTGAACTGACGGGCCGCGCCGCCGATGCCGTGCAGGAACAGGATCGGGTCGCCCTCGCCGCGGGCGAGGTAGCCCATGCCCTCGACGTCGCGAACCTGAGGCCATTCCTGCTGGGTTCGCTGGTGCGGCGGCTGGGGGACCGGGACGGTGGTCATCGCAGCAACTCGTAGCCGCCGCCGCGGATCTCGACCATGACCTGGCTGTCGGCGCGGGCGCCGCTGTGGTCCTGGGGGGTGAGGGTGAACACGGCCTCGGCGGCGGCGAGGCCGGTCGTGCGCTCCATGGCGTCCCGCAGCGCGGTGCGGAAGGCCTCGGTGCCGGGCTGGCCGGCTTCGAGCGCCTTGGGGACGGCGGCCTGGACCAGGAGGAAGGAGTCCCAGAAGGTGGCGCCGAACAGGCTGCGGCTGCCGGGGCCGTACTGGCCTTCGTAGGCGCGGACGTAGTCGAGGGCGGGGGCCTTGACCGGGTTGCCGTCGGGCAGCTGCTCGGCAACGAGGACGGGGACGGCCGAGAACATGGCGCCGTCGAGCGCCTTGCCGCCGACGCGCAGCGCGTCGGGGCCGGCGATGCCCTGGATGGTGTAGATCGGGCCCTGGTAGCCGCGGTTGCGCAGCTCGATGATGGGCAGGGCGGCGGGGGTGCTGCTGGCGGCGACGAACACGGCGTCGGGGCGGGCGGCGATCAGGCGCAGGACCTGGGGTGTGACGCTGGTGTCGGCGCGGTTGTAGCGCAGCTCGGCGACGGTCTTGATGCCGGCGGCGGCGGCCTGGGCGTCGAGCGCCTGGATGTAGCCGTCGCCGAGCGAGTTGGCGAAGCCGATGTGGCCGAGGGTCTTGTTGCCTTCCTTGACCATGCGCTCGACGATCTGGGTAGTGGCGACGCGCTCGCTGGGGATCAGCTTGAAGGCCCAGCGGCGGTCGCCCTCGGGCGGCTCGACGATGGCGCTGGAGCCGGCGAGGCTGAGGAAGGGGGTGCGGGCGGCGGCGGCGGCGTCGAGGACGGCGATGGAGGCCGGGGTGGTGGAGGGGCCGAGGATGGCGTCGACGCGCTCCTCGTCGATCAGCTTGCGGGCGTTGCGGACGGCGGCGGTGTTGTCGCTGGCGTCGTCGAGCACGACCCAGCGGACGGGCTGGCCGGCGAGCGTTTTCGGCAGCAGGTCGATGGTGTTGCGCTGGGGGATGCCGAGGCCGGCGGCGGGGCCGGTGAGGGAGAGGAGCGCGCCGAGGGTGATGTCGGCGCGGGCCGGGTTGGCGAGCAGGAGCAGGGCGAGCCAGGCGAGGCGGGACATGCGGTCATCCTTTTTTACGGGACGAACGTAGGGAGGTGGGACAGGGAAGGCGAGAGCTTTGCCCTCGGCCCGTCAGGGCCTCGGTCCCGAACCCTTGCCATCGAGGTTGGACCGGCTCGGTCAGGCGCGTCCCAGCACCAGCATGACCATCAAGACCAGCAGCACGGCGGCGAGGCCCAGGCCGACGAAGCCGCGGCCGAGCAGGCCGGAGCGCCAGCCGTAGCCGCCGCCGGCGACGAGCAGGAGGAGGATCACGATGAGGATGGGCGACATCGGGGCCTCCGGCCGTCACGCATGGGAGAACGCCGGCCCGGCGGGGGCCGGGCCGGCGGGCGGAGTCAGCGGTAGTAGCGCTTGGCGCGGCGCTCGGCCTCCTTCGCCGCGTCCTCGGGCGAGACGGAGCCGGTGGCGGCGGCGGCGACCATGTCGACCATGACGTAGTCGGCGGCGACGGCGCCGGAGTCCTCGCTGATGGGGCCGGGGTAGGCCAGCCAGCGGCTGTCCTCCATGGTGTTCTTGTAGACGCTGATCTTGGGGTCCTCGGTCCAGACGGCGCTCTGCTCGTAGGCCTTGAGCGGCTGGGCCCAGTAGCCGAGGCTGCCGGACAGCCACTTGTCGTACTGCGGCGCTTCGAGCAGGAAGGTGAGGTAGGCCTTGGCGGCGTTGGGATACTTGGTATGCTTGAACACCATGGCGTTGATGGCGAGGGCCGATTGGGTGGGCTTGCCGACGGGGCCGATCGGCATCTCGGCGTTGTTCATGTCGGCGGCGATGTCCTGAAGCGCCTGTTCCTTGCTGTTCTTGGCCGAGTAGTAGAGCGAGACGCCGTTCTGGGTGGCGGAGATCTCGCCGGCGAGCATGGCCTTGTTGTTGGCCGGGTCGAGCCAGCTCTGGGTGCCGGGGATGAAGGTGGGGTAGAGCGCCTTGGCGTATTTCAGCGCCTCCACCGTTTCCTTGCTGTTGATGGTAACCTTGCCGTTCTCGTCGGTCATCGCGCCGCCGAAGGCCCAGACCAGCCAGTGGCAGAAGGCGTTGGCGTCGCCGACGGCGTGGCCGAGGGCGAAGCCGGTGGGGTGGCCGGCCTTTTGCAGCTTGCGGCACATGTCGAGGAAGGCGTCGGTGGTTTTCGGAAAGGCGTCGAAGCCGGCTTCCTTCAGCCAACTGATGCGGTAGACGGCGTTGCCGCCGCTGGCGCCCATCGGGATGGCGATCCAGTCGTTGGTCTTGTACTTCTTGCCGTAGCGCTGCGACAGATCGTACCAGCCGCCGTACTTCTTGCCGAGGTACTCGGCGACGTCGTTGAGCAGCACCAGCTTGTCGGAATAGATGTGCGGGTCGTCGGTCCAGCCGAGCACGACGTCGGGGCCGGCGCCGGTGTTGGCGCTGACGGCGGTTTGCGGGCGGAGGTCCTCCCAGCCGGAGAAATCAACCTTCATCTCGACGCCGTGGGCGTCGGCGAACTTCTTGGTGTTCTCCATGAAGATGACCTCGTCCGGCTCGACGAAGCGGGCCGGACGAAGGACGCGGAGGCTTGCGCCTTTCTCGATCGGCAGGTTGGGGGCGGGGACGTCGGCGGTGGGGATCGCGGCCCTCGCGCCGGAACCGATGAGGCCGGTGGCGGCCACGGCGCCGACGCCGAGGCCGAGCTGGCGACGATTGACGTTCATTGTTGCTGTCTCCCTTGCTGTCGTGGTTGGAACGTTACGCGACCAGTCGCGTTCCCGTGGCGCTGTCGAACAGGTGGACGAGCGCCGGGTCGGCGGTGACGGTGATCGGCTCGCCGGGGCGGGCGGCGACGCGCTCGCGGAAAGCGCCCATGACGGGGGTGTCGCCGAGGCGGCCGTGGACCTGGGTTTCGGAGCCGGTCGGCTCGACGACTTGGACGGTGAGCGGCACGCCGTCGGCGCCGGGGGAGAGCTGGAGGTGCTCGGGGCGGACGCCGTAGACGGCGGGGCGGCCGTGGGCGCGGGCGGCGCTGGCGGGGAGCGGCCACAGGGAGCCGCCTTCGGCGCGGAAGCCGCCCGGCTCGACGGTGCCGGGCAGGAAGTTCATGGCCGGGCTGCCGATGAAGCCGGCGACGAACTGGTTGGCGGGGTGGTCGTAGAGGTCGAGCGGCGTGCCGGTCTGCTCGATGCGGCCGCCGTTCATGACCACGATCTTGTCGGCCATGGTCATGGCTTCGATCTGGTCGTGGGTGACGTAGATGGTGGTGGTGCGCAGGCGCTGGTGCAGGTCCTTCAGCTCGGCCCGGGTTTGGACGCGCAGCTTGGCGTCGAGGTTGCTGAGCGGCTCGTCGAACAGGAACACCTGGGGGTCGCGGACGATGGCGCGGCCCATGGCGACGCGCTGGCGCTGGCCGCCGGAGAGCTGGCGCGGGTAGCGGTCGAGCAGGCCGGCGAGGCCGAGGATGTCGGCGGCGCGGTTGACGCGCTCGTCCATCGCCGACTGGGGGGCTTTGGCGAGCTTGAGGCTGAAGGCCATGTTGTCGCGCACGGTCATGTGCGGGTAGAGGGCGTAGTTCTGGAACACCATGGCGATGTCGCGCTGCTTGGGCGGCACCTTGTTGACGACCCGGCCGCCGATGGCGATCTCGCCGCCGTCGATCTCCTCGAGGCCGGCCAGCATCCGCAGCAGGGTGCTCTTGCCGCAACCGGAGGGGCCGACGAGGACGGCGAACTCGCCGTCGGCGATCTCGATGCTGACGCCGTGCAGGATCTGGGTGGAGCCGAACGCCTTGCGGGCCTCACGGATCGAGACATTGGCCATCGGTTGGAGCATCCCCTCATGAGCTTCGTTACGGCTTCCGCGCGCACTCTACCGGCGCGGCCGGCCCCTGGCTACCCGCATGGCCAGGGCGCGGCCAGGGCGCGGCCGGGACGCGGCCGGGACGCCTGGGGTGGGGGATGGATCAGGCTCGCGGGATGGGACGAGCCCACGAAGTTGCGACAGCGAAGAATTTGGCCGGGCATCATTGATAAGACTATTCTAATAGTTCCGACTTAGCGTATGCGGATGACGGACACGGATGCTGCTTCCATGCCACTCCAGCCTTCCCTCTCGATCCTGATCGCCGACGACGACGCGATGGTGCGCGAGGTGACGGTCTGGATGCTGACCGACGCCGGGCACCGCGTGCGCGAGGCGGCGGACGGCGCGGCGGCGCTCGACATCCTGGCGGCCGGGGAGCCGATCGACCTGGTGATCGCGGACATCAACATGCCGCGGATGACCGGGATCGCGTTGGCGCAGCAGGCCGGCGCGCGGTGGCCGTCGCTGCCGGTGCTGCTGGTGAGCGGGCGGCCGCAGCCACCGGGGACGCAAGCCTACATCACCAAGCCGTTCCGTTGGGAGACGCTGGCGCAGGCGATTGCGCGGCTCACGCCCACCGACGCCGCACCGCGCCTGGCGGACCGCTGAACCGGCCGCGCGGCCGAGCGGCGGGCCAACCTCCTGGCCGACCTTCGGACCGGTCTTTGACAGGCGGCGGGCCGGCACCATCTCCTTCAGCGTCAGTCAATGGAGGACGATGATGGCGACCGAGCGTGCGACGTTGGGCGGCGGGTGCTTCTGGTGCCTGGAGCCGGTGTTCCTGGCGCTCCGCGGTGTTCATGGCTCCGTGTCGGGCTACGCGGGCGGCAGCGTGGCGAACCCGACCTACGAGCAGGTCTGCGGCAAGCGGACCGGGCACGCGGAAGTGGTGCAGGTCGAGTTCGACCCGGCGGTGATCGACTACGCCGACGTGCTGCGGGTGTTCTTCACCATGCACGACCCGACGACGCCGAACCAGCAGGGAGCGGACGTGGGGCCGCAGTACCGCAGCATCATCCTCACCGAGAGCGACGCGCAGGCGGAGACGGCGCGGGCGGTGAAGGCGGAGATCGAGGCGAGCGGGGCATGGGGCGGGCCGGTGGTCACCGAGATCGAGCCGCTCGCGCAGTTCTGGCGGGCCGAGGACGAGCACCAGGACTACTTCGCGCGCAACCCGTGGTCCGGCTACTGCCGGGCGGTGATCACGCCCAAGGTGGCGAAGCTGCGCAAGCTGCACGGCGACCGGCTCAAGGCGGCCCAGGCGGCCTGATCGCGGCTCGGCTGCGGGCTGGTCACGGCCGGGCCGGGCATTCCGCCGTCAGGATCGCGCGGCCGATCATGGCGGCGTTGGCGGGGACGACGGCGTTGCCGAGCGTCCTCAGCCGGTCCACCCGGGCGGGAAGCCCATGACCCACTCGACGTAGGCCGGGTTCAGCCGGCCACCGACCGCGTCGTTCAGCGGGCAGGCGCGGCGGCGGCGGCGCTGGTTGGCGCTGCCTCATTTCCAGTCGCGGGCGCGAGGGGTCGGCAGCAGGGGCTTGGGCCACCAGCCACAGACGGGCGCGCCGATGGGGTGCGCCGGCGTGGACAGCACCCACCACGAGCGGCCAGCAGGCGTAGCCGAGCGCGTCCAGGTCGGCGAGCACCCGGTCCGCACCCCGGCTTCTGAGGCCAGGGACGTTCTCAGCCACCATCCAACGCGGTCGGCACTCGGCGACCAGGCGGACCATGTGGGACCACAAGCCCAAGCGCGCGCCGCCGAGGCCGGCGCCGCGGCCGGCGAGGCTGGTGTCCTGGCAAGGGAAGCCGCCGACGATGAGGTCGGCCCAAGGAACGCCGTCGGCGCGGAGGCGGGCGGCGGAGAGGGCGCGGATGTCGGGGTAGATGGGCAGGCCGGGCCAGTGGCGAGCGAGGACGGCGGCGGCGAAGTGGTCCTGCTCGCAGAAGGCGACGGTGCGCATCCCGGTCCAATGGAGGCCGAGGCTGGCGCCGCCGATGCCGCTGAAGAGGTCAAGGACGCGCATCGGGTTCCATGCGGTCTAGGTATATTTTCCGGATGAGGCGGTCAACGCCGGTCGCACTTGAAGCAGGGTGGCGGGCCGTCCATAACGGGAACCCCGCAGTCACGCTCAAGCAGGCAGGGTTCCCGGATGGCCGACGCGCACGCCCTGCTCTCGGCTCTCCTGCCAGTGATCGTGCTGCTGGCGCTTGGGGTGGCGGCGGCGGTGGGGTCGCGGGTTCTCGGCCTCAGCCCGATCGTCGGCTACCTGGTGCTGGGGATGGGGCTGAGCGGCACCGGGGTGCCGTTCGTGTCGGACAACGCGACGGTGCTGACGCTGGCCGAGCTGGGCGTGGTGTTCCTGTTGTTCGACATCGGGCTGCACTTCTCGCTGGCGCACGTGCGGAGCCAGGCGCGGGACATCTTCGGCTTCGGGCCGGTGCAGGTGCTGGCCGGGACGCTGGGGCTGGGCGCGGCCGGGTGGCTGCTGGGGCTGCCGCCGATGACGGCGCTGCTGGTGGGGGCGACGCTGGCGCTGTCCTCGACGGCGGTGGTGGCGGGGCTGATCGCGGAGCGGCACCAGCAGAACTGCCCGGTCGGGCTGACGGCGACGGCGATCCTGATCTTCCAGGACGTGGCGGCGATCTTCCTGCTGATCGTGGCCGGGGCGCTGGGGAGCGGGGAGGCGGTCCTGCCGGCGATGGCGGCGGCGCTGGCCAAGGCGCTGGCCGCGTTCGGCATCGCGGTGGCGCTGGCGCGGCTGGTGGTGCGGCCGTTGTTCGACCTGGTGGCGCGGACGCGCAACGAGGAGGTGTTCACCGCGATGGCGCTGCTGGTGGCGCTGGCGGCGGGGTGGGCGACCGGGAAGGCCGGGCTGTCCTTGACGCTGGGGGCGTTCCTGGGCGGCATGATCATCGCCGAGACGCCGTACCGGGCGGTGATCCAGTCGGAGATCAAGCCGTTCCGCGGGCTGTTCCTGGGAGTGTTCTTCATCTCGGTCGGGCTGTCGCTCGACCTGCACCTGCTGCTGCGGGCGTGGCCGGCGGTGATCGGGGTGGCGGCCCTGCTGCTGGCGGTCAAGGCCTGCACCAACGCGGTGGCGAGCCTGGTGTTCCGGTGGTCGGTGCCGGGCTCGACGCAGCTCGGGTTCCTGCTGGCGCAAGGCTCGGAGTTCGCGTTCGTCATCCTGGGCCTGGCGCCGGTGCGGGCGCTGGTGGGCGAGCAGGCCGGGGCGGTGCTGATCGCGGCGGTGGCGCTCAGCCTGGCGGCGACGCCGACGGTGGCGGAGGCGGGGCGTTGGCTGGCCGGGCGGATGCGCCGCCCGTCGCGCAGGGAGAACGCGGAGCTGCAGCCGCAGGGCGAATCGGCGCCGGTGCTCATCGCCGGGATGGGCCGGGTCGGCCGGATGGTGGCCGACGCGCTGGACGAGTTCGAGATCGGCTACGCGGCGATCGAGCGCGACGACAAGCGGCTGCGGCTCGCGGTGGCGGACGGCTACGCGGTCGGGTTCGGCGACCTGAGCGACACGCGGATCTGGGAGCCGGTGGCGATCCACGAGCGGCGCATGATCGTCGTCACGGAGCCGTCGTTCGAGGTGGCGAGCGAGATCACGCCGGTCGGCGTGGCGCGCTACCCCGGCTTGAAGCGGTTCGCCGTGGTGGGCACGAGCGAGGAGGCGGCGCGGTTCCGCACGATCGGGATCACGCCGGTGATCGACCGCAGCGTGCCGCCGGGCCTCGACGTGGTGCGGGCGGTGCTGGACGAGCTGGGCGTGGACGCGGCGGAAACGGCGACCTGGATGCGGCGGCAGCAGGAGCGGGCGCTGTCGGGCAGCGCGGCGCTGGCGTGAGGCGGGGCTTGACAATCCGTGATGTGACAGACCAGGCGAGGCTGGATAGATAGGCTCATGGCCGGGCAGCACGCCATCATATCGCTTGGGCGGGTCCGGTGGTGACGGACGCCGGCGCCGAGGTGGGCTCGGCGCGCGAGGCTGCCGACCGGCCGGGTGGCGCGCCGGCCGGGGAGCACGCGGCGATGCTGCGGCAGCAGACGGCGCTGGCGCGGTTCGGCGAGGCGGCGCTGCGGTCGGAGAACCTGGACGAGATCCTGCGGGAAGCCTGTCGCCTCGTGGCTGAGGCGCTGGGCAGCGAGTTCGCCAAGGTGCTGGAGCTGCAGAGGGACGGGCGGACGCTGCTGGTCAAGGCGGGGGTCGGCTGGCGAGCGGGCATCGTGGGCGAGGTCACGGTCGCGGCGGAGGAGGGTTCGTCCGAGGGCCACGCGCTGCGCACCGACGAGCCGGTGATCTCGAACGACATCCACGCGGAAGCGCGGTTCAGCGTGCCGGGCTTCCTGTTCGACCACGGGGTCCGCTCGCTGGCCAACGTGGTGATCATCGGGGGCAAGGGGCGGCCGCCGTACGGCGTGCTGCAGGCGGACAGCCGGGCGGGCCGGGCGTTCGGCGAGCACGACGTCTCGTTCCTTCGCACCTACGCCAACCTGCTGGCCGCGGCGGTGGACCGGCTGCGCGTGCTGGACGAGACGCGGGCGCGCGAGGCGTTCGCCCGGGGCGTGCTGGCGGCCAGCCCGGACTGGGTGACGGTGATGGACGCGGACGGGACCGTCCGGTTCATGAACGAGCAGGGCGTGCGGCTCGCGGAGGCCGGCGGGCCGGGGCAGGGCGTCGGGCGGCCCTTCGCCGCGTCGTGGGCGGCGCGGGACGAGGCCGGCATCCGGGCGGCGATCACCCGGGCGGGGCAGAGCGAGGTCGGGCGGGGCGAGGTCGTGCGGATCGAGGGGGCGCTTCAAGGCGCGCTTCGGGACGCGGCCGGGGCGCCGCGGTGGTGGGAGATCAGCTTCGCGCCGCTGGCGCGCGCCGATGGGCGCCCGCTTCAGCTGGTCGGCGTCGCGCGCGACGTCAGCGAACGGCACCGGGCGGAGGCCGACCGGCGCGAGAACGAGACGCGGCTGGGCGCAGCGCTGGCGGTGGCGCGGCTCGGGCTGTTCGACTGGAACCCGAACGACGGCACGGTGGGCCTCGACGACCGCGGCCGCGACATGTTCGGCTTCGGGCCGGGGGAGGGGACGCGGGACGAGGAGGTGTTCGCGCGCATCCACCCCAACGACCGCGAACGGGTGCGCGCCGCGGCCTACGCCGCGGTCGCCGCCCTCGGGCAGTTCGACGCCGAGTACCGCGTCGTTCGGGCGGGCGGCGAGGTCCGGACGGTCATGAGCACGTGCGAGCCGGTGACCGGCGTTTCCGGGCAGGCCGGGTGGTTCGTCGGCGTGTTCAAGGACGTGACGGAGCGCAGGCAGGCGGAGGACCGGCTGCGGGAGCTGAACGAGTCGCTGGAGCGAGCGGTGGCGGAGCGGACGGGCGAGCGGGACCGCATCTGGTCGTCGACCAGCGACCTGATGGCGGTGGCGGGCCTCGACGGCTACCTGAAGTCGGTCAACCCGGCGTGGGAGCGGATGCTGGGCTGGAGCGAGGCCGAGCTGCTCGCCTGGCCGTTCGTGGGGCTGATCGATGCGGCCGACCACGCCGAGCTGGACCAGGTGCTGCGGCGGCTGGCGGCGGGGGACACGGTGAGCGACTTCATCGACCACGTGATCCGCAAGGACGGCGGGCGGCGCACGGTGATGTGGGACGCGGTGCCGTCGGGCGGGCTGCTGCACATCGTCGGGCGGGACATCACCGAGCTGCGCCGGCTGGAAGAGCAGCTGCGCCAGTCGCAGAAGATGGAGGCGGTGGGGCAGCTCACCGGCGGGCTGGCCCACGACTTCAACAACCTGCTGACCGGCATCACCGGCAGCCTGGAGCTGCTGCAGGCGCGGGTGGCGCAGGGCCGGCTCGGCGCGCTCGACCGCTACGTGACGATGGCGCAGGAGGCGGCGCAGCGGGCGGCGGCGCTGACGCACCGGCTGCTGGCGTTCTCGCGCCGGCAAACGCTGGAGCCGAAGCCGACGGACGTGAACCGGCTGGTGGGCGCGATGGAGGAGCTGATCCGGCGCACGATGGGGCCGGCGATCACGGTGGAGGTCGCGGCGGCGGCGGGGCTGTGGCCGGCGCTGGTGGACCCGAACCAGCTGGAGAACGCGCTGCTCAACCTGTGCCTCAACGCCCGGGACGCGATGCCGGGGGGCGGCACGCTGGTGGTGGAGACGGCGAACAAGCGGGTGGACGCGCGGACGGGGCGGGCGTTCGGCGTCGCGCCGGGCGAGTACTTGACGCTGTGCGTGAGCGACGACGGGACGGGGATGCCGGCGGACGTGGCGGCGCGGGCGTTCGACCCGTTCTTCACGACCAAGCCGCTGGGCGAGGGGACGGGGCTGGGGCTGTCGATGATCTACGGCTTCGCGCGGCAGTCGGGCGGGCAGGCGCGGATCTACTCCGAGATGGGCGGGGGCACGGCGGTGTGGCTTTACCTGCCGCGGCACCACGGGGAGGCGGACGCGGCCGAGGCGCTGCCGGACCTGGCGCACGCGCCGCGGGCGGCGGGGGGCGAGACGGTGCTGGTGGTGGACGACGAGCCGACGGTGCGGACGCTGGTGAGCGAGGTGCTGACGGAGCTGGGCTACGCGGCGGTGGAGGCGGCGGACGGGGCGGCGGGGCTGCGGGTGCTGCGCTCGGACGCGCGGATCGACCTGCTGATCACCGACGTGGGGCTGCCCGGGGGGATGAACGGGCGGCAGGTGGCGGAGGCGGGCCGGGCGCTGCGGCCGGAACTGCGGGTGCTGTTCATCACGGGCTATGCCGAGACCGCGGTGCTGAGCCACGGCCACGTCGCGCCGGAGACGCAGGTGCTGACGAAGCCGTTCGCGCTGGAGGCGCTGGCCGGGCGGATCAGGGCGATGACGGGCGGGTTCTGACGGCAGCACGGTTCGGGCGCGCGCCTCGGCGGCGGGGATGGACAAGCGGCCTGGCCTGACCATCTCAATATCATGATCACGTTCGTAGCAATCCTCACGGGCTTGGCGATGTTGGCGACGTTGGCGACGCTGTTCGCCGGCATGGTCGGCATCGTGCGGGGCGGCGGCAACCCGGACCGCTCCAACGCGCTGATGCGGTGGCGGGTGATGATCCAGGGCACGGCGCTCGGGCTCTTCGTGCTGCTGATGTGGCTGATCCGCGGCTGAGCCTAGGCTTAGGCCGCGAGGTGGGCCGCGGCGCTGGCGTTCTTGGCCCGGCCGAGACACAGCAGGCAGATTGGGTTATCGTCCCGTCAAATCGTCCTCCCCGCGCGCGCCGCGCGCCGGCAACAAGGTGGCCTGACGCATGAAGCTCCTCGTCCCCGTCAAGCGCGTCGTCGATTACAACGTCAAGGTCCGGGTGAAGTCGGACGGCACCGGCGTCGAGACCGCCGGGGTCAAGATGTCGATGAATCCGTTCGACGAGATCGCGGTCGAGGAAGCGGTGCGGCTCAAGGAGAAGGGGGTCGCGACCGAGATCATCGCCGTCAGCATGGGGGTCGCGGCCTGCGCCGAGACGATCCGCACCGCGCTCGCGATGGGGGCGGACCGCGGCGTGCTGGTGCAGACGGACGTGGAGCTGCAGCCGTTGGCGGTGGCCAAGCTGCTGAAGGCCCTGGTGGCCAAGGAGCAGCCGGGCCTCGTGATCATGGGCAAGCAGGCGATCGACGACGACATGAACGCGACCGGGCAGATGCTGGCGGCGTTGCTGGGCTGGCCGCAGGGCACGTTCGCGAGCAAGCTCGCCGTCGAGGGCGAGACGATGACGGTGACGCGCGAGGTGGACGGCGGGCTGGAGACGATCTCGCTCGACCTGCCGGCCGTCATCACCACCGACCTGCGGCTGAACGAGCCGCGCTATGCCAGCCTGCCGAACATCATGAAGGCGCGGAAGAAGCCGATCGAGACGCTGAAGCCGGAGGATCTGGGCGTTGACCCGGCGCCGCGGCTGCAGCTGGTCAGCGTCGCCGAGCCGGCGAAGCGACAGGCGGGGCAGAAGGTCGGCTCGGTGGCGGAACTGGTGCAGAAACTGCGAACAGAAGCGAAGGTGATCTAGCGATGGCATCCCTGGTGCTGCTCGACCATGAGAACGGCGAGATCAAGCAGCCGTCCCGCAGCGCGGTGGCGGCGGCGGGCGCGCTCGGCGAGGTGCACGTGCTGGTGGCGGGCGAAGGGCTCGACGCGGCGGCGGCGGCGGCGGCCAAGCTCAAGGGGGTGACGAAGGTCCACGTCGCCGACAGCCCGGCGTTGGCGCACTCGCTGGCGGAGCCGCTGGCGGCGCTGCTGGTGCAGATGGCCGGGCACCATGACCACCTGTTCGCGGCCAGCAGCGCGATCGGCAAGAACGTGATGCCGCGGGTCGCGGCGCTGCTCGACGTGCAGCCGATCAGCGACATCGCGGCGGTCGAGGACGCGGACACGTTCGTGCGGCCGATCTTCGCCGGCAACGCGATGGCCACGGTGCGCTCCAGCGACGCGAAGAAGGTCATCACGGTGCGCGCCGCGAGCTTCGACCCGG
This sequence comes from Acetobacteraceae bacterium, assembly GCA_965260995.1. Classification (GTDB taxonomy): domain Bacteria; phylum Pseudomonadota; class Alphaproteobacteria; order Acetobacterales; family Acetobacteraceae; genus JBBROS01. Next base: position 305,255 of record CBDHCD010000002.1, on the reverse strand, counting down.
TGCCGGCCGAGGGCGGCGAGGCGGTGATCGAGCCGGTGTCGATGGGCGAAAACCCGGGGGGCGAAAACCCGGGCGGATCGCGGTTCGTGTCGGCGGAGCTGTCGACCAGCGAGCGGCCGGAGCTGACGGCGGCGCGGGTGGTGATCTCCGGCGGGCGCGGGATGCAGAACGGCGAGAACTTCAAGCTGATCGAGCCGATCGCCGACGCGCTGAACGCGGCGGTGGGCGCGTCGCGGGCGGCGGTGGACGCGGGCTACGTGCCGAATGACTATCAGGTGGGGCAGACCGGCAAGATCGTGGCGCCGGAGCTTTACATGGCGGTCGGCATCTCGGGGGCGATCCAGCACCTGGCCGGGATGAAGGACAGCAAGATCATCGTCGCCATCAACAAGGACGAGGAAGCGCCGATTTTCCAGGTGGCGGACTACGGCCTGGTCGGCGACCTGTTCACCATTTTGCCGGAGCTGAAGACGGAGCTGGACCGGCCGGCATAGGTTTGGGTGGGGCCGGACAGGGGCGGCCGTTGATCGAGCGGGTGGGCGTCGTCGGCGCCGGGCAGATGGGCGGCGGCATCGCGCAAGTGTGCGCATTGGCCGGCCTCGACGTGGCGATGGTGGACGCCAAGGCCGAGGCGCTCGACAAGGCGCGGACGGCGCTGGGGCGCGGCCTGGACCGGCAGGTTGTCAAGGGTGCCATCACCGGCGAGCAGAAGGAGGCGGCGCTGTCGCGCATCTCGACCGGGCTCGACTACGCGGCGTTCGGAACGGCGGACCTGGTGATCGAGGCGGCGACGGAGAAGGAGGAGGTCAAGCGGCTCATCTACAAGGCGATGACCCCGCACCTGCGCCCCGAGTGCATCGTGGCCAGCAACACCAGCAGCATCAGCATCACCCGGCTCGGGGCCGGCACGGACCGGCCGGAGAAGTTCATCGGGATGCACTTCATGAACCCGGTGCCGGTGATGAAGCTGGTGGAGGTGATCCGGGGCATCGCCACCGACGAGCCGACATTCCAGGCGACGCAGGCGCTGGCGGCGAAGCTGGGCAAGACGACGTCCGTGTCGGAGGATTTCCCGGCATTCATCGTCAACCGCGTCCTGGTGCCGATGATCAACGAGGCGGTGTACGCGCTGTACGAAGGCGTGGGCACGATCGCGAGCATCGACAACGCGATGAAGCTGGGCGCCAACCATCCGATGGGGCCGCTGGAGCTGGCCGACTTCATCGGCCTCGACACGTGCCTTAGCATCATGCAGGTGCTGCACAGCGGATTGTCGGACACGAAGTACCGGCCTTGCCCGTTGCTGGTGAAATACGTCGAGGCCGGGTGGCTCGGGCGCAAGAACGGGCGGGGGTTCTACGACTACGCGGCGACGCCGCCGCGCCCGACGCGGTGACGGCGGCGGACTGGGGCCGAAGCCGCGCTTCGCAACCGGTTCAGCGGTCGTAAGGTATGGAAATTAAACATTAATTTTTTGTAACTCAAGAATCCGAGAGTTTACGTATTGGTGATCCGGCGCTTGGTTGTGCGCCAAGAATCTCTGCCTTTTTCTCCGTCCTACTCTGAAAAAGGGACGGAGCCGATGAGTTCGAATTCAATCCTGTGGATCACGACGTTCGTCATGGTGGCGGGCGGGCTGCTGATCCTGGCGATGGGCAAGCGCCGCACGCCGACGGAAGGGCTGCACACGGTGCTGCACGGCATCGTGCCGATCATCGCCGCCTGCCTTTACTTCGCGATGGCGAGCGGGCAGGGCCTCGTCATGCTGCCGACCGACGCGGCGGCCGCGGGCGGCGCGGCCGGGACCCGGGTGTTCTACTTCGCGCGCTACATCGACTGGACGTTCACCACGCCGCTGCTGCTGGTGTCGCTCGGGCTGACGTCGATGCATTCGAGCAAGATGCGGGCCGGGCCGCTGGTCGGCGCGGTGCTGGCCGACGTGATGATGATCCTGACGGCGTTCGCGTTCGGGGCGTCCGAGGTGGGCTGGGTGAAGTGGGCGTGGTTCACGATCTCCTGCGTCGCGTTCCTGGGCGTTTATTACGTGATCTGGGTGACGCAGCTCGAAGCCAGCCGGCAGGAGCGGGACGACATCCAGGCGACCTACCGCCGCAACGCCACCATGCTGTCGATCCTGTGGCTGGCGTATCCGGTGATCCTGGCGGTGGCGCCGGACGGGCTCGGCATCGTCAGCGACGCGACCAGCGTGCTGGTGATCGCCGTGCTCGATGTGCTGGCCAAGGTGGTCTACGGGCTGGTGGCGGTGTCCGAAGAGTCGAAGACGACGGAGCGCGACCTGGCCGGGCAAGGGGCCGGGCAAGGCATCGGGCAGGGCAGCCCGAGCTACGCGCGCGCGGCGGCCTGAGGCGATGGGCCGGGCCATCGACGCGCCGGTGGCCCGGCCCGGCCTGCCGCGGCCGGGATGGGACGGCCCACGGCCGGTGTGGCTGGCCGCCCCGGCCCTGGCGCTCAGCGCCTTGCTGCCCTGGCCCTGGACTTGGTTCTGCGCGCTGGCAGCGGTGATCCTGCTCGGCGTGCCGCACGGGGCGCTGGATGGCGAGATCGCGCGGGCGTTGCTGCGGCCTCGGCTCGGGCGAGGGTGGTTCGCGGCGTTCTCGCTGCCCTACATGGCGTTGTTCGCCGCCGTGCTGGCCTGCTGGCACGCAGCGCCAGTGCCGACGCTGGCGGCGTTCCTGGCGGCCTCGGCATGGCATTTCGGGTCGGAGGACGCCGGGCCCGCGGGCGGGTGGGTCGAGATCCTGGCTAAAGGCGGATTGCCGATCGCGATGGCGGTGCTGGCGCGGCCGGGGCCGACCGCGCTGGTGTTCGGGACCGTGGCGGGGGTGCCGCTCGATGGCCCGCCGGGCTGGTTGTGGGCGGCATCGCTCGGTTGGGGGGCATTGGCCGTTGTTTGGGCCGGGCGGGCGTGGCGGCGCGGCGGGGGCGTGGCACTGACCGGGGGGTTGGCGGCCCTGTTCGTGGCGCTGCCGCCGTTGACGGCGTTCGCGATCTACTTCGTATGCGTCCACGCCCCGGCGCACGTGGCGGCGCTGATCGGCAATGCACGCCGCGCGCCGCGGGTGCGGGACAGGCGCAGCGCCACCGTGTTGGCGCTGCCGATCACGGCGCTGACGCTGGCCATCGGGGCCGCGCTGTGGCCGTTGTATGGCGGCCCGGCACCGTCGCGGCTGTTGTCGCTCACCATCCAAGTGCTGTCGGCGCTGACCTTGCCACACATGCTGCTTGACGCCTGGCTGACCCGGCGCGAGCAGCGGGCGGCGTGACCCGGCCCCGGCGACACTTGGGCGTCAGGCGACCCGCTTCAGCAGGCCCTGCGCCACCACGGCCTCGGCGATCTGCACCGCGTTCAGCGCCGCGCCCTTGCGCAGGTTGTCCGACACGCACCAGAACTGCAGGCCGTGCTCGACCGTCGGGTCCTTGCGGATGCGGCTGACGTAGGTGGCGTCCTCACCGACGCAGTCGAGCGGCGTGGTGTAGCCGCCGTCGTCGCGGCTGTCCTGCACCACGACGCCCGGGGCGTCGCGCAGCAGGGCGCGGGCCTCGCTGACGGTGACGGGGTCGTGGAACTCGGCGTTGACGGCCTCGGCGTGGCCGATAAACACCGGGACGCGGACGCAGGTGGCGGCGACGAGGATGTCGGGGCCGAGGATCTTGCGGGTTTCGACGGCCATCTTCCACTCCTCCTTGGTCGAGCCGTCCTCCATGAAGCGGTCGATGTGGGGAATGCAGTTGAAGGCGATCTGCTTGGTGAACTCCTGGGGCTTGACCGGGTCGTTGACGTAGATGGCGCGGGATTGCGACCACAGCTCGTCCATGCCGTCCTTGCCGGCGCCGCTGACGGACTGGTAGGTGGCGACGACGACGCGCTTGACGCGGAACTTGTCGTGCAGCGGCTTGAGGGCCACGACCATCTGGATGGTGCTGCAGTTCGGGTTGGCGACGATGCCGCGGCGGATGCGCGACAGGGCGTGGGGGTTCACCTCCGGGACGACGAGGGGCACGTCGTGCTCCATGCGGAACTGGCTCGTGTTGTCGATGACGAGGCAGCCGGCGGCGGCGGCGCGGGGGGCGTGGACGGCGCTGACGCTGGCGCCGGGGCTGAACAGGCCAATGTCCCAGCCTTTAAAGTCGAAGGTGTCGAGGTTGCGGACCTTGAGCACCTGCTTGTCGCCGAAGCTGACCTCCTGGCCGGCCGAGCGGGCGGACGCCACGGCGGCGACCTCGCTGGCCGGGAAGTCGCGCTCGGCGAGGGTCTTGAGGATCTCGCGCCCGACAGCACCCGTGGCACCGACCACCACGACCCTGTGACCCTTCATCCTCGTTCTCCCGCTGGCCGCACGACGGCGTGCCGGGCCGCTGTACAAGAAGTGGGCGGTCCGTTACAAGCGCGGGCTTGTCATGGGTTGGTTGACAGGGCGGCGTCGCCGAAGTGACTTGCCGGGGCGCGCCGACCTGCCAATATCGGGTGTCGAAAGGGGCACCGGATGCCGCAGCACCCTGCATGAGCGCCGTGGGTTGAGCGCCGTCGTCGAGTTCCGGCCGCGGCGGGACGACACGTTGTGGGCGGTCGTCGCGTCGGTGGGGCGGATGACCCGCGTGGCGGAAATCTTCCCGAGCCGGGAGCGGGCGTTGGCTGACAGGGCGTGGCGGGAGCAGCAGATCAGGGCCTACGCCGGGCTGCTGCAGTCTTGTCGGCAGCCGGCGCCGCGGTACAGCGTGGCGCCGATCCGGCCGGCGGACCTGCCGCGGGCGTGGAAGCCGTTGCCGGCGCTGGGGTTCTTGCGCGGGCAGTTCATCTAGAGCGGTTTCATGTTGCACGAAACCACTCTAGCCATCGTTCCACGCGGTTTCAGTTCGGTCGGACGCGAGGCGCGTCCGACCGAACTGAAACCGCTCTAGCGACGGGAGGAGGCGGCTCGCGCGGCGAGACGGCCGATTTCCCCGTCGCGCGAGGCGTGCTAAAGCAGTGCCGGAGGGTGCGGTCCGGTCATGTTCGATTTCGCCTGGTCTGAGATAGCCCTGATCGGGGTGGTCGCGTTGATCGCGATCGGGCCGAAGGACTTGCCCGTGGCCATCAAGGCGGTCGCCGACGTGATCAAGAAGGCGCGGCGGATGGCGGGCGAGTTCCAGACGCACGTCGACGAGATGGTGCGCGAGGCGAACCTGCACGAAGTGCGCGACACCATCGCCGACATCCGGCGCATGGACATCAAGGGCAAAATCCTGGATGCGGTCGACAGCGACGGCGGGCTACGCAAGACGATCGCCGACAAGCCGTTCGACATCAACCCGGCTCCGCCGCCGGTGCCGGTGGCGGACAGCCCGGCCGTGGCGGCGGAGGGCGGGCTGACGGAGGGCGGGGTGACGGAAGCCGGGCGGGTGGGGGCGGCAAGCCCGGCGTCGGAGGAGGACGGGCCTGCCCCCGCAGCGGCGGAGGCCGCCTCGGAGGCTTCGGGGCCGCCGGCGTTCATCCCGCCCGCCATCGCCGAAGCCGGGTTGCCGACGCCGCCTGCGCCGCCGCCGGCGTTCGTGCCGCCCGCGGCGGTGGCGCAGGCGGCCGGGGCGCGGCGCACGCCGCTTTACGGCTAGCGCGGCGTTCGGAATGACTCGACACGCCGCGGGCGCGGCGGCACACGCTCGGCCGGGCGCACCAGCCGCCACCCGGCGCGCGCACCCGAGCAGGAACTGATCCTTGGCCGACACCACGACGGACGACCCGATCAACGACAAGCCGATGCCGCTGCTCGACCACCTGGTCGAGCTAAGGCGGCGGCTGCTGTGGTCGGCGGTGGCGTTCATGGCGTGCTTCGCGCTGTGCTACCATTTCAGCGAGGCGATCTACTCGTTCCTGGCGCAGCCGCTGGCCGACATCCTGGTGACCAAGACCGGGCAGAACCGGCGGCTGATCTTCACGGCGCTGTACGAGGCGTTCTTCACCTACCTCAAGGTGGCGTTCTTCGGGGCGGCGTTCATCTCGTTCCCGGTGGTGGCGACGCAGGTCTACCTGTTCGTGGCGCCGGGCTTATACCGCAGCGAGAAGCGGGCGTTCCTGCCGTTCCTGCTGGCGACGCCGGTGCTGTTCGTCGCCGGGGCGGCGCTGGCCTACTACTTCGTGTTCCCGACCGCCTGGCAGTTCTTCCTCAGCTTCGAGTCGTCGGATGGCGGCGGGGGCCTGCCGGTGCAGCTCGAGGCCAAGGTGAGCGAGTACCTCAGCCTGGTGATGCGGCTGATCTTCGCGTTCGGCATCGCGTTCCAGTTGCCGGTGCTGCTGACCTTGCTGGCCAAGGTGGGGATCATCAGCTCGAAGGGGTTGAAGCACTACCGGCGCTACGCCTACGTCGGCATGTTCGTCATCGCGGCGGTGATCACGCCGCCCGACGTGATCACCCAGACCGGCCTCGCGGTACCGATGATCCTGCTCTACGAGATCTCCATCCTGACGGCCCGCATGGTCGAAACCAAGCCGGTCGACGCCTGATGCACGACCTGCGGGCGATCCGGGCCGACCCGGCGGGCTTCGACGCGGCGCTGGCCCGGCGCGGCCTGCCGCCCGAGGCGAACGCGGTGCTGCGGCTCGACTCCGAGCGGCGGGCGGCGCTGGCCGAGGTGCAGGCGGGCCAGGCGCGGCGCAACGCACTGGCCCGGGAGGTCGGGCAAGGGCGGCGGCAGGGCGGCGACACGGCGACCCTGGAAGCGGAGGCGGCCGGGCTGCGCGACGCGATGGCCGCGCTGGAGCAGCGGGCGGGCGAGCTGGAGGCCGCGGTGCGCGAGCGGCTGGAGGTGCTGCCGAACCTGCTCGACGCCGACGTGCCGGACGGGGCGGACGAGGCGGCGAACGTGGTCGTGAAGCAGGTCGGCACGCCGCGGGCGGCCGATTTCGAGTTCAAGGAGCACTTCGAGCTCGGCGAGGCGCTGGGCGGGATGCTGTTCGAGCCGGCAGCGCGGATGTCGGGGGCGCGGTTCACCATCCTGCAGGGGAGCCTGGCCCGGCTGGAGCGGGCGCTGGGGCAGTTCATGCTCGACCTGCACGTGGGCCGGCACGGCTACACCGAGACGCAGGTGCCGCTGCTGGTGAACGACGCGGCGGCCTACGGCACCGACAAGCTGCCGAAGTTCGCCGACGACCTGTTCCGCACCACGGACGGGCGGTGGCTGATCCCGACCAGCGAGGTGCCGCTCACCAGCCTGGTGATGGGGCAGGTGGTGCCGGAGGCGAGTCTGCCGATCCGGGTGGCGGCGCTCAGCGAGTGCTTCCGCAGCGAGGCGGGCGCGGCGGGGCGGGACACGCGGGGGATGCTGCGCCAGCACCAGTTCCGCAAGGTGGAGCTGGTGAGCATCACGCACCCGGAGCGGAGCGGGGAGGAGCACGAGCGCATGACGGCGTGCGCGGAGGCGGTGCTGGAGGCGTTGGGGCTTTGTTTCCGGCGCGTGGTGCTGTGCGCGGGGGACACGGGGTTCGGGGCGGCGAAGACCTATGACCTGGAGGTGTGGCTGCCGGGCCAAGGGGCGTGGCGGGAGATCAGTTCGTGCAGCAACACGCGGGCGTTCCAGGCGCGGCGGATGGGCGCGCGGATGCGCGGCGCGGACGGCAAGGCGGCGGGGCCGGTGCACACGCTGAACGGCTCGGGGGTGGCGGTGGGACGGGCGCTGATCGCGGTGATGGAGACGCACCAGGACGCGGACGGGGGGATCTGGGTGCCGGAGGCCCTGCGGGGCTACATGGGCGGGATAGAGCGGGTGGGGTGAGTGTCGGCGAGCGGCCCGGCGTCAAGGCTCGGCACGACGAATCGCGAGGGCGGCGGCCGACAGCAACAGGCCGGCGCCCATCGCCTGCTTGAGCCCGAGCGGCTCGTCGAACACCAGCGCGCCCAAGACCAACGCGATGATCGGCGACACGAAGGCGTACAGCCCGGCGCGCGCCGATCCCCAGGTTTTCAGGAGGCGCAGGAAGATCGTGTAGGCGACGAACGTGCCGAACACGACCATGAACAGAAGGCTCGCCAGCACCGGTGGCTGGAACAGGGCCGCGAACGCCGGTCCCGAGATGGGTTCCAGGGCGAGCGACAGCAACGCGAGCCCGGCGCCGCCGGTCAGCGCCTGCGCGCCGGTGAGCGGCAGCGGGGCGACGTGCTCCAGCAACGGCCGGGACAGCACCGACCCGAGGCAGTAGCTCAGGCTTCCCGCGACGATCGCCAGGACGCCCCAGAGTTCGTCCGTTCGGCCATGGCCGCCGAGGCGATCGTAGAACAGCGCCAGCAGGCCGGCCAGTCCCAGGAGCAGGGCCGCGGCGTGCCGCCATGAGGGCCGCTCCTCGCCGCGAAGCACCGCCAACCCGTATAGGCCGACCGCGATCATCGCCAGGTTGACGAGGGCGGACACGCCGGAGGCGACGTACTGCATGCCCCAAAGGATCAGGGCGTAGGTGCCGGTGTTCACCAGAAGGCCGGTCAGCCAGATGCGGCGGCCGAACGGCCCCCGCAACAAGGGCAGGATGGCGGGCTTCACGCACAGCAGCACCAGGGCCACCAGCGCGTAGCGGAGCGTCGCGAACAGGATCGGCGGCATGGCCGTGACGCCGTACTTGGCGGCGATCCAGGTGCTGCCCCAAACCAGGCACATCAGGAGGAACAGGCCGCCGTCCAGGGCGACGCCTCGACCAGGTTGTCCGGCTGGAACCGCCGCGACAGGCTCAACCGGCACGGCAGCGTTCACGACAGCGTTCCCTGGGGCGGCTGCGAGGGGTTTGCCTGGCCTTGGGGCGGACCTCAAGGCCGACCCTGCCTGCCAGGCCGTTCAGGCCTTGGCGGCGGCGTATGAGTTGCGGATCGCCTCCTCGGCGGCCTCGCGGTCGGCCCAGCCGGTGACTTTCACCCACTTGCCGGGTTCGAGGTCCTTGTAGCGGGTGAAGAAGTGCTCGATGCCCTGGCGGACGATCTCGGGCAGGTCGAACACGGACTTGGTGCCGGTGTAGATGGTGTGGACCTTGTCGTGCGGGACGCAGATGATCTTCTCGTCCTGCCCGGCCTCGTCCTCCATCTGCAGCATGCCGATGGGGCGGGCGCGGATGACGACGCCGGGGAGGACCTGGGCCTGGGCGAGGACGAGGGCGTCGGCCGGGTCGCCGTCGGCGGCCAGCGTGCCCGGGATGAAGCCGTAGGCGGCGGGGTAGGCCATGGGGGTGAACAGGAACCGGTCGACGAACACCGCGCCGCTCTCCTTGTCGATCTCGTACTTGACCTGGGAGCCCTGCGGGATCTCGATGACGACGTTGATGTCGTGCGGCACGTCCTTTCCGGAGGGGATCTTGGAGAGGTCCATGGGGTGTCCTATGCTGCTGGGGCGCGCGGGGGTATAGCCCTGCGGGCGAGCGAGTGCCAGACGCGCCTGTAGCTCAGTTGGTTAGAGCGGGCCGCTCATAACGGCTTGGTCGCAGGTTCGAGCCCTGCCGGGCGCATCAAGAGGCGGGACGCATCAGCGGAGCGCGGCCCGGGGTCCTGCCGGACTTCACGCCGGCAAATCGATGAAGGAACGAATCGTGCCAGTGTCACACGTCTCGGCGGCGGTGCCTCGGGTGGCGCTGGTGACAGGGGGGGGCAAGCGGCTGGGGGCGGCGATCACGGCGGCGCTGGCGTCGGCCGGGTTCGCCGTGGCGGTGCATTGCCGGGACAGCCGGGACGAGGCGGAGACGCTGGCCGCGGGCCTGCGGGCGCGCGGTGGCCGGGCCGTGGTCCTGCGGGCCGATCTCGGCCAGGAGGACGCGGCGCGGCGGTTGCTGCCGGAGGCGGCGGCGGCGCTGGGACCGGTGGGCGTGCTCGTCAATAACGCCAGCGCCTTCGAGCGGGACGAGTGGGACGATGCCACGCGGGACAGTTGGGATCGGCATATGGAGCTGAACCTTCGCGCGCCGTTCGTGTTGACGCAGGCGTTGGCGCGGGGGTTGCCGGAGGGGGCGGAGGGCGTGGTGGTGAACATGCTCGACCAGCGGGTCTGGTCGCTGACGCCGCATTTCATATCCTACACCGTGTCTAAGGCGGCGTTGTGGTCGCTGACCCGGCAGATGGCGCTGGCGCTCGCGCCGCGCGTCCGGGTGAACGCGATCGGGCCGGGTCCGGCCCTGGCCAGCACCCGGCAGACTCCGGCGCAGTTCGCGCGCCAGTGCGCCTCGGTGCCGCTCGGGCGCGGCACCACGCCGGGGGAGGTCGCGGACGCGGTGATGGCGCTGCTATCGCTGCCGTCGGTGACGGGGCAGATGCTGGCGCTGGACGGCGGCCAGCACCTGCAATGGTCGCCGGCCGGCGGGGCGGCGCCGGAATGAGCGGCATCGCGGGACCGGGCGTGCGGCACGTGTTCCTGCGCGACATGCTGCTGATGGCGTCGATCGGCGTCCATCCGCACGAGCACGGCGGGCCGCAACGAGTGCGGGTCAACGTTGATATGGCGGTGCGGGACTGGCTCGTGCAAGATGGGGCGGCGGACCGGCTGGACGACGTGGTGGACTACGAGCGGGTGGCGGACGCGGTGCGCGCCATCGTGGCGGCCGGGCACGTGCGGCTGGTGGAGACGATGGCGGAACGGATCGCCCGCGCGTGCTTGGAGGACGCGCGGGTGCTGCGGGCGTGGGTGCGGGTCGAGAAGCTGGACGTGTTCGCGGACGCGGCGTCGGTCGGGGTGGAGATCGAGCGCGGTCGGTGAGGCCCGGGAGATGAGGTCCAGGAGATGATCCAGACTGGCGCGGGCGGTCCTGCGCGCCGCTTATAGAGGTGCGGCTGGAATTCATCCACCCCCTTCGCGCGAGTCCCTGGTTTCTTAGCGGGATGGGTGCCTTCGTTGACCCCCGCTGATCGTAGGGAAGCGAAAGTTTAGCGTTATCAATCTGTTAAGCAGGAGTGCCTGCTTCTGCGGCAAACCGTCGAAACGCCCGTGGAATCGGGGCGGCGGACATTTCGCCCAACCCTTTCCCACAAGGTTATCCACAGGTTCGGGGGATGGATTCTTTTCCGCAGGCCGCCGGTGCTAAAGCCTTGAGCTTGCCTGCTCACGGAGCCTAATCACGTCGACATGGACGTTCCAGCATCCCCCACTTCCCCGATCGGCGTCTGCGTGGTCGAGCGCGCGCTCGCGACCATGCCGCTCAGCCCGGGCGTTTATCGGATGCTCGACGGCAAGGGGGACGCGCTCTACGTCGGCAAGGCGCGCAGCCTGAGGAAGCGGGTGACCAGCTACACGCAGGTGGCGCGGCTGCCGGAGCGACTGCGACGGATGGTGTCCGAGACGGCCAGCATGGAGATCATCACCACCCACACCGAGGCGGAAGCCTTGCTGCTGGAGGCGAACCTGATCAAGCGGCTGAAACCGCGGTTCAACATCGTGCTGCGCGACGACAAGAGCTATCCGTGGCTGATGCTGACGGAGGACCACGCCTTCCCGCAGATCAGCAAGCACAGGGGCGCGCGGGCGCGAAAGGGCAGCTACTACGGGCCGTTCGCCTCGGCCTGGGCGGTCAACCAGACGGTGAACGCGATGCAGCGGGTGTTCCTGCTGCGCTCCTGCCAGGACACGGTGTTCGCCAGCCGCACCCGGCCGTGCCTGCTGTTCCAGATCAGGCGGTGCAGCGCGCCGTGCGTCGGGCGGGTGGGGGCGGAGGACTACGCGCGGCTGGTGGAGCAGGCGCGGGCGTTCCTGTCGGGCAAGGCCAGCAAGGTGCAGGCGGCGCTGGCGGCCGAGATGGAGCAGGCGGCGGAGACGCTCGAGTTCGAGCGGGCGGCGGCGGTCCGGGACCGCATCCGGGGCTTGACCCACGTGCAGGGCACGGCCGTCATCAACCCGGCCAGCCTGTCCGACGCCGACGTGATCGCGGCGCACCAGATCGGCGGCCAGACCTGCGTGCAGGTGTTCTTCATCCGCGGCGGTCGCAACAACGGCAACCGGGCGTTCTTCCCGACGCACGCGCGGGAGATGGAGGCGGACGCCGTGCTGGCGGCGTTCCTGGCGCAGTTCTACGACGACAAGCCGCCGCCGCCCGCCGTCCTGCTGAACCACCCGCTGCCGGAGCAGGAGCTGCTGGGCGAGGCGCTGGCGCTGAAGGCGGGCCGCCGGGTCGATCTGGCGGTGCCGGCGCGGGGCGAGAAGCGGGCCGTCGTGCTGCACGCCGAGACCAACGCGCGGGAGGCGCTGGAGCGCAAGCTGGCGGAGAGCGCGGGCCAGGCGAAGCTGCTGGAGGGGGTGGCGCAGTTGTTCGGGCTGCCCGGGCCGCCGGAGCGGATCGAGTGCTACGACAACAGCCACATCATGGGGACGAATGCCTACGGCGTGATGGTGGTGGCGGGGCCGGAAGGGTTCGCCAAGGCCGCTTACCGCAAGTACTCGATCCGCGGGCCGATCGCGCCGGGCGACGACTTCGCGATGATGCGCGAGGTGCTGGACCGGCGGTTCGGGCGGGCGCTCAAGGAGCAGGCGGCGAGCGAGGCGGGGGAGGGGCCGCCGCCCGCCATGCCCGACCTGCTGCTGATCGACGGCGGCGCGGGGCAGCTCTCGGCGGTGCGCGGCATCCTGCAGGACCTGGGGATGCACCAGATCCCGGTCGTGGCCATCGCCAAGGGACCCGACCGGGACGCGGGGCGGGAATGGTTCCACGTGGACGGGCGCGCGCCGTTCCAACTGCCGCCGCGCGACCCGGTGCTGTACTACCTGCAGCGGGTGCGGGACGAGACGCACCGGTTCGCCATCACGACGCACCGGGCCGGGCGGAGCAAGGCGCTGGTGACGAGCGAACTGGACGAGGTGCCGGGCGTGGGCGCGGCGCGGAAGCGGGCGCTGCTGAACCATTTCGGCTCGGCGCGCGGGGTCAAGCAGGCCGGGCTGGCGGACCTGGAGGCGGCGCCGGGGATCAACCGGGAGACGGCGCGGCGGGTCTATGCCCATTTCCATCCCGGGTAGGGCATGTCCGGGCCGCGGGTGGCGAGCCTGGCCAGGGCGGGGCAAGGTGGCGCGGCTGAGGGAGGAAGGACGATGAACCAACTCGACATGCAGGGCCGGGTCGCGGTCGTGACCGGCGGCGCGCGCGGGATCGGCCACGCCATCGCCGAGCGGATGCTGCGCTCGGGGGCCAAGGTGGTGCTGTGGGACCTGGACGCGGCGGCGCTCGGCGCGACGGCGCTGGACGGCGAGGTCAGCACCTACGTCGTCGAGCTGACCAGCGAGGCGGACGTGCGCGCCGCCGCGGCGGACACCATGGCCCGGCACGGGCGCATCGACATCCTGGTCAACAACGCCGGCATCACCGGCGGCAACGCGCCGACCTGGGAGCTGCCGGCGGAGCAGTGGCGGCGCGTGGTCGAGGTGAACCTGGTGGCGCCGATGCTGACGTGCGCGGCGGTGATCCCGGCGATGATCGAGGCGGGCTACGGGCGGATCATCAACATCGCCTCGGTCGCCGGCAAGGAGGGCAACCCGAACGCCAGCCACTACAGCGCGAGCAAGGCCGGGCTAATCGGGCTGACGAAGTCGCTGGGCAAGGAGCTGGCGGGCCGCGGCGTGCTGGCCAACTGCATGACGCCGGCGGCGGCCAAGACGGACATCTTCGCGCAGATGAGCGAGTCGCAGATCGCCTACATGCTGTCCAAGATCCCGATGGCGCGGTTCGTGCAGGTGGAGGAGATCGCGGCTTTGGCCTGCTGGCTGGCGACGGAGGACTGCTCGTTCAGCACCGGGGCGGTGTTCGACGTTTCGGGCGGGCGGGCGACTTACTAGGCCGTAGTGACGATTTCAGCTCGGCTGGGTTCCGGTTCGGCGCTGGGTGTGGTTCAAGGCTGATTTCGAGGTTTGGCGATGGCGGGCGTTGAGGTGGATGCGTTGCGCGACGACCAGTGGGAGCGCTTGCGGGACCTGGTTCCGGGCGGGCGCGAGGGCCAGCGTGGGCCGCGTTGCGACAACCGCCGGTTCGTGGATGCGCTGCTGTGGATGGCGCGCTCTGGCGCGCGCTGGCGCGACCTGCCCGAGCGGTATGGTGATTACCAGGCCGTGAAGCGCCGCTTCTATCGCTGGGTCGAGCGCGACGTCTTGGGCGGCTTCCTGGCCGTGCTTGCGGCGGACAGCGACCTGGAATGGCTGATGATCGACAGCACGGTCGTGCGCGCCCACCAGCACGCGGCCGGGGCCCGCCGGTCCAAGGGGGGCCTGATGCCCAGGGGCTGGGCCGCTCTCGCGGCGGCCTGAGCACCAAGGTACACGCCGCCACCGACGCGCTGGGCAACCCGGTGCGCCTGCTGTTCGGGCCGGGGCAGCGCCATGACGTCACGCGCGGCCACGAACTGCTGGACGGCCTCAAGCCCGGTGCCGTGATCGCCGACAAGGGATACGACGCTGACCACCTGCGGGATGCCATAGGCGACATGGGAGCCGAGGCTGTCATCCCGCCCCGGTCCAACCGCAAAACGCCACGCGACCATGACAAGGCGCTCTACCGGGAGCGCAACCTCGCCGAGCGGTTCTTCAACAAGCTGAAGCAGTTCAGGCGCGTGGCCACCCGCTACGACAAGCTCCTGCCCAACTACAGAGGCTTCGTCCAACTCGCCGCCATAGTCGTCCTGCTTCGGTGAAATCGTCACTACCGCCTAGTTTCCGGTCGCCCTGGCTGCGTCAGGCCGGCTCGGGCCTGACGTGGCCCGGCCTGGCCATCGGCGTCCCGACTGTTCCGGTCAGGACGAGCGCGGTCGGGTGGCGGGCCAGCGCCACCCGGCGGCTCGCCGTGGGCCGCCGGCCCGGCCGGCTGCGGCGGGCTGCCGGGCACGCGGGGGAACATCGTGCAGAACTTCGCCTGCAGGTCCTGGCGCTTGTAGGGCTTCATCAGGAAGTCCATGCGCGGCTCGCTCGCGCCGGTGGCGGCGATGCGATGCTCGGTGAAGCCGGAGGTCAGCAGGATGCGGGTGCCGGGCGAGCGGCGGCCGACGGCCTCGGCCAGCGCGACGCCGTCGAGCGCGCCGGGCAGGACGATGTCGGTGAACAGCAGGTCGAACGGGGCGTCGGCGTCGAGGTGCTTGAGCGCGATGTCCGCCGAGGACGCGCCCGTCACGCCGAAGCCCAGGTGGCGCAGCATCCGCATCACCGACCGCAGCACGCTTTCCTGGTCCTCGACGACGAGGGCGCTCATGCCGTGGGCGTCCCAGGCCGGGGGCTCCTCGCCGTCGACGCCGGCCTCCTGCGGGGTTGCCGGGGCGAGGGGCAGGTAGAGGCTCACCGCCGTGCCCCGACCGAGCTGGCTGTCGATCGCCACGTGGCCACCCGACTGGCGCGCGAAGCCGTAAACCATGCTGAGGCCCATGCCGCTGCCCTTGCCGGCCGCCTTGGTGGTGAAGAACGGCTCGAACACCCGGGCCAGCAGGTGCGGCGGGATGCCCTCGCCGGTGTCGGTGACGCTGACGACGACGTAGCGGCCGGGCGTGATGTCGTCCTGGAAGCCCGGGGCGTCGGCGGCGAGCACGACGGAGCGGGTTTCGAGCACGATGGCGCCGCCCTGCGGCATGGCGTCGCGGGCGTTGATGACCAGGTTCATGATGGCGTTGTCGAGCTGGGCCGGGTCGACCATGGCGCTGCCGCCGTCGTGGCGCAGCAGGACCTGCAGCTCGAAGCGCTCGCCCAGCAGGCGGTTGAGCAGCGGGCGGAGCGCGCCGAAGAACTCATCCGGGCGGACGCGCTCGGGCCGCAGCGTCGCCCGGCGCGCGTAGGAGAGGAGCTGGCTGGTCAGCTCCGCGCCGCGCACGGCGGCGTGCAGGGCGGGCGGCAGGATCTCCCGCAGCTCGTGGCCCTGCGGCAGCAGCTCCTCCGCTTCCTCGAGGTTGAGGATGATGACCGTCAGCAGGTTGTTGAAGTCGTGGGCGACGCCGCCGGTCAGTTGGCCCAGCGCGCGCAGCGACTCATTGCGCAGCGTCGCCTGCTCGGCGCGCTTGTCCTCGGAGATGTCCTGGCTGTAGCCGAACAGCTCGATCACCCGGCCCTGGCTGTCCAGCACCGGACGGGCCTCGGCGCGCAGGTGGCGGGCTTGATCCTGGGCGAGCAGGGTGCGGTATTCGAAGGTCTGGCTGCGGCCCTCGCGGGCGACGGCTTCAAGCGCGGCGCGCACGGCGTCGTGGTCGTCGGCGTGGACGCGCGCGGGCGGCTGGCCCGGGATGCAGTGGGCGCGGGCGATCACCCGCGGCACGTCGCGCAGCCAGGCCGGGTCGTCGTGGTCGACGGCGAAGCGCCAGGTGCTCAGCCGGGCCAGGCGCTGCGCCTCGGCCAGTTCCTCGGTGCGGGCGTGGAGCTGGAGGGTGCGTTCGCGCAGCATCTCGTTGGCGTGGCGCATGTCGCGCCGCGCCGCTTCGAGGTCGGTCACGTCCCACAGCACGGCGAGCGTCGCGTCCTGGCCGGCGTAGATGGTGTCGTGCACCAGGGACCGCACCTCGAGCACCGAGCCGTCGTGGCGGATGTGGGTCGTGGACGCGTCGGGCGGGTCTGGTGAGCCTGCCGCCAGGGGCGGCACGGACGGGGCTGCCGCCAGGGGCGGCACGGACGGGGCTGCCGCCAGGGCCGGCGAGGCGGGGCTGAGATCGGGGAGCGCCTTGGCGAGGAACTCGTCGCGGCTCCAGCCGTACTGCTGGATGGCGGCACCGTTCACTTCGAGAAAGGACAGGTCACGCCGGGCGATCACCACCATCGGCAGCGGGTTGTCCTGGAACAACATGCGGAACGAGGCCTCGTGCCGGCGCTGCGCCGCCTCGGTGTTGCGCCGCCCAGTGACGTCGCGCTGGATGCTCACCCAATGCGTGGGCTGGCCGGACTCGTCGGCGATCGGCGTCAGGTCCAGCTCGGCCCAGAACTCGGCGCCATCCTTGCGGTAGTTGAGCAGCTCGGCGCGGGCCGGCTTCCAGCGGCGCATCTCCTGGCGCAGCCGGCCGACGGCGGCGGCATCAGTGCGGGGGCCGTGCAGCATGTTGTGCGGCTGCCCGAGCACCTCCTCGAGCGCGTAGCCGCTTTCCTGGCAGAAGCTGGCGTTGGCGTAGACGATCTTGGGTCCCGACGCGCCGAGCGGCCCGGCCTCGGTGATGAGCACGGCGTCGTTGGCGCGGTCGAGCGCCGTGCTCAGCAGCCGCGTGCGCTGCTCGGCCGCCAAGCGGTAGAGCGCCGGCCGCGCGAGGGCAACGGCGGCGGCGACATCTTCGGCGATGGCGTCGAGATCGGGCCGGTCCTCGCCGAACAGCATGACGATGCCGAAGCGCTCGTCCACCAGGCGCAGCGGCTGGATGATCTCGGCGCGCAGGCCCATGCGGATGGCCTCGGCGACGGCGGGATAGGCGGCGTGGTCGTCGGCGTCGGCGAAGGTGAGGACCCGCGTCGCGCCGTCCTCCACGGCGGCGGCGGCATAGGAGGTGTCGGGCGCCGCGACCGAGGAGGTGCAGCGGGCGACGTAGCGGCCGAACTCCGATAGGTCGGCGTAGCGGCACACCGCTTGCGCCACCCGGGAGGCGCTGGCGATCTTGCCAACGAAACCGGCCGCGGCGCGATGGCGCTCGCACAGCGTGTCGAGCAGGTCAGACAGGGCTCGCTCGCAGGTCTGGGGAGGAAGCGTGGCGGCCTCGACCGGCTCGTCACCGGCCGCGCCCGTCGATGGCCGCGGCCAGGCGCGTTGGGTCTGGGCACGTTGGGTCTGGACGCTTTGGGTCTGGGCGCGTTGGGGCCGGGCCGCGGCGTCGCGCTCGCGCCCGATGAGGCGGGCGGCGAGGGCCGCGAGGTCGGCGAGGGCGTCGGCGTGGTCGATGGAGAGGCGGGGCCGGGGGTGCAGGTCCATGACGCACAAGGCCCCGAGAGCCTCGTCGGATGCGCCGACGAGCGGGACGCAGGCGATGAAGCGCAGGCCCGGGTCGCTGACGACGGCGGGATGGCGGCGCAGCCGCGGGTCGCGTGTGGCGTCGGGGATGATGGCGGCGGGGTTGGCCAGGCGCTCGGCGATCTCGCGCAACTGGTCGCGCGTCGAGGACGGCAGCGTGAGCGCCGGGTCGATCCAGGCGAGCGAGGCGGCGGCCCCGATCATCAGCGCGATCGGCGCCCGGGCGATGCGGGCGGCGAGGCGGACGATGGACGGCGACTCGTCCGAACGCTCAGGAGGCAGCGCGGCGGGCATGGCCGCGAGGTCGGGTGCGGGGCTGCCGCACCACGCCTGCTGAGGTTTCGGCTCCGCGCCGTCGTCCATGCGATCCAACATCCCACTGGTTCGCGATCGGCTCCTGCGACGGGCGGGCCGCGCCCGGCCACTCCGTCAGGATTCGGTTGGACTATAGTGCATGAAGGGCGGCGATGTCCCGTCCGGCGGGCAAGGCAGGCAAAACCCCACGTTTCCCGACGTTTCCTGACCTGTCGGGCAGGATCGGGCGGGCTCGGGCGGCCATCCCGGCGGGCCGCCTGATCGTTGCAGCCATGGAAAGACAGCGACAAGACAGCAGCGGTAAAAAGCCGCCAATTACGCTTCGGCGAGCGTTCAGTTACCGTGCTGACGCAATCTCCATATGTTTTAACATCGTTTTCACGAAATAAATGCTCAGCCATTATTGGCAACTGATTGTTTTCTGCTAGATTTGGTTTGTGTTAGTTTCCCTCGGAGAAGTTGCATGCACGTCTCAAATCCCGAACGAGAGAATGTAATGCTGAACCCGAGGGTTCTGCTCATCGAGGACGACGAGGCGGTCGCGCAGGCTATGGTGCGCAGCATCGAGCGGTCCGGCATGAGCGTGGCGTTCGCGCCGACGGGGGCCAAGGGCATGTCGCTGAAGGCGAGCTTCAACCCCGACGTGGTGCTGGTTGATCTCGAACTGCCCGATACCAACGGGGTCGACCTGATCGGATGGTTCGCCGAGCAGCGCGGTTGCGGCGTCATCGTCGTGAGCGGGATGGGCGAGGAAGCGGACCGCGTCGTCGGCCTGGAACTCGGGGCGGACGACTACATCGTCAAGCCGCCGCGGATGCGCGAGATGATCGCGCGGATCCGGGCGGTGCATCGCCGGGTCAACCGCCGGGAGGAGGCGAAGCTGTCGCCGCGTGCGCGCGACACGTTTGTGGTCGGGCCGATCCGGATCAACATCGCGTTGCGCGCGGTCACGACCGAGGACGGGCGGCGCATCGCGCTCACCTCGGCCGAGTTCACGCTGCTCGAAGTGCTGGCGACCGCGAACGGCCACGCGGTGTCGCGCGACACGCTCTCGGAGGCGGCGCTGCGGCGGCCTTGGCGGCCGGAGGACCGCAGCGTCGATCAGCTGGTGTTCAGCCTGCGGCAGAAGCTGCCGGCCGACGAGGGCGGCGGCACCTTGATCCACAGCATTCGCGGGGCCGGTTACTTGCTGCGCGCGCCGGACGACGCCGCTTGAGCGGCGGCCCAGCCTTTCGACCCGGCGCCGGCCGGGTCGAAAGGCTGGGCGTGTCGCGTTAGTGGTTGTACTGGATGAGCAGGTAGTCGATCGCGCCCGCCGTGCCGGGCAGGAGCGTGCCGGTGGTGATGCTGAAGTGGGCGTCCGCCGTGGCCTGGTCGATGCCGGCGAAGGTGATCGAGCCGTTCACGCCCGTGCCGGGGCCGCCCAGCTCGGAATGGATGGTGAGGCCCTTGAAGCCGTCCGCGCCGTCCGACGCCGTGTAGGGCATTGTGCTGAGGCCGGGGTGGAAGCCGAAGATGGTCGCCGCGTCGCCCGCGTGGAAGTTGACGATGGTGCTCCAGGTCTCGACGCCGCCGCGGCCGTCGACGAAGAAGGTATCCTCGCTGCCAGGCCCGACGCCGCCGACGAGGAAGTTGGAGCCGCCGCCGCCGTCGAGCACGTTGCGGCCGCCGTGGACCGCGAGCGCGTCGCCGGCCGCGCCGCCGTGCAGGAAGACGTTGTCCACGTCGGAGGAGATCGCCACCGCGTCGGGGCTGGACCAGATGAACTCGCGCTGCAGGTAGTCGAGGGGACCTGTGTAGGCGGAGCCGGCATCGGTCGTCGCTTGCTGGAGGGTGGCGTCGGTGATGTGGAACGCCTGTGAGCCGGCGGCCTGGCTGGTGGTGATCTGGGTGAGCGACTGGCCCTGGCCGAAGTCGTTGAAGGCGAGGTGGAAGTCGCTCGTCTGATACGCGCCCTCGAAGTGGAGGCGGGTGACGGTCGCGCCTTCCAACGTCAGCACGCCGCCGCTGGGGCCGGTCATGTCGTAATGGAAGCTGGTGAACGGCGCTTCGCGGAGGGTGATGGTGTCGGTGGCGGCGAAGCCGGCGACAGTGCCTTGGAAGTTGGCCGGCCGGTCGATCTGCAGAGCGGAGCGGCCGACGCCGTTATTGAGGAACTGCACCGTCTGCCCGGCCGAGACACCCTGCACCAGCTCGGCCCGCGCGTAGCCGTCGATCAGGATGATGCCGGTGCCGGTGATGTCGGGGCCGAACACGGCGAACTGCGCGCCATGAGACGGATTCCACACCGAGATCGCGCCGTTGTTCTCGATCGCCTGGCCGGCGGCGCTGGCGACCACGTTGGCGGACGCGTCGATCGCCGCGATCGAGCCGGTGTTGCGCAGCAGGGCGGGCTGGCCGCCGCCAGTGTCGGTCAAGGTGGTGGTGAAGCGGGCCGTGGCGGCGCCGGTGAAGGAGATCAGGCCGGCGTTGACCACCGTGCCGGCGGCGTCGAGCGCGACGAGGCCGGCGTTGGCCGCGGCGGCGACTGTGCTGCCGGCGGCGACCGTGCTGTCGCGCAGCCGCAAGGCGGGGCCGCCGCGGGCCGACGCGTTCAGTTGGATGAGCAGGCCGCCCAGCGTCGCGTCGGCCACGGTGACGGTGCCGGCGTTGATGAGGGCGGTGTCGCCCGGCTGCGGCGCGCCGGCGGGAGACCAAGCGGCCGGGTTGCTGAACGAATCGTTGGAGCCGTTCCAGGTCTTGGTGGTCATGTCGTCGCCTCGTGCGCCATGCGTCGAAGAAGGTGAGGGGGCGGTGGACCGCCCCCTCCAAGTGAGCCGAGCCGGGGCGGCGGGTTACGCGCGCTGGCGGCGGCGGGTCAGGCCGATGCCGGCGAGGCCGGCGCCGAGCAGGGCCAGGCTGGCCGGCTCGGGAACGGCGGTCGCGGCGGTGGAGGCCGAGAACGTCGTCGCCGCCGAGCCCTGCGTCGTCAGCGTGAAGTTGGCCGCAGTGTCGTCGTAGCCGGTGAGGTGGAAGACGCCGGTGCCGACCAGAGTCAGCGCCGGGAGCGAGCCGTTGGTGGAGGCGATGCGGCTGGCGACGCTGATGGTGTTCAGGTCAAACATGACGGTGTTGGAGCCGCTGGTAAACGAGTAGAAGCTGGCGATCGGCGTGAAGTTGTTGAACGAGTCGATGTTGCGGAGCGTGTTGCTCGCGAGGTCGGTCGGGAACAGGCCGGCGAAGGTGCCGGTGATGGTGTCGGGGTTGGCGCTGAGGCTCAGGGTGTGGATGTTCAGGCCGGTGGCCATGTCGATGGAGGTGTTGTTGATGGCGGTGTCGCTGCCGACGATGTCGAGTGTGCTGCCGGCGGCGATCGGCATGGCGAAGGCGGAGGTGGAGACGGCGACCGCGGCGGCGGCGGCGAGGAGGGTGGTGCGGATGCTCATGGTTAACTCCTGATCGTGAAACATCGTTGGCGAGCGACGGGCTCGCCCCCGTTTGGTGAGCCGCGCTGGCCGTGCGGGTCGCGATCTCGTTGGGGCGAGAGGCGGTGCCGCGCGGCCGGCGCTGTTCGGAGTTAACGTTGCATAACACGTGCCATTTCAATTTTGAAACGGTTTACAAGCGCTTAGCAGTTTCGCGTTTTCGATCTCCTCAAGAAATGTAAAACATTTCGACAACGTACAGGTTTTGGAGTCAGATCGGGGTGGCTCGCGTCAGATCGCCGGAAAGCGCGAGCGGTCGGCTCGCCAGGCCTCGCGGGCGCGGCGGGCGTTCTAGACGGGCAGGCGGAGCCGGGCGCGCAGGCCGCCCATCGGGCTGTCTTCCAGCACGATCTCGCCGCCGTGGGCGCGGATGATGTCGCGGGCGATGGTGAGGCCGAGGCCGGTGCCGCCGTCCTGGCCGCTCTCGAACGGGCGAAACACGTCTTCCCGCCGGTCGGGCGGGATGCCCGGGCCGTCGTCGTCCACGGTCAACTGCACCGCCCGCTCGCGCGGCTCGGCGGCGAGGCGGATGCGGCGGGCGTGGCGGCGGGCGTTGTCGACGAGGTTGGTGACCGCGCGCCGGGCCGCGTCCGGCCGCAGGTTGACGACGAGGCCGCGGGGCGCCTCGAGCGCCACCTCGGCCCCGGCCCGGCGCGCGCCGTTGGCCACGTCGTCCAGCAGCGCCGCCACGTCGACCGGCTGCGCCTGCTCCGCGCCCTCGCCGCGGGCGAAGGCCAAGTAGCCGCCGATCATGCGCTCCATCTCGGCGACGTCGGCGGTCATCTCGGCGACGTCGTCGCGCAGCTCGGGCGTGCCGGGCAGCACGGCCAGGGCCAGGCGAAGGCGGGTCAGCGGCGTGCGCAGGTCGTGGCTGACGCCGGCCAGCATCTCGGTGCGCTGGGCCAGGAAGCGGACGATGCGGGCCTGCATCCGGTTGAAGGCAGTGGCGGCCTGGCGCACCTCGGTCGCGCCCTCGGGCTTGATCGGGCCGCGGTCGCGCCCCATGCCGAACGCTTCCGCGGCTTCGGCCAGGCGGCGGATGGCGCGGACCTGGTTGCGCAGGAACAGGGCGGCGATGCCGAACAGCAGCAGCGCCGAGCCCATCACCCACAGCACGAACACGTAGATGGTGGCGGCGTAGAGCCGCTTGCGCGGGGCCTCGGCTTCCAGCACGCCGCCCTGCACCTGGACCCGCACCAGCACGTTGCGGCTGTCCGAGGACCAGTCCATCACGAACGGGCGGTGCAGCTTGGCCGTGAGGGCGGCGGCGAGGTCGTCGTCCATCGGGCCGATCTGGTTGACGTGGGTGTCGGCCGGCAGGTGCGCGCCGGAAGTGAACTGCATCGGGATCTCGAACTGCTGCCAGGCGCTGCGCAGGATCTGGTCGCGCTGGGCGGGAAAGCGCTGCATCAGGTCGATGGTGAGCGCGACCTCGCCGGCGATGGCGCCCGAGAGGCGGCGGGAGATGAGATCGAGGTGACCGCCGTAGAAGAAGGTGAACGCCACCGCCTGCAGCACCACGAGCGGCACCAGCACGATCAGCAGGCTGCGCCCGAGCAGGCCGCGCGGCAGCAGGCGCTTGCGCAGCCGGGCCAGCAGATTGATCACGCGCCCGGCTTCAGCACGTAGCCGCGGCCGCGGGCGGTGTGCAGGAAGCGCGGCTCGCGCGGGTCGGCCTCGATTTTGCGGCGCAGGCGCGTCACCAGCACGTCGATCGCGCGCTCGCCGGCCTCGTCCATCCGCAGCACGTCGACGAGCGTCTCGCGCGACAGCACCTCGCCGGGGCGGTGGCCCAGCGCCTGGAGCAGCGCCGCCTCGCTGCCGGTGAGGTGGACGACGGCCTGCTCGTCGCGCAGTTCGCCGCGCTCCACGTCGAAGGTGAGGCGGCCCAGGCGCAGCGGCCCGGTCGGCTCCGCCACCGTCACCACGGCGGAGCGGCGCAGCATGGCGCGCAGCCGCAGCACCAGCTCGTACGGCTCGAACGGCTTGCCGAGATAGTCGTCCGCCCCTGATTCGAAGCCGGCGATGCGGTCCTCCGGCGCGCCGCGGGCGGTCAGCAGCAGGATCGGCACCCCCGCCCGCTCGCTGCGGAGCGCCGAGGTGAGGTCGAGGCCGGTCTCGCCCGGCATCATCACGTCGAGCACGAGGAGGTCGGGCTGCACGACGCGGAGCTTGTCGCGGGCTTCCGCGGCGTGGGACGCGGTGGTGACGCGGAAGCCCTGCTCGGCCAGGTAGCGGGACAGCAAGCCGCGCAGCCGGGCGTCGTCGTCCACGACCAGCACGTGGGCTTCCGCGCCGCCGCCACTCATGGCGGGGCGGCGCGGTCGAGGGCGGTGCGGGCGGCCTGGTCCATGATGCCGCGCATGACGCGGCGGAACCCGTCCACCGCCGGGCCGCCGGCATCGCGGTAGGCGCTCGCCAGGCACTCGCGCTGGCGCTCGAACAGGCGGCGCTCCAAGGTGCGGCCGGCGTCGGTCAAGGTCAGCAGGCGCTGGCGGCGGTCCTGGCGGCCGGGGGCTTGCGCGACGAGGCCCTGGTCCACCAAGGTCGTCAGCACGCGGGCGAGGCTCTGCTTGGTGATGCGCAGGATGGCGAGCAGGTCGCCGACGGTGATGCCGGGCTGGCGGCCGACGAAGTGCAGCACGCGATGGTGCGCCCGGCCAAGGCCCAGCTCGTCCAGGATGACGTCGGCGGCGGCGGTGAAATCGCGGTAGGCGAAGAACATCAAGTCTTGCGCGTGCCGCATCTGCTCCTCGCGCAGGAACAGGTGATCGACGCCCGCGGCCGGCTTGGCTTCGGGCGGGCGGGGGAGGGCGGCGAGCGGGCCGCGATGGTTGTGCATGGCTGGCATCCCGGACGCTTAGGGCAGCGTTATTGACTTATTGCATCGCTCATTATACAGCTTGCCCGTCCTAAGCAAGATAATTTCGTGGAGGTAGGCTATGGCGCTAGTTCCTTTCGACGACCGCGACGGCATGATCTGGATGGACGGCGAGATGGTGCCCTGGCGGGAGGCCAAGCTGCACGTGCTGTCGCACGGCCTGCATTACGCCAGCGGCGTGTTCGAGGGCGAGCGGTCGTACGCGGGCAACATCTTCAAGCTGCGCGAGCACACCAACCGCCTGATCGCGTCGGGAGCCATCCTGGGCTTCAAGCTACCATACACGGCCGACGAGATCGATGCGGCGTGCGTGGCGGTGCTGGCCGCCAACGGCCTGACCGATGCCTACGTGCGCCCGATCGCCTGGCGCGGCACGGAGCAGCTCTCCGTGTCGGCGCAGCAGACCAAGATCCATCTCGCCATCGCTTGCTGGGCCTGGCCCAACCTGTTCGGGGCGGACCGCATGAAGGGCGTGCGGCTCGGCATGGCGCCGTGGAAGCGCCCGCACCCGGAGACGGCGCCGACGGCGAGCAAGGCGGCCGGCCTCTACATGATCGGCACCTTGTCCAAGCACGCCGCCGAGGCGGAGGGCTTCGACGACGCGCTGATGCTGGACTGGCGCGGCCGGGTGTCGGAGGCGACGGGGGCCAACATCTTCCTCGTGCTCGACGGCGAGCTGCACACGCCCACGCCCGACTGCTTCCTCGACGGCATCACCCGGCGCACCGTCATGAGCATCGCCCGGCGGCACCAGATGAAGGTGGTTGAGCGGGCGATCGAGGAAAGCGAACTGAAGCAGGCGAGCGAGGTGTTCCTGGCCGGCACGGCGGCGGAGGTGACGCCGGTGCGCGAGATCGCCGGGCAGCAATACACGCCGGGGCCGATCACCGAGACGCTGCTGCGAGAGTACGATGCGCTGGTTCAGATGTCGCCGGTGGAGGTCGCGACGCTGGCGGCTTGACGCGAGGCGAGGGGCTTCGCCCCTCGACCCCCTTCGATGGCAAGCCCGTGAAACCCACTCGTTGGGATCTTGGTTCCAACGAGTTGGGGGCTGCGCCCTTGCCTCGGTTTCGCTGGGTCTCGAAATCGTCGGTGAAGATGCCACGGCGCTCGGCCTCGGACCGGGTCGATCCCGTGACTGTCATGGCAGCGCTCGCGCTCCTGTCGCTCTTCCCAAGACCCTCGTTGTTTCGCCGGCGTGGTTGCGCCGGCCTTCGCACGCTCGCAACCGGATCAGCCTGCCAGGAAGGCCGGCAACGCCAAGATCAGCCACAGCAGGGCAGCGAACCCGGCCGCCTGCGCCGCCGCCGCCGCCGCACGGGCGAGCAGTCGCCATCCCTGGCCGAGTGCGGCGGCCGGGGTTGAGCCAGGCATCGCGCGCCCAGCGGGGAACACTGCATCGGACATCGGCCGCTCCGCTTATTGTTCCCTTTTTGTTCTACAAATCGCCCGCTATGTCAAGCTTTGTCATGCACTACCCACGCGCCGACACTGGCCGACGCTCAGGCGGCGGCGACGGGCCGGCGCGGGGCGGGGGTGACGGGAGCGGCGTCGTCCGGCGCTTGCAGCGCGGCCAGCAGCGCCTGGCGCAAGGCGGCCAGCTTGCGCTCGTTCTCGATTTTCAGGCCGAACACGTCCTTGACGTAGAACACGTCGACCGCGCGCACGCCGTAGGTGGTGACGTGGGCCGAGGCGATCTGCAGGCCCTGCTCGCTGATGGCGTCGGTGACGTCGTGCAGCAGGCCGGGACGGTCGCGGCCGTTCACTTCCAGCACGGTGTGGGTGTTGCTGGCCCGGTTGTCGATCACGACGCGGGGCGGGACGTGGATCGCCCGCATCCGCCGCCCGATCAGCGCGCCCGAAGCCCGGCGGATCTCGCCCGCGAGGCCGAGTCGGCCGGACAGCGCCTGCTCGACCAGCACGTGCAGCCGGGCCAGGCGGTGCGGCGCGTCGAAGGCGCCCCCCGCGGCGTCCTGGATCCAGAACGTGTCGAGGGCGCTGCCGTTGGTCAGCGTGTGGATGCGGGCGTCGACGATGCTGGCCCCCGCCACCGCGAGCGCGCCCGCGATGCGGCTGAACAGCCCGGCGTGGTCCGCGGTGTAGACCGTCACCTCGGTGACGGCGCGGGCCGGCAGCGGCTGGGTGTCGACCGTGAGCGGCGCGCCGCGCGCCTCGGCGTCGCGCACCAGGCGGGCGTGCCGCGCGTGGGTCTCGGGGTCGAAGCTGAGCCAGTAGCCCGGGTAGCCGAGACCGAGGAAGAACGCCCGCTCCGGCGCCGGCCAGTCGGACAGCAGGCTGGCCGCCGCCTCCTTGGCGCGGGCGACGCGCACGTCGCGCTCGGTGGTGGCGAGGCCGCCCGCCAGCACGTCGGCGACGCGGGAATAGAGTTCCCGCAGCAGGGTCGCCTTCCAGCCGTTCCACACCTTGGCGCTCACCGCCCGCATGTCGGCCACCGTCAAGGCCAGCAGCAGCTTGAGGCGCTCGGGCGACTGGATGGTGTCGGCCAAGTCCATGATGGTTTTCGGGTCGTCGATGTCGCGCTTGAACGCCGTCTGGCTCAGCAGCAGGTGGTGCAGCACGAGCCAGCTGACGGTGTCCGTCTCCTCGGCGGAAAGGCCGAGCATGGGGCCGAGTTCGAGCGCGAGCTCGGCACCCAGTTCCGAATGGTCGCCGCCGCGGCCCTTCGCGATGTCGTGCAGCAGCACGGCGGTGTAGAGCGAGCGGCGGGATTGCAGGTTCTCGGTGATCTCGGTGGCGATCGGCGCCACCTCGGCCAGGTCGCCCCGTTCCAGCGCGTTCAGCACCCGCACCGACTCGATGGTGTGCTCGTCGACGGTGAAGACGTGGTAGGTGTCGAACTGCATCTGCCCGACGATGCGCGCCCAGTCGGGGACGTAGCGGCCGAGGAAGCCGGTCTCGTTCATCGTCGCGAGCCACTTGGCCCCGTCGGCCGGGCCGTCGCGGTGGTCGGGGCCGCACAGCAGGTTCTGGAACAGGGCGGCGGCGTCGGGGTCGCCGCGCAGCGCGATGGCTTGCCGCTCGTGGCGGATCAGCGCGCGCCGGGCCAGCGGGTGCAGGTGCAGGTTGCGGTCGCGCGCCACCTGGAGGATGCGCAGCATCAGCAGCGGCGAGCGTTCGAAGTCGTGGCCCGGCGCGCACAGCAACTGGCCGTCCGCCAGGATGAAGCCCTGCTGCACCAGCGCCGGGTCCGTCTCGGCCTCGAGCGCCGGGGGGCCGAGGGCGGCGCGCACCACCGCGGGCTCCAGCACGGTCGTCACCCGGGTCACTTCCCGGGCGGTGAGGAAGTAGTGGCGCATGAACCGCTCGACGCCGTCCTGCCGCCCGTGCCGGGTGTAGCCCATGCGCGCGCCGACGACGGGTTGCAGGTCGAAGGTCAGGCGGTCCTCGGCGCGGCCGGCGACGTAGTGCAGGTGGAAGCGCACCGTCCACAGGAAGTCCCACGAGCGGCGGGCGTGCTTGGCCTCGATCGCGGTCAGGATGCCGCCACCCGGGCTGTCGACGCCGACCAGCTCGCCCATCACCTGGGTGCCGAACACGTAACGCGTCATCCAGTAGAGCGTTTGCAGGTCGCGCAGGCCGCCGCGGCCTTCCTTGATGTTGGGCTCGACCAGGAACGGGCTCTCGCCGTAGCGGCGGTGGCGCACGTCGCGCTCGGCCTGCTTGGCGGTGATGAACGCGCCCGCGCCCGCGTCGCGGCAGAAGGCGAGGAACACCGTCTGGAACGATGTGAACAGCGCCGCGTCGCCCGAAAGCTGGCGCGCGTCGATCAGGCTGGTGCGGACCGTGAGGTCCCGCTCGGCCTCGGCCAGGCATTGCGCGGTCGAGCGGGTGGCGTGGCCAACCTTGAGCCCGAGGTCCCACAGGAAGTACAGCATGAACTCGACCGTCGCCAACGTGCCGGCCGAGGGCGCGTCGCGGGTGATGAACAGCAGGTCGATGTCGCTGAACGGCGCCAGCACGCCGCGGCCGTAGCCGCCGGTGGCCGCGATGGCGAGCGGTTCCGCCCCGTCGGGCTGGGTGCGGGCGGCGGCGTAGCCGTGCAGGGCGACGACGACGCCGTCGGTGAGGCGGCCCAGGAGGCGGCCGGATTGCAGCCCGGTCCAGGTCCCGGCCTCGAAGCCTTCCTGGACGTGCTGCTGCGCCCGCGCCAGGTGGCGGCGGAACGCGCCGAGGGCGGCGTCGCGCGGGATGGCGCGGCCGGGGGCGCGCAGGGCCTCGAGCGCCGAGGCGAGCTGCTGCGTGGCGTCCTCGGGCCGCTCGGGCCAGGGCAGGGTGTTCAACATTGGTGTCAGCTTACTTGGGCATCCCCCCGGGATACAGCAATCAATGTTTGCAAATCGTAGATCGCCTGCAGGGCGTCGCGCGGCGACATCACGTCCGGCTGCAGCGCCGCCACCGCGTCGCGCAGCGGGTCCGCCCCAAGGGAGGGGCCAGGGGAAGGATCGGGAGAGGAATCGGCCACGGCGGCGAACAGCGGCAGCGCAGGGGGCGCGGCGTGGCCGTTGCGCTCCAAGGCGGCCAGCAGCGCCGCCGCCCGCTTCACCGTCGCGGGCGGCACCCCGGCCAGCCCGGCGACGTGCACGCCCCAGCTCCGCCCGGCCGCGCCTTCCGCCACCTCGTGCAGGAACACGACGCTGCCGCGCCATTCCTTGACCCGCATCGTGTGCAGGCAGAGCCGGGGCATCGACTCCGCCAGGTGGGCCAGCTCGTGGAAGTGGGTGGCGAAGATGGTGCGGCAGCGCACCTGGCCGTGCAGCGCTTCCAGCACCGCCCAGGCGATCGCCAGGCCGTCGAGCGTGCTGGTGCCGCGCCCGATCTCGTCCACCACCACCAGGCTGCGCGGCCCGGCCTGGGTCAGGATCGCCGCCGTTTCCGTCATCTCCACCATGAAGGTGCTGCGGCCGCGCGCCAGGTCGTCGGCCGCGCCCACCCGGCTGAACAGCCGGTCCACCACGCCGATCTCGGCGCTCTCCGCCGGGACCGGCAGCCCGGCCTGCGCCAGGATGGCGATGAGCGCGTTCTGGCGCAGGAAGGTGCTCTTGCCTGCCATGTTCGGCCCGGTCAGCAGCAGCACGCGCCGGGCGGGCGACAGGTCGCAGCCGTTGGGCACGAAGGCGGCCGACGCGCCCAGCGCCGCTTCCACCACCGGATGCCGCCCGGCGCGGACGCGGAAGGCGTCGCCCTCGTCCACCAGCGGCCGGCACCAGCGCCCGCCCTCCGCCAGCCGGGCGCAGGATTGCAGCGCGTCGAGCCGGGCCAGCCGGTCGGCGCACACTTGCAGCGCGGCGGAGGCGGCCAGCACCTGATCGACCAGGTGCCGCAGCACCAGCCGCTCCCGGGCCGCCGCCGCCTCCGCGGCCTCGTTGATGCGGCGGTCGAGGGCGGCCAGCTCGGCATGGCCGAACCGCGCGCCGTTGGTCATCGACTGGCGCATCGTCAGCTCGGGATGCGCCCGCAGCGCGTCCGCCGCGGCGGCCGGAGCCTCGATCACGTAGCCGAGCTGGGCATGATGCTTGATCTTCAGGGACGCCACGCCGTAGCGCTGGGCGAAGTCGAGCGCGAGCCCGGCGATCACCCGGCGGCTGTCGTCGCGCAGCGCCCGGTGCGCGTCCAGCTCACCGTCGAACCCGGGGGCGATCACGCCGCCGTCCTCGGCCCGCGCCGGCAGCGGCTCGGCGAGGGCGCGGGCGAGCAGGGGGGCGAGCGCCGGGTCCACGCCGTCGAGGGCGGGGTGGGGCGGGCCGCCGGCCATCGCGGCGTCGGCCAGCTCGGCGGCGCGCAGGGCTTGCAGCACGGCTCCGATGTCGCGCGGCGCGGCGCGGCCGAGGGCGAGACGGCCGAGGGCGCGCGGCAGGTCGGGCAGGCCGCGCAACGCCGCGCGCAGCCCGGCCAGGGCGGCGGGGGCGAGCAGCAGCCAGCCCCAGCCGTCCTGCCGGGCGGCGATCCGCTTCGGGTCGAGCAGCGGGGCGGCGAGCCAGGCGGCCAGCAGCCGCGCGCCGGGCGCGGTCAGCGTGCGGCCCACCGTCGAGAGCAGCGTGTGCGCCGCCGTGCCGTCGCGGGCGCGGGTGATCTCCAGGCTGGCGCGGGTGGCGGCGTCGAGCAGCATCTGCCCGGCCAGTCCCTGCGGCTCGGGCCGGGACAGCCGGGGCATCTGCCCGGCCGCGGCGGCGCGGACGTAGTCGAGCGCCAGCGCCGCCGCGACCGCCTCGGCATCGCTGAAGGTGCCGAAGGCGTCGAGATCGGCCGCGCCGAACGGCTCTGCCACCCGCCGCCGCGCCGCCATCGGAGCCGGGCCGGCGGTGTCCGGGCCGCGGCGGTCCTCCCAATCGCCGAGCGCCAGGCCGGGGGGCGCGAGCACCTCCGCCGGCTCCAGCCGCCCGAGCAGGGCCGGCAGCCCGTGGAGCGTCGTCGCCGCGGTTTCGAACAGCCCGGTCGACACGTCGAGCCAAGCGGCCCCGACGACATCGCCGAGGGGCGCGAGGGCGAGCAGCAAGTTTGGCCGGTGCGCCTCCAGCAGCCCGTCCTCGGTCAGCGTGCCGGGCGTGACCAGGCGGACGATGGCGCGCCTCAGCGGGGCCTTGCCGGTGCGCGCCTTCGGGTTCTCCATCTGCTCGGCGACGGCGACGCGGAAGCCGCGGCGGATCAGCCGTGCGAGGTAAGCTTCGGCGGCGTGGATCGGCACGCCGCACATCGGGATCGGCTCGCTTTGGTGCTCGCCGCGCCGGGTCAGCGCGATGTCGAGCGCCCCGGCGGCGGCCTCGGCATCGTCGAAGAACAACTCGTAGAAGTCGCCCATGCGCAGGAACAGCAGCGCGTCCGGGGCTTCGGCCTTGAGCTGGAACCACTGCGCCATGCTGGGGGACGCGCCCTCGGCGCTCGGGGTGGGCATGGGCGGGAGCTTACCGCGGCGGGCACCGGACGGCTACGGCGGCCGGGTCAGGCGAGGCGCGCCTCGTCGGCCGCGTTCCAGCCGAAACGCAGCAACGGCAAGGCGTCGGCGGCGAGCGCGGTGATGTGGTCCACCACGGCGCGGCTCTGGACGACGCGGGCAGGGAGATCGCGGCGGACGATGAAGGATCTCAGCTTCAGGGCCGGGGCGACCGGGCTGGCTGCCAAGTCCTCGAAGCCGCGCGGCATCCGGCTCAGCGCGCCGGCGTCGGCCAGGGCGAGGCCGACGTCGCGCAGGGCCGCCACCGTGGCGAGGAACTGGTCCGGGCGGACGCGGATGCGTTCGCGGATCGCGCCCAGCACCTCGGCTTCCGGCATGTAGAAGGCGGCTGCGGCGAAGCACCCCGCCGGGTCGAGGTGGAAGTAGAGCACACCCGCACCGTCCTTGCCGCTGCCTTGGCGATGCCAGGCGCTGCCGACGGCTGTCTTGTAGGGAGCCTTGTTCCTGCTGAAGCGCACGTCGCGATGGATGCGGAAACCCGAGCGTTTCGGCGTGCCTTCAAGCGGCAGGCCGTGGGTCTGGAGCGCGTCGGCGACTGCCTCGATCAACTCGGCAGTGGGCTGCTTGACGGCGGCCTCGTAAGCGCCCCGGTTGGCCTCGAACCACGGCTTCTCGTTGTGGGCGGCGAGGTCACGCAGGAAGCGGAAGGCGGCCGGGCCGTAGCCCTGGAACCCGGCCGCCAAACGGTCACGCCGAGGCTTGGTGCGGGATGCCGTGCTCGGCGAACAATGCTTCCAGCTCGCCCGACTGATACATCTCGGTGATGATGTCGCAGCCGCCGACGAACTCGCCGTTGACGTAGAGCTGCGGCACGGTCGGCCAAGAAGAGAACTCCTTGACGCCGTCGCGCAAGGACGGGTCATCAAGCACGTTCGCGGTCTGGAACGGCGCGCCCATGTGGGTGAGGATCTGCACCACGCGGGCGGAGAAGCCGCATTGCGGGAACATGGCGTTGCCCTTCATGTAGAGCATGACGGGGTTGGCCTTGATGTCGCTCTGGATACGCTCGAAGACGGGATTGCTCATGGGGTGGCTCCGTTCAGTCGGGGGCGGATGTCTGCAAGGCCAACGCGTGCAAGGCCCCGCCCATGCGGCCTTGCAGGGCGGCGTAAACCATCTGATGCTGCTTGACGCGAGGCTTGCCCTTGAAGGCGGCGCTGACGACGGTGGCGGCGTAGTGGTCGCCGTCGCCGGCCAGGTCCTGAATGTCGACCACGGCGTCCGGGAGGGCTTGTTTGATCAACGCCTCGATCTCGCTGGCCACCATCGCCATCGGCTAAGTCCCTATCCAGGCCGGGAAGAAGCGCTCGTGCGCCTCCCGCAGCAGTTGCAGCGATATGGGTGCCGGGCCCGGCAGTGTCAAATCGGCACCGCCGGCGACGCCGATCTGCCGCGCCGGCACCCCGGCGACCCGCGCGGCGTCCAACACGGCCGCCGCGTCCGCCACCGCCAGCACGTAGCGGGCCTGGTCCTCGCCGAACCAGAAGCCGTGGTCGCCCTCGGCGGTCAGCGCGGCCCCGGTGCCGCCGGCCAGCGCCATCTCGGCGACCGCGACGAGCAGGCCGCCGTCGGACACGTCGTGGCAGGCTTGCGCGGCCCCGCCGAGGATTTGCCCGCGGACGAAATCGCCGTGGCGGCGCTCGGCCCCGAGATCCACCGGCGGCGGCGGCCCAGCTTCCCGCCCAGCAACCTCGCGCAGCCACAAGGATTGCCCGAGATGGCTGCCCGGCGCGCCGATCAGCACGAGCGACGCACCCGGCGCGAGCGCGATCCCGACCGCCTGCGCCGCGTCGTCCAGCACGCCCAGGCCGCCGATCGCCGGGGTGGGCAGGATGCCGCGGCCTTCCGTCTCGTTGTAGAGGCTGACGTTGCCGCTCACGACCGGGAAGTCGAGCGCCCGGCAGGCGAGGGCCATGCCGCGCACGGCGGCGGCGAACTGGCCCATGATCTCCGGCTTCTCGGGGTTGCCGAAGTTCATGTTGTCGGTGATGGCGAGCGGTCGCGCCCCGGTCGCGGTCAGGTTGCGCCAGGCCTCGGCCACCGCCTGCGCGCCGCCGGCTTCCGGGTCGGCGGCGCAGTAGCGCGGCGTGCAATCGGTGGTGATGGCCAGCGCCCGGCCGAGGCCTTCGAGGCGGACCACGGCGGCGTCGGCCTGGCCGGGGCGGCGCACGGTCTGGCCGCCGATGGTGCTGTCGTACTGGTTCCACACCCAGGCGCGGCTGCACAGGTCCGGGCAGGCCATCAGCTTGAGCAGGGCCGGGCCGAGGCCGGCCGGGTCGGCGACGGGGCCGAGCGGCGCAGGCGGCGGCGTCTCGGCCACGGGGCGGTGATACAGCGGCGCCTGCTCGGCCAGCGGGTCGAGCGGGATATCGGCTTCCATCCGGCCCTGGTGGCGCACCTGGATGCGCCCGCTGTCGGTCAGGCGGCCGACGACGGCGAAATCCAGCTCCCACTTGTCGAAGATGGCGCGGGCCACGTCCTGCCGGTCGGGGCGCAGGACCATCAGCATCCGCTCCTGGCTCTCGGACAGCATCATCTCGTAGGCGGTCATGCCCGCTTCGCGCTGCGGCACGGCGTCGAGGTCGAGCAGGATGCCGACGCCGCCCTTGCCGGCCATCTCGACGCCGCTGCTGGTCAGCCCGGCCGCGCCCATGTCTTGGATGGCCACGATGGCGTCCGTCCGCATCAGCTCCAGGCACGCCTCGATCAGCAGCTTCTCGACGAACGGGTCGCCGACCTGGACGGTGGGGCGCTTCTCCTCCGAATCCGCGCCGAACTCGGCGCTGGCCATGGTGGCACCGTGAATGCCGTCCCGCCCCGTTTTCGCGCCGACGTAGATCACCGGGTTGCCCACCCCGGCCGCGGCGCTGAGGAAGATGCGGTCCGCGGGCGCGATCCCCACCGTCATGGCGTTGACCAGCGGGTTGCCGTTGTAGGCGGGGTGGAAGTTGACCTCGCCGCCCACGGTCGGCACGCCGACGCAGTTGCCGTAGCCGCCGATGCCGCGCACCACGCCGTCCACCACCCGCCTGGTCCGTGGGTCGGCCGGGTCGCCGAAGCGCAGCGCGTTGAGGTTGGCGACCGGCCGCGCGCCCATCGTGAACACGTCGCGCAGGATGCCGCCGACGCCCGTCGCCGCGCCCTGGTAAGGCTCGATGAAGCTCGGGTGGTTGTGGCTCTCCATCTTGAACACCGCCGCCAGCCCGTCGCCGATGGCGACGACGCCCGCGTTCTCGCCCGGCCCGTGGACGACCCAGGGCGCCTCCGTGGGCAGTTGCTTCAGCCACACTCGGCTCGACTTGTAGCTGCAATGCTCAGACCACATGACGCTGAAGATGCCGAGTTCCGTCAGGCTGGGCGTGCGCCCCATGATGGCCAGCACGCGGGCGTATTCCTCGGCGCTCAACCCGAACTGCCGCGCGAGCGCCTGGTTGACGCCTCCCTGCTTCACGTCGGCCGTCACGCGGCGAGCGCCCCGGCGATCCCCTCGAACAGCGGCAAGCCGTCGGTGCCGCCCATCAGCGGGTCGACCAGGTCCTCGGGATGCGGCATCAGACCCATCACCCGGCGGTTGGGCGACAGGATGCCGGCGATGTGGCGCTGCGACCCGTTCGGGTTGGCGTCAGGCGTCAGCGCGCCGCCCGGGGCGCAGTAGCGCAGCGCGACCAGGCCCTCGCCCTCCAGCCGGTCGAGCGTCGCGTCGTCGGCGAAGTAGTTGCCGTCGCCGTGCGCCATGGGAGCGCGGAACACCTGGCCTTGCCGGTAGCCGCGGGTGAAGGGCGTGTCGTCGCGCTCCACCCGGAGGTGGCAGTCCTGGCTCAGGAAGCGGAGGGCCGCGTTGCGCAGCAGTGCGCCGGGCAGCAGGCCCGCTTCGGTCAGGATCTGGAAGCCGTTGCACACGCCCAGCACGTGGCCGCCGCGCCCGGCGAAGCCGCGCACCGCGTCCATCACCGGGCTGCGCGCCGCCATCGCACCGCAGCGCAGGTAGTCGCCGTGGCTGAACCCGCCCGGCAGCACCACGAGGTCGAGCCCGTCGAGCGAGGTTTCGCCGTGCCAGACCATGCGCGGCCTCTGCCCCGTCGCGCGATGGAGCGCGATGGCCACGTCGCGCTCCCGGTTGGTGCCGGGAAAGATGACGACGCCGGCCCGCATCCCGCGGCCTAGATCCGCTGGCTGGAGCAGGAGAACGACTCGTCCAGCGCCACCAAGACGGCGTGGCCGGCCGGGAGCTTGGCGCGGTCCGGGTGCTTGCGCAGCCAGTCGACGAACACGCGGCGCATCTCCGCCCCGGTCGTCTTGGCCGGGATGCAGGCGTAGCCCGGCAGCGGCGGCCCGTTGCTGCCGTCCGCCGGGCGCAGCGCCTGGAACAGCTCCGCCGCGTCGGCGATGCCGTTGATGTAGGCGGTGCAGCCCTCCACGGCGCGCGGGTCCTTGTCGGTGCACAGCTTGGCGACCTGCTCGCCGGTCATGGTCGTCATCCGCTGCGCCTGCGCGGCGGTGCCGAGGGCGAGCACGGCGAGGGTGGCGAGCAGCAAGGTTCTCATCAGGGCGACTCCCGTGGGTGTGGCATGGCCAGGTGATGGCCGGGGCGGCCCGGCGAACCCTCAGGACGGCGGTGCCGCGGCGTTCGGCTCATGGTTCTGATCGGGGCAACCCGCGGCGCTCGCCGGGGCAGGGGAAGGCCTCGTCCAGGGCGCGGAGCACGACGCCGCTCGCCACCCGCTTGGCCTGGTCCTGGTGCTTGCGGTACCATTCCACGACGGACTGCCTCAGCTGCACCCCCGTCGTGTTGCCGGGAATGCAGACGTAGCCCGGCAAGGCCGCGCCCTTGCTCCCGTTCGCGGGCCGCAGCCCTTGGTAGAACGCGACCGAGTCCGCCACGCCGTCGATGTAGGCGGTGCACCCCTCGACGTCGCGCGGGTTGCCGCTGGCGCAAAGCTGGATCAGCTTCTCGCCGCTGATGTTAGAGAAGCGCTGCGCCCGCGCCGTCCCGCCCAGCGCGAGCACGGCCACCGCCGCCAGCAACGCCGCTTTCACGACCCGACCTCCACCCGGAAGCTCTCGATCACCGTGTTGGCCAGCAGGCGGCGACCCATCGCCTCGGCCTGCGCCCGCGCGTCCGCCTCGTCGCGGGCCGCCAGCTCCAGCTCGATCACCTTGCCCGCCCGCACCTCGCCCACGCCCTCGAACCCCAGGGTACCCAGCGCGTGGCCGATGGCGCGGCCCTGCGGGTCCAGCACGCCGGGCTTCAGCATAACCGTCACCACGGCCTTCACTGCATCAGCTCCGGTCCCTTGAGGTCGTTGTTGCCCGCTTCAGGCAGGATGCCGAGCCGCCGGGCCACTTCCTGGTAGGCTTCCTCGACCCGGCCCATGTCGCGGCGGAAACGGTCCTTGTCCATCCGCTCGCTCGTCTTGCTGTCCCATAGGCGGCAATTGTCCGGGCTGATCTCGTCGGCGAGGACGACTCTCATGTCGTCCTCCTCCCATAGCCGGCCGAACTCCAGTTTGAAGTCCACCAAGGTGATGCCGACGCCGAGGAACAGGCCGGACAGGAAGTCGTTCACGCGCAAGGTGAGCGCCACCATGTCGTCCATGTCGTGGGTCGCGGCCCAGCCGAAGGCGGTGATGTGCTCCTCGCCCACCATCGGGTTCTGCAACGCCTCGTTCTTGTAGTAGTACTCGACGATGCTGCGCGGCAGGCGCGTGCCTTCCGGGATGCCGAGGCGCGTGCTGAGGCTGCCGGCGGCGACGTTGCGCACCACCACCATCAAGGGAATGATCTCGACCTCGCGGATCAACTGCTCGCGCATGTTGAGGCGGCGGACGAAGTGGGTCGGCACGCCGATCTCGGCCAGCCGCATCATCAGGTACTCGCTGATGCGGTTGTTCAGCACGCCCTTGCCGGTGATGGTGCCGGTCTTGCCGCCGTTGCCGGCCGAGGCGTCGTCCTTGAAGTATTGCACGAGGGTGCCCGGTTCCGGCCCTTCGAAAAGCACCTTGGCCTTTCCCTCGTAGAGTTGTCGGCGGCGCGCCATGGCCCCAATCCCTGTCCTGCCCGGATGGGCGTTGAAGCGGGGGTATAGCAGGCGGCAGGCCCGCCCGCCACTTGCGGCCGGGGCGCGCGGGCGGCGGCCTCGGGGCAGGGGAAGGGATGCTGGCGCGGCCTGACCAGTCAGCTCAGAACCACGACGCTCCGAGCGGCACCGGCTCCGCCGTCCGCCCCATCGCCAGCGCGCACGCCTCGTCCTCCTGCATCGGCCGCGCGAACAGGTAGCCCTGGCCCAGGTCGCACCCGAGCCGGCGCAGGATCTTGACGGATTTCGGGTCCTCGATGCCTTCCGCCACCGTCAGCATGCCCAAGCTGTGCCCCAGCCCGACGACGGCCGAGACGATCTTGCCGCTGTCCGCGTCCGTGGTCATCGCCTGCACGAAGCTGGCGTCGATCTTCAGCTTGTCGAACGGCAGCGCCTGCAGGTGCTTGAGGCTGGAGAATCCGGTGCCGAAATCGTCCAGCGCCACCCGTACCCCCAACGTCCGCAGCTCGACCACGATGTCCCGCGCCAGACTGAAATCGGCCACCAGCGCGCTCTCGGTCAGCTCCACCTCCAACCGGTGCGGCGCGAGGCCGGTCTCGGCCAGCACGGTCCGCACCAGGCCCGGCAACGCGCGGTCGCGCAGTTGCAGCGGCGACACGTTGACGGCCAGCAGCACCGAGTCCGGCCACCCGGCCGCGGCGCGGCAGGCGCGGCGGAGCAGGTTCTCGGTCAGCGCGCCGATCAGGCCGCCGTCCTCGGCGATCGGGATGAACTCGGCCGGCGGCACCATCCCGCGCGTCGGGTGCGGCCAGCGCGCCAGCATCTCGAAGCTGACCACCCGGCCCGTGGTCAGGGTCACCAGTGGCTGGAAATGCGGCACCAGCTCGTCGCGCGCCACCGCCAGGCGCAGGTCCGCCTC
Source organism: Acetobacteraceae bacterium (assembly GCA_965260995.1). GTDB lineage: Bacteria > Pseudomonadota > Alphaproteobacteria > Acetobacterales > Acetobacteraceae > JBBROS01. Next base: position 266,788 of record CBDHCD010000002.1, on the reverse strand, counting down.
CAGCGCCGTGCGCTCGCGCAGCTTGGCGTCCATGCCGGCCTCGAAGAAGCGGAAGCACCCGCGCCCTTCCGCCTTGGCGCGGTAGAGCGCGAGGTCGGCGTTGCGCAGCAGCTCCTCGATGGCGCTGCCGTCCGCCGGCGCCAGCGCCACGCCGACGCTGCAGCCGACGGAGACCGTCAGCGCCCCGTCGTTCAGCGCGAACGGCCGCTCCAGCGCCGCCACGACCCGCCGGGCCAGCCGCGCCTTGTCGTCGCCGTCCGGGTCCTCGGCCTCGTCCGCCGCGGTCGGCCCCGGGCGCGCGAAGTGCGCCATGATGGCGAACTCGTCGCCGCCGAACCGGGCCACGACGTCCGTTTCCCGCGTCGCCTCGCGCAGCCGGGCCGCGACCTGGCACAGCACCGCGTCGCCGGCGGCGTGGCCGTGCAGATCGTTGACCGGCTTGAAGCGATCGAGATCGACGACGAGCAACGCGGCGCCGCCGCCCTCGCGCCGGACCCGGGCGAAGGCCGCGGCCAGCTCCTCCATCATGCGCCGCCGGTTGGCCAACCCGGTCAGCGGGTCGTGGTAGGCGAGGTGGGCCGCCCGCGCCTCGGCCCGCACCCGGTCGGTGACGTCCGACGCCACGCCGCGGAAGCCTTGGAACGCCCCGGCCTCGTCATGCACCGGGCGCGCGGTCAGCGACCACACCCGGTCCTCGCCCGAGGCGGCCTGGCCGGTGGCGAGCACGTCGCGGAACGCCTGCCCGGCGGCGAGGCAGGCCGCGAGAGCGCCCTCGGCCGCCGCGCCGCCGCCATCGCCGGACAACAGGTCGGACAGGCAGGCCCCCTCGGCCGCCGCCGGGCCGAGCGCCTCGGCCAACTGCGGCGGCGTCCGCCGCAGCCGCCCGGCCGCGTCGGTTTCCCACAGGCTGTCGCCGGCGCTTTCCTCGAAGTCGCGCAGCAGCAGCCTCAGCACCTCGCGCTGCTCCTCGATCTCGCGCCGGCCGCGCAGCGTCTCGATCAGCGTGTTGCCGTGGATCGACAGGTTGCGGGAGATGAAGGCGGCGTAGAGGCACAGCATCCCGGCCGCGCCGAGCAGGTGCGGCTCGCCGGACGCCGCCATGCCGGCCACCGCCATCAGCGAGAGCACCCAGGTGTAGGCGAAGCCGGCCCGCGGCACGGCGGAGAGCGCGAACGCGCTGCCGGTGATCATGCCGGTGGCGAGGCAGCCCAGCACGAAGTGCCCGACCGCGTCGGCCATCGGGAACAGCACCGCGGGCGCCAGGCCCCACGCGCCCGCCAGCAAGGCCGCGCGTGTCACGACACGCTTCAGCGACCGGGCCGACGCCGCTTCCCGTGGCGCACGACGCCCCGCCTCCCGCCACGAACGCAGCGCGGCCACTGCCAAGCCGGCGACCAGCGCGAACCAGGCGGCCAGGAACGGGCGCGGACCGTCGCGCCAGAACATCAGCAGCACGATGGTGGCGTTCAGCACCGCCACCGCCATCGTCAGCGGCGTGAGCCGCACCACGGCGGCCACTTGCGCGGCCCGGATGCGCGCGGCCAACGCGTCGTCCAATCCGGCGAGCGGGTCGGCCTGCCGGCCAGTCGCCACCAGCGCCGCCGTCAGCATCGCCGAGGCGAGCCGCCCGATGCTCCAGCCAGGCGCGGCGGGCACGTCGCCGCCGAGAGGGGCTGCGGAGCTGGCTGGGGTCGACATAGCCCGGCAGACTAACGCCCGCGGGTTGCGGACCGGTTAAGGCCGGCGGAAATCAATAGGCGGTCCGGGCCAGGGCACCAACGGCCCTGGCCCGGACCGCCTTACGCCCTCACCAGCGTTCGTGGCCGTAGCCGCCGTGGTGACGCCCGTAACGCCACTCCGCCCGCCGCTCCGCCTCGCGCCGCCACTCGGCATGGCGACGCCAGTGCTCGTAGGCCTCGCGGCGGCGCCACTCGCGGTCGCGCCCGTCCCGATAGCCTCCGGCTTCGAAGAACTGCACCGTTCGCACCGAGGCCGGGCCGGTCACGGCCGGGCTAGCGAACGGGGCCGCGTGGGCGGCGGACGCGGCGGAAACCCCGCCGGCCAGGAACATCGCCATCAACATCTTGCGCATCGCACGGACCTCCTTGATCCATGCCGGCGAGGATGGCGGCCAGTTGCGGCCGGATCAGGCCGCCTTGGTGGCGACATCGTGGCCCGGGAACACGCGCGCGAACACGTGATCGACGTGGGCCAAGTGCCTGTCGGTGGCCATGGCCGCGTCCAGGGTCTCGGGGGCGACCCGGCCGGCCACCTCGGGGTCGTCGGCCAGGTGGTCGCGGAACCCCTTGGCTCCCGGCTTGCCCAGGGCGGACCACGCCGCCATCGCGCTGCGCTGCACGACGCGGTAGGCGTCCTCGCGCGAGATGCCGGCCCGCGTCAGCGCCAGCAGCACCTCGCCGCTATGGACGACGCCGCCGAGCGCGTCGATGTTGGCGCGCATCTGCTCGGGATGCACCGTCAACGTGTCCATCATCCCCGCCAGCCGGGCCAGCGCGAAGTCGAGCGTCACGGTCGCGTCCGGCCCGATGGCCCGCTCGACGCTGCTGTGGCTGATGTCGCGCTCGTGCCACAAGGTCACGTTCTCCAGCGCCGGCACCACGGCGGCGCGGACGATGCGGGCGAGGCCGGTCAGGTTCTCGCTCAGCACCGGGTTGCGCTTGTGCGGCATCGCGCTGCTGCCCTTCTGCCCGGCGTGGAAGAACTCCTCCGCTTCGCGCACCTCGCTGCGCTGCAGGTGGCGCACCTCGGTCGCCAGCCGCTCGACCCCGCTGGCCACGACGCCGAGCGCGCAGAAGAACGCCGCGTGCCGGTCGCGCGGGATCACCTGGGTGGACACCGTCTCCACCGCCAGCCCGAGCTTGGCGGCGACGTGCGCCTCGATCGCCGGGCCGAGATGGGCGTAGGTGCCGACGGCGCCGCTGATGGCGCACACCGCGACCTCCGCCCGCGCCTGCCTGAGCCGGGCGTGGTCGCGGGCGAACTCGGCGTAGTGCCCGGCCAGCTTGAGGCCGAAGCTGGTCGGCTCGGCGTGGATGCCGTGGCTGCGCCCGATGGTCGGCGCGTACTTGAACTCCTGCGCCCGCCGCGCGAGCGCCGCCATCACCTGCTCCACGCCCTCGATCAGCAGGTCGGCCGCCTGCGTCAGCTGCACCGAGAAGCAGGTGTCGAGCACGTCGCTGCTGGTCATGCCCTGGTGCACGAACCGGCTGTCCGGGCCGATCCCCTCGGCGAGCCAGGTCAGGAAGGCGATGACGTCGTGCCGGGTCTCGCGCTCGATGGCGTCGATCCGCTCCAGGTCGCCGGGCGTGATGTCCGCCACCTTAGCCGCCCCGTTCTCGCGAATGGCGCGGGCGGCGGTTTCGGGGATCATGCCCTGCCGCGCCATCGCTTCCGCGGCCAGCGCCTCGATCTCGAACCAGATGCGGAACCGGTTCTCGGGCGCCCAGATCGCGGCCATCTGCGGACGGGAATAACGCGGAACCATCGCACGCCTCTCGGTCTTAAACGCGTCATGCCCAGCTACGCCCCCCGCTCCCAGCTTGCAAGGCGTTCATGCCGGACGTGATCGCGGCCGAACTGGTCGCCCTGCTGCAGGTCCTGTTCATCGACCTCGTGCTCGCCGGCGACAACGCCATCGTCGTCGGCATGGCGGTGGCCGGGCTGCCGGCGGCGGAGAAGAAGCGCGCCATCCTGATCGGCATCGGCGCCGCCACCGTGCTGCGGATCGGCTTCGCCTTCGTCACCGTGCAGCTGCTGGCGATCGTCGGCCTGCTGTTCGCGGGCGGCGTGCTGCTGCTGTGGGTGTGCTGGAAAATGTTCCGCGAGCTGCGCCCCGGCCCGGGCGCGCACGCCGCCGCGGACGGCCAGGCCGCGCCCGCCAAGACCATGCGCCAGGCGATGACCCAGATCGTGCTGGCCGACGTGTCCATGAGCCTCGACAACGTGCTCGCCGTCGCCGGCGCGTCGCGCGAGCACCCGTGGGTGATGGTGGTCGGGCTGGCCATCTCGGTGATCCTGATGGGCGCCGCGGCCAGCTTCATCGCCAACCTGCTGGAACGCTACCGCTGGATCGCCTGGGCCGGGCTGCTGATCGTGCTCTACGTCGCGGTCAGGCTGGTGTGGGACGGCGCGCACGAGATCGTGGCGGCCGTCACCTGACGCGGCCGGGCATGGGAGCCTCGGGGCGTGCGGCGTCGGGGGCGAGGCCTACAGGAGCACGAGGTCGTCACGATGCACGATCTCGTCCCGGCCGCGCCAGCCCAGCAGCGCCTCGATCTCCTCCGACCGGTGCCCGGCGATCCGCCGCGCGTCGGCGCTAGCGTAGGCGCAAAGGCCCCGCGCCAGCACGCCGCCCGACGCGACCTCGATCACCACCGGGTCGCCGCGCTCGAACTCGCCCTCGATGCCGCGCACGCCGGCCGGCAGCAGCGAACGCCCCGCGGCCAGGGCTTGCGCCGCGCCCGCGTCCACCAGCAGCCGGCCGGCCGGGTGCAGGCTGCCGGCGATCCACCGCTTGCGGGCGCTGCGCCCGTCGGCTGCCGGCAGGAACCAGGTGAGCCGCGCCCCCTGCTCCACCGCCCGCAGCGGCCGCTCCGCGCCGCCGAGCGCGATCGCCATGGCGCAGCCCGCCTGGGTCGCGATCCGCGCCGCCGCCAGCTTGGTCCGCATCCCCCCGCTCGAGTAGCCCGGTGGCGGGTCGCCCCCCATCGCCTCGATCTCCGGCGTCAGCGCCGCCACGACGGGGATATGACGCGCCGAGGGCTCGCGCTTGGGGTCGGCGGTGTAAAGCCCGTCGATGTCGGACAGCAGCAATAATTGGTCCGCCTGCACCATTTCCGCCACCCGCGCCGCCAGCCGGTCGTTGTCGCCGAAGCGGATCTCGGCCGTCGCCACGCTGTCGTTCTCGTTGATCACCGGCACGCAGGACAGCGCCAGCAGGGTCGTCAGCGTCGCGCGGGCGTTGAGGTAGCGCCGCCTGTCCTCGGTGTCGCCCAGGGTCAGCAGCAACTGCGCCGCCACCAGCCCGTGCGCCGACAGCGCCTCGGTCCACGCCTGGGCCAGCCGGATCTGCCCCACCGCCGCCGCCGCCTGCTTCTCCTCCAGCCGGAGCCGGGGCTGGCGCAGCCCGAGCACCGGCCGCGCCAGCGCGATCGCGCCCGAGGACACCACGATCACCGCCGTTCCCCGCGCCCGCGCCGCCGCGATATCGGCCGCGACGCCCCGCAGCCACCCGGCCCGCGGCGCGGCGCGGTCAACCACGAGGGCGCTGCCGACCTTGACCACCAGCAGCCGGGCGTCCGCCAGCCGGGGCAGGATCATGCCAAGACCGGCTCCCCCACGCGATGGGCGTGGACGCGGCCCATCAGGGCGCGGACCACGTCCGGCAGGCCCTGGCCCGTGGCGCCCGACAGCAGCATCACCGGTTGCCCGGCCGCCTTCGCCAGCGCCGCGCGCCGGGCCGAGACCTCCCGCGGCGTCATCGCGTCCGTCTTGTTCAGCACGAGCAGCTCGGGCTTCTGCGCCAGCCCGCCGCCGTAGGCTTCGAGTTCCCCCCGCACCGTGCGCCAGGCCCGCACCGGGCTGCCGGCCGCGCCGTCGACCAGGTGCAGCAGCACCGCGCAGCGCTCGACGTGGCCCAGGAAGCGGTCGCCCAGCCCCGCGCCCTCGTGCGCCCTCTCGATCAGGCCGGGGATGTCGGCGATGACGAACTCCTCGCTGTGCGACAGCCGCACCACGCCCAACTGCGGGTGCAGCGTCGTGAACGGGTAGTCGGCGATCTTGGGCTTCGCGGCCGAGACGACGGACAGCAGCGTGCTCTTGCCCGCGTTCGGCAGCCCCACCAGCCCCACGTCGGCGATCAGCTTCAGCCGCAGCCACACCCAGCGCTCCTCGCCCGGGTAGCCCGGCGTCGCCTTGCGCGGCGCACGGTTGGTGCTGGTCTTGAAGTGCGCGTTGCCGTGGCCGCCGTCGCCGCCCTGGCACAGCACGACGCGCTTGCCGGGCGCGTCGAGGTCGGCGAGCAGCGTTTCCTTGTCCTCAGCCAGGATCTGCGTGCCGACCGGCACCTCGATCACCACGTCGGGCGCCGCCGCCCCGGTGCGGTCGCTGCCGGCCCCGTTGCCGCCCTTGGGCGCGCGGAAGTGCTGCGTGTAGCGGAAGTCGATCAGCGTGTTGAGGTTCGGTGCCGCGACGAACACGACGTCGCCGCCCCGGCCGCCGTTGCCGCCGTCGGGGCCGCCGAACTCGATGTACTTCTCTCGCCGGAATGCGACCACGCCGTTGCCGCCGTCGCCGGAGCGCGTGTAGATCTTGGCTTGGTCGAGGAACTTCATGGGGTGGCCTGAATACGAAAAGGGCCGGCTCGCGCCGACCCTTGTCCTGTTGCACGAAGCCAGGGAATGAAGCTGGCTACTCCGCCGCCTCGGCCGCAGGCTCGACCGAGACGTGCACCCGGCCCTCCGACTTGCGGTTGAACTTCACGTGGCCGTCGACCAGGGCGAAGATCGTGTGGTCGCGTCCTAGCCCGACGTTGCTGCCCGGCTTCACGCTGGTGCCGCGCTGACGGATGATGATGTTGCCGGCGACGACGGCCTCGCCCCCGAACTTCTTGACGCCCAACCGCCGCCCGGCGGTGTCGCGCCCGTTGCGGGACGAGCCGCCTGCCTTCTTGTGTGCCATGCTCGGTTCTCCTCAGGCCATGACCGGCTCGGCCGTGTCGGCCGGCGGCGCGTCGATGCTGGAAGCGGGAACGGGCGCTTCCGCCGCGGCCGGGTCGGCCTCGAGCGAGTCCTCGATCCCGTCCGCCACGATGCTGGCGACGCGCAGCACGGTGACGTGTTGCCGGTGACCGTTCTTGCGGCGGCTGTTCTGCCGGCGGCGCTTCTTGAAAATGATGACCTTGTCCAACCGGTCCTGCGCGATGACGGTCGCGCTGACGGTGGCGTTGGCCACCAGCGGCGTGCCGAAGGTCGTGCCACTCGTGCCGCCGACGGCGAGCACGTCGGTGAAGGTGATGGTCTCGCCGGCCTCGCCGGGCAGCTTCTCGACCTTGAGCACCTGGTCGGGGGCGACGCGGTACTGCTTTCCGCCAGTGCGGATGACTGCGAACATCGTATGGTTCCTATCTGGCAGTTCCGGCCAGGCCGGACAGCCCTTTTTCGAGATCATTGGATGCTATGGCATTAGGCCATAACACCGGAGCGCGGCATCTAGTCCGCGGCCTCATCGGTGTCAACACCGGCGTTGCGGCGGGCCACGGCCTCGACTATAACCCCGCCCCGCGGGAGAGGTGGCCGAGCGGCTTAAGGTGGCGGTCTCGAAAACCGTTGTGGTGTAACAACTACCGTGGGTTCGAATCCCACCCTCTCCGCCACTTCGGAACAGAAATGTGAGCTGATCCCGCCGGACACGCGCCGGGCAACAAGGCTGCGAGATCAGGCCACTAAAATCCTGGCCGTAGGTCGTGATGACGCGCACCGCTCGCGGGGCTCGGCGTCGTGAGCGTGCAGGAACAGCATGGTCCCGCGGATGACCTTCTGCTCGGCCCGCACGACGACGGTGCGGGCGGCCCGGCTCGCTATCGGCCACGGATTCGAAACTATAAGGCGGCTGGCGAGGCGCGCGTGATCAGAGCGCCGACGGCACGGGCGCCGGTTTCCGACGGCGGCGGCGATCATGTGGCAAGTGGGCGCGGATAGGACTGGACGTCATGACGCTGCTCGCGAGAGCGTGCGCTGTCCGTGCGTGGGTCGTGCGGCTTCGCCCTTGCATCCACCGCGGATCGAGATAGATTGTGCAGCGCAGCACGATGGTTCGCCGTCCTGCTGCAGGACGTTTCCTCCCTAAACTTGGCGGTGCCTTCGGGTGCCGCCATTTTTTTGCACTGGACGAGTCATGCGTTGCCTTCTCGCCGCCCTGGCCATGATCGCTGCTCCTGCCGTCGCCTGGGCCGACGCGCCGCCGCCCTGCCCGTCAGGTGTCGGGGTGGTGGAGCGGACATCGGGGCCGCCGCTGATCTACCTGGGCGCGGACCCGGCGAACCCCGAGGCGTGCCGCATCCTGCGAGACGGGAGCGTGGGGCTTTACTGGTTCGGGAGCTGGAAGACGGACTGGCCGGGGGCGGACAAGGCGCGGGACGCGTTGCGGACGGTGTATGCCAAGGGGCCGCGGGCGGCGGTACGGTTCGATACCGTGGCTGCGCCGGGCTATTCGTGGCACGAGACGATCCGCAACGACGGGTTCGAGGACCTGAACGTCGCCGGCGCGGTCCGGCGGACGATGAAGGTCACGCATGAACGGGAAGGCTTCGGCGGCAACACGTACCACTCGATCATCACCCAGTGGAAAGAGCTGGGGACGAACATGACGGTTTATCAGACCTACATCCACGTCGCCGGGCAACCGGAGCCGGGAGCGGCCTGGAACTCGGTGACGATCTTTCACGAGGGCGGCGGCCGGTAGAGCGGCAACTTCCCCGGCCGTCAGGACAACGGCAGGGCGACGTGCCTGGCGAAGGGGGGGCGGGCCATCAGGCGGTCGTACCAGGCGCGAAGGGCGGGCTGGGACGGGCGGTCAAGGTCGAAGCTGAACCAGCGATGGGCGTGGACGCCGATGGCGATGTCGGCGAGGGTGAACACCGGGCCGGCGACGTAGTCCTGCTTGGAGAGTATGCCGTCCAGGATGCCGTAAACGGTGCCGAGCTTGCGCGCGGCGGCGTCGATCGCGGCCGCGTCGCGCTTGTCGGGCGGGGTGCGGATCAGCCCCCAGAACACGACGGTCATCGGCGGGCCGAGGGTGGTCTGCTGCCAGTCCATCCAGCGGTCGATGCTGCCGCGGGCGCGGACGTCGTCGGGCCAGATCGCCGCGCCGTGTGCATTGGCAGCGGCGAGGTAGCGGAGGACGGCATTGCTTTCCCACAGCACGAACTCATCCTCGACGAGGGTGGGAACGACGCCGTTCGGGTTGAGGGCGCGGTACTCGGGCGTGTCGGTGCCGCCGAACGCGCCGCCGACGTCCTCGCGCCGGTAGGGCAACCCGAGTTCCTCCAGCAGCCAGACGACCTTCATGACGTTGCTGGAATTGGCCCGGCCCAAGACGCGGCGCATCCGGTTCTCCCTTCATTCGCGAGGAGCCACCCTATGGCGCGGCGGCGATTGCTCCAAGCGGGAATGCGCCCATATCGGCACCATGCTGAGCGGAGTGCAACGCGCCGGGCTGTTGGGGGCGGTGGTGGCCGGGGCCGCGCTGATCGCGGCGCGGCTGTCGGAAGCGTGGGGCGGTCTGGTGCCGTGCGCGCTGTGCCTGCTGGAACGCTGGCCCTACCGGGTGGCGATCGCGCTGCTGCTGCTGGCCCTGGTGCTGCCGCGGGTGTCGCGCGTCATGGTCGGGCTGGCGGCGGTGGCGCTGCTCGCGGGGGCGGCGCTGGGGGCGCTGCACGTGGGGGTGGAGCAACGCTACTGGCCGAGCCCGCTGCCGGAGTGCCAGACGCCCAACTTCGGGGGCGGCACGGCGGCGGAGCGGTTGGCGCGGATGCCAACGCGGCCGGCGAAGCCGTGCGACGACCCGACCTACCTCATGCCCGGCGTTCCCGTCAGCATGGCGGCGATGAACACGGGCCTGTCCCTGCTGCTCGGCGCCGGCCTCGCTGCCAGCGCCCTTTCACGGAGAACCGCATGACCGACCACCGCGCCCCGCTGCCCGGCGACCTTCCCGAGCGGGAGATGGTCGAACGGATCATCCGGGTGGACCACGCCGGCGAGTACGGCGCGGCCCGCATCTACGAAGGCCAGCTCTCGGTGCTCGGCCAGGGCGAGAAGGGCGACATCCTGCGGCACATGAAGGCGCAGGAGCAGGTTCACCTCGACACGTTCGCCGGGCTGATCTCGACCCGGCGGGTGCGGCCGACGGCGTTGCTGCCGTTGTGGCACGTGGCGGGCTACGCGCTCGGGGCGGCAACGGCCGCGTTGGGAACGCGGGCGGCGATGGCCTGCACCGTGGCGGTCGAGGAGGCGATCGACGAGCATTATGCTGAGCAGGCGGCCAGCTTGCCGGAGGAGGAAGCCGAGCTGCGCGGCACCATCGAGCGGTTCCGCGCCGAGGAACTGGAGCACCGCGACATCGGGCTGGAGCACGAAGCGGAACTGGCGCCGGCCTACCGGCTGATGTCGGCGGTGATCAAGGCGGGCTGCAAGGTGGCGATCAAGATCAGCGAGCGGGTGTGAGCGAGTTGCGGCCGATCCCCGCGCCCTGGGACGGGGTGGCGCTGGTGTGCAAGAAGTGCAGCCGCAAGCTGGGCGGCGGGTTCGGGCGCAAAGGCAAGCAAGACTTGTCGAAAGTGCTGCGCGCGACGCTGAAGGAGACGGGGCGCCGCCGGGCGCTGCGGGTGATCGAGGTCGGCTGCCTCAACCTGTGCCCGAAGCGCGCGGTGACGGTGATCGGCCCGGCCTCGCCGGGGCAGGTGCTGGCGGTGCCGGGAGGGACGGACCCGGCGGCGGTGCTGGCGGTGATCAGTCCGCCGGCAGCATCAGCTCCCGCGCCCGGCCGCCCGCGATGACGTGTTCCCGCAGCACGCGGTCGACGTCGGCCGGGCTGTCGATGCGATACCAGACGCCCTCAGGGTAGATCACCAGGCAGGGGCCTTTCTCGCAGCGATCGAGGCAGCCGGCGGTGTTGACGCGGATGCCGGCGACGCCGAGTTCCTTGGCGCGGGCCTTCATGTAGTCGCGCAGGCGCTCGGAGCCGCGGGCGGCGCAGGAGCCGCGCCGGTGGCCGTCGGGGCGGCGGTTGGTGCAGACGAACAGGTGCGCCGCGAAGTGCGGCGGGGGGTCGGCGGGGAAACGGTCGCCCATGAACGGCACCTCAGAACACGTAGCGGAGGGAGAAGCGGACGCGACCGCCGGCCGGGCCGAGCCGGAAGGCGGCGTCGGAGAAGCGGGGCGGGCCGAAGCGGAACTTGGCGTCGTTGCTGAAGCCGATGCCCTCGGTCGGGATGCCGAGGACGTTGCGGCCGATCTTGCCATCACCGTCCTCGTCGTGAAAGGCCTGGGCGGTCCAGGTGCCGGGCGGGACGCCGGCGACGCGGACGGTGACCTCGCCGGGCCGGGCGGGCGCGCGGCCGGCGTGCTCGCAGGTGGGCTGGAGGAAGCGGCGCTCGGAGCAGACCGCCACCAGGATGTCGCCCCGGGCGTCGCGGACGCCGGCGACGACGACGTCCAGCGTGGCGGCGCGCACCGGGGGAGTGAAGGCGAGCAGCGCCAGGATCAGCCCGGGTAGGCCCGTCCGCGCCAGGTGGCCTGGCCGCCGCGGGCGGCGCGAAGCAGGCTGAACCACTGGATCAGCAACAGGGCCAGCACGCCGAGCGGGTGCAGCAGGGCCGAGAGCCAGGGCTGGCGGAAGCGGGCGGCGAGGACCAGGCGGGCCCCGATGCCCATCGCCAAGGCGAGGGCCGCGGGCCAGCTCGGGACCGTCAGCAGCAGGAAGGCGGGCAGGACCTGGCCGCCGCCGAGGATCACGGTCCAGACCGGGAGTGCGGCCGGCTTCGCCATGCCCTCCGTCGCGTTCTTGCATAGACCCTCCCAGACTTGGCCCGCGTTGGCATACATCCGGCAGCGCGAGAAGCCGGTGGCGTCGAACAGCAGGCTCATGTGCCCGGCGCGGCGGACGGCGCGCGGGAGCGTCAGGCCGTCGTGCAGGCTGGCGCGGATCGCCGCGTGGCCGTCGGCGTCGCGGTAAGCGCCGCGGCGGGCGATGAACAACTGGCCGCAGCCGGCGCCGAGGCTGGGCAGCGGCAGGCGGTTCATCACGGCCAGCGGCAGGAAGCCGAGCAGGAGGAAGTGGATCAGCGGCAACAGGAGCTGCTCCGACCAGGTGACGACGACCTGGCGCGGGAAGCCGCTGGCGAGGCCGGCACCGTGGCTCTGCATGAAGCCGGCCATGCGGGAAAGGGCGTCGGGGGCGAGACGGACGTCGGCGTCAACGAACACCATGAGGTCGTGCCGGGCGAGGCCGGACAGGACGTGGCAGGCGTGCTGCTTGCCGGACCAGCCGGGCGGGAGGGCGGGCGCCTGGGCGACGCGCAGGCGAGGGTCGGCGATGGCGGCCAGGATCTGCGGCGTCCGGTCGCTGCTGTCGTCGTCCAGCACCAGCAGTTCGAGATCGACGCCGCGGTTGGCGAGAACCGCGGCGCAGGCGTCGCCGATGTGGGCTTCCTCGTTGCGCGCGGGGATCAGGACGCTGACGGACGGCCGGTCGCTGGCCAGCGGCGGGGCGCGGAACAGCGGCAGGTTGGCGAGCATCAGCAACAGCGGAGCCGCGGCGAGCAGCAGGCTGGCGACGGCGAGGACGGTCAATCGCGCTGCTCGTGCGAGGGGTCGAAGCGGCGGCCCGAGGCCCAGGCGCGGAGGCGGCGGGACAGGTCGTAGATGCCGCCGACGCCTGCGCCGCCGCGGAGCAGGGGCTGGAACAACGACGGGTCACGCTCGGCGCTCTCGGTGGCGAGCGAATCCATAGTCCGGGTCAACTCGGCTTCGAGGCGGGTGGTCCAGGCGGCGACGGTGCGGTCGCGGGCCGTCTCGATCGGGTCGCCGAAGCGGACGAGCGCCTCGGGGCGGCTCTCGTTCCAGAAGGCGTACTCAACGGCGAGCGGCAGGATGACAGCGCCCGGAACGCGGCGGGCGAGGTGGGCGATGCCGGGGCGGAGATGGACGGGGCGGCGGCGCGGATCGGTGAACGCGCCCTCGGCGGTGATCCAGAGAATGCCGGCGGGGTCGCCCAGCACGCGCAGGCTGGTCGCGAGGAAGCGGGCCGCGCCGCGGGGCGTGTTGAGGGCGATGCCGAACACGCCCATGCGCTCCAGCACGCCGTAGCGGCCGAGGGACTCATGATCCATGGGCCCGAAACCGGGGCGGCCGGGGAACAGCTTGGTGGCGAGCAGGATGTAGAGCGCCGGGTCCCACCAGGAGGGGTGATTGCTGTAGATGATCAGGGGACGGCCGGACGGCGCGCGGGGCAGGCCGGCGCGGGAGACGCGGACGGCGCGGAAGCGGCGCCAGAAGAACCAGCGCAGGTACCAGCCGAACAGCCAGAACAGGAGCGGGGACCGGGCGGCGAGCGGGTCGTCACGGGACTGGCCGTCGCGGGTGCGCGCCGGATTCGGGATCTTGGCCGGGGACGACATGCTCCCCGCGGCCGCGAAGGACTCGCGGCCGGACAGCGGGAACTCGTGGCCGGGCATCGCGCCCGCTCAGGCTGTGACGCGGGCCGCGGCTGGCTGCAGGTCTTGGCAGAGGCTATCGGCGGCGATCCAGCCGCTCATGAGCACCATGGGCATCCCCGGGCCAGGATGGGCCGCGCCGCCGGCGAGGTAGAGGCCGGCGAGATCGCGCGAACGGTTGCCCGGCTTGAACGCGCCGTTGACCTTGCCGTGACTGGCGAGGCCGTAGATCGCGCCGTTGAGAACGCGGTAGCGGTCGTGGATGTCCTGCGGGGTGAGGTGGCGCTCGAAAACGATGCGCTCCTCGAGATCGGGCATGGCGGCGCAGCGCTTGAGCTTGTCGAGGATGACCTGGCGGTAGGCGGGCAGCATCCGCGACCAGTCGTGATGCGGGCGGAGGAACGGGGTGTGGACCAGGACGTAGAGCGCTTCGCCACCCTCGGGGGCGACGCCCGGCTCGGTGCGGGCGGTGGCGGCGAGGTAGCAGGTCGGGTCGGGCGCGGGTTCGCCCTTGCCGTAGATCCAGTCGAACTCCTCCTCGGGATCCTTGGAGAAGACGAAATCGTGGTGCGCCAGGTGGTCGTAGCCGCGGTCGAGGCCGAGGTAGAGCACGACGCCGGAGCAGGCCGGGTCGCGCTTCCAGCGGCGCGCGAAGCGGCGGCCGGGCGCGCCGCCGACCAACTCACTCATGGTGCGAACGCTATCCATATTGGAGACGACGGCGGAGAGGGGGATGGTCTCGCCCGCGTCGGTGACGACGCCCGACGCGCGGCCGTCGTCGTGAAGGATACGGTCGACCCCCACGCCCGGGCGAAGATCAATTCCCAGCTCACCGGCCAGCCGCTGCAGCGCCTCCGGGACGGCGCGGGTGCCGCCGATCGGATACCAGACGCCGAGCGCCGTCTGCATGTGGGCGATGCTGCACAGCACGGCGGGGGAAGCGTAAGGCGAACTGCCGACGTACTGGACGAAATGGTCGAGCATCTGCGCGACGCGGCCGTCGGGGACGCGCTTACGGATCTGCGCGGCGACGGAGGTGCCCATCCGCAGGCTCAACACCTCGCGCAGGGTCTTGAGATTCATGCCCTTCATGCTGAGGGTGTCGGAGATGCCCTCCACCGACTTCCAGAAGAAGAACTTCTCGCTGACGCCGTGCAGTTGCTCGCTCATGGCGATGAAGTCGCGGTAGCCCTGCTGGCTGCCGGGAGCGTAGGCAGCGATGGTGTCGGCCATCTCGGGCACGTTCTCGGACAGGTCGAGCACGGTGCCGTCGTCGAAGAAGCAGCGCCATTGCGGGTCGAGCCGGCGCAGGTCGAGGTAGTCGCGCATGTCGCGCCCGGCTTCCCGGAACACGCGCTCCAGCACGTGCGGCACGGTGAGGATGGTGGGGCCCATGTCGAAGCGGAACCCCTGCTCGCATAACTGCGCCGCCTTGCCGCCGAGCCACGGGTTCTTGTCGAACAGGATGACCTTGTGGCCGCGGGCGGCGAGGGTGCAGGCGGCGGCGAGGCCGGCCAGCCCGGCGCCGACGACGCCCACGGGGCGGGCGCCGAGGTCTGGATTGATGGCGTTCATAGGGCCTCCGCGATGGCGGGAACGTAGTTGGGGGCGGCCATGGCCGAGGGAGAGTCCCAATCGGGGCGCACGCCGAGGTCCTCGGTGAGAAGGCGGCTGCTGATGCGGGCGCTTTCGAAGATGACCGGCAGGCCGCTGCCGGGGTGGGTGCCGCCGCCCACCAGGTAAACGCCGTCGAGGTCCTCGAAACGGTTGCGCGGGCGGAAATGGAGCATCTGCGCGAGGTTGTGGGCGAGGTTGAAGGTGGCGCCGCGGTAGATGCGAAGGTCGTCCTCCCAGCCCTGCGGGGTCAGGACCTTCTCGAAGCGGATGCGGCTCTCGATGTCGGGAACGCCGATCCGTTTCAGGCGTTCGAGGGCGAGGGCGCGGTAGCGGGGCGCTTCCGTGGCCCAGTCGATGCCCTGGCCGACGCGGTGGCCGACCGGAACGAGGACGTAAAGCGTCGAATGGCCGGGCGGGGCAAGGGCCGGATCGGTGACGCAGGCGTTCTGGACGTAGAAGCTCGGGTTGGTCGGGGCCATGCCGGCCTCGATCTCGGCCAGGTTGCGGCGGTAGTCGTCCGCCAGGTAAACGGTGTGGTGCGATAGCTCCGGCAGGGTGCCCTCGATGCCGAGATAAAGCATGAAGGTGCTGCAGGAGAACTTCTTGGTCGCGATCCTCTTGTCGGTCCAGCGGCGGCGGATGGCGTCGGGCACCAGGCGCTTCATGGTTTCCGCGAAATCGGCGTTGATGACCAGCGCGTCGTAGCGCCGCTCGCCCGCGGCGGTGCGAACGCCGGTGGCGCGGCGGCCCTGGAACAGGACCTCCTCGACGGGGTCATTGAGGTTGATCTCCGCGCCGAGGTCGCGAGCGACGCGCGTCATGGCGGCCATGACCGCGCCGGTGCCGCCGCGCGGGTGATAGACGCCGTACTCGTATTCCATGAAGGACAGGATGGTGAACAGGCTCGGGCAACGGAACGGCGACATGCCGAGGTACTT
Source organism: Acetobacteraceae bacterium (assembly GCA_965260995.1). Classification (GTDB taxonomy): domain Bacteria; phylum Pseudomonadota; class Alphaproteobacteria; order Acetobacterales; family Acetobacteraceae; genus JBBROS01. The sequence goes on along the minus strand of CBDHCD010000002.1, from coordinate 251,002 downwards.
GCTCTGGAAGCTGAAAGCGAGCCGCACCCGCTCGTCACGGAAGTAAGCGCCGAGGTCGGCATCGACGCTGCGGTGCGGGCGCAACATGCCGAGGCCCTTCAGCACCGGCGGGCGCATGAGGTCGCGCATGCCGTTGAAAGCGTTCTCCAGCACGGGGCGGAACACGGCGAGCTTGGCCCGGTTGTCGGCCATGAAGCGGGGCAGGGCGTCGGCGTCCGCGGGGGAGAAGCGGCGCAGCTCCTCGGCCATGCGGACCATGTCGCCCGACGCCTGGATCTCGCCGCCGCCCTCGAAGATCAGGTGGTATTGCGGGTCGAGCCGGATCAGCTCCGCCTCGTCGTGCAGGTTGCGGCCGCAGGCGGCGAAGATGTCGGCCAGGACGCGGGGGTAAAGGAAGAAGGTGGGCCCCATGTCGAAGCGAAAGGTGCCCTGGGGCGTGGGCGCGGTGATCATGCTGGAGCGGCCGCCGACGCGGTCCCTGGCCTCATGCACCGTGACATCGACGCCGGCCTTGGCCAGCAACATGGCCGCCGCCAGGCCACCGGGCCCGGCGCCGATGATGCCGACGCGCTTGGTCATTCCGTGCGGGACGGCTGGTTTGGAAAAAACGGCATACGCGACACTAACCTCTCTCTCGCCAGGCAACCAGACGGGCGTAAACTTAAGCGCATGAACGATCTTGTCACCCCAACGTTCCTCGCGCCGGCCCGGGTGGCGGGCGCGGCCTGGGCGGAAGCGGGCTTGCCCGCCCGGCTCGGCGTCGTGCGCCGGGCCAGGCGGCTGATGGCAGGGCGGGCGACGGCGCTGGCTCGGACGATAGGGCGGCCGGTCGCGGACACGCTGGTGGCGGAGGTGCTGCCGCTGTTGGAAGCGGCGCGGTTCCTGGAGCGGGAAGCGCCGGCCCTGCTCGCAGCCCGGCGGTTGCGCGGCGGGCGGCCGGCATGGCTGTTCGGGGTGACGGCGGAGATCAGGCGGGAGCCGCTGGGGGCGGTCCTGATTCTGGGACCCGGAAATTACCCGTTGTTCCTGCCGGGGGCGCAGGCGCTGCAGGCGCTGGCGGCGGGCAACGCGGCGGCGTGGAAACCGGCGGCAGGCGGGGTAGCCGCCGCGGCCGCCTTCGCGGCGGCGATGCGGGAGGCCGGGCTGCCGGACGGGGTGCTGACGGTGCTCGGCGAGGAGGACGGGCCGGCGGCGGTCGCGGCCGGGTTCGACAAGATCGTGCTGACAGGATCGGCGGAGACGGGCGTGCGCGTGCTGGAAGCGGCGGCTGCGCGGCTGACGCCGACGACGATGGAGCTGTCGGGGTCGGACGCCGTGTTCGTGTTGCCGGGGGCCGACCTGGAGCTCGTGGCGCGGTGCCTGGCCTACGGGCTGCGATTGAACGGGGGGGCGACGTGCATCGCGCCGCGGCGGGTGTTCGTGCCGCGCGAGATGGCGGAAGCGTTGGAAGGGCGGCTGGCGCCGCTGCTGCCGGGCATCGCGGACGCGACGGTCCCGGCGGCGGTGGCGGAGCGGCTCGAAAGGCTGCTGGCCGAGGCGGTGGCGGCCGGGGCGCGGCTGCACCACGCCGGGCGGAACCGGCCGGCAGTGCTGGCGGAGGCCCGGGCCGAAATGGCGTTGTTGAAACAGGACGTGTTCGCGCCGTGGCTGGCGCTGGTGCCGGTCGCGGACGTCGAGGAGGCGCTGCGGCTCGACCTGGCCTGCCCTTACCGGCTCGGAGCCAGCGTGTTCGGGCCGGGAACGGCGGCGCGCGCGGTGACGGGGCGGGTGCGGGCCGGGTCGGTGTGCGTCAATGACCTGATCGTGCCGACGGCGGACCCCCGGTTGCCGTTCGGGGGCGCGGGGCGGAGCGGCTTCGGGCGGACGCGCGGGGGCGAGGGACTGCTGGCGATGACGGCGGCGAAGACCGTGAGCGTCCGGTCCGGACGGTTCCGGCCGCACCTGCGCCCCGACGGCCCGGACGACGCGCGCCAGTTCGCGGCGATGATCGGGCTGCTGCACGGGGACTGGCGCGGGGTGGCGGCATCGGTCGCAGCGCTGGCGCGGCGGCCTTGAGCCGGGTGCGGTCAGCCCTTCTTCAGCTCCTCCGGCTTGTGTACGGCCTTCTTGCCGGACTTGTCGCTCTTGACCATCACCTGAGGGTCGTCCTTCGTCGCCTTGGCGGTGTGGCCTTTCACCTTGGTCGTGCTGGTCACCACCTTCTCGACCTTGCCGTGGGTCTCGCCTTGCGAGGTGTCCCACTTCACCTTGTCGCCCTTGCTCGGCAGCGAGGCCATGTCCCATCTCCCTTCCTGATCCGGCGGCACAACGCCGGACCGGGCGACGGGTTCGACGGGTCAAGAAGGAGAAGCCGACCCGGCGGTGTCGGCGAGGCCGGCCGCGAGGCCGAAGCGGGGGCGGAAGCCGACCTCGTCGCGCAGGCGGTCGACGGCGGCCTCGATCGTGTCCGGCTCGTCGGGCGAGAGCGGGCGGGCGCCGAAGGCGACGCGGGCCTCGGCACCCAGCCGGCGGGCGAGGCACTCGATCACCTGCCGCACCGGGACGGCCGCGCCGCTGCCGATGTTGACCGGGCCTTGCGCGGCGGAGTCGATGAGGGCGGCGAAGGCCTCGGCCACGTCGGCGACGTGGAGGAAGTCCCTTCGCTGGCGACCGTGCGTGGTCGCGAAGGTCTCGCCGGCGCGGAGGGCGCGGAGGGCGTCGCCGACCAGGCGGCCAGGCGGCTCGCCGGGGCCGAACAGGTAGAAGACGCGGCCCCAGCCGACGGAGAGGCCGGCGGACTGCCCGAAGGGGACCAGCACGCGGCGGAGCGCGTCCTTGCAAGCGCCGTAAAGGGTGGCCGGGTCGCAGGGCGTCCGGTGCTCGTGGAGGACCGGGTCGCCCCAGCGATATTCGGCGCAGGTGCCGGCGGCGACCAGGCGCTGGCCGCCGGACAAAGCGAAGGCGCGCGCGAGGGCGAGGCTGGCCGCCACCCAGTCCAGGTTGCGGGCGGAGCGCCAGTACTGGCCGGGCTCGACCGACCAGGCGAGGTGCAGCAGGTGGGTGGCTTGGGCGGCCTCGACGGCGCGGGCCATGGCCTCACGGTCGAACAGGTCGCCGGGGTGGTGCCGGGCGACGAGGTGGCGAGGCGTGCTGCGGCCGAGGGTATGGATCTCGAAGCCGCGGCGGCGCAATGGCGCGAGGGCGTGAGCGCCGATGAAGCCGGTCGCGCCGGTGACCAGGACACGGCGCTTCGTCAATGTGGGTGCCCGGGGCGGGAGTGCGGGCGCTAGACCGACGACAGCACCGCCGGGGCCAGCGCCGGGGCCTTGGCGGCGGGGTGGGCCGGGTTGCGGAAACGCAACTCGCCTTCCGGCGCGGCGTCGGGCTCGGGAAGGCCGAACAGCTCGAGCCGGGAAGTGCAGGTGATGGCGACGACGTTGCGGGCCTCGGGGTGCGTCATGAACTGGCGGGCCTCGCCCTCAAGCTCGAGACGGTCGCGCAGCAGACGCCATTCGGCGCGGTCGGTGTCCTCGATGAAGATGGCGAGGATGCCGGGGCGGGCGCCGGTCAGGCGCGCCGGGGCGAGGACGTCGAGGCTGCGGCGGATGGCGCAGGCGACATCGTTCTCCTGCCCGGCGCGGGCGGCCATGACGAAGACGCCGCCGCCGGCCGCGGTGACGGAAAAGTGGGCTTCGGGGCCGAACTCCTGGCGCAGGCGGGGCATCAGGCCGAGTTCATCGGCCTGGGCGGCGGCCAGCATCAGCGGGTCGAGGCGGAGGACCGCCGCCCCGTCGCCATCGGAGCGGCGCTCGGATCGCAGCATCTGAGTGATGCGGGTGTGCAAGGTGGCGAGGAGGTCGGCGTCGGCTGGGGCGCGCAGGCCGTTGGGCAGGGTCATCTTGAGGAGATAACGGCCAGGGTGGGCGCGCAGCCACGTCTGCAACTCGGGATCGACCCGGTCGACGAAGCGGAACCACGCGCCGCGGTGGACGCCGCGCCCGTCCTCGGCGGAGACGATGTCGCAGGCGACTTCGGCCTGGACCCCGTCGCGTTCGATTAGGAGGTCGAACGGAGCATCGTCGTCGAAGCCGGCGAAACGGACGGCGAATCCGCGTTGGCGCTGCATGGCGGCAGTGCGCAGCAGGTGGAACGGCGCGACCAGGGTGCCGGCACCGGCGAGGGCAGTGGCGAAACGGGCGAGCAAGCGGTCGCGGCCCGAGGGCGTCAAGCCGGCGAGCACCTCGACAGCCTGGGCGGCGTAACTCGCGATGTGCCGCTCGGCGGCGCTTGGCGGGCGCGCGAGCGGGCGGGCGCGGAGGCGTTCGAGGGTAAGCTCGATGCAGTGGTGCTGCAGCAACTGCCGGGCGGCGTGGGTCTGCTTCGCGCCGGCGTCTTGCAGAGCGGCGACGCGGGCGTTCCAGGCCCGTTCGCCGCAGGCCGCGACGAAGGCGTTGATCGGTGCCGTATCAATCATGGCAGCGGCCGGCTGCACGCGCGGCTATCCCCTGGGCAGGCGCGCATTGAGCGGCGCCTCGGGGTTCTGCGCGCGCTGACGCAACAGGTGATCGGCAAGTACGCAGGCGACCATCGCCTCCCCGACAGGAACGGCACGGATGCCGACGCAGGGATCATGACGGCCCTTGGTCACGATGTCCACTTCGCCGCCGCGGCGGTCGATCGCCTGGCGGGAGACGAGGATCGAGCTGGTCGGCTTGACGGCGAAGCGGGCGATGAGCGGCTGGCCGGTGCTGATGCCGCCCAGGACGCCGCCGGCGTGGTTGGCGAGGAACTGGACCTCGCCGTCCTTCATGCGCATCTCGTCGGCGTTCTCCTCGCCGCGCAGGGCGGCGGCCTCGAAGCCGTCGCCGATCTCGACGCCCTTGACGGCGTTGATCCCCATCAGGGCGGCGGCCACGTCGGCGTCGAGCTTGCCGTAGATGGGCGCGCCGAGGCCGGGCGGCACGCCGTCGGCGACGACCTCGATCACCGCGCCGATGCTGGAACCCTGCTTGCGGACATCGGCGAGCAAGCTTTCCCATTCGGCGGCGGCGACCGGGTCGGGGCAGAAGAACGGGTTCTGGCCGACCTCGTCCCAGTCCCAGCGCTCGCGGTCGACCCGGTGCGCGCCGACCTGGACGAGCGCGCCGCGAACCTGGGTGCGGGCGCCGAGCACGAGGCGCGCGACGGCGCCGGCGGCGACGCGGGTCGCGGTTTCGCGGGCGGAGCTGCGGCCGCCGCCGCGATGGTCGCGGATGCCGTATTTCAGCTCGTAGGCGAGGTCGGCGTGGCCGGGGCGGAACTGCTCGGCGATGGCGCCGTAGTCGCGGCTGCGCTGGTCGGTGTTCTGGATCTCGAGGGCGATCGGGGTGCCGGTCGTGAGGCCGTCGACGGTGCCGGACAGGATGCGGACCTGGTCGGGCTCCTGGCGCTGGGTGGTGAACTTCGACTGGCCGGGGCGGCGGCGGTCGAGCCAGGGCTGGATATCGGCCTCGGTCAAGGGCAGGCGGGGCGGGCAGCCGTCGATGACGCAGCCGATGGCCGGGCCGTGGCTCTCGCCCCAGGTGGTGACGCGGAACAGGTGGCCGAAGCTGTTGTGGCTCATGGGGCGGCGGGCGCGGGCATTCAGGCGCTGTCCTCGGTGGCGACGTTGATGTCGGGGGCGGCGGGGTTCTTCATTCCCACGATATGATAGCCGCTATCGACGTGGAGAACCTCCCCGGTGACGCCGGAGGAGAGCGGGCTGACGAGGTAAAGGCCGGCGCCGCCGACGTCGGCCATGCTGGTGTTGCGCTCCAGGGGGGCGTTGTACTCGTTCCAGCGCAGGATATAGCGGAAGTCGCCTATGCCGTTGGCAGCAAGCGTTTTCATCGGCCCGGCGGACAGGGCGTTGACCCTGATCCCCTGGCCGCCGAGGTCGGCGGCGAGGTAGCGGACGGAGCTTTCCAAGGCCGCCTTGGCGACGCCCATCACATTGTAGTGGGGCATGACGCGCTCGGCGCCGAGGTAAGTGAGGGTTAGCATGGCGCCGCCGGGGCGCATCATCGGCGCGGCGCGCTGGGCGACGGCGGTGAAGGAGTAGCACGAGATGTCCATCGCCGCGCGGAAGGCCTCGCGCGGGGTCTCGATGTACTTGCCGCGCAGGTAGGCCTTGTCGGCCCAGCCGATGGCGTGGACGAGAAAGTCGAGGCTGTCCCAACGCTTCCCGATCTCGGCGAAGGCGGCGTCGACGCTGGCGTCGTCGGACACGTCGCAGGACACGACGAGATCGCTGCCGACGCTCTCGGCGAGCGGGCGGACGCGCTTGCCGAAAGCTTCGCCCTGGTAGGTGAAGGCGAGGTCGGCGCCCTGGGCCGCGCAGGCGCTGGCGATGGCCCAGCCGAGGGAGCGGTCGTTGGCGACGCCCATGACGAGGCCGCGCCGCCCGCGCATCACGGTGCCGCCCGGCGGCGAGGACGAGACGTCGGACATGGTGGGAACCTCGCCAGGACAGGAGTGGAAGCTGCGGGCAGGCGTGGTCGCACAGGGGGGGACCGGCGGCAAGAGCGGCGGCGGCGGCGGACGGGGATGCTGCGGCGGGCGGTTGAAGCGGGCGCGGATGCGGGCAAATGTGGGGGCATGTCCCAGACCGACGCCGCCCCGCCGCGTGACCAGCCGCTTGGCATCCCCGAGGTGGACGACCCGATTGCCTTGTTCGACGCCTGGCTGGCGGAGGCGGGGCGGCTCGAACCGAACGACCCGAACGCGATGGCGTTGGCGACCAGCACGGCGGACGGGCGGCCGTCGGTGCGGATGGTGCTGCTGAAGGACCACGACGCCGACGGCTTCGTGTTCTACACCAACCAGCAGAGCCGCAAAGGCGAGGAGCTGCGGGCCAACCCGCGGGCGGCGCTGCTGTTCCACTGGAAGAGCCTGCGGCGGCAGGTGCGGATCGAGGGTCCGTTGGGGCCGGTCAGCGACGCGGAGGCGGATGCCTACTTCAACAGCCGGGCGCGGGTGTCGCGGCTCGGGGCGGCGGCGTCGGACCAGTCGCGGCCGTTGCCAGGCCGGGCGGAGTTGGAGCGGCGGGTCGCGGAACTGGACGCGCGCCACCCTGGGGACAGCATTCCGCGGCCGGCGCACTGGTCGGGGTTCAGGGTTGCGCCGCGGGTGATCGAGTTCTGGCAGGACATGCCGTTCCGCCTGCATGACCGCCGGGTGTTCACGCGCCCGGAGGAGGAGGGCGCGGGCCGGGGCTGGGCCTCGGGTTCGCTTTACCCCTAGTGGCGGTGCTGCCGGGACAGGCGGCGGCGGCGGCGTTCCTGACCGGGCTCTCGGGCGGGCCGCCGACCGAGACGCACATCTCGGCCGTGTTCCGCGGAACCGAGACGGCGTGGAAGCTGAAGAAGGCGGTGCGGCTCGGCTTCCTCGATTTCTCGGCGGTGGGCGAGCGGCGGCGGTTCCTGGAACGGGAACTGGCGCTGAACGCGCCGCACGTGCCGGGATTGTATCAGGACGTCGTGCCGCTGGTGCGGCGGGCGGGCGGGATCGGGATCGGCGGCGAAGGGGACGTGGTCGATTGGGTGCTGCGGATGCGGGCGGTGCCGGACGACGACTTCCTCGACCGCATGGCGGAGCAGGGGCGGGTCGACGCGGCGCTGCTGACCGCGCTCGGGGACGTGGTGGCGGAGATGCACGCGGCGCAGCCGCTGGCGGCGGTCGGGGACCCGCTGGCGCGGATGTCGGGCGTCCTGGCCGGGAACGCGGCGGCGGCGCGGGCGGCGGGGCTTGACCACTGCCTGGTCGGGGCGTGGCAGGACGGCGTGGCGGCGGCGCTCGACCGGGCCGGGGCGCGGCTGACGGCGCGGGCGCCGTTGGTGCGGCGAGCGCACGGAGACCTGCACCTGGGCAACATGCTGATGTGGCGGGGCCGACCCGCGCCGTTCGACGCGCTCGAGTTCGACGAGGCGCTGGCGACGATCGACCCGGGATACGACCTGGCGTTCCTGCTGATGGACCTCGACCGGATGGTGTCGCGGGCGGCGGCGAACCTAGTGCTGGGGCGCTACGTGGCGCGGACCGGGGACGCCGGGCTGGTCGCGGGCTTGGCCCCGTTCCTGTCGTTGCGGGCGATGATCCGCGCCCACGTGACGGCGGCGCGGGGGCAGCCGGCGGACGCGCTGGTCGAGGCGGCATTCGGCTATCTCGATCCGGGGCGGCCGACGGGACGCGCAGTGGTGCTGGCGGTGGGCGGGCTGATGGGCAGCGGCAAGACCACGCTGGCGCGGGCGGTCGCGCCCGGGCTGGGCGCGGCGCCGGGCGCGTTGGTGGTCCGCAGCGACGAGGTGCGCAAGCGGCTGTTCGGGGCGCTGCCGGAGCAGAACCTCAGCGCCGCGGCCTACACGGCGGCGGCGCACGAACGGACAGGGGCGGCGCTGCTGGAGGCGGTCGGCGCGGCGGCCGGAGCGGGGCACGCCGTCGTCGCCGACGCGACGTTCCTGGGCGCGGCGTCGCGGCGGGGCGTGGCCGAAGCGGCGCGGCGGGCAGGGGCTGCGTTCCTGGGCGTGTGGCTGGACGCGCCGCTCGGTGTGCTGGAGCGCCGGGTCGCAGGGCGGCGGGGGGACGCCTCGGACGCGGACGTGGCGGTGCTGCGCGAGGCGGCCCGTGCGGCGGCGCGGCCAGACGACTGGCTCGTGGTGGACGCGACGGACGCGGAGTGGGCGCTGGCGCAGGTCACCAGCCGGCTGACGAACTTGGGCTGATTCGGGTATAAGGTAAGCTGATGCGTCGCTGATCGGGATCGAATGCCATGCCTATCCGCAGAGTGTTGCTGCCATTGACGGGCACGGCCGCCGGGGAAGCGGCGCTGACGACGGCGCTGATGGTCGGGCGCATCTGGAACGCGCACGTGACGGCGTTGCACGTCCGCATCGACAGCCGGGACGTGGCCCCGCTGGCCGGCGAAGGGCTGTCTGGCGCGATGATCGAGGAGATGATGGCGGCGACGGAGAAGGAGAGCAGCGACCGGAGCGACGCGGTGCGCATGATGTTCGACCGGTTCGTGGCGCAGCACGGGGTGACGGTCGCCGAACCGAACCGGGGCGGGGGCGTCACCGCGAACTTCGCGAGCGTCACCGGGCGCGAGGAGGACCTCGTGGCGCAGTTGGCCCGGCTGACGGACATCACCGTGGTGCCGCACCCCGAGGCGGGCGACGACGTGAGCAGCAGCGACGCGCTGCACGCGGTGCTGTTCGACAGCGGCCGGCCGGTGCTGATCGCGCCGCAATCGCCGGGGCCGGCGATCGGCACGCGGATCTGCGTCGGCTGGAACGGCACCGCGGAAAGCGCGGCGGCGGTGCAGGCGGCGATCCCCTGGATGCAGCGGGCGCAAGCGGTGCAGGTGCTGTCGGCGGACGAGTACCAACGCCGGGGGCCGGGGGCGGCGGACCTGGCGGGATACCTGGCGCTGCACGGCATCGAGGTCGAGACCAAGGTGTTCCGGCCAAGCGAGAAGGAGCTGGGGCGGGGGCTGCTGGACGCGGCGCGCGCGTTCGGGGCGGACCTGCTGGCGATGGGGGCGTACTCGCACTCACGGCTGCGGCAACTGATCCTGGGCGGCGTGACGCGGCACGTGCTGGAGCACGCGACCCTGCCGGTGCTGATGAACCGGTGAGCAAGGTTGTCGCGGCGGCGAACCCGGCGGAGGGCGGCGCGTTCGCTTTATCATAACGGGCGGGAGGATGAGATGCGCATCACGACGGCGGCGCTGATCGGGCTTGCAATCACGGGTCTGGCTGGGCCGGCGAGTGCCCAGAGTCTGAACGACGTCGGTAAGCTGCTGCAGGATCAGTTGCTGAACCGGGGTGGCAACGGCAACAACCAAGGCAGCGGCGACCGGGAGCGGGACGCCTACGAACGTGGGCGCCGGGACCAGGAACAAGCGGCGCGCGACGAGGAATATCGCCGCCGACAATCCGACCGGGAGCGCTATGACAACCGCGGCCAACGCGCCTACGACGAGCGCGGGCGGCCGGACCGGGACCCGAGAAGCGGCTACGACGACCGGCGGCGCGACGACAACGGGCGTTACGGCTCGGACCAACGGCGCTACAGGGACAACGACCGTTGAGAGCGATGCGTCACCTTAATACGGTCGGTTTATCCATAGTTTAGGTTGGGGCGGTGCGACTGCCACCTATCATCGAGGCTTCACGCTGGCCACGGGGCAATCGGGCGGTTGATGGGACCAGCACGCGGACATATGGCTGCGCACGGTGGGCTTTCTGACCTGTCAGCGGAGCTAAAACACCGCCGGGCGATAGCTCAGGCCGATCTCCAGGCCGTGGGGTGCCTTCGAACAGCGCATGGATACGATTCCTTACGGTAAGCCGGGTCAGGCGGCGCGGAAGCGGGCTTGTCAGGAACTGTCATGCTTTCGCCACGTTCAACTCTCATTGTTACCGTCCTGTCATGTTGGAGCGATGCCCGAGTGCGGATGCGCGAGACAACTGAGGCGACGCAGGAGGAGCTGGATCGGCTGCTGAACGATCCGGACGTGCCGATGCAGCCTTATCGCATCTGGGCGCTGGCCGACGAGTTGGCCGAGCGCATGGCGCGCTTCGAGCGCTGATGCGACGTTAAGCGGGGGCGAGCCGCAGCAGACGCGTCCGCCGGAAGGGGTGGTCCTCTAGTTCCAACGAGGTCGGGACGTCGTAAGCGGCGAAAGGCGTCGCGCCGTGGCCGGGGAGGTAGGCGCGGCCTGGGTCGGCGATCCACACCTCGGCGTCGCGGGCCATGTCCCGGAGCCAGGGCATGATGCGCCGGGCCATAGGAGCCTCGTAGCAGACGTCGCCGCAGACGATCAGGTCCCAACGGCAGGATGTGCCCACGACGTCGCCCGGCAGGGCCGCAACGTCCACCTGATTTTGGGCGGCGTTCAGGCGAACGGCGTTGAGAGCCATCGGATCGATGTCGGCGGCCTCGGTGACGGCGCCGCCGGCCCGGGCGCAGGCGATGGCGGCCAGGCCGCAGCCGGCGGCGAAATCGAGCACGCGGCGCCCGGCGACCAGGTGGGGTGCGTCGAGCACGTGGCGGGCGATGGCCTGGCTGCCGGGCCAGGCGAAGGCCCAGAACGGCGGGTCGATGCCGACGCGGCCGAGCCAATCTTCGCTCGCCTGCCAAATGGGAGTGATCTCGGTGGCGAGGTGAAGGACGACCTCGGGCACCAGGGGCGGGCGGGCGAGGGTGGTGTGGGCGGCGATGAAGTCGCTCATCCGAGCAGGATGGCGAGGGCGATGAGCAGGCCGGCCTCGCGGTTGCGGTGGAAGCGGCGCAGGCAGCCGGCGGGGTCGTCGATGTCGAGGGTCAGGACCTGCCACGCGAGCACGGCGGCGGGGGCGGCCAGGGCGACGAAGAACAGGGTGCCCAGGCCGGCGAGGCTTCCCGCCAGGGCGAGCAGGGCGATGGTCGCGGCGTAGCAGGCCGCGAGGAACGGGCGGGTGCTGCCGGCGAACAGGCGGGCGGTGCTGCGGACGCCGATCAAGGCGTCGTCCTCGCGGTCCTGGTGGGCGTAGATGGTGTCGTAACCGAGGATCCAGGCGAAGGCGGCGGCGTAGAGGGCGAGGGCGGCCGGGTCGAGCTGGTCGGCGGCGGCGGCGTAGCCCATCGGGGCGCCCCAGCCGAAGGTGATGCCGAGCATGGCCTGCGGCCACCAGGTGACGCGCTTGGCGAGCGGGTAGAGCGCCACGAGGGCGAGCGAGGCGACGCCGAGGCCTTGCGCCAAGCCGTTCAACTGCAGCAGGACCACGAGGCCGGCGCCTAGCAGGGCCGCGAGGAACCAGGCGGCCTCGCGCAGCCGCAGCGCGCCGCTGGCGAGCGGCCGGCCGGCGGTGCGGGTGACCTGGCGGTCCATGTCGCGGTCCCACATGTCGTTGACCACGCACCCGGCCCCGCGCATGACGAGGCTGCCGACGGCGAACAGCACGACGAGGCGCGCGGCCGTCCCGGTGCCGGGACGGGCGAGAAGGATGCTCCACGAGCCGGGAAGAAACAGCAGCCACGCGCCGATCAGGCGGTCGAGCCGGGCAAGGGTGGCGAAGGCGCGGGGGCGGGCAGGCAGGCGGGCGACCCAGCCGGTCGCGGCGATGTCGGTCCAGCCTGGCATGACCTCTGAATAAGCGGCCCGGCCCGGCGACGCCAGGGCGCGCCGCCGGGAGCGTCGAACCGAGCAGGCGGAAGCCCAGCTTGACGCGCCAGCGGTGCCGCCGTTTGTTGTCGGCCCACGACGCGCGGACCCCATTATGTCCAATCCCGGAGACACCGACGAGACGCCGATCGCGTCGGTGCGGCAACTGGCTGACCACATCGCCGCCGGTTGCAAGCCCAAGGACGAGTACCGGATCGGCACCGAGCACGAGAAGTTCGGCTTCACGACCGCGGACCTGCGTCCGCCGCCCTACGAGCCGGACGGCATCCGGGCCGTGCTGGAAGGGCTGGCCCGGCCGGGGGCGTGGGAGCCGATCATGGAGGACGCCCGGCCAATCGGGCTGAAGGGACAGGGGCCGAACCGTTCGGCGTCCGTGTCGCTGGAGCCGGCGGGACAGCTTGAGCTGTCGGGCGGGCTGGTGCGGACGCTGCACGAGGCGGAGGCGGAGCTGCGGGCGCATTTCGACGCGCTGCGCCCGATCGGCGAGCGGCTGGGGCTCGGCTTCGCGCCGCTCGGGCATCACCCGACGATGCCGCGCGCCGAAATGCCTTGGATGCCGAAGGGGCGCTACGCGATCATGCGGCGCTACATGCCCACGGTCGGCGCGCTGGGCCTCGATATGATGCAGCGGACCTGCACGGTGCAGGTCAACCTCGATTACTCCTCGGAGCAGGACATGGCGCGCAAGCTGCGCGTGTCCCTGGCCCTGCAGCCGGTGGCGACGGCGCTGTTCGCCAACTCGCCGTTCGTGGACGGGCGGCCGAGTGGGTTCCTGTCGAGCCGGGCGCGGGTGTGGACCGACGTGGACGACCAGCGCAGCGGCATGCCGGCGGCGATGTTCGAGGAGGGGTTCGGGTTCGAGCGCTACGTCGAGTGGCTGCTGGACGTGCCGATGTACTTCGTGATGCGGGACGGGCGGTATCACGACGTCGCCGGTCGCTCGTTCCGCAGCTACATGGCGGACGGGTTCGACAACCTGCTGCCCGGCGCGCGCGCGACGGTGGGCGACTTCGACGACCACATGACGACGGCGTTCACGGATGTCAGGGTCAAGCGGTTCCTCGAGATGCGCGGCGCGGACGCCGGGCGGCCCGAGATGATGCTGGCCCAGAGCGCGCTGTGGACCGGACTGCTCTACGACGACGCGGCGCTGGCGGCGGCCGAGGCGCTGGTGCGGCGGCGTCCTTGGCCCGACTACGTGGCGCTGCGCGGCGAGGTGCCGCGGCTGGCGCTCGGGGCGCCCTGGGGTGGGGGCACGGTGCGGGACTTGGCGCGCGAGGTGGTGGACATCGCCTCGGACGGGTTGCGGGCGCGAGGGCAGGTCGACGAGTCGGGCGAGGATGAGCGGCGGTTGCTGGCGCCGCTGCTGCCGCTCGTGGCGGGAGAGCCGACGCAGGCGGAACACTGGCTCGAGCGCTACGAGCGTGTTTGGGGTGGAGAGGCGTCCCGCATTTTTCAAGAGGCGGCCATCTGACGACAGCGGCATCGGCGCAACAATTTACCTCCCCGGCTGTTCACTCTTGGTTTATAGGTGTGAACCCTGTCATAGTGGTATTGTGTTTGATCGTGAAGTTAGCGGTAATGGTGTCGTGATCACCCAGTCCCTGATCCAAGTCGAGGCTAACGTTTCCGGAACTGCTCCCGATGTGGTTGCAGTGCGGCTGCGACTTATCGGTCAAATGGAAGCCTGGACGTCCAGCGGCGAGAGCATCCTGCCGCCAGGCCGAAAAACGCGGGCATTGCTCGCAATCGTGGCGCTGTCGCAACCACGCCCGGTGCTGCGCTCGCGCATGGCGGAGTTGCTCTGGAGCCGGCGGCCGGAGGAGCAGGCGCGGGCGTCGCTGCGGCAGGAGATCCACCGGCTGCTGGAGGTGCTCGCGCCGACGGACCAGGACATCCTGTCGATCAGCCGCGACAGCCTAGCGCTGCGTCCCGGCGTCGTCTGGGTCGACGTCGAGGAGGTGCTTCGCGCGACCACCGCCCACCCCGGCTCGCTGGCACTGCTGGACAGCGAGTTGCTGGAGGAACTCGACGGGGTCGATCCGTCGTTCGACGTGTGGCTGCACGCGGAGCGGGAACGGTTGCGGGACCGGGCGCGCAACGTGGCGGAGGCGCTGCTGATGGAGGCGCGCACGCCGGCGGAGCTGCTGCCGTCGGCGCAGCAATTGCTGACGATTGATCGGGCGCACGAAGGGGCGTGGCGCGCCCTGATGCGCGCCCATGCCGAGCGCGGCGAGCGCGGGCTGGCGATCCAATCCTACGAACGCTGCCGGGCGGTGCTGGCGGATTTGATGGACGCGGTGCCGTCGCCTGAGACGCAGGCGTTATTGAACGAGATCCGCAGCGGCAAGGCGGTGCGGACGGAACTGCCGTTGGCCGTGCCCAACGCGCCGGAGGGCCGCGCCGACGCCCGGCCGCCGGCGGCGCGGGACGGGGCCAAGCTCGGGGTGCTGCCGTTCGCGCTGGTCGGGACCGACGCGGCCGAGGCGCACCTGGCGCTCGGGTTGGCCGAGGAGATCACCTCCGACCTGGCGCGCTTCCGCTGGCTGTTCCTGGTGTCGAGCTCCTCGATTGCGCAGTTCGTCAACGAGGCGCGCGACGATGCGGCCCTGCGGCGGGCGCTCGGGCTCGATTACCTGCTGGACGGCTCGGTGCAGCGCGCCGGCAAGCGGCTGCGCATCACGGTGCGGCTGATCGACTTGCAGGACGGCAGCCAGGTGGTGTGGGCGCGGCGGTTCGACCGGGAAACGGAGGACCTGCTGACGCTGCAGGACGAAGTGGCGGCGGAGGTGGTGGCGCAGGTCGATCCGGAAGTGATGCTGATCGAGAGCCGCCGGGCCATGCACCGCTCGCCGAAGCACCCCTCGGCCTACGACTTGATGCTCCGGGCCATCCCGGCGATGACCCGGCTCGATCACGCGAGCTTCATGCAGGCTGGCGACTTGCTGCGCCAGGCGATCGACCTCGAACCCGACTACGCCTCGGCCCACGCGCGTTACGCCTACTGGCTTTACTTCCTGTCCTGCAACAGCTGGACGGACGACCTCGACGCGGTGGAAGGGGAAGCCTCGCATCATGCCCAGCGCGCGATCACGCTGGATCCGCAGGACGCGAGGGGATTCACGATCGCCGGGCACGTGCGCGCCGCGCTGCAACGCCGCCTGCGCGAAGCCGTGGCGCTGCACCGCCAGGCGCTGACGTTGAATCCGAACCTCGGAATGGCGTGGGCGCTGTCGGCGGCGGCGCAGATCGGGCTCGGCGACCTGGACGAGGCCGAGCGGCAACTGAACCGCTACAAGCAGTTGTCGCCGATGGATCCGGGGGCCTTCCACTACGACATCGGCTACTGCACGATCGCGCTGATGCGGCGCGATTACGCGGCCGCGGTGGTGGCGGGCCGCAGCGTGAGCGAGCTGAACCCGGCGTTTTCCGCGCCTTACAAGCCCTACCTAGCGGCGCTCGGGTATCTCGGGGAGGCGCAGGAAGCGGCCGTTGTGCGTCGGCGCCTGCTGGCGGTCGATCCGCGGTTCTCGGTGAGCCGATTCCTGCGCACGGCGGCGTTCGAACGAGACGAGGACCGCTTGCATTTCGCGGAGGGATTACGGCTGGGAGGGCTGGCCGAAGACGAGTCGCCAGGTTAGCGCCCAACCGCCAGGTTAGGTCAGAGTGATGGTCGGCGGCGTTCGGGCATCGCCGACCTTGAAGCGAGTGCCGTCGGCCTGATCGAACAGATGCAACCGTCTCGCGTCCACGCGCAGCCGGATGGGGTCGCCGAAGTCGGCGCGAACCGCGCGGTCGGCTTTGGCGATCACCCGGGCCGGGCCGATGTCGGCGGTGATCAGCACCGCCTCCCCGGTCAACTCCACGGCGTAGACCGTCCCCTGCATCGCCGCCGCGGCGTCGTCCGTCGCCGTCACGTCCTCCGGGCGCACGCCGAGCACGACGCGCGCCAGGCTGCGGCCGCCGCCCACGCCCGGGACGCGCACGCCAGGGGCGACGAAGGTCCCGTCCTGCAACGCGCCCTCGACCAGGTTCATCGCCGGGCTGCCGATGAAGCCGGCGACGAACAGGTTCGCCGGGCGGTCATACACCTCCGCCGGCGGCGCGATCTGCTGGATCACCCCCTTGTTCATCACCGCGACCCGATGCGCCAAGGTCATCGCCTCGATCTGGTCGTGGGTGACGTAGATGGTGGTGATGCGCAGCTCGTGCTGCAGGTGCTTCAACTCCGAGCGCATCGTCACCCTGAGCTTGGCGTCCAGGTTGGACAGCGGCTCGTCCATCAGGAACACCTTGGGCGTGCGCACGATCGCCCGCGCCAGCGCCACCCGCTGGCGCTGCCCGCCCGACAGCTCCCGCGGGCGGCGGCGCAGTAGGTCGCCGAGCTCGACCTTGCGCGCCGCGTCCGCGACCTGCGCCGCCCGCGCCGCCTTCGCCACCCCGCGCACCTTGAGCGGGTAGGCGATGTTCTCGCCCACGGTCATGTGCGGGTAGAGGCCGTAGTTCTGGAACACCATGGCGACGTCGCGGTCCTTGGGCGCCACGTCGTTGACCACGGCGTCGCCGATGCGGATGGTGCCGGAACTCGGCTCCTCCAGCCCGGCGATCATGCGCATCGTCGTCGTCTTGCCGCAGCCAGAAGGGCCGAGCAGCACCAGGAACTCCTGGTCGGCGATGTCGAGCGACTGCCGGGCCACGGCGGTGAAACCGGCCCAGCGCTTCTCCACGTCGCGCAGCGTCACGCTGGCCATGATCTTGGTTCCTCTGCTGTGGCGCGGACGGGATGGACAGTCCCAGAACCCGCTCGGGAACGCCATCGCGACGGGCGCGCGACGCGGACGCTTTGCCGGAGGGGGCGCATGGCGCGGGACCGCCGCTACCGGGTCGTCGCGACCGCCCGGGGCGCGGTCGTGAGGCCGTCGATCATGGATCGGGCGAGGGCCTCGGCGATGCAGCGATAGCCGTGGTCGTTGTGGTGCACGCCGTCGTCGGAGATGAACTCGTCATACGGATAGCCCGAGGCCTGCCACTGCTGCATCAGCGCGCCGCGCTGGAACAGGCCGGCGCCGTGGGTCCGCGAGACGTCGGCGAGCGCGTCGTCGATCCTGGCGTGATCGGGCGAGGCGAGGATCAGGGGCGCGCGCTGGTTGTCCATCAGGACGACGCCGATGTCGGCGGCCTGGAGCAGGGTGACGCCGGTCTTGACCAGGCGTTCGAACAGGGCCGGCTCCATGCGGCGCATCGCGCCGTTGGCGCCGACCTGCCAGATCACCAGCGTGGGGTGGAAGCCGACCACTTCCTGGGCGAGGCGCGGCACCTCCTCCATGACATCCTGGCCGCCGATGCCGCGGTTCACCACCGCGATGTGCGCTTTGGGAAAGGCCTTGGACAGAGTCGATTGCAGGACGGCCGGGTAGCTGTGGGCGATGTCGCTGGCGCGCCAGCCCTGGGTCGACGAGGAGCCGAGAGCGACGATGACGACCTCCTGGTTGGCGTCCAGGGCGGCCTTGAGGCGCGGCAGGATGAGGGGCGGGGCCTTGTTCGGCGGGCAGGCATCGAGGGCGGCGAATGGCGGCGAGATCGGCTGCGGCCCGGCCGGGGATAGGGCGGGCTGGGCGGCAACGGCGATGGCGATGCATGACATCACTGCCGCGGCCAGGATCGTCCGTGCTGTTCGGTGCATGGGTGCGTCCCGATAGGTCCCGATGAGAGATGTTGCGGTGCCAGCCAACGCCCCCGTTCAGGACGGGCCGCCTAGTGGTCGCGGCCTACTGATCTCCCGACGCTGCGTTGGCCGAGATCATGCCTGCTGTGCGAACCACTAAGTCGCGGTCCCGCCGATGGTGAGCCCGGACATCTTGAGGGTGGGCTGGCCGACGCCGACCGGGACGCCTTGGCCGTTCTTGCCGCAGGTGCCGATGCCGGGGTCAAGGCCGGGATCGTTGCCGACCATCTCGATTTTCAGCAAGGCGTCGGGGCCGTTGCCGATCAGGGTCGCGCCCTTGACCGGGGCGGTGACGCGGCCGTCCTCGATCAGGTAGGCCTCGCTGGCCGAGAACACGAACTTGCCCGAGGTGATGTCCACCGAGCCGCCGCCGAAGTTCACGGCGTAGAGGCCGCGCTTGACGGAACGGATCATCTCCTCCGGCTCCGACGCGCCGCCGAGCATGACGGTGTTGGTCATGCGCGGCATCGGCGCGTGGGCGTAGCTTTGGCGGCGGCCGTTGCCGGTGGGCGCGACGCCCATTAGGCGGGCGTTCATGCGGTCCTGGATGAAGCCGGTCAGGATGCCGTCCTCGATCATGACCGTGCGGCCGGCGGGGGTGCCCTCGTCGTCGACGGTGATGCTGCCGCGGCGATCGGGCATGGTGCCGTCGTCAACGACGGTGACGCCGGGGGCGGCGATCCGCTGGCCCATCAGCCCGGCGAACGCGGACGTCTTCTTGCGGTTGAAATCGCCTTCGAGGCCGTGGCCGATGGCCTCGTGCAGGAGGATGCCGGGCCAGCCGGGACCGAGGACGACGGGCACCTCCCCGGCCGGGGCGGGGCGGCTGTCCAAGTTGAGCAGGGCTTGACGCAACGCCTCGTCCACGGCCCCGGTGAGGAAGGCGTCGGACAGGATGCGGTCGTAGCCGAAACGCCCGCCGGCCCCGTGGCTGCCGCTCTCGCGACGCCCGTTCTGCTCGACGACGACGGAGACGTTGACGCGCACGAGCGGGCGGAGGTCGGCGACGCGGGCACCGTCGGCGCGGACGATCTGCACGGCCTGCCATTCGCCGATCACCGACGCCATGACCTGCTTGACCCGAGGATCGCGGGCGCGGGCGTAAGCGTCGATGCGGGCGAGGGCGGCGGTGCGGTCGGCGAACGGGCTGGCCGTGAGGGGATTGGCGCTGCTGTAAAGGCGCGTGTTGGTGGCGCGGGGGGCTTCCGCGGCCTGGCCCGAACGCCCGGCGCGCACAGCGGACACGGTGGCCGCGGCGCGGGACAGGGCCGCGGCCGACACCTCGCCGGCATGGGAGTAGCCGGCCTCGTCGCCGAGCACGGCGCGCAGGCCGAAACCCGTCTGGGTGTCGAAGCCGGCGCTGCGGATGTTGCCGTCCTCGAGGCTGAGGTGCTCGCTTTCGCGGTATTCGAGGAAGAGCTCGCCGTCCTCCATGCCGTCGAGCGCGCCGCCGACGATCCGGCCGACGGAATCGCGGTCCAGTTCGGCCCCGGGGCGCTCGTAGAACAGCAGGTCGGTGGCCGCGAGCGGGGATGGGTCGGTCATCGGCTTATCCTGGTTGCA
The DNA here is from genome assembly GCA_965260995.1 of Acetobacteraceae bacterium. Classification (GTDB taxonomy): domain Bacteria; phylum Pseudomonadota; class Alphaproteobacteria; order Acetobacterales; family Acetobacteraceae; genus JBBROS01. The sequence continues at coordinate 231,554 of CBDHCD010000002.1, read as the reverse complement.
GACGTGTCGGGGCGAGTGTGATCGGTTCGGGCCGGTTCGGCAAACAGCGGTCATGGCGGTGGGTTTCGGCCGCGGAGGATCAAGGCACGGCGCGCTTTGAACGAGATGGTTTCGAGGGCGGGATGTTGAAGGGCCGGCGGGGCCAGCCTCGCTGGCCGGACCCGTCCGTGCGGCGTGTCAGTAGCGCTCATGCGGCGCGGGCGGGTGCCGCACGACATGAAACAGGACCAGCGCGGCCGTCAGCACCAGCATGGCGGTTGCCTGGTGGGCGGTGCCGAGGGCGATCGGGACGGCCCACACCAGGGTGAGCACGCCGAGGGCATACTGGACGAGGACGGCAGCGCCCAAGGCCACCAACGCCGGCCGGGCCAGGGGGGCGGCCCGGCGCAGGCCGTAGAAGACGGTGCCGAGCGCGACGATGGCGGTCACCGTCGCGAGCAGGCGATGGTCGAACTGGACGGCGGCGACGTTCTCGAACAGGTTGAGGTGCCACGGCCGCAGCGCCGCGTAGCCCTCCGGCACCAGGCGGCCGTCCATCAGCGGAAAGGTGTTGTAGGTCAGCCCGGCCTTGAGTCCGGCGACGAAGCCGCCGGCCATCATGGTGAGGCCGACCAGGCCGCAGACCGTCGCGGCCAGGCGGGCGAGCAGCCGGTTGGCCGGGACGGCGGGGCCGGTCCAGACGGTGCGGCCGGTGTCGCCGCGCCGCCACATGTCGAGCGCCGTCCACAGCAGGGCGGCGAACAGCAGGACGGCGAGGGTGAGGTGGGCGACCAGGCGGTAGGGGGAGACGGCCGTGCGGTCGGCCTCGAAGCCGCTGGCGACCATGAGCCAGCCGACGACGCCTTGCAGGCCGCCGAGCGCCAGGAGGGCGGCCAGGCGCAGGCCGAGGCGGGGGCCGATGCGGCCGCGAACCGCGAACCAGACCAAGGGAACCAGGAAGGCCACGCCCATCAGCCGGCCCCACAGGCGATGAGTCCATTCGAGCCAGAAGATGCCCTTGAAGCCGTCGAGTCCGAAGCCCTGGTTGATCAGGGCGTATTGCGGGATCTGTTGGTAGAGGGCGTAGAGCCGGCGCCACTCGGCTTCGGAGAATGGCGGCAGGGCGCCCATCAGCGGGGCCCATTCCATGATGGACAGGCCGGAGCCGGTCAGCCGGGTCGCGCCGCCTAAGGTGACCATGACCAGGATCATGGCGCAGAGCAGGAACAGCCAGACGGCGACGGGGCGCATATGGGATCGGCTGCGCCCAGCCCTGGCGGGCCACGGCGACGTGGGATCGAACGGCATAGCATGACCTTATGGCAGCAGGATGGAGATAAGATAATAGCGCCTGCGTCCCCTTGCGACGGTCCTGTTCGCGGTGCTACCGCCCGGCGCGATGCCCGCAACCCTCGTCGCCCTGTCCGTGGTCGTGCCCGTGCGCAACGAGGGGCCCAACATCCTGCCGCTGGTGGACGAGATCCGCCGGGCATTGGCGGGGGTGGCGCACGAGATCATCTACGTCGATGACGGCAGCAGCGACGACACACCGGCTCGGCTCAAGGAGGCCGGGGTGGCGGCGCGTCGGCACCGGGCGAGCTGCGGCCAGAGTGCCGCGATCGTGACCGGAGTGCGGGCGGCGACCGGGGAATGGATCGCGACGCTCGACGGGGACGGACAGAACGATCCCGCCGACATCCCGGCGCTGCTGGCGCGGGCGCGGGAGGAGGGCGGCCGGGCCGGGGCCGGGCCGCTGCTGGTGACCGGGCACCGGACGCGGCGGCAGGACAGTTGGACCAAGCGACGGTCGTCGCACGTGGCCAACCGGGTGCGGATCGCGCTGCTGCGCGACGCGACGCCGGACACGGGGTGCGGCCTGAAGCTGTTCCGGCGCTCGGCCTTCCTCGAGCTGCCACATTTCGACCACATGCACCGCTACCTGCCGGCGCTGTTCATCCGGGCGGGCGGGCAAGTGGTGTCGGTTCCGGTCAATCATCGGCCGCGGACGCGGGGGCAGTCGAACTACGGCACGCTCGACCGGCTGTGGGTCGGGTTGTTCGATTTGGTCGGCGTGCTCTGGCTGCAGCGGCGGTGGCGGCGGCCGGAGCTGGAAGGGCCGTGACGCGGTGGGCGAAGCTGGCGCTGCGGCCGGCGCTGTTGCTGGCCGGGCTGGTGGCGGCGGGGGCGCTGCTGCGCTGGGCGGGGGCGGACGGGCTGGTGCGGCGGGCGGGCGAGCACGGGCCGCTGGCGTTCGTGCTGCTGGGCGGCGTTGCCTGCACGGTGGGCGTGCCGCGCCAGGTGGTGGCTTACGCCGGCGGGCTCGCGTTCGGCTTCTGGCAGGGGGCGGCGTTGACGCTGCTGGCCGAGGCGAGCGGGTGCGCGGCCAACTTCTGGTGGGCGCGGTTCATCGGCCGGGGCTGGGCGAAGCGGCGGCTGGCGGGCGAGGGGCGGCTGGCCCGGCTCGACCGGTTCCTGATGGCCAACGCCTTCCAGGCTACGCTGACGATCCGGCTGCTGCCGGTGGGAAGCAACGTGCTGCTGAACATCATGGCCGGCGTGTCCGGCGTGGCGGCGGGGCCGTTCCTGTTGGCGTCAGTCCTGGGCTACGTGCCGCAGACGGCGGTGTTCGCGCTGCTGGGCGGCGGGGTCCGCGTGTCGGCCGGGCTGCAGATGGGGCTGGCCGCCGCGCTGCTGGCGCTCTCGGTGGCGCTCGGCGTCGTTCTGCTGCGGCGGCGGCCGGCCCTCGCTTGAAATGCTAATGCAGCGCCATCAAATGATCGATATGCCGCATGACAGCGGGGCGGATCGTGCCTCCGCTGGCGACCCGGATGGAGTGCAGCTTGCCCTCGATCTCCCGGGTCCAGAACTGGAGGAAGCGGCGCAGCTCCGGGAACGCCGGCGCGATGTCGAGGTTCTGCCACAGATAGCTCTGCAACAGGCCCGGGTGGTCTGGCAGGTGGTAGAGGATCTCGGCGGTGGTGAGGCGATAGTCGCGCAACTGCAACGCAATGGTCATCGTTCGGTCTCTCCGTAATAATCTCCAGGTCGTTCGCGCGCACGTGCGCCCCGCGATTGTGCAGGCGCAACAGTTGCCGAGTGAAGGAAAAACCCCAGGCGTCATGGAGATTGGCACTCTGTCGCAACGAGTGCTGCCGACGGGTTGACTTGATCCAACCGGGTCGCTAGATCGCTGGCACTCTCCAAGCGAGAGTGCCAAACGCCAACGTAGCGCCTCTCCTACCGGGAGGCATCCAGATGGAGCGTTTCCCCTATGAAGTTTCGTCCCTTGCATGACCGGATCGTGGTCAAGCGCATCACCGCCGACGAGAAGACCGCCGGTGGGATCATCATCCCGGACACCGCCAAGGAAAAGCCGATGGAAGGCGAAGTCGTCGCCGTCGGGCCGGGCGCGCGCAACGAGCAGGGCGCCATCGTCGAGCTGGACGTCAAGGCCGGCGACCGGGTGCTGTTCGGCAAGTGGTCCGGCACCGAAGTCAAGCTCGATGGCGAGGAGCTCCTGATCATGAAGGAGAGCGACGTCATGGGCGTGATCGAGGGCCAGTCGATGGCGAAGGCCGCCTAAGCGGCGTTCCGGACCAGCAGCTCCTAGAACTCCAACAGAACAAGGAACATCACTCATGGCAGCCAAGGACGTAAGATTCGGCGGCGACGCCCGTCAGCGCATGTTGCGCGGCGTGGACATCCTGGCCGACGCGGTGAAGGTCACGCTCGGTCCCAAGGGCCGCAACGTCGTGCTCGACAAGAGCTTCGGCGCGCCGCGGATCACCAAGGACGGCGTCACCGTCGCCAAGGAAGTCGAACTGGCCGACAAGTTCGAGAACATGGGCGCGCAGATGTTGCGCGAGGTCGCGACCAAGACCAACGACGTGGCCGGCGACGGCACGACGACGGCGACCGTCCTGGCGCAGTCGATCGTCCGTGAGGGTGCCCGGGCCGTGGCCGCGGGCATCAACCCGATGGACCTGAAGCGCGGCGTCGACACCGCGGTCAGCGCGATCGTCGAGGAGCTGAAGAACCGCACCCGCAAAATCACGACCGAGGCCGAGACGGCGCAGGTCGGCACCATCTCCGCCAACGGCGAGGCCGAGATCGGGCGGATGATCTCGGAAGCCATGCAGAAGGTCGGCAACGAGGGCGTCATCACCGTCGAGGAAGCCAAGGGCATCCAGACCGAGCTCGACGTGGTCGAGGGCATGCAGTTCGACCGCGGCTACATCTCCCCGTACTTCATCACCAACGCGGAGAAGATGGTCGCCGAGCTGGACCAGCCTTACATCCTGATCCACGAGAAGAAGCTGTCGGGCTTGCAGGCGATGCTGCCGCTGCTCGAGACGGTGGTGCAGAGCGGGCGTCCGCTGCTGATCATCGCCGAGGACATCGAGGGCGAGGCCCTGGCCACGCTCGTGGTCAACAAGTTGCGCGGCGGCCTCAAGGTAGCGGCCGTGAAGGCGCCGGGCTTCGGCGACCGCCGCAAGGCCATGCTGGAGGATATCGCCATCCTGACCGGCGGCCAGGTGATCAGCGAAGATCTCGGCATCAAGCTCGAGACTGTGACGCTGGAGATGCTCGGCCGGGCCAAGCGGGTTCTCATCGAGAAGGAGAACACGACGGTGGTTGAGGGCGCCGGCTCCGGTGACGACATCAAGGGCCGCTGCAACCAGATCCGGGCGCAGGTGGAGGAGACGACCTCTGACTACGACCGCGAGAAGCTGCAGGAGCGCCTCGCCAAGCTGGCCGGCGGCGTGGCCGTCATCCGCGTCGGCGGCTCGACCGAGGTCGAGGTAAAGGAGCGCAAGGACCGCGTCGACGACGCGTTGCACGCGACCCGTGCGGCTGTGGAAGAGGGCATCGTGCCCGGCGGCGGCGTGGCGCTCGCGCGTGCCAGCCTGATCCTCGCCCAGCTCAAGCCGGAGAACGAGGACCAGAAGTTCGGCATCGAGATCGTGCGCAAGGCGGTGCAGACCCCGCTGCGGCAGATTGCCGAGAACGCTGGCGAGGATGGCGCCGTGATCGCCGGCAAGGTGCTGGAGAACGGCGACTACAACTACGGCTTCGACGCGCAGACCGCCGAGTTCAAGGACATGGTCGGTGCCGGCATCATCGACCCGACCAAGGTGGTGCGGACCGCGTTGCAGGACGCGGCGTCGGTCGCCAGCCTGCTGATCACGACCGAGGCGATGATCGCCGAGCGCCCTGAGAAGAAGGCCCCGATGGGCGGCGGCGGCGGTGGCGGCATGGGTGGCATGGGCGGCATGGGCGACATGGACTTCTAGCCCACGCCGGGTTCGCGTCACCCCGGACGGTTTCCAGCCGGGGCGGGCGCGAACCCATCAGTTCGCGACGTAAGCTGACGAAGGGCGGACTTTCGGGTCCGCCCTTTTCGTTGCATAATGCCAGATGCCGAAAAGTTGACTCTCCTCGGCCTTTCTGTACCATGAACAGGCAATCGTGTTTTTGACGGGCCTTGCTGCGCCTCGGGGTAGGTTCATGCGAAGGGGGCCAAAGGCGGTTGCCGGCCGCCCTGCGCTGTTCGCAGGGATCTTGACGGAGAGCGACAAGCCTATGGCGACCGGCACAGTGAAGTGGTTCAACGCCACGAAAGGATTCGGCTTCATCATGCCTCAGGACGGCGGCAAGGACGTCTTCGTCCACATCACCGCCGTGCAAGCGGCGGGGCTGCGAGGTTTGAATGAGGGGCAGTCCGTCAGCTACGAAGTGGCGATGGAACGCGGCAAGGCCGCGGCGACCAACCTCAAGATCGCCTGAATCACAGTTTTCAGAGTCAGGCCAGGCCCGTGCGATGGGCGGGACTGGCGCATTCGCGCGCGGCGCGTGCTATTTCGGAGTTGAGCAGATGGCAGTTGGTACTGTGAAGTGGTTTAACGCGACGAAAGGCTTCGGCTTCATCATGCCTCAGGACGGCAGCAAGGACGTGTTCGTCCACATCACCGCTGTACAGGCGGCGGGATTGAACGGGCTGAACGACGGGCAGAAGGTAAGCTACGAGGTCGCGATGGAACGGGGCAAGGCGGCAGCGACGGATTTGAAGCTGGCGTGACAAAGGCCCGGGCGGGAGCAGTTCCGCCCGGCTGAGGGCGTGAGGTCCGGGTCATGCCCCAGTCCAGGACGCGGAACTGACGCCGGCGGTCAATTTCTGATCCTCACGCGTGATCTGCTGCACGTCCGTGGCTCCGGCCTGCTGCATCAGGGTCGTGACTTCCGCGATCTCCTCGTCGGACTCGGTGCGAACCGCCAGGATTAAGTGTCCCTCGGCGCCCTTGCGGTCATGGTCAGCCACCTGAGCATGCTCCGCAGCCTGGCCGGTCGCGTTCGCCGCGGCGGCACCGCCGATCCCGAGCGCCGCTGCCGCGCCCACTGCCAAGGCCGCAGCGCCGCCCGTTGCGATGACTGCCCCGCCCGCGGCGACCGCCCCGGCGTAAGCGGCCATGCCGGTTCCCATCGTCCGCAATTGGGCTTGGTCGACGCCGTCCGTCGGATTCTCCGCAGTTTCATTCGGCGTCGGCATGGCGGCTTGCTGCTCGTCCGGCAAGCTGAGATCCGCTCGATCGTAACCGGCGGTCGTCAAAAGGCCTAAGGCATCCTGCAAGGCCGCATCGTTCGGGAAATGGCCCTGGACCTCGCTGACGGCCGTCGCCAACCCTGGGTTGCCGTTCTGCTCTGCATCGCTGTCGCTCATCGCGTACTCCCCCGTATCGTGATTGAACGCGAAACGACCGCCCCCGTTCCCTGCTGGGCGTCCAGGGGACGAGGACGGGTCACGCCGATGTCTTGGCTCGGCGATAGCGCGCCCGCGTGCCGCGCTCGATGGCGGCGGCGACCAGCGGATCAAGGTGCAGCTCAGTGACGACGAACTCCAACATCCGCAGCACCGACTGGCTGGCTTCGCGCTCGGCCGCCACCACTTCGCACGCCAGGGCGTAGGCCGTCTCGCGCAAGCGGACGTCGAGCGCGTCGCGGATCAATTTGCCAGCGTGGACCAGGCCTTCGTCCTCCTCGAGCAAGCCAATCGCCGTCTCGGTGGCGACGTCCAGCCGCTCGCTGCTGAAATCCTGGAACACGGGAAGGGTCTGGACTAGGCCGGACATGACGCCGATTTCACGGTCGGTGATCGCCCCGTCGGCGGCAGCGACCAGCACCATAGTGCAAATCAAAGCCTCCTGCGCGTCCAATCCCGTCCGAGCGAGCATGGGTGGTCCCTTCGTCGATGCCATGGTCCGAACCTACCCAGTCAGGTCGGAAGCACAAGTGACGGCTGCGTTATGCCGATTTGGAAAATTCAAGGAAGTCCGCGGTGCGGGCGACGGCATCGGACAGTCCGACCCGCTCGGCCGCGACGCCGGCCGGAAACGCGGACAGCAGGCGGGAGGGGGTGCGCCGGTCGAGCAGGACGAACACGCCGCGGTCGGTCGCGGAGCGGACGAGGCGGCCGAACGCCTGGCGCAGACGGAGGCGCGCCTTGCTGTCGTCGTACTCCTTCGGGTTGCCGCCGGAGAGGTGGACCCGGCGCTCGCGGTGGAGCAGGTCAGGCCGGGGCCAGGGCACGCGGTCGAACACGACGAGGCGGAGCGCGCGGCCGGGGACGTCGACGCCGTCACGCATGGCGTCGGTGCCGAGCAGGCAGGAGTCGACCTCGGAGCGGAAGACGTCGACGAGGGTCGCGTTGTCCATGGCGTCGATATGCTGGCCGAGCAGCGTCAGGCCGGCCTGTTCGAGTGCGGGAGCGATGATGCGGTGAACCTCCTGCAGGCGGCGGATGGCGGTGAACAGGCCGAGCGCGCCGCCGCCGGCGGCGAGGAACAAGGCGCGGTATGCGCCGGCCAGGGCGGCCGCGTCCGGGGCGACGTCGGTGACCACGAAGGCGCGGGTCTGGGCGGCGTAGTCGAACGGGCTGGCGACCGAGACGCGGATGGCGGGGGACGGGAGGTGCGCGGCCCCGACCCGCATCTCAGCCATCGCCCAGGACGCTTCGGCGTCGCCGGCGCCGGTGTCGCGCAAGGTGGCGGAGGTGACGAGCAGCCCGTGCGCCGGCCGGGCGAGGGCGGCGGCGAAGGCGGCGGTGGGGTCAAGCCAGTGGCGCGCGAAGATGGCGTCGGAGTCGCGCCCGTCGCGGCGGTCGAGACGGAGCAGGTGGATGTGCTCGGGACGGACGCCCGGCTCTGGTGCGGGGGCGGTGACCGCGTCGAGCATGGCGCGCCACGCGACCAGGCGGTTGACGGCGCGGCGATCGATCATGCGGCAGGCGGCCTCGATCCTGCGCCGGGCCTGGGTGTCGAGGCTTTCGGCCTCGGTGCTCAGCGCGGCGTCGAGCAGGGCGCGAAGGGCGCGGAGGGGCTTGATCAGCGTGCCCAGGACCTGTTGCAGGGCGTCGGCGGCGTCGATCAGCTCGGGCGTGGCCGGGTGCAGGCCGCAGGCGGCGTCGCTGGCGGCACCGTCCGCCTCGGCGGCGCGGGCCAGGGCTTGCGTCCGCACGGCGGCGAGGAAGCGCTCCATCTCGCCCTTCGGCTCGCCGGGCAGGCGGGCGGCCCAGCCCGCGCCGGGCAGGGCGCGGGCGGCGTCGAGCGCGGCCGAGAGGTGCGGCTGCAGCGGCACGTAGTCGCCGACCATGGCCTCCAGCCGCAGCCGCAGGCCCTTGCCGCGGGCCCGGCTCTCCTCCGCGCCCAGCAGCCAGCGGCGCAGCAAGGCGGCCTCGGCGCCGGACAGCTCGGCGCTGAAGGCGCTGTCGGCGGCATCGAACAGGTGATGGCCCTCGTCGAACACGTAGCGGGCGGGGACGGAGGCGTCGTCGAGGCCGCCCCAGCTCGCCTGGCTCATGACGAGGGCGTGGTTGGCGACGACCAGCTCGGCTCGCCGGGCGCGGCGGACGGTGTGCTCGACGAAGCAGCGGCCGTAATGCGGGCAGGCGCCGTGGACGCATTCGCCGCGGCGGTCGGCGATGGCGGTCAGCAGGCGTTGGCCGAACAGCTCCGGCATCCAGCCCGGCAGGTCGCCGCCGGCCACGTCGCCGTCCGCCGTCGCCAGCGCCCAGCGGGCGACCAGGCCCGCGGGCACGGCGGTGACGCTGCGTGGGCCGAGGCTGCCGACCAGCTCCTGGAAGTTGAGCAGGCACAGGTAGTTCTCGCGGCCCTTGCGAACCACGATGCGGCGGCGGCGCTCGGCCGGGTCGGGGTGGAGCCGGGCCAGCTCGGCGTCGATCTGGCGCTGCAGGTGGCGGGTGAAGGTGCTGATCCAGACCGCGCCGCCGTTGCGTTCGGCCCACAGGCTGGCGGGGGCGACGTAGCCGAGGGTCTTGCCGGTGCCAGTGCCGGCCTCGGCGAGGACGAAGGCCGGGTCGCCGGGGGCGTCGCGGGGAACGAAGGCGTTGGCGGCGGCGCTGGCGTAGTCGGCCTGGCCGGGGCGCTGCTCGGCGCCCGGACCGAGCATGGCGGCGAGGCGGGCGCGGGCCTCGGCGGAGCGGACGGGCAACGCGCCGGGCGGCGGCGGCGGGGCCTCGTCCTCCCATTTCGGCAGGTCCTCCCAGACGCGCAGGCCGCGGCCGGCGGACTGTGCGGCGGGCTGCCCGAGGGCGGCGAGCACGGGCCGGGCCCAGGGCCAGCCGGCCTCGCCCATCAGGGCGGCGAGTCCGGCGGCGTGGGCCTGCCGCGGCAGGTCCGCCGCGGCGGCGAGATGGCCCAGCATCGCCTCGGCGAGCTGCGGCAGCAGGGCGGCGGCGTCCTCCAGACCATCGGGCGGCGGCAGGTCGAGCGCCCAGGCGAGGCCGCGCGGGGTGGGCGGGACCGGGCGGGCCGGCAGGGCGAAGGCGAACAGCTCCAGGAGGTCGAACGCCGGCTCGGCCCGGATGCCGAGGCGGCGGAAGGTCGAGGGCGCGTGCAGCACGAGCGCCGGGCCGTCGCGCCGGAGCAGGGCGGCGGCTTCGTCGGCGGCGAGCATCAACAGCTCGCCGTCCTGGGTCAGGACCGCGGCCCGGCCGTGCCCCGCCACCACCGAAGGCGCGGCGGGCAGGAGAATCGGGGAAACCATGCGCTTGTATGGCAGCGGCGGGGGCCGGAACCAAGCCGCGGCGGCGGGCGGAAATCGCCGCATCCGCCGTTGACCGACGGCAGCCCCATTTCTAGCTTGCGTCCATGTCGAAAACACATCGCAATATTGACACGCCCAAAGCCTGGCCGTTCGAGGAGGCGGCCAAGGTGGCGGCGCGGCTGGACGGGAGCGGCAAGGCGTCGGCGCTGTTCGAGACGGGCTACGGTCCCTCGGGCCTGCCGCACATCGGCACCTTCGGCGAGGTGGCGCGAACGACGTGGGTGCGGCGGGCGTTCACGGTTCTCACCGGTCGGCCGTCGCGGCTGATGGCGTTCAGCGACGACATGGACGGGCTGCGCAAGGTGCCGGACAACGTGCCGAACCGCGAGATGCTGGCGGGCTTCCTCGGCCAGCCGTTGACCCGGGTGCCGGACCCGTTCGGCACGCACGAGAGCTTCGGCGCGCATAATAATGCCCGGCTGCGCGCGTTCCTGGACGGGTTCGGGTTCGACTACGAGTTCGCGTCGTCCACCGAGTACTACGCCGCCGGGCGGTTCGATGCGGCGTTGCGGACGGTGGCGGAGCGGCACGAGGCGATCGTGGCCACCATCCTGCCGACCTTGGGGCCGGAGCGGCGCGAGACCTACTCGCCGTTCCTGCCGCTGCATCCGCGCACGGGCCGGGTGATGCAGGTGCGGATCGACCGGGTGGACGCGGACGTGGGGACGGTGTTCTGGCAGGACCCGGACAGCGGCGAGCGGTTCGAGACGCCGGTCGTGGGCGGCGCGTGCAAGCTGCAATGGAAGGCGGACTGGGCGATGCGCTGGCACGCGCTCGACGTCGATTACGAGATGTCGGGCAAGGACCTGATCGACAGCGTGCGGCTGTCGGGCCGGGTGTGCGAGGTGCTGGGCAGCGAGCCGCCGGTGGGCTTCACCTACGAGCTGTTCCTCGACGAGCACCACCAGAAGATCAGCAAGAGCAAGGGCAACGGCCTCAGCGTCGAGCAATGGCTGGCCTACGCGCCGCCGGAAAGCCTGGCGCAGTTCATGTACAACCAGCCGCAGCGGGCCAAGCGGCTGTTCTTCGACGTGATCCCGCGCGCGGTGGACGAGTTCATCGCCAACGCCGCCAAGCTGCCGGTGCAGGACGAGGCGGCGCATCACACCAACCCGGCCTGGCACATCCTGGGCCAGCGCGAGGGGGGCATCGCCAGCCCGGTGCCGTTCGGGATGCTGCTGAACCTCGCCAGCGTGGTGAACGCCGACACGCCGGACATGCTGTGGGGATTCCTGCGCCGCTACAGCCCGGACGCCGCCCCGGGGAACAGTCCATTCTTCGACACGCTGGTGGGGCACGCGGTGCGCTACTACCAGGACTTCGTGCGCCCGGCGAAGCAGTTCCGCGCCCCGGCCGCCGTTGAGCGCGCCGCGCTGGACGACCTGGCCGGGGCGTTGCGCCGCCTGCCACCGGGCCAGGCCCCCGAAGCCGTTCAGGACGTGGTCTATGAAGTGGGTAAGCGGCACCCGTTCCCCGCGCTGAAGGACTGGTTCGCCTGCCTCTACCAAGTGCTGCTGGGGCAGGCGGAGGGGCCACGGTTCGGCGGGTTCGTGGCGCTCTACGGCGTGGCGGAAACCATCCGGCTGATCGAGGACAGGCTGTCGCGCGCCGCGGACGCTGCTTGATGCCGCATCGGCTGAAGCGGGTGGTCCGGCACCTGCCGGCCGTGCTGGGCGTGGTGCTGCTGGTCGGCGCGGTTTACGTGATCTGGAAGGAGTTCCGGCATCTCAAGGTCGCCGACATCGAAGCGGCGCTGGCGGCGATCCCGCGCAAGGCATTGGTGCTGGCGTTCTTCTGGACAGTGCTGTCCTACGGCGTGCTGACGTTCTACGACCGGCTGGGCACGATCTACGCCGGGCACAAGGTGAGCTACGGCAAGGTGTCGTTCGCGTCGTTCTGCGCCTACTCGCTGTCGCACAACCTCGGGTTTGCAGCGGTGTCGGGCGCGGCGGTGCGCTACCGGCTCTACGCGCACTGGGGGCTGACGCCGTTCCAGATCGCCAAGGTGGTGGCGTTCTGCAGCCTGACCTTCGCGCTGGGCGGGCTGGTGCTGGGCGGCGCGATCCTGTTCATCGAGCCGGACGCGATCCCGTTCTTCGGCGCCCGGGTGCCGCGCTGGGCGATGTACGCGATCGGCGTCGGCATGTGGGGCGTGGTGGCCGCCTACGTCAGCCTGTCGCGCTTCGTGGGCGTCATCAACCTGTTCGGCACCAAGGTGGAGCTGCCGGACTGGCGCATGGCGTTCGTGCAGGTCACGCTGGCGACCGTGGATGTGGCGATCACGGCGGGCATCTTCTACCAACTGCTGCCGCACGCGCCCGGGCTGACCTACTTGCGCTTCCTGGGCGTTTACGTGGCGTCCTACACCGCGGGCCTGGCCGCCAACCTGCCGGGCGGCATCGGCGTGTTCGACTCCGCGATGCTGCTGGGCCTAGAATCCTACGTGAGCGCGCCGCAGATCCTGGGCGCGATCGTCGTGTTCCGCCTTTATTACTACATCATTCCGCTGTTCCTGGCCGGCACGATGTTCGCGGCCAACGAGCTGTTGCTGCGCGGCGGCTCGGTGGTCCGCAGCCCGAAACTGGCGCTCAAGGCGCAGAGTCTGTCGCGGTGGAGCGAGCCGGCCTTCGCCACCATCGCGGCGACGGGCGCGGTCGGTCTGTGCGGGGCGCTGCTGCTGGGCATCGGGCTGCTGAACGACCAGCCGGACTTCTCCTGGCTCGACCCCGATTACGCCAGCCTGGCGGCCAGCGCCGGGCAATATGTGCCGTCGCTGATCGGGGCGGCGCTGATCGTGCTGTCGATCGGGCTGTCGCAGCGCGTGACGCTGGCGTGGGGGCTGACGATCATGCTGCTGCTGCTCGCGGCCGGATTCACGGCGGTCGAGGGGCGGACCTACTGGGTTCCCGGCGTGCTGGTGCTGGCGACGCTGCTGCTGCTGCCGTTCCGCGACGCCTACTACCGACACGCGCGCCTGCTGAGCGGGCCGCTGCAGGCAGGCACCGCGGTGCCGCTCTGCGCCTTGATGCTGTGCGTGCTGACGCTGGCGGCGTTCGAGCCGCGGGTCCGAGGCCTGACGGACAATTCCTGGCTCGAGCTGGTGATGTCGCCGGACGTGCCGAACGGGTTGCGCGCCACCGTGGCGTTGGCGTTGGCCGTGGCGCTGGTCGCGCTGTGGCGGCTGATCCGGCCAGGGCGGGTGACGTGGCTGGCGTGGGCCGGGGACGGCAGGCTGCGCTACGCGGCCCTCGGCGCGGAGCCGCCGGCGCAGGCGGACGGGATGGTGATGGGCGAGATGGGCCGGGCCGGTATCCCGTTCCGGCGCTGCGGACGGGTGATGCTCGGGCTGGGCGACCCGGCCGGGTCGGTCAGCGACCGGGTGTCGGCGATCTGGCGGCTGCGCGACCTGGCGCAGCAGGAGGGGCTCGACCCGGCGGTGTGGCGGGCAGGGCCTGGGCTGTTGAAGGTCTACGCCGACCTCGGTCTCGCGGCCCTGCCGCTCGGGCCGAACGGGCTGCCCCTGCCGGAGCAGGCGGGCGACGACGCGCCGGTCACGGATCAATACCTGTGCTGCGTGGCGGAGCGGGACCTGAAGCTGCTGCTGCCGTTGCTGCCGACACTGGCGGAGAAGCGGGCGCTGGAAAGGGTGGCGGAGTAGCCGCGCTCACTGCAGGTTGCCCCAGCGGTCGACCGACGGTTCGGCGGCGGCCCATTTCCAGCCCTCGGCCTGCCGGCAGAGCGGCGTCGTGAACACGCCGGCGTCGCCATCGACGGTGAACAGGATCTCACGGCAGCGAGCGAGCGGGTTGGGGATGTCGCGAACGGCCACCAGCGCGCCGCGCTCGTTGCCGATCGGGATGGTGTGGCGGATCTCCCAGCGCCGGCTCTCGCCCAAGGAGGCCTGGCCAGCGGCCGCGGCGATCGCGTCCTGCTCGCCCCGGTGACGGCGGCGGACGACGTAGCGGCGGGCCTCGTCGATGCCGGCGCGCACGCCGATGCCGACGGCGATGCCGACCGCGGGGTTGGCCGTGACCGAGCCGGCCGCGCCGCCCGCCGCCAGCCCGCCGATGTCGGCGACCGCGGCGCACCCGCCCAAGGCCGGCAGCAGCAACGGCAGCAGCAGGAGCGGCCTCACTGCAGCGCGCCCCAGCGCTCCGTCGCGGGTTCGGCCGAGGCCCAGCGCCAGGCAACGCCGTCCTGGCAGATGGTGGCGATGTAGAAGGCGCGCCGCACGACCTTGCGCCGGGTGGTCTCGACGGAGAAGACGATCTCCTTGCACTGGATCGCGCCGGCGCCGAAGGCGCGGCTGACGGCGACGTCGCCGTGCTCGTCGTCCTCGATCGGGATGCGGTGATCGACGGCCCAGGCGGCGACGGCACCCGGCGCGAGAGGGCCGGCGGTGCGGGCGATGGCGTCCTGCTCCTCGCGATGGACGCGGCGGGTGGCGTATTTCAGACCTTCGGACGCCAGCGACTGGACACCAAGGCCGATGGCCGCGGCGCCGGCCGCGCTCTTGGTCACCGCGCCGGCGACCCCGGCCCCGGCAACGCCGGCGACGTCGGCGGTGCCTTCGGTGAGGAGGCTGCCGCAGCCGGGCAGCACGAGCAAGGCGACCAAGCCGGCGAGGCGGGGCATGTTCATGCGCCAGCCCCTATCAAAGCCCGGCGGCTCCCGGCAGCGCGCCGTGACTCACGTCTGCGTGAGGGCGCGGCGCGGCACCAGGACGGCGGCGGTCATTTCCAGCACCGGCTCGTCGCGCTGGTTGAGCGTGGTGGTGCGCATGGTGATCAGGCCGCGATCAGGGCGGGAGCGGCTGAGGCGGGTGTCGAGCACTTCGACGACGGCGCGCAGCGCGTCGCCGGGCCGCACGGGCCGCAGCCAGGCGAGGCGGTCGACCTGCGCGCCCATCGCGCCGCCGGGAATGCGGTCCATGGCGGCTTCGAGCTGGAGGCGCATGGTGAGGGCGGCGGTGTGCCAGCCGCTGGCGACAAGGGTGCCGAACATGCTGGTGCGGGCCTGATCGTCGCCGAGGTGCTGGGGCTGGGGATCGAACTCGGCGGCGAAGGCGATGAGGCGGTCGCGGCCCATGATCTCGGACCGGGACTCGAAGCGCCGGCCGACGTGGAAGTCCTCGTACATCAGGGTGTCGGCCGGGGACTCGCTTGCTGGGGGTCCGTTCACGGGGGCGTCGTTCATGGCAGGGTTATCCGTCGAGGGGTGGCGCGGAGCATAGGACGGCGGCGCGCCGGCCGTCGTGGTCTATTGGCGAGGGCGGCGAACGCTGTCATGAACGCGACCCATACGAGCGGTGCGCGACGATCTCCGGGAAACCGCGATCGGTCGTCCTGTCGCGGTGCAACCTGCGCGACTGGCGCACGCTCCTAAGTTGAACCTCGCATCGAAGGATTGTGCATTTGCCTGACACGAAAGCCTCGCGGATCACCGAGGGACTGCCGCGGCCGCGCGGCGCGACCTGGGACGGCGTCGGCGTCAACTTCGCCCTGTTCAGCGCCAACGCGACGAAGGTGGAGCTGTGTCTGTTCGACCAGGACGGCACCACCGAACTGGAACGGATCGAGTTGCCGGAGTACACCGATGAGGTTTGGCACGGCTACCTGCCGGACGCGCGGCCCGGCACCGTTTACGGCTACCGCGTCCACGGGCCGTGGACGCCCGAGCAGGGGCACCGATTCAACCCCAACAAGCTGCTGCTCGACCCCTACGCCAAGGGCCACGTCGGCCAGCTCCGCTGGGGGCCGGAGGTGTTCGGCTACCAGATGGAGACGGGCGACGACCTGACGTTCGACGAGCGGGACAGCGCGCCGAACATGCCGAAGTGCGTCGTCATCGACCCGGCGTTCACCTGGCTGCGCGACCGCGAGCCGCAGGTGCCCTGGGAGCGGACGATCGTCTACGAGACGCACCCCCGCGGCTTCACCATGCTGCACCCGGCCGTGCCGGAGGAGCTGCGCGGCACGTTCTCGGGCCTGGCGGCGAAGGAGATCATCGACCACTTCAAGGCGCTCGGCATCACCAGCGTCGAGCTGCTGCCGATCCACACCTTCATCAACGACAGCAACCTGATCGAGAACGGGCTGACCAACTTCTGGGGCTACAACACGATCGGCTTCTTCGCGCCCGATCCGCGCTACAGCAGCAAGCCGGCGTTCGCCCATGCCGAGTTCAAGGAGATGGTGGCGCATTTCCACGACGCCGGGCTGGAGGTGATCCTGGACGTCGTCTACAACCACACCGCGGAAGGCAACGAGCGCGGGCCGCACCTTTCCTTCAAGGGCATCGACAACGCCAGCTACTACCGGCTGCTGCCGGACCAGAAGCGCTACTACATCAACGACACCGGCACCGGGAACACGTTCAACCTGTCGCACCCGCGGGTGATGCAGATGGTGATGGACAGCCTGCGCTACTGGGTCACGGACATGCACGTCGACGGTTTCCGCTTCGACCTGGGCACGATCCTGGCGCGCGAGCCGCACGGCTTCGACGAGGACAGCGGCTTCCTGCACGCCTGCGGCCAGGACCCGGTGCTGAACAAGGTCAAGCTGATCGCCGAACCGTGGGATTGCGGGCCGGGCGGCTACCAGGTCGGCCGGTTCCCGCCGGGCTGGGCGGAGTGGAACGACAAGTTCCGCGACGACGTGCGCGACTTCTGGAAGGGCGATGCGGGCACGGCGCCGACGCTGGCCGCGCGGATGAGCGCGAGCGCCGACATGTTCAACCAGCGCGGGCGCAAGCCCTGGGCGACGGTCAACTTCATCACCGCCCACGACGGGTTCACCCTGCGCGACACTGTGAGCTACAACGACAAGCACAACGACGCCAACAACGAGAACAACCGGGACGGCACGGACAACAACCATAGCTGGAACCACGGTGCGGAGGGCGAGACCGACGACGCCGAGATCAACGAGACCCGGCGGCGCACGATGCGCAACATGCTGGCGACGCTGCTCCTGAGCCAGGGGACGCCGATGCTGCTGGCCGGCGACGAGTTCGGGCGGACCCAGGCCGGCAACAACAACGCCTACTGCCAGGACAACGAGATCAGTTGGGTCGATTGGGACATCCCGGACTGGGGCTTGGCGCAGATGGCGTTCGTCAAGCGGCTGACCAAGCTCCGGTTGCGCTACCCGATCCTGCACCGCGGGCGGTTCTTCACCGGCCACGAGATCGAGGGCCTCGGCGTGCGCGACGTCACCTGGATCAACGCCAGCGGGGCGGCGATGCAGGACCAGGAATGGCGCGACGAGAACATGAAATGCTTCGGCATGTTAATCGACGGCCGGGCGCAGGCGACCGGCATTCGCCGGCCGGGCAGCGACACGACCATGCTGATCGTCGCCAACTCGCACCATGACATGGTGCATTTCACCCTGCCCGAGTGCACCAACGGCGCCGGATGGGTGCTGGTGCTGGACACGAACGCGCCGGAGCGGGACGACGAGCAGCGGTTCGCCATCGGCGACACCTACGTGGTGACGGGGCGGTCGTTGCTGTTGCTGGCGCTCACGTCGGATGGGAAGGCAGCGGTTCGCTAGGCGGGAGCGGCCGGCGGTCAGCCACGAGGGCATCCGTAAGTGGGGCCACCCTGTATCGGATCAAGGCCGACACCCTCGGCCACGATGCCGGGCACAAGACCGCGGTCCGCCGGGCCCGCAGCCGGCCGATGGCTCGCGCCCCTGGTTCGAGGCGCCGCTGGCCAGGCTGCCGGCCCACGGCTCGACAGTGGTGGCGATCCATCGCGCGCTGAACCACCGGGACGGGCTCGCAGTCGATCCGCGTCGCGGCTCGATCCTTGACCGCGGACGCATCGAACTCGACGCGAACTGCGTCAAGCGCGCCACGCACCCGGCGGCTCTGTCCAGAAAAAGCGCATTCACAGCCCTTGCGCCGGTTCGGCCTGGATCGGCCCCACCGCCGCGAACACGGCCGGCGTGATCTCCGTTATGGCGCACGACCGCCCCGAGCCAGCGCGCGCCGTGAGTCGGCTTTGTCGGAGCAGGCTATGGGGACCAGAAGGCCCGGCAGCATGAAAACGCTCATGCCAGCCAACCAGCCTTCGGGAAACCCGGCGCGCTGCACCCGGCGGCCGAGTGCGGCGCAAGCCGGGCGTGGCCGCGATCAAGTCAAAGGCGACGGACTGGTTCCAGCGTAATCTTCCAAAGTTCTGCATCGGCGCGGTCCATCAGCCGAACCGTCATCGCCTCGCTGGCGCCGTCGATGTCGACGAGGCCGAAAAATTGGTAGCCGGCCGAAGGCGGCAGGTTCTGGCCCATCGCCTTGCTCGGCGCTTTCACGAACCTGACCTCCGGTCCGAAGGTTGCGTCCAGCTCGTTCGGGCCGAAGGTTCCGGAATGCAGCGGACCGGAGACGAACTCCCAGAACGGCTCGAAATCCTGGAATGCCGCCCGGTCCGGGCTGTAATGGTGGGCCGCGGTGTAGTGAACGTCGGCGGTGAGCCAGACGGTGTTGTCGATGCCGGCGGCCTTGATGAAGCGCAACAAGTCGGCCAGCTCCATCTCCCGCCCCTTCGGCGCGCCGGGATCGCCGTTGGCGACCGCTTCGAAGCGGCTGCCGGCATCGGGCACGACCAGCCCGAGCGGCATGTCGGAGGCGATCACCTTCCAGGTGGCGGTCGAGGCTCCCAGCGCCGACTTCAGCCACTCGACCTGCCGCTTGCCGAGCATGGCCGTGGCGTCGGACTGCTCAGCCTGCATGTTCGCGCTGTTGGCTCCGCGGTAGGAGCGCATATCGAGGAAGAACACGTCGAGCATCGGGCCGTAGCCGATCTTGCGGTACACCCGCCCCGGCTCCTGCGGCACGTAGGAGATCGGCGTCATCTCATGGAAGGCGCGGGCGGCCCGCGATGACAGCACGGCGATGCTCTTGACGGTGTAGCGGGCGTCGTCGGCGAGGTCCTTGGAAGACGACCAGTTGTTCAGCACCTCGTGGTCATCCCATTGGAAAAAGGTTGGGATGGAGGCGTTCATCGCGAGGACGTGCTCGTCGAGCAGATTGTATTTCCACTGGCCACGGTACTCGTCCAGCGTCTCCGCGACCTTGGCCTTCTCCGCGGTGACGAGGTTCTTCCACACGGCGCCGTCCGGGAGGGGAACCGTGTCCTTGATCGGCCCATCCGCGTAGATCGTGTCGCCGGAATGGATGAAGAAATCCGGCTGGCGCCCGGCCACTGCCTTGTAGGTGACGAGGCCGCCATCGTCCTTGTTGATGCCCCAGCCCTGGCCGACCGTGTCGCCGGACCAGGCAAAACGGACGTCCCGGCGCGAGGCAGGCGCCGTGCGGAAGCGGCCGATGATCGGCTCGGACGTGGCATTGATGTCCGACAGGTCGGCCGCGACCGCGCGCCAGAAGATGTCCTGGTCGGCGGGCAGCCCGTCCAGCATGCGCTTGACCGTCATGTCGGATGCCGGGGAGGTGTCGAGATCGGCCAGCCGCACCGGCGCCTTGAAGCTCTCTGTGGTGGACCACTCGAAGCTGACGCGCGCCGGGCGATCGGTGCGCGTCCAGACCATGCCGGTGCTCCGCGTCACATCGCCGGACTGAACGCCGTGGGGAAAGCCTGGGCGACTGGCGGCGCGGCTGATCGCCGGCTTGGCGAGGTTCGAGCCGGCCGCCAGGGCTGCGGCCCCCGACGAGGCCAGGAGACGGCGACGGGTGATCTGAATGCGGCCGGTGGGCATGGTTGAACAATCTCCGAGGCGTTCGATGCCGCCATGATCGCTGGTTTGAATGGCGAGCGCATTGCAGTTGTGCGACGGTTCGGAGACGACTGAGGTGAGCGACTCGCAGTGATCGCATGGGGCGGTGCCAGTCGGCAGCCTGGGTTGGCAACGGCCTGGCATTCTCAAGAGGTGGATCGCCGCCTTCGCGAACCGGCCGTGACAGCTTCATCTTTGAAAAGGATGGCTCTCGCTATGGTCCAGGGGTTGAGCCGGGGTCACTCCACCGGGACTGCGACAGGCATGTCAGGTTGGCCGGCCAGCCAGATCATGCGCGATGATGGCCTCGATCCCTTGCGGGCGCCGCGGCATCGGGATTGCATGACCGGCGCGAGATGAAAACGAAGCGATGATCCCCTTGTCTTATTCCCGTTGCACGGCGGAGCGGCGACGTGACCCGCGCTGACACGCTGTTGACCGGCCGCATCTGGCGTGGCCTACGCGAAGGTTTCGTTGAGGCGTTGGCGATCCGTGCGGGCCGCATCGTCGCCTGCGGCGCGCGGGCCGCCGTGGAGCCGCTGGCCGGCCCGGCCACGCATCGCATCGACCTCGGCCAACGCCTCGCCGTCCCCGCCTTCAACGACGCGCACCAGCATCTCCTGCCGATGGGCCTGGGCATGATCCAGGTCAACCTGCGTCCCGAGGAGGTCCGCACGCTCGACGAGCTGCTGCGCCGCGTCCGCGACGCGGCCGGCCGCGCGCCGAAAGGGGCCTGGGTGATCGCCCGCGGCTACGATCATGCCGCCCTCGACGTGAAGCGCCACCCGACGCTGGAAGAGCTGACCGCCGCCGCCCCCGACAACCCGGCCTATGCCCGGCGCACCTGCGGCCACATGCTGGTCGCCAACCAAGCGGCGCTGCACCTGGCCGGCGTCGGCCACAACACGCCCGACCCTGAAGGCGGCGTCATCGTCCGCCGCGACGGGGCGCTCACCGGCTTGATCCAGGAGCGGGCGATGCGCCTCATTCAGG
Source organism: Acetobacteraceae bacterium (assembly GCA_965260995.1). Lineage (GTDB taxonomy): Bacteria > Pseudomonadota > Alphaproteobacteria > Acetobacterales > Acetobacteraceae > JBBROS01. Next base: position 210,723 of record CBDHCD010000002.1, on the reverse strand, counting down.
ACCACGTGCCGGAACCCTCGGACGCCGAGCTTGTGGACGCCATCGAGCGCGCCGGGCGGCATATGAACACGCTCGGCGTCACCGCCGTGATGGACGCCAACGTCGGCATGGTGGCAGGGATGCGCGAGATCGACGCCTACCGCGCGGCCCAGGCCGGCGGCCGCCTCCCGGTCCGCACCTGGGCGTGCCTGGCCGGCAACCCGGAGGGCATCGCCGACCAAGCATGGCAGGCCGGGGTGCGCCCGTGCCACGATCTCGGCCCTGGCGATGACCGGCTGCGGTTCGGGGCGATGAAGGTGTTCGCGGACGGCTCCGCCGGCGGCATGACGGCAGCGATGAGCGAACCCTACCTGCCCGGCGGCACAGGCGTGCTCTGCTTTCCCGACGACGCCATGCACGCCCTGCTCGCCAAGTATCACCAGCAGGGCTGGCAGCTCGCCATCCACGCCATCGGCGACGCCGCGATCGAGCAGGTGCTGTCGGGCATGGAAGCCGCCGACGACGCGCAGCACCCCGTCGCCGGCCGCCGCCACCGCATTGAGCATTGCGGCTTCGTCTCGCCCGGCCAGATGGCCCGCATGGCGGCGCGCGGCATCGAGCCGGTGCCGCAACCGATCTTCGTGCGCGAGTTCGGTGACACCTACGTCGATGTCGTGGGCGAGCGCCGGGCCGCGGCGTCCTACCCGATGCGCGACTGGCTCGACCACGCCCAGCATCCTGCCGCCAGCAGCGACGCGCCGGTGTCCACCACCGACCCGTTCCTCAACCTGCACGCCATGGTCACGAGGCAAACCGGCCAGGGCGCGCCGCTCGGCGCGGACCAGGCGATCACGATGGCCGAGGCGCTGCACTGCCTCACGTTCAACGGCGCATACACTCAGTTCGCGGAGCATCGCCGCGGTCGTCTGCTGCCCGGCATGGAAGCCGATGTCGCTGTCCTCTCCCATGACGTGCTGATGCACGGCCCTGATGCCGTGCTGGGAGCGCAGGTTGACATCACCTTGCTGGGCGGCGCTCCCGTCCACGATCGCCACGGCGAACTGGCCTGATGCTGCGCCACGCGCTGCGCCGGTTCATCGCTGCCGTCCCTGTCCTGCTCGGGGTCGTTCTGGTCGGTTTCCTGCTGATGCAGGTCGTGCCGACTGATCCCGCCGCGGTGCGCGCCGGCCCGATGGCGACGCCCGACGTGATCGCCGGCATCCGTCACGACCTCGGCCTTGATCGCCCGTTGTGGGAGCAGTTCACGCTCTATCTCGTCCGCTTGGCGCGAGGCGACCTTGGCGTCTCGACCATCAACAACGTCTCGGTGGCCTGGGAGCTGGGCAACACCGTCGGCCCGACGCTCGAATTACTGGTCGTGAGCCTCATCTGGGCCATCCCGCTCGGGATCGCGTTGGGCGCCGTCGCGGCGGCGAGCCGCAACAGTTGGCTGGACCGGATGGTCACGGCCGGCAGCGTGGCGGCCGGATCGATGCCGGTGTTCCTGGTCGGTCTGCTGCTGGTCTGGCTGGTGGGTTTCCGCTGGCAACTGCTGCCGTTCACCGGGCGCGGCGGTCCGCTGTGGACCGGGGCCGGGCTGCAATCGATCATCCTGCCGGCGCTCACCCTCGGTGGCGTGTTCGTCGGCGCCGTGGCTCGCATGACGCGCACCGCCGTGCTCGACGCCTTGAGCCTCGACCACGTCCGCACGGCGCGGGCCAAAGGCCTGAGCGAACCCGCCGTCGTGCGCCGCCACGCGCTGCGCAACGCGCTGGTGCCGGTGGTGACGCTGGTTGGGTTGCAGGCGGGCTACCTGCTGGGCGGCGCGGTGGTGACGGAGACGATCTTCTCCTGGCCCGGAGTTGGCCGGCTGGCAGTGGGCGCGATCCTGTCGAGCGACTTCCCGATGGCCCAGGGCACCATCCTGGTGCTGGCCGGCGGGTTCATCCTGATCAATCTCGGGGTCGATCTGCTATACGCCGTCCTCGATCCACGGATCAGGGCATGAGGCAATTCCTGCGCGACCCGGCGGCGGTGGCGGCGCTCGCCGTCGTCGTGCTGCTCATCCTCTCCGCCCTGCTCGCGCCCGTGCTCGCGCCCACCGACCCCTACGACAACGATCTCTCCGCCGCGATGGCCCCGCCCGGCGACATGCACATCCTCGGCGCCGACGACCAAGGGCGCGACATGGTGACGCGCCTGCTGTTCGGCCTGCGCCTGACGCTGCTCATCGGGACGCTGTCCGTCGTGATCGGCGGCGGCTCGGGCGCGCTGCTCGGCTTGCTGGCGGCGTTCTTTCGCGCGGCGGACGGGCCGATCATGCGGCTGATGGACGTGCTGCTGTCCTTTCCCGCCATCCTGTTCGCGCTGGCCATCGCGGCCATCCTGGGGCCGGGGCTGCCGGCCATCATCACCGCTTTGTCCATCGCCACGGTGCCGCTGACCGCGCGCATCGCCAGGGCGGCAGCCGGAGTGGAGATGGGCAAGGACTACATCGAGGCCGCCCGCGCCATCGGCATGACCACGGCCCGCCTCATGTGGCGGCACTTGGCGCCCAACTGCTTCGGCGCGCTGATGGTGTTCGCCACGCTGCGCTTCGGCCAGGTGATCCTGCTGGGGGCGGCGCTGTCGTTCCTCGGGCTGGGCGCGCAGGCGCCGACGGCGGAGTTGGGGGCGATGGCCAGCCAGGGCCGCACCTTCCTGTTCTTCGCTCCGCATTTGGCCCTGCTGCCATGCCTCCTGATCTTCATCATCGTTCTGGCATTCAACGTGCTTGGCGATGGGCTGCGCGACCTGCTGGACCCGCGGCTCGGCGTCTAGAGCGGTTTCAGTTTTGTCGGACGCACCTCACGTCCGACAAAGCTGAGTAACCGCGTGGAACAATGGCTAGAGTGGTTTCGTGTAACATGAAACCGCTCTAGCGCCATAACCTCGCTGGGAGAACGACCATGAAGACCGCCCTGCTCGCCGCCGCCCTGCTTCACTTGGCCCAGGTCATCGCGGCATCGGAGGCGCGCGCCCAGGCCGCCGCGCCCAACACGCTCGTCGCATTGCGCAGCATCGACGCCGACCGTTACGACCCGGCCAAGACCACGGCCCGCAGCGCCGGGGAGGTCATCTACATGCTGGCCGACACCCTGACCTCGCTCGACTGGGACATGAAAACCGTCAAGCCCGGCCTCGCCACCGAGTGGACCGTCAGCGAGGACGGCAAGCGCTACGTCTTCACCCTGCGTGACGACGTGACCTTCTGCGACGGCCGCAAGATGACCGCGGACGATGTCGTCTACAGCCTCAAGCGGTTCATCGATCCGGCCACTCGCAGCCCCGTCCGCTGGCGCGCCGGCCAGGTGGAGGACATCAAGGCCACCAGCCCCACCACCGTCGAGTACGTCCTCAAGGAGCCGTTCGCCGAGTTGCCGTATCAGTTGGCGCTGTTCTTCATGTCGGTGGTGGACAAGAACAGCGTCGAGGCGCTCGGCCCGAACTTCGGCGTCCAGGGCTTCAACGGCACCGGCCCGTTCTGCTGGGTGAGCTGGACGCCGCGCGGCGATTTCGTGATGAAGAAGCACGAGGGCTACGACTGGGGTCCTCCCATCTTCGAGAACCCGGCGCCGCAGGTCGACCAGGTCATCTGGCGCGTCATCCCCGACGACAACACGCGGCTGGCCGCGCTGCAGAGCGGGCAGGGCGACGTGACGCAGTACATCCCCTACATCGCCCTCAACGTCCTGAAACGGAAGCCGGGCATCACCCTGTCGCAGCAGCCGAACTACTTCTGGGACTACTTTCTCGGCTTCAAGATCGACAAGCCGGCCGTCGATGACGCGGCGCTGCGCCGCGCGGCCGTGCTGGCGGTGAACAGGGAGGCCATCGCCAAAGCCGTGTTCTTCGGCGCTGGCGACCCGGCCACCAGCTACGTCAACCCCGAAGCGCCCGGCGCGGATCCCGCGGCCAAGCTGCCCGCCTTCGACCCCGGCCAGGCGCGCCGCGTGCTGGACGACGCCGGCTGGAAACAGGGGCCGGACGGCGTCCGCGAGAAGGACGGCGTGCGCGCCAGCTTCCTGCTCTACGGCATCAACGACATGCAATGGAGCCGCGCCAGCGAGGCGATCCAGGCCGACCTGCGCCGGGTCGGCATTGAGATGAAGATCCAGCTCTGGGACGCGACCGTCGCCTGGGGCAAACTGGCGACGCAGGAGTTCGACGCCTTCGTCATGTCCTACCCCTACGTCTCCGCCACCGACGCTCTGAGCCTCTACTTCATTTCCAGCAACACGCCGACCCCGAACCGGATGAACTGGAAGAACGATCGCACCGACCAATGGCTGGCCGAGGCCCGCACCTCGCTCGACCCTGAGCAGAGGGAGAAGGCGCTGGCCGAGGTGCAGGAGCAGCTCACCGGCGCGAACGTCTGGATCCCCCTGGTGCGCGAGCAACTCTGGCTGGCCAGCAGCAAGCGCGCCAAGGGCGCGCGGGCGCACGGCCTCTACGGCGTCGGCCTCTACAAGGGCCTCGATGTGACGGTCGGCAAGTGACGACCACTCTCATCCGCAACGCCGCCACCATCGTCGCCTGGCAGGACGGCCGCCACGCCTACATGCCCGGCGCGGACCTCGCGTTCAGCGGCGGCGCGATCACCTTCGTCGGCCGCGGCTACGATGGCCCCGCCGACGAGATCATCGAGGGGCGCGGCCTCATGGTCATGCCCGGCCTGATCAACATTCATTGCCACCCGAGCAGTGAGCCGATGAACAAGGGGCTGCTCGACGAGATCGGCTCCCCCGGCCTCTACAACTCGTCGCTTTACGAATACATGCCGCTGTTCCGCGCCGACGCGGACGCCGTGCCGCACTGCGTCCGCGTGGCGCTGAGCGAGCTGCTGCTCTCCGGCGTCACGACGGTCGCCGATCTCTCGATGCCGCATCCCGACTGGCTCGACCTGCTGGACGAGAGCGGCATGCGCGTCTGCGTGGCCCCGATGTTCCGCAGCGCCCGCTGGTTCACCAAGAACGGGCACCAGGTGGAATACGAATGGAACGAGGCCGCCGGCGAGCGCGCGATGGGCGAGGCGCTGGCCTTGATCGACCGCGCCGAGCAGCACCCCTCGGGCCGCCTGTTCGGCATGGTCGTGCCGGCGCAGATCGACACCTGCACCGAGACCCTGCTGCGCGACAGCATGGCGGAGGCCCGCGCCCGCGGCCTCGTCTGGCAGGTCCACGCTGCCCAGAGCGTGGCCGAGTTCCACGAAATCACCCGGCGCACCGGCCTCACGCCCATCGGCTGGCTCGACAGCATGGGCCTGCTGACCGGGCGCTCGATCATCGGCCACGGCATCTTCCTCGACGACCACCCGAGCACGCGCTGGCATACCACGACCGACCTCGCCCGCCTGGCCGAGACCGGCACGACCGTCGCCCATTGTCCCACCGTGTTCGCCCGTCGCGGCATCACGCTCAAGGATTTCGGCCGCTACCAGCGCGCCGGCGTCAACATGGGCGTCGGCACCGACACCTATCCGCACAACATGCTCGACGAGATGCGGCTGGTCGCCTACCTGGCCCGCACCCAGGCCAATGATCCGCGCACGCTCGACAGCACCGACCTGTTCGACGCCGCCACCATCAACGGCGCGAAGGCCTTGGGCCGCGACGACATCGGCCGGCTCGCGCCGGGCATGAAGGCCGACCTGGTCCTGGTCGATGTCAGCCACCCGATGATGCGGCCGGCGCATGACCCGGTGCGCAGCCTGATCTACGCCGCAGGCGACCGCGCCGTGCGCGACGTGTTCGTCGATGGGATCAAGGTGGTGGGCGGCGGCAAGGTGCTGAGCATGGACTACGAGGCCGCGGCCGAAGCGCTGGATGAGGCGCAGAAGCGCGCCGTCGCTCAGGCGTCGCGCAAGGACTGGGCGCGGCGGCCGGTGAACCAGATCAGCCCACCGACGTTCGGCGCCGTTGCCGATGGGTCCACCCTATGATCGAAGCGACGAGCTTGTCGTTCGAGGCGATGCTTTGCATCATGATGTCGTAGTGCGCGGCCGGCGACGTCCGCCCGTCCAGCCTCTCCCTCGGGAGCCCGGCCCGCCGCCGCGTCGCGGGACCGCGCCGCCTTTGTTGGGCCAGCCTCAGACCTCACCAAGACAACCCGCGCCAGGAGCGCCCGCATGATCCGACACAAGCCGTCCCGCACTCTCCCGCGCCGCGCCGCCGCGGCGCTCGCCTGCACGATCCTGGCCACGCTCGCCGCCCTGCCGGCCCGGGCGCAGGATGCCTACAACGTCGCGCTCGACGGCACTTTCGCGCCCCACGCCATGCCGAAGCTGGGCGGCGGCATCGAGGGCTTCAACGTCGATCTCGCCAACGCCATCGGCGAGAAGCTCGGCGTCAAGATGAACATCACGCCGGCGCAGTTCTCGGGCCTGATCCCCGCCATGCAGGCCGGCACCTACGATTTCATCGTGGCGCCGACCACGATCACCGAGGAGCGCGCCGAGCAGATGCTGTTCTCGGAAGGCTACCTCGACACCGGCTACCAGTTCGTCGTGCCGAAGAACACGCCGGAGGCCAAGGACCCGTCCGCCTTCAAGGGCAAGAAAATCGCCGTCAACAAAGGCTCTGCCTACGACGCCTGGGCGCGCGAGAACGCCGACAAGTACGGCTGGACAGTGGAGAGCTACGGCACCAACACCGACGCCATCCAGGCGGTGCTCTCCGGGCGCGCGGACGCGAACCTCGGCGGCAACACCGTCTCCGCTTGGGCGGTGAAGAAGAACCCGGCGTTGCAGCTCTCCTACCTGGTTGATACCGGCCAGGTCTGGGGCATGCCGTTCCGCAAGGACGATGCGGCGACCCGCGACAAGGTGGAAGCCGCCATCGAATGCCTCAAGAAGGACGGGACCATCGCCGAGCTGTCCAAGAAGTGGTTCAACGTCGATCCGCCTGCCAACAGCGCGGCGCGCACCGTGCAGGCCGGCTACGGCCAACCCGGCTTCGCCGGATACGACCCGACGCCCCATGAACTGAACTGCAACTGATCCCAGCCGCGCCAATGACGTCGCGCCGATGACGCCGGGCGAGGCGAACGGGGCCGCAACGAGCGGGACTCCGAACCCGATCCTGCAGATCCGGGGCCTGCACAAGAGCTACGGCGACCTTCAGGTGCTCAAAGGCATCGACATGGACGTGGCCGAGGGCGAGATGGTCTTCCTCATCGGCCCGTCCGGCTCCGGCAAATCGACGCTGCTGCGCTGCTGCAACAGGCTGGAGAACCCGGAAGACGGCTCCATCATGCTGGAGGGCGCGGCCATCACCGGGCCGAAGGTTGACCTCAACGCCGTGCGGCGACGCATCGGCATGGTGTTCCAGTCCTTCAACCTCTACCCGCACATGACGGCGCTGGGCAACGTGGCGCTGGCGCTGGGCAAGGTCGCGCGCCTGCCGAAACCCCAGGCGCGGGAAAGCGCGATGACGGCGCTGGCCGACGTCGGCCTGGCCGAGAAAGCGGGCACCTATCCCGCTAATCTCTCGGGCGGACAGCAGCAACGGGTCGCCATCGCCCGGGCCCTCGCGCTGAAGCCGAAGGTCATGCTGTTCGATGAGCCGACCTCGGCGCTCGATCCCGAGCTGGTCGGCGACGTGCTCGACGTGATGCTGCGGGTGCGCCGGGCGGGCATGACCATGCTCGTCGTCTCGCACGAGATGCGCTTCGCCCGGCAAGCCGCCGACCGCGTGGTGTTCATGGATGCCGGCCTCGTCGTCGAGCAAGGCGCGCCGGAGGCGATGTTCGGCCATCCGCGCGAGCCTCGCACTCAGGCTTTCCTGTCCCGGGTCGATGCCCAGAGCAATCCCAGGTCCAATGCCCAGGTCAATGCATGAGCGCGCGGTGAGCCAACTCGACCGCTTCCTCGACGCCTTCTTCAATCTCGCCGTGATCGGGCGCTATCTGCCAGCGCTCGGAGAGGGGCTTCTCGTGACGGTCTCGCTCGCGCTCCTCGTCGTCGTGACGGGCACGGCGCTCGGGCTGGCGCTCGCCTGCCTGCGCAGCTATCGCATCGCGCCGGTGACGACGCTGATCATGATCTTCGCCGACGTGATGCGTGCGCTGCCGCCGCTCGTCGTCATCCTCATCGTCTATTTCGGCCTGCCCAGTCTCGGCGTCACGCTGTCGGCCTTCGCCGTGATCTGGCTCGTGCTGGCCTTGGCGCTGGCGGCGTTCGCGGAGGAGATCTTCTGGGCCGGGATCCTCTCGGTGCCGCGGGGACAGTGGCAGGCGGCGCGCTCCACCGGCCTCGGCTTCAGCCAGGCGCTCGTCCATGTCGTCCTGCCTCAGGCGGTGCGGCTGACGATCGCGCCGCTCACCAACCGGGCCATCGCCATCACCAAATCGACGGCGCTCGGCATGGTGATCGGTCTGCCCGACATCCTGGGACAGGCAACGACCGCGCAGTCCTTCTCCGGCAATGCCTCGCCGCTGACGATGGCGGCCATCATTTACACGCTGTTGTTCCTGCCCATCGTGATCGCGTCGCGCTGGGTGGAGCGCCGCTACCAGTGGCGGCACGCGTGAGGCGCTGATGCAGGCGTTCCGCTCGCAGTTCCTGGACTTCGAGATCATGGCGGCTGCTTGGCCGATGCTGATGGACGGGCTGGCGACGACGGCCCTGCTCTGCCTGATCGTCGTGCCCCTGGGCCTGGCGGCGGGACTGGGCGCGGCGCTCGGCTCGCTGTCGCCGCGGCGATGGCTGCGATGGACGACGGTGGCCTACGTTGACCTGTTCCGCGCCGTCCCACCGCTGGTGCTGCTGATCTTCATCTATTCCGGCCTGCCGTTCGCCGGGCTGCGCCTCTCCCCGATGGCGGCAGTCGCGGTCGCGTTCTGCCTCAACAACGCGGCCTACTACGGCGAGGTCTATCGCGCCGGCGTCCTGTCCATCGGCGACGGGCAGCGCCAGGCGGCGCGCTCGACCGGGCTGACGGCGGCGCAGACGATGCTCTACGTGATCTTGCCCCAGGCGGTGCGCAACGTGCTGCCGGACCTTGTCTCGAACACGGTCGAGGTGGTCAAGCTCACGTCACTGGCCAGCGTGGTCTCGCTGGCCGAGCTGCTCTACTCCGCCGACATGGCGCGCTCGGTCACGTACAACGCGTCCCCCATCGTCGCGGCCGGCGCCATCTACCTCGTCATCCTATGGCCGCTGGTGCGCCTGGTCAGCCGGCTGGAGCGCCGCATCGGGGCGTGAGACAACGGGCCGTTCGAACGGAGGCAGCATGAGGACGATCAAGGTGGCCGCGGCGCAGATGGGTCCGATCCAGAAAGCGCAGGACCGCGCGGCGGTGGTCGGGCGCATGATCGCCCTGCTCGACGGCGCGGCGGCGCAGGGCTGCGACCTCGTCGTCTATCCCGAGCTCGCGCTCACCACCTTCTTCCCGCGCTGGCACGTCGAGGACCGCGCCGAGGCCGACGCCTGGTTCGAGCACGCGATGCCCAACCCGGCCACCGCGCCGCTGTTCGCCGCCGCCCGCGCCCAGGGCGTCGCCATCTCGTTCGGCTACGCCGAGGCGACGCCGGACAATCACCGCTTCAACACGTCCATCCTGGTCGACAAGGCCGGCGCGATCCGGGCCAAGTACCGCAAGGTCCACCTGCCCGGCCACGCCGAGCATGACGAGGCGCGCGCCTTCCAGCACCTCGAGAAGCGCTACTTCGAGCCGGGCGACCTCGGCTTCCCGGTGACCGAGATGCTCGGCGGGCGCATCGGCATGTGCATCTGCAACGACCGCCGCTGGCCCGAGACCTACCGCGTCATGGGCCTGCAAGGGGTCGAGATGATCGTGCTCGGCTACAACACGCCGTCCGTCAACAGCCAGAACGCCGCCGAAGGCCCCGAGCAGCGGCTGTTCCACCATCGCCTCGTGCTGCAGGCGGGCGCCTACCAGAACGCCACCTGGGTCGTGGCCGTCGCCAAGGCCGGCGACGAGGACGGCCACCCGCTGATCGGCGGCTCGCTGATCGCCGACCCGGACGGGCGCATCGTCGCCGAGGCGAGCACGCAGGCGGACGAGTTGCTGGTCCACGCCTGCGACCTCGACGCCACCCGGTTCGGCAAGTCGACCATCTTCGACTTCGCCCGCCACCGCCGCACCGAGCATTACGGCCTCATCACCGAGCGCACCGGCGCCGGCGAGCCGATCGCCCGCCCGGCCGGGGCCGCGGCGTGAGCGATTGCTTCGCCTTTCGCGATCTGGCCGCGGCGCAACGCTACAAGATGCTCTGCGCCGCCGTGGTGCCGCGCCCGATCGCCTGGATCACGACGATCGACGCCGCCGGCGTGGTCAACGCGGCGCCGTTCTCCTTCTTCAACGTCTTCTCGGAGGATCCGGCCCTCGTCATCGTTGGCATGAACCGCGCGGCCGGCCGGCTCAAGGACACGCTGGTCAACATCGGGCGCGCCCGCGCCTTCACCGTCAACATCGCCGACGCCACGCAGGCCCACGACCTCGTCGCCAGCGCCGCCGCCTACCCGTCCGGAACGGGCGAGCCGGACGCGCTGGGCCTGCCGCTCGGCTCGCCGGTCGCCAACGGCGTGCCGCACCTCGCTGCCTGCCCGATCGCGCTCGAATGCTCCCTGTTTGAACTGCGCCCGCTCAGCCCCGAGCGCCACCTCGTCATGGGCGAGGTGGAGACGCTGATCGCCCGCGAAGGCCTGTTCGACCGCGACACGCTGCGCCTCGACCCGGCCGGCTTCGCCCCGCTCGCCCGCCTCCACGGCGCTGGCTACGCCGCCCTTGGCGCACGCTTCGACATTCCCGTGCCGCCCCCGCCCTAGTACTACAGCCGGAGTTTACGTGAGCGTGGCATCTGGCGCATGCGTCGGTGCCAGTGAGCGCGACGTGCGCGCTGCTGGTGTCGGCGGCGCCATGCTGACCAGCGCAGGGCGGCGTCCGGTTTGGGCGGTTGCGTCCAGACCAGATGCCAGAGCAGGCGCCTGACCTCGGGCACCGTGAGCGGCAGCAGGTCGAAGGCGAGGTTCACGAGGCCCACACCCCCCGGCAGCCGCCTTTCGCAGGGTGGCGAGGTCGGCCAGCGCCAACATGGCCAGCGTGATGTGCCGGTGCCAGCCCACCCAAGAGCGCACCTCGTGATGGTCGAGGCCGACCTCGCCCTTGGCCTGCTCGAACAGGCTCTCGATGCTCCAGCGCGTGCCCGCGATGCGCACCAGGTCGGCCAGCGCGGTGCCTTCGGGTGCGTGGGTCAGGTGGAATGTCCGTTCGGTTGGTTTGGCGACCGAGCGGCGGACCAGGAGTGCGCATTGGAAGCCAGGGGCTGCCCCGTTGTAGGGCAGGCAGGCCCAGTCGTAGAAGCGCGGCCCCTTCGCACCCTCGCCCGCGCTGAGCCGCTGCCAGGTGGGCTTGGGCCGTTTCTTGATCCAGGTCGTGACAGGCCGCAATCCCAACCGCTGCCCGGAGGTGACGGCCAGGACGTAGCCGCGTCGGTGCCGCTCGGCCCAGCGCCGAATCGTGTGGTCCGCTCCGTAAACGCTGTCGCCGGCGATCCAGGAAAAGGGCACGCCCGCACCCCGCGCCCGCTCCAGCATGGCCAAGCCCTGCTTCGGCTTGGTGGTGAACGCGACAGTCTCGGGCACGCCCGCGTCCCGGCGCCGGTCCGCGTCCTCGGCCCATGCCTTGGGCAAGTCAAGCGCGCGGTCGATCAGGGCGTGGCCGTGACGGCTCGCTCGCCGAGGAACACGCCGACCTGGCTGTTCTCGATCCGCCCCGCCGTGCCCGCATACTGCCGCCGCACCCCGGCCGACTTGGCGCCCTTCTTGACGAAGCCGGTCTCGTCCAGCACCAGCACCGCGCCCGCGTCGCCCAGGCGCCCCGTCGCGTAGGCTTGCAGGTCACCCCTGACCGCGTCAGCATCCCACTGCGCCCGGCTCAGGACATCCTGCACCCCGTCCGGTGACGTGTCACCAGACACCTCGGCCAACTGCCAGCCGTTCTCGCGCTCCACAGGCGCCAGCAGCCCGCGCAGGTAGGCTCCGGCACGCCGCCGCGGTTCCGCCCGCCCGAACCGCGACCCAATCCGGTCCAGCACATCGTCCAGACCACCCGCCCAGCCTTGCACATCCGATTGCGTCACCATGCCACATCACCTCCGGACTGGCACAACGCGTAAACCCGGCTGTGGTACTAGAGCATGTTCCGACCGAACAAAGTCGCCTGTCGGATCACTGGACTCGTTGAAACAAAAGGCTAGAACCTGGTTCGTGCGCCTGTCAGCACGGATCAGGCTTTAGGCCGGTTCCAGCGTGATGGGGCGCACTCCCGCGCCGGGCCGAAGCTGAGCAACCGCGTGAAACAGCCGGGACGGTCTCACGTGAGGAGACGTCGTTCCAGGATTCGGGACCGGCGCCGCCGTTCCGCCATCTTCGTCAGGCATAACGCCGTGATAAGGCCCTGCCAAGCTGGGCCGGCCAAGAACGATGAGTGGAGAACGATCATGAGGACCGGGGTCAAGGCCATCGTCGCCGTGATCGCCTGCGCCGCGCTCGCGGGCTGCGTGCCCGTCTCCGACGCCGGGCTCTACACCAGCAGCCCCTACGACCTCGGGGCGCCGCCGCTGGTTTACGCCGAGCCGCCGTTGGTCCCAGGCCCCGCCTACGCACCCCCCTACGGCTACGGCGGCCCGGGTTACGGCTACCCTTTGCCACTCATCGGCGGCCCCGTGCTAGGTGGCCCCGTCCTCGGTGGCCCCGTGTTGGGCGGCCCCATCGTCGGCATCCCCGCCGTCCAGCCGGGCGTGACCGTCGGCCTCGCCTTCGGCCGTGACCGTTTCGAGCGCGACCGCTTCGAACGCGACCGCCTCCGTCCCCAATGGGAGCGGGACCGTTTCGCCCGCGAGCGCTTCGGGCGCGGCTTCGAGCGCGACCGCTGGATCCGCGAGCGCCGCATCCCGGAGGGGCCATTTCGCCCCGGCGGGCCGTTCGACCCGCCGTTCCACCGTCGGCCGTGGGATCGGGGGTAGGCCGAACGCGCCAGGCTTGCTAAAGCGCAGCGCCAGTCACGCTGCGGCGCCCCTCGCGAACCTTGGTTCCGGCAGGCGCGCGCAGCCCAGGATGGAGGCCAGGCCGCGATGATCCCGGACCTGGCCCTGACGTTCGCCAGCGGCCAGAAGGACCAGCATGACGCCCACAGACATCGCCCGCGTGGAAACCTACCTGCGCCGCATCCTCGGCAACCCCCGCATCGCCATCGCCGCCCCGAAGCGCAAGGGCGCCACCGTCGAAGTCACCCTCGACGGCGAGTTCCTCGGCACCATCCACAAGGACGACGAGGACAACGAGGTGTCCTACGCCCTGCACATCACGATCCTCGACGAGGACCTGCCGCCATTGCCGAAACGCTGACGCGGGCGGCAGCTCCGTTCAGGTGCCGCTATCGAAGAACTTCGCCATCTTGGCGAAGAAGCCCTCCGCCTCCGGGCTGCCCTGCGCGTGGCCTTTCGCCTCGGCCTCGAACTCCTCCAGCAGCTCGCGCTGCCGACGGCTCAGGTGCCGCGGCGTCTCCACCGCGACCTGGATGTACATGTCGCCCCGCACCGCGCTGCGCAACATCGAGAACCCCTTGCCGCGCAGGCGGAACTGGTCCCCCGTTTGCGTGCCCTCGGGGATCTTGACCTTGGCGCGGGTGCCGTCGATCGCCGGCACCTCCACGTCGCCGCCCAACGCCGCCTGACTCATCGGCAATGGCACCCGGCAGTAAATGTTGGCCCCGTCGCGCTGGAAAATCTCGTGCGGCCGGATGCCGACGTGCACGTAGAGGTCGCCCGGCGGCGCGCCCTGCGGCCCGGCCTCGCCTTCGCCCGCCAGGCGGATGCGCGTCCCGTCCTCCACCCCGGCCGGGATCGCCACCTGCAGCGTGCGCTCGCGCTGCACAGTGCCCGCGCCCTGGCACGTCCGGCACGGGTTCTTCACCACCCGCCCCGCGCCGCCGCAGGTCGGGCACACCCGCTCCACCAGGAAGAACCCCTGCTGCGCCCGCACCTTGCCCGCGCCGCCGCAGGTCGAGCAGGCGCTGCGGCCAGCGCCCTTGTCCTGGCTGCCGGTCCCGTCGCAGGCGTCGCAGGCCACGCGCGTCGGCACCCGCAACTGGCGCTTGGCCCCGGCGAACGCCTCGGACAACTCGATCTCGATCTGCGTTTGCAGGTCGGCCCCGCCCCGAGCCCGGCCGCCCCGACGCCCGGTGATGTCGCCGAACATCTGGTCGAAAATGTCGCCCAGGCCGCCGCCGCCCTCGCCGAACGGGAACCCGCCCGAGAACCCGCCCGCGCCGGCCCCCGCCTGCTCGAACGCCGCGTGGCCGAACCGGTCGTAGGCCGCCCGCTTCTGGTCGTCCTTCAGCACGTCGTAGGCCTCGTTCAGCTCCTTGAACTTGGCTTCGGCCTGCTTGTCGCCAGGATTGCGGTCCGGATGGTGCTGCATCGCCAGCTTGCGGTAGGCCCGCTTGAGATCGTCCGCGCTGGCGTCCTTGGACACGCCGAGGGTGGTGTAGAAGTCGCTCTTGGTTGCCACGTCAGCCCTTTCATGGCGGCGCTGGGAGGCCTCAACAGGAACGGCGCCCGCCTCATCCGAGCGCGGGCGCCGTTCGGGTCACACGGTCCTGACCGAGGTCAGGACGCCTTCTTGCGGTCGCTCACGTCCTCGAACTCGGCGTCGACCACCTTCTCGTCCGGTGCAGGCCCGGCACCCGGGCCTGCGCCCGGCCCGGCCTCCGGTCCCGACCCCGCCGACGCCTCGGCCTGCGCCTTGTACATCGCCTCGCCGACCTTCATCGCCGCCTGCGTCAGCCGCTCGTTGGCCGACTTCAGCGCCTCCGCGTCCTCGCCCTGCAGCGCCGAACGCGCCGCGGCCACGGCCGCCTCGGCCTCGGTCTTGGCCTCGGCCGGCACCTTGTCGCCGCCCTCAGCCAAGGTCTTCTCGACCTGGTGGATCATCGCCTCGGTGCCGTTGCGCGCCTCGACCTGCTCGCGCCGGCGCTTGTCGGCGTCGGCGTTGGCCTCGGCCTCCTTGACCATGCGCTGGATGTCGGCGTCCGACAGCCCGCCGCTGGCCTGGATGCGGATCTGCTGCTCCTTGCCGGTCGCCTTGTCCTTGGCCTGCACGCTGACGATGCCGTTGGCGTCGATGTCGAACGTCACCTCGATCTGCGGCACGCCGCGCGGGGCAGGGGGGATGCCCTGGAGGTCGAAGTTGCCCAGCAGCTTGTTGTCGCTGGCCATCTCGCGCTCGCCCTGGAACACCTTGATCGTTACGGCGCCCTGGTTGTCGTCCGCGGTCGAGAACACCTGGCTCTTCTTGGTCGGGATGGTCGTGTTGCGGTCGATCAGCCGGGTGAACACGCCGCCCAGCGTCTCGATGCCGAGGGAGAGGGGCGTCACGTCGAGCAGCAGCACGTCCTTGACGTCGCCGCGCAGCACCGCGCCCTGAACCGCCGCGCCGATGGCGACGACCTCGTCCGGGTTGACGTTGCGCGCCGGGTCGCGGCCGAAGAACTGCTTGACCGTCTCGATCACCTTCGGCATCCGCGTCATGCCGCCGACCAGGATCACCTCGTTGATCTCGCCCGCCGACGCGCCCGCGTCCTTCAACGCGGCCCGGCACGGCTCGAGCGTGCGATTGATCAGGTCCTCGACCAGGCTTTCCAGCTTGGCCCGGCTCAGCTTCATCACCAAGTGCTTCGGCCCGCTGGCGTCGGCGGTGATGAACGGCAGGTTGATCTCGGTCTCCTTGGAGGACGACAGCTCGATTTTGGCCTTCTCGGCGGCTTCCTTCAGCCGCTGCAACGCGAGCTTGTCTTTCCGCAGGTCAATGCCCTGCTCGCGCTTGAACTCGTCCGCCAGGTAGCCGATCACCCGGTTGTCGAAGTCCTCGCCGCCCAGGAACGTGTCGCCGTTGGTGGACTTCACCTCGAACACGCCATCGCCGATCTCCAGCACCGACACGTCGAACGTGCCGCCGCCCAGGTCGTACACCGCGATGGTGCCGCCCTGCTTCTTATCCATGCCGTAGGCGAGCGCCGCCGCCGTCGGCTCGTTGATGATCCGCTCGACCTCGAGGCCGGCGATCCGCCCGGCGTCCTTGGTCGCCTGGCGCTGCGCGTCGTTGAAGTACGCCGGCACGGTGATGACCGCCCGCGTCACCTTCTCGCCGAGGTAGGCCTCGGCCGTCTCCTTCATTTTGCCCAGGATGAACGCGCTGACCTGGCTCGGCGAATACTTCTCGCCCCGCGCCTCGACCCAGGCGTCGCCGTTGTCGCCGCGCACGATGCCGTAGGGCACCAGGCCCTTGTCCTTCTCCACCAATGGGTCGTCGTAGCGGCGGCCGATCAGCCGCTTGACCGCGTAGAGCGTGTTGCTCGGGTTGGTGACGGCCTGGCGCTTGGCGCTCTGGCCCACCAGCCGCTCGCCGCTGTCGCTGAACGCGACCATGCTGGGCGTGGTGCGGGCGCCTTCCGCGTTCTCGATCACGCGGGCATCGCTAAGCGTCGTGCCTTCCATGACCGCGACGCAGGAATTGGTGGTGCCGAGGTCGATGCCGATGACCTTGCTCATGTCTGTCTCCTTGTCAGCGGCGGCAGAGGCCCGAAGCACCGTCGGCCGCCCTATGGTGAACACGTTGGATGTATTGTCAGAACCCCGGCCGGACAAGGCCCGGCCGTCACGAACAGTGCGCGGCGACGAGGCTCCCGGCGCCCTTTCTTAAGCCGCGGGTCTTAAGCCGCGGGCGGGCCGGACTTCGCGACCACGACCATCGCCGGCTTCAGCAGCCGCCCGTTCAGCGTCCAGGCCTGCGTCCAGGCCTGCATCACCGTCCCCGGCGCGTGCTGCGTCGAGGGCTGCTCGGCCATCGCCTGGTGCAGGTTGGCGTCGAACGGCTGCCCGGTCGGGTCCAGCCGCTGGATGCCGTTGCGCTCCAGGATGGCGACGAAGCTGCGCTCCACGCCCTCGAACCCTTCGCGCAGCTTGGTCACGATCTCCGGCTCGCCCGCCGTCTGCGCCGGCAGGCTCGACAGGCCGCGCCGCAGGTTCTCCGCCGCCTCCACCACGTCGGCGGCGAACTTCTGCACCGCGTACTGCCGCGTGTCGTCCACGTCGCGCTTGGCGCGGGTGCGGACGTTCTGCGTCTCGGCCTCCGCGCGCAGCCAGCGGTCGCGCATGTCGTCGCGCTCGGCGGTCAACTGGGCGATCTGGGCGGCCGGACTGGCCGGGTCGGCGCCCTCGGGGGCCGGCGCGTCAGCCGCCGCCGCGGCGCGGGCGTCGTCCGCCAGGGCCGGGTCGGCCTCGGGCGGGGTTTGTTGCGGATTGCTGGTCATGGCCGGTGACGTAGGTGGAAACCGCCGCCGGGACAAGCGCCGACGCGCTGCTATGCAGCAAGCGCGGTCAACAAGGCGTCGAGCCGCAGCCGACCGTCCAGCGTCGCCGCCAGCCGCCGGCCGTCCCAGGCCAGGTAGCCCTCGCCCACCGCCAGGCGCAGCACCTCGGCGTCGAGCGCCGCCGCCAGCGCGATCCCGGTCCGCACCTCGAACCGGGCCGCGTCGATCCCTTCCGACAGCCGCAGGCCCATCATCAGCATCTCGCGGGCGCGGTCCGCGGCCGCCACCGTCTCCTCCGCCGTGCTGCCGTGCCCGTCCCGCTCCACCCGCCCGGCCCACGGCTCGGGCGCGCGGTGCCGCCGGGTCGCGACCAGCCGGCCGTCGAGCGACAGCCGCCCGTGCGCCCCAGGCCCGATGCCGGCGTAGTCGCCGTAGCGCCAGTAGGCCAGGTTGTGCCGGCTCTCCCCGCCCGGCACGGCCAGGTTGCTGACCTCGTAGGACGCGAGCCCCCGCCGGCCGCAGACCTCGACCGTGTCCCGGTACAACAGCGCCGCCGCCTCGTCGTCCGGCAGGGTGATCTGCCCTTGCCGGTGCAGCGCCTCGAACCCTGTCCCCGGCTCGATCGTCAGCTGATAGAGGCTAAGATGGTCGGCGCAGAGGTCGAGCGCCTGCTCCAGCTCGCGCGCCCAAGCCGCCCGCGCCTGGCCCGGCCGGGCGTAGATCAGGTCGAAGCTCACCCGCGGGAACGTCGCCCGCGCCTGGCGCAACGCGTCGATCGCCTGCGCCGCCGAATGCTCCCGCCCGAGGAACGCGAGCGCCGCCCCATCCAGGCTCTGCACCCCGAGCGACGCCCGGTTCACCCCGGCCGCCCGGAACGCCGTCAGCTTGCCCCGCTCGACGCTGGTCGGGTTCGCCTCCAGCGTGATCTCGATGTCCGGCGTCGGCTCGAACAGCCGCGTCGCGTCCTCGATCAGCAGCGCCGCCGTCTCCGGCTCCATCAGGCTCGGCGTGCCGCCACCGAAGAAGATGGACCCGAGCCGCCGCCGCCCCAGCCGCGCCGCCTCCCAGGCCAGCTCGGTCCGCAGCGCCGCCCGGAACCGGGCTTGCGGCAGGATCTCGCGCACGTGGCTGTTGAAATCACAGTAAGGGCACTTGGCGAGGCAGAACGGCCAATGGATGTAGAGGGCGAGCGGCTCCATGACGATCATATGGGTCATTGTGTGGTCTTATGGCCGCCGGGATCGGCGGACCAGCGCGACCGAGCGCGTCGAACGTGTGCGCCGAGCGCTCCGTGCCACCGGCCACGCCGACGCCATCCAAGCGTGCCTCGCCGGTCCGCGAACCGCCGCCGACGCGGTCGCCACCCGCGTCAAGCCTTCGAGGGACGAGCCTTCAACGGAACCCCTATTGGGACGCTCCCATCAGAGCCGCCGCCGCGGGCGCCCCCTCGAATGTCGTGACACCTTCGAGCCAGGCCTTCACCATCTCCGGGTTCGCCTTGATCCAAGCCGCCGCCATCTTGTCCGGGTCGACGTGCTTGACCAGGATCGAACCCATCCAGCCATTCTCCAGGCCCAGGTTGAACGTCAGGTTCCGCAGCAGCTTGTAGACGTTCGGGCACTGCTCGGCGTAGCCGCCCCGCGTCAACGTGTAGACGGTGGCGCCGCCGTAGTCGGGCCCGAAGCTGTCATCCCCACCCGAGAGGTACTTGATGTCGAACTCGGTGTTCATCGGGTGCGGCTCCCAGGCCAGGAACACCACCGGCTGCTTCTGCCGCACCGCGCGTCCCACCTCCGCCAGCATCCCCTGCTCGCTCGACGCCACCAGCTTGAACGTGCCGAGGTCGAACGCGTCCGCCTTGATCAGGTCGAGCACGTGCTGGTTGCCCTCGTTGCCCGCCTCGATGCCGTAAATTTTGCCCTTGAGCGGCCCGGCGAAGCCGTGGATGTCCGCGAACGACCTCAGTCCGGCGTCGTAGGCGTAGGTCGGCACCGCCAGCGTGTACTTCGCCCCCGTGAGGTTGACCCCCACCACGTCGATTGACTTGTCCTCGACCAGCGGCGCGCGCAACGCCGTCTGCGCCGGCATCCAGTTGCCCAGGAACACGTCGAGATCCTTGTTCTTGAGCGACTGGAACGTCACCGGCACCGACAGGATTGTCGTCTTCGGCGCGTAGCCGATCCCTTTCAGGATCGTGCTCACCACCGCCGTCGTCGCGGTGATGTCGGTCCAGCCCACGTCGGAGAACCGCACCGTCCGGCACGATGCCGGCTCGGCGGCTGCGGCCGCCGCGACGAACGGCCCCAGCCACCCGGCGGCGGCGAGGGCGGCCCCGAGGGATGCGATGCTGCGGGGCGTGCGCGTCATGGGCGGCTCCTCCGGACGGGATCACGGGCAGGCAGGAGGCGTCGGCCCCCGGGCCTCGCCTCCTGGCCCGGAGCATCGCCGAGACTGAGGACCGCCGGCAATGGCCAATCGTCATCCCCGGCCACGGACCAGGGCCGCCGCGCCGGGCCGCCGCGTCAGCCCAGCAGCCGCCCGATCACCCGGGCCGTGTAGTCCACCACCGGGATGATCCGCCCGTAGTTGATCCGCGTCGGCCCGATCACCCCGATCGCCCCCACGATCCGGTCCGCCTCGTTGCGCGCGGGCGCCACCACCATCGACACCCCGCTTGCCCCGAACAGCCCGCTCTCGGCGCCGATGAAGATCCGCACCCCGTCCGACGCTTCCGCCAGTTCCAGCAGCTTGAGCAGCGTTTCCTGCGTTTCCAGCCGGTCGAACAGCGCCTGGATCGCTTGCAGGCTCTCGATCTGCCGCACGTCCGACAGCAGGCGCGATTGCCCGCGCACGATCAAGGAGCCGCCCCGGTCCCCGGTCCAGGTGGCCAGCCCGGCCTCCACCACCTGCCCGGTCAGCTCGTCGAGCAGGTTGCGGTCCTCCGCCATCTCGCCCGCCACCGTGGTGCGCAGCTCCCCCAGGCTGCGCCCCGACAGCCGGGCGTTGAGGAAGTTGCTCGCCTGCGTCAACGCCGACGGCGGCAACCCGGCCGGCGTCTCGATCACCCGGTTCTCCACCTGCCCGTCCGCCCCCACCAGGATCACCAAGGCCCGCCCCGGCCCCAGCGGCACGAACTCGATGTGCTTCACCGCCCCGTCCGACTTCGGCGCCAGCACCAGCCCCGCCGCCCCGGCCAGGCCCGACAGCATCGTGCTCGCCTCCGCCAGCGTGTCCTCCAGGCTGCGCCCCTTGGCCTCCAAGGCCCGCGTGATCGCGTCGCGCTCCTCCTCCGGCAAGCTGCCGAACTGCAGCAGCCCGTCGACGAACAGCCGCAGCCCCCGGTCCGTCGGCAGCCGCCCCGCGCTCGTGTGCGGCGCGAACAGCAGCCCGGCCTCCGTCAGGTCCGCCATCACGTTGCGGATCGACGCCGGCGACAGCGGCATCGGCAGCCGCCGCGACAGCGTCCGGCTGCCCACCGGCTCGCCCGTCTGCACGAACTGCTCCACGATCTCCCGCAACACGGCCGCCGAGCGGAAATCCAGTCCGGGCGGCACCGCCGACGCGAGGCCGGGCGGGCGTTTAGTCACGCGGCGGCGCCGTGGACAGCATCGCCTCGACCACCGCCTGCACTTCCAGCGCTTCCTGCAGCGTCGCCAGCCGGTGCGGCCCGCCGCGCACCATGCTCGCGACCCCCTCCAACTGCCGCCGCAGCACCAGGGGCCGCATCTCCTCGTTCGACCGCGCGTCCGGATCCGGGGCCCAGGTGCCGTCCGGCCGCTGCCGCTCGGCCAGCGACCAGTCGCGCAGCCGGATCGCGCCCGTGCCGGTCAGCGTCCACGTGTTGGCGTCGCCCCGCTCCGTCGTGCCCACGCCGCCGTCCAGCGACACCGGCAGCCCGCCCGCCTCCAGCCGCGCCGTGACCCGGCGTTCCGTGCCTCCCTCCGTCCGCACCACGCCCGCCGTGCGCAATTGCAGCCGCCCGAGCATCCGCCGGGCCAGGAACAGGAAGTGCGACACCACCTCGCGCGTGAACCCGCCCTCCGCCGCGCCGTCGAGCCACGACGCCGCCCCCTGCTGCCACGCCCGCGGCCAGCGCGCGAACCCCACCTCGATGGCCAGGTGCCGCGGCGCGCCCACCGCCCCCTCGTCGAGCCAGCCTTGCAGCCGCTCCGCCGCGAACGACGACGCGAAGGGGAAGTTGACCGCCACCCGCGCCCCGTCGTGCCGCCGCACGAACGCGTCCGCCGCCGGCACGTCGGTCGCCAGCGGCTTCTCCAGCAGCACCGCCTTGCCGGCCGCCAGCGCCTGCTCGGCGTAGTCGAGGTGGGTCGCGGGCGGCGTCGCGACGTAGACGCAGTCCGCCCCCTCCATCGCGTCGCGCGCCGAGCCGGGCCGCGCCGCCCTCGTCCCGTCGCCCGACACGAGCGGGGCCACCCGCTCCATCGCCTCCCCGGACGCGTCCCAGGCCGACACGACCTCCACCAGTCCCCGCGCCTGCTCCCGCACGGCGCGCAGCATCCGCTCGCCCATGATGCCGGTGCCGATGACGCTCAATCGAACAGGGTGGTCGCTCTCAGCCATGATCGTCCTCCGCGGTGCATATGGGTTATAGGAACGCCCCTCACAGCAGGACACCCCTCGATGCCCGCACCCCCTTCCTCGGCCCGCCCCTCCGGCCGCGCCCCCGACGCCTTGCGCGACGTCTCGTTCACCACCGGCTTCGCCCGCCACGCCGAAGGCTCCTGCCTGATCCGCATGGGCGGCACCGAGGTGCTCTGCAACGCCAGCGTCGAGGGCCGCGTCCCTCCCTTCCTGCGCGGCCAGGGCCTCGGCTGGGTCACCGCCGAGTACGGCATGCTGCCGCGGGCCACCCACACCCGAAGCGACCGCGAAGCCGCCCGCGGCAAGCAGTCCGGCCGCACCCAGGAGATCCAGCGCCTGATCGGCCGCAGCCTGCGCGCCGTCGTCGACCGCGCCGCCATGGGCGAGTGCACCGTCACGCTGGATTGCGACGTGCTCAACGCCGACGGCGGCACCCGCTGCGCCAGCATCACCGGCGCCTGGGTGGCCTTGAGCCTCGCCTTCCACAAGATGGTCGCCAACCGCGTCCTGTCCCGCTCCCCCGTCACCGGCCAGGTCGCCGCCGTGAGCTGCGGCCTGGTGGACGGCGCCGCCGTGCTCGACCTCGACTACGCCGAGGACAGCGGCGCCGACGCGGACGCGAACTTCGTGCTGACCGACGGCGGCGGCATCGTCGAGGTGCAGGGCACCGCCGAGAAGTCCCCTTTCACCGAGAGCCAGTTCGCCGAGCTGATGCGCCTCGCCCGCGCCGGCACCGGGCAGCTCTACGCCGCGCAGCGGGCGGCGCTCGCCGCTTGACCCGGCCCATTCCCCCCGGCAGCCGCCTCGTCCTCGCCATGCACAACCCCGGCAAGCTGGCCGAGATGCAGGCCCTGCTGCGGCCCTGCGCGGTCGAGTTCGTCTCCGCGGGCAGCCTCGGCCTGCCGGAGCCGGACGAGACCGCCCCCGACTTCGCCGGCAACGCCCGCATCAAGGCGCTCGCCGCCACCGCCACCGGCCTGCCCGCGCTCGCCGACGACTCCGGCTTCTGCGTCGCCGCCCTCGGCGGCGCGCCCGGCGTCCTCAGCGCCCGCTGGGCCGGGCCGGGCAAGGACTTCGCCGGCGCGATGCGGCGCGTGTGGGACAGGGTGGGGCAGGGGACCGACCGCCGCGCCTGGTTCGTCTCCGCCCTCTGCCTCGCCTGGCCCGGCGGCGAGACGGCGACGTTCGTGGGCCGGGTCGACGGCGAGGCGGTCTGGCCGCCCCGCGGCGACCGCGGCTTCGGCTACGACCCGATGTTCGCCCCCGCCGGCGGCTCGCTCACCTTCGCCGAGATGGAACCGGAGGCGAAGCACGCCGCCAGCCACCGCGCCAAGGCCTTGGCGCAACTGCTGGCATCATGCTTTAATGATCCGCCATGAGAACAATCTTCGCCCTGCTCGCCGCAACGCTCGCCGCCAGCCCGGCCGCGGCGCAATACCCGCCCCCGCCCGGCTACGGCCCGCCACCCGGCTACCAAGGCTTCGAACGACGGGATTTCGACCAGCCGTACGCTGACCGCCCGGATTTCGATCGGCGGGGGTTCGATGACCGCCGCTACGACCGGGACCGCCGCGAGGGCAGGGGCCGGCGCGGCCGCCTCGGCGAGCACTGCGAAGCCGTGCTGCCCACCCGCTCCGGCCCGAAGCCGTTCTACTGCCCGATCATCCGCCCGAAGCCGCTCGGCGACGAGTGCGCCTGTCCGACCCCGGGCGAGGCCCGCGGCTACCCGCCCGGCTCCTACGTCGGCGGCCGCACAGTCCGCTGACGTTTCACCTGGCGCTTCACCAGCTCAGTCGCCCGCCCGCGCCTCTGCCTCAACTTCCGCCGCCACCGGCCGCGAACTGGCCAGCGCCAGCACCACCAGCCCGAGCAGCGCCGCGGCGATCGACCCGATGAACACTGACAACTTAACCTCGTCGCCGCGCACCGAGCCGCGGAAGGCGAGGTCGGCGATGAACAGGCTCATGGTGAACCCGATGCCGCACAGGATCGCCGCCCCGTAGATCTGCACCCGCGTGCATCCTTCCGGCAGCTTGGCGATCCCGAGCCGCGCCGCCGCCGCCACCGCGCCGAACACCCCGAGCTGCTTGCCGACTAATAGCCCGAGCGCCGTGCCCAGCGCCAGCGGGTCGAGCCAGGCCCCCTCCGGCAGCGTGTCGAACCGCAGCCCGGCGTTGGCCAGCCCGAACACCGGCAGCACCAGGTAGGCCACCCACGAGCCGAGCTTGTGCTCCAGGCGGATCGCGGGCGACTCCTGCTCCTCCGGCCGGGGCGACATCGGCACCACGAAGGCCAGCGCCACCCCCGCCACCGTCGCGTGCACGCCCGAGCGGAACACGAGCGCCCACAGCACCAGCCCTCCCAGCAGGTAAGGCCACAACGGCCGCACCCCGGCCCGGTTGAGCCCGAACAGCCCGAGCCACACCAGGGCCGCCAGCCCCAGCGAGACGAAATCGAGGTTCTGCGTGTAGAACACCGCGATGACGATGATCGCGCCCAGGTCGTCGATGATCGCCAGCGCCGTCAGGAACACCTTGAGCGCCAAGGGGATGCGGTCCCCCAGCACGCCCAGCACCGCCAGCGCGAAGGCGATGTCGGTGGCCACCGGCACCGCCCAGCCGCGCAGCGCGCTGCTGTCCGACCAGTTGAAGGCGACGAAGATCAGCGCCGGCACCACCATGCCGCCCAGCGCCGCGATGCCGGGCGCGGCCAGCTTCTGCGCCGACGCCAGCTCGCCCCGCGTGATCTCCCGCTTCAGCTCCAGGCCGACCAGCAGGAAGAACACCACCATCAGCGCGTCGTTGACCCACAGGTGGAACTGGAGCGGCAGCCCCGGCACCGGCGGCGTCCAGTGCAGCAGCGCCGCGTAGGCGTCCCCCGCCCCGGAATTGGCCCACACCATCGCGACGATTGCTGAGACGATCAGCATGAACCCGCCGGCCTTCTCCGACCGCATGAAGTCGCGCATCGGCGTCAGGCGGGCGATGATCGGCTTGAGCGGCATGCTGTCTCCCAGTTGCAACGCACCCGGCGGCACGCGCGTTGGCCCGCAACCTATGGATGTTCCTATGCTGGCTCAACGGCTAATCCGCCGCGTCCCCATGCCCGACCTCGCGCCCGACCTCACGCCCGACCCTGCGCCCGACTTCGGCAACGCCTGGATAGCGGCGATGCGCCGAGGCGATTTCCCCGCCGCCTGGGCCGTCAATGACCAGGTGCTCGCCGCTCGCGACCGGGCCACCCGCGACGATCCCGCCGAACCTTACCACCGCCGCTGGGTCTGGGATGGCCAGCCCGTGGCCGGACGCCGCGTCCTGGTCCGCTGCTACCACGGCCTGGGTGACACGCTGCAGTTCTGCCGCTACCTCGCGCCCCTGCGCCGCTTGGCATCCCACGTCACCCTCGAAGCCCAACCCGAGCTGACGCCCCTGCTCGCCGGCCTGCCCGGCCTCGACCACCTGCACCCGTTCGACCGCGACGCCCCCCTGCCACCGGCCGAGTGCGAGATCGAAGTTATGGAGCTCGGCCACGCCCTGCGCCTCGCCCCGGACCCGTCCCCCTACCTGCGGGCGGACCCGCTCCCCGGCCCGCCCGGCCGCGTCGGCCTGTGCTGGCGCTCGGGCGGCTGGGACCCGGCGCGCGACCTGCCGCCCGGCCACCTCCGCCCCGTCCTCGCCCTGCCGGGCCTCTCTCCCATCAGCCTGCAACGCGGCGCGGCCAGGCCGGGCGTGCCCGACCCGCTCGGCGGCAGCCCCGACCCGCTCGGCGGCAGCATGGACCTTGGCCGGATGGCGTCCCTGATCGCCGGGCTGGACGCGGTCGTGACGATCGACACCATGATCGCCCACCTTTCCGCAGCACTCGGCCGCCCGACGTACCTGCTGCTGAAGCACGATCCCGATTGGCGCTGGGGCCTGCCGGCCGTGGCAGGCTCCGGGGCGGCCCAGGAGAAGCCCCAGGGAACGCCCCAGGAAGTATCCCAGGACACATCATGGAGCGTACCCTGGTACGCGACCGTCCGCGCCTACCGCCAGCCCGCGCCGGGCGACTGGGGCGGCGCGGTCGGGCGGCTCGCCCGGGACCTCGGTGCAACTCTGGCCGCAGGCGAAGGTTCATAGCCGCGTGACGATGCGCATCGTGATCCTCGGCCTGACCATCACCTCGTCCTGGGGCAACGGCCACGCCACCACCTTCCGCGGCCTGGTGCGCGGCCTGGCCCGCCGCGGCCACCAGGTGCTGTTCCTCGAACGCGACAAGCCGTGGTACGCCAGCCACCGCGACCTGCCGCAGCCCCCCCACGGCGACACCCGCCTCTACGACGGCCTCGACGACCTGGAGCGCCGCTTCTCCGCCGCCATCGCGGCCGCCGACCTGGTCATCCTCGGCTCCTACGTGCCGGAGGGCGTGGCCGTCGGCCGCCTGGTGCAGCGCCTCGCCCGCGGCCTCACCGCCTTCTACGACATCGACACCCCCGTCACCCTCGCCGCCCTCGCCGCCGGCCGCTGCGACTACCTGTCCCCCGACGTGCTGCGCGGCTTCGACCTCTACCTGTCCTTCACCGGCGGCCCGACGCTCGACGAGCTGGAACGCCGCTTCGGCGCGCGGGCGGCCCGCCCCCTCTACTGCTCCGCCGACCCCGACCTCTACCGCCCCGACCCGGCCGTCCCCGTCCGCTGGGACCTCGGCTACCTCGGCACTTACAGCGCCGACCGCCAGCCGACGCTGGACGCCCTGCTGTCCGCCCCGGCCGCGGCCTGGCCGGCCGGCCGCTTCGTCGTCGCCGGGCCGCAATACCCGGACGGCCTGGCCTGGCCTGGAGCCGTGGAGCGCATCGAGCACCTGCCCCCCGATTGCCACCGCGCCTTCTACTGCGGCCAGCGCTTCACCCTCAACGTCACCCGCGCCGACATGGTCCGTCGCGGCCACAGCCCGAGCGTCCGCTTGTTCGAGGCGGCCGCCTGCGGCGTGCCGATCATCAGCGACGACTGGCCCGGCCTCGACCGCCTGTTCCGCCCCGGCGTCGAGATCCTGATCGCCCGCTCGCCCGGCGACGTGCTGCGCCTGCTGCGGACCCTGCCCGAGCCGCGCCGCCGCGCCGTCGCCGCCGCCGCCCACGCCCGGGTGCTGGCCGCCCACACCGCCGACCACCGCGCCGCCGAACTGGAAGGCCACGCCGCCGAGATCATGCGCGGCCGCGCCCGGGTGCCGGCGTGACCGGCGCTGGCATGAACCTCGTCATCTTCGGCCTGTCGGTGTCCTCCGCCTGGGGCAACGGCCACGCCGCCCTGTGGCGGGCCCTGATCCGCGCCCTGCTCGCGGCCGGGCACCGGGTGACGTTCTTCGAGCGCGACGTGCCCTACTACGCCGACGCCCGCGACCTCCACGCCCTGCCGCCGGGCGGCGTCCTTGCCCTTTACCGCGACTGGGCCGAGGCGCTGCCGCGGATGCGCCAGGCGCTGGCCGACGCCGACGTCGGCATGGTCACCTCCTACTGCCCGGACGGCCTGGCCGCGACCCAACTGGTGTTGGACGCCGCCCCCCCGGTGCGCTGCTTCTACGACCTCGACACCCCGGTGACGCTGGCGCGGCTGGAAGCCGGGCAGCCGGTCGAGTACATCGGGCCGGACGGCCTGGCCGGGTTCGACCTCGTGCTGAGCTACACTGGCGGCGGCGCGCTCGACGCCCTGCGCGCCCGCCTCGGCGCGCGCCGCGTCGCGCCGATCTACGGGTCCGTCGATCCCGACCTGCACCGCCCGGCCCCGCCGCAGCCGCGCTACGAGGCGCTGCTGTCCTACCTCGGCACCTTCGCCGCCGACCGCCAGGCCGCCCTGGAACGCTTGTTCGTCGAGCCGGCGCGCCTGCTGCCTGACAGCCGCTTCGTGATCGCGGGCGCGCAATACCCCCAGGAGTTCCCCTGGACGGCCAACACTTACTTCATGCGCCACCTGCCGCCGGCCGAGCACCCGGCCTTCTACTCCTCCTCCCGCCTCACCCTGAACGTCACCCGCGACGCCATGGCGCGCATGGGCTGGTGCCCGAGCGGCCGCTTGTTCGAGGCGGCGGCCTGCGGCGTGCCGATCCTGTCCGACGACTGGGCCGGCCTCGACGACTTCTTCCGACCGGACCAGGAGATCCTGGTCGCCGCCACCACCGAGGACGCCATGGCCGCCCTCGCGCTCGACCCGGGCGCGCTCGCCGCCATCGCCCGCCGCGCCCGCGAGCGCACCCTCGACGAGCACACCGCCGCCCGCCGCGCCGCCGAGATGGTCGCGGCCTTCGAGGCCGCGACCGCGCCGGAGATGGCCTGAGCCATGTGGGGCATCATCCCGGCTGCCGGCAACGGCACCCGCATCCAGCCGCTCGCCTTCAGCAAGGAGCTGCTCCCGGTCGGCTCCCGCCTCGACGAGGGCGGCATGGAGCGGCCCCGCGCGGTCAGCGAGTACCTGGTCGAGCGCATGGTCCGCGCCGGGGCCGACAAGATCTGCTTCGTCATCTCGCCCTGGAAAAGCGACATCCTGCAGTACTACGGCGGCGCGGTCGGCGACGTGGACCTCGCCTACGTCTGCCAGGCCGGCGCGGTCGGCCTGTGCGACGCCATCTTCCGCGCCGTGCCGCTGATCCCCCGCGACGAGCCGGTGATCGTCGGCCTGCCGGACACGGTCTGGTTCCCGTCCGACGCGCTGCGCCGCCTGCCGGATGACCGGCTGTCGTTCCTGATGTTTCCCGTGCAGCATCCCGAGCTGTTCGACGCCGTCGTGCTCGACGACGAGGACGCCGACGCCGGCTGGGTCCAGGGCATCCAGGTGAAGTCCCCCGCCGCCCGGACGCGATGGGTGTGGGGCGCGTTCAAGATGCCCGGCGCGACCCTGCACGCGCTGCACCGGCTCTGGCTTGGGCGCGAGCGGCGCGACGAGTACATCGGCACCCTGGTCAACGCCTGGCTGGCCGAGGGCAACTCGGCCTGGGGCGTGCGCGCCGGGCAAAGCTACGTCGACGTCGGCACGCTGAACGGCTACCGCGAGGCCATCCGCCTGCTCGGCGGCCAAGCGGCGGAACCGGCGGCGGACCTGGCTCATGGAGAAGGGTTGAAGGCTTGAGCGAATGGACCGAGCAGCGGATCAGGGAACGCGTGCAGGAACTCGGCGCCTGGTTCCACAACATGGAGCTGGGCGGCGTGCGCACCGCCCCCGACCACTTCCTCGGCGACTACCCGCAGGTGAAGTGGCGCAGCTTCAAGGACAGCCTGCCGGCCGACCTGTCCGGCAAGACCGTGCTCGACATCGGCTGCAACGCCGGCTTCTACAGCATGGAGATGAAGCGGCGCGGCGCCGCGCGGGTGCTCGGCGTCGACTTCGACGCGGACTACCTGGCCCAAGCCCGCTTCGCCGCCGAGGTGGAGGGCCTCGACATCGAGTTCCGGCAACTCAGCGTCTACGACGTGGGCCGGCTCGGCGAGCGGTTCGACGTCGTGTTCTTCATCGGCGTCCTCTACCACCTGCGCCACCCGCTGCTGGCGCTCGACTTGATCCACGAGCACGTGGCGGACGACCTGCTGGTGTTCCAGTCGCTGCAGCGCGGCTCGGGCGCGGTGACGCCGGTCGCCCCCGACTACCCGTTCTCCGAGACGGCGATATTCGACGAGCCCGGCTACCCCAAGCTCCACTTCATCGAGCGCAGCTACTCGCACGACAACACCAATTGGTGGGTTCCGAACCGGGCCTGCTCGGCGGCGATGCTGCGCGCGGCCGGGTTCCGCATCGAGGCCAACCCAGAGGACGAGGTGTTCATCTGCCGCCGCGCCGAGCGGACCGACACCCGCTACGGCGCAGTGTACCCGGCGCAGGGGAGAGGCCGGTGATCGAGGCCGCGATGATCTGGAACGAGCCCAACAACAAATCGCATTGGGACTTCGAGAACGACCCTGGCTGGGCCGCCTTCGGCCGCATGGCGCGGCTGGCGGGCGAGGCCATCGCCGCCGAAGCCCCCGGCCTGCCGCGCGTCCTGGGTGGCATCAGCCCGATCGACCCCGACTTCATCCGCGTCATGCAAGGCCACGGCGTGCTCGACCAACTGGACGCCGTGGCTGTCCACGGCTTCCCGCTCGACTGGAACCATTGGATGCTCGACGAATGGCCGGCCAAGCTCGACAGCATCCGCGCGGTCACGCCACTGCCGCTCTGGGTCAGCGAGGTCGGCATCTCCACCTTCGGGGCCGAGGAGGTGCAGGAATGGGGCCTCCGCCGCACCGCCGAGCTGTTGCGCGGCCAAGCGCCGCGCATCCACTGGTACAGCCTCTACGACCTCCCCAGTGCCTGGCCCGCCACCACCCGGCATCGCGAGGCCGAGGGCAGCAGCTACTATCGCCACTTCCACATGGGCCTCTACGACGAGCACGGCCGCCCGAAGCGCGCGGCGCGCATCTTCCACGAGTTCACGCCGGAGATCGGCATCTGCCAGTGGTTCCACTATCAGGACCACCGGCTGGACGACGCCGTTCGCATCATGAAGGACCTGGGCGTGACCGACCTCCGCACCGGGCTGAGCTGGGCCGACTGGTTCCGTCCGGGCGCCGAGGCCTGGTTCGACCGCCAGATGCGGGCGCTGGACGGCTTCCGCGTGACGGCAACCTTCTGCTTCACGCCGGAGCACCTCGGCCAGTGGGCGCACCACACCGCGGTCCCGGCCCGCGTCGAGGGATTCGCCGAGTTCTGCGCCACCATGGTGCGGCGTTACGCCCCCGGCCGGGCGCGGACGCCGGCGACGCTGCCCCTCCCAGTCGGGTGATGGGTCGGGCCTCTTGCGCGCGCTGGCCGGCCCTGGGGGCAGGGATGGCGTGCGCCGCCTGACGGTGCTGAGCGTCGCCTACCCGTTGGCCCCGGTCGGCCCGGACGCGGTGGGCGGCGCGGAGCAGGTGGTGGGCGCGCTCGACCGCGCCTTGGTCGCGGCCGGGCACCGCTCGCTGGTGGTGGCGTGCGAGGGCAGCGTGGTCGCGGGCCGGCACTTCGCCGTGCCGGCATCCCCGCCCGGCCAGCCGATCGACGACGTCGCGGCGGCTCGCGCCCAAGCCGCCGCGCGCGCCCGGATCGCCGAAGCGATGACCGCGGAGACGGTGGACGTCGTCCACATGCACGGCCTCGACTACGACCGCTACCTGCCGCCGCCCGGCCCGCCGCTGCTCGCGACGCTGCACCTGCCCCCCAGTTGGTACTCGCCGGGCGGCCTCGCGCCGCCGCGGCCGGCGAGTTGGATCCACGCCGTCTCCGCCAGCCAGGGCGTCGCGATGCCCGAGTCGCCCTGGACGCTGCCGCCGATCCCGAACGGGGTCGACCTGGACCGGCTGGCCGCGCCCGCGCTCACCAAGCGCGGCTACGCCTTGATGCTGACCCGCATCTGCCCGGAGAAGGGCGTGCATCTCGCCCTGGACGCGGCGCACGCGGCCGACGTCCCGCTCCTGATCGGCGGCGAGGTGTTCCCCTACCCGGCCCACCAGGCCTACTTCGAAACCGAGATCCGCCCGCGCCTCGATCGGCGGCGACGCTACCTCGGCCCGCTCGGCTTCGCCCGCAAGCGGCGGCTGCTGGCGGCCGCCCGCTGCCTGCTCGCCCCCAGCCTCGCTCCCGAAACGAGTTCACTCGTGGCAATGGAAGCGGCGGCGTGCGGCGCCCCGGTGATCGCCTTCCGCGCCG
Source organism: Acetobacteraceae bacterium (assembly GCA_965260995.1). Classification (GTDB taxonomy): domain Bacteria; phylum Pseudomonadota; class Alphaproteobacteria; order Acetobacterales; family Acetobacteraceae; genus JBBROS01. The sequence continues at coordinate 179,084 of CBDHCD010000002.1, read as the reverse complement.
GCGCCTTGCCGGAGATCGTCGAGCACGGGCGCACCGGCCTCCTGGTCGACGACGCGGCCGGCCTCGCGGCGGCGATCATTCAGGTCGGCGTCATCGACCCGGCCGCCTGCCGGGCCGCCGCCCGCCGCCGGTTCTCGCACCAGCAGATGGCGGCGGCCTACATCGAACGCTATCACCGCCTCGCCGGCCTCGCCCGCGCCGCCGCGTGACGGTCGAGGTCCTGGACAGCCGGGCGGCGCTGGCGGCGCTGACGCCGGAATGGCATGCCCTGTGGACCCGGACCCCCGGCGCGACGCCGTTTCAGTCGCCGCACTGGCTGCTGCCTTGGTGGGACGCGTTCGGCACCGACGCCCTCCGCGTGGCCACCGCCCGGCGCGGCGGCGCGCTCGCCGGCGTGCTGCCCGCCTACGTGCTCGACGAACCGGGGGGCCGCAAGCTGCTCCCGGTCGGCGCGGGCACCACGGATTACCTCGACGCGCTGGGCGAGGACGCCGGGCCGATGCTGCGCGCGCTGCTGGCCCGGGCGGAGGCGGATGGGGTCGGTCGCTGCGACCTGATCGAGGTGCCGCCTGGCTCCGCCTTGCGCGGCGTCGCCCCGCCACCCGGCTGGCGGGCCACCTGGTCCGACAGCAGCGCCTGCCCGGTGCTGACCCTGCCCGGCCTCCCGCCCCGCATCCGCCGCAGCCTGCGGCTGGGCCGCAACCGGGCCGAGCGCGCCGGCGGCTGGGCCGTCGAGATTGCGGGGCCAGGCACGCTGGATGCCGCCTTGAGCGCGCTGGTCGGCCTGCACCAGGCGCGCTGGGCCGCGGGCGGCGAGCCGGGCGTGCTGTGCGACCCGGCCGTGCTGGCGTTCCACGGTCGCGCCGCGCCCGGTCTGCTGCGGGCCGGGCTGCTGCGCCTGGCGACGCTGCGGGTCGGCGGACGGCCGGCGGCGGCGATGATGGCGCTGCTCGGGCCGGGCCAGGTGTTCTTTTACCTCAGCGGCTACGACGTGGCGCAGCGCGTCGTCAGCCCCGGCGCCCTGCTGCTCGGCGCGCTGCTGGACCAGGCCGTCGCCGAGAGCCGCTCCGAAGCCCACTTCCTGCGCGGCCGCGAGGCTTACAAATACGCGTGGGGCGCGGCCGACCGGATGAACACGACGGGCTCCTACGCGCGGATTTAAAGCATGTCCGGCGCGTCTGTCGGTGCCGCACGCCCCTTCGAGCGGTTTCAGCTCGCAGATTGAGAACGCCCTAGACTGCAATCGCCCTGAGCACAGTCAGGGCGACGAGGGTCTAGATCGAGGCGACAGTGCGGATGCGGGCGCGGGGATGGATTTCAGCCTGCGCCAGCACCGGCGTCGCCGGGCGCAGGCGCTCGACGATGGCGCGCACGTGCGGCCGGACCAGCCCGGAGCACAGCAGCACCGCGCCCTCGGACGACGCGGACTCGAATACCATACGGAACCGCTGCATGAAGTCCCCGAGCCGCGACGGCGCGATGGCCAATTGCCGGTCCTCCGGCGGCCCGGCCAGGCTCTCGGCGAACGCCGTCTCCCACTCCGGCGACAGCGTGACCAGCGGGATGAAGCCCGCCGGGCCGACGTGGCTGTCGCTGATCTGGCGCGCGAGGCGGGTCCGGACGTGGCCGGTCAGCGCCGGAACCGCGCGCAGGCCCGCCCCGCACGCCTCGTGGATGCCCTCCAGGATAGTCGGCAGGTCGCGCAGGCTGACGCGCTCGGCCAGCAGCGCCTGCAGCACCCGCTGCACGCCGCCCACGGAGATCTGCGACGGGATCAGCTCGGCCACCAGCTTCTGCTGCTCGCGCGGCAGCTCCTCCAGCAGCTTGGCGGTCTCGGCGTAGGACAGCAGCTCGGCCATGTAGTCGCGCACCACCTCCGTCAGGTGGGTGGTGAGCACGCTGGCCGGGTCGACGACGGTGCAGCCGCGCAAGCTGGCCTCGTCGCGCTTGCCCTGGTCGATCCACAGCGCCGGCAGGCCGAACGCCGGCTCGGTGGTCTTCTCGCCGGGCAGGTCCGGCAGCCCGCCGCCCGGGTCCATCGCCAGCAGCATCGCCGGGCGCAGCTCGCCCTTGGCCGCCTCGATCTCCTTCAGGCGCACGACGTAGGTGTCCGCCTCGAGCTGCAGGTTGTCCTGGATGCGCACGGGCGGCAGCACGAAGCCCATCTCGGCGGCGATGGTGCGGCGCAGGCCCTTGATCTGCTCGGTGAGGCGCGGACTGTCGCCGCCGGCCAAGGTGAGCAGGCCGTAGCCGAGTTCGAGCCGGATGGTGTCGATGCGCAGCGCGTCGTGGATCGGCGGCTCGCCCAGGGACGCGCCGGCCGCGACCGGCTCCTCCGCCCCGGGCTTGGCCGGCGGGTTCTTGTGCCGCAGCCACGCCCCGCCCCCGGCCAGCCCGGCCAGCGCCAGGAACGGCAGCATCGGCAGGCCGGGCATCAGCGCCAGCACCGCCGCCGCGCCGCCCGCCATCGCCAGCGGCTTCGGGCTGCCGGCGAGCTGGCGCATCAGCGCCACGTCGGCGGTGCCCTCGACGCCGCCCTTGGTGACGACGATGCCCGCCGCGGTCGAGACCAGCAGCGCCGGGATCTGGCTCACCAGGCCGTCGCCGACCGTCAGCGTCGTGAAGGTGGCGGCGGCGTCGGCGAACGCCATGCCGTGCCGCACCAGCCCGATCGCCAGGCCGCCGAACACGTTGATGATGGTGATGAGCAGGCCAGCGATGGCGTCGCCGCGGACGAACTTGGCGGCGCCGTCCATCGCGCCGAAGAAGCCGCTCTCCTCCTCCAGCTCGCGCCGGCGCAGGCGCGCCGTCTTCTCGTCGATCAGCCCGGCCGAAAGGTCGGCGTCGATCGCCATCTGCTTGCCCGGCATGGCGTCGAGGCTGAACCGCGCCGCCACCTCGGCGATGCGCCCCGAGCCCTTGGTGATGACCATGAAATTCACCACCAGCAGGATCGCGAACAGGATCACGCCGATCACCACGTCGCCGCCCATCAGGAAGCCGCCGAACGCCTGGACGACGTGCCCGGCCGCCTGCGGGCCCTCGTGGCCGTGGCTCAGGATCAGCCGCGTGGTGGCGACGTTGAGCGACAGGCGCAGCAGCGTGGTCAGCAGCAGCAGCGTCGGGAAGCTGGTGAAGTCGAGCGGCCGGGTGAGGAACATCGCCACCATCAGCACCAGCACGGACGCGGTGACCGACAGCGCGAGGCCGAGGTCGAGCAGCGCCGTCGGCAGCGGGATGACCAGCACCGCGAGCAGGCAGATGATGCCGAGCGCGAGGCCGACGTCCGTGCCCGGCAGCATCGGCTTGGCACGGCCAAACCAGGTGGCGAGCATCAGGCGTGCACGGGATGCGCGGGCGGCGGCGGCACCGCGACCCCCGCCTGGGCGTAGTCGCGCAGCTTGTTGCGCAGCGCCCGGATCGAGATGCCGAGGATGGTCGCCGCGTGGGTGCGGTTGCCGAGCGTGTGGCCCAGGGTCTCGATGATCAGCTCGCGCTCCACCTCGTCCATCGTCCGCCCGACCAGCGCGCCCACCGACCCGTGGGCCGCGCCGCCACCCTGGCTCCCACCCTGGCTTACAAGCGCGGAGCCGCCGCCCGGCGACAGCTCGACCGCCTCCGTGCCGATCTCCTCGCCCGTCGCCAGCAGCACGGCGCGGTGGATGGTGTTCTCAAGCTCGCGCACGTTGCCGCGCCAGCCGTGCCCGGTCAGGCGCACGAGGGCCGAGCGGGACAGCGGCCGCGGCGGCAGGCCGTTCACCTCGGCGTAGCGGCGGGCGTAGTGCTCGGCCAGCGCCGGGATGTCCCCCGGCCGGTCGCGCAGCGCCGGCAGGCGCAGGTTGACCACGTTGAGGCGGAAATAAAGGTCCTCGCGGAAGCGCCCGGCCGCGACCTCGGCCGGCAGGTCGCGGTTGCTGGTGGCCAGGATGCGGACGTTGACGCGCACCGGGGCGGAACCGCCGAGCCGGTCGATCTCGCGCTCCTGCAAGGCGCGCAGCAGCTTGGCCTGCAGCCGCACGTCCATCTCGCTGATCTCGTCGAGCAGCAGCGTGCCGCCGTCGGCCGCCTCGAACTTGCCGAGCCGGCGGGCGACGGCACCGCTGAACGCGCCCTTCTCGTGGCCGAACAGCTCGCTTTCCAGCAGGTTCTCCGGGATCGCCGCGCAGTTCAGCGCCACGAACGGCCCCTGCGCCCGGCGCGAGCGGCGGTGGATGTGCCGCGCCACCACCTCCTTGCCGGTGCCGCTTTCCCCGGTGATGAGGATGCTGGCCTCCGCCCCCGCCACCTGCTCGGCGCGCCGGATCGTCGCCAGCATGGCCGGATCCCGCGCGACGAGGGCGTGGCTCTCGCCCGAGGCGGCCTCGAGGATGGCGGCGATCAGGTCCGGGTCGGCCGGCAGCGGCATGAACTCCCGCGCCCCGGCGATGATGGCGTCGGCCGCGGCCGCCGGGTCGGTGTCGATGCCGCAGGCGACGACGGGCACCGGGATGCGCTCGGCCGCCAGCGCCCGCACCAGGCCGCCCACGTCGTGCGGCAACTGCACCAGCAGCAGGTCCACCCGCGCGTCGGCGCGCAGCCGCGCCAGGGCGGCGCGGTCGTCGTCCGCCTGCTGCAGCTTCGCGCCGCGCGCGGTCGCGATCCGGGCGGCCTGGCCGAGCTCGCCGCCGAGCGAGCCGATGATGAGCACCTGCATGGCGCGTTCCCTTGCTTGACGCGGCGGCCCCTCAGCCGGTCCGCTCGCCCTTGACGATCTCGGTCATCGTCACGCCGAGCCGCGTTTCGTCGACCATCACCACCTCGCCGCGCGCGACCAGGCGGTTGTTGACGTAGATGTCGATCGCCTCGCCGAGCTTGCGGTCCAGCTCGACCACCGCGCCGCGCCCGAGCTTGAGCAGCTGGCTGACCTGCATGGTGGCGTTGCCGAGCACGGCGCTGACGGTGACGGGGATGTCGTACACCGCGTCGAGGCTGCGCGGGGCGTGCACCGGGTCGAGCGGGCCGTGGTCGCCCGGCCTTTGATCAATCATCGCGGGCTCGGTCCCCGGCGCCGCGAGGTCGGCGAGGTTGAGGCTACTGGGCATAAGCGAGGCTCCGGACAGGCGTGGCAGGGGCGGAAGGGGCGGCGGAGGGGGCGGCGGAGAGGGCGGCGGAGGGAACAGGGGAGGCAGGAGCCGTGGGCACGGCCGACGAGGACGCCAGGCTCAGAGGCTCGAGCAGGCCGAGCACGGACAGGCTGTCCTTGATCGCGGCGCGGATCGCCGCCCCGTCGCGCACGAGACCGCCGTTCTCCCAGGACACGCGCGCGTCGCCGGGCGGCAGGTTCGCCGCCCGCAGCTCGACCGCGCCGGCCACGGCCTCGTCGAGCAGGTCGACGTCGTCGCGCAACGCGTCGATCAGCCCGGCATGGACGCGCACGACGACCGGCCCGCTGCGCCCGACCGAGGGCAGCAAGGTGCGGAGCACCGCCCGCACCTCGGCGTCGCCGTGCGCCTGGCAGAGCTGGGGCAGGATGGCGGACAGCACGCTGAGCACGGTCCGGGCGATGCCGTCGGCCAGCGCCTCGGCGTGCCGGGCCGCCTCCGCCCGCGCCTCGGCCAACCCGGCCGCGACCGCCTCGAGCGCCACCGTGCGGCGCTCCTGCGCGCCGTCCGCCCAGGCCGCCTGCGCCGCCTGCACGGCCCGCAGGCAGGCGGCGTTGACGTCCGCTTGCGTCAACGGCGGCGGCGGCGGCGCGGCCGGCGGCGAGGGCGGCGTTGATGGGAACGGGCCAGGAGAAAACGGGCCGGGTGGGAACGGGCCGGGCGGGAACGGACCAGCGGCGAACGCCGACGCGGCCGGCGGCGGGGCCGCGGCCGGCTCGTCCACGTCGAAGTCCTCGGCATACAGGATGCCGAGCGCCGCGCTGCGGGAGCGTTCCATCGATCAGCCCACCATCTCTTCGGCCCCGGCCTGGTTGATCTCGATCTCGCCGCTGGCCGCGAGCTGCTTGGCCAGTGTCACGATGCCGGACTGCGCGTCGTCCACGTCGCGCAGCTTGACCGGGCCGAGCGCCTCGATCTCCTCCTTCAGCATGCGGCCGGCGCGCTCGCTGAGGTTGCTGAAGAACAGGTCGCGGATGCCCTCCGACGCCCCCTTCAGCGCTAGCGGCAGCTTGTCCTTCTCGACCACGCGCAGCAGCATCTGCAGGCTCTGGCCGGACAGGCGGCGCAGGTCGTCGAAGGTGAACATCAGCGACTTGATCCGCTCGGCCGCCTCGCGGTTGCGCTCCTCCAGCGCGCTGACGAAGCGGCTCTCGGTCTGGCGGTCGAGGCTGTTGAAGATCTCGGCCATCAGCTCGTGGCTGTCGCGCTTGCTGGTGCGGCCCAGGTTGGACATCAGCTCGGAGCGCAGCGTGCGCTCGACGCCGTCCAGCACGTCGCGCTGCACCGTCTCGATCCGCAGCATCCGCATCACGACCTCGATCGCGAAGTTCTCCGGCAGCAGCCCGAGCACCCGCCCGGCGTGGTCGGGCTTCACCTTGGACAGCACGACGGCGACGGTCTGCGGGTATTCGTTCTTGAGGTAGTTGGCCAGCACCGCCTCGTTGACGTTGCCGAGCTTGTCCCACATCGTCCGCCCGGCCGGGCCGCGGATCTCGTCCATGATCTGCGCCGCGCGGTCCTTGGGCAGGGCGGCCATCAGCAGCCGCTCCGTCGTCTCGTAGCTGCCGATCAGCGTGCTGTGGCTGCCGATGGTGGTGGCGAACTCGGCGCACAGCGCCTCCACCACCGGCGCCTTGACGACGCCGAGCTGGGCGATCGCCGAGGACACCTCCCGGATCTCGTCCTCGTGCATCTGGCCGAGCAGCTTGGCGCATTGCTGCTCGCCGATCGCGAGCATCAGGATCGCCGCTTTGTCCCGTCCGGACAAGGCGGGCATGGTCTGGCTGGCGGGCATCAGGAACGCACCTCGTTCTGGGTCGACATCACTTGCTCTCCGGCGTGATCCAGCCGCGAAGCAGCGCCAGGCTCGCCTCCGGGTGGCGTTCAACGAGGTCGGCCACGCGGCGCAGCGAGGCGACGCGCAGCTCGCCTTCCACGTTGGCGAGCTGCATCGTGGCGTCGTCGACCTCCCCGCCGCCGCCGGCCGCCAGCGCCGGCACGTCCCCGCCGCCGTCGCCGAGGGCGGCCGTGCCGCCGCCGGCCAGCGCGCCCGCCGGCTCGACGGCCGCCAGCGTGAGGCGCAGCATCATCGGGCGCAGCACCAGCACGAGGCACAACACGACGGTCAGCGCCAGGAACCCGGCCTCGGCCAAACGGATCACGTCCGCCTTGTCGAGCCGCTCCCACAACCGCACCGCCGGCGGCTCCGGCGCGGCGTCCGGCCCGGTGAAGCGCATCGACACCACCTCGACGTGGTCGCCGCGCTTCTCGTCGTAGCCCACCGCGCTGCGCACGAGCGCGCCGATGCGGGCCAGCTCGTCGTCAGGCCGCGGCGTCCACACTGTCTTGCCGTCCGGCCCGGCCGCGGTGACGCCGTCGACCATCACCGCCAGGCTCAGCCGGCGCAGCTGCGGCTGCTCGCGCACCACGGTGCGGACCGTCTTGCTGATCTCGTAGTTGGTCGTCTCGTCCGACTTCTGCTCCTGGCTGCCGCCGGCGCCGGCCTGCGGGTCAGCGTTGGGCAGGTTGTTCTGCACCGACACGTTCTGCTGCGCTTCCGTGCTGCGGCTGCTGTTGGTGCTGTTCTGCTGGCTGCGCACCACCTGGCCGTCCGGATCGAACTTCTCCTGCGTCTCGCGCACCTGGTCGAAGTCAAGCTCGACGGCGGCCTCGGCGCGCACGCGGCCCGGCCCCAGGCTGCGCTCCAGCATCTCCTCGACGGCGCGGGACAAGCGCGCCTCGGTCGCGTGCTTCAGCTCCTCGCCGGTCTGCGCCGCGCCGATCCCGGTCGTCGGCTGGCCGGCGCGGGCGAGCAGGTTGCCGCGGCTATCGATGATGGCGATGTTCTGCGCCTTCAGGCCCGGCACGGCGGCGGCGATCAGGTTCAGCACCGCCTGCACGCCCTCGCGGTCGAGCCGGGCCGCGCCCGCCATGGTGAGCACGACGCTCGCCTGCGCGTCCTGCCGGTCCCGCGCGAACGGCTCGCGCCGCGGCAGCACCAGGTGGACGCGGGCGGCGCGCACGCCCTGCAAGGAGCGGATCGTCCGCGCCAGCTCGCCTTCCATGGCGCGGGTCTGGCTGATGCCCTGCTGGAACGAGCTCGCGGTCAGGCTGTCGCCGCGGTCAAAGATCTCGTTGCCGATCGAGCCGCCGGACGGCAGCCCTTCCTTGGCCAGCAACATGCGCGCGCGCGCCACCTGATCGGGCGGCACCAGGATGCGCGAGCCGTCGCCCGGCGACTCGTGCGGGATGCGGGCGCGGTCGAGCTGGTCCACCACCTGCCCGGCTTCCCGCAGGTCGAGGTCGGCGTAGAGCAGCGCCATCGGCACCGTGCCGGTGCGCAACGCCAACGCGCCCACCAGCCCGAGCGACACCAGCGCCACCAGCGCCAGCGCCCCCAGCTTCATCGGCCCTAGGGCGCGCAGCCCGGCCAGCACGGGCATCAACCCGCCCATGCCGACCGCCCCCTGGGAAGTCCAGTCGGGAGCCCGTTCCCGTTTTGCCAACGTGCCATGGGCGCGGAGTTTGGCCGGCATCGTTTACGCAAAGGTTAACAGGTCGGCAGAAGATGCCTACCAGTCCCGTCTCATTCGCGAGACCCGCTCCCGGTCGGCCGGGCCGGCGCGCGCCAAGGGAGCGAGCGTCAGGGCAGGTGGTCGCCCAGCGACTGCACCGCCGAAAGGTCCACCTTCAGGTCGCCGAGCTTCACCTTGGTGGCGTCGGCGTTGCGCTCGACGCCGGTCGCGGTGCCGAGCACGCTGAACGGCACGGCCGAGCCGTCCGCGTGCACCGCCACGACCCGGTAGGACCCATCGGCCACCGCGCGGCCGTTCATGTCCTTGCCGTCCCACGCGACCGTGTTCGTGCCCGGCGCGCTCGTGACCGTCGCCTCGTGCAGCTTGGTCCCCGCGGCGGAGTAGATGCCGACGCTGACCGGCTCGGACGTGGTCGCCTGGAAACGGATCGTCGCCTCGCCGTCCTGCAGCGGCACTTGGTCGCTCGCCACCTCGACCTTCTGCCCGACCAGCGAGGACGACTGCAGCAGGTTCGACCCCTGCGTCGCCTGGATCAGCTTGGTCAGGCTGCTGTTGGTGTTGATCTGCTGCTCGACGCTGGCGAACTGCACCAATTGGCTCGTGAACTGGTTGGTGTCGAGCGGGCTGGTCGGGTCCTGGTTCTTCAGCTGCGTCATCAACAGCTTCAGGAAGTCGTCGAAGTTGCCAGCGAGCGAATGCAGCGACGTCCCGCTGGCGGGCGTGGCCACGGCCGGCGTGGCGGCGGACAAGGTGGACGGCGCGAGGGCGCTGGTGGTCATGGTGGGCCTTCTCCAGTTAAGCGGTCCAGTTAAGCGGTGATGTCGATGCCGGCGCGCAGCCAGGCGGCGCGGGGCCGGGAACGGTCCTCGGGCGCGGCGTGCTGCCCGCCCCCGGCCTGACCGCCGCGGCCGCCTCCGCCATGTCCGCCCCCGCCTTGACCCAAGCCCATGCCTGCGCCGTTGCCGGCACTGCCCGGTGAGCGATCCGAGCCGGCGTTCGCGCCGGAGTCGGAGCCGGCGAGGCTGAACTGCAGCGTACGGCCCTCGGCCGGGATGCCGGCCTGGTCGAGCGCCTGGTCGAGCCGGGGCCGGTCCTGCAGCAGCAGCATCAGCGTGTCGGTGCGCTCGACGGCGAGGTTGACGCGGGCCGGACCCCCGGGCGTCCGCTCGATTCGCACCTGAACATGGCCGAGCTCGAGCGGGTCGAGACGGATCACCAACTGCTGCGGCCCTTCGGCCTGGCCGGTCCCGGTCAACGAGACGAACACCGCGCCGAGTTGGCCGGCGGGTGGCGGCGGCGGTGAAGGCGGCGGTGGCGGGGCGGGCGGCGCGGCGGACGGCGGCGGGGACGGCTGAGCCGGAGCAGCGGCGGCGGGGGCTGCCGCCAGGCCAGGCCCGGCCGCGGGAGCGGAGTCGGAGACGACCGGCCCGGCATGGCTGGGCGGCGCGGCCGGCACGCCAGGGTCGGCCTTGGCCGCCTCGCTGGACAGGCCGGCCTCGCCGGGCTTGCCAGCCTCCCCGAGCTTGCCGGCTTCGACGGGATCGGGGCGGGCCGCGGCGGGCAGCGCGTCGGCCGGATCACGGACGGGACCAGCGGTCGCCGGCTCGCCCGCGCCGGTCCGGGCCGTGGCGCGCGCCGCTTGCGGGCCGGGGCCTGAGCCGACGGCCGCTTGGCCGAGGGGGTCAGAAGCGGGAGCCTGGGTGGCGACGCCGCCGGTGGTGTCCAGTCGGGGCGCGGTCCCGGCGGACGCGAGGGCGCCGGCGAACGCCCCGGCGGCAGAGGCCGATGCCGCGCCGTCCTCGATGGCCGGTGTCGGGCGGGTCGCCGCCCCCTCCCGCGCCGACGCCGGCGAACCAGGCTGGGTCTCGGTCGGGCGCGCGTCGATCACGGGCGAACGGCTCGCGCCAGGGGAGGGGCCAGGGGAGGGGCCAGGAGGCGCATTCTCGTCCCCGCCGGACGGCGGCGCGGCTGGGGCAAGCGCCGGGCTGATCGCCGTCGGCGAAGAAGTCGGAACCGGTGCGAGGACCGGCGGCGGCTCGACGCCAGCCACGGGCGGGGACGGAGCCGCGGCATCGGCCGACGCCGGCCAGCTCTCGGGGCGCTCGTCCTCCTCCGACTCCGAAGCGGCCGCGCCGGCCTGGAAAACGCCGCTCTGGCCTACGCCACTCTGGCCTATGCCACTCTGGCCTATGCCATTCTGGGCCGCACCGAACCCGTTCCCGGGAAGCTGGGCCGAGGCAGCCTGGGCCGGACCGGGCCCCGACGCGCCCGCCTCGGTGGCAGCAGCGACCGGCGGTTGCCTCGCCGCGGTGTCGGCGGCCTCGGCCTGCCCTGTCTCGGCAGGCGGCGGCGCGGCATCGGCCCCTCCCGCCGCGGTCGCCAGGGCGCTGAACACCTGGTCAACCTGCCGCGCGAAGCCGCCGTCGCCCGATGTCGCCGCGCCCGCGACCGCCGCCCCCGATCTGAGGACAGGGGCGTCGGCGCGAACCGGTGGGGAGGAGAAAGTTGCCATCGCGGCGGACACAGCAAGGACCGGGCCAAGCCTGGAACGCCGCATCGGCGGGGCGGCACGGCGTCCACGCGGCAGGAAATGCCGGGCCGGAGCGGCCGGGCCGGCAGAAACGGCCGGGCCGGACCACGCACCCGCGCACAACAAACCCAGTAGAACCGGCCGCCCGACAACTGGCACGGAACATGCGATGAGGCCGCCGACGGGCCGGACGATGTTGGCCGCAACAGAAGGAAGCTCTTATGTCGCTTTTTGGTGCCTTGAATACTGCCATCAGCGGGCTGAACGCCCAGTCCGCCGCGTTCAGCAACATCGGCGACAACGTCGCCAACAGCCAGACCGTCGGCTTCAAGCGCGTCGACACCAACTTCGTCGACTACCTGAGCGTCAGCAACGCCAACGAGAACCAATCGGGCGCGGTCGTCGCCCGGCCCGACTACATCAACAGCGTCCAGGGCACCGTCACCCAGACCGAGAACCCGCTCGACCTCGCGATCTCCGGCCGCGGCTTCTTCTCCGTCAGCCGCCCGGTCGGCAACGCGAACGGCGCTCCCGTGTTCCGGCCGCAGCCGCAGTTCACCCGCGCCGGCGACTTCTCGCAGAACCGCGACGGCTACCTCGTCAACGGCAGCGGCGACTACCTCGCCGGCTGGCAGGCGGACGCCTCCGGCAAGCTGGACCAGACCCGCACGACGCCGATCCAGATCAGCCACGCCGGCTTCAACCCGGTCGCGACCCAGACCGCGATGCTGTCCGCCAACCTGCCGGCCTCCTCGGACGGCGCCCCGATCCCGACGCAGATCCCGATCACCGACGCGCTCGGGCGCGACCAGAAGCTCAACCTGTCCTGGACGCCGACCGCGGGCACGGCCAACACCTGGGATGTCACCGTCACCCAGGACGGCAGCACGACGCCGCTCGGCTCGGCGCAGTTCGTGTTCGGTGCCAACACCAGCGGCAACGCCGTGCCGGAAGGCACCGTGGGCAGGATCACCGGATCGGGCGGCGTCGCCGCCAGCGCCTACGCGCCGGGCGGCCCGGCGACGCTGCGCTTCAACGCCGACTTCGGCTCGGGCGCCCAGCCGATCACCCTCGACCTCGGCCATTTCGGCCAGGCGGACGGGCTGACGCAGTTCGCCGGCACCACCTACGCCCTGCGCACCTTGTCGCAGGACGGCGTGCCGCCGGGCAGCTACACCGGCGTTTCCACGCGCTCCAACGGCGACGTGGCGATCAACTACGACAACGGCCAGTCCAAGGTCGTCGCCCGGGTGCCGGTCGTCACCTTCGCCAACCCGGACGCCCTGCAACGCGAGAACGGCCAGGCCTTCACCGCGACCAGGGACAGCGGGCTGCCGCTGCTGACGGACGCCGGCAGCAACGGCGCCGGCCTGCTGGTCAACGGCGCGGTCGAGAGCAGCAACGTCGACATCGCCAAGGAATTCACCAAGCTGATCGTCGCCCAGCGCGCCTACAGCGCCAACACCAAGATGGTCACCACGGCCGACGAGCTGCTGGCGTCCACCATCGACTTGAAGCGGTAAACAAACCGGCCTGAATCGGGCGCACCTGAGAACCAGGCGCCGTCCGATCCGTGTCGTTAACGTCCTCTTGTCCTGTTCCGGCTATGCTCGGCATCCGAAGACGACCGCCGGCAACAGGACACGAGGACTTGGTTTCACGCGCTTGCCCAGGCGCCGGCCCGCGGCCGGGCGGCTTGGAAGCGGTTTGAGGGCGAACGGATATGAGTCTGGAAAGCGTCCTGTCGCAAGCGGCCAGCGGCCTCGACAGCGTCACGCGGCGGCTGTCGACCGCCTCGCAGAACATCGCGAACGCGTCCCAGGCGGGCTACACGCGCGAAGTGCTGCCCGTCACCAGCGTCGCCCTCCCCGAAGGCGGCGGCGTGCGCAGCGGCGTCGCCGCCCGCACCACGGTGGACGCCGCCTTGCAAGCGGACCTGTTCGCCGCCGGGGCCCAGGTCGCCGGCGGCCAGGCGCGGTCCGCGGCGCTGGCCTCGATCGACGCCGCCTCCGGCGCGCCCGGCAGCGGCCAGGACATCGCCGGCCTGCTCGGCTCGCTCCGCGACGCCTTCTCGACCCTCTCCGTCGATCCCTCGAACCAGACGCAGCAGCGCCAGGTGGTGAGCGCGGCCGGGGCGCTGGCGCAGGGCGTCAACACCCTGGGCGCCGCGATCTCGGGCGCGCGCCAGGCGGCGCAGGACGGCCTGGTGGACGACGTGAAGCAGGCCAACGAGGCGCTGCGCACGGTCGGCCAACTGTCGGACCAGGTGATCGCGGCCCGGGCGCGCGGCCAAAGCACCGCCGACCTCGAGGACAAGCGCGACGCGGCGATGAAGAGCGTCGGCGAGCTCACGGGCGCCAAGTTCCTGCCCCAGGCCAACGGCGACGTCCTGGCGGTCAGCGGCGGCACGGTGCTGCCGCTCCGCTCGGACCGCGGGCCGCTGTCGATCGCGGCGGCGACGCTGACGCCGGGCACGCCGGCCGCCGCCGTGCCGGCGCTGCTCGTGAACGGCTCGGCGGCGCCGATCAGCGGCGGCCGGATCGGCGCGCAGCTCGAGCTGCGCGACAAGACCCTGCCCGGCCTGCAAACCAACCTCGACGGCTTCGCGCAAGGGCTGGCGGCCGGGTTCCAAGGGCAGGGGCTGACCCTGTTCACCGACGCCTCCGGCGCCATCCCGCCCGCGACGAACGGCGGCTTGGCGCAAGTCATCCAGGTCAACCCGGCCATCCAGGCGACCCCGCGCCTCGTGCGCGACGGCATCACGCCCGGCGCGCCGGGGCCGGAAGGGCCGGCCGGCAAATCGTCGCTGATCACCGCGGTGCTGGGAACGGTGCTGGGGAGCGGTCCCGGCACGCTCCAGTCGCAGGCCGGGGGCCTGGTCGCCAACCACGCCGGCCTCGCGTCGAACGCCGCGCGCCAGCTCGGCGTCAACGAAGCGGTTCGCACCAGCTTGAACACCAAGCTCGAAGCCGGCGCCGGCGTGACGGTGGACTCGGAGCTGGCGGACATCGTCCGGCTCCAGAACAGCTACGCGGCGAACGCCAAGGTGGTGTCGGCGCTGCAAACGATCTGGTCGCAACTTCTGGACAGCATCCGATGACATCCATCACGACGGCAACGAACGACGCCGGCTTCCTCGCCCGGCTCGCCGGCAACAGCGCCACCGTCCGGCGGCAGCTCGAGACGGCGCAGGAGCAGCAGGCGACCGGCAAGGTCTCCAGCACCTACGCGGGCCTCGGCGCTGGCGCGCGCACCAGCCTCAGCGTGCGCCCGGCCGTCGAGCACGTCGCGGTCTGGCAGCGCAACATCGACGCAACGACGGGCCGGCTCGCCGTCACCCAGGGCGCGCTGACGCAGATCAGCTCGATCGCCGCCGACTTCTTCGCCAAGACCAACGCCCTGACCCAGATCGGCACCCCGGCCGACGTGATCGCCGGCCAGGCCCGGGACGCCTTGAAGCAGGTCTCGGAGCTGCTGAACACGCGCGACGGCGACGTCTACGTGTTCGCCGGCGAGGACACCGCCAACCCGCCGCTGCCGGATACCGACCCGGCCGTGGTCGGGGCCGCGGTGCTGGCCAGCGACACCGCCACCGCGCCCTTCTCCGCCACCCTCGGTCCCGCCCCGGCGCAGATCGAGGTGGGCGACGGCCAGCGAGTCCAGGCCGGCCTGGTCGCCAACAAGAACACCCTGGTCAATTCACCCCCGCCGACCACCGGCTCCTTCGCTCGCGACATCCTGAAAGCACTGGCCTCGCTCGCCGCCGCGACGCCGGGACCAGGCGTGGAGGCGACGGCGGCGGGCGCGCGCAAGCTGCTGGGCAGCGCGATCACCGCCATCTCGGGCGAAGCAGGGACGCTCGGCAGCGTCGAAGCCGGGCTGGCGTCGCGCAAGCAAACGCTCGCCGCCTTGCAGACGACGCTCAGCCAGCAGGTCTCGAACGTCGAGGACGTCGACCTGGCGGCGACGCTGATCCGGGCGACGTCGCTGCAGACCCAGTTGCAGGCGTCGTACCAAACGATCGCCGGGGCGAAGAACCTGTCGCTGGCGAACTACCTGTAGCCGGGCGCTCGGGCGGCGCGGGCACGGGCGTGTGGAACGCCGCGGACCGGCTTGCCCGCCACGATCGTCAGCGTGGCGGACGCCCAGCCCAACCCATCCATTGCCCGGCACACCGCCCCCACCAGGCTGCCGTCCCCCGCCAGCACGACGCGCGCGTGCCGCGCCGGGCTGGCCGGCCGGCCGGCCGCGCGATCATGCCGGGAACCCCACCCCCTCGCTGTCCAGCCGCCGCCGGATGTCGCGCTTCGCGACCTTGCCGTAACCGGACTTGGGCAGCTCCGGCCAGAACAGCACCCGGACGGGGCGCTTGTAGCGGGCGACGCGGCCGTCGAGGTGGGCGAGCAGGTCCGGCTCGGTCGCGCGCGCCCCGGGGTGCAGCACGAGCACGGCGACGCCGCTCTCGCCCCATCTCGGGTGCGGCAGCCCGAGCACGCACGCTTCCGCCACCGCCGGATGCAGCAGCAGCGCTTCCTCGATCTCGCGCGGGTAAACGTTGCTGCCGCCGGAGATGAACATGTCGCTGGCCCGGCCGGTGATGAACAAGAAGCCCCGCGCGTCGAGGTGGCCCAGGTCGCCGGTGTGAAACCAGCCGTGCCGGAAGGCTTCGGCGCTGGCCTCAGGGTCGCCGTGGTAGCCGGCGAACACCGCCGGGCCGCGGACGCAGATCTCGCCGGTCTCCCCGGCCGGCTGGCGGGCGCCGTCCGGGCGCAGGATGGCGACGTCGATCCCGGTGCGCGGCTGGCCGCAACTGCCGATCGGGTAGGCCGGGTCGTCGTCCGCGCTGTGCAGGTCGGGGGGCAGCACCGTGATGTTGCCGGTGACCTCGCCCAGGCCGAAATACTGCACCAGCACCCGGCCGAGCTTGCGCAGCGCGTGCCGCTGGTCGGCGCGATACATCGGCGCGCCGGCGTAGATCACGTGACGCAGGGAGGAATGGTCGTGCGCGTCCACCTCCGGCGCGCGGGTCAGCGCCGTCAGGATGGTGGGCACGGTGAACATGTTGCTGACCCGGTGCCGCTCGATCAGCCGCCAGGCCTCGGCCGGGTCGAGCCGCTCGCCTTCCGGCAGCACGCTGGCCGCGCCGCGCGCCACCTGCGCCAGCGCGTGCACCCCCGCACCGTGGGACAGCGGCGCCACGACGAGGCAGACGTCCCGCTCGGTCGTGCCGGGCATCAGGTCGCACAGGTGGCTGGTGACGACGAAGGCCATCTGGCCGTGGGTCAGCACCCCGGCTTTCGGTCGCCCCGTGGTGCCGCTGGTGTAGAAGAACCAGCAAGGGTCGTCGCGGCCCACGTCGGCGGGGTGGTCGAGCGGCGCGTGGCCCCGCAGCGCGTCCCAGTCCCGGCCGAGGCCGAGGTGCAGGCGCGCGGCCGGGTTGGCGTCCCGGGCCGCCGCGGCGTGGGTCTCGAAGCCCTGGTCGAACACGTGGACGCTCGCGCCCGACGACCGCGCGAGGTAGGCGATCTCCGGCGGCGTCAGCCGCACGTTGGTCGGCACCCAAACCGCCCCGAGCATCCACGCGGCCCACATGGTCTCGAACATCGCCGCGCCGTTGCGGGCGTGGACCAGGACGCGCTCGCCCGGCCGCACGCCCGCGGCGCGCAGCCCGGCGGCCGCGCCGCGAACGTTGCGGGCGAGGCCGGACCAGGCCCAAACCTGGTCACCGCGGATCAGCCCCGGCCGCCCGGGATGCCGGGCGGCGGTCTGCAGCAGCAGGGTGGCGAGGTTGCTGGTGGGGATCAAGCCAGGGGTGCCGGTCTCGAGCCGCCGGGGAGCGCGGCCCGACCCTTAGCGCACCGGCTCCAGGATGCTCACGTAGTTGGCCACCGCCGCCCCGCCCATGTTGAACACCCCGGCGACCTCGGCCTTCGGCAACTGCATCGCCCCGGCCTGGCCGGTGAGCTGCATCGCCGCGATGGCGTGCATCGAAACGCCCGTGGCCCCCACCGGGTGCCCCTTGGCCTTCAGCCCGCCGCTGCGGTTGACCGGCAGCCGCCCGTCCGCGGCCGTCGTCCCGTCCAGCACCGCCCGCGCCCCCCGCCCGTTCGCCGCCAGGCCCATCGCCTCGTAGGCCAGCAGCTCGGCGATGGTGAAGCAGTCGTGCACCTCGGCGAACGACAGGTCGTCGAGCACGAGCCCGGCCTGTTCCAGCGCCATCGACCACGCCCGCGCCGCGCCCTCGAACCGCGTCGCGTCGCGCCGCGACAGCGGCAGGTAGTCGTTGACGTGCACCGCGGCGCGGAACCGCACCGCCTTGCCCATCGTGCGCGCGGTGTCCTCGTCGGTGAGGACGAGCGCCGCCGCCCCGTCGCTGACCAGCGAGCAGTCGGTGCGCTTGAGCGGCGGCGCGACGTAGGGGTTCTTGTCGCTCACCGTGCGGCAGAACGCGTAGCCGAGGTCGCGGCGCATCTGCGCGTAGGGGTTATCGACCCCGTTCTTGTGGTTCTTGGCGGCGATGGCGGCCAGCGCGTCCGACTGGTCGCCGTGCGCCTGGAAGTACCGCTCGGCGATGCGCCCGAACACGCCGGCGAACCCCGCCGGGATGTCGCCCTCCTCGCGGCGGTAGCTCGCGCCCAGCAGGTTGTCCCCCACCTGCGGCCCGGGCGTCGCCGTCATCTTCTCCGCCCCCACCACGAGCGCGAACCGCCCCCGCCCGGCCGCGAGGAAGTCCCGCGCCCCGTGGATCGCGGCACTCCCGGAGGCGCAGGCGTTCTCGTAGCGGGTGGCCGGTTTGAACCGCAGCGCCTCCATGCCCTGCATCGGCAGCGAGCTGGGGAAGTCCTGCTTGCTGAACCCGTTATTGAACAGGCCGACGAACACCCCGTCGATCTCCTCGGGCGCGATCCCGGCGTCCGCGACGGCAGCGCCCGCCACTTGGTCGATCAGGCCCTCCACGTCGACGCCCTCGTGCTTGCCGAACGGGGTGTGGGCCCAGCCCACGATGCATGGGGTCATTTGGGAGTCTCCTGCTTTGCTGGCGTCGGTCGCGAGCGAGTTTAGCCGAACGCGTCCAGTCCGACGAGCAGGCCCGCGAGGATGACGCCCGAGCTGGCCCCTTTGCCGATCAGGTCACGGCCGGGCATTTCGATTTTGAAGTCGAACGTCATGGATGGCTCGCTCTCGTCCGTCGCGACAACATGGGCGCTCGCCACCCGTCATTCCAACCATTTCGCCACCGCCCGCGCCCGCTCCCCGCTCTGCGTCTGGATGCGCAGCCACTGGTTGACGAACTGCTGCAGCATCAGGTCCCGCGGCAGCATGTAGCCCAGCTCCGACGTGTTGAACGGCTTGTCGGGATGCACGGCGCACAGCTCCGGGTGCAGCTTTTGTTGCAGCCGCGTCTCCACCGCGTCCGTCATCATCACGTCCGCCCGGCCGGCCACGATCTCCTCGAAGATGGTCGCGTTGTTCGGGAACACGATCAGCTGCGCGTCATGCACGTTCGCACGCGCGAACCGCTCGTTGGTGCCCCCCGGGTTGACGATCACCCGAACGCCGGGCTTGTCGATGCCCTCGAGGGTGTCGAACCGCGCCACGTCGGCGCAGCGCGCGATCGGCGTCTTGCCGCTCGTCATCACCGGGTCGGAGAACAGCGCCGTCTTGGCCCGCTCCAGCGTGATGGTGACGCCCCCCATCGCCACGTCGAACCGCCCCGCCTGCAGGTCGGCCATCAGCTTGGGCCACGCCGTCGGCACGATCTCCAGCCCGACGCCGAGCCCCCGCGCCAGGCTCCCCGCCATGTCGACGTCCAGCCCCTCGAACCGCCCGGCCTCGTCCTTGATGCTGAACGGCCGATAGTCGCCCGTCAGCCCCACCCGCAAGGTGCCGCGGGCGAGGATGGCGTCGAGCGCCGCTTGCGCGCGGGCCGGCCCATGAGGCGCGAGGCCGGCGAACAGCAGCAGGAGGCACAAGGCGGCGCGCATCAGGCTCACTCCTTCAGGACCGGTTCCAGGGCGGCGGCGACGGCGAACAGCCGGGCGTCGCCGCCCGTCTCGCCCATCAGCATGAACCCGGCCGGCGGCTCCCCCGCCCGGTGGCACGGCAGGCTGATGCTGCACCGGTCCAGGAAGTTGGCGAGCGACGGGTTGCGCAGCACGAGCGCGTTGACGCGGCCGTACTCGGCGTCGTCGCCCAGCGCGTCGAGGCGCGGCGGCGCGATCGGCGCGGTCGGCATCACCACCGCGTCGTAGGCGGCCGTCGCCTCGTCCATGGACGCGATGATGCGCGCCCGGTCGGCCACCAGCGTGAGCATGTCCCCGGCCGTCATCGCCCCGCCCCGCTCGATCCGCACCCGCACCCGCGGGTCATAGACCGCCCCCTGGTCGGCCAGCAGCGCGCGGTGCCACTGGTGCGCCTCGGCCGCCGCGAACCCGCCATGAGCGTTGGCGTCGGCGATCTGCTGGAACTGCGGGAACGCCAGGTGCGTGACGCGCACGCCCGCGCCGTCGAGCCGGTTCAGCGCCCGGTTGAACGCCTCGGTCGTGGACGCGTCCATCCCCTCCAGCGCCATCGTGCCGGGCACGGCCAGCCGCAGCCCGCGCAGCGCCACCCCCGGCACCGTGTAAGGCTCCTGGTGCGCCAGCACCGCGTCCACCGTGGCGCAGCACTGCACGCTGCGCGCCAGCGGCCCCACGCTGTCGAGCGTCGGGCTGAGCGGCAGCACCCCCGTGATCGGCACCCGCCGCGCCGTCGGCTTGTAGCCGACGATGCCGCAGAACGCCGCCGGGATGCGGCACGAGCCGCCGGTGTCGGTGCCGAGGCCCATGAACGCCATGCCGTCCGCCACCGAGACCGCCGCCCCCGAGCTGCTGCCGCCCGGCGCGTGCCCCCCGTCCTCACTGCCCGCCTCGCCCGGCTTGGGCCGCTGCCACGGGCTGCGCGGCGTGCCGTGGTGCGGGTTGATGCCGAGGCCGGAGAAGGCGAACTCCGTCATGTTGGTCCGCCCGACGGGCACGAACCCGGCCGCCAGCAGCCGCTGCACCACCGCCGCGTGCCGCGCCGCGGGCCGGGCCTGCGCCAGCGCCTTGCTGCCCGCCGCCGTCACCTCGCCCGCCACGTCGAACAGGTCCTTCAGGCTGATCGGGATGCCGGCGTAGCGCGACGGCGCGCGCCCGGCCCGGCGCAGCAGGTCCATCGCGTCGGCGCTGGCCCGCGCCTGGTCGGCGTAGGTGCGAACGAACGTCCGCGCCCCCTCGCCGTCGGCCGCCGCGATGCGTTCGAGGCAGGTTTCCACCATCTCCCGCGCCCTGGTGTGCAGCGATTCGAGGGCGGACGCGGCCTGGGCGATGGTCATGGTCTGGTTCGGCATGGCCCGAAGCCTGCCGCCAGGTTGACCCCAGGGCAAGCCCCGCCCACAAAGCGCCCGGCAACGTGCCGTTAATCTCGTCGTGAACAAAGGACGCCCCATGGCAACTCCCCGGCCCATCCTGCTGACCGGCGCCAGCGGCAACCTCGGCCGCAGCCTCGCCCCGGCCCTGGCCGCCCACGGCTGGACCCTCCGCCTGACCGACCTCCTCCCCTTCCCGGACACCCTGCCGCCCGGCGCGGCCTTTTCCCAGGCCGACCTCAACGACGGCGTCGCCCTGCTGCGACTGGCCGAGGGCTGCGGCACGATCCTGCACTTCGGCGGCGTCTCGGTCGACCGCCCGTTCGAGGAGGTGATCGGCCCCAACGTCCGCGGCCTTTACCACGTCTACGAGGCCGCCCGGCGCGAGCAGGCCCGCGTGGTGTTCGCCAGCTCCAACCACAGCATCGGCTTCCACGAGCGCGCGACCCCGCTCGACGCCGACTGCGACTTCCGCCCCGACAGCTTCTACGGCCTGTCCAAGGCCTACGGCGAGCTGATGGGCCGGCTCTACTGGGACAAGCACGGTGTCGAGAACGTCAACGTCCGCATCGGCTCCTGCTTCCCCGAGCCGGTGGACGCCCGCATGTTGGCGACCTGGCTCTCCTACGCCGACCTCGCCCGCCTCGTCGCCCGCTGCGTCGCCGCGGAGCGCGTCGGCCACGCCGTCGTTTGGGGCGCGTCGAACAACGGCCGCATGACTTGGTGGCGCCGCGACCAGCGCGGCCGGGTCGGCTGGGCGCCGGAGGACAGCGCCGACCCCTTCGCCGCCCAGCTCGACGCCGTCGTCAGCGGCAACCCGGTCCAGGAGCGCTACCAGGGCGGCGGCTACGTCATCAACGGCTACTCGCGCGACACCCCCGCGCCGGCCGACCCCTTCGAGGGCTGACCCGGTGGCGGACGCGCGCTCCGAAACGGTGCTGGAGAACACCCACGCCATCATCCGCATGGAAGAGCGGATGAACCGGCGGCGCAGCCTCACCGACCGCGTCGCCGACGCCATCGGCACCTTCGCCGGCACCGTCGCCTTCGTCGCCCTCCACCTCGCCTGGTTCGGCGCCTGGGCCGCCTTCAACGTCGGCTGGATCCCCCCCGGCGTGACCCCGTTCGACCCCTACCCGTTCCAGCTCCTGTGCATGATCGTCTCCCTGGAAGGCGTGCTGCTCTCCACCTTCGTCATGATCAAGCAGAACCGCATGGGCTTGCGCAGCGACCGCCGCAACCATCTCGACCTGCAGATCAACCTGCTGACCGAGAAGGAAGTGACCAAGGTGATCCAGATGCTGGAAGCGATCAGCGCCCACCTCGGCATCGAGCAGGCCGCGGTGGACGCCGAAACCCGCGAGCTCGGCCAGGTGACCGCGGTGGACGACCTCGCCCAGGAGCTGACCCGGTCGCTCCCGAACCAGACCTGACCGCCCCGATGCCCGCCGCTCCCCCGCCCGGCTTTTCCTCGCTCGCCTCTCCTGTGGCCGTCGTCGGCGGCGGCACGGCCGGCCTCGCCGCGGCGGAGCGGCTGGCCATGGCCGGGGCGGCGGTCACGATCTACGACCGCATGCCCAGCCTCGGCCGCAAGTTCCTGCTCGCCGGGCGCGGCGGCCTCAACCTCACCCACTCCGAGCCGCTCGACCGCTTCCTCGCCCGCTACGGCCCGGCCGAAGGCCCCCTGCGCGCCGCCGTCCGCGCCTTCCCGCCCGACAGCCTGCGCGCCTGGTGCGAGGCGCTCGGCCAGCCCACCTTCGTCGGCACCAGCGGCCGCGTGTTCCCCGCCGCGTTCAAGGCGACGCCGCTGCTGCGGGCCTGGCTGTCGCGCCTGCGGGCCACGGGCGTCGCCGTGCGCACCGGCCATCGCTGGACCGGCTGGGACGACGCCGGCGCCCTCTGCTTCGACACCGCCACCGGCCCGGCGTCGGCCCGGCCCGCGGCCACGGTGCTGGCGCTCGGCGGCGCGTCCTGGCCGCGCCTCGGATCGGACGGCGGCTGGGTCGCGCCCATGCAGGCCGCCGGCGTCGAGATCGCGCCGCTGCGCCCGGCCAACTGCGGCTTCACCTGCCGCTGGTCAGACGTCTTCCGCATCCGCCACGCCGGCCAGCCGCTCAAGCGCGTCGCGGCCATGTTCCAGGGCGAGCGCGTGCGCGGCGAGGCGGTGGTCACGGCCGACGGCCTCGAAGGCGGCGTGGTCTACGCCCTGTCCGCGCCGTTGCGCGACGCCATCGCCCGGGACGGCGCGGCGACGCTGCTGCTCGACCTCCGCCCCGACCTCGACCGCGGCGCGCTGGCCGGCCGCATGGGCGGCGCCGGCGTGTCCACGTCCAACGCGCTCCGCCGCGGCGGCGTCACGGGCGCGGCGGCCGGGCTGGTGCGCGAGGTGGGCGGCGGCCTGCCGCTGGTGGACCGGGTCAAGGCCCTGCCGCTGCGGCTGCTGTCGCCGCGGCCGATCGCCCGCGCGATCTCGACCGCCGGCGGCGTGGCCTTCGCCGGGCTGGACGGCCTGATGCTGCGCGCCCGCCCCGGCGCGTTCCTAGCTGGCGAGATGCTGGACTGGGAGGCCCCCACCGGCGGCTACCTGCTGCAGGGCTGCTTCAGCACCGGCTGGGCCGCCGCCGCCGAGGCGCTTAGCTGGGCCGGCCTGGCCCAGCCGCCGCGGCTGGCGATGGGTGATCCGCCCCGGCTGGCAACGGATACTCGTAGCGGATGAAGCCCCTGGTGCGGGCCAGCCGGTCGTAAAGCCGGCGCGCGGCGGCGTTGTCCTCCTGCGTCAGCCAGTAGAGCCGGGTGGCGCCGCCCGCCCCCGCCCGATCCGCCACCGCCTCGATCAGCGCCCGGCCCGCCCCCGTGCCGCGCACCGCCGCGTCCACGTAGAGATCCTGCAGGTAGCACGCGGGCCGCAGCGACCAGGTGTGGGGATGGAACATGAAGTGCGTGATCCCCACGATCCCGTCCGCGCCGCGCGCCGCCAGACCGTGAATCTCCACGTCACGCATCAGCCGCGACCAAGTTGAATCGTATATCGTCCCGGGCAACTCGGTGCGGTAGAACGCCAGGTAGGCGCGCCACAGCTCGACCCAGCGCGGCCGATCGGCCCCCGTCAGCCGGTCGACGACGAGGCTCAAGGCCGCTCGCCGCCCTCCGGACCGTAGAAGATCATCCAAGCGCCGAAATCAGGGCTCACCGCCTCGAACTGGTGCGAGGTGCCAGCCGGAACGAACAAGGTGTCGCCGGGCTTGACCGTGACGCGCTCCTCGCCGAGCAGGCTGAGCGCGTGGTCGTCGCTGAACGGCAGGCTCTCCTCGGCACGGACGAATACCCCTGTGCCGGACACGATCACATAGATCTCGTCCCGGTCATGCGGCGTGTGCGGCCCGGAATGCTGCGGCACGCACCACCGCAGCTCCATCGAGCCGTACCGCAACAGTAAGGCGCTGAACTGGTCGGCATTCCGGATTGCGCTGCGGCCTTCCTCAGGTGTCAGTCGAAGCTGCGGCATCGAGATCGGGTCGGCATAGCTCATATCCGGCTCCGGAAACGGCACAAGAAGTATAGATGGGACATCTGGCCCGATGCCAAGTGCGAGAGCGCTCATTCCTCCGTCGCACCGTCGGCTTTGAGCACCTCGCCCGCCAGGTAAAGGCTGCCGCACACCAGCACTCGCCCCGCCGGCCCGTGGCGCGCCGCCTGGTCCAGCGCCGCCGCCACGGTCGGCCCGGGCCGCGCCATTCCGCCCGACGCCGCCACGATGTCCTCGACCGGCAGCGCTAGGTGCTGCCCCGGCTCCCGCACCGCCCACACCGTGGCCGCGTGCGGCAGCAGCGGCCGCAGGAACGCCGCCGAATCCTTGGCCTGCTTCATCCCGACAACCAGGTGCAGCGGCCGATCCTTCCAATCCTCCAAGTGCTCGGCCAGCGCGGCGCCGGCCCCCGGGTTGTGCCCGCCGTCGAGCCACAGCTCCCAACCAGGCGGCAAGGTCTCCGCAAGCCTGCCATGCAGCCGCTGCAACCGCGCCGGCCACAGCGCCCGGCCGATGCCGGCGTAAGCCCCCGCCGGCAGCCCCGGCATCGCCGCGCGCAACGCGGCCAGCGCGATCCCGGCGTTGTCGACCTGGTGCGGCCCGGGCAGCGACGGGGCAGGGGCCTCGACCACCCCTCCGGCGTCGGTGAAACGCAGCCCGCCGGCCGTCGGCTCGATCCGCCACGCCTCGTCGCGCGCCAGCAGCGGCGTCCCCGCCCGCGCCGCGGCCTCGCGCAGCACCGCCAGCGCCGCCGCCGGCTGCCGCCCGGTGACGAGCGGCGCCCCGGCGCGCATGATCCCCGCCTTCTCCGCCGCGATCGCCTCGATCGTGTCGCCCAGCAGCTCGGCGTGGTCGAGCGACAGCGACGTGATCGCCGACGCCGCCGGCGTCCCGATCACGTTGGTCGCGTCCCCGCGCCCGCCCAGGCCCACCTCCAGCACGCACAGCTCGGCCGGCGTCGCCGCGAACAGCACGAAGGCCGCCGCCGTGATCACCTCGAACACCGTGATCGCCGCCCCGGCGTTGACCCGCTCGATCAACTCGAACGCGTCGGCCAGCGCGTCGTCCGACACCAGCCGCCCGGCAACGCGGAACCGCTCGTTGAACCGCACCAGGTGCGGCGAGGTGTAGACGTGGACCCGCAGCCCCGCCGCCTCGCCCATCGCCCGCAGCATCGCGCAGGTGCTGCCCTTGCCGTTGGTCCCGGCGACGTGGACGATCGGCGGCAGCCGCCGCTCCGGATGGCCGAGCTGCGCCAGCAGCCGCCGCAGCCGGTCGAGGCTGAGGTCGATCAGCCGCGGATGCAGCGCGTGCACCCGCTCGATGAGCGGCTCGATCCGACCCAGGCCCGGCTCGATCCCCGCGCCCGGCGCGGCCCGCGCCGCCGCGACGGTCGAGGCCTGGCTCACGCCGCCGCCCGGCCCGGCGGGTCGGCCCCGGCCGGCAGCGCCGCCGGCGGCCGCAGCAGCCCGATCAGCCGCGCCAGCGTGGCGCGCATCTCGGCCCGCGGCACGACCATGTCGATGATGCCGTGCTGGTGCAGGTACTCGGCCCGCTGGAAGCCGTCCGGCAGCGTCTCGCGCACCGTCTGCTCGATCACCCGCGCCCCCGCGAAGCCGATCAGCGCCCCCGGCTCGGCGATCTGGACGTCGCCCAGCATGGCGAAGCTCGCCGTCACCCCGCCCGTGGTCGGGTCCGTCAGCACCGTGATGAACGGCAGCCCGCGCTCCTTGACCAGGCGGGTGGCGATCGTGGTCCGCGGCATCTGCATCAGGCTGATCGCCCCTTCCTGCATCCGCGCGCCCCCGCTCGCGGTGAACACGATCAAGGGCGCGTGCTGCAGCACCGCCAGCCGCGCGGCGGCGACGATCGCCTCCCCCACCGCCGCCCCCATGCTGCCGCCCATGAACTCGAACGCCATCGCCGCCACCACCGCCGGATGCCCGCCGATGGTGCCGTGGGCCACCACGCAGGCGTCGTCGAGCCCGGTCTTGTCGCGCGCCGCCTTCAGCCGGTCGGTGTAGCGTTTGTCGTCGCGGAACCGCAGCGGATCGGCCGGCGCCCGCGGCAGCTCGATGCGCGTGTAAGCCGCCGGCAGCGCCTCGTCCGAAAGGCCGCCAGCCGCCCCGTCCAGTGGCTCGACCGGTGGCTCATCCAGGACGCCACCCGACGAATTACCCAGGGGGTTGCCCAGCGGATCGAACGTGTAGGCCAGCCGCTCGAGCGCCGTCGGCCGCATATGGTAGCCGCAGTTGGAGCAGACCTTGAGCGTGCGCTCGAGGTCCTTGGTGAACAGCATCTGCTGGCAGGACGGGCATTGCAGCCAAAGGTTGTCCGGCACCTCGCGGCGCCCGAGCAGCGTGCGGATCTTGGGGCGGACGTATTCGGCGAGCCAACTCATGCGCGGATTCCAAGGGACGGCCCGACGCCCGGGCCAAGGCCGGGGACGCTACCGCAAATCGCCGCCGGGCGACACCCCGCCCGGCCCCCGGCGTCCACCTCCGCCCTCCCGCCGCTCGCCTCCCGTCTGGATGGCCGCGCGGGAGCAGAGTAGGTTGCCCCCGCGAGCAAATCAGGACGCGCCCATGCTCTACGTGAACACCGGTCTGGACCAGCGCCGTGAGATCGAGCCGGAGGCCCACGCCGCCGAGGAGCTGGCGGACGGCGTGTGGATCGACCTGCTGCGCCCGAACGACGCTGAGCGCTCGCTCGCCGAGCGCGCCACCAGCCTGCGCGTGCCGGCGATGGCCGACCTGTCCGAGATCGAGAGCAGCAGCCGCCTCGCCACCGAAGGGGGCGCGCTCTACCTCAGCGCGCCGATGCACTACCTCGACACCGACGGCACCTCGCACACCACGCCCATCGGCTTCGTGCTGTCCGACAAATACCTGATGACGGTGCGCTTCACCACGGCCCCGGTGTTCGAGACCTACGCCCGCCGCTTCCGCGGCCACCCCGACCGCCCCCCCTCCAGCGTGGCCGCCTTCCTCGGCCTGCTCGAAGCCATGGTCGACCGCCTCGCCGACGTGCTCGAACACCTGGGCGCGCAGCTCGACGTGATCTCGCGCCGGGTGTTCAAGCCGGAAGTCAAGGGCGCCCGCCTGTCCAAGACCGACGTCCAACTCCGCGCCACCCTGCGCAGCATCGGCCGCGTCGGCGAGCGCCTGTCCAACCTGCGCGACAGCCTGCTCGGCATGCAGCGGATCGTGCTCTACACCGCCGAGACCGCCTCGCCCTGGCTGCCCTCCAAGCAGCGCCCCCGGCTCAAGACCCTGCGCCAGGACATCGCCAGCCTGACCGACTACGACGCGCAGCTCGCCAACAAGGTCCAGTTCCTGCTCGACGCGACGCTGGGCTTCATCAACATCGAGCAGAACAACGGCATCAAGATCCTGACCGTCGTCTCGGTCGTGGGCGTGCCGCCGACCTTGGTCGCCAGCATCTACGGCATGAACTTCAAGTGGATTCCCGAGCTGCAATGGGAATACGGCTACCTCTACGGCCTGGCCGTGATCGCCGCTAGCGGCATCATCCCCCTGATCTGGTTCAAGAAACGCGGCTGGGTCTGATCTGGGGGACGGTCCGGGCCGCGGGGCCTGAGCCGACGCGCCCCGCCCCGCCCCGGTTGACGACGCCCCGCCCCGACCGGATGCTCTCCCCGCCGCCAGCCTCCCGCCTCCCCAGCGACCCACCGCCAGATTAAGGACACCCCCGCCATGCGCCTCCGCCCCCTCCTCCTCGCCGGCGGCGCCGTCGCGGGCTTCTTCCTCGCCGCCCCCACCCCCGCCGCGGCCAAAACGCTCGTCTACTGCTCCGAGGGCTCACCCGAGAACTTCAGCCCCATGCTGAACACCACCGGCACCACCTTCGACGCCACCCACCCGATCTACGGCCGCCTCATCGAGTTCAAGCCCGGCGAAACCTCGCTCCAGCCGGGCCTAGCCGAGAAATGGGACGTCTCGGAGGACGCCAAGACCATCACCCTCCACCTCCGCCCCGGCGTCAAGTGGCAGAGCAGCAAGGACTTCAAGCCGACGCGGGACTTCAACGCCGACGACGTGCTGTTCACCTTCAACCGCCAGGCGGACGACACCCACCCCTACCACAAGGTCTCCGGCGGCGCTTACGACTACTACGGCGACATGGGCCTCAAGACGCTGATCACGAAGCTGGAGAAGGTCGATCCCATGACCGTCCGCTTCACCCTCGCTCAGCCCAACGCCCCCTTCCTCGCCGACCTGGCGATGGAGTTCGCCTCCATCATGTCGGCCGAGTACGCCGACGCCATGCTAAAGGCCGGCAAGCCCGAGCAGATCGACCAGGCCCCCATCGGCACCGGCCCGTTCAGCCTGCTCGCCTACCAGCGCGACGCCACCGTGCGCTACCGCCGCTTCGACGGCTTCTGGGGGCCGAAAGCCAAGGTCGAGCAGCTTGTGTTCTCCATCACCAAGGACCCGGCCGTGCGCTTGGCCAAGCTGCGCGCCGACGAGTGCCAGGTCTCCGCCTACCCTTCCCCCGCCGACCTGCCCGCCATCCGCGCCGACCCGTCGCTCAAGCTGCTGTCCCAGCCGGGCCTCAACATCGGCTACCTCGCCTTCAACGTCACCAAGAAGCCGTTCGACGACCCGCGGGTGCGCCGCGCGCTGACGATGGCGATGGACCGGGAAGCGATCCTGAAAGCCGTCTACCTCGGCGCGGGCGAGCCGGCCAAGAACCTGATCCCGCCGATCATGTGGGGCTACAACGAGGGCATCACGCCCATCCCGCACGACCCGGCCGCCGCCAAGAAGCTGCTGGCCGAGGCCGGCCACCCGGACGGCTTCGAGACCGACCTGTGGGCCATGCCGGTGCAGCGGCCGTACAACCCGGACGCCCGCCGCATCGCCGAGCTGATGCAATCGGACCTCGCCAAGATCGGCGTGCGCGCCCGCATCGTCAGCTACGAGTGGGGCGAGTACCGCAAGCGCCTCCAGGCCGGCGAAGCGCAGATGGCCCAGTTCGGCTGGACCGGCGACAACGGCGATCCGGACAACTTTTTCACCCCGCTCGCCGGCTGCGACGCGGCGCGCATCGGCGGCGGCAACGTCGCCAAGTGGTGCGACCAGGACTTCGAGAAGCTGATCGGCAAGGCCGTCACCCTCACCGACCAAGCCGCCCGCGCCAAGCTCTACGAGCAGGCCCAGGTGGTGATGCACGAGCAACTGCCGTTCTTCCTCATCGCCCACTCGGTCGCCTTCCAGCCGCTACGCAAGGAGGTGCAGGGCTTCGTCATGAGCCCGCTCGGCCGCCACGACTTCGACCAGGTCGGCCTCGAATAGTTGCTCCGCCTCGTCGCCCGGCGGCTGGCGCTGATCGTGCCGACCTTCGTCGGCGTCACGCTGCTGGGCTTCGTCCTGATCCATTCCATCCCCGGTGACGCCGTCGAGGCCCGCATCGGCGAGCGCGGCATCTCCCCCGAGCGCCTCGCCTACTTCCGCCACGAGCTCGGCCTCGACCAGCCGCTGTGGAAGCAGTTCCTCGACTACGAGGGCCAGCTCCTCCAAGGCGACCTCGGCCGCTCGGTGGTGACGCAACAGAGCGTCTGGACCGAGTTCGCCACCCTGTTCCCCGCGACGGTCGAGCTGTCCGCCTGCGCCCTGCTGTTCGCCGTCGCCCTCGGCCTGCCGCTCGGCGTGCTCGCCGCCGTCCGCCGCGGCTCCGCCCTTGATTACGGCCTCATCGGCGTCTCCGTCACCGGCGCGTCCATGCCGATCTTCTGGTGGGGGCTGATGGCGATCCTGGTGTTCTCCGTCGGCCTCGGCTGGACCCCCGTCTCGGGCCGCATCGACGTGATGTACTACGTCGAGCCGCGCACCGGCTTCCTGCTGATCGACACCCTGCTCGGCGACGAGGACGGCGCGTTCCTGTCCGCCCTCCGCCACCTGATCCTGCCCGCCATCGTCCTCGGCACCATCCCGCTGGCCACCATCGCCCGCATGACCCGCTCCGCCATGCTGGAGGTGCTCAACGAGGATTACGTCCGCACCGCCCGCGCCAAGGGCCTCGCCCCCGCCCGCGTCGTCGTCGTCCACGCCCTGCGCAACGCCCTCATCCCGGTGGTGACGGTGCTCGGCCTGCAGGTCGGCGCCCTGCTCGGCGGCGCGATCCTCACCGAGACCATCTTCTCCTGGCCCGGCGTCGGCCACTGGCTGGTCGAGAGCGTCCAGCGCCGCGACTACAACGTGCTGCAAGGCGGCACCCTCATCATCGCCGCCCTGGTCATGCTGGTGAACCTCGGCGTCGACGTCCTCTACGGCGTCCTCAACCCCCGGCTGCGCCATTGACCGCCGCCCCCGCGCCCGCCACCGCCACCGCCGCGACCCCCGGCCTGTTCCGCCGCCTGCTCGACAACCCCGGCGCGGTCGCCGGCCTCGCCGTCCTGGTCCTCCTGGTCCTCGCCGCCGCCTTGGCCCCGCTCGTCACCCCGCACGGCCCCGCCCAGCAGTTCCGCGACCACTTCCTCGCCCCCCCGTTCCACGACCCCGGCTTTCCCCTCGGCACTGACGACCTCGGTCGCGACATGCTGACCCGGCTGATCTACGGCGCGCAGCTCTCGCTCCTGATCGGCACGGTCGTCGTCACCCTGTCCCTCGCGCTCGGCGTCGCCTTCGGCCTCGTCGCCGCCTTCGCCGGCGGCGCGACCGACGTCGCCGTCATGCGCCTGATGGACGTGCTGCTGGTGTTCCCCAGCCTGCTGCTCGCCATCGTCGTCGTCGCCATCCTCGGCCCCGGCCTGACCAACGCCATGCTCGCCGTCGCCGTCGTCCAGCTCCCCGCCTACGTCCGCCTGTCCCGCGCCGCCGCCCTCGCCGAGCTGTCCCGCGAGTACGTCACCGCCACCCGCAGCGCCGGGGCCGGGCTGCCGCGCCTCGCCCTCCTCGTGGTGCTGCCGAACTGCATGGCCCCCCTGATCGTCCAGGCCACCCTCGGCTTCTCCGGCGCGATCCTCGACGCCGCCGCCCTCGGCTTCCTCGGCCTCGGCGCGCAGCCGCCGACGCCCGAATGGGGCACCATGCTGGCCGACGCCCTGCAGTTCTACCAGCGCGCCTGGTGGCTGCTGACCTTCCCCGGCCTCGCCATCCTCGTCACCGTCATGGCCTTCAACCTGCTCGGCGACGGCCTGCGCGACGCCCTCGACCCGAAGCTGCGCCGATGACCGCGCTGCTGGACGTGTCCGGCCTCACCGTCCGCTTCGGCGGCTTCCAGGCGGTGGACGGCATCGACCTCGCCGTGTCGCCCGGCGAGGTGCTCTGCGTCGTCGGCGAATCCGGCTCCGGCAAGAGCGTGTCCATGCTCGCCGTCATGGGCCTCCTGCCCGGCGCCGCCCGCGTGTCCGCCGACCGGGTCGCCTTCCAGGGCCACGACCTGCTGCGCGCCTCCTCGCGCCGCCGCCGCCAACTCACCGGCCGCGACATGGCGATGGTGTTCCAGGAACCCACCACCTCGCTCAACCCCTGCTACACGATCGGCTGGCAGATCCGCGAAGCGCTGCGAACCCACGCGGCCGTGCCCCGCGCCGAGACCCGCGCCCGCGCCGCGGCCCTGCTCGGCCAGGTCGGCGTCCCCGCCCCGGAGCAGCGCCTGCGCGCCTTCCCCCACCAGCTCTCGGGCGGCCTCAACCAGCGCGCCATGATCGCCATGGCCATCGCCTGCGGCCCGGCCCTGCTCATCGCCGACGAGCCCACCACTGCCCTAGACGTCACCGTGCAGAAAGGCGTGCTCGACCTCCTCGTCGGCCTGCAACGCGATCGCGGCATGGGCTTGGTGCTCATCACCCACGACATGGGCGTCGTCGCCGAGACCGCGCAGCGGGTCCAGGTCATGTACGCCGGCCAGGTGATGGAGGAGCAGCCCGCCGCCCCCCTGTTCGCCCACCCCCGCCACCCCTACACCGCCGCGCTCTTGGACGCCCTGCCCGAGCGCGCCGAGGGCAAGGCCCGCCTGCCCACCATCCCGGGCGTCGTGCCCGGCGCCGATGACCGCCCCACCGGCTGCCTGTTCGCCCCCCGCTGCGCCCACCGCATCCCCCGCTGCGACGCCGAGCGCCCGGCCCTGCGCCCGGCCCTGGGCGCGCGCCTGCGCTGCCATTACCCGCTCGACGACGCCGGCCGCCCGCCCTGACCATGCCCGCCCTGACCACGCCCGCCCCGACCACGCCCGCCCCGACCACGCCCGCCCCGACCGTGCCCGCCCCGACCACGCCCGCATGACCATCCTCGAAGCCGAGAACGTGGCGCGTCACTACCCGGTCGGCCGCGCCACGCTGCGCGCCGTGGACGGCATCTCGTTCCGGCTCGCCGCCGCCGGCACCCTCGCCGTGGTCGGCGAATCCGGCTGCGGCAAATCGACCTTGGCCCGGCTCGCCGCCCTGATGGAGCCGCCCACCGCCGGCGCGATCAGCGTCGCCGGGCAGCCCGCCGTCGGCCGCGCCCGCCGCACCCTGCAACTGCAGAACCAGATGGTGTTCCAGAACCCTTACGCCTCGCTCAACCCCAGGCGCACCGTCGGCGAGGCCCTGATCGAGCCGCTCGCCATCAACCGCCGCGGCGCCCGCCCCGAGCGCGCCGCCGAGGCCCGCCGCATGCTCGACCGCGTCGGCCTCCGCCCCGAGGCGTTCGACCGCTACCCGCACCAGTTCTCCGGCGGCCAGCGCCAGCGCGTCGCCATCGCCCGCGCCCTCATGCTCCGCCCCGCCGTGGTCACCGCCGACGAGCCGGTCTCCGCCCTCGACGTCTCGGTCCAGGCCCAGGTGCTCAACCTGATGCGCGACCTTCAGGACGAGCTGGGCATCGCCTACCTGTTCATCAGCCACGACATCGCCGTCGTCCGCCACATGGCCCGGGACGTGCTGGTGATGTACGCCGGCCGCCCCGCCGAGCAGGGTCCCCGCGCCGCCGTGCTCGACCGCCCCCGCCACCCCTACACCCAGCTCCTGCTGGCCTCGACCCCCTTCGTCGACCCGGCCCGCCGCACCCAGGCCGCCGCCGTCCGCGGCGAGCCGCCCTCCGTCCTCGGCCCGATCCCGGGCTGCGCCTTCGCCAGCCGCTGCCCCCACGCCACCGACCGCTGCCGCGCCGAGCGCCCGGCCCTGCGCGACGTCGACGCCCGCCTGGTCGCCTGCCACTACGCCGAGCGCATGGCCTGACCCCGACCCGAAGCCCCCGCCCGCGCACCGTGTGGCGCGCGGGAGACGCCGCGCCGCAATCCCGCCGCGCCGAGGTTGGCGCGAACCGGTTTACGCCGTACAAACAGCGACGATGCTGGATCACGCGAACGCCGTCACGCCCGTCGATCTCCGCCGCGTCGGCGCGCACCCCGACCATTGGTACCCGCTCGCCTGGTCGCGCGAGGTCAAGCCGGGCCGCGCGCTCGGCGTGCGCTTCGCCGGCGAGCCGATCGTCCTCGTCCGCGGCCCGGCTGGCCCAGGCGGCGGTCCAGGCGGCGAGATGTTCGCGCTCGAGGACCGCTGCGCCCACCGCCAGGTGCCGCTGCACAAGGGCGTCGTCGCCGGCGACGCCATCCGCTGCTGCTATCACGGCTGGACCTACGACCGCACCGGCGCTTGCATCGACGTCCCTTATCTCGGCAAGGACAAGCTCCCCAACGGCGTCCGCGCCTATCCCTGCCGCGAGCAGGACGGCCTGGTTTTCGTCTTCCCGGGCGACCCGGCGCGCTCAGAGCGGCCCTTGCCCACCCTCGGCGCCGCCGCCGACCCCCGCTACAAGACCCGGCGCTTCGGCCGCCCGATCGGCTGCCACTACACCTTCATGCACGAGAACCTGATGGACATGAACCATCAGTTCCTCCACCGCGCCCAGATGGGCCAGATCAAGCCCCGCTACCTCGGTCGCCGCGTGGGCGAGGACTGGCTCGAGATCGACTACACCTTCGCCCGCAGCGGCGGCGGCATGTCGCTCGGCGAGCGGGTGATCTTCGGCAGCAAGCGCGGTGGCGGCTGGTCCAACAACCGCGACAAGATGACCATCCGCACCGAGTACCCGTATCAGACCCTGCGCATCTGGGCCGGCGACGACTTGCCGGTGATGTCGCTCTGGATCGCCTACGTCCCGCTCGACGCCGGGCAGCGCAGCAACCGCACCTTCGGCCTGCTGTCCGTCCGCCGCCCCCGCATCCCCGGCCTGATCGAGGCCGCCTGGCCGCTCCTGGTCCTGTTCACCGAGCGCATATTCGCCGAGGACCGCGAGATCGTGGAGATGGAGCAAGCCGCCCACGACGCCCAGCAGGCCGACTGGAACCAGGAAGTCTTCCCCCCGATCCGCGACCTCCGCGCCCTGCTCGCCTCCCGCGGCGTCCCGATGCGCTGACCGTGCCGCCGCCGACCGCCCAACATGGTCGCCGAATGGCCGAAGCAGCTGCTCAGCTTGATCGGACGCGCGGAACAAAGGCTGAAGCGATTTTGCGTGAAGTGAGAACGCTCCGGGGCGCGATCCGACCGAACGGACCGTTCGATCAACATGATCGTCGAAACAACAGGTCGAGGCGCGGCCCGTGCGCCGATCTGCACGGATCGCGCCCTAGCGCCAAGACCGCGCGCGGCCAACGCCCCGGCGTGGCCGCCCGCCCGATCAACGCTGCCCGAACGACGCGCTCTCGAACAGGTCCGAGTGCTCCCGCGGCTGCGACCGCCAGTACTGCTTCGGCGCGGTCACGCGCGCGCCCAGCCGCGCCGCCGCGTGCCACGGCCACCGCGGGTCGTACAGCATCGCCCGCGCCAGCGACACCGCGTCCGCCTCGCCCCCGGCGACGATCGCTTCCGCCTGCTCCGGCTCCGTGATCAACCCCACCGCGATCGTCACCATCCCGGTCTCCGCCTTCACCACCGTCGCGAACGGCACCTGGTAGCCCGGCCCCAGCGTGATCGCCTGCAACGGCGACACCCCGCCGCTGCTCACGTGCATCGCGGCGCACCCCCGCGCCTGCAAGGCGCGCGACAGCGCCAGCGTCCCCTCCATGTCCCAGCCCCCAGGCACCCAGTCGCTCGCCGACACCCGCGCCCACACCGGCCGCTCCGCCGGGAACGCCGCCCGCACCGCCTCGAACACCTCGAGCGGGAACCGCATCCGGTTCTGAAGCCCGCCCCCGTAGGCGTCCGCCCGCTTGTTGGCCAGCGGCGACAGGAACTGGTGCAGCAGGTAGCCGTGCGCCATGTGCACCTCGATCCCGTCGAGGCCCAGCCGCCCCGCCCGCTCCGCCGCCGCCGCGAACTGGTCCCGCACCCGCGCCAGCCCCGCGTCGTCCAGCGCCGCGGGCGCGTCCTCCCCCTCGCCGTGCGCCAGCGCCGACGGCGCTTCCGTCCGCCACCCGCCCGGCTCGTCCGAATGGATCTGCGCGCCCCCCTCCCAAGGCGCCCGGCTCGACCCTTTCCGCCCGGCATGTGCCAACTGGATCGCCACCGGCATCGGCGAATGCGCCCGCACCGCCGACAGCACCCGCCCCAGCGCCGCCTCGTTGTCGTCGGAGTAAAGCCCGAGGTCCCCCGGCGTGATCCGCCCCGCCGCCGACACCGCCGCCGCTTCCAGGATCAGCAGCCCGGCCCCTGACAGCGCCAGGTGCCCGACATGGATCATGTGCCAGTCCCCGGCGTTCCCGTCCTCGGCCGAGTACTGGCACATCGGCGCGATCACGACGCGGTTGGCGAGTTCGAGCGAACCCAGCCGCAGCGGTTGGAACAAATGGCTCATGGCGGGCGGCCCTCGTGTGCTGGTGAAATCCGGCGCGGTGCGCCGGGTGCGGTATGTGGGGCGCGGCGCATCGGTCCGCGCCCTCGTCCAACCGCCCCGCCGCCCGCGAGTTCGGTTTTTCCGATAGAAAACGACTCCGCAACTATTCGCCGGGCCACGTCCCAGTCCTCCGTCAGTCCCCCCACGGTCCCCTTGTGGTCCCCGCCAGCAAAGGTATGAACGTTCACGATATCGGCCGCGTCCCATTTGAGGATTGACGCCGCCGCCTTTCCCGATGCTAGGCTCATTCTCATAGGGATTTCGCGCTCAACGGCTCGACAGAGGCCACCAGCCCGAAACAGGAAAGGTCGTGCCATGCCTTTACTGAGACATGTGCTGTTTTTTGAGATGCCTCGGCCCGGTCCGGCCCGCGCCGCCTGATGTCCATCCCCCGCCGCGCCGACCTGTCGCGCCCCGTCGTCTCGCGTCTTGGCGTCTCGCGTTTCGCCATCTCGCGTCCCGGCCGCCGCCTCGTCCTCGCCGCCCTCGGCCTTGCCGCCCTGCGGCCCCGCCTCGCCCATGCCGACGACCCGCCCCCGCCCCTGAAGCCGGAGCAGAAGCTCCGTCCCCGCCAGGGCGACACCCTCGTCTTCGTCAACGGCCCCACCGCCCGCCAGCCCGTGACGCTCGGCACCCTCCCCGAAGGCGGCCCCCCCGCCATGGCCTGGGCCGTCGACCCAGCCACCGGCCTCGCCCGCAGCGGCTCCCGCCTCAACCAGGTCCTCCTCGTCCGCCTTCCCCCCGCCAGCCTCGCCGAAGCCAGCCAGGAGCACGCCGCGCAGGGCGTCGTCGCCTACTCCGCCATCTGCACCCACGCCCAATGCCTCGTCACCGAGTGGAACAAGGACCGCGCCCTGTTCCAATGCCCCTGCCACAACTCGGCCTACGACCCCCGCGACAACGCCGCCGTCGTCCAAGGCCCCGCCACCCGCGCCCTCGCCGCCTTGCCGCTCGCCGCCCGCGACGGCGCCCTCGTCGTCGCCGAGCCGTTCATCGGCAAGGTCGGCGCCGCCCCGGCCTGACCGCCCACCCGCCAAGCGTCCCCCGCCA
Source organism: Acetobacteraceae bacterium (assembly GCA_965260995.1). Lineage (GTDB taxonomy): Bacteria > Pseudomonadota > Alphaproteobacteria > Acetobacterales > Acetobacteraceae > JBBROS01. The sequence goes on along the minus strand of CBDHCD010000002.1, from coordinate 142,133 downwards.
AGCGCCTCGCACCAACGACCGGACAGCAACCAACGCAACAGGAGGAAGCAATGCCCAAGACGAGACAAGCCCTCTACGGCGCCATCGCCCTCGGCGCCCTCGGCCTCCCCGCCGCCGCCCAAACGCCGGCGCCCGCCGCGGCGCCCCCGGCGATCAAGGACTACACCCCCGTCACCCAGGCCCGCCTCGACCAGCCCGAGGCGAAGAACTGGCTCATGTACCGCGGCAGCTACGACGGCCAGGGCTACAGCCCGCTCAAGCAGATCACCGCCGACAACGTCAAGGACCTGGTCCCCGTCTGGACCTTCTCCACCGGCGTCATCGAGGCCCACCAGGCGCCCCCCATCGTCAACGACGGCGTCATGTTCATCTCCACCCCGCAAGCCCAGGTCATCGCGCTCGACGCGAAAACCGGCAACCTGCTGTGGCGCTACAAGCGCGAGTTGCCCGAGGACCTCACCCAGCTCCACCCCACCAACCGCGGCGTCGCCCTGCTCGGCGATAAGATCTACGTCGCCACCGTGGACTGCTTCCTCGTGGCGCTCGACGCCAAGACCGGCAAGGAAGTCTGGTCCAAGCAGGTCGAGGACTACCAGAAGGGCCACTACATGACCCTCGCCCCCCTCGTCGCCGACGGCCGCGTGATGGTCGGCGGCTCCGGCGGCGAGTTCGGCGTCCGCGGCTTCGTCGCCGCCTACGACGCCGCCTCCGGCAACGAGGACTGGCGCACCTACACCGTCCCCGCCCCTGGCGAGCCCGGCCACGACACCTGGCCCGGCGACACCTGGAAGACCGGCGGCGGCTCCATCTGGATCACCGGCACCTACGACCCCGAGTCCAAGACCGCCTACTGGGGCACCGGCAACGCCGCCCCCTGGATGGGCGACGCCCGCTCCGGCGACAACCTGCACACCACCTCCGTCATCGCCCTCGACGTCGCCACCGGGGCCATCAAGGCGTCCCACCAGTACCACTGGAACGACTCCTGGGACTGGGACGAGGTGGACGCCCCCATGCTGATCGACCTCGAGCGCGACGGCCGCACCATCAAGAGCCTCGTCCACCCCGGCCGCAACGGCTACCTCTGGACCCTGGAACGCAAGCCCGACAGCATCTCCTTCGTCGCCGGCGTCCCGTTCGTGCGCCAGAACGTGTTCAAGTCGCTCGACCCCGAGACCGGCCGCCCCACCTACGACGAGAGCAAGAAGCCCCACCTCGACGCCAACGTCTCCTTCTGCCCGTCCCTTTGGGGCGGCAAGGACTGGCCGCCGGCCGCCTACAGCCGCCAAACCAAGCTGCTCTACGTCCCCGCCAACGAGAACCTGTGCGGCAGCCTCACCGGCCACAAGATTGACTACGTGCCGGGCCAGCTCTACCTCGGGGCCGGCCTGTCCGACATCGGCATGACCGTCTACCCCGGCTCCGACCACATCGGCGAGTTGCAGGCCTGGGACCTGTCCACCGGCAAGCGCGTCTGGACCCACGCCTTCGATCATTCCCAGCTCTGGGGCCCGGTGCTCGCCACCGGCGGCGACCTCGTGTTCATGGGCGGCACCAACGACCGCTTCTTCCGCGCCTTCGACGCCCGCTCCGGCAAAGTGCTGTGGGAGCAGCGCACCAACTCCGGCGTCACCGGCGTCCCCTCCTCCTTCGAGGTGGACGGCACCCAGTACATCGCCGTCCAGTCCGGCTGGGGCGTCGATGCCCAGCGGATGCAGGACAGCCTGGTCAAGATCGACGCCTCCTACAAGGCCGACGTGCCCCAAGGCGGCGTCGTCTGGGTGTTCGCGCTCCGGAAGCAGCAATGAGCCGCCCCGGCGCCGCGCCGGGGCAGGGGAGGGCGCTCCGGCGTCCCCCCGCCGCCTCGCGGCCGAAGGCCTTGGCCCTGATCCTGCCCTTGGCCGCGCTCGCCGCCGCCCCGGCCGGCCCCGCCCGGGCGCAGACGGCGCAGAACCCGGCCCCGCCCGGCCCCACCGACGCCACCGGCCAGACCGCCCCGAAGGGCACCCCCGTCGCCCCGCTGCCGCCGCCCGACGCCACCACCGCCGGCTCCCCCCGCCCCGGCATCCCGGTCCCGTCGCGGACGGCCACCGGCGGCCACCCCACCGCCGCCCCGGCCGGCACCCCCGGCAGCCTCGGCCCGGCCCCCGACGCTTCCACCCGCCAAACGCCGGTCACCAAGCAGAAATGAAGCCCGCCGCCGCCCGGCCGACCCTCCCCGCGCTCGCCCTCGCGGGCGCGGTCGCGTGCGCCGCTCCCTGGGGCTTCGCCCAATCCGCCGCCGCCCAATCCCCTGCCCCCCGGACCGCCTCCGCCCAGACCGCCTCGACCAATACCGCAGCCGACGCCGCCCCCCCGGCCGCCGCCCCCGGCGGCGCAGACTGCGCCCCCGTTCTCCAGGCCTTGTCCGCCCTCGGTGCCGCCCCGCGCTACCACTGGACCCTGTCCGCCCGCACCCCCGCCCGCCGCCGCCCGTTCGAGCGCGAGCAGATCGTCCTCGGCGACCTCGTCTACGCCACCCCCGACAACGGCCGCTGGATGAAGAACCGCGTCACCGCCGACGAGCGCGCCGCCCGCATGGCCGACGAACTCGCCCGCCACCCGCCCGAGCGCTGCCGCGCCGAGCCGTCCGAAACGCGCGACGGGACTCCCATGCGGGTCTATGCCTATAATCAGGGTGCCGCCGAGAAACGCATCTGGGTCGGTGCCGAGGACGGCCTGCCTCACGCCCTCACCTCCAGCGAAGGCCCGGTGTCCGTCACCACCCGCGTCGACTACGACGACGTGTCCGCCCCGCTGCACTGAACCCGCGCCGACGTCCCCACCCCACGAGGAGCACCCGGATGATCACCCTCAACGTCAACGGTCAGGGCCACGACACCGACAGCGACGCCTCCCTGCCGCTCCTCTGGTTCCTACGCGACGAGATCGGCCTCACCGGCACCAAGTTCGGTTGCGGCATCGCCCAGTGCGGCGCCTGCACCGTCCACGTCGGCGGCCAGCCGGTCCGCTCCTGCATCACCGCCATCGGCGACGTCGCCGGCGAGCAGATCGTCACCATCGAGGGCCTCCACCCCCAGGGCGACCACCCAGTGCAGAAGGCCTGGCGCGAGCTGGTCGTGCCGCAATGCGGCTACTGCCAGGCCGGGCAGATTATGCAGGCCGCCGCCCTGCTCGACCAGACGCCCCACCCCACCGACCAGCAGATCCGCGACCAGATGAGCGGCAACATCTGCCGCTGCGGCTGCTACAACCGCATCGAGGCCGCGATCCGCACCGCCGCCACGGGAGCCTGATCCCATGACCCACATCGCCCCCCGCCCCGCCTCCCTCGACCTCGCGACCGCCGTCGAGCCCGCCGTCGAGCCCGCCGTCGAGAACGTCAGCCGCCGCGGCCTGCTGCGCGGCGGCGCGTCCCTCGCCGGCCTCGTCCTCGCCGCGCCCCTGATCCCGCGCCGCGCCCAGGCCGCCTTCCCGACCAACTACGCCACTGGGGCCGCCAAGATGCCCCACGGCGTCGTCACCGACCCCCGCGTCTTCGTCGCCGTCGCCCCCGACGGCATCGTCACCATCGTCGCCGCCCGCGCCGAGATGGGCACCGGCGTCCGCACCAGCCTGCCCATGATCGTCGCCGACGAGATGGGGGCCGACTGGGCCCGCGTCCGCGTCGTCCAGGCCCCCGGCGACGAGGCCAAGTACGGCAACCAGGACACCGACGGCTCCCGCAGCACCCGCCACTTCCTCGTCCCCATGCGCCAGGTCGGCGCCGCCGCCCGCGCCATGCTGGAAGCCGCCGCCGCCCAGCGCTGGGGCGTGCCCGTGGCCGAGGTCAAGGCCGGCGTCCACGAGGTCACCCACGCCGCCACCGGCCGCCGCATCGGCTACGGCGACCTCGCCGAGGCCGCCGCCGCCCTCGCCGTGCCGCCCCTCGACTCGCTGAGGCTCAAGGACCCGTCCGAGTTCCGCCTGATCGGCAAGGGTAAGGTCGACATCGTCGACCTACGCGACATCACCACCGGCCACGCCACCTACGGGGCCGACGTCCGCCTGCCCGGCATGAAGTACGCCGTCATCGCCCGTCCCCCCGTCACCGGCGGCAAGCTCGTCTCCTACGACGCCAAGGAAGCCCTCGCCCTGCCCGGCGTCGAGCAGGTCGTGGAGGTCCGCGGCTGGCCCTGGCCGTCCAAGTTCCTGCCCCTGGGCGGCGTCGCCGTCATCGCCCGCGACACCGGGGTGGCCATCAAGGGCCGCGACGCCCTCCAGGTCACCTGGGACCACGGCCCCAACGCCACCTACGACTCCGAAACCTACCGCGCCGAGCTGGAAGCCGCCGTGCGCGAGCCCGGCCTCGTCGTCCGCGACACCGGCGACGCCGACCGTGCCCTCAAGGCCGCCGACCGGGTCATCACCGGCGAGTACTACCTCCCCCACCTCGCCCACGTCAGCATGGAGCCGCCCGTCGCCACCGCCCGCGTCGCGGACGGCAAGGCCGAGGTCTGGGCGCCCGTGCAAAGCCCCGGCGGCACCCGCGAGGACGTCGCCAAGATGCTCGGCATCCCCGAGGAGGACGTCACCGTCCACGTCACCCTGCTGGGCGGCGGCTTCGGCCGCAAGTCGAAGTGCGACTTCGCCCTCGAAGCCGTGCTCCTGTCCAAGCAGCTCGGCGCGCCCGTCCGCGTGCAATGGACCCGCGAGGACGACGTCCGCCACGACTTCCTCCACACCGTCTCCGCCGAGCGCATCGAGGCCGGCCTCGACAAGTCGGGGCGCGTCGTCGCCTGGCGTCACCGCAGCGCCGCGCCCACCATCCTGTCCACTTTCAAGCCGGACGCCACCCACGAAGGCCCGTTCGAGCTCGGCATGGGCCTCGTCGACCTGCCCTTCGCCATCGACAACGTTCGCTGCGAGAACCCGGAGGTCGCCGCCCACACCCGCATCGGCTGGTTCCGCTCCGTGTCCAACATCCCGCACGCCTTCGCGGTGCAGTCCATGGTCGCCGAGATCGCCCACGCCACCGGCCGCGACCCCAAGGACACCCTGCTCGACCTCATCGGCCCGGCGCGCATCGTCGACCTCAGCCAGTCCGTCAAGGACATGTGGAACTACGGCGAGCCGATCGAGAGCTACCCGATCGACGCCGGCCGCCTCCGCCGCGTCACCGAACTGGCCGCCGACAAAGCCGGCTGGGGCCGCCAGCTCCCCCCCGGCCACGGCCTCGGCATCGCCGCCCACCGCAGCTTCGTCAGCTACGTCGCCGCCGTGGTCGAGGTCGCGGTGGACGACAAGGGCAACATCACCCTGCCCCGCGTCGACATCGCCGTCGACTGCGGCACCTACGTCAACCCCGAACGCATCCGCTCCCAGATGGAAGGCGCGGTCATCATGGGCATGGGCGTCGCCAAGCACGGCGAGATCACCTTCAAGGACGGCCAGGTGCAGCAGGGCAACTACGACGACTTCCGCGTCATCCGCATCGACGAGGCCCCGCTCGCCACCAACGTCCACATCATGCCCCCCGGGGCCGAGACACCCCCCAGCGGCGTCGGCGAGCCCGGCGTCCCCCCGGTGGCCCCGGCACTCGTCAACGCCATCTTCGCCGCCACCGGTCAGCGCCTGCGCCAGATGCCCATCGGCCAGCAACTCGCCGCCGCCTCGGTCAAGACGCCCACCGCCGCCCCCGACTCGGCCCCGCCCGCCGGCTCCTCCGTCACCCAGACCACCGGCGCCACCGACCACGGCCCCAAGGTCCGGCAGATGAACGAGCAGGCCAAGGAGGAGATCAAGCAGCACGGCAAGTAGCGCCGCGCGCCCCTCCAGTTCGGGGGGGCGCCGTCGTTCCGCGGGTCCCGGTCGAATCCAGCTTGTCAGTTAATGAACGTTGGTGGACGTTCGCTGCCCTGCTGCTTTCGAGACGCTCATGACAGTTTCAGCCCTCAGTGCCACCCTCGCCGCCGCGGCGGCGCTCGCCCTATCCCACGCCGCCCGCGCCGACACCTTCACCTGGAATCCCGGTGCCGCCGGCCTCTCCGCCCCGTCCGTCACCGCCGACGCCTTGATCCTCGGCGACTTCGCCCAGATCCGCTTCGGCAACGGCGGCACGACCTTCCTCGACGACGGCATCATGCCCGTCCTCGGCTACGCCCTCGGTGGCCGTTCCCTCGGCCCGCCCCCGGCCTCCGGCGGCGTCTTCATCCGCTACTCCGGCAGCGGTGCCCAGACCCTCTCACCCCAAGGCTTCCCCACCGCCGCCGTGTTCGAGCGCCTCACCTACGAAATCGTCGGCTACGACGGCCAGGCCGCCTTCGGCTTCGCGCCAGACGGCAGCGCCCAAGTCGGCAGCGCCCAATCCGGCAGCCCCCTCGCCAACCTCACCACCCTGCAACGCGGAACGCTCGTCGCCGGCCAGCTCGCCTACGCCCCCGGCCCGGACGGGCTGACCATCGTCGGCGCAGCCTCCACCACCGTTGACCAAGCCGCGCCATCTTTCGTCGCCGGCGCGCCACTCCGCTTCGACGTGACCTTCATCCACCCCCAGGCCGACTACGCCTTCACGTCGCCCACCACCCTACGCATCGCCGGCGGCGCCGGCTCGACCGGCACCTACCGCTTCGCCCTGGACGTGGTGACCGAGGTTCCCGAGCCGGCCTCCCTCGCCCTGCTCGCCTCCACCCTGCTCGCCGCCGCCCTGCTCGGCCTCACCCGCCCCCGCGCCTGATCCGAAGCGACCCGGCGACCAAACGATGATCTCCTGACCGCTGAAGCCGACGCCACGGCCGGCGTGCCCGGTCGTGACGTCCGCAGCATAGCCTTCAACCGAACCTCAGGCGGCGTCTTAGACCCGCGGCCAGCCGGGCCGGGCCTCCCGCCCGATCAGCCCCTACTCCGCCGCGACCCGCTCCGCCGCCACCGTGCCCCCGGCCATCACGCCCTCCTGCGCCACCGCCCACGGCAGCAGCCGCAGCGGCGCCACGCAGCCGTCGTGGTCGAGCGCCCACCCCGCCCGCTTGGCCGCCGACACCAGGCCCGGCCAGAACTCCGGCCGCTTGCGCTCGTCGCCCGCCAGCACCACCACGATCTCGCACGCCGCCTCGCCCCCGCACGACACCGCCCGCCAAGCCCCCTCCGGCACCGAGAACACCTCGCCCGCCTCCACCCGCACCCGCGCCTCCTGGCCCGGCTCGTTCAGCGCCACCTCGAACGCCCCCGTCATCGCGATCAGCACCTGCTTGCGCCCCAGCCGGAACGGCCCCACCGTGTTGCCCGGCTCCACCCGCAGCCATTCCACCGAGAACCCGTGCGCGTTGCCGACCGGCACCGCCACGTCCCGGTCCTGGCTCATGCCGTGCCCCAGCACCGGCGCCACCGCGCTCGCGTGCCCCGGCAGCACCGCGTCCAGCAGCGCCCGCCCGCTCCACCGCCGCTCCGCCGCCCGCACGGTCCGCCGCCCCATCTCCTCCGGCGTCCACGCCCGGAACCCGGCGATCGTCGCCGCGTCGAGCGGCTGCAACGTCTCCGCCGCCGCCGGCTTGGCCTGCCCCGCCTCGGTGTCCACCATCATGTTGTCGCGCGTCAGGTAAAGCCCATGCGCCGCCGCCTGCGCCAGGATCGACGGGTGCCAGATGATGCCCCCCGTGTCGTCGCCGCCCAGCGCGGTGAAGATCCACCCGTCCTCGCTGCCCGCGTTGGTGAACCCGCGGTAGATCCACGTCGGCATCGACACCACGTCGCCCGGCCCGCCGACCACCTCGTTCTCCCCCTGCGGCCCCCAGCGGAACGTCCACTGCCCCTTCTGCACCATGAACACCTCCGCGGTGTAATGGACGTGCAGGTTGTTGGTGATCCCGGGCGGCATCGCCGCCACCCCCAGGCTGAACCCGTGCGGCTCCTGGATGTTCACCACCTGGTCCGCCGACTGCGTCACCCCCGCGCCGATCAGCGAGTAGTTCTCCTTCAGGTGCGAGCCGGGCATCTTGCAGTCGATGAACGCCAGCTTGCACGCCACCATGTCGCCCCGCGCGATCAACCGCCCCCGCGCGTCCGCGTCACCGATCCTGTCCGTCATGGCCCGAGCCCTCCTCCCCGCCAGAATGCGCCCCGCGCCGACGGGCGGCAAGCAGGGCTGTTGCGCGCGAAGCAAGGCCGGGGGCTTCGCCCCTGGACCCCACCGGAGCCGCAGGCCCCGAACCGCGATCCAACGGGTCTAAAGCGGTTTCAGCTTTGTCGGACGCACCTCACGTCCGACAAAGCTGAGTAACCGCGTGGAACGATGGCTAGAGTGGTTTCGTGTAACATGAAACCGCTCTGGGGCAGCGCCCTGGCCTCGCCTCGTCCAACGCTCCCGAACGCGATTGCCCTGTTGCGTCCCTCGAGCGCCCGGCCGACTGTGCCCCCCGCCCCAGCCGAGAGGCCCCGATGCCCGCCGACACCCTCCACTACCCCGACGTCCCCGCCTTCATCTACGGCATCACCCGCGAAATCTGGGAGGACCGCGGCGTCGGGGCCAAGCTCGACGCCTACTACGCCCCCGACTGCCTCGTCCGCGCCCCCACCGGCCTCACCGCCGACAACCGCGGCGTCCTCGCCCAGACCCTGCAAACCCTGCACCAGTTCCCCGACCGCCAACTGGTCGGCGAGGACGTCATCTGGGCCGAGTGCCCCGACGGCAGCTTCCTCTCCTCCCACCGCCTCACCTCCGTCATGCGCCACCAAGGGGACGGCAGCTACGGCGCGGCCACGGGCAGGCTCGTCCGCTCCCGCATCATCGCCGACTGCTGGGTGGTCGGCGGCGTCGTCACCGAGGAATGGCTGGCCCGCGACCAGGCCGGCTTCGCCCACGGCCTCGGCCTCCAGCCCCGGCAGCTCGCCGCCGAGATGGCCGCCCACGACCGCCGCGCCACCGGGGAGGTCGCCTTCTACCGCCCGGAGCACGACCGCCCCGGCCGCTACGTGCCCGAGATCCGGTCCGCCCCCGAGACCGACCTCTACTGCGCCGGCTATCAGCGCCTGTGGGGCGACAAGGACCTGTCCGCCATCCGCGGCCTCTACTTCGAGGGCGCATCCCTCGCCGCCCCCGGTGGCGAGACCCGCTACGGCCACCAGGACATCGACCGCTTCTACCTCGGCTACCTCGCCTCCTTCCCCGGCGCCGCCTTCACCATCGACAGCGCCATCCTCAACCAAGACCCCGGCCGCCCCGCCCGCGTCGCCCTCCGCTGGTCGCTCAGCGGCGCCCACGCCGGCTTCGGCCACTTCGGCCCCCCCACCGGCGCGCCCGTCCACGTCATGGGCTTCAGCCACGCCGAGATCGTGGACGGCCGCGTCCGCTACGAGTGGGTCGTCACCGACGAGGTCTCGATCTGGAAACAGATCATCGCCCACGCCGGCTGACCCGCGCCCCAGGGCCGCGCTGCGCCGGAGGCCGAGCCGCGCCCAAGGCCAGGCCGCGCCTTGGGGGGTCAACAAGCTTGCGCGAGGCGCTCCCGGTCCGCTAAGCCAGCGCTCGCACGGACCCGGCGCGATCCCGGGTGGCCAGTCCGGCCGCCGATCCGCCGGCCAACAGATCACATGGACCAAGGCGACGCCCCTCATCCCGGCGGGGCGCCTTGTGCCTGCTCGTGGTGGTTCATGACCGACGCTTTCTCCCGTTTCCGAACCGAATGGTTCACCGGCCTCGGTGGGGCGCGGCGCGACGCGCTCGCCGGCGTCGTCGTCGCCCTGGCGCTCATCCCGGAGGCGATCGGCTTCTCCGTCATCGCCGGCGTCGATCCCGGCGTCGGCCTCTACGCCTCGGTCGCGATCGCGATCGTCATCTCGCTGCTCGGCGGCCGGCCGGCGATGATCTCGGCCGCCACCGCCGCGGTCGCGGTCGTCGTGATCCCGCTCGTCCGCGAGCACGGCGTGCAGCACCTGTTCGCCGCCACGATCCTGATGGGGCTGATCCAAATGGCCGCCGGCCTGCTGCGCCTCGACCTGCTGATGCAGTTCGTGTCGCGCTCGGTCATCACCGGCTTCGTCAACGCGCTGGCGATCCTGATCTTCATGGCGCAGTGGCCGCAGCTCAGCGGCGTGACCTGGCACACCTACGCGATGGTCGCCGCCGGGCTCGCGATCATCTACCTGGTCCCGCGCCTGACGACGGCGGTGCCCTCGCCGCTCGTCGCCATCGCCGTCCTCGCCGCCGCCAGCATCGGCCTCGGCCTGCCGGTCCGCACCGTCGGCGACATGGGCGCCCTGCCGGACGGGCTGCCCAGCCTCGCCTGGCCGCAGGTGCCGCTCACGCTGGACACGCTGCGGATCATCCTGCCCTATTCCCTGACGATGGCCGCGGTCGGCCTGCTCGAATCCCTGCTCACCGCCCAGATCGTCGATGACATGACCGACACCGACAGCGACAAGCGCCGCGAGTGCCTCGGGCAAGGCGGGGCCAACCTCGCGGCGGCGCTGGTCGGCGGCATGGGCGGCTGCGCGATGATCGGCCAGTCGGTCATCAACGTCGCCTCGGGGGGCCGCAAGCGCCTGTCGACCTTCGTCGCCGGCGCGGTGCTGCTGTTCCTGCTGGCGGCGCTCGGGCCGGTCGTCGGCCGCATCCCGATGCCGGCGCTCGTCGCGGTCATGATCATGGTCTCGATCGGCACCTTCAGTTGGAACTCGATCCCCAACCTGCGCCGCCACCCGCCCGCCTCCTCGGTCGTGATGCTGGTCACGGTCGCGGTGGTCGTGGCGACGCACGACCTCGCGCGAGGCGTGCTCGCCGGCGTGCTGCTCTCCGGCATCTTCTTCGCCGCCAAGGCGCGCCGCATGTTCTCGGTGGAGCGCGAGGCGAGCCTGGACGGGCAGACCGCCACCTACCGCGTCAGCGGCGAGATCTTCTTCGCCTCCGTCGACCGCTTCACCGGCGCCCTGCGGGCCGAGCGCGAGGCCCCGCGCGTCACCATCGACGTCTCGGCCGCCCATTTCTGGGACATCTCCGGCGTCGGCGCGCTCGACAAGATCGTCGCCAAGCTGCGGCGCGAGGGGCGGCAGGTCGAGGTGACGGGCTACAACCGGGCGAGCGCCGACCTGATCGACCGCTTCGCGCTCCACGACAAGACCGGCGTGGAACTCGGTGCCGTCCCGCACTGACGAGGCCGGCCAAGCGCTCGCCTCGTGCCGGGTGGCGTGCGTCCAGGGGCGCTCGGGAGCAGGATCAGGGCACGGACTCTCGTCGCGAGCCGGTTCTGGTCAACGCCGGGCGCGCCCGCGCGAGCAGGCCCGCTTTGCCGGTTGCCGTGCGTGGGATTCGGGCAACGATCTCGCAAGGACTTCGGGCCGACGAGCCTGACCGCGCCCTCTCGAACAGCCCTATCCTTGCAAGGACGGCGCTCGCGAGGACGGCGCTCGCAGGGACAGCTTGTTGGAACCCTGGCCGCGGGCCAGCCGATGTCAGAGAGGCTGCTGTGTCTTGCCTTGCCAACGCATCGCCCAGGACGTGGCGCCCTTGTAGCCCTGACGAATGGCGCGCAAGGCCGGGCGCTCCACTCCGTAGGAGATGGCGCTCGCCAGGAGCAGCGAGGCCAGGATCGCGGCGACCATCGAAACCCGATGGTCGAAGCCGGCGTCGTCCAAGGCCCGGATCACGGTGAAGCTCGTTGTCTCGTGGGACAGGTAAAGCGCGTAGGAGATCGACCCGAGCCACACCAACGGCGCGGCCGCGAGCCAGCCCAGCGCGCCGCGGACCGTCCAGGCGATCAATCCCATCGCGACGAAGCACGTCGCCGCGGGCACGGGCTGGTAGGCGGCCGCGATCGACAGCGCACAGACGGCGAGCGTCGCCGCGGACCAGGCGACGCGCTGGCCCTGCCAGAGCCGGTAGATCATCATCCCGCCCGCGAGGAACGGCGCCCAATTGAGCAGCAGCGCCTGCGTCGCCCGCCACGGCGCGCGCAGCCCCCAGTTCTCGCCCATGATCGCCACGAGCGCCGCGCAGGCCCAACCGAACGCCAGCCGGTGAGAGGACGGCCACCAGCCGCAGGCGAAGATGGCCAGCACCCAGGCGTAAAACGTCAGCTCGACGGTGAAGCTCCAGAACACCCCGTCCACGGACGGCTCGCCCAAGTACTCCTGGAGCATGGTCAGGTTGGCCGCGACCTGGTGCCACGTCACGCGCACCCCCGGCAGCGGCAACCAGGCCGACAGCGCCACCGTGACGGCGATGGACGCCCAGAAGGCCGGATACAAGCGCGAGAACCGGCTGACCATGAAGTCGGCCGGCGTCCGGCAGCGGTCCACCGTCCACGCGATGACGAAGCCGCTGATCAGGAAGAACCAGAGCACCGGAACGACGCCGGCATCGACCTGGGACAAGCCGGGCAGCAGCGGGACGCGCTCCACTTGCTGGCCTTGCATGAACCGTGGGTAGCGCAGCGTCACGTGGTACACGACGACCCACAGCGCGGCGAAGCCGCGGAAGGCGTCCAGCGCGTGAAGCCGGCCGGTTCCGGCCGCGGGCCGCCCTTCGCGCGCCGTCAAGGCGCGGCGCGCAAGCTGGGCTGGCGGGGCCGGGGGCCGGGCGTGAACGCGGCGGCCCCGAGCAACTTGCGTCCCCAGCTTCGCCCAGGGCGTTCGATCCAGACGAACGTGCCCCACGCGGGCAGGATGACCGACAGGGAGGCGAGCAGCGCGAAGCCCAGCGCGCCGGCTGGGCCGACGGGTTGAGGGGCGATCAAGCGGAGCAGTTCGAGCGCCAGCGGCCTGAATGGGTTGTGGATGAGGTAAAGCGAGAAGGAAATGACACCCAGGAAGTAGAAGAAGCGGAGCTGGACGCACTTGGCGGCGGCTCCGGTGTTGACGGCGAAGGCGACCACGAGGAACGGCAGGAGCACGACGACCAGGAGATCGAGACCCGCCAGGAGCAGGGCGGCCACGGCGGCGGCAAGGCTGAAGGCGACGGCGTCCCGCCGCAGGACGCCGATGACGGGCACGTTGCCGAGCAGCGTGCAAGCGGCCATGCCGAGCGTGAACTCGGCGAAGCAGCGCACGACGGAATGAGGCGGGTTGTCGAACGCGAGCCCGAGCCGCGGCTGCAGCATCGCGAGGCCGCCGAGCGCCGTGAGTGCGGTGGCGACGGCCGAAACGCGCCAGGTCCGCGCCCCGAAAATCACGACGACCAGCAACGGGAACAGGAGGTAGGCCGCGAACTCGGTGCTGATCGACCAGGACGGGCCGTTCAGGTTCGTGCCGATCCCCAGCCTTTGCAGCATGAGGAGGTTGGCCAGGAAGTCGGGCAGGATGCTTCGGGAGGCGAAGACGACGTTGCGCCCGGTCAACGCGACGCTCGCGAGCCCGGCGAGAACGATGGCGACGAGCACGACGGCGTTGAGGGGAGCGATCCGGGCGACCCGTTTCGCCAGGAACGGCCCGAGCGCCCTGGTCCCGCGTCGCTGGGAATCCCCCGCGTAAGTATAAGCCATGATGAAACCGCTCAGGACGAAGAAGAAGTCGACGCTCATGTATCCATGAGGAATCAGAGACGGAATCGTTGCTTGAGAATGGGCCTGCGCGGTCGCCGAGAAGTGCTGCATGACGACGGCCATCGCCGCCAAGCCGCGGAGAGCCGTGAGTGATCTGATGTCCTGTTGATGCTGACCGTTTCTGTTGAAGGTGTCAGCAGTCTCGCCTGGCAATGGGAACTCTCATTCGCGTAAGTCCCGGCCAACTCACCTCCGAAGCGCCCTCCCGGCCGTGTCAGGAACAGTCATGACAATTCAAGCGAGGCCTGTTGCATGGCTTGAGCAATCATCAAGCGCCGGCCGATCGGGAGCAGGCGGCTCCTAAACCGCCATCGCCGCTCATCCGCCGGACGCCGATCCCCGCAGCCTCGCCCCTTAATACCCCCGCTCCGGATCGAACCGGTTCGGCAACGCCCGCCCGTCCCGCAGCGCCCGCAGGTTGTCGAAGAAGATGTCCATCGACCGCGCGTTGTAGGTCAAAGGATCGTCCGCCGAGATGTGCGGCGTCATCACCAGGTTCGGCGTCGTCCACAGCCGATGCTCCGCCGGCACCGGCTCCGGCTCGAACACGTCCAGCACCGCCCCCGACAGCCGCCCGTCGTCCAGCGCGTCCAGCAGCGCGTCCTGGTCCACGAGTCCGCCCCGCCCGATGTTCACCACTCCCGCCCCCCGCGGCAGCCGGGCGATCCGCGCCCGGCTCAGCAGCCCCCGCGTCAGCGGCGTCAGCGGCGGGGCCAGCACCAGGAACTCGGCGTCGGCCAGCGCGTCGTCGAGCCCGTCCATCGTCGTCACCCGCTCGCACGCCGCGTGCGGCCGCGCCGTCGCGCGCACGCCGGTGACGCGCATCCCGAACCGCGCCGCCTGGTCCGCGACGCTGCCGCCGAGCGCGCCCAGCCCCACCACCACCACGTGCCGCCCCGCCAGCACCGAGCCGTGCAGCGGCCCCCACCGCCGCGCCCGCTGCGCCGTCAGGAGCGCCGGCAGCCGGCCCGCCAGCATCAGCAGCGCCATGATGCCGTACTCTCCGGCCTTCGCCGCGTGGGTGCCGCTGTTGTTCAGGATCGGCACGCCCTCCGGCAACCAGTCGAACGGTGCCAGCGCGTCGAGCCCGGCCGACGTGCAGTAGATCATCCGCAGCCCCCGCGCGTCGAACGGCAGCAGCCGCGACAGCGCCCGCGTCTGCGAGACCAGCGCCTCCAGGCCCGGCAGCGCCGCCTGGAACGCCTCCGCCGTGTCGCCGAAGCTCACCTGGTGCCCGGCCGACACGTCCGGCGCGCGCGCCGCCGCCGCCGCCCACACCTCCGGCGTCAATGGGAAATTCTCCGGGCTGCGATAGCTTTGCAGGTGGATGCGCATGGAGATCGTGTCCTTGGTTGGGTAGCGAGGAAGGCAAGGGCGCGGCCCTTGACCCGTCGGGGCCTCGGCCCCGAACCCGCCGACTCAGGGGGACGAGGGGCGGCGCCCCTTGCCTGAACGCCGCTCCGGCGGCACCCCCTGCCTGAACGCCGCTCCGGCGGCGATGGCGTGGACGCGGCGGATCCGGTCATCGGGCATGGCCTCCCTTCCAGGCCGGGGCGGCGGCTGTCAACCTGGGGCCATGCTCCCGATCCTGTTCCAGGACCAGCGCTTCGCCGTGCTGAACAAGCCGCCCGGCCTGCCGGTCCACGCCGGGCCGCGCGGCGGGCCGAGCGTCGAGGACTGGTTCCCCCGCCTGTCCCGCCGCAAGGACGGCCCCTGGCTCGCGCACCGGCTGGACGCCGACACCGCGGGCTGCCTCGTCGTCGCCCTGCGGCGGGCGGCCCTGCGCGAGGCGCAGGCGCTGTTCGCCGCCGGGGGGGCGGGCAAGCTCTACTGGGCCGTCGTCCAGGGCGGCCCGGCGGACGACGCCGGCACCGTCGCCCTGCCGCTGCTCAAGCGCAACCGCCCCGGCGGCTGGCGCGTGGTCGTGGACGAGGCCGGGCAGGCGGCGCGCACCGGCTACCACGTTCTCGGCCGGACAGGGGGCCGGGCGGGCGGCCAGACCTGGCTCGCCCTCGCGCCCCAGACCGGGCGCACGCACCAGGTCCGGGTCCACTGCGCCGCCCTCGGCTGCCCCATCCTCGGCGACCCGCTCTACGGCGACGGCGGCGGCAGCAGCCCGCTGCACCTGCTGTCGCGCTCGATCCTGCTGCCGCTCGACCCGCCGCTCGACGTGTCCGCCCCGCCGCCGCCGCACATGCTGGACGCCCTGCGCCGCTGCGGTTGGCGGCCGTGACGCCCGCACCCCGCCCGGGTCACGCCGCGGCGCAGGCCGGGTTCATCGGCACGAACGCCTCCGCGGCCGGGATGCTGCCGTCGGGCGCCAGGTAGTCCCAGTCCGCCCGGCTCTCCCCGGGGGCCTTGACCCGGTAGAGCGTGAGGTCGGTCATCACCCGGCCGTCGCCGCGCATCGCCACCGCCTGGCCGAAGTAGTCGACCGGCATGGCCCGCATCGCCCGGTTGACCGCGACCGCGTCGCGCGTGCCCGCCCGCGCCATCGCCTTCAGGAAGTGCAGCGTCGAGAGGTAGACGCAGGCCTGGTTCTTGGTCGGCATCGCGCCCCGCTCCTGGAAGAACCGCCGGGCGAAGGCGCGCGTGCCCTCCGACTGGTCCCAGTAGAAGCTGCTCGGGAAGCGCAGCCCCTGCGCCACCCGCAGGCCGAGGGCGTGGATGTCGGTCAGGTAGACCAGGAACCCGGCCAGCGTCTGCCCGCCCTTGGCCTGCAAGCCGAACTCCGCCGCCTGCTTGACCAGGTTGACCTGGTCGTTGCCCACCGCGACCAGCCCGATCACCTTGGCCCCGGAACTCTGCGCCTGCAGGATCTGCGACGAGAAGTCGGTGTTGCCGAGCGGGAAGCGGGCGGTGCCGACCACCGTGCCGCCGTTGGCCTCGATCACCTTGGCCGCTTCCGCCTGCAGCGCCGCGCCGAAGCTGAAATCGACGCTGATGAAGAACCAGGTGCCGCCCCCCGCCTTGGTCAGCACCTGGCTCGACCCGGCCGCCAGCGCGTGGGTGTCGTCGGCCCAGTGGCTGCTGATCGGCGCGCACAGCTTGGACGTGAACTCGGTCACGGCGGCGGCGGTGATCATCACCGTGCGCGACTTCTCCCGCGCCACCTGCAGCGCCGCCGCCGCCACCGGCGTCACCGGCAGGTCGGTGATCGCGTCCACCCCCTCGTCGTACCATTGGCGCGCGATGGTGCCGGCGACGTCCGGCTTGTTCAGCGTGTCGGCGTGGATGATCTCGATCGGCTGGCCGAGCACGCCGGGGCCGAACGCCTGCGCGGCCATGCGGGCGGCGGCGATCGAGCCCGGCCCGCCGCTGCTGGCGTAAGGCCCGGCCTCGTCCGTCAGCACGCCGATCCGCACCGGGCCGGCAGGCGTCCCCTGCGCCCGGGCCGGCCCCCCTGCCGCCGCCACCCCGCCGAGGGCCGCCCCCGCCAGAACCGTCCGCCGCCCGATACGCGATGCCATGGTGCGTCCTCCCGCCTCGTTGGCGGAAGGTTACGGTCCGGGCCGCCGCCGCGCCAGGCCCCGGAATGTTTCACGTGAAACATTCCGGGGCCTGAGGGGTGTTGGGGCCGGTCAGGCGGCCAGGGCGGCGATCTTGCGCAGGTCGTCTACGAACGCCGCGTACTCCCGCGCCTTGGTGTCCTCGTCCGGCACGCGCAGCAGGTAGGAGGGGTGGACGGTGATGAAGCCCTGGGCGTTGCCTTGCAGCGCCACCGGCTGGCCGCGCTCGCGGGTGATGGCGACGGCGCGGCCCATGACGGCGCGGGCGGCGGTGGCGCCCATCATCACCGTCACCACCGGGCGCAGCTCGGCCCGCTCCAGCTCAAGCCAGATGTTGCACGCCTTGATCTCGGTGACGCCGGGCTTCTCGTGGATGCGGCGCTTGCCGCGGGGGACGAATTTGAAGTGCTTGACCGCGTTGGTGACGTAGACCTGCTGCCGGTCCAGCCCGGCCTCGGCCATGGCGCGGTCGAACAACTGCCCGGCCGGGCCGACGAAGGGGCGGCCGGCCAGGTCCTCCTGGTCGCCGGGCTGCTCGCCGACCATCAGGATGCGGGCGTCGGCCGGGCCTTCGCCGAACACCGCCTGGGTCGCCGGCTCCCACAGCGGGCAGCGGCGGCAGTCCTGGATGTCGTGGGCCGCCTGCCGCAACGGCGAGCCGGCCGGTTCGGCGGGAGCCTTGTCGTGGGCGCGGGTCGGCTTGGGCGGGGAGAAGGCGGGTTGATCGACCATGATGTCCGTTCGGGCGCTGGCGGTGCGGATGAGGTCTGGAATCGCGGCGGCCTCGGGAAGGTTGCGCCAGTACTTGCGCGGCATCTCGGAGCGCATGGCGCCGATCTTGAGCCGGGCCGGGTTGAAGATGCTGCTGTAGTAGGCCCGCCAGTAGGCTTCGAGCGCGTCGTCGTCCGGCACGTCGGCGCGCGATGCGCCGGGGGCGAAGCGCACGGCCTCGCCGTCCCAGTGGGCGCTGCGGTAAGGGGTGAGGATCGACCAGGCCATCGTGGCGAAGCGGTCGGCGAAGAACCGGGCATTGGCCTCCACGATGAAGTGGTCCGGCTCGAACCAGCTCACGTAGCGCGCGCCGTCCGGCTCCTGCACCGCGCGGAAGCGGACGAAGGCGCGCATCTTGTGGGTGTCGCGGCGGACGGCCTGGGCCAGCCGCTGGGCGCGCTGCACCTCGGGATCGGTCGTGAGGTCGAGCAGGTGCTTCTCGCCGCCGTGGGCGCGCCAGATCAGGCGGTAGAGCAGGGCGAAGCGCTCGGGGTCGCTGTGCTGGATCGCCGTCTCGGCCAGGCCGACCAGGGCGCGGGGCACGGTGAAGCTGCCCCGTGGCTGCCCAGGGACGGGCTGCTCGGGTGGGGACGCCTCGGCGGGGGTGTCGGCGAACAGGTCGTCGGGCGCGCCGACCGACCAGGCCACGCCCTCGGGCGGGGTGCCGTCCAGGGCAAGGCGGCGGGCCGCGCCGCGCCAGCCGTCCCAATCGACCTCGTGCGCCAGCGTGACCGGCACCATCGGCTCAGCCGAACAGGTCGGCCTGCACCGGCGCCGGCACCAGGCGCTGCTGCAGCCGGGCGCTGTCGAGCAGGCCGCCGGGGCGGTGGTCGGCGGCGACGACGAAGGGGGCGACCTTGGCCATCGGCAGGCGGAGGCGGGCGAGGTCGTCCATGCGCAGGCGACGGTGCGGCCGGGTCTTGAGCAGCCGGTCCACCGACTTCACCCCCATGCCCGGCACGCGCAGCAACTGCTCGCGCGAGGCGGTGTTGACGTCGACCGGGAACTGCTCGCGGTGCTGCAACGCCCAGGCCAGCTTGGGATCCATGGAGAGGTCCATGTTGCCGGACGCGTCGAGCGTTAGCTCGCCGGCGTCGAACCCGTAGAAGCGCATCAGCCAGTCAGCCTGGTAGAGCCGGTGCTCGCGCACCAGGGGGGCGCGCCGCGGCGGCAGGGCGGCGCTGGCGTCGGGGATGGGGCTGAACGCCGAGTAGTACACCCGGCGCAGGCCGTAGCTGCCGTAGAGGTTGCTGCTGAGGCCGAGGATGTCGCGGTCGCTGCTGTCGTCGGCGCCGATGATCATCTGGGTGCTCTGCCCGGCGGGGGCGAAGCGGGGGGCCTTCTTCTCGGCGCGGGCCTCGTCGATGCGCAGCCGCATCCGGCCCATGCTGCGGCGGATGCCGGGCAGGTCCTTCTCGGGGGCGAGGTGGGCGAGGCTGCTCTCGGTGGGCAGTTCCACGTTGATGCTGAGGCGGTCGGCGTAGCGCCCGGCCTGGGCGAGCAGCTCGGGCGAGGCGTCGGGGATGGTCTTGAGGTGGATGTAGCCGCGGAAGCCGTGCTCCTCGCGCAGGAGGCGGGCGACCTCCACCACCTGCTCCATCGTGTAGTCGGGGCTGCGGATGATGCCGGAGCTGAGGAACAGGCCCTCGATGCAGTTGCGGCGGTAGAAGCCGAGGGTGAGGGTGACGACCTCCTCGGGGGTGAAGCGGGCGCGCTGGACGTTGCTGCTGCGGCGGTTGATGCAGTACAGGCAGTCGTAGACGCAGGCGTTGGTCAGCAGGATCTTGAGCAGGCTGACGCAGCGGCCGTCCGGGGCGTAGGCGTGGCAGATGCCCATGCCTTCCGTGCTGCCGATGCCGGCCGCCTCGCCGCGGGAGCTGCGCTTGGTGGTGCCGCTGGACGCGCAGGACGCGTCGTACTTGGCGGCGTCGGCCAGGATTTCGAGCTTCTGCAACAGGTCCATGGCCGTTCCTTTCCTCATGGGCAACGTGTTCACGCGGGACGGTTTTTCAACGGACGCCCACCCGGCTATGTGAGGGGGGCGGGGCACGACGGAGGAGGAAGCCATGATCCTGGCGATGGGCGCGACCGGCGGCAACGGCACTGAGATCCTCGATCTGCTCGCGGCAGGCAACGTGCCAGCCCGGGACATGGTTCGCTCGGCCGCCGAGCCGGAGGGACGGATCGAGGACGATAGGCCGGCGGTCCGGGAGCAGGGGGCGTGAGCCGGGGCGCGGCGGACGACGCCCGGGCCGAAGCCGCGGCCGCCTACGCGCGGATCGAATCCGCGGCCGCGCCGGCGTTCTCCCAGGACGGGCGGACGCTGTTCCACCTGCGCGGGGCGGGGCTGGCGCAGGTGTGGGCGCTCGACCTCGACCGGGGGCTGGCACGGCCGCTGACGCGGCACGACGAGAAGGTGAGCCTGCTGCGCCGCGCGCCGGGCGACGACCGGCTGATCTACGCCATCGACGCCGGCGGCGACGAGCGGCACCAGCTCTGGCTGCTGGACGGCGGGGTGGCGCGGGCCTTGACCGACGACCCGGCGGTGATCCACGGTATGGGGGCGTGGTCGCCGGACGGGAGCCAGGTCAGCCTGACGGCCAACGACCGCGACCCGGCGCACTTCGACGTGCTGACGCTGGACCTGGCCACGGGGGCGCGCGCCCGGCTGATGGAGGGGCGGCACGAGGCGACGGTGGGCGCGTGGGGGCCGGACGGGCGCATGGTTGCCATCCTGGACCACGCCACCACCGACCAGCGGCCGTTCGTGGTCGCGCCGGGGCAGGCGGCGGCGGCGGTGCCGCGGGCGGGCAAGACGCGGTTCTCCTCCTTGCGCTGGGACGGGAACGCCCTGCTCGGGCTGACGGACGCGGGCGGGCGGGACTTCGTCGCGCTGTGCCGGATCGACCCGGCGACCGGCGAGGCCGAGGCCGTCCACGCGCCGGACGGGCGGGACGTGGAAGGGCGGGACGTGGAAGCCTGGGCGCTGTCCGCGGCCGGGCTGCTGGCGACGGTCGAGAACGACCGGGGCCGCTCGGTGCTGCGGGTGGGGCCGCGGGACGGGGCGCGGGCCGCGGTCGCCCTGCCGCCGGGGGTGGTGGCGGACCTCGCGTGGTCGGTGGACGGGACGCGGCTGGCGTTCTCGGCCGGGGGGCCGACGCGGCCGGCCGGGCTGTGGCTGTGGGAAGCGGGCGCGGCGCGGCCGGTGTGGGAGCCGGCGTGCGCGCTGGCCGTGGGGGACTTCTCGCTGGTGGAATGGCGGAGCTTCGACGGGCGGGCGGTGCCGGGCTGGTTCGCGCGGCCGGCGGGGGAAGCGCCGGCGGCGGGGTGGCCGGCGGTGGTGTGGGTCCACGGCGGGCCGGCGTCGCAGGCGGTGGCGGGCTTCCGGGCGGACATGCAGGCGCTGCTGGCCCAGGGCTACGCGGTGCTGATGCCGAACGTGCGCGGCAGCTCGGGCTACGGTCGGGCGGCGCTCGACAGCGACGACGTGGAGCGGCGGCTCGACTCGGTG
This sequence comes from Acetobacteraceae bacterium, assembly GCA_965260995.1. GTDB lineage: Bacteria > Pseudomonadota > Alphaproteobacteria > Acetobacterales > Acetobacteraceae > JBBROS01. The sequence goes on along the minus strand of CBDHCD010000002.1, from coordinate 120,834 downwards.
GCGGACCTGGCGGCGGGGGGGCGGTGGCTGGCCGGGCAGCCGGGGATCGACGCCGGGCGGATCGCGGTGATGGGGCAGTCGTACGGCGGCTACATGGTGCTGGCGGCGATCACCGAGCACCCGGACCTGTGGCGCTGCGCCATCGACTTCTACGGGATCGCCGACTTCGCGACGCTGCTCGGCGCGACGGGGCCGTGGCGGCGGGCGCACCGGGCGGCGGAGTACGGCGACCCGCTGCGGCACCGAGCGCTGTTCGACCGCATTTCGCCCATCCAACACATCGGGCGGGTGCGGGTGCCGCTGCTGGTGCTGCACGGGACGCGGGACCCGCGGGTGGGGATCGGGGAGAGCGAGCAGGTGGTGGCCGCGTTGCGCGGGCAGAGGGCTGGGCAGGAGGTGGAGTACGAGGTGTTCGACTACGCCGGGCACGGGTTCGTGCGGCCGGACGACAAGGCGCGGGCGTTCGCCGCGGTGGCCGGGTTCCTGGCGCGGCACCTGTGACCCGGCTGTGGAACAACGGCCCGGCGCTGCTCGCGCTGTGCATGCTGTTCTGGGGCGGCAGCGTCATCACCGGGCGGGCGGCGGCGGCGCAGATCCCGCCGGCGACGTTCACGGCGCTGCGCTGGGGCGGGGCGCTGCTGATCGCGGCGCCGTTCGCCTGGGGGCACCTGCGGCGGGACTGGCCGCGGCTCCGGCCGCGGTGGTGGGTGCCGGCGCTGCTGGCGGCGTTCGGGGTGGTGACGTACAACACGCTGGTCTACCGCGGGCTGCACGACACGACGGCGGTGAACGCGCTGCTGCTGAACTCGGCGGTGCCGCTGGTGATCCTGGTCGCGGCCTTCGTGCTGTTCGGGGAGAGGCCGCGGGGGCGGCAGGCGGCGGCGATCGGGGTGTCGGTCGTCGGCGTGGCGGTGATCGCGGCGGAGGGGTCGTGGCAGACGCTGCGGCACCTGCGGTTCAACGCCGGCGACGCGCTGGTGCTGCTGGCGGTGGTGAGCTACGCGCTCTACGCGTGCGTGCTGCGGCTGCGGCCGGCGGTGCACCCGCTGAGCCTGCTGACGGCGAGCATCGCGATCGGTGTGGCGGCGCTGGGGCCGATGGCGGGGCTGGAGCTGTGGGGCGGGGCGCGGCTGGTGGTGACGCCGTTGTCGGTCGGGTGCCTGCTGTACGCGGCGGTGTTCCCGGCGTTCCTGTCGTACTTGCTGTTCAACCGGGGGGTGGAGCTGATCGGGGCGGCGCGGGCCGGGCAATTCATGCACCTGATGCCGGCGTTCGGGATCGTGTTGGCCGTGGTGCTGCTGGGGGAGCGGCTGCACGGGTTCCACGCGGTGGGGATGGGGTTGATCGGGGCCGGGCTTTGGCTGGCGCAGGAGCGGGACGGGATCAAGCGGGACGGACTCAAGCGTCCATCGCGGCCCGCATGAAGGCGCGCTTGAGGCGGGGCAGGCGGTGGACGCCGGCGATGCCGAGGTCGCGGGCGGCGCGGAGCAGGGGGTTGTCGGTGCTGAACAAGCGGTCGAGCGCGTCGGTGGCGGCGAGCATGGCGAGGTTGTCGGGGCGGCGGCGGCGCTGGTAGGCGGCGAGCAGGGCGGGCGCGCCGGGGTCGGCGCCGCGGGACAGGGCGTCGAGCACCAGGTCCGACAGGGCGATGGCGTCGCGGAAGCCGAGGTTGAGGCCCTGCCCCGCGATGGGGTGGATGCCGTGGGCGGCGTCGCCGACGAGGGCGAGGCGGGAGGCGTGGTAGCGGTGGGCGTGCAGCGCGCCGAGCGGGTACATCCAGCGGCGGCCGACCAGGCGGATGGCGCCCAGGTGGGGGCCGAGGCGGCGGGCGACCTCGCGGGTGAAGGCCGGGTCGTCGAGGCCGATCAGGCGGTCGGCGAGGGCGGCGCGCTCGGTCCAGACGATGGCGGACACGTGGGGGTCGTCCTCGCTCGGGGCCATCGGCAGTTGGGCGAAGGGGCCGGCGGGGAGGAAGTGCTCCAAGGCGACGCCGTGGTGGGGGCGGGCGTGGGCGATGGCGCAGACGATGCCGCGCTGGCCGTAGGCGGCGCGGGTGACGGGGATGCCGGCCTGTTCGCGAAGCGGCGAGGCGCGGCCCTCGGCGGCGACGACCAGGCGGGCGGCGATGGCCGGGCCGCCGCGGACGGCGACGGTGGCGGCGTCGGCGGCGGCGTCGGGGCCGCGGGTCACGTCGGCTTCGGCCGGGGCGAACAGGCGCAGGCCGGGGGCGGCGTGGAGGCGGGCGTTGAGGGCGACGCGCAAGCTGCGGGCCTCGACCATCCAGCCGAAGGGGCCGGCGCCGGCCTCCTGGTGGTCGAAGTGAAGGAAGAGGGGGGACGGGCGGCGGCCGGGGCGGCCGTCGGAGACGCGGATGCCGAGGATGGGGCCGGGGGCCTGGGGCAGGGCGTCCCAGAGGCCGGCCCGTTCCAGCAAGCGGCGGGAGCCGGCGGCCACGGCGTAGGCGCGGCCGTCGAAGTCGGGGTGCTCCATAGGGGGGAGGGGGGCGCGGTCGATGACGGCGACGCGCGCGCCGCCTTCGGCGAGGCGGCAGGCGAGCGTGCCACCAACCGGGCCCGCGCCCACGATGCAAACGTCAACGTCCAAGGCGGGTCATCCTTCTCATCGGTCTGTGCTCAGCGATAGGCTGCCTAGTTTCTAGGCAGCGCGGCTGGGCCGGAACGGTTCGATCACGCGCAGGCCGTTGCCCAGCCGGGCGGCAGTAGCGCGGCCGGCGCTTCAAGGGGGGCCGGGGCGGGAACGCGGCATGGTTCTTGAGTAGCCCTCCGTCGCGCACCGGCGGCGCCAGATGTGGCGCGCGGCGGCGGATTGGGAAGAGGACGGGTCTATGAAGCTCATCATGGCCATCATCAAGCCGTTCAAGCTGGACGACGTGCGGGAGGCGCTGACGCCGCTCGGGGTGCAGGGGCTGACGGTGTCGGAGGTCAAGGGGTTCGGGCGGCAGAAGGGGCAGACGGAGATCTACCGCGGGGCGGAGTATCACGTGAGCTTCCTGCCGAAGGTGAAGGTGGAGGTCGTGGTGCCGGGCGACCTGGCCGAGCAGGTGGTGGAGGCGATCATGAAGTCGGCCCACACCGGCAAGATCGGCGACGGCAAGATCTTCGTCCTGGAAATCGAGCGGGCGGTGCGGATCCGAACCGGCGAAATCGACAGCGAGGCCCTATGAGGATGCGCGCCATGACACGAGTCGCCTGGACCGCGTTGCCGCTGCTGTTGCTGGCGCTGCTGTTGCTGGCCCTTCCGGCGCTGCCGGCGCTGGCGCAGACGGACCTCGCCACCTCGGCCCCGGCGGCGCTGCCGTCGGCCGCGGCGGAGGCCAAGATCGACACCGGCGACACCGCGTGGCTGCTCGCGAGCACGGCGCTGGTGCTGATGATGACGATCCCGGGCCTCGCGCTATTCTACGGCGGCATGGTGCGGAAGAAGAACGTGCTGGCGACGCTGATGCAGTCGTTCAGCATCTGCGCGCTGGTGACGGTGCTGTGGTTCGCCGTCGGCTACAGCCTGGCGTTCACCAACGGCGGGCCTTACGTCGGCGACTTCTCGCGGGTGCTGCTGAACGGGATGGGGACGGGCTGGGACAAGCCGTTCACGCTGGCGGCGGGGACGGATCTCGCGAGCGCGACCACGGTGCCGGAAACCGTGTTCATGATGTTCCAGATGACGTTCGCGATCATCACCCCGGCCCTAATCGCCGGCGCGTTCGCCGACCGGATGCGGTTCTCGGCGATGATGGCGTTCATGGCGCTGTGGTCGGTGCTGATCTACGCGCCGGTGGCGCACTGGGTGTTCAACCCGGTCGGCTGGCTGGCCGGGCTGGGGGCGGCGGACTTCGCGGGCGGCACCGTCGTTCACATCAACGCGGGCGTGGCGGGCCTGGTGTGCGCGCTCGTGCTGGGCAAGCGGCTCGGCTACGGGCACGACAACATGAGCCCGTTCAACCTGGCGTTCGCGGTAATCGGGGCGTCGTTGCTGTGGGTCGGCTGGTTCGGGTTCAACGCCGGGTCGGCCTTGGGGGCGAACGGGCGGGCCGGGATGGCGATGGCGGCGACGCAGATCGCGACCGGGGGGGCGGCGCTGGCCTGGCTGCTGGCGGAATGGATGGCCAAGGGCAAGCCGTCGGTGCTGGGGGCGATCTCGGGCGCGGTGGCCGGCTTGGTGGCGATCACGCCGGCGTCGGGGTTCGTGCTGCCGGGGCCGGCCCTGGTGATCGGGCTGGTGGCGGGCGTCGTGTGCTACTGGTCGGCGACGGGGCTGAAGCACCTGCTCGGCTACGACGACAGCCTGGACGCCTTCGGGGTGCACGGCGTGGGCGGGATCGTCGGCGCGCTGCTGACGGGGGTGTTCGCCTACGGGCCGCTGACGGCGACGGCGGACAACCCGGCGGGCACCGTCGTCGGCGGCACGGCGTTGCTGACGGCGCAGTGCTACGCGGTGGCGGCGACGGTCCTGTTCAGCGGGGTGGGCACGTTCATCCTGCTCAAGGTCGTGGACGTGATCATCGGGCTGCGGGTCAGCGAGGAGGAGGAGCGGGAAGGGCTTGACATCACGCTGCACGGGGAAAGCATGGGCTGACGCGGCGGGTGGCCCTGATGCCGGCCGCCTCGCCAGGGTGGCGGCGCGTGAGGGCAGGAGGGATCAGAGCAGGTGGGGCGGGCGAAAAGGCCTGTGACGCCGGAGGCTTTCGCGAGTAGGTTGCCGGCCGGACTGAACAACGCCGGGTAACCTATGGCCACTGCCGTCTTCGCTTCTCCCGCGCTCCGGGACTTGATCCGGCAGCGGCTCGGGCAACTCGGCGCGATCGCGCTGCTGGTGGCGGCCCTCGTGCTGCTGGTGGCGCTGGGCAGCTACGACCCGCATGACCCGTCCTTGAACACCGCGACGGCGCGCGGCGTCGGCAACCTGGCGGGCACGCTGGGGGCGATCACCGCCGACCTGGCGCTGCAATACCTCGGGCTGGCGGCGGCGTTGCCGGTGTTGGCGATGCTGGCCTGGGCCTACCGGATGGCGTCGTCGCGGCCGGTGCGGCTGGGGGAGCGGCTGGTGGCGCTGGGGCTGGGGCTGCCGGCGGCGGCGGCGGCGCTGGCGACGCTGCCGGGCGCGCTGCCGGCGGCGGCGGCGTGGCCGACCGGGGCCGGGCCAGGGGGCGCGGTGGGCGCGATGCTGGCGGCGCAAGCGATGGCGATGGGCCAGGGGCTGCTGGGGCCGACCGGGACGGTGATCGTGCTGGGGGCCGGGTGGCTGCTGGCGGCGCTGCTGGCGATCCTGGCGCTGGGGCTGACGGGGGGCGAGTGGCGGGCGGCGGGGCGCGGCGCGGTCGGCGTGATGCGCGGGTCGGTGCGCGGCGGGCGCGGCGCGGCGGGGCTGGCGACGCGGGGGGCGCGCCTCGTGGCCAAGGGCGCGGCGGGCGCGGGACAGCGCGTGTCCGCGCCGCTGTTCCGGGCGGTGGCGCGGCCGGAGCCGGAGCTGGAGCCTGGCCGGGACGCGGACGCGCTGCCGCCGCGCCCGGTCCGGCCGACGCCGGCGGCCTCGGGAGCGGCTTCGGGGGCGAGTTCAGGGACGGCTTCGGGGGGGACGCCGGAGGAGAAGGCGTCCGCCTCCGACTCCACGCCCCACTCCACGCCCGACTCCGACGCGTCGTTCCCGACCGTGCCGAAGCCCAAGATCGCGGCGATGGCGAAGCCGCTGCCGCCGCGGCGGGAGGAGGAGCCGGTGGAGGCGGGGTGGGAGTATCCGCCGCTCAGCCTGCTGAGCCCCGCGCCGCGGCGGCAGGACAGCGGGCCGGGCGAGGACGCGCTGCAGGCCAACGCGCGGCTCTTGGAGACGGTGCTGAGCGACTACGGCGTGCAGGGGACGATCCGGGAGATCCGGCCGGGGCCGGTGGTGACGCTGTACGAGTTGGAGCCGGCGCCGGGCATCCGCAGCGCGCGGGTGATCGGGCTGGCGGACGACGTGGCGCGCAGCCTGAGCGTGTCGGCGGTGCGGATCGCCACGGTGTCGGGGCGCAACGCCATCGGCATCGAGGTGCCGAACGCGAAGCGGCAGACGGTGTTCCTGTCCGAGCTGCTGTCGAGCGAGGAATGGCGGGGGTACCCGGGCAAGCTGGCGCTGGCCTTGGGCAAGGACATCAGCGGCGCGCCGGTGGTGGCCGACCTGGCGCGGATGCCGCACCTGCTGATCGCGGGCACGACCGGGTCGGGCAAGTCGGTGGGGATCAACGCGATGATCCTGAGCCTGCTGTACCGGATGAGCCCCGACCAGTGCCGGCTGATCATGATCGACCCGAAGATGCTGGAGCTGAGCGTCTACGAGGGCATCCCGCACCTGCTGGCGCCGGTGGTGACGGACCCGGCGCGGGCGGTGACGGCGCTGAAGTGGACGACGCGCGAGATGGAGCGGCGCTACCGGGCGATGAGCCAGCTCGGCGTGCGCAACGTCGGCGGCTACAACGAGCGGGTGGCGGAGTCGATGGCGCGCGGCGAGACCGTGACGCGGCGGGTGCAGACCGGGTTCGACAGCGAGACGGGCAAGCCGGTATTCGACGAGGTGCCGCTGACCTTGAAGCCGCTGCCGTTCATCGTGGTGGTGATCGACGAGATGGCCGACCTGATGATGGTGGCCGGCAAGGAGGTGGAGGCGGCGGTGCAGCGGCTGGCGCAGATGGCGCGGGCGGCGGGCATCCACGTCATCATGGCGACGCAGCGACCCTCGGTCGATGTCATCACCGGGACGATCAAGGCCAACTTCCCGACGCGGATCAGCTTCCAGGTGATCAGCAAGTTCGACAGCCGCACCATCCTGGGCGAGCAGGGGGCGGAGCAGTTGCTCGGGCAAGGCGACCTGCTGCACATGGCGGGCGGCGGGCGCATCGCGCGGGTGCACGGGCCGTTCGTGGCCGACCGGGAGGTGGAGGACATCGTCGCCTTCCTGCGGGCGCAGGCGGAACCCGACTACGACGACGAGGTGACGGACGGCGGCGGCGGCTCGGCCGAGGACGACGACGGGCTGGCGCTGTCGGGGATCGCCGGGGGCAGCGACGGGGAGAAGGGGCTGTTCGACCAGGCGGTGGCCATCGTGTCGCGCGAAGGCAAGGCGAGCACCAGCTTCCTGCAACGGCACCTGTCGATCGGCTACAACCGGGCGGCGAAGCTGATCGAGCAGATGGAGAAGGAAGGCATCATCACCCCCGCCAACCACGTCGGCAAGCGGGAGGTGCTGGCGCGGGTGAGCCGGGACGACGACGAGTAGGGCCTATGGCCTTTGGGTCCCGCGACGACGGACCAGGGCAGCGAGGACCGCCGGGGCGAGCAGCAGGGCGCTGGCCGGCTCGGGCACGGGCGTCGCGTTCCAGCCGATCACGTCGAGCGCCAGGGCATCGAGCGGGGTGATGGCGAGGACCTGGCCGGGGCGGCTGTCCGGGTCGAGCAGGGCGTAGCGGCCGCCGACCTGGAAGCCGCTGGCCCAGTGGCTGGCCTGGTTGGACGCTCCGGTGGCGAAGGGGGCGAGCGTGGTCGCGCCGCCGTCCAACGAGAAGCCGGCGGCGGCCCCGCTGGCGTAGCTGCGGGCACCGGGGGCGGCGAAGCGGAACAGGTCGAGGGCGGAGCGAGCCTCGGTGGAGGCGCCGTTGGCCGTGGTCGCGTAATGGGAGTCGAGGTTGCTGATGAAGCCGAGCAGGTGGCCGATCTCGTGCTCGGCGATGCCGATGAGGTCGAAGGCGTCGGCGGCGACGCGGCCGGCGGCGTCGCGGGCGGTGGCGAACTTGAAGCCGGCGTTGAACTCGATGGCGCCGTCGCTGGCCCCGGGGGCGACCGCGTAGCCGAGCGCCTTGGCCTGGGCGGTGGTGACGACGACGGACGCGGCCCCGAGGCCCGGGGGCAGGGAAGCGACGGCCTGGGCGTCGGCGGCGGTGGTGGCGTCCTGCGCCAAGTGGGTGCGGAAGAAGGGGTAGGCGACGAAGGCCTGGGCGGCCCTGGTCGCGCCGAGGACGTTGCTGGGCAGGGCGGCGGTGAAGCCGACCTGGAGGGTGACGGCGACGTCGTCGGCGAGGGCCGCGGACCAGGCGGCGGCGGCGGCGTTGAACGCGCCGGCCTGGTCGGGCGAGAGGGTGTCGCCGGGCTGGGTGACGAAGTTGAACGTCAGCGCCGCGCCTGGGCGCGGCGCGAGCAGGGCGAGCGTGAGCAGGACGGGGGCGAGGATTGCAAGAACAGCGCCGCGCATGACGTGGTGATCCGAAGTGGCGACTGACACTGCGGCAGAGGACTTCGAATAACAAGAGAGATAGACAAAACGGCACGAAGACTAATCGAGCTGTTCTTACGCTATGTTACTTTAAGTCTTGTCAACGATGGTCGGGTGGCGGCGTGGGGGTGCGTCCCGCCGCTTCACAGGCCGGTCCCGGCGTGATCGGGGCCGAGGCAGTGGGCGTGGCTGTGGTCGGCGAGGACCTTGATGACGCGGCAGTCGGCGACCCGGCCGCGGCCGCAGGCGCGGACCATGCGCGCCAGCTCGGCCTCGAGCGCCTGCAGGCGGGCGATGCGGCTCTGGACCTCGGCCAGGTGCTGGCGGGCGATGGCGTCGACGGCGGCGCAGGGGCGGGCCGGGTCGTCGGCCAGGGCGAGCAGGGCGCGAATGCTGTCGAGCGGGAAGCCGAGCTCGCGGCCGTGGCGGATGAAGGCGAGGCGGTCGGCGTGGGCCTGGGTGTAGGCGCGGTGGTTGCCGGCGGTGCGGGCGGCGGGGGGCATGAGGCCGACCTTCTCGTAATAGCGGACGGTCTCGACCTTGGCGCCGGCGTGGGCGGCGAGGCCGCCGATCGAAAGGGTGGGCGAGACGATGGGCGCGTCGGTCACGGAACCCCCTTGAACCTGTAGCGGCTACAGGTCCTACTTGATGGGGCGACCACCTGCCGCAAGGGGACGCCGCATGGATGCCGCCGCCGAGACGACCGTGACGAGGGAGCCGACCGCCGGCGCGCTGCGCTACCGGGTCGAGGGCATGGACTGCCCGAGCTGCGCGGCCAAGATCGAGACGGCGCTGGGGCGGCTGGACGGGGCGGGGGAGGTCCGGGTCAACTACCAGGGCCAGAGGCTGGCCTTGCGGCTCGACGAGGCGCGGACGCCGCGCGCGGCGGTGGAGGCGAGGGTGCGGGCGCTGGGGTTCGCGATCCGGCCGGCGGTCGACCTGTCGGCGGCGGGGGCAGGGGCGGAGACGGGGGCGGAGGCCGGGGCGGCGGACGAGGGTGAGGGCGGGCCGGCGCGGCGGTGGTGGCAGGGGGCCAAGGCGCGGCTGCTGCTGCTGGACGGCGCGTTGCTGGCGGCAGGGTTCGCGGCGGATTGGCTGGCGCCGGCGCTGAACGGATGGGGAACGCTGCCGGCCGCGGCGGTGGGCCTGTGGGCGGCGGCGCCGCGGGCGGTGGCGCTGGCGCGGGCCGGGTCGCTCGGCATCGAGGCGCTGATGACGGTGGCGACGGTGGGGGCGCTGTTGATCGGGGCGCCGGCGGAGGCGGCGACGGTGGTGTTCCTGTTCACGGCGGGCGAGGTGATGGAGAGGATCGCCGCCGGGCGGGCGCGGGCGGGGGTGCGGGCGCTGACCGCGACCATGCCGCGGGTGGCGCTGCTGGTGGAGGGGGAGGCGGTGCGGGCCGTGCCGGCGGGGGCGGTCGAGGTCGGGCAGACCGTGCTGGTGCGCCCGGGGGACCGGGTGGCGGTGGACGGCGTCGTCGCCGAGGGGGCGTCCGAGCTGGACGAGAGCGCGATCACCGGGGAGTCGGTCCCGGTGGCGCGGGGAGAGGGCGAGCGAGTGCTGGCCGGGAGCGTGAACGGCGGCGGGGCGCTGCGGGTGCAGGCGACGAGCCGGGCGGCGGACAACACCATCGCGCGGATCCTGCACATGGTCGAGGAGGCGCAGGCCAGCCGCGCGCCGACGGCGCGGTTCATCGAACGGTTCGCCGCCGTCTACACCCCGGCGGTGGTGGGGGCCGCGGCGCTGACCATGCTCGTGCCGCCGCTGCTGCTCGGGGGGGAGTGGGCGGTGTGGGCGTATCGCGGGCTGGCGCTGCTGCTGATCGGCTGCCCGTGCGCGCTGGTGCTGTCGACGCCGGCGGCGATCACCTCCGGGATCGCGGCGGGGGCGCGGCGGGGGCTGCTGATCAAGGGCGGCGCGGCGCTGGAGGCGATCGGGCGGGTGCGGACGGTGGCGTTCGACAAGACGGGAACGCTGACGGAGGGGACGCCGGTGGTCACGGACGTGGTGGCGCTGGAAGGGGCGGGGCTGGCGGGCACGGAGCGGGCGGTGCTGGGGCTGGCGGCGGCGGTGGAGGCCGGGTCGGGGCATCCGCTGGCGCGGGCGATCGTGGCGCGGGCGAAGGCGGACGGGGTGCCGCCGCGGCCGGTGCGGGAGGCGCGGGCGCTGGCCGGGCAGGGGGCGACCGGGGTGGTGGCGGGCCGGCGGGTGGCGGTCGGGTCGCCGCGGTTCGCGGCGGCGGAGGGGGCGTTGACGCCGGCGGCGGCGGCGCGGGCGACGACCCTGGAGGCGGAGGGCAAGACGGCGGTGGTGGTGCTGTCGGGCGGGCAGGCGGCCGGGCTGATCGGGTTGCGCGACGAGCCGCGGGCGGACGCGGCGGCGGGCTTGCGGGCGCTGGCGGCGCTGGGGGTGGGGGCGGTGATGCTGACGGGGGACAACCGGCGCACGGCGGCGGCGATCGGGGCGGCGCTGGGGATCGAGGCGCGGGCCGAGCTGCTGCCGGAGGACAAGCTGCGGGCGGTCCGCGCCTTGGCGGCGGCGGGGCCGGTGGCGATGGTGGGGGACGGGATCAACGACGCGCCGGCGCTGGCGGCGGCGTCGGTCGGGATCGCGATGGGGGGCGGGACGGACGTGGCGCTGGAGACGGCGGACGCGGCGGTGCTGGGCGGACGGGTCGGCGACGTGGCGGCGCTGGTGCGGCTGTCGCGGGCGACGATGCGCAACATCCGGCAGAACGTGGCGATCGCGCTCGGGCTGAAGGCGGTGTTCCTGGCGACGACCTTGGCCGGGCTGACCGGGCTGTGGCCGGCGATCCTGGCCGACACGGGAGGCACGGTGATCGTGACGATGAACGCGCTGCGGCTGCTGCGGCACCGTTGAGGGGGGCTTGGTTGAGCAAAGGCGCGGGGGCGGACCGACGCTTCACGGAACGGCAACCGTGCTGCAACATGGGCGTCGCGGCGGCGGGCTAGAGCGGCCGCGGATCACGGAGGGATGCCTGATGGAACGTCGAACCCTGCTCGCTGTCCTCGCCGCCGGGGCGGCGCTGCCCGGCTGGTCCGCTTCGGCGCAGGGGGCGCGGACGCGGGTGGTGTTCTGGCACGCGATGAACGGGGCGCTGGGCGACGAGGTCGGCCGGGTGTGCGCCGGGTTCAACGCGTCGCAGGACGGGGTGGAGGTCGTGCCGGTGTTCAAGGGCACGTATCCGGAGACGCTGACGGCGGCGATCGCGGCGTGGCGGGCCGGGCAGGCGCCGCACTTGGTGCAGATGTTCGAGGTCGGCACGGCGTCGATGATGGCGGCGGGGCCGGCGGTGAGGCAGGTGTGGCAGTTGGCGGAGGAGACGGGGGTGGACCTCGACCCTTCGGGCTACATCCCGGCGGTGCGGGGGTACTACAGCCTGCCGGACGGGCGGCTCGCGTCGATGCCGTTCAACTCGTCGACGCCGGTGATGTGGTACAACAAGGACGCGTTCGAGCGGGCCGGGCTCGACCCGGACGCGCCGCCGGCGACGTGGCCGGCGGTGCTGGAGGCGGCGCGGGCGATCAAGGCGCGCGGCGCGAGCCCGACGGCCGTGGTGTCGGCGTGGTTCCCGTGGGTGCAGCTCGAGACGTACGGGGCGATGCACGACCTGCCGTTCGCGACGGAGGCGAACGGGTTCGAGGGGCTGGGGACGGCGCTGCTGGTCAACGCGCCGGGGTTCGTCAAGCAGATGGGCCGGTTCCTGGACATGGGGAAGGAGGACCTGTTCCGCTGGGCGGGGCGGGACAACGCGCCGGAGGCGGTGATCGTGTCGGGGGACGCGGCGATCGGGTTCACGTCGTCGGGGTTCCGGGCCAACCTGGCCAAGAACGCCGCCTTCCGCTGGGGGGAAGCGCCGCTGCCGTATGACCCGGAGATCATCGGCTCGCCGCTCAACACAGTGATCGGGGGGGCGAGCCTGTGGACGATGACCGCGCCCTCGCGCACGGCGGCGGAGTACAAGGGAGTGGCCGAGTTCCTGCGCCACATCGCGCAGCCGCGGCAGGCGGCGGAGTGGCACCAGCGGACGGGCTACGTGCCGGTGACGACGGCGGGCTACGAGCTGAGCAAGCAGGAGGGGTACTACCAGAAGAACCCCGGGGCGGAGGTGCCGATCGAGGAGCTGTCGCGGGGGAGCCTGACGGCGAACAGCAAGGGGTTTCGGCTGGGGCGGATGGTGGAGATCCGCAACATCGTCTACGAGGAGACGGAGCGCGCGCTGCAAGGCCAGCAGGGGGCGCAGGCGGCGCTGGACAGCGTGGTGGCGCGGGGCAACCGGGTGCTGCGGGAGTTCGAGCGGGCGAACAAGGCCTGACCGGGGGGCGGCTTGGAGCGGCGGACCACCTTTCCCGGCACCGTGCTGCCGTTGCTGCTGGTCGCGCCGCAGTTGCTGCTGACGGCGGTGTTCTTCCTGTGGCCGGCCGGGGAGGCGGTTTGGTTCAGCACGCAGCGGCAGGACGCGTTCGGGCTGCGGTCGGTGTTCGTGGGGGCGGAGAACTTCGCCGCGCTGTTCGCCGACCCGCTGTACCTGGACAGCGTGGCGCGGACGGCCGGGTTCTGCGCCGCGGTGGCGGGGCTGGCGATGGGGGCGGCGCTGGCGTTGGCGGTGTTCGCCGACCGGGAGATCAAGGGGCGGGGGGTATACCGGACGCTGCTGATCTGGCCGTACGCCATCGCGCCGGCGGTGGCGGCGGTGCTGTGGATCCTGGTGCTGCACCCGCAGGTGGGGCTGGTGGGGCGGTGGCTGAACAGGCACGGGGTTGATTGGGACTACAAGCTGCGGGGCGGGCAGGCGATGGCGGTGGTGGTGCTGGCCAGCGCGTGGAAGCAGGTGAGCTACGACTTCATCTTCTTCCTAGCCGGGTTGCAGGCGATCCCGCGCGGCGTGGTGGAGGCGGCGCGGATGGACGGGGCGCGGGAGTGGCGGCGGTTCCGCACCATCACCGTGCCGCTGCTGGCGCCGACCACGTTCTTCCTGCTGGTGGTCAACCTGGTTTACGCGGCCTTCGACACGTTCGGGACCATCAAGGCGCTGACGGACGGGGGGCCGGGCAAGGCGACGGAGACGCTGGTGGTGAAGGTGTACCGGGACGGGGTGGTGAACCTCGACCTCGGGTCGTCGTCGGCGCAGTCGGTGGTGCTGATGGTGGGGGTGGTGGCGCTGACCTTGGTGCAGTTCCGGCTGCTGGGGCGGCGGCGTGCGGACTGACTGGGTGGCGCACGCCGTGCTGCTGCTCGGGGTGGCGTTGTTCGTGCTGCCGTTGTGGCTGGTGCTGGCCGGGTCGACGCAGCCGGCGGCGGCGATCGCGCGGGGCGAGCTGTCGCTGATCCCGGACCTGCGCGGGTTCGGGGTTTACGCCAGCGTGCTGCGGGAGGGGACGCCGGGGGCCGGTCCGGTGTGGCGGATGCTGCTGGTGTCGTTCGCGATGGCGCTGGCGATCGCGGTGGGCAAGATCGTGATCTCGGTGCTGTCGGCCTACGCCGTCGCGTTCTTCCGCTGGCCGGGGCGGGGGCTGGCGTTCGGGGTCATCTTCCTGACGTTGATGCTGCCGGTGGAGGTGCGGATCATCCCGACCTACGCGGTGATGGCGGGGCTGGGGTTGATCAACACGTTCACCGGGCTGACGTTGCCGCTGATCGCCTCGGCGACGGCGACCTTGCTGTTCCGGCAGGTGTTCCTCGCCGTGCCGGACGAGCTGGTGGAGGCGGCGCGGATGGACGGGGCCGGGCCGATGCGGTTCCTGCGGGACATCCTGCTGCCGGTGTCGGCGGCCAACGTGGCGGCGTTGTTCGTGATCCTGTTCGTCTATGGGTGGAACCAGTACTTGTGGCCGTTGCTGGTGGCGACGGACCCCAGGCTCGACACGGTGGTGATCGGGATCGTCAAGATGATCGGCACCGAGACGGAGGTGCGGTGGGACCGGGTGATGGCGACGGCGGTGCTGGCGCTGTTGCCGCCGGTGCTGGTCGTGCTCCTGATGCAGCGGTGGTTCGTCAAAGGGCTGGCGGAGAGCGACAAGTAGGTGGCGACCTTGGAACTGGAGGGGCTGCGCAAGTCGTTCGACGGTGCGGCGGTGCTGACGGGGATCGACCTGCGGCTGCGGGACGGGGAGATGCTGGCCATCGTCGGGGCGAGCGGCTGCGGCAAGAGCACCTTGCTGCGGCTGGTGGCGGGGCTGGAGGCGGCGACGGCGGGGCGCATCGTGCTGGACGGGCGGGACGTGACGCGGGTGGACCCGGCGGCGCGCGACATCGCGATGGTGTTCCAGAACTACGCGCTGTATCCGCACATGAGCGTGTTCGACAACATGGCGTACGCGCTGCGCATCCGGGGGCTGGCGCGGGCGGAGATCGCGGCCAAGGTGGGGCAGGCGGCCGGGTTGCTGGGGATCGAGGCGCTGCTGGGGCGCAAGCCGCGGCAGTTGAGCGGGGGGCAGCGGCAGCGGGTGGCGATGGGCCGGGCCATCGTGCGCGACCCGAAGCTGTTCCTGTTCGACGAGCCGCTGTCCAACCTGGACGCGACGCTCCGGGTGCAGATGCGGGCCGAGATCCGGCGGCTGCAGCGGCGGCTGGGGGTGACGAGCCTTTACGTGACGCACGACCAGGTGGAGGCGATGACGCTGGGCGACCGGCTGCTGGTGCTGCACGGGGGGCGGCCGGCGCAGCTGGCGACGCCGATGGAGGTGTTCGCGCGGCCGGCGGACACGTACGTGGCCGGGTTCATCGGGGCGCCG
Source organism: Acetobacteraceae bacterium (assembly GCA_965260995.1). Lineage (GTDB taxonomy): Bacteria > Pseudomonadota > Alphaproteobacteria > Acetobacterales > Acetobacteraceae > JBBROS01. The sequence continues at coordinate 105,823 of CBDHCD010000002.1, read as the reverse complement.
GCGATGAACTTCCTGGCGGGGGTGGCGGGGGACGGGGGGGTTCGGCTGTCGAGCGGGGCGGCGCTGGGGGTGGGCGCGCCGGGGCTGACGGGGGCGGTGACGGTGGGGGTGCGGCCGGAGCACGTGCTGTTGCGCCCGGGGGGCGTGCCGCTCTCGGTGGAGTTGGTGGAGCCGCTGGGGTCGGAGACGCTGGTGCACGGGCGGATGGCGGACGGGACGGCGGTGCTGTGCAAGCTGGCGGGGGCGGCCAACGTGGCGGAGCAGGTCGAGGTGGGGTTCGAGCCGGGCGCGCTGCACCTGTTCGAAGCGGCGAGCGGGGTGCGGATCGGGCCTTGAGGGCGGGGGATGATGGTCGGGGCTGGTCGGGGCGAGAGGATTCGAACCTCCGGCCTCTTGCTCCCGAAGCAAGCGTACTACCAGGCTGTACTACGCCCCGACTGGGTGGGGCGTATATCGGGTCGCGGGCAGGGGGGCAAGGGTGGGGCGTGACGGCGGCGACCGTTTCCAGGCCAGGACCTCGCTGTTCGGCCAGCGCGGGCGTCGCCGGGCGAGACAGGGCGGCGGCTCGCCGGCTTCGGCTGACGTGAAGGCCGGGGTGGGTGGGACGGGAGTCCGGAAGGTGGTCATTCTCGGCGGGCGAGGCGTGGGTGGGGCAGCAGGGTGGATGGTTCGGGTGGAGTGGGCCTGGGCTGGGCATTGGCGGCCTGGGCGATCCAGGCGGGGTGATCGGGCGTTGGCGGCGGATCGGCAGGGCGGGACGGGGCCGCCGGGGTGGGTGAAGGTGCGGCGGTTCGGGGCCGGGCCGGGACGGCTTGGGCGGCGCGGGCGCAGAGGGCCTCCACGTCGGCGGGGGTGCGGCGCTTCCAGGGGCGGGCGCCGGGCAGGGTGGCGAGGCCGAGGTCGCGGCAGATGTCGGCGATGATGTCGGCGACGGGGCGGGTGGCGAGGTCGTCGTCGAGGTCCGGGGCGTCGAGGCGGTCGGCGAGTTCGGCGTGGAGGGACTCGGCGTTCGCGCCCTGGGCGGTGCGCTGGATGGCGTCCTCGACGTCGCGGATGACGCGCTTGCGGGCGGCGGTGCGGCGCTCGGCGGGACCGTGGGCGGGCGACGGCGACGGCGACTCTGCCAGTTTGCGGGCGAGGGCGATGCAGCGGCGGACGCAGCGGGCGATGCGGTCGAAGGCGAGGGTGGGGTCCGGGGCCGGGTCGTTGGCGGGAGCGGGAGCGTTGGGGCCTGACTCGCGGGTGGCCCGTCGGTGGACGGCGCGGGCGAGGTCGGTGCCCATGTCGATCAGGTCGCGGAGGACCTGGCGGTGGTGCTGGGTGTCGTCGGCTTGCTGAGTGTTGGGGGCTGGTTGGGGTTGCGGGGCGGGGGAGGACATGGAGTGATTAGGAACATTATCCTGGGTGGGGTGTCAAGGTTGTTGCCGGAGGGGGCGTTCGAGGCAGGGTTGGGCGGACAATTTTAGTACGATTTAGTACTCGACTTCGGAGCAGGCCACTCGGTATACGGGCGACCTGAGATATTCAGCCCCTCTAGATCGGACTTACGGGTGAGCGAGATCAATCAATCGGCCTCAGGTCCAGATCTGTCACAAGACGAAAAACAGCGTAGCGACGGAAGAGCCGATTTCATGAAGCGGTTTTTCTCGGTCGCGGTCAGCGTCGGATTTGCTTCAAAAAATCAGAGACTTCAAGTTTCTTTCTACATTCGAGATCCCGAGCGAGGCACAGATACACCAGCTCATCCTACTGGCGTTTGGAATGACGGTCGTCGTAGGCAGTTGGGAGTTCTATTTTTGTTTAATTAACAAAAGGCCTCTTAAAGATTGGGTGCGGTTTACTGTTGATGTTGTTATAGTATCTTTTTACATAATTTTACTCATTTCTACTGAGTTATTTGGCACATTTATTATTTACATGGATGTGATCATGTCCTTGTGTATAGTTTGGGATGTTCTTTCGATGCGGACTTTTCCGGAACAGTATGGGCTCTCGGTTTTCAGCCTCCGTAACACCTTAAATGTATACTTATATGGTGCCTTTAGTGCATTGAAAGCCGAAGTAGAAAGAAAGTCTGGTCCGTTTATCACAGTCTGGTGGTTTTTGATTTTTGTTTCAGTGTTTGTAATTCATGAGTACTATCAGCAAGATTTCTACAACGTTACCGCAGGTACCGCTTTGGCTTACCTGTTATACCGTATGGATCAGGTTAAACACTGGTCATGGCTCCTGCGTGTCGGATGTTCAATGTCCGTCTTCGTGATATTGTTCAGTGTTCACGTGTGTCTTCAGTAGGGCACTTGGTTCCGAAAGCTTCCAAGCTGAAGGCAAAAGGAGTTTGGGGCCGCCAGCCCCAACGGGTCGAGGGCGGTGCCCTCGCTGATCAGTGTCTTCGGGGCGATGCCCTCGCTGATCAGTGTCCTCGGGGCGGCGCCCTCGCCTTGCCTCATACTTTCTCCGGTTGGCCGATCGGCGGGCGGGTGATGGTGGCGAGGCGGGCCAGGAGGGCGGGGACGTCGGGCGTGACCTCGAACAGGTCGTGCGTGCCGGGATCGGCGAAGCCGGTGGTCACGGCGGCGTCGATCATCGCGAGGTAGGGCTGTGCCCAGCCGGCGACGTCGCAGATGAGGATCGGCTTCTCGTGCAGGCCGAGCTGACGCCAGGTGGTGATCTCGATGGCCTCGTCGAAGGTGCCGAGGCCGCCGGGCATGACGACGAAGGCGTCGGCGGCCTCGAACATCTGGCGCTTGCGGTCGTGCATGGTGTCGGTGACGACGAGGGCGACGGGGCCTTGGTGGGCGATCTCGCGGCGTTGCAGGAAGTCGGGGATGACGCCGAACACCTGGCCGCCGGAGGCCAGCGTGGCGTCGGCGATGACGCCCATCAGGCCGACCTGGCCGCCGCCGTAGACGAGCCTCATGCCGGCGCGGCCGAGGCCCTGGCCCAAGGCGAGGGCGGCGGCGCGGTGGGCCGGGTCGTGGCCGTAGCGGGAGCCGCAGAAGACGGCGACGGAGAGGGGGGGAGGCGGCATCCAGGTCCTTCGTTCGAGCCGGGCGTCGCCGCCCGGCAGTTTCTTTGTTCGAGCCGGGCATTGCCGCCCGGCGGGGCACCCGATTTTTCATGGCGTACCGCTGACCGGGATGCAACGATCCTGCCTCGGCAATATGGGAGCGATTCATGAAGAGTCTTGTGCTGACCGCGGCGGTGGCCGCGCTGCTCGCGCCGGGGCTGGCGCGGGCGCAGGGCGTCACGTTGACGCCGGACGACGTCATCGCGACGCGGCAAGGGGGAATGGCGCTGGTCGGCAGCGTGATTAACCTGATGAAGACGGCGGTGAAATCGGGGGCGGAGGTGACGCAGTTCGAGGAGCCGGCGGCGGCGATCGCGGAATGGGGCGAGGCGTATCCGAGCCTGTTCCCGGACGGCACGCAGACCGGGCACGACACCAAGGCGAAGCCGGCGATTTGGTCGGATCGGGCCGATTTCGAGAAGAAGGCGCAAGGGCTGGTGGCGGCGTCGACGACGCTGGCGCAGGCGGCGAAGGCGGGGGACAAGGCGGCGTTCGCCACCGCGTTCGCGGCCGAGGGGCAGGCGTGCGGGGCCTGCCATCGGAATTACAAGGAGAAGTGAGGCGAGGGCGATGCCCTCGACCCGCCGGGTCGGTCATCAGAAAGGCGAGGGCGATGCCCTCGACCCGCCGGGGCCGCAGGCCCCGGACCCCGGACATGAGAAGGGCCTCGGAGCGGTGGCTCCGAGGCCCTGCTGGGTGACAGGCGTTAGTTGCTGCTGCTGCGGTTGCCGAACAGCTGCAGGAGCAGCATGAACAAGTTGATGAAGTTGAGGTAGAGGCTGAGCGCGTCGAACACGCTGCGCTTGGCGGCCTGGTCGGAGCCCTCGGCGTAGGCGAACTGGGTGTAGTCGCCCTTGATGCGCTGGGTGTCGTAGGCGGTGAGGCCGACGAACACGAGGACGCCGACGACGCTGATGGCGAACTGAAGCGCGGTGCTGCCGACGAACATGTTGACCAGGCTGGCGATGACGACGCCGATCAGGCCCATGATCAGGAAGCTGCCGAAGCGGCTCAGGTCGGCCTTGGTGGTGTAGCCGTAGAGGCTCATCGCCCCGAAGGTCGCGGCGGTGATGAAGAACACGCGGGCGATGCTGGCGCCGCTGTAGATCAGGAAGATGTTGGCGATCGACGCGCCCATCACGGCGGCGAAGGCCCAGAACAGCCCCTGGACGGCGGTGCGCGACAGCTTGTTGACGCCGAAGCTCAGCACCATGACGAAGGCCAAGGGGGCGAACATGGCGGCGTAGCCGAGCAGCGTCGGCGCGACCGCGAGGCCGCGCTGCGTCTGCACCTGCTGGTAGAACAGGGTGATCAGGCTCGTGTTGGCGACCGTGTAGGCGACGATGCCGGTCAGCAGCAGGCCGGAGGTCATCCAGTTGTAGACGCGGAGCATGTAGCTCCGCAGCCCGGCGTCCAGTGCCGCGCCGTCCGCGGCTGCACCGGGCGCGTAGGTCCGATAGTCGGGGACGAAAGCCATTGTCCGTTGGTTCCCTAATAAGGGTGGGCGGGATGCCCACGTGCGGCGTATGTTGGTGATAGCCTATTCTGGATCAAGCGAAATCGGTCTCGGGCGCGGGCGGCGTCTCATGAAAGATGAGTCACGGGACACGGCGGGACGCGAGGCGGGGCGCGAGGCGGCCGGGGGGCGCTACTCGTTTCGCAGGAGGGGCGCCGCGCGGACGCGCAGGGCGGCGGCGGTGCCGGCGTAGCCGAAGGCGAGCATCAGGGCGGTGCAGCCGAGGATGGTGGCGGCGAGCACCCCGGGCAGGAACACCCAGTCGGCGTGCATGGCGAAGCGGACGACGCCCCAGCTCGCGAAGGTGCCGACGCCGGCGGCGAGCAGGCCGGCGGCGGCGCCGATCAGGCCGAACTCGGTGAGCCAGGCGGCGCGGATCTGGCCCGAGGTCGCGCCGACCGCCTTCAGCACCACGGCGTCGGCGACGCGGCGGCGCTGCCCGGCGGCGACCGCGCCCATCAGCACGAGCGCGCCCGCGGCCAGGGTGACGGAGCCGGCGGCGGCCAGGGCGGCGGCGATCTTGCCGACCAGGGCGGCGACCGCGCCGAGGACGTCGGCGACGCGGATGCCGCTGACGTTGGGCAGGGCGTCGGTGACGGCGCGGAGCACGGGGGCCTCGGCGGACGGGGCGGTGCGGACGGTGGCGAGGTGGGTGTGGGGGGCGCGGGCCAGCAGGCCGGGGGAGGCGACCATGGTGAAGTTGAGGCCGAGGGAGCGCCAGTCGATGTCGCGCAGGCTGGCGACGGCAAGGTCCACGTCGCGGCCGAGGACGTTGACGCGGATGGTGTCGCCGAGCTTGACGCCCCAGCCGCGGGCGAGGTTGGCGTCGAAGCTGACCTGCGGCGGGCCGGCGTAGTCGGCGGGCCACCACCGGCCCTCGACGATGCGGGTGCCGTCCGGGGGGGTGGCGGCGTAGGTGAGGCCGCGGTCGCCGCGCAAGGCCCAGCGGGTGTCGGGGGTGGCCTGCACCTGGTCGGCCGGGGTGCCGGCGACGGAGACGATGCGGGCGCGCAGGCTGGGGACTTGGTCCACCTCCTGCACGCCGGGCTGCTGGCCGAGGATGGACAGGAAGCGGGGGAGCTGGTCGTTCTGGATGTCGATGAAGAAGAAGGTGGGGGCGACACCGGGGATCTGCTGCAGGATCTGGGCGCGGATGTTGCCCTGGATCAGCGCGACGGCGGCGAGGGTGGACAGGCCGAGGCCGAGGGAGACCAGCATCAGGGGGGTGGCGGCGCCGGCGCGGTGCAGGTTGGCGACGCCGAGGCGGGCCCAGGGGGCGCGAAGGGCGGGGGCGCGGCGGGCGAGCGCCATCATGGCGGCGGCCCCGACGCGGAACAAGGCGAGGGTGGCGAGGGCGGCGGCGCAGAACCAGAGGGCGAAGCGCTTGTTGGGCGAGGCCGCCACGAGCAGGGTGACCAAGGCGAGGGCGATGGCGGCGTTCGCGGCCAGGACGAGGGCGCGGCCGCGGAGCGGGCCGGGGTCGCCGCCCTCGCGGAACAGGGCCGCGCCGGGGGTTTGCGCCGCGCGGGCCAGGGGCCACAAGGCGAACGCGCCGGCGACGAGGACGCCGTAGGCGACGGCGAGCAGCAGCGGCACGGGGTAGAGGCCGATCCGGGGCGGGACGGGCAGGGCGGCGCCGAACAAGGCGACGCCGGCGGCGGTCAGGCCGGCCCCGGCGAGGACGCCGACGGCGATGCCGAGGCCGCACAGCGCGGCGACCTGGATCAGGTAGGTGGCGAACACGGTGCGGGTGGGCGCGCCGAGGCAGCGCAGCGTCGCGATGCTGCGGCGGCGGGCGTCGAGCCAGGCGCGGACGCCGGTGGCGACGCCGATGCCGCCGACCAGCAGCGCGGTGAGGCCGACCAGGGTGAGGAACAGGCTGGTCTGCTCGATGAAGCGGGCGACGCCCGGGGCGGCGTCGGTGGAGACGCGGACGCGGAAGCCCTGGTCGGCGAAGGCGGCGCGCAGGCCGTCCACGGTGGCGGCGCGGTCGGCCCCGGCGGGCAGGGTGGCGCGGAGGTCGTAGTTGACGAGGGAGCCGGGCTGCAGCAGCTCGGTCGCGGGCAGGGTGGGGGCGGCGATCATGGCGCGGGGGGCGAGCAGGGCGGGGGCGCCGATGCGGTCCGGCTCGGCGGCGAGGGCGGCGCGGACGGTGACGGTGGCCTGGCCGAGGCGGACGGCGCCGCCGGGCCTGACGCCGAGGCGGTCGAGCACGAGGGGGTCGGCGACCAGGCCGTTGTTCCGCAAGGCGGCCTGCAGGGGGCCGGGGGGGTCGAGCGCCGCGTCGCCGACGAGGGGGTAGGCGGCGTCCACGACCTTCAGCTCGACGAGCTGGCGCTCGCCGCCGGAGGCGATCAGCATGGAGCGCATCCGCACCAGGTCGGAGGTGGCCGCGCCGCGCTCGGCCAGCCATCGGCGGAGGGCGGCGGGCGGCGGCTGCGCGCCGGTCTGGATCTCGACGTCGCCGCCGAGGAGGCGGCGGCCGTCGGCGGCGAGGCCGGCCTCGATGCCGGCGCGCAGGCTGCCGACCGCGGCGATGGCGGCGACGCCGAGGGCGAGGCAGGCGAGCACGATGCGCAGGCCACGGACGCCGGAGCGCAGCTCGCGGCGGGCGAGGGTCCAGGCGATCATCGCGCGATCGCCGGGGCGGTCGCGCCGGGGGCCGCGGGCGCGGTCGTCTCGGGGGCCGCGGGCGCGGCCACGCGGCCGTCGGCGATGCGGACCTGGCGGCCGCAGCGGGCGGCGAGCGCCGGGTCGTGGGTGATGAGCAGGAGGGTGGTGCCGTGGCTTTCGCGCAGGCCGAACAGCAGGTCCATGACGGTGGCGCCGGTGGCGGCGTCGAGGTTGCCGGTGGGCTCGTCGGCCAGCAGCAGGCGGGGGCGGGCGGCGAAGGCGCGGGCCAGGGCGACGCGCTGCTGCTCGCCGCCGGAAAGCTGGCCGGGCAGGTGGGTGAGGCGGTGGGCGAGGCCGACGGCGGCGAGGCTGTCGGCGGCGCGGGCGTGGGCGTCAGGGACGCCGGCGAGTTCCAGGGGGACGCCGACGTTCTCGAGCGCGGTCATGGTCGGAATCAGGTGGAAGGCCTGGAACACGATGCCGACGGCACCGCGGCGGAAGCGGGCGAGGGCGTCCTCCGACAGGCGGGTGATGTCCTGGCCGGCGACCCGGACGGTGCCGGCGGTGGCGGCTTCGAGGCCGGCGAGCACCATGAGCAGGCTGGTCTTGCCTGATCCGGAGGGGCCGACGATGCCGACGGCCTCGCCCGCCCCTATATCGAGGTCGATGCCGGACAGGATGTTGACCGGCCCGGCGGCGGAGGGCACCGTGAGCTTCAGGTCGCGCACCTCGACGAGGGGCGTTTCGCGGGTGACGGGTGCGATGTCCATGACGGCTGCATATGGCGCGCGACGCTGGCTCACCAACAACGCCGTGCTGCTGGCGCTCGCGTTTTCGCTGTTCGGGGGGGCGGCGCAGGCGCGGACGGTGCGGCTGCTGGTACTCGGCGACAGCCTGGCGGCGGGCTACGGCCTGGTCGAGGCGGACGGGTTCGAGGCGCAGCTGGCGGCGGCGCTGCGGGCGCGGGGGCACGACGTGCGCGTCATCGACGGGGCGGTGTCGGGCGACACGACGGCGGGGGGACGGGCGCGGCTCGACTGGGCGCTGGGCGACGGGGCGGACGCGGCGCTGGTCGAGCTGGGCGGCAACGACGGGCTGCGCGGGATCGACCCGGCCAACACCGAGGCCAACCTGACCGCGATCCTCGATAGCCTGGCCGAAAAGAACATCCCGGTGCTGCTGTCGGGGATGGAAGCGCCGCCCAACCTGGGGGCGGACTACACGGGCGCGTTCCGGGCGGTGTTCACGCGGCTCGGGCAGCGGCCGGGGGTGCTGTTCGACCCGTTCTTCCTCGAAGGGGTCGCCGGCGATCCCTCGCTGAACCAGGGGGACCGCATTCACCCGAACGCGGAAGGGGTGACGCGCATCGTGCGGCGGCTGCTGCCCATGGTCGAGGCGTTGCTGGCGAAGGTGGCGTCGTGAGGCTGTTCGTGGCGCTCGACCTGCCGCGCGCGATCCGGACGCGGCTGTCGTTCCTGTCGGGCGGGCTGCCCGGCGTGCGCTGGACGCCGCCGGAGAACTACCACGTCACGCTGCGGTTCATCGGCGAATTGCCGGGGTGGCGGGCGGAGGAGGTGGACGAGGCGCTGGCGGCGCTGCGCGCGCCGGGGTTCACGTTGCAATTGGCCGGGGTGGGGGCGTTCGCCAAGGCGGGGCGGGTCACGTCGCTGTGGGCGGGGGTGGAGCGGACGCCGGCGCTGGAGCACCTGCAGGCCAAGGTGGAGACGGCGCTGCACCGGGCCGGGGTGGAGCGGGAGCGGCGGCGGTTCACGCCGCACGTGACGCTGGGGCGGCTCGACGGCGCGGCGGAGGCCAAGGTGGCGGGATGGGTGCAGGCGCACAACCTGTTCCGCAGCCAGCCGGTGGTGGTCGAGCATTTCACGCTGTTCAGCTCGCGGCTGGGCAAGGAGCAGGCGGCGTACGAGCCGGAGGTCGAGTACCCGCTCGGGGCGGGCGGGGGCGCCGCGGCCGAGGCGCAGAGGCCGACGCCGGAGCTGGGGTGACGGAGATGGCGGCGGATCAGGCCACGGCGCTGGAAGCCTTGGCGACGGAGGTGCGGGCCTGCACGTTCTGCGCCGACCTGCCGCTCGGGCCGCGGCCGATCCTGCGGGTCAGCGCCACGGCGACCATCCTGATCGCGAGCCAGGCGCCGGGGACCAAGGTCCACGCCAGCGGCACGCCTTGGACGGACGCGAGCGGGCACCGGCTGCGCGGCTGGCTGGGCATGACGCCGGACGAGTTCTACGACGGGCGGCGCATCGCCATCCTGCCGATGGGGCTGTGCTACCCGGGGCGGTACGCGCAGGGGGGCGACCTGCCGCCGCGGCCGGAATGCGCGCCGCGGTGGCGGTGGCGGCTGCTCGGGCTGATGCCGCAGTTGCGGCTGACGCTGCTGGTGGGCGGCTACGCGCAGCAGGACGCGCTGGGGCCGGGTCGGATGACGGACCGGGTGCGGGGGTTCCGCGACCATCTGCCGCGGCACTTCCCGTTGCCGCACCCGAGTTGGCGGACGGGAATCTGGGAGCGGAACAACCCTTGGTTCCAGACCGACGTGCTGCCGGCGCTGCGGGCGGAGGTGCGGCGGGTGCTGGCGGAGTGAAGCCTAGAGCGGTTTCATGTTACACGAAACCACTCTAGCCATCGTTCCACGTGGTTACTCGGTTCGGTCGGACGCGAGGTGCGTCCGACCGAACTGAGTGACCGCTCTAGAACGAACAGAGAACGACGGGTTAATCGTTCCTCAAGGAAGGGCGCATTCGTTAACGTCCATCAACTGCCATTAACTTCCTGTTCCTGGTTCGTTCAAGTCTGCGGCCGCGCGCCGCCGCCGAGGTAGGTGTCGGCCACGCGCTGGTCGGCGGCCAGCGCGCCGCTCGGGCCTTCGAGGGTGACGCGGCCGGTTTCCAGCACGTAGCCGCGGTCGGAGATGCGCAGCGCGGCGCGGGCGTTCTGCTCGACGAGCAGGATGGCGCAGCCGCGGTCGCGCAGCCCGGCGATGATGCGGAAGATCTCGGCGACGATGAGGGGGGCGAGGCCGAGGCTGGGCTCGTCGAGCATCAGCAGGTCGGGCCGGGCCATGAGGGCGCGGCCCATGGCGAGCATCTGGCGCTCGCCGCCGCTCAGGGTGCCGGCGTGCTGGCGGCGGCGTTCCAGCAGGCGGGGGAACAGGGCGTAGACCTCGCCGAGCGACACCCTGGCGGCGCGGGCGTCCTGGCGGCGGAGGCGGAACGCGCCGAGGCGGAGGTTGTCCTCGACGCTCAGCGCGCCGAACAGCTCGCGCTTCTCGGGGACCAGGCAGAGGCCGGCGCTGACGCGGTCCTCGATGGAGAGGGGGCCGAGGTCGTGGCCGGCGAAGCGGACCGTGCCGCGGCCGGGGTGGACACCCATGACGGCGTGCAGCAGCGTCGTCTTGCCAGCGCCGTTGGGGCCGATGACGCTGACGATCTCGCCCTGGGCGATGGCGAGGCTGGCGTCGTGGACCGCGCCGATGCCGCCGTAGGCGACGCTGAGGCCCTGGACGGTGAGCAGGCTCACCGCGGGCTCGACGCTGAGCAGGCTCGCCGGAGGCTCGACGCTGAGCAGGCTCGCCGGAGGCTCGACGCTGAGCAGGCCCACCGGGGAGAGGCCGTCATGCGGGAGCGCCGAGGTAGGCCTCGATGACGGCCGGGTCGGCGCGGACCTGGGCGGCGGGGCCTTCGGCGAGCTTGGCCCCGAACTCCATCACCACCAGGCGGTCGGCGAGGCCCATGACGAAGTCCATGTCGTGCTCGACGAGCAGGATGGTGACGCCGTCGTCGCGCAGGCGGCGCAGCAGGGCGGCGAGCTCCTGCTTCTCGGCCAGGCGAAGGCCGGCGGCGGGCTCGTCGAGCAGGAGCAGCGCCGGGTCGAGGCAGAGGGCGCGGGCGATCTCGGCGACGCGCTGCTGGCCGAGGGCGAGGCTGTCGGCGGGGCGGGCGGCCTCCCCGGCGAGGCCGGTGCGGTCGAGCTGGCGGGCGGCCTCGGCGAACAGGGCGCGCTCCTCGGCGCGGTCGAGGCGCAGCAGGGCGGCGAGCGGGCCGCGGCGGCCGCGGCCGTGCGCGCCGATGGCGACGTTCTCGATCACCGACATGCCGGGGACCAGCTTGACGTGCTGGAAGCTGCGGGCGACGCCGAGGCGGGCGAGGCGCTGGGGGGTGGCGCGGCGGAGGTCGTGGCCGAGGATGCGGACCGCCCCGGCGGTGGGGCGGGCGACGCCGGTGAGCAGGTCGAAGGTGGTGCTCTTGCCAGCGCCGTTGGGGCCGATGAGGCCGACGATCTCGCGGGCGTCGAGGTCGAAGGCGAGGTCGTTGACGGCGACCAGGCCGCCGAAAGCCTTGCGCAGGCCGGCCACGCGCAGGACCGGCGTGCCGGGGGCGGGGAGCGGGCGACGGGGGAGCGGGGGGGCGTCGGCGAGGGGGCGGGCAGGAGGGCGGGCAGGGGCGCGCGCGGAGCGGGAGCGGGCGGCGGGCGCGCGGTGGCGGAGCAGCGGCCACAAGCCGTCGGGGGCGGTTTGCAGCAGCAGCACCAGGAGCGCGCCGAACACGATGGTCTCGTAGTTGCCGGCGTGGCCGAGCAGGCGGGGGAGCAGGGTTTGCAACTGGTCATTGACGATGGTGACCAGGCCCGCGCCGAGCAGCGCGCCGGGCAGCGCGCCGACGCCGCCGACGACGGCCATCAGCAGGTACTCGATGCTGGCGTTGAGGCCGAAGGGGGTGGGGTTCACGCTGCGCTGCATGTGGGCGTAGAGCCAGCCGGCGAGGCCGGCCAGGGTGGCGGCGTAGGTGAAGGCGAGGACGCGGGCGGCGAGCAGGTCGACGCCGAAGCTGGCGGCGGCGGCGGCCCCACCGCGCAGCGCGCGGACGGCGCGGCCGGGGCGGCTGTCGAGCAGGTTGCGGGTGAGGAGCAGGGCGAGGCCGACGGCGACCCAGACGACGACGAAGTAGCTGCGGCTGGAGGTGAGTTCGAAGCTGCCGAGCTGGAGCGGGGGGATGCCGGAGATGCCGTCGTTGCGGCCGAACAGGTCGAGGCTGGCGAACACGTAGTAGAGGCTGACCGACCAGGCGATGGTGCCGAGGGCGAGGTAGTGGCCGGACAGGCGCAGGGTGATGACGCCGATCAGCACGGCGGCGAGGCCGCTCACGGCCAGGGCGCAGGGCAGGGTGAGCCAGGGGGAGACGCCCATCTGGGTGGTGAGGATGGCGGTGGCGTAGGCCCCGAAGCCCATGAAGGTGGCCTGGCCGAAGGAGGTCATGCCGCCGTAGCCGGTCAGCACCACGAGGCCGATGGCGATGATGGCGGCGATGCCGGCGTAGTTGGCGAGCGTGAGCCAGAAGCTGGGGACGGGCGCGAGCGGCAGGCACAGCCAGGCGAGCAGGAGGGCGAAGGGGACGGCGCGCGTCATTCCTCCTCCGCCGGGCCGCGCAGCGAGCGCCACAGGAGGACGGGGATGATGACGGTGAAGACGATCACCTCCTTGAAGGCGCTGGCGTAGAAGCTGGACAGGCTCTCGACCCAGCCGACCAGGACGGCGGCGAGGGCGGCGAGCGGGTAGCTGACCAGGCCGCCGATGATGGCGGCGACGAAGCCCTTGAGGCCGATCAGGAAGCCGCTGTCGTAGTAGACGGTGGTGAGCGGGGCGATGAGGATGCCGGACAAGGCCCCGATCGCGCCGGCCATCAGGAAGGCGGCCCGGCCGGCCAGCGCGGTGGGGATGCCGACCAGGCGCGCGCCGAGGCGGTTGATGGCGGTGGCCTGCAACGCCTTGCCGGCCAGGGTGGCGTTGAAGAACACGGCGAGGGCGGTCATCAGGGCGAGGGTGGTGCCGACGATCCAGAGCGCCTGGCCCTGGACGAGCAGGCTGCCGAGGCCGAGGCGGGCGTCGGAGAAGCCGGGGGCGCGGAAGCCCTCGGGACCGAAGAACACCAGGCCGAGGCCGACCAGGGCGAGGTGGACGCCGACGCTGGCGATCAGCAGCACCAGCACGGAGGCCTCGGCCAGGGGCTGGAAGGCGATGCGGTAGAGGCAGGGGGCCATCGGGGTGACGACGGCCAGGGTGAGCAGGGCCGAGAGGAGCACGCCGGGCTTGGCCGGGGCGAGCCAGATGGGGGCGAGCCAGAGCGCCAGGGCGGCGACGAGCGCCGGGACGGCCAGGGTTTCCGCGGCCAGCAGGAGGAGGGTGGCGGGGCGGAGGGAGCGCCGCCCGGCGAGCAGGCCGGCGAGGAACGCGCCGACGCCGAGGGCGCAGAGCAGCCAGACGCTGCCCGGCATCCGGCCGTCGTTGAGGGCGGCGTAGGTCAGCGCGCCGTAGGCGACGAACTCGCCCTGCGGGATGAGGATGACGCGGGTGACGGTGAAGACCAGCACGAGGGAGAGGGCGAGCAGGGCGTAGATCGCGCCGTTGACCAGGCCGTCCTGCAGCAGGATGAGGAGGATGTCCGCGTCCATCAGGGCGGGCGGGCGCGGACGGGTCGGGTCAGGGCAGCAGCTTCCAGGCGCCGTCCTTGATGGTGACCATGACGCGGGCGCGGTCGTCGAAGCCGTTGTGATCGGTGGGCGACATGGTGGCGACGCCGTGGCTCAGGACGACGCCGCGCTCGGCTTCGAGGGCGTCGCGCAGGGCGGCGTGGAAGGCGGGGGTGCCGGGCTTGGCCTGCTTGAGGGCGACCGGGATGGCGTTGGCGAGCAGGATGCCGGCGTCGTAGAGGTGCGCGCCGAAGGTGGCGACGCTGCCGGGGCCGTACTTGGCCTCGTAGTCGTGGGTGTACTGGACGCCGACCGATTTGACCGGGTTGCTGTCCGGGAGCTGGGAGGCGACCAGGATCGGGCCGGCGGGCAGGGTGGTGCCGTCCACGTCCTTGCCGCCGACGCGGAGGAAGTCGGCGTTGGCGACGCCGTGGGTCTGGTAGTAGCGGCCCGAGTAGCCGCGGTCGCGCAGCGCCTTCTGCGGCAGGGCGGCGGGGGTGCCGGCACCGGCGATCAGGATCGCGTCGGGGCGGGCGGCGACCAGCTTCAGCACCTGGCCGGTGACGGAGGTGTCGGCGCGGGCGTAGCGCTCGGTGGCGACGAGGTCGATGCCGCGCTGCTTGAAGGCGCGAGTGGCCTCGTTGAGCCAGCCGTCGCCGTAGGCGTCGTTGAAGCCGATGAAGCCGACGGTCTTGACGCCGTGCTTCGCCATGTCGGCGGCGATGGCGTCGGCCATCAGGCTGTCGTTCTGGGGCGTCTTGAACACCCAGCGGCGCTGCTCGTCCATCGGCTCGATCAGGCGGGCGCTGGCGGCGAGCGAGATCATCGGCACCTTCTTCTCGGCGGCGACGTCGATCATGGCCAGGGAGGCGGGCGTGGTGCTGCTGCCGATCAGGGCGTCGACGCCGTTCTCCTCGATCAGCTTGCGGGCGTTGGCGACGGCGCGGGTGCTGTCGGCGCCGTCGTCGAGCACGATGTAGTCGATGGCCTCGCCGGCGACCTCCTTGGGCAGCAGGGCGACGGAGTTGCGCTGGGGGACGCCGAGGCTGGCGGCGGGGCCGGTGGTGGAGATGGTGATCCCGACCTTGATCTCGGCCCGGGCGGGGCGCGCGGCGGCGAGCGGGACCGCGGCCGCCGCGGCCAGGAGCAGGAGGGTGAGCCGACGCATGAACGAGTTCCTTGGCTTTTCTTGTGACAACCAGTGGTACGGCCCGGCCCGAACCGTGTCAAATATTGCCGCAACGTTTCAAGACAGGAGCAGGCATGGAAACGATGACGACGGCGGACGCGGTGGTGGCCGGCTTGGCGGCGCACGGGATCGACACCGTTTACGGGCTGCCCGGCATCCACAACGACCCGCTGTTCGACGCGTTGTACCGGGCGCGCGAGCAGGTGCGGGTGCTGCACCCGCGGCACGAGCAGACGGGGGCCTACATGGCGCTGGGGGCGGCGCTGGCGACGGGGCGGGCGCAGGCGTACGCGGCGGTGCCGGGCCCGGGGATGCTGAACACGGGCGCGGCGCTGCTGACCGCGTGGGCGATGGAAGCGCCGGTGCTGGCGCTGCTCGGGCAGATCCCGGCGCACGCGATCGACCGGGGCTACGGGCACATCCACGAAATCCCGGACCAGGTCGGGCTGCTGCGGCACCTGACCAAGTTCGCGGCGCGGATCACCGGGCCGCACGAGGCGGGCGCGCTGGTGGCCGACGCCCTGCACCGGGCGCTGTCGGGGCGGCGGCGGCCGGCGGCGCTGGAATGCGCGATCGACGTGTGGGGCCGGGCCGGGCCGGCGCCGGCGGCGGCCCCGATCCCGCCGGCGACGCCGCCGGTGGACATGGACGCGGTGGAGGCGGTGGCGCGGGCGCTGGCCGGGTCGCGCAGGCCGTTGATCGCGGTGGGCGGCGGCGCGCAGGACGCGGGGCCGGAGGTGCGGCGGCTGGCGGAGATGCTGGAAGCGCCGGTGATGTCGTATCGGCGGGGGCGGGGGGTGCTGCCGAGCAGCCATCGGCTGGCGGCGCCGTATCCGGTGGGGCGGCGGCTGTGGGCGGAGGCCGACGTGGTGTTCGGGGTCGGCACCCGGCTCTACGCGCCGCAGAGCCAGTGGGGGCTGGACGAGGGATTGGCGGTGCTGCGGCTCGACGTGGACGCGGAGGAGCCGGGGCGTTACCGGCCGCCGGCAGCGGCCATCGTCGCCGACGCGGCGGCCGGGCTGCGGGCGCTGCTGGAGCGGCTGCCGGCGCACCTGGGCCAGCGGGAGTCGCGGGAGGAGGAGCTGGCCGGGCACCGGGCGTGGCTGGCGGAGCGGCTGGGCCGCCTGGAGCCGCAGATGGGGTTCCTGCGGGCGATGCGCGCCGCGCTGCCGGAGGACGGGCTGCTGGTGGACGAGGTGACGCAGATGGGGTTCGCGGCGCGGCTCGCCTTTCCGGTGGAAGCGCCGCGGCGGTTCTTCTCGGGGTATCAGGACAACCTGGGCTACGGCTACGGCACGGCGCTGGGGGCGGCGGCGGCGATGCCGGGGCGGGCGGTGCTGAGCATCGCGGGGGACGGCGGCTTCGGCTACCAAGCGTTCGAGCTGGCGACGGCCAAGCGTCACGGGCTGGCGGTGGTGGTCGTGGTGTTCGAGGACGGGGCGTTCGGCAACGTGCGCCGCATCCAGCAGCAGGCGTGGGGCGGGCGGGAGATCGCCAACGACCTCGCGAACCCGGATTTCGTGCGCTTCGCCGAGAGCTTCGGGGTGGCGGCGTTCCGGGCGACGACGGCCGACGAGCTGGAAGCGCGGCTGCGGGAGGCGTTCGCGCTGCGGGCGCCGGCGCTGGTGCACGTGCCGGTGGGGGAGATGCCGAGCATCTGGGACCTGATCCTGATGCCGCCGGTGCGGGGCGGGCGGGTGCGGCCGCTGATGCCCTGACGCCGCGCCGCGGGCAGGGTCGTCGCGTCGCAGCCAAGGGCTTGGGCTTCGCCCCTGGAGCTCACTCTGGACCCCACTTTAGACTCCACTGGGGCCGCCGGCTCCAGGCCCCGACCGATCGCAAGAGGGTGGTTCTCCGATGAATCGGGGTTCGGGGCCTGCGGCCCCGACGGGTCCAGGGCAGCGCCCTGGCCTTGGGCCTCGCGGCGTTCCAGGGAACGACGACCCGGGGGCCGCGAAGGGCGCGTGTTGCGCCGCACCCGATAGCCTGCTTGGCTCGGCCTCGGGAGGCCCACGCACCGGATGGCGGTCGAGGGATGCGGAGGGCAGGCATGGCGGACGTGGTCGTCGTGGGCGCGGGGATCAGCGGGGCGGCGGCGGCGTATGAGCTGGCCCGCGCCGGGCAGTCGGTGGTGCTGCTGGACCGCTGGGGGCCGGCGGCGATGCAGAGCGGCTGGACGCTGGCCGGCGTGCGGCAATCGGGCCGCCACGCCGCCGAGCTGGCCTTGGCGCAGGCCGCGGTGGCGGACTGGGAGACCCTCGACGAGACGCTGGGCGCCCCCACCGGCTACGTGCAGCGCGGCAACCTGCGGCTGGCGCGCACGGAAGCCGACCTGGCGCGACTGGGCGCGATGGTCGCCGAGCAGCGCGCGGCCGGGCTCGAGCTTTCTTTGCTGGACGCGGACGGCTTGCGGGCGCTAGCCCCGGCGGTCGCGCCCGGCCTGCCCGGCGCGTCGTTCTGCCCGACGGACGGCCACGCCGACCCGCACGCGGCGGTGGCGGCGTTCGTGGCGGCAGCGCGGCGGGCCGGGGCCGAGACGCGCTGGGGCGAGACGGCGGAGGCGGTCGTGACCGAGGGCGGGCGGGTCGTCGCCGTTCGCACCGACCGGGGACGCATCGCGTGCGGCTGCGCCGTGCTCGCGACCGGCACGCTCGGCAACCGGCTGCTCGGGCCGCTCGGGCTACACGTGCCGCTCACGCCGCGGGCGGTGACGCTGGTGCGGACCAGGCCGGCGGAGGCGGTGCTCGGGCCGGTGATCGGCGTCGCCGACGCGTCCTGCGCCGGGCGGCAGGAGCGGGACGGGCGGTTCCGCTTCACCGGGTCGAGCGGGCCGTTCGCCGGGGCGCTCGCGTTCCCGGGGGGCGACGCGCCGGGCAAGGGCGCGCCGGGGCCGCACCTCGCGCCGCGGGTGGGCGACGTCGCCGCCGTCGCCGGGCTGTTCGGCGCGCTGGTGCCGGCGGCGCTGGAGGCGGCGCTGGACGAGAGCTGGGTGGGCGTGATCGATTCGACGCCGGACGCGCTGCCGGTGATCGAGCGGTGCGGCGCGGTGCCGGGCCTCGTGCTGGCGATGGGCTTCTCCGGCCACGGGTTCGGGCTCGGCCCGGCGACGGGGCGGATCGTCGCCTCGCTGGCGCGCGACGAGACGCCGAACCTGCCGATCGAGGCGTTCCGCCTCGGGCGCTTCTCGGGGCGTTTCGCCGGCCGGGCGGGGCCGGCGGAGGCGCTGACGCTGCACGGGTAGGGCTCAGCTTGGCTGGGCGCGGGAGCGCGCCCGGTCAAGCTGGGCGACCGCCTGGAACGGAGGCGAGAGCGGCCGCACGTGAGGAGAGACCGCCTGAAGGGTCCTGAGATCGACGCCGTGGCGACCGACGCCGCGTTGCCGGCGCGCGCCGACGCGGTGGTGATCGGCGGCGGCGCGGCGCGCGGGGTCTCCGGCCCGTCGAGCTGGAGCTACCTGGCCGGCAACGGGCTGCTGAGCGCGGTGGTGCTGGGCCGCCTCGCCGGGGTGGCGGCCGGCGGGGGCGGGTGACGCGGCAGCCTCATGCCGGCAGCCGTCCGGCTGACCGGCGTGAGGCCGGGTTGGCGGGAGACGGATGAACAGCGGTCCCGACGCCGGCCGCCTCCAGGCGGCTGGTCTCAGTGCCGCACCGCGCCGTGCTGCCCGCCGGCGTGGCCCGCCGTGCCGGCCTCCGGGCCGGGCGGCGGGGCGGCAGGGCCGTGGTGCATCCCTGCCATGCCCGGGATCGTCGCCGGGTCGACGACGATGCTGTCCGGGTCGCCGCCGTACTGCCGGATCATGGCGCGCATCAGGCCGATCTCCTGCGTCTGGTCGCGGTCGATGTCGATGTTCAACAGGCCGAGGAAGCCGTTCCGCGCCGCTGGGTTGGCGTGGTAGGCGCGGGCCATGTCCAACGCGGCCTGGTGATGCAGGATCATGCCCTTGGCGTAGCGCACGTCGCGCGCGCTCACCGGCGCGCGGGGGTCCGACAGGCCGTCGAGCCGGGTCGGCATCGGGGCGCGCAGGAAGCGCTCGCGTTGCGCCAGGCCCTCACCCGCGGCGGCCTGCAGCCGGAGCTTGGTGAAGCCGAGATTGATCTCGACGGGAGGCTGCCGCAGTTTGGCGTCCACTGCGTCCAGCATCCTGATCTCGAACGTCTGGTTGCGGATGATCGCCCGCGCGAGCGCGCGGAGCACGGGGCTGCTGGCCTCGGGGTCGGCCAGGTAGTCGCGGCTCATCGCCAGCGCCCCGGCATGGTGCGGCCTCATGCCGTCGACGTAATCGCGGTCGGCCTTCAAGGCGTCCGGGTTGGCGGGGATGTACCAGGTCGTGTCCGGCGGGCCGGCGGTGTCCTGGTTGTAATCGCCTTCGATGGCCGCCAGGGCAGGGGTGGCGAACAGAGCGGAGGCGAGGCAGGCGGCGACCAGGCGGCCGGCCAGGATGGAGTGGGGCATGGATGTCGTTCCTCATGGCCCGGCATCGGAGCCGGGCGGATCGCGCGCGTCGATGACAGGAGGCGGCACGAAGTCGCGCCGCCCGGGGCCGATCAGGCGCGTCGCGGCGGCGGTAGGTCCGGTTGCCCGGGGAGGCCGGGCGGGTGGCGCTGCGCCCACGCGGCCGGCCGGGCGGCGGCCAAGGGAGGAGGCGCGGCGGCGGCGGCCATCGCGGGCGCGGCGACCGGGGTGGCCGGGCAAGCGCAGGCGGCGCAGGCAGGCGAACCGTGGCGGTGGGACGGTTGATCCGGCATCGCCGCCCCCTCGTGGCAGCCGGCCGGGTGATGGCCGGCCGGACCGGCCCGGGTTCCTGGCGCCGCCCATAGCAGCAGCGCGAGCAGGGCCAGTCGCCACGCCGCCCGCCAATGCGCCCGTTGCCTCGTCATCCCCAACGGTATGGTTGCCTGGGCGGCCCGGTGCAATCCCCCCTTGCGCGGCGGCCGGGCCGCGCCAGAGTGTTGGGATGACGCATGAACGCACCCAGGTCGGCATCCTCGGTGGCGGCCCGGCCGGGCTGCTGCTGTCCCACCTGCTGGCCCAGGCCGGGATCGACAGCGTGGTGCTGGAGAGCCGCTCACGCGAGCGGCTGGAGAGCCGGGTGCGGGCCGGGGTGCTGGAGCAGGGCACGCGCGACGTGCTGGTGCAGTCCGGCGTCGGCGCCCGGCTGCAGGCGGAGGGGCTGCGGCACGAGGGCTGCCTGTTGCGCTTCGGTGGCGAGACGCGGCGGATCGACTTCGCCGCCCTCACCGGCAAGTCCGTCACCGTCTACGGCCAGCACGAGGTGATGCGCGACCTGATCGCGGCCCGGCTGGCCGCCGGCGGCGACCTGCGCTTCGAGACGCAGGCCACGGCGCTGGATGATCTCGCGACGCGGCCGGTGATCCGCTTCACGCAGGACGGGCGGGAGCGCGCGCTGGCGTGCGACGTGGTCGCCGGCTGCGACGGCTTCCACGGCGTCGCCCGGCCCGCCGTGCCGGGGCTGCGGGCGTTCGAGCGGGTTTACCCGTTCGGCTGGCTCGGCATCCTCGCCGAAGCGCCGCCGGCGTCGGAGGAGCTGATCTACGCCAACCACGAGGACGGCTTCGCGCTGCTCAGCATGCGCAGCCCGACCGTCAGCCGCATGTACCTGCAATGCGAGCCGGACGAGGACCCGGCTGCCTGGAGCGCGGACCGCGTTTGGCGGGCGCTGTCCACGCGGCTCGGCCTCGACCTGGAACCCGGCCCCATCTTGCAGCAGGGCGTCACCGCGATGCGCAGCTTCGTCGCCGAGCCGATGCGCCACGGCCGCCTGTTCCTGGCCGGCGACGCGGCGCACATCGTGCCGCCGACCGGGGCCAAGGGCATGAACCTGGCCGTCGCCGACGTGGTGGTGCTGGCGCGGGCGCTGGAGCGGTGGTTCGGCGCGGGCGAGGACGCGGGGCTGGAAGCCTACTCGGCGCAGTGCCTGCGACGGGTCTGGCAGGTGCAGCGGTTCAGTTGGTGGATGACCAGCATGCTGCACCGCTTCCCGGACGCGAGCGCGTTCGACCGGCGGGTGCAGGTGTCGGAGCTGGACTACGTCACCGGCTCCGAGGCGGCGGCAACGACGCTGGCGGAAAACTACGTCGGCTTGCCGCTTTGAAAGGGAACGCGCGATGGCCTGCCGACGCCTGCTGATCATCACGACCGCCTTCGTCCTCGCCGTGGTGACACGGCCCGCGCTCGCGGCGGACGACATCCTGCTGCGCCAGCCGAACGGCAGCTACGCCGGGGTGTCCCCCGGGGGGGCCGGCGGCTACCGGACCCGTCCGGAAGGCGGCACGCACTCGGGCGTTTACGACCGGCGGGGCAACCGCGTCGGCACGATCAAGAACGACGCGGGCGGGGCGCGCTTTTACGACAACCGCGGCGACCGCCGCTGAGGGACAACCGCGGTGACCGCCGCTGAGGCGGGGCCGGCCCGGCGCGGGGACCGCGCGCCCTCACCTCGGGAACCGCGGCAGCGGCGTCATGCCGTCCGGCTCGTAGCGCGCCGCGTTGAGCTGCATCGCCAGCAGGGTGTAGTAGCCGCTGATGCCGATGAGGTCGACCACCGCCGGCTTGCCGAACCGCTTCTCCGCCCGCGCGAACGTCGCGTCCGAGACGCGCTTGTTCTGGTGCAGCTCGGTCGAGAAGTCGTAGACGGTCGCCTCGTCGTCGCTCATGCCGTCCGGGCGGCGGCCGTCGCGGATGGCGGCGATGATCTCGGGGTTGATCCCCGCCTTGGCGGCGATGGGCGCGTGGACGTGCCACTCGTAGTCCTGCGTCCAGGCGCGCGCCGTCACCAGGATCGCCAGCTCGGACAGGGTGTTGCCGATGCCGGACTTGTAGCGCAGGTAGTCGCCCATGCTGCGGGCGAGGGTCATCACCTCGGGGCTGTGCATCAGCGGCTCGAACGGGCCGAACACCGGCACCTTGCGGGCGGCGAGGAAGTCGGCCGCCGCCTGGCGCTGCGCTTCGTCGTACTGAGCGGGCGGGATGGTCGGCAGCCTGTCCTGCGCCGCCGCGGCCAGCGGCAGCAGGACCAGGAGGGCGGCGAGGCCGGGTCGAGTCTGACGCATCCGGGGTTCCTTTCGATCTCGTTGCGCCAGCGTCGCAGGCCGGGCCGGGGTTGGCAACCGGCAAGGCTTGCGGCGCGGGCCGGGTTCGGGTTTAGCCAGCGGCATGTCTGATCGCCCGCCCGCACGCCTCATCCCCGGCCTGGTCCTGCTCGCCGCGCGGCGGCCCGTCGCGGTCCTGCTGGTGGCGCTGCTGCTCGGCCTCGGCTGCGCCTGGCTGGCCGCGGCCCGGCTCGGCGTCACCACCGACGTCGGCACCTTGTTCGCCGCCAGTCTGCCGTGGAAGCAGCGCGACGCCGAGCTGAGGCGGCTGTTCCCGCAGTTCAACGACCTGATCGTGGCGGTGGTGGACGCCGACATCCCCGAGGCGGCCGAGGCCACCGCGGCCGGGCTGGCGGACGCGCTGGCGGCGGACCCGCACTTCCGCACCGTGCGCCGCCCGGACGCGTCCCCGTACTTGGAGCGCGAGGGCCTGCTGTTCCTCGGCGCCGACGCGCTCGGCACGCTGCTCGACCAGACCATCGACGCGCAGCCGTTCCTCGGCCAGCTCGCCGCCGACCCGAGCGCCCGGGGCTTGTTCGCCGCCCTCGGCCTCGTCTCGATCGGCGTGGAGCGCGGCGAGGCCAATCTCGACGCCTTCGCCCCGGCGCTGCGCGGCTTCGACACCGTGCTGCGCTCCGTGCTGGCCGGGCGCTCGCGGCCCTTGAGCTGGCAGCAGTTGCTGGCCGGGCCGGTGGCGGCGCTGGGCGGGCCGTACCGTTTCGTGCTGGCGCAGCCGAAGCTCGACTACGGCGCGCTCGAACCGGGCGCGGCCGCCACCCAGGCGCTGCGCGCCGCGGCGGCGCGGCTGGAGTTCGTCCGCGACGGGCAGGCGCACGTGCGCGTCACCGGGTCGGTGGCGCTGGCCGACGAGGAGTTCGCGACCGTGGCGCAAGGCGCGGTGGCGGGGCTGATCGGCAGCACGCTGCTGGTCATCCTGTGGCTCGTGCTCGCGGTGCGGACGTGGCGACTGATCCTGCCGATCGTGTTCACCCTGGCGCTCGGGCTGCTGCTGACCACCGGCTTCGCGACGCTGACCAGCAGCCCCTTGAACCTGATCTCGGTCGCCTTCGCCATCCTGTTCGTCGGCATCGCGGTCGATTTCGCCATCCAGTTCACCGTCCGCTACCGTGAGATGGCGGCGGCCCACCCGGGCGACCCGCTGGCGGCGCTCGACGCCACGGCGCGGCGGGCGGGCGGGCAGATCCTGATCGCCGCCCTCGCGACCTCGGCCGGGTTCCTCGCCTTCGTGCCGACCGATTTCAGCGGGGTCGCCGAGCTGGGCCTGATCGCCGGCGTCGGCATGTTGGTGGCGTTCCTGTGCAGCGTGACGGCGCTGCCGGCGGGGATCGTGCTGCTGCGGCCCCGGGGCGGGCCGGCCGGGCGGGAGGAGGCCGGGTTCGCCTGGGCGGCGCCGCTCGACCGCGCGGCGGCGCGGGGGCGGTGGCCGATCCTCCTGGGCTTCGCCGCGCTCGCGGCGGCGGGGGCGGGACTCGCGCCGCGGCTGCAGTTCGACAGCGACCCGCTGCACACCAAGGACCCGGACACCGAGGCGATGCGCACCTTGTTCGACCTCGCCGCCAACCCGGTGACCAACCCCTACACCATCGACATCCTGGCCGCCGACGGCGCGGCGGCGCGGGCGGTGGCGGCGCGGGTCCGGGGCCTGCCGCTGGTGGGCCCCGTGCTGTCGCTCGACAGCTTCGTGCCCGAGGACCAGGGGCCGAAGCTGGCGCTGGTCGAGGACGCGGCCGGGCTGCTCGCCGCGACGCTCGCGCCGCGCGCGCCGGCGGCGGCCGTCACCGCCGGCGACATCCGCTTGGCGGCGAAGGCGGCCGGGGCGCAGCTCGCCCGCGCGCTGCCCCGCCTGCCGCCCGACCATCCGCTGGCCGCCATCGCCGCCGACCTCCGGCAGCTCGAGGCCGCGCCCGACCTGGTGCTGCTGGCCGCCGACACGGCGCTGACCCGCTTCCTGCCCGAGCAGATCCGGCGGCTGCGCCTCGCGCTCCAGGCCGAGCCGGTGACGGAGGCCGACGTGCCGCCCGAGATCGCGCGGGACTGGGCGCTGCCGGACGGGCGGCGGCGGGTGCAGGTGTCGGCGGTGCCGGAGGAGGCCAACATGGCGGGGCTGCGCCGCTTCGTGGACGTGGTGCGCGGCGCGGTGCCGGAGGCGGGCGGCTCGGCGGTGACGATCATCGAGACGGCGCGGACCATCATCTCCGCCTTCACCCGGGCGGCGGGTGGCGCGATGCTGGCGATCGTCGTCATCCTCGCGGTCGCGCTGCGCCGGGCCGGGGACGTTCTGCTGGTGCTGGCGCCGCTCGCGCTGTCGGCGCTGCTGACCGTGCTGGCGGCGGTCTCGGTGTCGATGCCGCTCAACTTCGCCAACATCATCGCCTTGCCGCTGCTGCTGGGGGTGGGCGTGTCGTTCAATATTTATTTCGTTATGAACTGGCGGGCCGGGCAAACGCGGCCGCTCGCCTCGCCCACGGCGCGGGCGGTGGTGTTCTCCGCCTTCACCACGGGCACGGCGTTCGGCTCCTTGGCGCTGTCGGGCCACCCCGGCACGGCGAGCATGGGGCGGCTGCTGCTGCTGAGCCTCGGCTGCACGCTCACCGCAAGCCTGGTATTCGTGCCGGCCCTGTTAGCCTTATTTACACCACGGATCGATACTATAAGGAGAAGAAGTCAGGGCTGAGGGACACCCTGGCAGGAGTTGCTGGCTATGTCGTTCGTTCGCACCGCGCTGATCATCGTCGCATTGCTGCTCGGCTGGGCCGTGCTGCGGGCCGAGGGTTCGGCGCACGTCGCCGCGCAGCCGAGCACCTACAGCACGTCGTAGGTCGAGAGCCGCGCCCCCGCCACGGCCAACGCTTCGCGCACGCCGGGGTCGAGCAGGGCGGCGAGTTCGGCTTCGTGCTCGTAGCCGGGCATCAGGCGGGTGAGCAGATCGTCGCGCGACGTGGCAGGGTGGAAGTAGACCTCGCTCGCGCCGTCTGGAAGCTTGGGGATCAGCCGCAGCAGCCGAGTCGCGGTCATGTGGCCGGACCAGGCGATGCCGAACACGTGGTCGTTCACCACCAGGCCCGCCGCCCGCGCCTGCCGCCGCAGCAGGCCGGACCAGGCGGCTAAGGCCCGGCCGCCCGCTCCCACGCGCGCGCCGGCGCGGCGCATCGGCCCGGCCGGCTCCCTCGGCACCCGCACCGCCGGCAGACCGAACTCGCGGCCGACCTCGATCAGCAGGCGGCCGACGGTCGGGTGCAGGTGCATGTGCTTGTGCGCGTTGGCGTGGTCGAGCCGCAGGCCGGTGCGGGCGAAGGCGGCGAACTGCGCCCGGATCTCGGCGGCGAGCTGGCGGCGGTGCGTGGGGCGGAAGTGGTAGCCGAGGGCGAGGCCGAGCTGGTCGGGTGGGAATTGCCCGGCCGCGTCCACCAGGTCGGGGATGGCGGCCGGCGCGGCGGCGGGACCCTCGACGGCGACGAGGTGCAGCCCGACCCGAAGCTGGGGCACGGCCTTGGCCCGGCGCACGGCGTCGGCGGCGGCAGGCCCGGCCACCATCAGGCTGGCCGTGGTCAGCACGCCGTCGCGGCAGGCCCGCTCGACCGCCTCGTTGACCGCCTCGGACAAGCCGAAATCGTCGGCCGTGACGATGACGCGCTTCACGGCCCGGGCGGTGCCGAGGTCGGGCGGTCAGGCGGCCTTGTTGCGCTCCTTGAGGAACTGGAAGAACTCGACGCCTTCGCGCAGCCGGCGCTTCATCATCTGCGGGCTGCGGACCATCTCGCCGACGATGGACGCGATCTTGGGCGCGCGGAAGTAGAAGCGGCGGTAGAAGGCCTCGACGTTGTCGAAGATCTCGGTGTGGCTGAGGATGCCGGGGTAGTGCAGGGGGGCGATCTGCACGCCGCGCTCGTCGATCAGCTCGGCGTGCTCGGCGTCGAGCCAGCCGTTCTGCACGGCCTGGTCGTAGAGGAAGGTGCCGGGGTAGGGGGCGGCGAGGGAGACCTGCAAGGTGTGCGGGTTGATCTCGACGGCGTAGCGGATGGTTTCCTCGATGGTCTCCTTGGTTTCGCCGGGCAGGCCGAGGATGAAGGTGCCGTGGATCTTGATGCCCAGCTCGTGGCAGTCCTTGGTGAAACGCTTGGCGACGTCGATGCGCAGGCCCTTCTTGATGTTGTGCAGGATCTGCTGGTTGCCGCTCTCGTAGCCGACCAGGAGCAGGCGCAGGCCGTTGTCCTTCAGCACCTTCAATGTTTCACGTGGAACATTGGCCTTGGCGTTGCAGGACCAGGTGACGCCGAGCTTGCCGAGTTCGCGGGCGATGGCCTCGGCGCGGGGCAGGTTGTCGGTGAAGGTGTCGTCGTCGAAGAAGAACTCGCGCACCTGCGGGAAGTCGCGCATCGCCTGCCTGATCTCGGCGGCGACGTGCTCCGGGCTGCGGACGCGGTAGCGGTGGCCGCCGACCGTTTGCGGCCACAGGCAGAAGGTGCAGCGGGACTTGCAGCCGCGGCCGGTGTAGATGCTGAGGTAGGGGTGCAGCAGGTAGCCGATGAAGTAGTCCTCGATGCGCAGGTCGCGCTTGTAGACGTCGGTGACGAAGGGAAGCTGGTCCATGTCCTCGATGATGGCGCGGTCCTTGTTGTGGACGATGACGCCATCCTTGTTGCGGTAGCTGATGCCGTCGATGGCGGAGAAGTCGCGGCCCTCGGCCACGTCGAGGCAGGTGAAGTCGAACTCGTTGCGGGCGACGAAGTCGATGGGAGCGCCTTGGCGCAGGCTGTCCTCGGGCTGCACCGCGACCTTGGCGCCGACGAAGCCGATCTTGAGCGCCGGGTTCGCGTCCTTCAGCGCCTGGGCCACGCGCACGTCGGAGGCGAAGGACGGCGTGCTGGTGTGGATGACGGCGAGGTCGCGGCCGCGGGCGTCGGCCAGGATCGGCTCCATGCCGAGGTTGGCGGGGGGCGCGTCGATCAGGCGCGAGCCGGGCACGAGGGCGGCGGGCTGGGCCAGCCAGGTCGGGTACCAGAACGACTTGATCTCGCGCTTGGCCTGGTAGCGGGAGCCCGCGCCGCCGTCGAAGCCGCCGAACGAGGGCGGCTGCAGGAACAAGGTCTTCATCATCGGGGCGCTATCCTTTTCCGGGCGCGAAGCCGCTGCCGGTCGCGACCAGGATCTGGCCGCGCCAGGCGACCCGGCGCGTGTGGTAGCTGGCGAACATGATCATCACGGACAATAAGTCCCGCAGCGGCAGACACCAAATCGTGAGCGAGGGCGGCGAGCCGAGGTCGCGGTCGATGGTCGCCGCGACGGCCCCGCGCACCAGCCAGGCCAGGGTGAACAGCAGCCACGCCCAGCCCGCGCCGCCCGAGACGCCGAGCGCCAGCGCCGCCCAGAACAGCGGGTACTGCACGGCCGACAAGGCGAACCCGCCCGGGGCCAGGCTGCGGATCGTGCAGGCCCAGCGCAGCTCGTGCCGGATCAGCGCCGGCATCTCGGTTTCGGGCACGGTGGTCGCGGGCACGGTGTCGGCCAGGGCGACGCTGAAGCCCTGGGCGCGGACCAGGGCGCCGAGCGTCGCGTCGTCGGCCAGGTGGTCCTTCAGCGCGTGCAGGCCGCCGACGCGCTCCAGCACATCGCGGCGCAGCGCCATGGTGGCGCCCAGGCAGTCCTGGCGGCCGAGGCCGCGGGCCAGCAGCGCGCCGGGCAGGAAGGCGTGGTTGATCTGCGCGGCGCCGAGCCGGCTGACGAAGGCGCCGGTCGCCGGCCGCCCGGCGTAGAGCGTGGTGACGAGGCCGACCGGGCCGGTGGCGTCGCCCGGCCCTTCGAGCGCCGCGGCCAGGCGGGCGAGGTAGTCCGGGGTGACGTGCATGTCGCTGTCGGCGATGACCAGCAGGTCGTGGCGCGCGTGCGGCAACATGTTGATCAGGTTGCCGATCTTGCGATTGGCCCCGTGCTGGGTGCGGTCGACGACGATGCTGACCGGGACGGCGGGGAAGCGGGCCGCAAGGCGGTGCAGGATCGGCAGCGCCGGGTCGTGCGGGTCGTGCAGGCCGAAGACGAGCTGGAAGACGGGGTAGTCCTGGCGGAAGTTGCTCAGCAGCGCTTCCTCCAGCAGCGGCTCGTCGCCGTGCAGCGGCTTGAGCACGGTGATCGGCGGCCAGTGACAGGAGGAGGGGGGGCGGGGGGCGGGGGGGCGGCGGGCGCGGAAGCGGGCGACGGCGACCCAGCCGGCCCCGGCCTGCGCCAAGCCGGCGCCGGCCAGCGCGGCGGAGGAGAGAGACAGGACGTCAGCCAGCACCGCGGTCACTCCAAGCCTGGATCAGGGCAACGTCCCGCCCGAGAGTTCGCCCACCTTGCGGCGCAGGCTGTCGATGAGCGGCTGGGCCGAGGCCGCGCTGACCAGGCTGCGGAAATCGCTGCGCTTGACCGCGTTCTGGCTGATGCTGCCGTCCAGCAGCACATCGACGGCGCGCCAGTCGGAGCCGAAACGGCGCATCACGTAGTCGATCGACACCGGCTCGCCGCGGGCGGGGACGATCTCGGTCTGCACGACGACGTCGGGGCCGACCGTGCGCTGGGCCGGCAGCACGCGCAGTTGCTCGCCACCGTAGGTGTTGAAGTTGGCGGCGTAGGTGGCGACGGTGAACTGGCCGAACACGTCGAGCAGGGCGGCCTGCTGCGGCGGCGGCAGGGCCGCGAAGCGGGGGCCGATGGAGGCGCGGAGCACGCTGGGCAGGTCGAAGGCGCGCTCCACGACCGGGCGGAGGGCGTCGAAGCGCTGGCGGAACGGCGTCGACGGCCCCGCCTTCATGGCGGCGACCAAAGCTTCGTCGAGCCGGGCGATCGGGGCGGCGGCGGCGGGTTCGGCTGCGTGGGCCGAACGGGCCAGGGCCATGGCCGGCACCGCGAGCAGGGCCCGGCGGGCGAGCCTCATTTCAACGAGGCCGCGGCCAGCGCCTCGCGGTCCTGGCCGAGGGCGGCGAGGGCGGTGGCGACGATGTCCTTGGCGCCGAGTCCGGCCTCGATCATCTGCGCCGCCGGGGCGTTGTGGTCGATGAAGCGGTCGGGGAAGGTCATCGGGCGGATCTTGAGCGGGCCGTCCAGCAGGCCGCGGAGCGCCAGGTGCTGCATGACGGCCGCGCCGAAGCCGCCGACCGAGCCTTCCTCGACGGTGATCAGCACGGCGTGCTCGCGGGCCAGGCGCTCGACCAGGGGGGCGTCGAACGGCTTGGCGAAGCGGGCGTCGACGACGGTGGTGGAGAAGCCGCGGGCGGCGATCTCGTCGGCGGCGCGCAGGCTGTCGGCGAGGCGCGGCCCGAGCGACAGGATGGCGACGGAGCCGCCTTCGCGCATGACCCGGCCCTGGCCGATGGGCAGCACCTCGCCGCGGGCGGGCAGCGCCACGCCGGAACCCTCGCCGCGCGGGTAGCGGATGGCGCTCGGGCGGTCGTCGATCTCGGCCGAGGTGCGGACCATGTGCATCAGCTCCAGCTCGTCGCTGGGGGCCATGATGACCATGCCGGGCAGGCAGCCGAGGTAGGCGAGGTCGAAGCTGCCGGCGTGGGTCGCGCCGTCCGCGCCGACCAGGCCGGCGCGGTCGATGGCGAAGCGGACCGGCAGGTGCTGGAGCGCCACGTCGTGGACCACCTGGTCGTAGGCGCGCTGAAGGAAGGTGCTGTAGATGGCGCAGTAGGGGCGGAAGCCCTCGGTGGCCATGCCGGCGGCGAAGGTGACGGCGTGCTGCTCGGCGATGCCGACGTCGAAGCAGCGGTCGGGGAAGCGGGACTGGAAGCGGTCGAGGCCGGTGCCGGACGGCATGGCGGCGGTGATGGCGACGATGCGCTCGTCGGCGGCGGCTTCGGTAATAAGCGCGTTGGCGAACACGCGGGTGTACTGCGGCGGGCCGGGCGGGGCCTTGACCTGCTCGCCGGTGACGACGTTGAACTTGCTGACGGCGTGATACTTGTCGGCGTTGTTCTCGGCCGGGGCGTAGCCGTGGCCCTTCTTGGTGATGACGTGCAGCAGGATGGGGCCGCTCTCCTCGGCGTCGCGCACGTTGCGCAGCACGGGGAGCAGGTGGTCCATGTTGTGGCCGTCGATCGGGCCGACGTAGTAGAAGCCGAGCTCCTCGAACAGGGTGCCGCCGGTCAGGATGCCGCGGGCGTACTCCTCAGCTTTTCGCGCCGTGCGCTCGATGCCGGCGGGGAAGCGCCTGGCCATGCGGTGGGCGAGGTCGCGCAGGTTGAGGAAGGAGCGGCTGCTCATCAAGCGGCTGAGGTAGGCGCTCATCGCGCCGACCGGGGGGGCGATCGACATGTCGTTGTCGTTCAGCACCACGAGCAGGCGGGAATGCTGCGCGCCGGCGTTGTTCATCGCCTCGTAGGCCATGCCGGCGCTCATCGCGCCGTCGCCGATCACGGCGACGACGTGGCGGTCCTTCTCGCCGAGCAGGTCGTGGGCGACGGCCATGCCGAGGCCGGCGGAGATGCTGGTGCTGCTGTGGGCGGCGCCGAACGGGTCGTATTCGGATTCGGCGCGGCGGGTGAAGCCGGACAGGCCGCCGGGCTGGCGCAGGGTGCGGATGCGGTCGCGCCGGCCGGTCAGGATCTTGTGCGGGTAGGCCTGGTGGCCGACGTCCCACAGCACGCGGTCGCGCGGGGTGTCGAACACGGCGTGGAGCGCGACGGTGAGCTCGACGACGCCGAGCGACGCGCCGAGGTGGCCGCCCGTCGTGCTGACGGCGTCCACGGTCTCGGCGCGCAACTCGTCGGCGATCTGGCGGAGCTGCTCGGCAGAGAAGTTGCGCAGGTCGGCGGGGTTGTGGACCCGGTCGAGCAGGGGCGTGGCGGGGCGGGGCAGGGGCATGGTGGCGTTCATCGGGTCATCTCGCTCCCCCGCCCGGCTGCAGGCCGGCGGCTTGTGATTTCCATGCGCGGTCTCGGGCGAACTCTGGGCGAACTCTGGGCGGCCGACCCGACGCGTCGGGTCCCGGCCGGCAACGAAGGGACAAACCACGTACGTCCCGAAGTGGCAAGAGAAGCGTCAACCCTCCGAAACGTCAGCGTTCAAGCCGTGTCACGACGCCGGGAGACTAGCCATTCCGGCCCGGGTGTGCCAGTCCGCCACGGTCAACGGCGTGTGATGTTGCGTGAGGGCCACACATGGCAGCCATCTTGGAAGCTTCCAGGACTTGATACGGCCGTGGTGCGCTACGTTCTCCTGCGTGCGGCCCGTGCCGGACAACGACGCAACGCCGGGGCACACGGCGTGCGGAGGTAGGGCCGCTCCCGTCCCGGCCTCTTTTCGGCCCCCGCGCGGGGGCTTTCCTCGGCCGTCCTCGGCCTTGGTACGGTGATAACGGTTTCATGGCACCGTGGGTCGTGGTGCCGAGTTGGTCTGAAAGGTTTGATCCAGTATGTCCGTTCCCTTGCAGCAGGTGGTCCGTGTCGGAGCCTACGTCGTCAAGCAGCACCTGATCGGCCGCAAGCGCTACCCGCTGGTGCTGATGCTGGAGCCGCTGTTCCGGTGCAACCTGGCCTGCGCGGGCTGCGGCAAGATCGACTACCCGGCCGAGATCCTGAACCAGCGGCTCTCGGTCGAGGACGCGCTGGCCGCGGTCGATGAGTGCGGCGCGCCGGTGGTGGCGATCGCGGGCGGCGAGCCGCTGCTGCACAAGGAGATGCCGCAGATCGTGGCCGGCATCCTGGCGCGCAAGAAGTTCGTGTATCTCTGTACCAACGCGCTGCTGCTCGAGAAGAAGATGGACCAGTTCGAGCCGAACCCGTTCTTCAGCTGGGACGTACACCTGGACGGCGACCGGGAGATGCATGACCGGGCGGTGAGCCAGGACGGGGTGTACGACCGGGCGGTGAGCGCCATTCGCGAGGCGAAGCGGCGGGGGTTCCGGCTCAGCATCAACTGCACGCTGTTCGACGGCGCGCAGCCGGAGCGGGTGGCGCGCTTCTTCGACGAGGTGATGGCGATGGGGGTGGACGGCATCATGACCTCGCCGGGCTACGCCTACGAGCGCGCGCCGGACCAGGCGCACTTCCTGTCGCGGCAGAAGACCAAGCAGTTGTTCCGTGACATCCTCAAGCGCGGCCGGGGCAAGGGATGGAAGTTCACTCAAAGCCCGCTGTTCATGAGCTTCCTCGCCGGCAACGAGGATTACCGCTGCACGCCGTGGGGCAAGCCGACGCGCAACGTGTTCGGCTGGCAGCGGCCGTGCTACCTGCTGGGCGAGGGCTACGCCAAGACGTTCGCCGAGCTGATGGACTCGACCGACTGGGACAAGTATGGCACCGGCAACTACGAGAAGTGCGCCGACTGCATGGTCCATTCCGGCTACGAGAGCACGGCGGTGATGGACGCGGTGAAAAGCCCGGTCAAGACGATGGTGACGGCGCTGCGCGGGCCGAGGCTCGACGGGCCGATGGCCCCCGAGATCGACCTGTCGAAGCAGCGCCCGGCGGACTACGTGTTCAGCCGCCACGTGCAGGAGAAGATGGCGTCCTTGAAGCACAAGAAGCCGGCCAAGCCGCAGGTGGCGGACGCCGCCGACTGAGGGCTGCCGAGGCTTCAGATCACGGGCGCGGGCGCGGGCGAAGTCAACGGGCGGCGTCAGGGGCCGAGGGTCGGCCCCGGTCGCGTCCGCACGCGGCGGAGCAGGGCCGCGCGGGCGCGGGCGGCGTCGCGGGCCAGGGCCAACAGGAGCGGGAACTCGGCCGGGTTGGCCAGGGCGGTAAGCGCCACGCGCAGCAGGCCAACGCGGCCCTGGTGATCGAGGGCGGCCAGGGCGGCGCGCGGGAGCGGCCGGCCGGCCGGGTCAGCGACGGCGCGGAGGGCGGCGAAGGGGATGCGGCGACGGGCGGCGGCGCGGGCGACGGCGGCTGATTCCAGGTCGACGGCGTGCGCGCCCGTGGCCTCGAACGCCGCGCGTTTCTCCGCCACCGTGGCGAGGACGCCGCCTCCTCCCAGGATGGCGTGCGGCGTCGGGCCGCCGAGGGCGCGGGACAGGCCGGGGTCGGTCGGCCAGGACTCGCTGCCTTCGCGGATCGTGGTCGGGACGAGCAGCGCGCCCGGCGCGAGGGTGGGGTCGAGGCCGCCGGCGAGGCCGACGCTGAGCAGGGCGCGGACGGTGGGGGCGAGTTGGCTGGCCGCCCGCGCCGCGCCCGCCGCCGTGCCGCCACCGACGGCGACGGGCAGGCGCCAGGCGCGGACCAGGCGGGCCTCGGCTTCGAGGCCGACGACGACGCCGATGCCGGGACCGGAGTCGATGTCGCGGTCGATCGGGGGGCCGATGGGACGGGCGCGGCGTCGGGTCAGGCGGCGGGGACGGTGACGCCGATCATGTCGCCTTCGCGGACCAGGGCGGCGAGGCGGGCCTCGTCCCAGCCCTCGGTGCCGGCGGGGCGGCGGGGCAGGACCATCCAGCGGTAGTCGGCGGTGCTGTCGACGACGCGGATGCCGACGCCGGGCGGCAAGGTGGTGCCCCATTCGGCCAGCACGCCGGCCGGGTCGCGGATGGCGCGGGCGCGGTAGGCGGGGGACTTGAACCAGAACGGCGGGTAGCCGAGCACGCCGCGGGGGTAGCAACTGCACAAGGTGCAGACGACCAGGTGATGGATGTCGGCGGTGTTCTCCAGCACGCCGAGCGGGGGCAGTCCGCGCATCGGGACGCCGAGCGCCTCGGCGGCGGCGGCGCCGTCGTCGAGCAGGGCGGCGCGGTAGGCCGGGTCGGTCCAGGCGCGGGCGACCATGCGAGCACCCTGGGCCGGGCCGGCCTGGTCGGTTCGGGCGATGCGGTCGGCGATCTCCTCGGGGGTCGCGATGCCTTTCTGGAACAGCAGGCCGCGGACGGCGGCGAGCAGGCGGTCGCTCGGGGCTTCCAGCAGGGTCATGAACGGGTGTCCTCGGGGCGGGTTTCCTGGGGTGCGGGCAGCGGTTCCAGCCAGTGCTCGAACAGCTCGACCACGATCTCGGCGGCCCCGGCGTCGGGCCAGAGCGCGGTCGGGCGGAAGGCGACGTGGTAGAGGTCGATCTCGGCGGCGGGGCGGGCGAAGGCGAGGTCCTCGGGGTTGGGGAAGCGGCCGAGGCGGCGGACGACCGCGCCTTCCCGGCCGCGCAGGTAGTGCGGCGTGCGGACGTGGCAGGGGCCGCGGGCCTCGGGCCAGTCGTCGCGGACGCGGACCGGCGCGCCGGGCGGGATCACCGGTCGAGCGCCGCGCGCAGCTCGGCCTCGGTGACGACGCCGCGGGCGAGCAGGTTGTCGGCGATGGAGCGGATCCACTTCTGGTAGTAGCTGAGGCGGAGGTAGTCCGGCTCGGGGATGGCCTCGATGCCGCGGCGTAGCTCGTCCACGCTCATGACGCCTTTCGCGCCGAGGATGCCGCGGATCGCGTCCACCTCGCGGTCGAAGTCGGTGAGGGCGTGGTCGGCGGTGTCGATCGGCTCGCACAGGAACTTGGGCACGCCGCCCATGTCGTGATGCGCCCTGGGCGCGGTGTCGGCGGGCCTCGTGCCGGCGTCGCTCATTGAACCGCCTCTCCTGGAAAAGTGCCCCAGATGTCGGAGCGCCTGATCCAGCCACGATAGTCCTGGATCGCGGCCTGGCACCAGTCCGACCCGGCCTCGCAGCCGCGCAGGCGCAGGATGACGCCCGCTTTGACGCGGGCGACGGGCGGCGAGTCGTCCTTCGGCTCGCGGCGGAGGGCGTGCTCGGCCCCCGCGCCGGCCCCGGCTCCGGCCCCGGCCCCGGCGGGGCCGCCGACGACGACCGCGGTGCGGCGCGGGGCGAGCACGGCCTGGTGCACCCAGCCGCGGGTGCCGTCCTGGTCACGCACCAGCCGCCAGACCTCGAACTCGCGCTGGATCTCCACGGGCAGGTCGCGGCGCTTGTAGACCCACTCGATCGGGTAACGGGTGCCGGGGCCGGCGCGGAGGTTGACCTCGTCGAAGCGAAGCGTGGCGAAGCGGGGCAGCGGCTGGCCGGTGTTGCTGCCCTTGGGCGGGGCGACGGGGGTCTCGGCCTCGGGCGGGGCGGGCACGACGGCTGGGACGGGGCGGGACGCGGCGCTCTTGACGCCGGGCTTGGCCTGGACGACCGGGGTGGGCGCGGCGCTGGCGGGCTTGACGGGCGGCGCGGCGGCCTGCTTGGCGTCGGACGCGGCCGGGAGCTTGCTTGCCGCTTCCGCGGCGGGGCGCTTGCTCGCCGCTTTCGCGGCGGTGGGTTTGCCTGCCGCTTCCGCGGCGGGACGCTTGTTTGCCGCTTCCGCGGCGGGACGCTTGTTCGCCGCTTCCGCGGCGGGCTTGCCTTGGGCCGGTTTCGTGCCGGATTTGGCCCGGGCGGACTTGGCCGCGGGCTTGGCCACGGGCTTCGTCGGCTTCTTGGCGGACTCGGTGCCCGGCTTGGCCGCGGCGGGCTTGCCGGGCGCGGGTTGCGCTGCCGCCGCGCCGGCGTGCAGCAGCATCAGGACGGTGGCGAGGCGGGCGAGGGCGCGGAGCATCGGCCATCCGTGCCAAGCGGGCCGGGCCTGGTCAAGCGCATGTTACAGGGACGCACGCTATGGGGGCGCGTGTTACAGAGTGAGCATCTGACCGACGCCCACGGCGGACAGGAAGCTCGGGATGCCGGCGACCTCGACGCCGGGGTGGAGGGCCTCCGGGGTGAGGCCGGCCAGGCGCAGCCCGGCGTCGCAGGCCAAGAAGCGCACGCCGAGGTCGTCCGCCGCCTCGCGCAAGGCGTCGAGTCCGGCGACGCCTTGCGCCCGCACGGCCGCGTCCTGCCGGGCGGCACCGAGGTCGTCCGCGCCCCAGTCGCGGGCCAGGGCGCGGCAGCCGGCGTTGGTGGCGAACAGGACGACGGGGCGGCCGACCGCGGCGGCGGCGGCGGCGAGCATGAAGGCGTAGTGCGCCCGCTCGTGGCCGCCGCTGATCAGCAGGATGCCGAGCGGCGCGGACGGCCTGGATGTTGACTCAGGCGGGGGCGGTTCAGGCGGCGGCACGGGCGGCGTGCAGGCCGGTGATGCTGGGGGCGGGGCCGCAGAGCGGGCAGGCCGGGTCCTTGCGCAGGCGGATGGTGCGGACGCGGGCGGCCAGCGCGTCCCAGATTAGCAGGCGGCCGGACAGGCCCTCGCCGATGCCCATGACCTCTTTCAGCACCTCCGTCGCCTGCAAGCTGCCCATGACGCCGGTGACGGCGCCGAGGATGCCGGCCTCGCCGCAGGAGGGGACCAGGCCCTCGGGCGGCGGGGCGGGATGGAGGCAGCGGTAGCAGGGGCCGTCCGGGTCGGCGTGCGGCTTGAAGGTGGAAAGCTGGCCGTCGAAGCGCAGCACGGCGGCGGAGACGAGGGTGCGGCGGGCCAGCACGCAGGCGTCGGCGACCAGGAAGCGGGTGGCGAAGTTGTCGCTGCCGTCGCAGACGAGGTCGTAGCGCGATACGAGGTCGAGGGCGTTGCCGGGGCCGAGCCGGGTTTGGTGGGTCTCGACCCGGGTGGCGGGGTTGATGGCGCGGGCGGCCTCGGCGGCGGAATGCACCTTGGGCTGGCCGACGCGGGCGGTGGCGTGGGCGATCTGGCGCTGCAGGTTGCTGAGGTCGACGCGGTCGTCGTCGACCAGGCCGACCGTGCCGATCCCGGCGGCGGCGAGGTAGAGCAGCAAGGGGCTGCCGAGGCCGCCGGCGCCGACGACGAGGACGCGGGCGTTGCGCAGCCGGGCCTGGCCGGCGCCGCCGACCTCGGATAACAGGATGTGACGGCTGTAGCGGGTGATCTCGTCATCGGTGAAATCATGCGGCATAGGAGGGAGATAGGGCGGCGAAGGGCGGAATGCGATGGAGGAGGTTTCGCCAGAGGGTGCTGGGGAGAGCGCGCTCGTGCTGTTCAGCGGCGGGCAGGACAGCACGGCGTGCCTCGGCTGGGCGTTGCAGCGGTTCGCGCGGGTGGAGACGGTGGGGTTCGCCTACGGGCAGCGGCACGCGGTGGAGCTCGCGTGCCGCGGGCCGGTGCGGGCGGCGGTGGCGGCGCGGCCGGGGTGGGGCGAGCGGCTGGGGGCGGACCACCTGCTTGACCTGGCGGGGGCGTTCGCTGGGCTGGGGGCGACGGCGCTGACCTCGGAGGCGGAGATCACGACGGGGGCGGACGGGCTGCCGACGACGTTCG
The DNA here is from genome assembly GCA_965260995.1 of Acetobacteraceae bacterium. Classification (GTDB taxonomy): domain Bacteria; phylum Pseudomonadota; class Alphaproteobacteria; order Acetobacterales; family Acetobacteraceae; genus JBBROS01. The sequence continues at coordinate 68,691 of CBDHCD010000002.1, read as the reverse complement.
TGCCGGGGCGCAACCTCCTGTTCCTGACGATGGCGGCGGCGCTGGCGCACCGGCGGGGGGTGCGGCACTTGGTCGGGGGCATGTGCGAGACGGACCAGAGCGGTTACCCGGATTGCCGCGACGACGCGATCAAGGCGATGCAGGTGGCGCTGAACCTGGGCATGGAACGCCGCTTCGTGCTGCACACGCCGCTGATGCGGCTCGACAAGGCGGCGACCTGGGCGATGGCGGAGCGCCTGGGCTTGCTCGAAGTCACGGTGGAGCGGACGCACACCTGCTACCGCGGCGAGCGGGGGCGGCGGCACGACTGGGGCCACGGCTGCGGCGCGTGCCCGGCGTGCCGGCTGCGCGCCGAGGGCTGGTCGCGGTTCCGGGCGGCGGCTGGCGCGGGGCACGCGGCAGGGGAGGGCGCGGCAGGGGAGGGCGCGGCAGGGGAGGGCGCGGCAGGGGAGGGCGCGGCGGCATGATCGAGGACGTCGGGCCGCTGGTGCAGCGCTACGGCTACGGGCTGGTCAGCGGGGTGATCTGCCTGGAAGCGATGGGGCTGCCGCTGCCGGGGGAGAGCCTGCTGATCGCGGCGGCGATCTACGCCGGGACGACGGGCAACCTGACCATCGAGTGGCTGGTGCTGGCGGCGGCGGTGGGCGCGATCATGGGGGACAACTTCGGCTACTGGATCGGGCACTCGCTGGGGCGGCGGGCGCTGGAGCGTTACGGGCCGAAGGTGTGGCTGACGGTGGAGCGGCAGCGGCTGGGGCGCTACCTATTCTTCAGGTATGGCGGCTCGGTGGTGTTCTTCGGGCGGTTCGTGGCGTTCGTGCGCACCTTCGCGTCCTTGCTGGCCGGGGCGAACGGGATGGAGTGGGGGCGGTTCCTGCTCTGGAACGCGCTCGGAGGCGTGGCGTGGACCAGCCTGTACGGGTTCGGCGCTTACGTCCTGGGGGCGCAGGCGACGAAGCTGGCCGGGCCGGTCGGGATCGCACTGGGGGCCGTGGCCGTCATCGTGGCGATCGGGGCCGTGTGGTTCCTCAAGAGCCATGAGAAGCAGTTCATGGCGAAGGCGGAGGCGGAGATGGCGGCCCACGAGACGCGCCGGGGAGCGCGGCGGGCGCGGCGGCGGCCGGCCTGACGCGCGCGGCGGCCGCTGGGGGCGTCGGCGGGGGCGTCGGCGGGGGGCGGCAACGGGGCACGCCGAGCAGCGGCTCCGGGTCGATCGCCTCCTGCCCGCGCAGCACGGCGAAGAAGACGTGGGCGCCGTAGGTGACGCCGGTGCGGGCGACGTGGCCGAGCGGCTCGCCGGCGCGGACCTCCCGCCGGCCCTCGGCGATGGCCGGGACCAAGTTGCCGAGGTGGGCGTAGAGGGTGCGGGTGCCGCCCGGGTGGGCCAGGTGGACGGTGACGCCGCCCAGGCCCTGCCGGCGAATCGCGACCACCGTGCCGTCGGCGGCGGCGTGGACCAAAGCGCCGGCCGGGGCGGGGAGGTCGACGCCGTTGTGGAACCCGGCCGGGGCGCGCGGGCCGACGGGGCCGCGCCAGCCGAACGGGGACGAGATGCAGGCGGGGGTGACGGGCGGCCGCAGCGCGGGGGCCGCGACAGCTAGGGCCGGCAGGGGATGGGCCAGCAGGGGATGGGCGAGCAGGAGGGGGGCGAGGAGGGGCGGGAGCGCGCGCATCGCCTGATGCTGCCGCGCCGCGCCGCGCCCGGCAACGCCGCCCGGCGAACGGGGCTGGCCGGGCCGGGGCCTCGCTGGCCGATGCGCGCCTGGCCCACGCCGCCGATTGCCTTCGCCGCGGCTTCGTCGCACATCGGCGATACACCATGACTCAATGGACCCATCCATGAAGGTTGCCGCCCTGCTCGACCGCGTTCGGGCGCCGTCCGTGCCGTCCCGCATGGCCGGCGCGGCCGGCCTCGTGCTGCTGGCGTCGGCCGCCGTCCTGCTCCTGCCGGACGCGCTCTCGGCCGGGCTGGCGCAGTCGCTGCTGCTGGCGGCCGTGCTGGCCGGCGGCGCCCTGCTCGGCCTCGGCCCGGGCCTGGTCGCCGCGACGGTGGGGTTCGGGACGCTGCTGTGGCGGGCGGTGGACGCGGGGGAGGGTGGTTGGGTGCTCGACGGCCAGTCCGCGTTGGGCGCGTTCCTGTGGTTCGCGGTGGCCAAGCTCGGCGTGGCGCTGATCGCCGGGCCGCGGAGCCTGGTCGGCCGGCTATCCGACGCCAAGGTGGCGGCGGAGGCGGCGGCGCGGCGGCAGGCGCTGCTGCTGTCCGAGATGTCGCACCGCATCGGCAACGATCTGAGCGCGTTGACGGCGATGCTGCAGTTGCAGGCCGCCACCGAGCCGGACGCGGCCGGGGCGCTGGACGCGGCGGCCGGGCGAGTGATGGTGCTGAGCCGGGTGTATCGCCGGCTGTCACGCGCGAAAGCGGTGGACGGCGACGTGAGGGGGGAGGCGACGGTGGACAGCCGCCCGTTCCTGGAGGAGCTGGTGACGGACCTGCGGGCCGGGCTGGGGGAGCTGCGCCCCGTGATGCTGACGGTGTCGGCCGAGGCGCACGCGTTGCCGCTGCGGCGGGCGAGCGACGTCGGGCTGGTGGTGAACGAGTTGGTGACGAACGCGCTCAAGCACGCCTTCCCGGGCGGGCGGCGCGGCGTGGTGCGGGTCAGCTTCCGCCGCGACGGCGACGTGTTCGAGCTGGCGGTGTCGGACAACGGGGTGGGCGCGGCGTCGGAGCCGGGGCCGCGGCGGGAGGGCGGCGGGCTCGGCAACCAGATCCTGCAGGCGCTGGCGGCGCAGCTCGGCGGCCGGCTGGACGTCGCGCGCGGCGAAGTGGGCGGGAGCCAGTGCCGGCTGCGCTTCCCGGCCCCGTCGGCCGGCGCGGCCGGGCCGGACGCCGCGGCAGGCCCGAGCTCGCCCTCGGATCCCGGCGTGGCAGCTCGGCGGGACCGCGCCCGCACCCGCCGCTGAGCCGCCGGCTGCGCGGCCCGGCGTGGTGGCCATCATGGCCGCCTGATGCCGGGGAGGGGCCGCGCGCGCCGCCGCTGCCGCACCGTCGACGCGCTCACGGCCGCGCCGTTCGGGGGCAACCCGCTCGCGGCCCCGCTCGACGCCGAGGGCTTGTCCACGGCGCGGACGCGGGCCGTGGCGCGGGAGTTCAACTTCGTCGAGCGCGCGTTCGCGCCGCCGCCGCGCGACTCGGCGCGCACTGCGCGGGTCCGCGCCTTCACGCCCACCGGGCGTTGCCGTCCGCCGGGGGCGCTGGCGCATCGCCGGCGGCGGACAGGGACCCCGCGGCGGCCTGGATCGTCGTCGCCGCGCGCCCGCGCCGGGCACGGTGGGCGACACGGCCTCGACCGCTGGTCAGGCCGTTGCGCTGGCCAGCGGCGCCTCGCGCCGCCAGTCGTGCTGCTCCTTGAAGCCGAGCACGGTCCTGGCCTTGAGGTTGCTCAGCGGCGCTTCGTTGCCGGACAGGGTCCGCGTCAGCGGCGTGCCCGGGCACCACTGGGCCAGGAACGCGGCCGTCGGCTGGTCGGCGGTGATGGTGTCGTTGACGGCGTTGAACACCTGAAAGCCGAGGCCGTCCTTCTCGAGGCAGAGGTGCACGATCTGGGCCAGGTCGCGGGCGTCGACGTAGCTCCAAGCGTTGCGCTTGCGCGACGGCGGGTCCGCGACGAAACCCGGAAAGCTGCCGTACTCGTGCGGCTCGATGACGTTGCCGATGCGCAGAGCGTAGATGTCGGCGCCGAACCGCATGGCGAAGGCGCGCGCCGTCCGCTCGTTCACCACCTTCGACAGGCCGTAGCTGTCCATCGGGTCGACGTCGTAGTCCTCCTCCAGCGGGAACTGCTTGAAGTCCTTGTCGCCTTCCGCGAAGCAGACCCCGTAGGTCGTCTCGCTCGACGCGATGACGACCTTGCGGACACCGAGCTTCATCGCGGCCTCGATGACGTTGTAGGTTCCCATCACGTTGATCCGGAAGGTCTCGTTGTCGGGGTTGATCAGGATGCGGGGGACGGCCGCGAAATGCACGACGGCATCGACCGGGCCGGGAGCCTTGCCGGCGGCCAGGCCCTCGCGGCCGAAATGCGACGTCATGGCGTTGAAGACCTGGCCGGCGTCGGTGATGTCGCCGACCAGGGTGGCGATCGACGGATGCGCGAAAGGCTGCAGGTCGAAGTTCAGGATGTCGTAGCCCTCGTCGAGCAGCCAGGGCAGCGCGTGCCGCCCGGCCTTGCCGGTTCCGCCGGTGAACAATATTCTCTTCTGCATCGCCGCCTCCCAAATGCGCGCCTCGCCCGGAGCAAACGCCACGGCCGCCGCGTCCGCAAGCCGGCATCGCCGGCGCTGGGCCCGGCGGTTCGCGCGTGGGAGACGGTTCTCCGCGGCACGAACTGCTCCGGCCTCCCTGACGCGCCAGCATCAGGGATGAGGCTCCCAGACCACCCTGACCATTCGGCCTGCGTTCGACGCCAACCGGCTTTCCGTCGTGCCGGCGTCGAGCGCCCGAGGCCACGAGTGCGCTGCATCGAGCCGCGTCGTTCGCATCGGCGGCCTGTACGATGCGATCGACGCCCTCGGCGACGCGACGTCCGCCGCCGCTGTCCTCGATCTCGCGTTCGCTGTAGACGCGGCGAGATGATCGTCTCCCCGCTCGACCCGAACGTGCTGCCGCCAGGTGTCGCCGCCCGCTTCATCGACGGCGTCAACGGCTTGCGCCTGCACCTGCTGGAGGCCGGCGACCCGGCGTCGCCCTGCGTCCTCCTGCTGCACGGCTTCCCGGAGCTCGCCTACTCCTGGCGCAAGGTCCTGCCGACGCTCGCCGCGGCCGGCTACCACGCCGTCGCGCCCGACCTGCGCGGCTACGGCCGCACCGCCACGGGCGTGACGAGGTTCCACGAGGACCTCGCGCCCTACCGGATGACCGGCCGCCTGCTGGACACGCTGAGCCTGGTCTCGGCCCTGGGCCGGCGTCAGGTGGCGGTGGTCGGTCACGACTACGGGGCCTGGGTCGCCGGCTACTGCGCCCTGGCCCGGCCTGACGTCTTCACCTCGCTCACCCTGATGAGCGCGCCCTTCGCCGGCGCGCCCCCGCTCGCCGAGATGCCGGCCGGCCTGCGCCCGCCCTGCGACCCGCCCTGCGACGAAGCACCGATCCACGCCGCCCTCGCCGCCCTGGACCGCCCGCGCAAGCACTACCACGCCTACCTACGCCACCGAGGCCGCCGCCGCCGACATGGACGGGTCGCCACACGACGTCGCCACACCAAGGTACACGCCGCCACCGACGCGCTGGGCCTGCGCGCCTACTACCACCACAAGAGCGCCGACTGGCCCGGCAACGCCCCCCACCCCCTGCGAGGCTGGACGGCCGAGGCGCTGGCGGACATGCCGACCTACTACATCATGGACCGAAGCCGCACGATGCCGGGCACCGTGGCCCCGGAGATGCCGCCGGACGGCGGCGGCGCCTGCCCCTGGCTGACCCCCGCCGAGCTTTCCGTCTACGCCGAGGAGTACGCCCGCGTCGGCTTCCAGGGCGCACTGCAAGGCTACCGAGACCGCATGGACGGCGGCGCGGGCCGCGCCCTCGGCCTGTTCGCCGGTCGCCACGTCGAGCAACCGGCCCAGTTCATCACCGGCCGCCAGGACTGGGGACCGTTCCAGCATCCGGGCGCGCTCGAGCACATGCGGACCGCGTCCTGCTCCCGGATGGAGGGCTGCCACGTTCTGGACGGCGCGGGCCACTGGGTGCAGCAGGAACAGCCGGACCAGGTTGCCGAGTTGTTGGTCGGGTTCCTGCGCCGCCATCCGCCCGCGAGCTGACCACCGAGACGCCCGGGCGGTGGGCCGATCTCACATCAGCCTCGTTACCTGGCGGCCATGAACTGACATTCGGCTCTCGGACGGCCCATTCGGGCAAGCGGACCTTCGTTGGAGCGAGCCAGGCGGCGTCACCTGGCCCCGATAGGGCCGTTCACAACGAGGGCGGCAGGGTTCATAAGCGGACCTGGTGCTCGCTCCGGGGATGCGCAGGACGCTTATGCCTCGTCTCGATCAGCTCGGCTTGTCCGTTCCCGTGGTCCAGGCCCCGATGGCCGGGGTGTCCACGCCGGCACTGGCGGCGGCCGTGTCCAACAACGGCGGCCTCGGCTCGATCGGGGTGGGCGCCACCGACGCGGTCGGCGCGCGCGCGATGATCGCGGCGCTGCGCGAGCACACCGACCGGGCCTTCAACGTCAACCTGTTCGCGCATGGGCCGGCCTCGGCTGACCCGGTCCGCGAGGCCGAATGGCTCGACTGGCTGCGCCCGCTGTTCGCCGAGTTCGGCGCTGAGCCGCCCGAGGCGCTTCGCGCGATCTACCGGAGCTTCGCCGAGGATGCGGACATGCTGGCGATGCTGGTGGAGACCGCGCCGCCCGTCGTCAGCTTCCACTTCGGCCTGCCGCCCGCGGACGCCCTGTCGGCGCTGCGCGAACGCGGCATCCTCCTGCTCGCGACCGCCACCAGCCTCCGTGAAGCGCGCGCGATCGAAGCGGCCGGGATCGACGTGGTCGTGGCGCAAGGCATCGAAGCGGGCGGCCATCGCGGCGTGTTCGACCCCGCAATACCCGACGACGCGCTCGGCACGATGGCGCTGACCCGGCTGCTGGTCCGCGGCACCGGCCTGCCGGTCATCGCGGCGGGAGGCATCATGGACGGCGCCGGCATCGCCGCCGTGCTCGACCTGGGCGCGGTGGCGGCGCAGCTCGGCACCGCGTTCGTCGCCTGTCCGGAGTCCGCCGCCGATGATGCATACCGGGCCGCGCTGACCGGGCCGGGCGCTGACCACACGGCGATGACGCCGCTCATCTCGGGGCGACCGGCCCGCGCGCTCGCCAACCGCTTCACGGCCCTCGCGCACGAGGTTGGCGACCGCCGGCCGCCCGACTACCCCATCGCGTACGACGCCGGCAAAGCGCTCCACGCCGCCGCCAGGGCGCGGGGGGAGCACGGCTTCGGTGCCCATTGGGCTGGCCAGGGGGCGCCGCTCGCCCGCGCCATGCCGGCCGGCATATTGGTCGAGACGCTGCGGACCGAGCTTCAGAGCTGCCGATGCGAGGCGTGGGAACGCCCTGCTTCGGCGAGCGACCCCGAAGCGGCCCTTCGCTCCGTGCCCCGGCGTCGCTAACCTGCCTGCATGGCTGGATGCGCGATCTTTCTCAGCGGTCCCATCGGGGTGGGCAAGACGACGCTCGGTCGGGCGCTCGCCGAGCGGCTCTCGGCCGGGTTCATCGACGGCGACGATTTCGCTGTCGTCGACCAGCCTTGGTACTGCTCGATCCTGCGAACGAGCAGGGCGGTCGTCGGCAACAGCCTGCCGTTGCTCCAGCACGCGCCGGCAGTCGTGGTCGCCTATCCGCTGAACTGCATCAATTGGATTTACTTTCGCAGGACTTTCGAGGATGGCGGCCTGCGCACGCTGTTCGTGACGCTGAACGCGTCCTTCGCCTCGATCGTGGACCCGAACCGCGGGCGTGCGTTCAGCGGCAGCGAGCGCAGGCGCATTCAGGCCATGATCGCCGAAGGCTACGGCTCTCGGCCGTTCAGCGACCTCGTGCTCGATACGGACCGGGCGGACTTCACGGGCACGCTGTCGCTGCTGGAAGCCGAGGTCCGGGGCATGATCGCGCCTTGAAGCGCTCGCTCGCCGCCGCGACGCGCTGTGATCAAACGCTCGCGGCGGCTACAGCGGCATTTTGTCCAGGAGCTGATCCTGGCCTGCGACCCGGCCTCGCGGGCATCCAGAGGATCGAGATCAACCCTGTTCGGCTCCGCCGGCGCCCTGAATCGACAGCGCCTCATCGCCGCCGTGCTCGCTGGGCGCCGATGGTCCTTCCTGCTTGCGCGAAGCGACGGGGTGGGGGCGACATCGCGGTCGGCCCATAGTTGAGGAGCCGGTAGTGTCTCAGTTGAAATTAGGTTTGACGCAGCTCACCCAGGATTTCGCTTGCTCCGCCGAGCCGACCACGCGCTAGCTATCGCGGCAATCGGCAGTAGGGGGCGGAATGCGCTGGGATTTGCGATTACACGCTGCGCTCGGGGCAGCAGTTATCAGCCTGTCGTTCCCGGCGGCGGCGCAGCAAGAGCAAGCGCGGCCTCACCTCGTTCTCTGCGAAACCGTTGAGGGCATGCCTGGGGGCGAACGGCAGGAAGTTCAGGTTCTCACGGCCACCATCGCCCCCGGCCAGAGCACGGTGTTCCACACGCACCGGTTTCCCGTGACTGTCTACGTTGTTGAGGGTGCCTTCACGCTGGACATGGAGGGGCGCGAAACGGTGACGGTTCAGGCGGGCGGCGCTATGGTGGAGCCGTCCAACGTCCGCATGACCGGCCACAACCGGAGCGCGCGCGAGGCAACGCGCGTGGTGATCATGTACGTCGCCACCCCGGGCGCGCCGTTCTTAGACCCTATCCACTAGGAGCGGACAAGATTTCAAACTGAGACGCTACCGAAGATCCGATGAGGCGTCGCGTCGTGTCGTGACGAGGCCTGGAACGGCAGGAGCCGCGCGGGTGGCGGCGTGCTGACGCGCGGCCGTCCGGTCGTGGTGCTGGACGGCGGCATGGGCCGCCAGCTCGAACGGGCCGGCGCGCCGTTCCGCCAGCCCGAGTGGTCCGCCCTGGCGCTGATGCAAGCGCCGGGGAGCGTGTTGGACGCGCACCGGGCGTTCATCGCGGCGGGGGCGGAGGTGATCACCAGCAACAGCTACGCCCTGGTCCCGTTCCATATCGGCGAGGAGCGATTCGCCGCCGACGCCGCCCGCTTGGCCGACCTGGCCGGCCGGCTGGCCCGGCAGGCCGCGGACGAGGCAGGGCGGCCCGTGCGGGTGGCGGGCTCGTTGCCGCCGTTGTTCGGCTCCTACCGGCCGGACCTGTTCGACGCCACCCGTGCCCCTGCCATGCTCGACGTGTTGGCGGGGGCCTTGCTGCCTCACGTTGACCTGTTCCTGGCGGAAACGATGAGCTGCGCCGCGGAAGCGCTCGCCGCGTGCGATGCGGTGCGCGGCACCGGCAAACCGGTTTGGGTGTCGTTCACCTTGTCCGGGCGTGCCGGGCTGCCCTGCCTGCGCTCCAACGAGCCGGTGAGGGACGCGGTCGCCGCCTCCGTGGGCGCCGGCGCCGAGGCGATCCTGTTCAACTGCAGCCCTCCCGAGGCGATGGGGGCCGCCGTGGACGTCGCCCGCGCCGTGCTGGGCCCGGACGGAGTGTTGATCGGCGTCTACGCCAACGCGTTCCAGGAGCACGACGACCGGGCCAGCGCCAACGAGGCTGTCAGCCCGTTGCGCGAGGACATGTCTCCGGAGCGCTACCGCGCCTGGGCCGACGACTGGCTGGGCCGGGGCGCCAGCCTGATCGGCGGCTGTTGCGGCATCGGGCCCGAGCACATCCGCGCACTGCGGTCCGCGGCATCGCGGCCGAATGGCAACCTGGCGAAAGGGCACGACGTGCAAAGCTGACCAGATGGCTGAGGTCGGACCGGCCAATCCGGGACTGGGACCGACGAACGAGACCCGATGAGCCGGCATCATTCGACGTGGCCTTGCCTGAAAGGCCGTGCGCGACGCTCGCCTTCAGTGAGGAACGTCCTCGCCATCTGAGTGGATGATCACCAGCAAGGCACGGACGGCGATGCCGCAGCCGGTGCGCGCCGCGCCGCGCGCGCGTGAGGGCGATGACATCGCCTACGTCGTCGAGCCGGGCCGCGTCGTGGTGACCCGTGCCCAACCGGACCAGGCAGCCGACGATCCCTTCAGGACCTTCTCGGAGTGGGACGGCCCGGCCGACACGGAGGCCTATGCCGGGCCGTGAGGCATGGAGCTTGGTGAAAGTCCCGTTCCCCTATGCCAATCGCCCAGCGCAGCAGCGCCGCCCGGCCCTGGTGGCGGCGGCCCCGGACGACCCTGGGGCACCGCAGGGCCGCTGCGGCACGCTGTTCGCCTGCGAGCGCTGCAACATCGAGCCTGGCATGCTCGCGCTCTCGAATCACCTTCTCGCACATGCCGCTCGCCGCGGCGCTGATGACGGAGGCGATCTATCAGGGGATGGCGGACGGGTCGGAAAGGCTCGGCACGCTCGGCCACGGCTGCACCGCCAGCGGCCACCTTGTGGCGACGCGGTGGCGTCGGAGAGCCTCGACATCTTCGAGGAGCGCGGGCTGATCGCGCAGGGGGCGCGGGTCGGCGGAGTGCGTGGCGTCGGGCTGATCGGCGCGGTGGAGCTGGTGGCCGGCAAGGCGACGAAGGCGGAATTCGACCCGCCGGGCAAGGCCGGGCTTCACCTCCGCGATCAGGCGCGCGAGAACGGGCTCGTGGTCCGGGCGATCTAGGGCTTGATCTGTTCCTGCCCGCCCATGATCATCACCGAACCGCGGACCGACGACGTGATCGCGCGGTTCGCCGCGAGCCTCGACGCGACCACGGCCTGGGCCGAGGATGACATGCCGGCTCACTGACGGGGCCGCGCTTCCGATCCGACACCGACCAGAAGGATTACCGCCTTGCCCAATCTCCGCGTCGCCGTCGATATTGGGGGAACCTTCACCGACATCTGCATCCTCGATCAGGACTCGGGCCAGATCCGGATCGCCAAGACGTCGTCCACACCCGACCCGATCGACGGCGTGATGGCCGGGCTGCAGGCCGGCCGCGTCGATCTCGCGGACGTGGCGCTGTTCTCCCACGGCACCACCGTCGCCACGAACGCGCTCATCACCCGCCGCCTGCCGCGCACGGCGATGGTCTGCACCGAGGGCTTTCGCGACGTGATCGAGATCCGCCGCGCCAACAAGGACGACATCTGGGACATCTACAAGGACGTGGCGCCACCCTACGTCCCGCGCCGCGACCGCCTGACCGTGCCGGAGCGCATCGACGCCGCCGGCACGGTGGTCACGCCGCTCGACGAGGCGGCGGCCCGTGAGGTCGCGCGCATCCTGCGCAAGCGGGGCGTCGCGGCCGTGGCCGTCTGCTTCATGAACGCGTATGCCAACCCGGCCAACGAGCAGCGCATGAAGGCGATCCTCGCCGAGGCGCTGCCCGGCGTCCCGGTCTCGATTTCGTCGGCCATCCTGCCCGAGATCTTCGAACACGAACGCTTCTCGACCACGGTGGTGAATGCGGCGCTCAGCCCGGTGGTGGTGGACTACACCACCCGCCTCGGGACCCGCCTCGCCGACGCGGGCTATCGCAGCGACCTCCTCCTGCTGCATACGGGCGGTGGCGTGATGACCCCGAACGGAGTGAAGGAGTTCGCCGGGCGGCTCGCCGGCTCCGGCATCGCGGCCGGCGCGATCGCGAGCCGGCACATCGCGGCGCAGTGCGGCTTCCCCAACTCGATCGGCCTCGACATGGGTGGCACGAGCTGCGACGTCTCCCTCGCCTACGAGGGCCAGTCGCGCGTCACCAAGGACTGGTTCATCGAGTTCGGCTACCCGATCCGCTTCCCGTCGATCGAGGTCCTCACGATCGGCGCGGGCGGCGGCTCGCTCGCCTGGATCGACGAGGCAGGCGGCCTGCGCAATGGCCCGCAATCGGCGGGCGCCGATCCGGGGCCGGCCTGCTACGGCCACGGCAACACCGTGCCGACGAACACGGACGCCAACGGCGTTGGTGCACGGAGGCAAGTGCGGACAGCACAGTTCCTGCCCCACATGGTTCAGCGGCGGACGGAAACGGGCTTGGCTTCGCGGATCATGCGGTTGAGCACCTGGACAGCGAGCGCGACCTCGCCGTGGTGGGCAGATTGGCTGCGGGCGCGGAGCTTGGGCCCGATCAGGTGCTTGTAGCGGCCCATTGTCGTTTCACAGTGATTGCGCTTGCCGTATCCGGTGGCCCGTTGCCAGCCGATGCGGCCGCGCTCGGCCATGAGCCGAATGTGGCGGTCGCGCGGGGTTTGTAGGTCCGGATCAGCTGTGCTCAGCACGGCGTCGGCCCGGGGTGGAATGACCACCTCGGGCGGCGACCCCGCCTGCCGGGCCGCGGCTGCCTGGTAGACGGGATCGCGGTTGTAGGCGCCGTCGGCGGTGATGCTGGCCAAGGTGCCCTCGCACTGGCGCAGCAAGCCGGGCGCTTGCGCCGCGTCGTCCGCGTCGCCGTCCGTCAGCACGTGCGCGGCGATCTCGCCGGTGCTGGCGTCCACGCCCAAGTGCAACTTGAGCCAGCGTCTGCGCAGCCAACCGTGCTTGGCCGCGCACCACGCGCCTTGGCCGAACAGCTCGAGCCCCGTGCTGTCCAGAACGAAGTGGAGGGGCCCGGTGCCAGCCTGCACACGCGCCTGACGTTCCGCAAAGGCGCGGCCGTGCCGGCTCAGGGTGGTATGGTCCGGCACCGGCAGCGCCATGCCGAGCAGCTGGAGCACGCTGCGGGAGAACCCTTCTGCTTGCCGCAGGGCCAGATGGAACACGAGCCGCAGGTCAGCACCAGCTCGATCGCCAGCTCTGAGTAGCGCGGCTGCCCGCCCGTCGTGCTGCGGCGCGGTGCTTGCCATCCTGCCAGCGCCGCCTCGTCCGCCCAGAACGTCAGGTCACCGCGTAGGCGCAGTCCCGCCTCGTAGGCCGGCCAGTTCGTGACCCGATATCGGGCCTGCGGAATGTGATGACGGCGCGCGGCGTTGTGCTTGAATGGCATGACAGGAACATACCTACCCCACCAGGGTCAGGCTACCCGGTCATCCGTGCACCAACGCCGCCACGCACCCCAAGGTCGGCGTCGGCTACAACGTGCAGGTGGCGGTCGATGCCAAGCACAAGCTAATCGTGGCCCACGAGGTGACGAACGAGGGCAGTGACCTCGGCTTGCTGGCGCAGACTGCCGGGGCCGCCAAGGACGCGCTCGGGGTCGAGACGATCCAGGCCGTGGCCGATCGCGGCTAGTACAAGGGCGAGGACATCCAGGCGTGCGAGGATGCCGGCATCGAGGCATATGTCGCACGGCCGCAGCGCGGCTCGGCAGTGCACGACGGCCTGTTCCGCAAGGACGAGTTCACCTACGACCCCGCGGCCGACACCTACTCCTGCCCCGGCGGGCGCGTCTTGCGCCCGCTCTACCGTTCGACCATCCACGGGACCGAGCGGCACCACTACGTCAACCGGGACGCCTGCCGGGCATGCCCGCTCCGGCCGCAATGCACTGGGAGCACGTTCCGCAAGGTCACGCGCTGGACTGGCGAGGCGGTGCTGGACCGGATGGAGCAGCGCTTGGCAGCGCGGCCCGACATCCTCGACCGGCGGCGCGAGACGGTCGAGCACCCATTCGGCAGCATCAAGCAGTGGAGGAACCAGGGCGCGTTCCTGATGCGGGGTCTGGAGAAGGTGCGCGCGGAGTTCAGCCAGACGGCGCTCGCCTACAACATGACCCGGGCCATCGACTTGGTCGGCGTTCCGAAGCTGACAAGGGCAGTCTGAGCGCCCGTCCGGCGTTCAGGGAAGGTTGCATGCCCGGTATGGCCGCTAGGATCAGCCAAGAACGCCGAACGTCGCCATCCCGGCGCGAAAGCAACCTCTTACCGAAAAACGGAGGCCGACCTCGCCTCCGGCATGTAAGCGTCCAGTGCTGGACACTACGGTGTGTTTCTACACGGTCTGGAAGGTTTGCGCAACAAGAAGAGGATGGCCGTTTTCCGGCCTATGAGGTGACTGGACCTACATGCCCGGCACGCATTGAGGCAGCGAAAGGCATAGGTAGCGGACGTCGTTGCATGCTCAGAGGTCGAGCTCAGCGCTGAGCCAGCCGATGAACGTCAGCAGGCCGCGGCGCAGTCGCCGGGCTTTCGGATGAACGAGAAAGTGCCCGACGTAGCGAATATCCTCGGCTACTCCCGCCAGTGGCCGCACGAGGCGCCCGTTGGCAAGCTCCCGCTCAGCCAGCCGTGTCGATTCGAGGGCGATGCCTAGACCGTTCACCGCAGCATCGATGGCCAGAAAACTACGATCGAAACGCACGCCATATGGTCTCGGCGTCGACAGGCCGTTCTGCGCAAACCAATCGGACCATCGCATCTGCTTGCTGTCGCTCTCGATCAGCACCCGGCCGAGCAAGTCCGACGCGCTCTTGACTGAGGGCGCGAGAGCCGGTGCGCAAAGCGGCGTTACCGTTTCTTCGCCCAAAGGCAGGATCTCGAGCCCGGGCAGGCGGGGAGTGCCGTAAACAATGTCGGCGTCGAAGTCGTCATTGATGAAACGAGTATAGTCCGTTCCCGCCGCTAGCCGGACCTCAATATCCGGATTGGCGCCCAGGAACGCGGCCAGGCGCGGGCTAAGCCATTGCGCTGCGAAGCTCGGCGCGCTGTGGATGCGCAGAAGTTGCGGGCCGCGCGTCGACACGGTCTCGAGGCCGCGCCGCAACTCGTCGAACGCCCGGCCCACGTGCCGCATCAGCGCTTCGCCTTCCGGGCTGAGCTGCACGGCCCGTCCGCTGCGCTCAAACAGGGTCGCACCCAAGGTTTGCTCCAGCTTGCGGATCGCGTGGCTGACCGCGCTTGGCGACAAGCCGAGGTCGGCCGCTGCTGCGCGGAACGAGCCGGTACGACCGGCTGCCTCAAATGCTCGGATGATCGAAAGGGGTGTTTGCTGCAACGTGCATCAGGTGAGACGGATTTATCCATTCGTGTAAAGCTCGACTTTGGCCATTTCCGGTCATGCGTTGATCCAGAAATGCGGCTCGGAGGCGATGTGTTCGAGGGCTTCGTTAAGCGGCATGGCCGCGATGCCGAACGGCCCTGAGGCGCCCCAGCGCTGGCCGTTCCACCAAAGCACCTGCATCTTGTCGGCGTCCCCGGTCGGCTTGAGCCTGGCAAGCGGCGCGCCGGTGCGTTGGCTCATGAGCGAATAGCCGCGCCCTGCCTTGTGCACCGCGACGCCGCCGCCGCGGGCTTGGTTGAATGCCTCGATGCGCTCCCACATGGGGTCGCTGGCCGGCACGGTTGATCCTTCTGGCGCGTATGGAGTTGTCGGGCGGCAACGACACCACTGCGAGGCCACCATGGCAAGACAAACCGACCCCGAAACCCACCCTGGCCCTCTTGCCGCCTGGATGGTGCCGTTTGCCGGGTGCTTCACCCGCCCGACCTGGGCCAACCTGCTGGTGCTTGCCGCAGGCGCCATCCTGTCCCCGGGCCGGCGCACCGTCGCCGCAGCGCTGAGCAGCATGGGCCTGCGCGGGGCGGCGACCTTCACCAACTACCACCGTGCGCTTAACCGCAGCCGCTGGTCGGGCCAGGCTGCTGCACGCTGCCTGCTCGGACTGCTGGTCGCCTCCTTCGTGCCGAGCGGCCCGGTCGTGGTCGGTATTGACGAAACCATCGAGCGCCGCTGGGGCACGAAGATCAAGGCGCGCGGCATCTACCGCGATCCCGTGCAATCCAGCCACGGCCACTTTGTCAGGGCGTCCGGCCTGCGCTGGATCAGCCTGATGCTGCTCGCGCCCGTGCCGTTCGCCGGGCGTGTTTGGGCTTTGCCGTTCCTCACCTCGCTGGCGCCCTCTGAGCGCTACGCACAAGTCCACGGACGCCGGCACAAGCTGCTGACGGATCGGGCACGCCAACTGCTGCTCCGCCTCGCGCGCTGGTTGCCGGATCGGCGGATCATAGCCGTCGCCGACAGCAGCTACGCCGCTATCGAGCTGCTCGCAGCCGTGTGCCGGCATGTTGTCGTGATTACCCGGCTGCGACTCGACGCGCGCCTGTTCGACCCGCCCCCTCCACGCTTGCCCGGAACGAAAGGACGTCCGCGCGTATCCGGCGCACGCCAGCCGACGCTGCTCCAGCGCCTGGCCGACCCGAAAACAGAGTGGCAGCGCGTCACAATTACGGGCTGGTACGAGCAGGGCGAACGCCAGCTCGACGTCGTGTCGGGCAGGGCACTCTGGTACCATCCTGGCAAGCAAGTGCCGGTCCGCTGGGTGCTGGTCCGCGACCCGGCCGGCGAGGCCGAACCGCAAGCGTTCCTGTGCACGGACCAAGCCGCCGACCCGGTCGCCATCCTGCAGCTGTTCGTGCGCCGCTGGTCCGTCGAGGTGACCTTCGCCGAGGTGCGCCGGCACCTGGGCGTGGAAACGCAGCGCCAATGGTCGGACCTGGCTGTTGCCCGCACCACCCCGTGCCTGCTCGCCCTGTTCTCGCTCGTGACGCTCTGGGCCAGCGACTTGGCCGCGCGCGGCCTCGTCCTGCCCAGGCGCGCCGCTTGGTATGCCAAACACGCCGTCACCTTCTCCGACGCGCTCGCCGCCGTCCGCCGCCAGCTTTGGATCGCACAGGCTTTCTCAACATCGCCGCATGCCCAGAACACCGCAACAATCCCGCGCGTGCGACTTTGTTGCATGGACCCGCCCGGTGGTGCCGGGACCTGGCTCGGCGCAGGAGGTTCCACCCTGACCTCGGATGCCCATCTTGCCGTTCAAGCTGAACCAGAACCGCCGCCACCACATCCCCAAACAGAAGCACAAGGTCAGGAACTGGCGCGCATATGATGCCAGCTTGCGCCAGCGCGGCAGCTTGACGGTCTGGTTCACGGACGAAGCCATCGAGGCATGGCGGGCGGAGCCGCGCACGACCCCGGGCGGCCAACCCTGGTATTCGTCCTTGGCGATCCTGACAGCACTCACGCTCCGCGCCGTGTTCCACCTGGCCTTGCGTCAAACAGAGGGCCTGATCGGCTCCGTCATCGGCCTGCTCGGACTCGATCTGGCCGTGCCGGACCACTCCACCCTGTGCCGCCGGGCGGAGACGCTGGAGGTGCCACGCCCACAACCGCGCAGGGACAGCAAGCCCCTGCACCTGCTGGTGGACAGCACCGGCCTGAAGCTCTGCGGCGCGGGCGAGTGGCTGATCGAGAAGCATGGCGCCAAAACGCGCCGGTCCTGGCGTAAGCTGCACATCGGCTTGGACGCCGACACCGGCCAGATCGTCGCGGCGGCACTGACTGCGAAGGAGGTCGATGACGGTGCCGAGGTCGGCCCTTTGCTCGATCAAATATCAGGACCCGTGGCGTCGTTCACCGCCGACGGCGCCTATGACCAGGACGGCGTTTCCACCGCCGTGGCCAAGCGCCATCCTGAAGCGGCGATCATCGTGCCGCCGCGTTCCACGGCCGTGCCGAGCGAGACGGCCGAGACCGCACCGACGCAGCGCGACCGCCATGTGCAAAGCATCGCCGAGCACGGACGCACGGCTTGGCAGAAAGCGTCAGGCTACACGAAGCGGGCGCGAGCCGAGACGGCCATCGGCAGGTTCAAGCACGTAATCGGTGATAGGCTACGCTCGCGCAGCGACAAGCGTCGGGCGACCGAGGTGGACGTCGCCGTCCATGCGCTCAACCGTATGCTGGGGTTCGGACGCCCGAACTCCGTCCGCATCGCCTGACCTTCGAGCGGGGCTGGGGTAACCGCGCCCACATACTCGGTCTGTGCAACACGGCCGCCCACGCAACACCGATGGGTAGCAAAGCGAGATCGAATGGCCCCGGTCGTCGAAGATCTGGATGAGGGCGACTGGTCGGTCGGCCACATCTATCTCGCAGCCGAACTCCTCGCCAGCGCAGGCCAGGATGCGATGGGTGATCTCCTCCCTGTGTCGGATGATGCTGCCCGGAACGTGCCACCCTGTGCCGAACGGGTCGTCCCGCCAGGCGAGCAGCACTCCCTTCTCATCGTCCTGGACCAGCAGGTCCACGTTGGCCGTGGCCGTGATCTCAGTCATGAATCGGAATAGCGGTGGTGGCAGATCAGCGCCTTGCCCGCTCAGCTTCGTGAGAATGCCTTCAAGCATGCGCAACTCCTCGCTCGTCAGGCCGTGGTCGCGGGAGGTTGTCATCATCGGATCCTCTGATTGCACAAGCAGCATTTGCGATTTCGGCCCAGCCGGCAACGAAAGGCGATGAAGGAGCGCGTTCGGTCAGATGCTGTGGGAGGCGGTTAGGCCGCCGGTTTACGGCCATTTATCGCGTCATGATTTGTCAGCTTCGCGCCGAACGCGATGTGCGGCTCTTGAGAGATGCATGCGGTCGTGCGCGAACCCGAGAATTTCGAGCAGGCCGTCGTCTGCAACCCGATAAAGGACGAGGTGGCGCGGTCGACCGACCCGCTCCTCGGGGTTCAGCGCTCGATTGGCGTGCCTGAGATGGAGCGCCCGAACTCCCGGTTTTCGAGAAATTGGCTGCGAGTAGGGCGGAACGGGTGTGGCTTGGAGCACGCGGATGGCGGCTGAGATGAGCGCCTGATATCGCGCGGCCGCCTCGGTCCCGTGGTGTCGCATGCTGTCCAGGAGGATACGCTCGACATGAGCCTGCGAGCGTCCGGCGAACCGAACCTTCAAGCCTGGAACGACTCGCCATCCAGCCGCTTCCGCGTTTGCTCCAGATTGCTGGCGCCCCAGACCTCGAGGTCATCAACCACCTCGAACCGCCCGGTCTCGATATCTTCAATCCCTGCCTGAGCTTCCGCGGCGAGCTCGTCCTCGGCGGACAGATACTCCCGAAGCGCGTGCGCGACGTAGTCTTCCGCGGACAGGGCGCGCCCGGCCGCCACTTCGCGTTCGATCGCTTCACCGACGTCTTCTGGCAGTCGAACTTGAACAACACTCATGCTCACCTCCAAGCCGCCGCATCATATCAGAACCGGAAGCCGCCTGAGCAATGAAAGCCGGCTTTCCTTTGCCGGCCCGCCGGCCCGAAGCCGCCCGTCCGCTTCCACCTCGGCCGATCGTGCCCGCACTGCCCCACGTTCGGCATTGCGCCGCCGAAGCCTGCGCGTCGGCCCGGACATTCAGGCACGGCGATCCGGGGTAGGGGCCACTTGCGCTTCGGCCGCGCCGGCATCCATCCCGGTCAGCGCGGCCTGGATGGCGGGCAGATCCACGGGCGGCAGCGCGCGCGGGGTGCTGGCGGCCTCCACCCGCCGCGGCGTTTGCGAGCTGTCCAGCGGGCACCGTCAACTTGGCGGCCGGCTGGCTTGCAGGATGAGGTTGAGCCAGGTAGGCGGGCGGGATGACGACACCTGCCTGCCCGAGCTACGCGGGCTATCGCTTCCCAGCCGAGATCATCAGCCACGCGGTGTGGCTCTACTTCCGCTTTCCCCTGAGCCTGCGCATGGTGGACGAACTGCTGGCCGCGCGCGGCATCGTCGTCAGCCACGAGACCGTGCGCCAGTGGGCGCTGAAGTTCGGGCAGGGTTTCGCAAACCAGATCCGGCGCAGGCTGCCTGCGGTCGGCGACAAGTGGCATCTGGACGAGGTCGTGCTGACGATCGCGGGCGTGAAGCACTGGCTATGGCGTGCAGTGGACCAGAACGGGACCGTGCTGGACATTCTGGTGCAGAGCCGGCGCGACGCGCGGGCCGCCAAGCGCTTGATGCGCAAGCTGCTCAAGCGGCAGTGCCAAGCACCCCGTGTCGTGATCACCGACAAGCTCGCCAGTTACGGCGCTGCCAAGCGCGCGGTGATGCCCTCCGTCGAGCACAGGAAGCACAAGGGCCTGAACAACAGGGCGGAAAACTCGCACCAGCCTACCCGGCGACGAGAGCGGCAGATGAAGCGCTTCAAATCAGCCGGCCAGGCGCAGCGCTTCTTGTCCGCCCACGACGGGATCAGCAACCTCTTCCACCTTCGCCGCCATCAAGTGCCTGCCGCCCAGTATCGAGCCGCCCGGAGCCAAGCCTTCCAAGCTTGGGCCAAGGTCACCGGCGTCACCGCTGCGGCGTAACCACGAGCACGCCGTCCCAATCGCACCCCATCGCAACCTTAGTTCAACAAGTTGACGGTGCCCTCGCGGCTGATGCCGGCGCCGGTGAGGACGACGATGCCGCGGCTCACCGTGCGGGAACCATGGAAAGCTGGCGGCCGGTTTGGTCATAGGTGAACACGTGCGCCCCGCGGCGGATGGTGACGGTGCGGGCGGTGTAGCCCGTCAGGCCGTCCTCGTCACCGTTGCCGGCCTGCAGCATGGCGAGTTGGCGGCCGCGGTCGTCGTAGAGGAAGACGTGGGCGCCGCGCTGGACGGCGCTGCCGATGGCGGCCCGGCGGCTGTCCGCGGCGGTGCGGGCCTGGGCGGCGGGGATGCGGCGCGCGGGCCCGGCGTGCAGCGGCAGCAGGTGGACCGGCGTGTTGCTGCACTTGCAAGGGCGGCCGCCGAGCATCGCCTGGCCGTCCTGCACCAGGCGGGCCCAGGTGGAGCCGCCAGGTTTGGTGTGCCACAGGCCGAGATGGGTGGCGGGGGCGAGCTCGTCGTTGACCCAGTCGAGCAGCGGCTCGAAGCCGTCGCTGCGCCAGGCGGCCTCGATGGTCGGGTGGTCGAGGCGGTATTCGGGACGCATGAGCATGTTGTGCCAGCTGCCCCCCGGCTGCTCGTGGGCGTAGACGTCGGGGCAGGTGAGCAGGTCCCAGCACACGTCGTCCCAGGTGACGCCGACGTCGATGCCGCCGGCGTGGCCGAGGGAGAACCAGAGCGCGGGGTGCAGGCCCTCGATGCGGAGTTCCGTGTGGTCCGGGGAGTCCGAGGTTACGGCAACGGGGAAGGCGAACCGCTCGGCGGCGCCGTCAAGCCAGGCGAGGAAGGCGGCCCGGAACGGGGCGTGGCCCGGCGCCGCTTCCGGCATGGGCGGCAAGGGATTGCCGGGGCGAGCGACCGCGGCACTGGGGGTGGCCGCAGCGGCGAGGCTGCCGGCGATGAGGGTGCGGCGTCCGAGTTGGTTGCTCATGGGATTCCTTTGACGGATGCGGGGAGGGAGTGGCGCGTGGGTGCGTCAGAAGCGGACGCGTTGGCGCTGGGGAAGCGGGCGTGAATGACGGGCAGCGCCGGGTGGGCCGCGTCGAGCGTTCGCGACCAGGCGAGCAGGGTGTCGCGCCCGAGGCGGCGGTCGGCGGCGCGGAGGATGGCGGCGAGCTCCCACGGGTCGTGGAAGGACCGCATCAGCTGGTCGCGGGGACGGTCCAGGTACGCGCGGATCGTGGCGGAGGGTTCGCTCGGTTCGCGTCCGTCCCAGCCGTAGCCGCTTTCCCAGTATTCGAGCGCCGGGCCGCGGCTGGAACGGGGCCGCTTATGCGGACCGATGTTGAGGAAGGGAGCGGGAAAATCCCAGATGATGCGGCCGTGGCGACCGTGGCCGAGCATGATCCAGTGGCGCGGCTCGTCGAAGTCGAAGTGCCGGGTGCGCAGGACGAACACGTTGCAGTGGATGGCGAGCGGCAAGCCCGGCGCGAACAGGGCTTCGATGCGGGACTTGAGCTTGCTCCAGGGGTGGCGGGGCATTAGCGGCACCGCGTCCGGGCGGGCGGCTCAGCGGGACGCGCAGGCTCGAAGGCGACCCAGGCGTGCCGCGACGCCGCAGGGCTATGTACGCCGCCCAGAGTGTCGTCCCGCGCCTCGGCGAAGCGGCGGCGGCCGGCGGCGTCGGTGTAGGTGAGGCGGTAGCGGGTGGAGCGCTCAAGATCGATGGCGTGGGTGATGCTGCCGAGCCAAAGGCCAGTGTTGGTTGGGATGGCGCCGAGGCGGCGTTCGTAGGTGCTGACCACCTGCGGACGGGGGTTGATCCGTTTGCTCGTCAGGGCGGCGTAGTCGTCGATCGTGTCGATGACGGCGGTGGCGGCGGTGAGCGGCCGCGGCGCGGCGTTGCAGAGATAAATGACGGTATCGAGTTGGCGGGGACGCCATTCGGCGTGAAGGCAGAGCGGGGCGGGTGCGCCGGGCGGGAGCGCGATGGTCGGTGCGGGCGGGATGGTGGAAACGAGCAGTTCCACGGTGAGGACGAAGCCACCGCCTTCGGTCCGCAACTGCGGTTCGTTGAACACCAGGCCGGAGCCGACGGCGGCCCGGGTTGCGATGATGAGTTGGACGCAGCGTCCCCCGTCGTGGACGCTGAGGCCGTTGGCCGCGTTCACGGCTGCGGCGTAGGCGGGGTAGGCTGCGGCGCCGGGTTCGCCTTCGTTCGATGTACTCGGCGGTGATCTCATGGTGTCCTCCCGCCGCCTCATGGGCGGCTTGGCGCTGCAAGCTAAGGGCGAGGCCGGACGCTTCGGGTTCGCTGGGGCGGGTGCGATAGTAAGCGATGATTGCCATTCGGGTCTCCCACGGGCCTGGGTCAGAGGACGACGGTGCGGTAGTGCGGGTCGGCGCGGATGGCGCAGCGGGCGGGATCGAGGGCGAAGGCGCGCAGGATGCGGGGGAGCAGGGCGGAGGTCCGCAGCCTGCGGTCGGCGTAGAGGGTGAAGCGGCCCGGTGTCGTGTGGAAGACGACGCGGCCGCGGGGGAAGTGTTCGTACTCGTGCCAGGCGATCAGCGGGGGCAGACCCCGCCGGGCCAAGGCGGCGGGTCCGAGGCGGCGCCAGGCTTCCCAGGTTTCGCAATGGCCGCCGGGATGCGTGAGAGCGTCGCCGTAGGGTTCGGCACGATTGAGGGGCGTGCGGCTGATGACGAGGCGCCACGGCTCGGCGCCGTCCTGGACAGCCCAAACCAGGCCGACGCTGGCCTGGATTCGTGGCCCGGCTTGGCGATAGTTGACGTGCTCGGCGATGGCGGCCAGGGCGGGTTTCCTTTGGTGGCGCAGGGACCATTGCCAGGCAAGTGCGTCAGAAGCGGACGTGTTGGCGGGGTGAACTGCATCGAGTTTGGCGAACTTCAGGTCTCTTGGGCGGCAACGCCACTGCGAGCAGGGCTCAAACCGCATTCAGGACCGTGCCGCCGACCCCCGCACCGGCGTTGCCACTCGCGTGGTCGAGCAGCAAGAATTTGCGCTCACCGGGCGATCGAAGCCGTCACGTTGCCGCCTAGGAATGCTGCGTATCCAAGGTCATCGATGGCGCCAGACGCCAGGGCCAGCACGGCCTGCGCCGCGTCCTCCTCTCTGGCCGTGAACGCGTAGCCGTTCAGCTCGAGGAACAGGATGCCGACGACGAAGCCGGTGCGCTTGTTGCCGTCGATGAAGGGATGGTTGCGGACGATCCCGGCGGTGTAGAGGGCCGCAAGCTGGATAATGCCGGGCGCGTCGGCGTAGGCGAAGTGCTGCCGTGGCCGGGCCAGGGCCGATTTCAGCAAGCCGTCGTCGCGCACCCCGGCCGCGCCGCCGTGCAGTGCCAGCAACCGGTCGTGCAACAGCAAGACGAGGTGCTCGTCGATCCAACCGGGTTCGGTCACCGTGGCCTGATCACTGTAGCCTGATCACTGGGCCAGGACGTGCAGCGTGTTGCGGTAGCGGCCGATGATGTCCTCCGCCTTGGCCATCCTGTCCTGGAACGCCGGGTCATGCGGCACGAGCCGGTAGCCGCCGTCCGGCGCTTCTACGAGGTAGAGCGCGGCGCCGTCCTGGGTGGACAGCCGGTTGACGACCTCCTTGGGCAGCACCACCCCCAGGGAGTTGCCGATTTTGCGTACTTTTAGTTCAACCATGGCGACCTTGCGGAGTTGTGTGGGCACGAACGTAATAACATTCCGTCCAGGATAGAAGCCAGGTGATCGGTGCGCCCTCTCATGAGTTCCGGCCTCGTGGCGGCCATTCTCATGGCACGACGCCGTTGCGTGGCTTCCCTTGATCCGGCGTAGTCAGCCCGGCCAGCACGGGCCATCGGCCGCTCAGGTCGCGGACCGGACCGGCCTCGGTCCCGGCCGCGTAGGCCAGGGCGAGCAGGAGCTGCTCGGCGTCCTCACGCGCCCGATGCCGCACGGGCGCCGTCTCCAGCCAACGTAAGCCGCGCTCGCGCCTGGCCGGACCAAGCATGGCCATGAGCCGGTGCCAGTCGCCGAGCACGAAGCGGGGCGTGGCACCGGCCACCTTGAACAGCGCCCCGGCCCAGTGGCTGTCGTAGGCGCCCCCGTCGCACCACGCGACGGTTCCGGCGCCGATTACCTCGTTGAGGGCCGCGGCCACGCGGGCGACCGGCTGGCCTTGGGCCAGGAGGTCCCGGCCGGCGATGCCATGTACCTTCGCCGATTGCGGGCTCCAATGGCCGAGCCGGCTCCACGCCCCGGCGGGCTGGATGAGCGTCGACCAGCCGAAGATAGCGTCATCCGGGCCGGGCCAGAGGGCCAGGCCGACCTCGATCGGGTAGCCGTCCTGATCGAGCGAGCTTGCCTCGAAGTCGACGACGACGAGCGGCCAGGGCAGCGTGGCCAGGCCGGAGCGCTGGGCCGGGTTCAATCGATCACCCAGCCGGCTGCGATCAGCGCGTCCGCGTTCGGAAAGACGACGGTCTGATCGCTCCGCCGGTCCACGAGCCTGAGCACGCCGCGGCGGAGGTCATCGGCCGCGATGGCGCCGAACCGCGATGTCACGTGCTTGAAGCACAGTTGGTGATCGTGCGTGGCAAACAGGCCGCCACTCTCGAGCGCGTCCCGCGTCCGCGCTTCGAGGTCGTGCGACCAGGTATCGTCCGGCATCGCGCCTGTCATGACGAAGGGCCGCCGCCCGAGGGAACGGCGCCGAACCCCGTGGCCATCCCGTGTAGGACGATCGCCGCCGCCGTCGCCACGTTGAGCGAGTTGGCCATGCCCCGCATCGGAATGCTCACCGCCCTGTCGGCCAGGTCGAGCACGGCCTGCGAAACGCCGGCACGCTCCGAGCCGAGCACCAGGCAGACGGGATAGCGTAGCTCAGTCTGATCGAGGTTCACGGCATTGCGGGTCTGCTCGACGGCGACGACCTGGTAGCCGCGGGCCCGCGCTGCCCGGACCACCTCGCTGGCCCGGTCGGCCTGGTCCCAGGGCACCCAGTTGTGCGTGCCCTGGGCCGCCTGGACCAGCTTGCGCATGCCCTGCCCGGCGTCGCGGCCGCAGACCACCAGCCGCTCGCACAGGAACGCGTCGCACAGCCGGAACAGGGCGCCGACGTTGTAGCCCTGGCGCACGCCATCCAGGACCACCTCGACCGGCAGGCGCGCCTGGGCGCGGAAGGCGTGACGGGCAGGCTTGTGCCGGCGCAACTCGCCCGTGGTCAGCGCCAGCCCGGCGGCGCCGGGCGTCGCCGCGTCGAAGGCGGCGATCGTTGGGCGACGGCGGTTCTGATCGCCGAGCGTGATCGAGGCTGGAAGGCTGGATGGCATTGTCTGACTCCCGCGAGAGCGCACCAATCAGCGCCGCCGATGCGTCAGAAGCGGTCGCATCGGTGAGCGGTCCGCCTTGAGCGGCGTTCCGGAGGGTGGTGCCTCGGGGGGACAGGCAAGAGATCCGACCGCAACCGCACTCGCCCCGCACAGCCACGTCCCTGTTTGTCGCACGCCTGATGTCCTGTCCCCATCGGCCCTGACAACTGAACACCGCTGCCGGGCCGCGGCGGAACCTGAACAACGAGAGGAGCAGGTAGCCATGGCGATCGGGAGCGCGGTGCAACGGGGCGGTTTCGTCTACGTCCACGACGAGAAGGGCCGGCAGATCTCGTCGACTCCGGCGCGCTGAGATGGGGGCGCTGGCGGCTGTCGATCCCTCGCCCAGGGCGGCATGGCCGAAAGTAAGCGCCGTCAGCGCCCCGCGGCCTGGCCCTGATCGTCGCGGTATCGAAGAAGGCTCCCCATCAATCTCCGCGGCGGCGCTGGGCATCAGCTGGGTTGCGGTCCGGTCGGATCACCGGCTTCCGGAAGCCCGCGGCCCGGGATCAGCGGCATGGCAGGACCAGGATGACCAAGCCTGTCTCGGGTGCCTCGCGTTCGGGGTTGGCCAGGCCGGTGCGCGCTGGCTTGCCCGCCTCAAACGATCGAGCTGGTTCGCCGGGCTTCACTCCGGACCGGAGGGCTTCTCCGCCGGGCGGCCTGCTAGCAAGTATCGTGGCGTCGAGGCCGAGGTGGCCGACGCCGTCGCCCAGAGCCGTCTTCCCGATGCGCCGCTCGCGACGGTGGCGGTGCCGCGGGAAGCCGGGTGCGATGACTTGGCCGCCGCGCTCGGGCTGGTCCGCGGCTTGAGGACCCGGCGGGGCGCGAGCGGCTGCCGAACCGTCGTCGTCGCGACGGTCGAGGCGGGGATGCCGCACGCCGCCGACGGCTTCGTCCGCGCGTTGCGGGATCGGGGCGCGTTCGTGGTGCGGGCCGGGCCGGGTGCGTCGGGCGACCGTCTGCATCACGTCCCGCTCCGGGCGGTGACGAGACCGCGGCACGGCCGCCTGGTCTGCGTCGATCTCGCGGACTACCTGGCGTGCTGGCGGCCGGGCCACGTCGCCGACCTGCACGTGATTCCGTCCGGGTTCGACGCCGCGGCGCGCGTGCTTTCCCGGTTGGCCGCGGCGACCCAGGCCGGCGCGTGCCGGGTCAGCGGCCTCAACCTGCTCGTTCACCTCGCCCCGGAAAGGCCCGCCGGCAGCCTGGCGGCGCTCGACCGGCTCGCGACGCACGGCCGCGACCGCTTGCTCGGGCCGGACGGCGCCGTGCTGGCCACCACGGCGGAGCGGCTCGACGGCGTGACCGGCACGGCGGACCTGCTCGTCATTCATGATGGGTCCGCCCCGGCCGCTACGTCCGCTTCTGTCGTGGCCAGGGCGTATTGTTCCTGAACGCCGCGTGACGGCACGCCACCGGCCCAACCGTCGCGGGAGCGCCCATGATTGCCTGATCCCTCCGTCCTGACCGCTTGAACCAGTCGCCGCCCGGACTCCGTCCGCAGCTCCTGGTCCGAGCCGTCCATCGAGGAGATCGCAATGTTCCAGGTCCAGGCTCCCGTCGTCATCGTCCCTTCCGCCGAGGCCCGCGCGGCACTCGGTGCCCAGCTTCGCCCGGCCGCGCTGGCCGCCTGGCGCGAGATCGCCCGCCGCGGCCAGGGCCTCGAGCTGGCCCACTTCCAGGTCGTCCACGGCGGGGTGACGCTGGCGGTGTCCTCGCGCCTGCGCGGCAACGGCTTCATCGAGATCGGCCTCGGCCTCGGCGACCCGCGGCAGGCCGGGCGGGTCATCACCGCGGCGCAGCTCCGGGCCGCCGAGGCCCGCCTCGCCGCCCGCCAGGGCCGCCTGGCGCGGCGGTGACGGCCGCCACGGGGAGGCAGCGCTGCTCCCTCCCGTCCAGTCCTGACGCCCTCGCGTCGCCTTCCTGCTTCACCCGGCTTCCGGAGACACGAACCATGAGCGCTCCTTTCCACCGGCGTCCCCCGGCTCCCGCCGCCACCCTGCTCGCGGTCGAATGCGCGCGGGCTGTCCACGACGCCACCGACCGCCGCTCGCCCGAGGCGCGCGCCCTGGCCCGCTGGCTGCAGGAGAACGCCGCCGCCCTCGGCCTGGACGGCGAGGCCATGCCCGAGGACTCGGACGTCTTCGGCAGCGGGCGCCGCGGCGGCCCGACCGCCGCGCAATGGCGCAGGGCCAGGTCGCTGCTGGACGGGGCCGCCGCCCTGCCGGCCCCGGCCGGCACGCCAACGCAGCGATGGGTCGCCGCCATCGCGGGCACGCTGGCGCTCGACCTGGTGTCCACCCGCATCCTCGCCCTCGCCCTGCATTACGAGCTCGACAAGCGGGTCGAGCGGCTGTTCGACGCGCTGAGCCAGGCCCGCGGCGGCGGCTCCGGGTTCCGCCGCGACGCCGGGCTGATCGGGCTGCTGCTGGAAGCCCCGACCGCGGACGTGGCGGCGCGGCTGACCACGGGCGGCAAGCTGCTGGGCAGCGGCCTGCTGCGCCTCGACCGCCGCGGGGAACTCGACGTGCTCGACCGCCTCACTTCGCTGATCCGCCGCGACGTGATGCCGTTGCCGGACTTCTACGACCAGTTCCTCGGCGCGAGCGGGGCCGAGCCGCTGCCGTGGGACGCCTTCGCCCATCTCGGCCGCGAGGCGGAGCTCGCCGCCGACGTGCTGCGCGCGGCGCTCGCGGGCCGCGAGCCCGGCGTCAGCATCCTGCTCTACGGCCCGCCTGGCACCGGCAAGACCTCGTTCGCCGCCACCCTCGCCGCCCGGGTCGGCGCCCGCCTGCGCCCGGTGGCCGAGGCGGACGACGACGGCGGGGAGCCGAACCGCTACGAACGCCTGGCCGGGCTGCGCCTCGCCCAACGCCTGGCCACGCCCGGCGACACGCTGCTGCTGTTCGACGAGGCCGAGGACCTGTTCACGAGCCGCAGCACCCGGGACGACGAGCCGGTCACCAGCTCGCGCGTCTTCATCCACCGCCTGCTCGAGCGCCTGAGCCGGCCGGTGATCTGGACCGCCAACGACATCCAAGTGCTCGGCCCGGCCGTATTGCGTCGGATGACCATGTGCCTGGAGCTGAAGATCCCCAACCTCGCCACCCGCACCCGCCTTTGGCGCAGCATGGGCGAGGCGGAGGGCGTGGCCTTACAGGATGCCGACGCGGCGCGGTTGGCACGGCTGGTGCCCGCCGCCCCCGCCGTCGCCTCCACCGCGCTGCGCGCCACCCGGCTGGCCGGCGGCGGGGCGGACACGGCGCGCGTCATCGTGGAAGGCGTGGCCCGGGCGGTGCGCGGCGGGCGGGCCCCGGCGCCCGAGGCCGAGCCGGACGCGATCTACGATCCGGCGCTCCTCAACGCCGACTGCGACCTCGCCGCCCTCGCCGAGGACCTCGCCCGCCCCGGCGCCACCCGCGCCGTCTCGTTGCTGCTGTCCGGCCCGCCCGGCGCCGGCAAGAGCGCCTGGGTGCGGCACCTGGCCGGGCGCATGGGCCTGCCGGTGCTGCACAAGCGCGCCTCGGACCTGCTGAGCATGTTCGTCGGCGGCACCGAGCAGCAGATCGCCGACGCCTTCGCCGAGGCACGCGAGGCGCAGGCCTTCCTGGTGTTCGACGAGGCCGACAGCCTGCTGCTGGAACGCGCCGACGCGGTGCGGAGCTGGGAGATCAGCCAGGTCAACGAGATGCTGACCTGGATGGACAGCCACGCGCTGCCGTTCGCCTGCACCACCAACCTCCTCGAGCGGCTGGACCGCGCCAGCCTGCGCCGCTTCCTGGTCAAGCTGCGCTTCGGTTGGCTGACGCCAGAGCAGGCCCGGCACGCGTTCCAGCAGTTCTTCGGCCTCGCCGCCCCCGCCGGCCTGGAGCGGCTGCGCACGCTGACGCCGGCGGACTTCGCCTTGGTCCGGCGGCGGGCGGCGGTGCGGGGCGGCGAGCGGCATCCCGGCCTGCTCTCGCGCCTGCTCGCGGCCGAGTGCGAGGGGCGGGTCGGCGGGCGGCAGCCGATCGGGTTCGCTCAATCGGTGATCGATACGTCATTGTGCGATTCCAACAAATGAGACACTCTGCCCGGATGCGATATGCCCCGGCGGAGCGGCTCCTGCGCCTTGCCCGATCCTTGGCGGGCACCCGTACTGGTTTCACGCTCGATGAGATGGCGACGGAGCTCGGCGTCAACCGCCGCACCGCCGAGCGGCTGCGCGACACGCTGGTGGCCACCTTCCCGCAGATGGATTTTTGGGACGACGAGGAGCGGGTGCGTCGCTGGCGCCTGCCGGGGAGCGCCCTGGTCGGGATCGTCGAGTTGCGGGCCGAGGCGATCGCCGCCATCGAAACCGCGGCTCGGGACTGCGGCGCGCGCGGGGAGGACGACCGCGCTGCCTTGCTGCGGGAAGCGTCGACCACGCTGCGGGCCGTCATGCGGCCGGACGCCCTGCGCCAGGCCGAGCCGGACGTGGCCGCGCTGATGGAGGCGGAGGGGATCGCCATGCGGCCCGGGCCGCGGCCGCTGATCGCGGCCGGGGTGCTGCCGACGCTGCGCCGGGCCATCCTGGGCATGCAGCTCGTGGTGGCGCGCTACGCTGGGCGCGATGGGGACGAGCCGGCGACCCGCATCCTGTGCCCCTACGGCCTGCTCCACGGCGGACGCGGCTGGCTGGTCGCGCACGTGGAGGACTTGCCGGAGATGCGGCTGTGGCGGCTGGACCGGGTCGTTGCCATCGACCTGCTCGACCGCGGCTTCGTGCGGCGGGACGACTTCTCGCTCGCGGACTACGCGGCGCAGTCGTTCGGGGTGTTCCAGGAGGAGCCGATCGACGTCGTGCTGCGGTTCTCGGCCGAGGCGGCGGAGGACGCGACCTGCTGGAGGTTCCATCCGTCGCAGACGATAGAGCGGGAGGCGGATAGCCGGCTGCTGGTGCGGTTTCGCACGGGCGGGGTGGTGGAGCTGTGCTGGCACTTGTTCACGTGGGGGACGGCGGTGGAGGTCTTGGCGCCGGCGAGGTTGCGGGGGGTTTTAGTAGGGATGTTGGAGGAGGTGGGGGGGCATCATCAGGGTTGTGCGTCGGCAAGCGGCTAACTGCTTGCATTCCAGAATACAGTTTTCATGAAAGAAAGGTTTTTCGATGGAAAGAGAAAACAAAACAGTTCTCCTAAAGGATTTTTGGCCTGTGTTTCCAGATAATTGTAAGGTAACTGGTAAGTCTGTCTTAGATTTTGTAAGCTGGGTTTCTGAGTCAAGCTTGGCATTAGAGAACAATAAAGACGATCCCGGCATGCAAATCATTGCAATGCCGCCTGTTCAAAGAACTGCCGTTTGGCGTCCGAAGCAGGTGCTTGAGCTGTGGGATTCCCTCATGCGCGGCTTGCCGCTAGGGGCCTTTTATCTCGTGGACCAGCTGTCAGGCTGTCGATCCATGGTCGCGATTGATCAGGCTGCTGACAAAAGCATGCCAGACACTCACGGTACAGCGGATACGGGCAACTCCAGACGTCGGTATACGCGGACAGAGGAAAAAGAATGGCCTGGCTTCGGTTTGCTTGACGGGCAACAGCGGGTGCGTGCTTTGCTCGCCGGGCTTTACGGGGAGGAGAAAACGCAACTCTGTCTTTGGGTAGAACTCGATGCAGATGACGCCGCGAGATTTCCGTCGCTGCGCATTACATCGAGGGCGCAGCCATTCGGTTATGATCGGACGAGTGGGTCTAAACTTTCCGTGGCAGATCGGCGAAAAGCTCGTTTCCAGATCGAGCCGGACCCCAAGTGCCACCCGATAAAGCACGGTGATCGTACCGCATACGACTTTGAACTGTTTTACGGAAACGTAAAGCAGGACGGTAAGAAGCTCGTTATACAGCCGCCGTGCCCGTTCAATGCGAGAGAGCGCACCGCTAACGCGCTCAAGCGCACACTCAAATTGCATAAGCTGTTGGAGACTTGGCTCAAGGCCTCGCCGGCAACGCCCGAGGAGGGCATTGCTGCTTGGAGCGAGGCGTTTCCGGAAAAAAAGTTGAATGAAGACAATGTAAAACCAGCCCTCATTGCGCTTGATGCCGCTTTTCGGAATGTGAAGCACGCGCAAGTGGCCTTGATTCTTGTTGATTCCGGCAGCGATGAGCAAACGTTGCTGACACTTTTTGAGCGGATTGGCGCAGCGGGCACGCCGCTTTCCTCAGAGGAGCGGCTGTTCTCCATCTACAAGCATTACGTACCCAGGATTAGGGATACGGTTGAGCAAATATTCACCGACACTGGCCGGGTTCTCACCCCAACCAAGATTACTGCAACTGCGCTTAGGATCGCCAATTCTAGCCTTGTTCCGCCGAACTATGGCGTTCCGGACGTCACGACTTTCGCCAAAGAGATGGCAGGAGAGGGCGAGATTTGCCGCCGTCTCGATAATTTGCTGCCGATCGTCTCGGGTGACGCCGACTCTGCAAAGGGATTGGCCAACGAAGGCTTCAAGAATATTCGACGCCTGTTGTCCTATTCAGACGATAAGAATGCGTATTGGCTACCTGATGTCATGCTCGTTGCGTTACCAGCTGAGCTATGGCAAGTTCTCGTGTTCTGGATGATTGAGGAGCTAAAGCACTCGAAACCTGATGACGTTTTCGAGCAGTCCAGAAAGGATATTGTTCGATTTTCTCTATATTGGCATATATTCGTTTGGGACAATGAGCGGGCAGCGAGGCGTTCCTTCGTGTATTTGAAGAAGAATATTAATATACTTGGGAAATTCCCTGCTATGGCACTTTATCAAGCCATTTACGCAGTCGAGGACGGGAAACGTTGTGGACTGCCGTTGATCCCGCCAGAGCGATTTGCTGATCTTCTTGGGTGCTCTTACGTCGGCGGACATCTAATTTGTTCTTGCTCTCCTGAGTTGCGCAACAGCTGGGAGCGATTTGGTGAGAGTGATGCCGAGAAGCAAGTTGTTGCACGCTGGTGGTGGAGCGCGAAGAAAGTCTTACCGTGGTTGCAGCGGGATTATGTACTTCGGAAATTCTCCGATTATAAACCTCTCACCGATCACGAGGACGACCTGCCATACGATATTGACCATGTTCTTCCTGCAGGGGATTGGGACAACTGGAAGGATAAGGTGAATGCAGTAAATAAGCGCCAAACGTTGTCAAAAGAAGTATTGAAGAAAATGCAGCTCTCGCGCCGCCACGTCGGGGACGGCATCGGGAATATGCGACTGATCAGCTCGACAGATAA
Organism: Acetobacteraceae bacterium; assembly: GCA_965260995.1. Lineage (GTDB taxonomy): Bacteria > Pseudomonadota > Alphaproteobacteria > Acetobacterales > Acetobacteraceae > JBBROS01. Next base: position 36,372 of record CBDHCD010000002.1, on the reverse strand, counting down.
TCGACATGATCAAGACGACGATATCAAGGAGAAGGCACCTGAACTGGTTTCGGATGGAGATCTGAACCAGGAAGAATTGGACAAGCTGCGTGACATGGCTTTCTCGCCAGACCAAAGAGCTTTGTGGAAACGAGCTTCCTCGCCTGAGAAAGTGGTGGCGCAAAGGATATGGACGGACGATAGGCTTGCCGCTTTCCAGCAGGCGGTTGAGCAGCGCGCCGTGAGCCTTTATGCCGAGTTCTATAACAGCTTGAGCCTCGGGCAATGGGCCTCTCCCATCACCGAAGAACTGCGCACGATCGTAACCGAGGAAACTTTGGTGGAATTGGATGACGATCAGGCCAGAGAACATCAATGAGCGTGTCGTCTGCACCGGACATGTGGTCAGACTCAACTTGAACAGTGAGCGGCCGATTTCGGCTCCGAACGGCTTGCAAGTCGTTGATCTGTTTAGGTCGGGGTGCAGGCGAGAGAAAAGCGTAGTGCTAAATTGTGCACCGAAAGAACCGATTTCCACTTGACGATTGCAGCCCTACTCGGCTGCTAATCCGTCATGTTCGTCCGCGAGAAGAGCATCAACGGCTACACCTACCTCTACCTGGTCGAGAGCGTGCGCGAGGACGGCCGCGCCAAGCAGCGCATCATCAAGAACCTCGGCCGCAAAAACGCCGTCGTCGCCTCGGGTGAGCTCGATCGCCTGGCCAGCTCGGTGGCGCGTTATGCCGAGCGCGCCATAGTGCTGTCCCAGCTCGAAGCCAGCAATCCCGATCGGCTCGCCTGCACGCGCATCGGCGCGCCGCTGCTGTTTGGGCGGCTGTGGGAGGAGACGGGCTGCCGCGCCGTGATCGAGGCGCTGCTGGCCGAGCGCCGGTTTGAGTTTCCCGTCAAGCGCGCCGTGTTCGCCACCGTGCTGCACCGGCTGATGGTCTCGGGCTCGGATCGGGCTTGCGAGAGGTGGCTGACCGACTACCACATCCCCGTCGTCGACCGCCTGCGCTCGCGCTTCGCCATCGGCCGGGTTTGCGTCGTCGCCGACCGCGGCATGATCTCGGCCGCCACCATCGCTGCCATCGAGGAGCGCGGCCTCGAATACGTGCTCGGCGCCCGCGAGCGCACTGACAGCCTGGTGCGCACCGTCGTGCTCGCGGACACGAAGCCCTTCACCCCGCTGTGCATCGAGCGCGCGGGCGGCGAGCAGACCCCGCTGTTCGTCAAGGAGGTCACCGTCGAAGGGCGGCGCTACGTCGTGTGCCGCAACGAGGCCGAAGCGGCCAAGGACGCCGCCGACCGCCGGGCCATCGTCGAGGCGTTGGACCGGCAGCTCAGGCGCGGCGACAAGGCGCTGATCGGCAACTCCGCCTACCGGCGTTATCTGCGCACCACCACGGACACGCGCGCCTTCGAGATCGACCCCGGCAAGCTGGCCGACGAAGCCCGCTACGACGGCGTGTTCGTGCTGCGCACCAACGCCCGGATCACGCCGCTGCAGGCCGTGCTGCGTTACCGCGACCTCATTCAAGTGGAGGCCCTGTTCCGCACCGCGAAAGCCTTGATGCACACGCGGCCGATCTACCATCAGTCCGACGCCGCCATCCGCGGCCACGTGTTCTGCTCGTTCCTGGCCCTGGTGCTGCGCCAGGAGCTGGACGAGCGCTGCCGCACGGCGGACCTGCGGCCCGAGTGGGGCGACGTGCTGCGCGACCTCGACCGCCTCCAGGAGGTCGCGATCAGCAAAGGCGGCAAGACCATGGCCCTGCGCACGCCCGCCACCGGCATCGTCGGCCCGCTGTTCAAAGCCGCTCGCGTCGCGCTGCCGCCCAACGTCCGCGACGACGCAAGCACCGCCTGAACCCCAAACACGGCGCGGCCCGGCACCAGCCTTGTGGTGCTAAGAGCTACATACCTGTTCGTAAGTCCCTGCTACAGCAATAATTTTTGAAAACCGGTGTTCAAGTCCAGCCTGGCGCTCACAATCGACCCCGGCCGGTTCCAATCCGGTCGGCACTTTGCGGCCTGGCTCGGCCTTGTGCCGAAAGAGCACTCCACAGGCGGGCGTCAGCGCCTGGGCGGCATCAATTGAGCCGGCAACGAGAGGCTGCGGCAGTTGCTGGTGCTGGGGGCAATGACAGTGATCCGTTTCGCCAAGCTGGGGAGCAAGAGCGCCTCAACCTGGCTACTGGCTTTGCTGGAGCGCAAGCCGCGTCAGCTCGCGGCAGTGGCTCTGGCCAACAAGATGGCCCGCATCGTACGGGCCATGATGGCGACCGGGGAAGCGTATCGGGGCAGCAAGAAGGTTGCCACGCAGGCGGCCGAGGCTGCCGCGGCCGTCTGACCCGCTCGCAGATACCTGGGTGCAAGAAGAACTGCAGGAGATGATGATCGGTCGAGCCGACGAACAAGAAACCCCGTTTGGTGCACAGGCATCCCGATGCCGCATCCATGTTTGAGGCTTGTTCGTGCAACCCATCTGGGCCAGCGGTCAATCGTGCCGCATCAAGTAGGCCGGACACATGACCTCCGTCGCACCGCCATCAAACTCTGCCGCTCTCCCCTTGCACCCAAGGGGTCGTCCACACATGCACCACACTGGCCTGAGCCGAAACCTGCCAGTGGCCGTTCGTCAGCTCGGTAGTGGTGACGCTCACTTCAGGCCCAAGGACCCACTCCGATATCCTTTGCATGCCGCCACTTGCCAGCTCAGCCGCAGGCTGTCAACTCGCCAGCACGGAGAGTGAAGCACATCCGATCAAAGTGCAGCGTGTCAAATTACTCACAATTCCCAACCATTTGGTGAGACGTGCTTTCGAGTGTTATCGTAGGTTGCAGCATGGACGTGACCAGGCTCACTTCCTTCGCCGATGACGCGGCCTCGCCGGTCATCGCGGCGCTGATCATCGAGAACGGCGCCGAGGGGATCGCGCTCCACGGCTCGCTCGGCATCACCCGGGCCTAGCCAAGGGGCGTGCCCTGAAAACCTTGCTCGACCAAGCGGTGGAACATCCCGAGGCGAAAATGGACCGATCGGAAGCCGTGCCGGCGCCAGCCCCGGCCAAGTCGGTCGTGAACCCGTTTTCCCGAACGGTTTGGTCACTCAAAGAGACTTGTTCCTGTTTTGCTCCGGTTGTCGAATCGCCCCGGCCTCGAGGCACAATCCGGGTGTCACATCTCCGGAACCGCGCCATGCCGACCAGGACCGTCAAGCTCACCGATCGCCTCAACACCTACATCGAGGAGGCGGTGGCGTCCGGTCGCTACCTGGACGACGGTGACGTGATCCGCGAGGGCTTGCGTCTCCTCGCGTTGCGCGAGTGGGAGGACGGCACTGCCCCGGCGTCCGCCCCGTTGCCCGCCGGTGCACCGGCATCTCGCAAAGCTGCCTGACGTTGCCGAAACGCGGTTCGAGCGGACAGTGGCGGTCGAGTGGATTAGCTTGGGGTAGATCTAGGGATGGGCTCGGGATACGTGTAAAAAGTGGTCACAAGCTCTACTCGGCTGCAGAGACATCCGTTCCCACTCGCATTGTCTTGGTAATTGGCAAAATCGCGGCATGCTTGAGAACCAAATCGGCGACTCGTTGCCGCGTCTAAAGCTCCACACCATTGATTGGAGCAACCTCATCCGGATGCAGCAAGGAGGCGAGGACTTGACGCGGATGAGCGTTGGACTGTGGTTCGGCTATTGCAATGGGACTGCCCCAATAAGCCCATTTATACCAGCCGCCGAGAGTTCTGCCTCCTGGGGGTTTCCCAAGTTCGCGAGGGTATGGGTCCATGCGCCCTGTGTTCGGTTCGGGGTGGGTGGCATGGCATCGGTTGCGATCACGCGGGACGACCTGGACAGTGCGGGGCGACGTGCGGCGGCGGCAGGCGCGCGGGACGTGAGGCAGGCGCGGCGGCGGCTGGCCTTGGCGATGGTGCTGGACGGGCACCCGCGGCACCTCGCGGCTCAAGCTGGCGGGATGGATCGGCAGACCTTGCGGGACTGGGTCCACCGCTACAACGCCCACGGCGTCGAAGGCGTGCGGGACGTGCCCCGCAGTGGCCGCCCGCCGGCGCTGTCGGCGGAGCAGATGCAGGAGTTGGAGGAGTTGGTGCTGGCTGGGCCGGACCTGGCCGAGGACGGCGTTGTCCGGCGGCGCTGCCTGGACCTGCGGGCGCAGGTCCAGGCCCGGTTCGAGGTGGAGGTGCATGAGCGAACCGTGGGCACGCTGCTGCGCCGGCTTCGGCTGACGCGCTTGCAGCCGCGCCCCTTCCACCCCAAGCAGGACTTGGCGGCGCAGGAGGCCGTGTTGCACAGACCGAGTATGTGGGCGCGGTTACCCCAGCCCCGCTCGAAGGTCAGGCGATGCGGACGGAGTTCGGGCGTCCGAACCCCAGCATACGGTTGAGCGCATGGACGGCGACGTCCACCTCGGTCGCCCGACGCTTGTCGCTGCGCGAGCGTAGCCTATCACCGATTACGTGCTTGAACCTGCCGATGGCCGTCTCGGCTCGCGCCCGCTTCGTGTAGCCTGACGCTTTCTGCCAAGCCGTGCGTCCGTGCTCGGCGATGCTTTGCACATGGCGGTCGCGCTGCGTCGGTGCGGTCTCGGCCGTCTCGCTCGGCACGGCCGTGGAACGCGGCGGCACGATGATCGCCGCTTCAGGATGGCGCTTGGCCACGGCGGTGGAAACGCCGTCCTGGTCATAGGCGCCGTCGGCGGTGAACGACGCCACGGGTCCTGATATTTGATCGAGCAAAGGGCCGACCTCGGCACCGTCATCGACCTCCTTCGCAGTCAGTGCCGCCGCGACGATCTGGCCGGTGTCGGCGTCCAAGCCGATGTGCAGCTTACGCCAGGACCGGCGCGTTTTGGCGCCATGCTTCTCGATCAGCCACTCGCCCGCGCCGCAGAGCTTCAGGCCGGTGCTGTCCACCAGCAGGTGCAGGGGCTTGCTGTCCCTGCGCGGTTGTGGGCGTGGCACCTCCAGCGTCTCCGCCCGGCGGCACAGGGTGGAGTGGTCCGGCACGGCCAGATCGAGTCCGAGCAGGCCGATGACGGAGCCGATCAGGCCCTCTGTTTGACGCAAGGCCAGGTGGAACACGGCGCGGAGCGTGAGTGCTGTCAGGATCGCCAAGGACGAATACCAGGGTTGGCCGCCCGGGGTCGTGCGCGGCTCCGCCCGCCATGCCTCGATGGCTTCGTCCGTGAACCAGACCGTCAAGCTGCCGCGCTGGCGCAAGCTGGCATCATATGCGCGCCAGTTCCTGACCTTGTGCTTCTGTTTGGGGATGTGGTGGCGGCGGTTCTGGTTCAGCTTGAACGGCAAGATGGGCATCCGAGGTCAGGGTGGAACCTCCTGCGCCGAGCCAGGTCCCGGCACCACCGGGCGGGTCCATGCAACAAAGTCTCCCATGCGCCTGAACCAGGCATGGCCGTCACCGGCGCTACCCGCCGCCGCCGCGAGAAGACTTCGGGACCACGTCCAGCGGCTCAGCCGCGTCGAGCCAGGTGTCGAACCGACGTCCGTAGGACCGCTCTGTTGCAAACTTGCCGTTAAGGCGCGTGCGCGTGCTGGCTGGCTGGCTGTGCTGTTGCGACGGCACCGTCAACTTGGCGGCCGGCTGGCTTGCAGGATGAGGTTGAGCCAGGTAGGCGGGCGGGATGACGACGCCTGCCTGCCCGAGCTACGCGGGCTATCGCTTCCCAGCCGAGATCATCAGCCACGCGGTGTGGCTCTACTTCCGCTTTCCCCTGAGCCTGCGCATGGTGGACGAACTGCTGGCCGCGCGCGGCATCGTCGTCAGCCACGAGACCGTGCGCCAGTGGGCGCTGAAGTTCGGGCAGGGTTTCGCAAACCAGATCCGGCGCAGGCTGCCTGCGGTCGGCGACAAGTGGCATCTGGACGAGGTCGTGCTGACGATCGCGGGCGTGAAGCACTGGCTATGGCGTGCAGTGGACCAGAACGGGACCGTGCTGGACATTCTGGTGCAGAGCCGGCGCGACGCGCGGGCCGCCAAGCGCTTGATGCGCAAGCTGCTCAAGCGGCAGTGCCAAGCACCCCGTGTCGTGATCACCGACAAGCTCGCCAGTTACGGCGCTGCCAAGCGCGCGGTGATGCCCTCCGTCGAGCACAGGAAGCACAAGGGCCTGAACAACAGGGCGGAAAACTCGCACCAGCCTACCCGGCGACGAGAGCGGCAGATGAAGCGCTTCAAATCAGCCGGCCAGGCGCAGCGCTTCTTGTCCGCCCACGACGGGATCAGCAACCTCTTCCACCTTCGCCGCCATCAAGTGCCTGCCGCCCAGTATCGAGCCGCCCGGAGCCAAGCCTTCCAAGCTTGGGCCAAGGTCACCGGCGTCACCGCTGCGGCGTAACCACGAGCACGCCGTCCCAATCGCACCCCATCGCAACCTTAGGCGGTAGTGACGATTTCACCGAAGCAGGACGACTATGGCGGCGAGTTGGACGAAGCCTCTGTAGTTGGGCAGGAGCTTGTCGTAGCGGGTGGCCACGCGCCTGAACTGCTTCAGCTTGTTGAAGAACCGCTCGGCGAGGTTGCGCTCCCGGTAGAGCGCCTTGTCATGGTCGCGTGGCGTTTTGCGGTTGGACCGGGGCGGGATGACAGCCTCGGCTCCCATGTCGCCTATGGCATCCCGCAGGTGGTCAGCGTCGTATCCCTTGTCGGCGATCACGGCACCGGGCTTGAGGCCGTCCAGCAGTTCGTGGCCGCGCGTGACGTCATGGCGCTGCCCCGGCCCGAACAGCAGGCGCACCGGGTTGCCCAGCGCGTCGGTGGCGGCGTGTACCTTGGTGCTCAGGCCGCCGCGAGAGCGGCCCAGCCCCTGGGCATCAGGCCCCCCTTGGACCGGCGGGCCCCGGCCGCGTGCTGGTGGGCGCGCACGACCGTGCTGTCGATCATCAGCCATTCCAGGTCGCTGTCCGCCGCAAGCACGGCCAGGAAGCCGCCCAAGACGTCGCGCTCGACCCAGCGATAGAAGCGGCGCTTCACGGCCTGGTAATCACCATACCGCTCGGGCAGGTCGCGCCAGCGCGCGCCAGAGCGCGCCATCCACAGCAGCGCATCCACGAACCGGCGGTTGTCGCAACGCGGCCCACGCTGGCCCTCGCGCCCGCCCGGAACCAGGTCCCGCAAGCGCTCCCACTGGTCGTCGCGCAACGCATCCACCTCAACGCCCGCCATCGCCAAACCTCGAAATCAGCCTTGAACCACACCCAGCGCCGAACCGGAACCCAGCCAAGCTGAAATCGTCACTACGGCCTAGTTCAACAAGTTGACGGTGCCGCGTCCGCTTCTCCGGCCGGGTCGTCGAACTCGACGTCGGCGTAGATCTCGGCCAACGGGATCTCGATGCCGACCTCCGGCAGCCGCAGCACGGCGTCGTCGCCGGCCAGGAGGTCCGTCACCCAGTCCTCGCCCTTGCGGGCGAACACCACGGCGGCGGCGCTCGTCTGCTGCAGCACGACGTAGCGCTGCACCGAGGGGGTTGCGCGGTATTCGGCGTTCTTGACGACGAGGTCGTTGCCGGCGGTGCTGTCGCTGAGCACCTCGAAGACGACGACCGGCTCGGTGACCACGGTGGCGCGCGGCGGCACCGGCGTGCAGACCACGAAGGCGTCCGGGTAGCGGACGCGGCCGGCGACCAGGAGCTTCAGCTCGCTGCCATGGGGCCGACACGGCCCGCCGCGAAGCCGATTTCGGAGAGCGCTGGTGAGGTTGACCTGAATGGCCGAGTGCGCGGCGGTTCCTCCGGTCATGGCGACCGGCTGGACGCCGTCGAACTCATGGCGCAGCGGCTGGCGTTCCTCCCAGGCGAGGAACTGCTCCAACGTCATGGGGCGGCGCAGGGCGACGTTCATGGACGCTAACCTAGCAGCATCGGCGTTAGCGTGTCTGCGCCCGTGCTTCGGTCACACTGCCGTCCCCAGAGCTGGAGGCAAGTCGGTGCCCAAGGCTGGGGAGAACCGAATCCAGGGCGTTCGAGGCCGGGCGCATGCACGGGATCGGGCACGCCGCCCGCCTCACCGCCTCACCGCCGCAGCGCCCGCCGCCACCAGCTCGGCGCGCGGCCGACCGCCACGCCCATCTCCTGCTCGAGCGCGGCGAGGTCGAGCCGCACCACATCGGCGAAGCGGCCCTTGAGCACGAAGTCCGGCACGCTGCGGGCGAACTGCGCCGCCTGGTTGGTGTCGCCGCCGAAGCTGACCGCGAGCTCGCCCGCCCGGCGGTTCACCGCCACCCGGTCCTCGGCGTCGGCCAGCATGGCGTCGAGCTGGTCGCGGAAGCGGCGGTGGCGGATGCCGAAGTAGTCGCCGAACCCGAGCGGCCGCGCCCACCCGGGCAACTCGCCCAGCGCCTCCGCCAGCACCGCCCGCAGCACGGCCGACGAGCGCGCCAGCAGGTCGGGGAAGCGCTCGGCGTCGGCGTCGATCGCCGCCCGCATGGCGCGGACGCGCGGACCTCCGGGATCAGCCGCTGCAGGTAGGCCCGATACAGCGCCGTGCCGATCTCCTTGTGCGCCCGCCGGGCCAGCCGCTCGGTCACCGAACGGTTCTCGGCGATGGCGGCGTCGACGTGGCAGGTCACCATGCGCTTCGACCATGCGCTTGGTCAGGTCCGGCGGGATCGTGCTGACGTCGCGGTTGGTGGTCAGCACGACGGGGGCGTGGAGCCCGCCCATCTCGGCGTCGGTGCGCACCAGGTCGGGCACGTGGCTGGTGAACTTGTCGCGGGTGAACTTGTCGCGGGTGACGTCGTCGACCAGCAGCGGGATCGCGCCCAGGCGCTCGCGCAGGCCGAGCGCCCGGTTGGCGGTGAACTGGCCGGAGCGCAGCGTCTTCTCCAGGCCGAACATCGAGCGGGCGGCGATGCGGGTGAACAGGGTGCGTCGGTGCGCACCAGGTCGGGCACGTGGCTGGTGAACTTGTCGCGGGTGACGTCGTCGATCAGCAGCGGGATCGCGCCCAGGCGCTCGCGCAGGCCGAGCGCCCGGTTGGCGGTGAACTGGCCGGAGCGCAGCGTCTTCTCCAGGCCGAACATCGAGCGGGCGGCGATGCGGGTGAACAGGGTCTTGCCGCCGCTGGAGCGGCCGTAGAGCACGGCGTAGACCGGGTAGACCCAAGGGTCGATGCCGGCCGGGATCGCCGCCTGGCGCAGGTGCGGCGCGAACGGCGCGGCGTAGAGCCACACGAGGAACGCCCAGTAGACCTCGACCGCGCCCTGGCTGTTGCCGAAGAACTGCAGGACGCTGCCGAGGTCGTCCACCAGGATGCGGGCGTCGCGCTCGATCTCCGCTCGCGGCACCTGGTCCTGCGGCCGCAGCCAGGCCACGCCGTCGAGGTGGACGAAGCCGCTCGCCACGTCGATCTCGCAGCGCGGGACGCGCTCCTCGGCCCCCTCGCCCACCGGCCGGGCCTGGTGCTGGCACAGCACCCGCAGCGCGGACGCGGCGTTGACCACCGTGCGCCCGGCCTTGTCCTTGGGCAGGGCCAGGTCCTTCAGCTCGGCCCCCAGCGTCGCCGCCGCGCGCAGGGCGTCGGCGGCGAAGCCGGGCGGCATCGGCCGGGCGGGCGGGTCCACCAGGGCGACGCCGGCGCTCAGCACCCGCACGATCGGCACCTCGTCGAGGGCGAGCGGGGTGTCGCGGGCGACGCGCTCGCCGCCGGGCCGCTCGCTGACCAGGGCGTCGGACAGCACCGGCACGCTGTCCTTCCAGTCGCGCTGGTAGGCGGCGTGGAACACCGACCACGCCGCGTCGCCGTCGAAGGCGATGTGGATCTCGTGCTGGCGGCCCTCGAACGCCGCCAGGCTGAGGTTGGCCGAGCCGGTCAGCACCCGGCGGCGGCCCGGGGCGGCCAGCAGCAGCAGCTTCTCGTGGCTCGGCCGGCCGCGCAGCAGGCGGAACCGCAAGGTGCCGTCGACCACGCGGTCGAGCAGCGCCCGGCCGCTGCGGCCCAGCAGGCGGCCGAGCGCCTCGGTCAGCGCCTTGTGGTCGACCAGCGCGTCGGCGAAGCCGTAGGCCTGCACGACGTGGCTGGCCTGGGCCAGGGCGAGGTGCTCCTTGGACAGGATGCGCTCGGCGCCGAACACCACCTCCACGTCGTCGAGGCGGTCGGCCAGGCGCAGCAGGAACTCGAGGCTGCTGGAGAAGGTGATCGCCTTCAGGGTGGCGAAGCCCTCGACCAGCGACTCCCAGTCGGCCGGCCCGTGCGACAGCAGCTCGGCGCGGAACACGGTCAGCGGCGCCCCGCCGGCTCGCGGCGCGGCGGCGGCGAACAGGTCATCAGCCATACGGACCCGGCCTCGTCATGGTGGGCGGCAGTATGGCCCGCCGGCCCGCGATGGGCCAGGCGGGGCCGCCAACGCTTGCCGCGACCCCCGGTCGCGCCCTATCCAGGCCGGCGCTCGATCCAACACTGGACAGGGAGGACGCCGTGCGGGCCAGACAGGACAGCCGGGCCAGGCAGGCCGGGCCGGGTGCCGAGCCCGCCGACCTCGGCCGCGTGCGCGAGCACGTCGACGAGCTGATGCAGGACGCGGCCCGGTTCATCTCGCCGGGCAAGGTGGAGCAGACCGCCCGAGGCTGGCTGGCGGACGAGACCATCGGCCCTGACTGGGCCGGGCTGGCCGTCGCCATGGCCTAGGTGCGTCCGGGCCGCCGCGGGCCGATGACGCCGCAGCGCTGCGCCGAGGCGGTCCACACCCACGTCGTGCGCACGGGTTTGCCGGAGCTGGACCGCTTGCCTCAACGAGCTGCCAACCCTGGAGTTTGATTGTTATAACAGAATAAAACGCGGCTCTCGCCCGCGAGTTCGGCTATGGTGTCGATGGCGACCATCAAGCGTCAGCAAGGGAGGATGAGATGCGCGTCGGACCAGTCGTGGCAGTGATGGCTGTGGCCGCCGGGCTTTGCCCTCAAGCGGGTCAGGCTCAAACCTACTACTACACCGATCCCGGGCAACCCTACGCCGGCTACGGTTACGGCTACTCTCAGCCATACAGGCAACCGATCTACCCGAACCAGGGGTTCTTCAACAATCAGGTCCAGCCTGATCCGGGCTACGGCTACGACCGTAGCGACTGGCTTGAGCGCCGTCGCGAATGGCAGTGGCGCCAGGACCGCGACGCTGACCGACGCTACCGCGACCAGCGCCGGAGCGAGCTTGAGACCCATGAACGGCAGGAGCGGCAGCAGGACGTTGTGCGCCGCCAGCAGCAGTACAACCAGTCAGTCGTCCAATTGCAGCAGCAACACAATCAGGGCGTGGTCGGCTTGCAGCAGCAGTTCAATCAAGGAGCCATCAACCGGCAACAATTGGAGCAGGGCTACCAAACTCTCGAGCGGAACCTGAACAGCGCAATTCAGCAGCAACAGCGCACGCTGCCACGCTGAGTGACTTCGAACGGGTGGTTTGACAGGCTACGGCACATATCATGCGGCAAGGGTCTTCCCGTCGGCCTACGCGGAGCGTTTCCCGCCGCCGGAGAAGAGGAACCGGTCAGTAGCACAGGAACGATCCAGCTCCAGCGGCTTGCTGCATCCGGTCGAACTCGTCACGGTTCGCTGTCAGCACCGGTAGCCCAGCCTGCGCCGCCGTGAGGCAGCACGTCGTTCAGGTAGCGGATGATGGCGGTGGTCTCCAGGACGCGCATCCCGTCATGGTCCAGCACGGGGACCTTGCCGAACGGGGCGCGCTCCAGGTGCTCGGGCTGTTTCGGCTCGCCGTCCAGGACGTTGAGCGGCACCTGCTCGTAGTCGGTGATGCCTTTCTCGGCCAGCAGCATCTTGACGGCGCGCACGTAGGTCGAGCCGTCGAAGCCCCAAAGCCTGATGTCGGACATGAACGGCAGGTTCCTGAGCGGTGTGAGCGTCATAGAAGCAAGGTTCGGCCGTGACCGAAAGCACGCGTGACGCGCGGCGGTCGGTCAGCGGCCCTGGACGGCCCTCTGAATGAGGGCGTCGGCAACCACGTTCATGTCGGCGCCGACGATCCCTGGTTGGGCGCCGAGGCCGAAAGGGGCGTTGCCGGGGCGGACGACCAGGGCGGCGTCCCAGCCCGCCGCCGCCGCGCCCAGCGTATCCCAGGCATGGCAGGCGACCAGGCAAAGCCGCGGTGGCGGCACGCCCAACGCTTGCTCCACGGCGCGGTAGGCTTCGAGCGCGGGCTTGTAGCGGCGCGCACCCTCATCGACGCTGAACTGCCGCTCGAACAAGGGCGTCAGGCCCGCGTGATCGAGTTGCTTGCTGCACGTCGCCAGAGGGTTGTTGGTGAACGCGAACAGGTGAAAGCCCGCGCTTCTCAACTTGGACAATGCGGCGGGGACCTCGGGGTGGGCCGGCATGGTGGCGATGGCGTCCTTCACCTGCTGCACGTCGTCGTCGCTCACCTCACGTCCGCGCACGGCGCCCACCATCCTCAGCACCGCGCCGCCGACCTCGCCGAACGGCGCGTAGCCGCCGGACAAGGTGAGCGCCTCGGCGTAGAGCACGAGCTGGGCGAACCACTGGCGCATGGCCCCCGGGTCGCCGAAGACGCGCTCGAAGCGCGGCGCGAGGATCTCGATGTCCAGCAGTGTCTCGTTCACGTCGAACACGAGCAGCGGAAGGTCAGACATGGAACGGTCTCCTTGGCCGGGTCTGTCCCTACCAGGAGCGTTGGCGGCGCGGCCAGGGCAGTACGGGCCTCGAACGAAGCCGTGATGGCTCCTGCCGTCGGCTTCTGGCCATGGTGCGGGTCGTGCGCGTTATCGTCGGCGACATCGGCCGTGCGGATTGGGATGGCGACGCGGCGGGAGTTGTTGGAGGCCTGTCAGCGCTCTGCTAGAGGATCGACGACCACCGGCGCGGCAAGGGCCACGTGTTCGGCACCGACTGTCCGGCGACGGGCACGGCACGCACCACCACCGACGGAGGCACTACCGCGAACTGGGCGGACTTTCCGGGCCAGGTGGAAGGTTGGACCGAACCCGCCGCGCAGCGGGTGGTGGTGGACGACCTCGCCACGCACGGCGCGACCGACGTGCTCTTGCTCGTCCTCGCCCACCGACATGTGCAACATCGCTCGCGTGTCACGCAAGACAAGCGGCTCAGCCAGGACGAAACCACTTTGCCCGAGTCGGGGGCCGAACCGCGCCGGGCCTGGAATCCAACCCGCATTGTGCACGGAGCAGACCCGGACCGTATGCCACGAGGCCGCTGACGACCAACCGTGCGCGTTTCAGGCGTCACCAGCACCCGCCTCTTCGGCCAGGCGCCGCGACGCCCTGACGACCTGCCACAGAACCAAGGTTTCCGGCGCCGCATGCAGCGCACAGGCACGCCGCAGCAGCCGCTCCGCGGTGATGGCGTCGCCGAGGGACAGGCTGTGCATCCCCGCCTCGAGCAGGGCTTGGCCGTCGCGTTCCGCTTGCTGGGCCCTTCGCAGCTCGGCGCGGCAGCGCCGGCACGTCTCCGCGCCATGCAGGGCGGCGCGGCAGAGCGGGCAGCGGTCCACGGATCAGGTCTCGAGGTAGAACAGGAGATCCTCAAGCTGCCGACGCCCTTCCGCCAGCGCCGCGCCGTCGCCGCTGCTTCGGGCGTCCCGGATCGTCTCGATCAGGTCGATGAGTTCCGCCCGGTCCTCCTCGCCAGCGTCGTCCAGCTTGCCGCTGGCCCTGGACAGCAGCGCGTCGAGGGCGGGGCCGCTGGTCGGCGGCGCCTCTGCCCCGTCATCGCGACCTTCGAACAACGCCCCGATCCGCTCGCGCGCCTCGTCGAGCTGCCCCTGGTCATAGCGTGACATCGCCTTCTCGATGGTGATCCGCTGCTCGAGGCCGGTGTTCTTCTCGCGGGCCGAGACCTGCAGGATGCCGTCACGGTCCAGCGCGAGGTCGAGGATCACCGGATTGCCCGCCGGCGCCCGGCTCAAGCCCTCGACGAGGAACTCGCCGAGCTTGACGTTCTCCTCGGCGTCCTTGCTCTCCCCCTGGTAGATCCGCACCTCCACCGAGGTCTGGCCATCGACGACCGTGTAGAACACCTCGCTCCGGCGCACCGGGATCGGCGTGTTCTTCGGGATGATCGGCGCGAAGCAGGAGGGGTAGAGGTCGCCGTCCAGCTCCCCGAGCGCGCTCGTGCCGAACGTATACGGCGTCACGTCGACGAGCACCGCGGACACCTCGGTCCCGGCCAGGGCCGCGCCCTGGATGGCCGCCCCCATGGCGACGCAGAGATCAGGGTCGACCTCGCCGCGCGGCTCGATCCCGAACGCCTCGAGCAACCGGCGCCGAACGAGCGGGGTCCGCGTCGCCCCGCCGACCAGCAGGATCTCGTCCACCTGCGAGGAGGTGAGACCCGCCGAGCCGAGCGCGACGTGGACTGCCGCCAGCGTTTCCTCGATGAACGGCATGATCATCGCCTCGTACGCGTCGCGGCCGAGTTCGACGTCGAGGTTGACCGGCGTGCCGTCCCGCACGGCGAGGTACTCCTCCTCGATGCGGGCAAAGGGGTGGTCGGACAAGCGCTGCTTCACTGCCTCGGCGCCGCGCAGGATTCGCGCCATCGCCTGCGGCTGGTCGGACACGTTGACACCGTGCTTCAGCTTCAGGTGCTCGAGCACGTGGGCGACGATCTTGTCGTCGAAATCGTCGCCGCCGAGCTGGTTGTTGCCGTGGCTCGAGATCACCTCCACCACGCCGCCCTCGATCCGCACCACCGAGACGTCGAAGGTGCCGCCGCCGAGGTCGTAGACCAGGATGCGCTTGCCTTGCTGCTGCGCCGCCTCGTAGACCAGCGCCGCCGCCGTCGGCTCGTTGATGATCCGCATCACCTCCAGCCCGGCGATCTCGCCGGCCTCGCGCGTCGCCTGCCGCTGGGCGTCGGAGAAATACGCCGGCACCGTGATCACCGCCCGGCGCACCGGGCCGCCCAACCGGTGCTGCGCGATCTCTTTCAGCCGCGATAGGATAATGGCCGAGATCTCCTGCGGCGCGTAGTCACGCTCGCCCAGGCGCACGCGCGCGTCGGTGCCCATCCGCCGCTTGATCGAGCGGACCGTGCGCTCGGGGTGGAGCAGGAACTGGTTGCGCGCCTCCTCGCCTACCAGCACCTCGCCCGCTTCGGACAGGCCGACCACCGAGGGCAACATCATCCGGCCCCCATCGTCGGCGAGCACGAGCGGCCGGCCATCCTGGTAGACGGCGATCTCCGAGTTGGTGGTGCCGAGGTCGATGCCGACGATGGTGTCCGTCATGCTGGGTCTCCTGCTCCGTTGGCTCTCTTGCTCACGATCACGTCCGCGGTCCGCAACACCTGGTCGTCCCACACGAAGCCGGTGCGGACCTCCTCGAGCACCACTGCGTCAGCGACGGACCGATCCGCCGAGGTGCCGACCACGCGGGCGCGCTTGGGGTCGAACGGCCGGCCGACCAGCTGCATCGGCACGACCCGGCGCTCGCCCAGCACCTGGTCGAGGCGGCGCACGGTGATGCGCAGCCCCTCTCGCCAGGCCGCATCGTCCGCGGCGGGCCGGCGCAGCAGGCGACCCCAGCCACGACGTCCCGTCCCGGCCAGCTTCAATGCCGCGACCAGGCGGTCGCGCAGGTCGATCACGTCCAGCAACAGCGGGCGGAGCGCGGCATCGGCCTGCTCGCGCGCCGCCGACCGTGCGCGGTCCAGCTCCTGTTGCAGGCTGGCCTGGCTCGCCTGCAATAGGTCGAACACGCCGCGGAACTGGTCCAGCGCGTCTTTCACCAGGCGGGACTCGGTGCGGACCTCGCTGCGCAGGCCGGCCACCTCGACGAAGATGGAATACAGGTCGGATGTGTCGGCCGGCAGCTCCGGCGCGTCCGTGCCCGCGGTGTTGAGATAGGCCTCGAACCGGCTGAGCAACGCTTGCTTGGTGCTGTCGTCCACCGTGCCTCCTAGCGCTCGGCCATGCCGAGGACGGCGCACCCGGTCCGGTTCACGTTCCGGGCGCCGTGGTTGCCTCGACCGCGGCCCGCATGATCCCCTCGCCCAGCAGCGCCGCCACCGTCCGCTTCGTGGCCCGCGCCGCGAAGGGCGACGCCGCGCCCAGCGCCGCCAGGCCCAGCCTCGACAGCGCGGCCTCGTTGGTGCCCAGCAGCCTCGTTTCCAGCCGCTTGCGCTCGTCGCTCAACGCCTCGTAAGCCGCCCGGTACTCCTGGAACCGCTCCGGCTCGCGATCCGGCGGATGCGCCCGCACCAGGGCGAGGTAGCGCCGCCGGATCTCGGCATCGTCGGCGGCCTCGTCGACGCCGAGCACGGTGAACGGGTCAGGCATGATGACCGGCCTGCCCGCGCGCCGGGCGACCGATCGCCTGCGCCACCAGGTCCTCGCACAACTGCCGGATCATTGGCTCCGGCAGGATGGCGCCGAGCTCGGCGGACCGGAAGCTGTCCATGGTTTGCCGCACCGCCGCCTCCTGTCCGATCTCCCGGACCAACCCGCGCAGGTTGTCGGCCGCCCCCTTCGGCATGTCTCTCATCATCATCTGCAGCAGCGCCAACATCTCGGCGTCGTCGAGCGCGCCCGGCGGGCCGTCCGCGCCCTGGCCTGCGCCGGGCCACCGGGGCAGGTTCAGGTCAAGGAAGTGCACGATGCGCTTCACGGCTTGGGCATCCTCCCGTTCGGAGGCCTGATCGAGCATCGCCTCCAGCTCGGCCGTCTCGGCCATGGTCAGGGCGTCGGGGTTGCCCCGGGCACGGGCGACGATCTCATGGAAGCGCCACGCCGGGTTGGCCGGGTCCCGCCCGCGCGCCGCCCGCGCGCAGTCGCCCAGCACGTCGAAGGCATCGACGCGCGGCAAGGCGTCGGCCAGGACCTGGAACTCGGCGGTGGACCAGTCGAGCCCGGCCGCTTGGCGCAACCACGGGCGCATGCCCAGCAGCAGGCCCGACGCTGCCCGCCTGGCCTCGCCGGCATCGTCCTGGCCTAAGGCGGAAACGACTGCCAGGACCGCCTCCTTGGTCGGCGGCGCTTGCCGCGCCCGCGCCAACTCCTCGCGCAACCAGCGGACATCGGCGGCCGCGTTTCTCATCAGCTCGGCTTCCAGCGCCGCGCGGAACCAGCCGGCGACCCCGCCGCCCGCGAGTGCGGCGCCCTCGCGCAGCCAGGCCGTTCCCTGCTGCGTGTCGCCCTGCTGCACCGCCACCAGGCCGCGGGCGATGCGCAGCGGCCCGCTCGGTGCGTCCGGGCGGTCCCACTCGGCTGCTTGCGACAACTCCCGGGCGGCCAAGTCGGGCCGCTTGGCGCGCACCTGCTTGCGGGCGTGGGCCACCTGAAGCTCGATCATCTGCCGACGCACCCCGGGATTGATCGGATCGACGGCGAGCAGGCGACGGGCGAAGCCGGCCGCTTTCTTGTAGGCCCGGCGCGCCACAGCCGACTCGGTCGCTCGCAGCAGGATCTGGCCGTCATCAGGAAAACGTTGCGCCGCCTCGTCGGCGAGCCGGTGCCAGTCCTTGGGCCGCGCTTGCTGCCGATACCATGCGATGCGTTGAAGGACCGTGGGGACGTGGTCGGGATCGGCGTCGCCGCTGCGTTCCAGGTAGTCGATCTCGGTCCGGCTGCCATCGCCGCCGCCGTCGATCTCCGGCTGCGTCGCCGCGAGGTGGGCGAGGTGGCGGTAGATGACGCCCGCCGACAGCCGCAGCGTGCGGTCGTCGGCCGCAGCGGCGCGCTCGGCGGCACGGGACCACGACCGCTCCGCCGAGCGCCAGTCGCCGCGCGCTTCTGCCGCCAGCGCCTGGACACGGTGCCGCTCCAGCTCGGGCAACGGCCCGAACCGCGCTTCGAACTGCGCCACGCGATCGGCAACCTGCGGCAGCAGGTTGAGGCAGGCGCTCCTGGCGTCGGCCTGCGGCAGGTCGGCCTGCTTCAGCAGCCAAGCAAACAAGGAAGCCGGACCGCCTCGGGCCGCCGTCGCCAGGCGGCCGAGGGAGTGCACGAACCCCGCGGGCAAGCCGCCGGTTTCGGCCACGAAGGCCTGCTGCGCCGGCGTCAAGCGGACCCACGCGTCGGTGTCGAGATCCGGCCCCGCGCGCGTGGCCGCCTCCACCGCTCGGCGCAACGGGAAGAACGGCGACCCCGGCGCGATCGTTTCCAGCAGCCGCCGGGTCCGCTCGGGATCGGCGGGCACGATGGTCAGGCATTGCAGCAACAACCGGATCGGCCGAAACGCGGATCGCAGCGAGATGCACCTCAGGCGCTGGTCCACCTCCGCCGCCGCCGCGCCGTCTACCCAGGCGGACAGTGCGTCGCGCGCGGCCGCCGCCTGGTCGTGCCAGCGTGCCGCGTCCGGCGAGCCGGGGCACACTGGCGGTGCCAACTGCGGTGCCGCCACCAGCAACGCGGCCGTCAGGTCCTCGATCTCGGCCTGCTTGCCGGGCGGGCACGTGCCGGTGGTGATGCAGTCGAGCAGGTAGCCCGCCGCCTTGGACTGCTGCCCCTCGCGGATCAGGCACGCCGCGTAGAGCGACGGGTCATGCAGCGGGCCGCCTTGGGCGAGGGCGTTCTCGAACACCATCGCGGCTTCCTTGAACATGCCTTTGCCGGCCAGAGCGCCGGCCCGGCCGCTGTAGGCGTCGGCCAGGCCCTGCTTCCACTCCGGCCGCGGGTCCTGCCGCACGAGCTGCTTGAAGAGCTCGACGGCCTCCTTGAACCGTTTCTGCCGCAACGCCTCGACGGCGCGTGCCGGCAAGGCGGCCATCAAGGCCGGCGGTGGCGCGCTGCGCCGCAGGGGCTTCGTCACGGGCAGTTCCTCCAGGCAGCTTGCTGGCGCGGTGGCTCAGGACCGCGGCCACGTCGCGCATCGAAGCATGACACGCCCGCGACAGCCGCGTTATAGCCGGACGGGCATGGGTCGTGGGAGAGTGCGCCGCGTGCCGTTCCGCTGGCGTGTCGAGATGTCCGGAGCATGATGACATCAGACGCCGGTGCGGCGGGCACTTGGATCCGGACTGGTTCGGTCTGGCCCTGATCAACAAGGATGTCGGCAGCGCCCGTCGCCCGAACGTGCGGTGCCGGCTGCGTCAGCCCAAGCCGACACGTCCCGCCCGCCACGTATGGGCATCCTGTCCCATCGGGAGCTGCGACCGAGCAGCCGGCTCGGCAGTCGCCGCGACCGTGTGCTATCGTTGCCGTCATGAGCCCATCCAACACAGCCGCCCCCGGCGCGTTCTCGCCCGCCGAGCGGGATTACATCCGCCGCGAGCTCAACCAGTTCTTCTCGACCCTGCCCCGCGCCGCCGACGGCTTCCAGCTGAGGACGTGGCGCGGCGGCTCCCGGGCGGGTCAGCCCAAGGTGCCGCCCACGGCGGCGGGCCTGATCGAGCGGGGGCTGATGCGTCTCGACACCAGCACGCGGCTGCCGCACGTGTTCTTCACCGAGGTGGGACTGACCGCGTTGCGCCGGATGATGGCCGACGCGCGGTTCGCCAACCCGGTCAAGTTCGCCCACGTCCGCCAGGAGCTCGGCCTCGACCCCGCCCCGCTGCCAAGGCCGGATCAGCCTTGAGCCGGGTTCGGCCGGGCGGCCCTCGCCGCCGCGTGCCCTCTTGTTTGCACCGTCGCAGCGATGCCGTATCTGGTCGTTGCTGATCGAGAAAGGTTCGAGATGGCCCGTAAGCCGAAGAGTGCTCCTGCCGCCACCGCGTCGACGCCCGTCGGGACCGATGATCAGCCTGAAAGGGATATGACGTCGAAGCCCGTACGGCGGGGCCGCCCGCCCAAGGCCGCCGCCGCTGCTGCCGAGAACGCGCCGGCGACGAAGACCCAGGTGCCTCGCCGGGGCCGCAAGCCGAAGCAAACCTTGGCTGAAAGCCAGCAGCTTGGCGCATCGGCGTCGCTCGACCAAGCTGATCAAGGTGCCCCGATCACCGCGCCTGGCGATGCGACCGCGCACGGGATCGCATCATCAGATAGGGCAGCCGCCGACCTGCCGATTGCTGAGGCAAGTTCATCCGCTCCCGTGCTGGAGCGTGCGGGACCGGGGTCAACGGCGGCCGCGGCGCGCTGGGACCGCACCACCGACATGGCCTCGTTCGACTGGCCGGCGATCGAGCGGGTCGCAGCCCAGGACGGACCGAACCAGACCATGGCCAAGCTGCTGCTCGCCGCGCGAGCCGAGGGCGCCAATGCGCGCTGGCCGTTGTAGGGGACCATCAGGATGTCTGGGGTGCTCACGCCGCGTCGGCCTGAGCCGCTTCGCTTCCATTGTCGTTGGCGAGCCCCGGATACCAGCGCTCGAACAACGGCCGGAGCGTGCCGTCGAGCGTCCGAGTCCGGGTTTGCAGCAGCAGGTGCGCGCCCCGCTTGGTCCACTGCATTTGTTGGCGCTTGGCGAAGCGCTTGCTGACCACGGCGTTGACCGTGCTCTCGGCCAGGCATGACGAGATGCGCTCGCCCGAGCGGAACCGCTCGCCATAGTTAATCAGGCTGCCGCCATTGCTGGCGATGTAGACGGCGAACTCATGCGCGGCGCGTGCGAACTTGCCCAGCTTCGGGTAGGACTTTGTTGCATGGACCCGCCCGGTGGTGCCGGGACCTGGCTCGGCGCAGGAGGTTCCACCCTGACCTCGGATGCCCATCTTGCCGTTCAAGCTGAACCAGAACCGCCGCCACCACATCCCCAAACAGAAGCACAAGGTCAGGAACTGGCGCGCATATGATGCCAGCTTGCGCCAGCGCGGCAGCTTGACGGTCTGGTTCACGGACGAAGCCATCGAGGCATGGCGGGCGGAGCCGCGCACGACCCCGGGCGGCCAACCCTGGTATTCGTCCTTGGCGATCCTGACAGCACTCACGCTCCGCGCCGTGTTCCACCTGGCCTTGCGTCAAACAGAGGGCCTGATCGGCTCCGTCATCGGCCTGCTCGGACTCGATCTGGCCGTGCCGGACCACTCCACCCTGTGCCGCCGGGCGGAGACGCTGGAGGTGCCACGCCCACAACCGCGCAGGGACAGCAAGCCCCTGCACCTGCTGGTGGACAGCACCGGCCTGAAGCTCTGCGGCGCGGGCGAGTGGCTGATCGAGAAGCATGGCGCCAAAACGCGCCGGTCCTGGCGTAAGCTGCACATCGGCTTGGACGCCGACACCGGCCAGATCGTCGCGGCGGCACTGACTGCGAAGGAGGTCGATGACGGTGCCGAGGTCGGCCCTTTGCTCGATCAAATATCAGGACCCGTGGCGTCGTTCACCGCCGACGGCGCCTATGACCAGGACGGCGTTTCCACCGCCGTGGCCAAGCGCCATCCTGAAGCGGCGATCATCGTGCCGCCGCGTTCCACGGCCGTGCCGAGCGAGACGGCCGAGACCGCACCGACGCAGCGCGACCGCCATGTGCAAAGCATCGCCGAGCACGGACGCACGGCTTGGCAGAAAGCGTCAGGCTACACGAAGCGGGCGCGAGCCGAGACGGCCATCGGCAGGTTCAAGCACGTAATCGGTGATAGGCTACGCTCGCGCAGCGACAAGCGTCGGGCGACCGAGGTGGACGTCGCCGTCCATGCGCTCAACCGTATGCTGGGGTTCGGACGCCCGAACTCCGTCCGCATCGCCTGACCTTCGAGCGGGGCTGGGGTAACCGCGCCCACATACTCGGTCTGTGCAACACGGCCGCGCAAGCTGCTCAAGCGGCAGTGCCAAGCACCCCGTGTCGTGATCACCGACAAGCTCGCCAGTTACGGCGCTGCCAAGCGCGCGGTGATGCCCTCCGTCGAGCACAGGAAGCACAAGGGCCTGAACAACAGGGCGGAAAACTCGCACCAGCCTACCCGGCGACGAGAGCGGCAGATGAAGCGCTTCAAATCAGCCGGCCAGGCGCAGCGCTTCTTGTCCGCCCACGACGGGATCAGCAACCTCTTCCACCTTCGCCGCCATCAAGTGCCTGCCGCCCAGTATCGAGCCGCCCGGAGCCAAGCCTTCCAAGCTTGGGCCGAGGTCACCGGCGTCACCGCTGCGGCGTAACCACGAGCACGCCGTCCCAATCGCACCCCATCGCAACCTTAGTTCAACAAGTTGACGGTGCCCGTCCACCCGCCAACTCGTCGAACGCGGCACGCGCCACTGCCAGCGTAGCCGCTTCTCCATCTCGGGCGCATACTTCTGGACCCAGCGGTAGATCGTGCTGTGGTCAACCACGACGCCCCGCTCGCCCAGCATCTGCTCCAGGTCGCGGTAGCTCACCCCGTAGCGGCAATACCAACGGACGGCCCACAACACGATCTCGCCCTCGAAATGCCGCCCCTTGAAGTCTGACACGGCCCCGTTCTCCCCGCCTCGCACCCATCAGGCCGTGCGACGGACGAGTTTGCAACAGAGCCACGGTGGCAAGGCCGCTGAAAGGAAATCCCTCACGGCTTTTCGGTCGGCCATTGGAAGCCGCCCTGCCCGTTCGGCATTCTCAGTTTCGATGGTCGCGATCTTGGATGGCCGCACGATGGAGGGCGCCGGCAATCCGGCCTCGATCAGGTCGGACACCTCCACGTCATCTGCCCACCGACGGTGCGCGGCGCTGGTGATCATCAGCACCCACAGCAATGTCGGCATACCTTCGGCAACGTGACGTGCCACGACCAGAGCCGGACGCCGCTGTTGCACAGGACGGTTGGTGTAGGGGAACGGAACTTTGATAACGTCCCAGGTCTCAAAACCCGTCATAAGCTTGCGCGTCGTCGGCGCTGTGCCATTCGCCAAAAGCGGCGAACGGGTCCTCCGCCTCCACAGAAACCACCTTGGCAAGCGTGACCCAGCCTTGTTCGATGCTGTAGGCCATCTCGTCACCAGGCTTGAGGCCGAGCGCCGTCCGCACCGCTTGCGGCACCGTGGTCTGCGCCTTGCTAGTCAGCCTGCTAGTAATCATCCAACCAATGTAAGGAATTTCCTTACGGGCTTCAAGCAGATTTCGAGGGGGCTGGCGAATGCAGCGCCAGACTATGGACGGTCACGGCGGCTTTTCGGTCAATCCCTCAGCAAAGCCTGCGGCCCGCGTGTCCGGCACCCAGATTTGCACCGGCCGCAGCCCGGCTGCTTGCAGCTTATCGCGACACCTGCGGACGCGCTCGGCCCCTGTTCTCTTACTTGCCATTTGTTACATGTGACGCATTGTGTAGCGTTGTGCCAAGGCAATTACTTTAGTTAATCGTAATAGATTTGCCAAGTATTCGCCTCCTCTCTCTAGCCCTTCGTGCCAAGGCTTTGACTGCCTTTGACCAAGTCCCTGCGCGCTCGCGCCCACGCTCCGACCCGGCTGCTTCGCCGCTACTCCCTCTCAACTTCCTTCGAGTTATCATAATTTAATATTATCGGGCTGGAGGGGGCATGGTCCGCCCGGGCATGCTTAGGGCTTGCATCCTGGCGCGAACAATTCGATGCAGGAACGGCGTCAACCGGAGAGCCTGATGTCCGACCACCTGCCATACGGCGTCGACACCATCGTCATCCCGTTCGCCTGGTCCGACCGCCGGCGGCGGCTGCCTCAGAACGCGCAGCTCGCGCGGAACCTCCCCGCCACCGCGGCGCGCAACGCCGCGAGGCCCCCAGCGCTGGCGCTGGGGGCCTCGCCCGGCGCGCCCGACTTGTTTGCCGAGCCAGGTGCCCCGACCCTGCCATTGACAGCCATCTCCAATACGGCTGCTCCCTCACAAGAGCAGCAGCTCACAGATTTCATGCGCTATCTCGCCGATCCCGCTCACGAAGGCCAACGCCTCGAGGTTTACCTCGACAGCCGGGGCATTCCCACGGTGGGGGTCGGCCATAAGGTATTGCCGGAAGACAACCTATGGGTGGGTGACAGGATCACCCAAGCGCAGAGCGACGCCCTCCTTCGGCGCGACGCGGAACGCGCCCTTGACGCCGCACGCCAGCAAATGACTCAAGCCAAGATCACCGATTCCAACTTCCTCAACCCGTTGGGCTCAGTCAATTTCCAGCTCGGTGCCAATTGGAACCAGCCACCGAACGGCTTCACACGAACGTGGGCGGACGTCGTGCGCGGCGACTACGACCAGGCTGCGGCCGAAGCCGGCCAGTCCAGGTGGGCCACCCAGACCCCAATCCGCGTGCAACAGTTCCAGAACGCCCTCCGTGCTCTACCCCTCAGGCAATAGGCGGGTGCGGTGGAGCGGCAACAAGCCGCTCCCAGCTTGGGCAGCAGCGCTCGCCCTGGGCGCATTCTTGGTCGCAACTGGTTCCGTCCTGGCCAACGACTCCAGCCAACTCAACAACCCGTATGCCGCCGCCGGCATCTCGAACCCGGCGCACATCGCGCAGTTCCTTGCCCGGCTAAAGCAGGCCCTAGCTGCCGGCGACCGCGCGGCCGTGGCGGCCATGGTCAACTACCCGTTGCACGTCTACGCGCCGGGACGGGACCCCACGATCTACTACGACGCCGCTACTCTGCGCGCCGGCTTCGCACGAATTTTCACGCCCGAAGTCACGGCCGCCATTGCCGCCGCCACGCCCGGTAGCCTGTTCGTTCGCGATCAGGGTTTGATGATCGGCAACGGCCAAGTCTGGATGAGCGAGGTCCACGGGGCGGTGAGGATCATCACTGTCAATCACACTAGGCGCGCAGCCTCGACGAGGCCCTGAACGGCGGCACGTACCTGACCCAGGCGCCACTGGAACTCCAGCGGCGCGGCAACGGCTTGCTGCACGCCACCGACCGGGTGGTCAGCGACCCACACTGCGACCAGTATGAACGATGACGTAGGAAGTTGAGAACGCAGGGCTGCGGCGATGCGCCCCGCTTTTCGCTTCCCATAACTGGCGTTAGCACTACCTGGGCACTTCAACAACGTAATCCGGCCCGCCATCTGCTGAACTCCATGACGGAGGTGTTGATGGCGAGAGGCGACGAGAGTGCTAGCGACTTGGACGGGTGGTTGACCCCGTTCCTTGACGTGATGGGGCGCAAGACGCGCCGGACCTGGGCGCCGTTTTACCTGCGTGGCCTGCTCGGCCCTGGCGCGCGCAAGAGCTTGCAGCCGATGGCGGCGGGGCTGGGGTTTTCGAGCCATGACCAACTGCAGCACTTCATCGCCAGCACGGCCTGGAGCGACGGGCCGTTGTGGACGGTGCTGGCCCAAGAGGCCAACCGGCTGGTGGGCGGCGCGGACGCGTGCCTCGTGATTGACGATACGGCGCTGCCAAAAAAGGGCACGCTGTCGGTGGGCGTGGCCCGGCAATACTGCGGCCAACTCGGCAAGAAGGCCAACTGCCAGGCGCTGGTGTCGCTGACCCTGGCGCAAGGCGAGGTGCCGATGCCCATAGGCCTGCGCTTGTTCCTGCCCGAGGCGTGGGCGGCGGATGAGGAACGCTGCGTTCAGGCAGGCGTGCCCGAGGCGGAGGTGGCGTCGCGAACCAAAGGCGAGATCGCGCTGGCGGAGATCGACCGCATACGGGCAGCGGGGGTGCGGTTCGGCTGCGTGCTGGCCGACGCGGGCTACGGCGCGAGCGCTGCTTTCCGCCAGGGCCTCGACGCGCGGGGCCTGCGCTGGGCAGTGGGCATCCCGTGCGTCCAGAAGGTCTACGGCACGGACGTGCGGCTCGTGCCACCCCAGGGGCGGGGCCGCAAGCCGGTGCCGGACGGGGAGCCGCAGGCGGCGCAGGACGTGCTGGCCCCGCTCACATGGCGACGCGTGACCTGGCGGGAGGGCACCAAGGGGGCACTGACGGCGCGGTTCGCGGCCATCCGCGTCCGGGTGGCTGACGGCGCAGCCTGGGCCAACAACCGGCACCTGCCCGGCGAGGAAGCCTGGCTGGTCGGCGAGTGGCGCACGAGCGGCGAGCGCAAATACTACCTCAGCAACCTGCCCGCGCGCACGTCGCTGCGCACACTCGCCCGTGCCATCAAGGCGCGCCGGGTGTGCGAGCAGGCGCACCAGCAGCTCAAGGGCGAGTTGGGCCTCGGCCACTTCGAGGGCCGCTCCTGGACTGGGCTGCACCGGCACGCGCTGATGTGCTGCATCGCGTTCACCTACCTGCAGCACCTGCGCCTCGCCGGACAAAGCCGGACGGGGCGGGGGAAAAATGCGGACCCGTCACCCCGGACCGCCGCCGCAACCGAGCCTGCCCGCGGTGCGCCGCGCCATCATCGCCAGGCTGTTCGCACACCTCGCCCCGCCCGTGCGTTGCCCCTGCTGCCAACACCAGTTCCAGCCGCCTCATAATCAGAAAGTGCCCAGGTAGTGTTAGGCGATGGTGCGGTGCGGCATCCGGGCGGGCACGGCGCGATCCGGGGTTGGGCACAGATTTATCCCCCGGTTCTGGGGGTAACTTACGTTCCCAATCAGTTGGGTTTATGCTACGCACCAGGGGTGCCGACGATAGTGCGCCTCGACGGCCTGCGGGTCACGATCTACCCCAACGACCACCCGCCGCCACATGTGCATGTCATCGGCGCACAAGGCGAAGCCGTGTTCTTGCTCAACTGCCCTGATGGTCCGGCAGAGCTACGCGAAAGCTACGGGTTCAACGGACCCGCGATACGCCAGATGGCCGCTGACCTGTTGACGCATATCCCCACCCTTTGCACTGAATGGGCGACAATCCGTGGAAATCTCTGACGCCGCGATCCAACAGGCCGAGCAGCGCGCGCGCGAACGCCTGGAAACAACCCCGCATGCCGTTGCGGCACGATACGATCGCCGCCTGTCGCGCGTCATGGTTAGTCTCAGCAACGGCCTGGAACTGGCCTTCCCGCCGGACTTGGCCGAAGGCCTGGCTAATGCAAAGCCGGCCGACTTGGCAATCATCGAGATCACCCCGGCCGGCCTCGGCCTGCACTGGCCCAAGCTCGACGCGGACCTCTACTTGCCGGCGCTGCTGCAAGGCGTCTTCGGGTCGCCGCGCTGGATGGCCGGACTGCTTGGCAAAAGCGGCGGCCTGGCGCGAACCACCGCCAAAGTCGCCGCCGCACGCGAGAACGGCCGCAAAGGCGGTCGGCCGCGTAAGCAGGCAACCGCGTAGCCGCATCGGCTTCCGATCTGTTCCACCTCGTGTAGTCGTCGGGGCTGTTGAAAAAGGCCCTCCCCACGGCGGCATCCCCACATCTTGGTCTCGAACGGATTGGGGACAGGCGCATGATCGGCAAGGCTTGCGAGGCCGGGCGGTCCGGCCCCGGCGCGCGCACGATGGAGCGTATGCTGCCGCGCGACCACCTTCTCCGCCGGGTTGACCGGCTGCTCGACCTGGGCGCGCTGCGCCCCGCGCTCGCGCAGCACTACAGCCCGCGCGGCCGTCCCTCGGTTGACCCCGAGCTGCTGATCCGCATGGCCTTGGTCGGCCGCATCTACGCCATCCCGTCCGAGCGCCGCTTGTGCGAGGAGTTGCGCTACAACTTGGCCTATCGTTGGTTCTGCCGCCTTCCGGCCGGGGCGCCGGTCCCGCACCACTCGACGTTCAGCAAGAACCGGCACGGCCGTTTCCGCGACGCAGGGGTGTTCCGGCTCCTGTTTGAGAACACTGTCCGCCGCTGCATCGCCGCCGGGCTGGTCAGCACGAAGGATGCGGCAATCGATGCCTCCTTCGTTGCCGCGGATGCGAGCTGGCAGCGCAAGATGCGCGATGACGACTTGACCGGCGCCGCGCCTCCCCGCCCGGTGCGGGACTGGCTTGCTGACCGGGACGCTGGTCCGGACGCGCCTGCCAACCCACGCCGTTCCGTGCCGGCCGAACTGTCGCGCACCGATCCCGCTGCGGCATGGACGTCCCGCACCGTGCGCGGCCGCTTCGGCTATGCCCTGAACGTCCTGATCGACACCCCGAGCGGCGTCGCGCTGGACGTGGAGGCGACCCCGGCCCGCTTCGCGGCCGAGGTGGATGCCGGGCGCGACATGCTGGCGCGCGCCGCAGAGCGGTTCGGCTACCGGCCCAAGCGCGTCGCGGCCGATACCGCCTATGGCAGCGCCGCATTCCTCGCCTTTTTGCGCAACCGGGGCACGATCGCGCATATCCCCGTCATGGAGCGGTCCGAGCAGGCCACGGGCAAATTCCCACGGGCCGCGTTCACCTATGACCGGGAGCGGGACCGCTACACCTGCCCGGCCGGCAAGGGGCTGGGCCACGGCGGCTTCGACCAGCGGACCGAGGCTCACATCTACATCGCCCGGGCGTCGGACTGCCAAGCGTGCCTGCTCCGTAGCCAATGCACAGGTGGCAAACTTCGGCGCGTCACTCACTCGGCCGACGAGGACGTGCGGGACTTGGCGCGCGCCGAGATGCAGACGGAGCTCTACAAGCGGTCCATGCGGCTCAGGCGGGCTCTGTTGCAAACTCGTCCGTCGCACGGCCTGATGGGTGCGAGGCGGGGAGAACGGGGCCGTGTCAGACTTCAAGGGGCGGCATTTCGAGGGCGAGATCGTGTTGTGGGCCGTCCGTTGGTATTGCCGCTACGGGGTGAGCTACCGCGACCTGGAGCAGATGCTGGGCGAGCGGGGCGTCGTGGTTGACCACAGCACGATCTACCGCTGGGTCCAGAAGTATGCGCCCGAGATGGAGAAGCGGCTACGCTGGCAGTGGCGCGTGCCGCGTTCGACGAGTTGGCGGGTGGACGAGACCTACGTGAAGGTCCGGGGCGAGTGGGCCTACCTGTATCGGGCCGTGGACAAGCACGGCGACACCATCGAGTTCTACCTTTCGCCGACGCGCAACACGGCCGCGGCCAAGCGCTTCCTCGGCAAGGCGTTTCGGGGCTTGAAGGATTGGGAACAGCCAACGGTCATCAACACGGACAAGGTGCCCACCTATGCCGCCGCCCTGGCCGAGCTGAAGAAGGAGGGCAAGTGTCCCAAGGACACGCTGCACCGGCAGGCCAAGTACCTGAACAACGTGATCGAGGCTGACCACGGCAAGCTGAAGCAGCTCATCAAACCCGTGCGCGGGTTCAAGACCCTGAAGACGGCCTATGCGACCATCAAAGGCTTCGAGGTCATGCGGGGGCACCGTCAACTTGTTGAACTAAGGTTGCGATGGGGTGCGATTGGGACGGCGTGCTCGTGGTTACGCCGCAGCGGTGACGCCGGTGACCTTGGCCCAAGCTTGGAAGGCTTGGCTCCGGGCGGCTCGATACTGGGCGGCAGGCACTTGATGGCGGCGAAGGTGGAAGAGGTTGCTGATCCCGTCGTGGGCGGACAAGAAGCGCTGCGCCTGGCCGGCTGATTTGAAGCGCTTCATCTGCCGCTCTCGTCGCCGGGTAGGCTGGTGCGAGTTTTCCGCCCTGTTGTTCAGGCCCTTGTGCTTCCTGTGCTCGACGGAGGGCATCACCGCGCGCTTGGCAGCGCCGTAACTGGCGAGCTTGTCGGTGATCACGACACGGGGTGCTTGGCACTGCCGCTTGAGCAGCTTGCGCATCAAGCGCTTGGCGGCCCGCGCGTCGCGCCGGCTCTGCACCAGAATGTCCAGCACGGTCCCGTTCTGGTCCACTGCACGCCATAGCCAGTGCTTCACGCCCGCGATCGTCAGCACGACCTCGTCCAGATGCCACTTGTCGCCGACCGCAGGCAGCCTGCGCCGGATCTGGTTTGCGAAACCCTGCCCGAACTTCAGCGCCCACTGGCGCACGGTCTCGTGGCTGACGACGATGCCGCGCGCGGCCAGCAGTTCGTCCACCATGCGCAGGCTCAGGGGAAAGCGGAAGTAGAGCCACACCGCGTGGCTGATGATCTCGGCTGGGAAGCGATAGCCCGCGTAGCTCGGGCAGGCAGGCGTCGTCATCCCGCCCGCCTACCTGGCTCAACCTCATCCTGCAAGCCAGCCGGCCGCCAAGTTGACGGTGCCTCTCGGGCAGGGCATGCGGCTTCAACACGTCGCGGATCAACCCATCGCACGCCGCGACGAACGCCCGCTTCTCCGCGTCATCCGGCAACGCCACTCGAGGCGGCCGGCTCGCCCACACCTTGCGCCGCGCCCCCGCCATCGCCCGATCCTCCTTAGTTCAACCGCCCCCGCAACTCCTCCATCGCCATCCGCGCCCGCGCCGCCGTGTCCCCCTCCGGCACCAGCTCCAGCACCCGCGCGTAGCATCGCAACGCCGCCGTCACCTGGTCCAGCCGCTGGTGCAGCACCGCCGCCTCGCGCCACAGCGCCGCCACGTCCGGCGCGAGGCGCAGCATGTCCAGCGTGCAGGCCAGCCCCCCATCCAACTGCCCGGCCGCTAGCCGCCGCGCCCGGATGTTCTCTTGCAGCCGCAGCAGCACCCGCCGCGCCGGCATCGGCTGCAGCACGCCGGGGCGCAGTTCCGCCCCTTGGCCCTCGACCCGCTTCAGCAGCCCGCGCAAGTCCCGCGCGTCCAGCGGCACGCCGCCCGCGAACACGTCCAGCACCGTCTGTTGCGGCCCCGGCTTCGCCCGCCCTTTGGTCGCGGCGCCCTCCAACGCCAGCAGGAAGTGCCCGGGGAAATCGACCCCGTGCGCGCCCCAGCCGATCGCCCGCGTGCAGTGCAGCCACAGGATGCCCAGCGCCACCGGCAGCCCGCGCCGCCGCTCGATGACGTGGATCAGGTTGGCGTTGGCCGGGTCGTCGTAGGTCTGGGTGTCGCCGGCGTAGCGGTGCCGCCCGGTGATCAGCCCGGCCAGCGCCCCCGCCCGCACCGCCACGTCCTGGCTCGCCATCTCCCGCGACAAGGCGACCGCGTCCCGCGCCAGCTCGCTCAGGTGCCGCGCCGCCGCCCGCCAGTCCGCCGCCGGCGCGTCGATGCGCGCCAACTGCAGCGCCGCGCCGGCGACGTCGATCTCCACGTCCGGCAACTGGCCGATCGCGTCCAGCGCCGCCCGTGGATCGCTCACCCGCTACTCCGCGGCAGGCACGTAAAGCGTCTTGCCGCGCTCGGCGAACTCATCCTTCTTCGCCTCCAGGCCCGCCAGCCGCTCGGCATCGGCCCGGATGTCCTGGCTGATCTTCATCGAGCAGAACTTCGGGCCGCACATCGAGCAGAAATGCGCCACCTTGTGCGCGTCCTTCGGCAGCGTCTCGTCGTGGTAGAGCCGCGCCGTGTCCGGGTCGAGACCGAGGTTGAACTGGTCCTCCCACCTGAAATCGAACCGCGCCCGGCTGATCGCGTCGTCGCGCAGCTTGGCCGCCGGGTGCCCCTTGGCCAGGTCCGCCGCGTGCGCCGCGATCCGGTAGGTGATCACCCCCGTCTTCACGTCGTCGCGGTTCGGCAGGCCGAGGTGCTCCTTCGGCGTCACGTAGCAGAGCATCGCGGTACCGAACCAGCCGATCATCGCCGCCCCGATGGCCGACGTGATGTGGTCGTAGCCGGGCGCGATGTCGGTCGTCAGCGGCCCGAGCGTGTAAAACGGCGCTTCGCCGCACTCGCGCAACTGCTTGTCCATGTTGACCTTGATCTTGTGCATCGGCACGTGGCCCGGCCCCTCGATCATCACCTGGCAACCGCGGTCCCAGGCCACCTTGGTCAATTCACCCAGCGTTTCCAGTTCGGCGAACTGCGCCGCGTCGTTGGCGTCCGCATTGGATCCCGGCCGCAACCCATCCCCCAACGAGAAGCTGACGTCGTACTTGCGCATGATGTCGCAGATCTCGCCGAACCGCTCGTAGAGGAAGCTCTCCTTGTGATGCGCCAGGCACCACCGCGCCATGATGCTCCCCCCGCGCGACACGATCCCCGTCACGCGCTTGGCCGTTAGCGGCACGTGCGCCAGCCGCACCCCGGCATGGATGGTGAAGTAATCAACCCCTTGTTCGGCTTGCTCGATCAGCGTGTCCTTGAACACCTCCCAATCCAGCTTGTCGGCATCGCCGCCGACCTTCTCCAACGCCTGGTAGATCGGCACCGTGCCGATCGGCACCGGCGAGTTGCGCAGGATCCAGCCGCGGATGTTGTGGATGTTGCGCCCGGTGCTGAGGTCCATCACCGTGTCCGCCCCCCAGCGGATCGCCCAGACCAGCTTCTCGACCTCCTCCGCCGCCCCCGAGGTCACGGCCGAGTTGCCGATGTTGGCGTTGATCTTCACCAGGAAATTCCGCCCGATGATGACCGGCTCTAGCTCCGGGTGGTTGATGTTGGCCGGGATGATCGCCCGGCCCCGCGCGATCTCGTCGCGCACGAACGCCGGCGTCACGAACGCGGGGATCTCCGCCCCGAAGCTCTCCCCGTCCGCCACCAGCGCCGCCGCCTCCGCGTGCGCCTCGGCGCGGCCGAGGTTCTCGCGATGGGCGACGTAGATCATCTCCTCGGTGATGATCCCGGCCCGCGCGAACTCATACTGCGTGACATGCTGGCCGTCGCGGCCTTCGAACAGGGTGCGCTCGGCCGGGCACGCCGGCACCAGCCGGTCGGCGGGGACGTAGCCGTTGTCCTCCGGCTTCACCGCCCGCGGCGCGGCCGTCGCGAGGCCGCGCCCCGCCAGCCACGGTCCCCGCACGCCCGGCAACCCGGCCGCGAGGTCCACGGTCGCGTTCGCCTCCGTATATGGCCCCGACGTGTCATACAGCCGCAGCGGCGCTTCGTTGGCCGAGGGCGCCAGCACGATCTCGCGGAACGGCACCGAGATGTGCGGCTGCCCGTCCGGGCTGCTGTAAACCTTGCGCGACCCTGCGATCGCCCCAGTGGTGACGGCGCTCGGCTTCTGCTGGTATGTCATGAACTGGCCTCCTCGGCGGCGGTCAGGACGGCGGAGGAGGGGATGTCGGCTCCCGTCCCTACGCCGGCATGACCCGGATCAGGTTTCATAGGGTCACCGCGTTGCTCGCGCTTCCCAGCGCGCGCCGTCGGACTCTCAGCCCCTTACCGGGACCCCCCTCGGAAGCATGAGCCTCCATTGTCCCGGCCCGGAAGTCAACCGCCGGGCCGGGCCAGCATCGGTCCCAGCGGCCCGCCCCCGAACACATGCACGTGCAGGTGCGGCACCTCCTGCCCGGAGTGCATTCCCATGTTCGACAGCATCCGGAAGCCCGGCTCCTCCAACCCGAGCTGCTTCGCCACCCGGCCTACCGCGCGGAAGAACCCGGCGATCTCGGCGTCCGACGCCTGGGCCACGAAGTCGGGCAGCGCCACGTAGGCTCCGCGCGGGATCACCAGCACGTGCGTCGACGCTTGCGGGTTGATGTCCTGGAACGCCACCGCCCACTCGTCCTCGTACACCCGCTTGGCCGGGATCTCGCCGCGCAGGATGCGGGCGAAGATGTTGTCCGGGTCGTAAGGGCCTGCGCCGCTGACAGGCATCGCTGCCTCCGTGCTAGAGCGGTTTCAGTTTTGTCGGAGGCACCTCAACGTCCGACAAAACTGAGTAACCGCGTGGAACGATGGCTAGAGTGGTTTCGTGTAACATGAAACCACTCTGGTACTACAGCCGGAGTTTACGTGAGCGTGGCATCTGGCGCATGCGTCGGTGCCAGTGAGCGCGACGTGCGCGCTGCTGGTGTCGGCGGCGCCATGCTGACCAGCGCAGGGCGGCGTCCGGTTTGGGCGGTTGCGTCCAGACCAGATGCCAGAGCAGGCGCCTGACCTCGGGCACCGTGAGCGGCAGCAGGTCGAAGGCGAGGTTCACGAGGCCCACACCCCCCGGCAGCCGCCTTTCGCAGGGTGGCGAGGTCGGCCAGCGCCAACATGGCCAGCGTGATGTGCCGGTGCCAGCCCACCCAAGAGCGCACCTCGTGATGGTCGAGGCCGACCTCGCCCTTGGCCTGCTCGAACAGGCTCTCGATGCTCCAGCGCGTGCCCGCGATGCGCACCAGGTCGGCCAGCGCGGTGCCTTCGGGTGCGTGGGTCAGGTGGAATGTCCGTTCGGTTGGTTTGGCGACCGAGCGGCGGACCAGGAGTGCGCATTGGAAGCCAGGGGCTGCCCCGTTGTAGGGCAGGCAGGCCCAGTCGTAGAAGCGCGGCCCCTTCGCACCCTCGCCCGCGCTGAGCCGCTGCCAGGTGGGCTTGGGCCGTTTCTTGATCCAGGTCGTGACAGGCCGCAATCCCAACCGCTGCCCGGAGGTGACGGCCAGGACGTAGCCGCGTCGGTGCCGCTCGGCCCAGCGCCGAATCGTGTGGTCCGCTCCGTAAACGCTGTCGCCGGCGATCCAGGAAAAGGGCACGCCCGCACCCCGCGCCCGCTCCAGCATGGCCAAGCCCTGCTTCGGCTTGGTGGTGAACGCGACAGTCTCGGGCACGCCCGCGTCCCGGCGCCGGTCCGCGTCCTCGGCCCATGCCTTGGGCAAGTCAAGCGCGCGGTCGATCAGGGCGTGGCCGTGACGGCTCGCTCGCCGAGGAACACGCCGACCTGGCTGTTCTCGATCCGCCCCGCCGTGCCCGCATACTGCCGCCGCACCCCGGCCGACTTGGCGCCCTTCTTGACGAAGCCGGTCTCGTCCAGCACCAGCACCGCGCCCGCGTCGCCCAGGCGCCCCGTCGCGTAGGCTTGCAGGTCACCCCTGACCGCGTCAGCATCCCACTGCGCCCGGCTCAGGACATCCTGCACCCCGTCCGGTGACGTGTCACCAGACACCTCGGCCAACTGCCAGCCGTTCTCGCGCTCCACAGGCGCCAGCAGCCCGCGCAGGTAGGCTCCGGCACGCCGCCGCGGTTCCGCCCGCCCGAACCGCGACCCAATCCGGTCCAGCACATCGTCCAGACCACCCGCCCAGCCTTGCACATCCGATTGCGTCACCATGCCACATCACCTCCGGACTGGCACAACGCGTAAACCCGGCTGTGGTGCTAGACTATCTCAGCCCCGCACGCTTTGAACGGCAAATCGCGTACTGAGCCAATGCCTCTCCACTTTAGCGAGGCAAGTCCAAATGCAGCTTGCCCCGGATGCGGATGAACGCTTGACACTGTCGGCGAATTCCCGGCCGACCTTTTCAGCAAAGGGGAGCATTCCATGAGCCTTCATCCGCAGCCGATCGGCGAGGTGCCTGCCGAGACCGCGCGCGTGTCTCGCGCTGCTTTTCCGAAGGGCACCCTCGTCACCCGGCTGCGCGACGAGTTCAGCGCCCTCTACCAGGACGAGGATTTCCGCAGGTTCTATCCGGCCCGGGGCCAGCCTTGCCTTGCGCCGTGGCGCCTGGCCCTGGTCACGGTGTTCCAGTTCCTGGAGCAGCTCAGCGATCGCCAGGCTGCCGACGCCGTTCGCGGCCGGATCGATTGGAAGTATGCTTTGGGGCTGGAGCTGACCGACCCCGGGTTCCACTTCAGCGTACTGACGGAGTTCCGCGCCCGCCTGGTCGCGGGCGGGGCTGAGCACCTGCTGCTGGACACGATGCTGGAGCGCTTCAAGGCACGCGGCCTGGTCAAGGCGCGCGGCAAGCAGCGCACCGACAGCACGCACGTGCTTGCCGCCGTACGCGACCTGCACCTGCTCGAACTGACGGCTGAGACGCTCCGCGCCACCCTCGATGACCTTGCCGCAGTTGTGCCGGATTGGCTGCGCGGGGTCGCCCAGCCTGCCTGGTTCGAGCGCTATACGCGCCGCGCTGAGGAGTATCGTTTGCCCAAGGGCCGGGAGAAGCGCGAGGCCCTTGCCCTAGAGATCGGCACGGACGGGTTCCTCCTGCTCGACGCCTTGGACGCGCAGGACGCGCCGGCGACGGCGCATGCGGTGCCCATGGTGCGAACGCTGCGCGACGTGTGGCGTGTGCATTACGCGCGCGACGACGGGCAGCTGCGATGGCGGCCAGCCGCGGAACTGCCCCCAGTGGCCGAGCGGATGCAGTCGCCCTACGATCCTGAGGCGCATTTCAGCATGAAGCGCCAGTTCGGGTGGACGGGGTACAAGGTGCATGTCACCGAGGTCTGCGATGACGATGCAGCGCACCTGATCACGCACGTGAAGACCTGCCCTTCCATGCAGCCGGACATGACGAGCACAGCCGAGATCCACGAGCAGCTGGCGGCAAAGGGACTGCTCCCCGCCGAGCACTTCGCCGATTCAGCCTATGTCGATGCGGAGCTGCTGGCCAGCAGCCAGCGAGATCACGGCCTCTCGCTTGAAGGACCGGTGCGGGGCACCTCAAGCCGGCAAGCGCGCGCGGGGCAAGGATACGACCTGCCGCACTTCGGCATCGACTGGGATCGCGAGCAGGTCACCTGTCCGCAAGGCAAGACCTCGGTGTCTTGGCGCTCCGGCCGCAGCACCGATGGGAGCCCGCGCATCTACGCTCAGTTCAGCCGCTCCGATTGCAGGGTCTGTGTCGCCAGGCCCTTGTGCGTGCCGCCCAAAAGCACGCGCCGCGTCGCCAGCTTCCACCTCCGCGAGGAATACGAAGCGCTGAATGCGGCACGGGCGCGGATGGCAGACCCGGCATGGGTGGAACGCTATCACAGGCGAGCTGGGGTGGAGGGCACGCTTTCGCAGGGCGTGCGCGCATTCGGCATGCGCCGGAGCCGCTACATCGGCTTGGCAAAGACGGGGCTACAGCA
>CBDHCD010000001.1:0-818538 GCA_965260995.1 Acetobacteraceae bacterium | reverse complement strand
GCCGCGGGCGCCAGGCAGCGATCCAAGAGGCGATCACGTGACCAGGCTCGGCGCGCACCACGCGGTCGTCACCGGCGCCGCGAGCGGAATCGGCCGCGCCATCGCCACGCGCCTGGCCGGCGCCGGGGCGCGCGTGGTGATCGCCGACCGTCGCGGCGGCGTTGCGCGGGGCGGGCGGACAGGTGACGGCGCTCGCCACCGACGTGGCCGACGCGGCGAGCGTGGACGCGATGTTCGGCGAGGCCGAGGCGGCGGGTCCGGTCACGTTGCTGGTCAACAACGCGGGCCACGTGCACCAGGCGGCGTTCGAGGCGCTGGAAGTGGCGGACTTCGACCGCATGATCGCTGTTCACCTGCGCGGCACCTTCCTTTGCTGCCGCCGGGCCGTGCCCCCGATGCTGGCCGCCGGTCAGGGCGTCATCATCAACGTCGCCTCGCAGCTCGGCCAGATCGGCGGCGTCGAGTTGGCGCACTACGCCGCCGCCAAGGCCGGCATCATCGGCCTGACCAAGTCGATGGCGCGCGAACTCAGCGGCCGCGGCGTCCGCGTCAACGCCGTCGCCCCCGGCCCCATCGACACCGAGCTGGTGCGAAACCTGTCCCCCGCCTGGCGTCAGGCCAAGCTCGCGGAGCTGCCCCTGGGCCGCTTCGGCGCGCCGGAGGACGTGGCTGAGACGGTCGCGTTCCTCGCGTCCCCGGCCGCCGCGATCTACGTCGGCCAGACGCTCGGCCCGAACTCCGGAGACGTGATGCTATGAGCGGCCAGGGCGCGCCGCCGTCCGTCCTCATCACCGGCGCTGGCATCGGGATCGGCCGCGCCACCGCCCATGCCTTCGCCCGCGCCGGCTACGCCGTCATGGTGACGGACGTGCTGCGCGACGAAGGCAGGGCCGTGGCTGAGGCGATCACGGCGGATGGCGGCGTCGCCCGCTTCCAGCACCTCGACGTCACCGACACCGGAGCGGTCGACGCCGCGGTGGCGACGACCCGGTCGGCGTTCGGACGGCTCGACTGCGTCATCGCCAACGCCGGCATCGCCCACCGCGTCCCGCTCGCGCAACTGTCCGACGCGCGCTGGGACCAGACGATGGACGTCGATCTCAAGGGCGTCTTTCGCGTGGCGCGCGCCGCCGTTCCCGCCATGAGCGGCGGCTCCATCGTCGCGATGTCCTCGATCATGGGCGTCGCCTACGGCTGGGACGAGCACGTCCACTACTCGGCGGCCAAGGCCGGCGTCGTCGGCCTGGTGCGCGGCCTGGCGGTCGAGCTCGCGCGCGCCGGCATCCGCGTCAACGGCATCGCCCCCGGCTACATCCGCACCGCCCAGGCCCTGTCGCGCGAGCATTCGCTCGGCCCGGAGGGGCTGGAGCAGGCAGCGTCCTTCATCCCGCTCGGCCGGGTCGGCGAGCCGGAGGACATCGCTGGCGTCGCCCTGTTCCTCGCCTCGGACGCCGCGCGCTACCTGACGGGCCAGGTCATCGCCGTCGATGGCGGCCTGCTCGTCGGCCGTTACTGAACGTGCCTTTCCGCAACCAAGTAGGAGTTGGCCATGACTCGTCCGACTGATCTCTCGCGCCGCCGGGCCCTGCGGGTTGGCGCCGCCACGGCCGCCACGGCGCTCGGCGGCGGCACGCCGTTCGTCCGCTCTGGCCGGGCCTGGGCGCAGGCCAAGTCGCTCGGCTCGGAGCAGCTTCGCACCATCGGCCTCTCGGTCACGGTGCAGGACCGCATCCTGGCCGATTTCAAGTCGAAGTCCGGCATCGGCGCCACCACCGGCACCGCCGCCACCTTCCCTGACGCCCAAACCAAGATCCTGTCCGGCTCGTCGGACTACGACTGCTGGGAGTCGATCGGCGAGCGCCTGCCGGCCGTGGTGCAGACCGGCAACATCACCGCCGTCCCGGTCAGCGGCTTGAAAAACTGGACCAGCATTCGCGACACCTTCACCAAGCCCGACCCGAAATGGCCGGCCTCGGCCCAGATCGTCGGCCAGATCTGGAAAGACCCGGCGCAGACAGAGCTCTGGCTGGTGCCGACGGTCTACAACTACGATTCCGTCGGCTACAACCCCGAGGTCGTCAGCGCCGAGGAAGCCAACACCTGGACCGCCATCTTCGACAAGAAGTGGCGCGGCCGCTCAGGGCTGAACACCGACCCGTTGATCGCTTTCGGCCAGGCGATCATGGCGATGAACACGCTCGGCATGTCCGACGTCAAAAACCCCGGCAACCCCGA
The DNA here is from genome assembly GCA_965260995.1 of Acetobacteraceae bacterium. Taxonomy (GTDB): domain Bacteria; phylum Pseudomonadota; class Alphaproteobacteria; order Acetobacterales; family Acetobacteraceae; genus JBBROS01. Next base: position 816,303 of record CBDHCD010000001.1, on the reverse strand, counting down.
TGAGGCGCAGATCGACGAGGCGACCAAGTTCCTGATTTCCAAGAAGAAGGACGGACAGTTCCGCGCGCTGTGGGCCGATTTCGGCGAGTTGGTCAACCTGCTGGCGTCGGGCGAGATGGTCGTCTGCGACGCCTGGCAGCCCGCGGTCATGGCGGTCAAGGCCCAAGGCAAGGCCTGCAAATACGCCGTGCCGAAGGAAGGCTATCGCGGTTGGGCGATCGGCGTCACCTCCGTCAAGGGCACCCCGAACCGCGACGCCGTCGTCGCTTACGCCGACTACTGGCTGTCCGGCCCTCCCGGCATCCTGGTCTCCGAGCAGGGCTACTACTCGCCCACCACCACCATCAAGGACGCCATGAACCCGGCCAAGTACGCCTTCTGGTACGAGGGCAAGCCCTGGAGCGGCCCGCCGGAGCGCGGCATCAAGGAAGGCGACCTCCGCGACGGCGGGTCGCTGGCGGAGCGCGCCGCCCACGTCGCCTACTGGCACCAATGGCCCGACGCCTACGACCACCTGATCCAGCGCTGGGACGAGTTCCTCAACGCCTAGGGCGGTCGCACGTTGCTCAAAACCGCCCTGGCCCGCGACCGCCCCCGTTGGAACAGTTCGGGCGTCGATCCTCAGGCCAAGCAAGCCTCGCCGGGTTAGGAGCGCCGATGATCCATGATCTCGAACTGATCAGGCTCGGCAAGACCTACGCGAGCGGCGCTCCCGCGGTGATCGATTTCGACCTGGTGGTCCCGAAGGGCGAGTTCGTCTCGCTCGTCGGGCCATCCGGTTGCGGCAAGACAACGACCCTGCGCATGATCGCCGGCTTCGAGACGATCACCAGCGGCGACATCCTCATCCACGGTCGGAACGTCGGCGAGGTGGCGGCGGAGAAGCGCCCGACCTCGACCATCTTCCAGAACTTCGCCCTGTTCCCGCACATGACGGTGCGGGACAACATCGAGTACGGCCTGCGGGTCAAGGGCCTGTCCGCCGCCGACCGCCGCACCCGGGTGGATCGCATGATGGACCGGCTCGACCTCGGCGCCATCGGAGGTCAGCGCCCGGCCGGCCTCTCGGGAGGCCAGCGGCAGCGCGTCGCGCTCGCCCGCGGCCTGGTGGTCGAGCCTGACATTCTCCTGCTCGACGAGCCGCTCGGCGCGCTCGATGCCAACCTGCGCAAGTCGATCCAGCACGAGTTGAAGCTGCTGCAGCGCAACGTCGGCATCACCTTCGTCTTCGTCACTCACGCCCAATCCGAGGCGCTGATGCTGTCGGACCGCATCGTGGTGATGAATCGCGGCCGGGCCGAGCAGGTCAGCACGCCGCACGAGCTTTACACCCGGCCGCGCACCGCCTTCGTCGCCCGCTTCATTGGCCGCAACACGCTGCTCACGGGCACGATGCATGGCCAGGCCGACGGCATCATCGCCGTCGCCACCGCCTTCGGCCTGTTACGCGGACGGTTGAACGGGGCCGGTCTCGCCGAGGGCGCGGCAGCCGTGCTGTCGATCCCGTCCGAAGCGGTCGACGTGGTCGACGCCGCCCTCCCCGCCGACCAACGCGACCGCCTGCCCGGCCGCCTGGTCAGCCGCCTGCTGATCGGCACTGCGGTGCAGCTCACCGTGGCGCTCGACGATGGGCAGGATGTCACCGTTGAAAGCCATCTCAGCAAGTACCCGCGCGGTTGGGCGCCCGAGACGGTCGCGCTGGCCTGGGATCCGGCCGACGCGACCGTCATCGCCGCTGCCTGAGGAGAGGACCAAGGAGCCATGCCGCAGCACGTCATCGACCTGAGCCTCGTCATCGAGGACAACATGCCCTCGCACAAGCTGTTCCAGCGGCCGGTGGTCCTGACGCACCTGACGCATGAATCGTCGGCCAAGCTTGGACTCGGCATCTCGGGCGACCCGATCACCTTTCAGACCAACTTCCTCGGAATGCTGGATCACATCGGAACCCACGTCGACGCCTTCCGCCACGTCTCGCCCGCGGGCGCGTCCATCGACGAGATGCCGCTCGACCTGTTCATGGGCAAGGCCGTCTGCTTCGACCTGCGGCACATCGAGCCGCTGGGCGAGATCACCGTGGACGACATGGAACGCGCCGAGGACGCGTGCGGCGTCGAGGTCGCCGGGCATATCGTCCTGCTCTGCACCGGCTTTCACGCCCGCACCTATCCCACCGTCGACTCTGTCTGGACCAATCCCTTGCTGACGGTGGAGGCGACGCGCTGGCTGCACGACCGGGGCTCCCGCATGCACGGCGTCGAGGGTCCATCGACGGACAAGCCGACCGACGACGTTTTCGGCAATCATCGCCTCTGCCGCGAGCTCGGCATCAGTCATTGGGAGTGGCTGGTCAACCTGGAGCGGCTCGTGGATCGGGGCGAGTTCCAGTTCTTCGGTGTTCCGCTGAAGGTGAAAGGCGGATCAGGATCGCCGGTGCGCGCCTTCGCGATCGTGCAGGCTGGAGAAGGTGACCTGAGTCATGTCTGACCGCTCTGCTGTCCCTGGCCCTGGCCCTGTTCCTGTCCCTGTCCCTGATCCGAGTTCTGGTCTTGTTCGGGTTGGGGTGGACGTTGGCGGGACGTTCACGGATTTGGTGTTGTCTGACGCGCGGGGGGGTGGTCAGCGCGTCGTGGTGCACAAGGTTGCGAGCACGCCGGGCGACCAGTCGGTGGGGGTTGTGGAGGGTGTGTTGGCGCTGTGCCGGATGGCGGGGGTGGCGGCGGGCGACATCGACGTTGTGTTCCACGGCACGACGGTCGCGACCAACATGGTGATCGAGCGCACGGGGGCCGAGGTGGGCATGATCACCACGCGCGGTTTCCGCGACATCCTGCACATGGCGCGGCACAAGCGGCCGCACAACTTCTCCTTGCAGTTCGACGTGCCGTGGCAGAGCGCGCCGCTGATCAAGCGGCGCAACCGGCTCGTGGTCAGCGAGCGGCTGCGGCCGCCGGACGGCGCGGTGGAGGTGCCGCTCGACGAGGGCGAGGTGCGGGCGGCGGCCGAGCTGTTCCGCAAACGCGGTCTGGAGGCGGTGGTGATCGGCTTCCTGTTCTCGTTCCTCAACGACGCGCACGAGCGCCGGGCCAAGGCGATCGTGCAGGAGGTGATGCCGGACGCCTACGTGTCCACGTCGTCGGAGGTGGTGAACACGATCCGCGAGTATGAGCGGTTCTCGACGGTGGCGATGAACGCCTACATCGGGCCGCGGACCTCGGCCTACCTCAAGCAGCTGGCGCGGCGGCTGCGGAGCGCCGGGGTGCGGGGGGCGGTGCGGATCATGCAGTCGAACGGCGGCATCTCGACGGTTGAGAACTCGGTGGCGCGCCCGGTGGGTCTGCTGCTGTCGGGCCCGGCGGGCGGGGTGATCGGGGCGCGGGCGACGGGGCAGGCCTGCGGGGCGGCGGACGTCATCACCATCGACATCGGCGGCACCTCGGCCGACATCAGCGTGATCCGCGGCGGCGGGCTGGCGATCAAGAACGCGCGCGACACCCAGGTGGCGCTGCTGCCGGTGCTGGTGGCGATGCTGGACATCGACGCGATCGGCGCGGGCGGCGGCTCGATCGCCTACATCGACGCGGGCGGCGCGTTCCGGGTGGGGCCGCGCTCGGCGGGGGCCGACCCGGGTCCGGCCTGCTACGGGCGCGGCGGCGCCGAGCCGACCGTGACCGACGCGCAGGTGGCGCTGGGCCGGCTTGACCCGGACCGCTTCCTCGGCGGCGACCTCGCGATCGACCGCGGCCTGGCCCACCAGGCGATCGAGACGCGGCTGGCCGGGCCGCTCGGGCTGTCGGTGACGCAGGCGGCGCTCGGCGTGCTGCGGATCGTCAACAACACGATGGCGCTGGCGATCAACTCCAACTCGGTGGCCAAGGGCATCGACCCGCGCGGGTTCTCGCTGATGGCGTTCGGCGGCGCGGGGCCGCTGCACGGGGTGGCGCTGGCCGAGATCGTCTCGGCGCGCGACGTGATCTCGCCGCTGCACCCGGGGGTGACGGCGGCGATCGGGCTGCTGGAGGCGGACCTGCAATACGAGTACACCAAGTCCGTCCTGATGGTGCTCGACGCCGCCGGGCCCGAGGACCTCGGCCGGCTCGAGCGCGCCTTCCAGGCGCTCGGCGCGGAGGCCGCCGCCCAGCTGGCGAGCGACGGCATCGTGCCCGCGCAGCGGGTGTTCGAGCGCGTGCTGGAGTGCCGCTACGTCGGCCAGGGGTTCGAGCTGCGGGCGGCGGCGCCGGACGGCGCGATCGACGCGCGGTGGGTCCAGGCGGTGATCCGCAGCTTCTTCGAGGTCCACGAGCAGGTCTACGGCCACGCGTTCGACGACCAGGCGGTCGAGGTGGTGACGGCGCGGCTGATCGCGCGCGGCGTCACCGACACCTTGCGGCTGCCCGAGATCGCCCGCGGCGGGCGCTCTGACCCGGACGACGCCCGGCTGTACGAGCGCGAGACCGTGTTCGACGACGGCCGCGCGCTGGCCACCCCGCGCTACGCCCGCGACAGGCTGCTGGCCGAGGACAGCGTGCGCGGCCCGGCGATCATCACCCAGCACAACAGCACCACCATCGTCCCGCCCGGCTACACCGCGCGCATGCTGTCGCGCGGCGACATCCTGATCGCGCGCTGAGGGAGGCCACGGCCATGAGCGAGACCGAGACCGAAACCGAGAGCGAGGCCGGGGCTGGGGCCGGGGCTGGGATTGAGGCCGGGGCCGGGGCCGTCGACCCGATCACCTTGCAGGTCATCGGCGGCGCGCTGCACGCCATCGCCGAGCAGATGGGCAACGTGCTCTACCGCATGTCGTATTCCTCGATCATCCGGGAGAGCCAGGACCTGGGCGCCGGGCTGTTCGACCGGGCGTTCAACACCCTGGCCGAGAGCGACTCGACGCCGATGCACATCGGCTCGCTGCCGGGCTACCTGCGCGGCATCGCGCAGTCGATCCCGCTCGAGGCCTGGAAGCCGGGCGACCTCGTGATCCACAACCACCCCTACTACGGCGCGAGCCACTCGCCGGACATCGCGGTGGTGATGCCCGTGTTCCACGGCGGCGCGCTGGTCGGCTTCTCCGCCAACACCGCCCACCACGTCGACATCGGCGCGGCGACGCCCGGCCTGATCATCGACGTGGCGGACATGTACGCGGAAGGGATGCTGCTGAACGCGGTCAAGCTCTACGACGCGGGCCGGCGCAACGAGGCGATGTGGGCCTACATCCGCGGCAACACGCGGGTGCCCGACCTGGTGATGGGCGACCTGGCGGCGCAGATCGCCTCGGCCGAGCTGGGCGTGCGCCGCTTCCAGGAGCTGCTGGCGGCGCACGGCGCGGCGACGGTGCTGCAGGCGACGCGGCAGCTGATGGACCACGCGGAGGCGGCGCTGCGGCGCGAGATCGCCGCCATCCCGGACGGCGACTACGTGGCCGAGGGCTTCATGGACGACGACGGGCGCAACCGCGGGCAGCGCCTGCCGGTCAAGGTGACGGTGCGGGTGCGCGGCGACGGGGTGGAGGTGGACCTGACCGGCTCGTCGCCGCAGGTGCCGACGGCGTTCAACGTGCCGTTCGAGGGCTCGACCAAGGTGGCGTGCTTCTTCGCCTTCCGCGCCCTGCTGCTCGACACCTACACCCACCCCGACCCCGCGCCGGCCAACGAGGGCTCGTTCCGGCCGGTCACGGTCACGGCGCCGCGGGGCTGCATCTTCAACCCGATCCCGCCGGCGGCGGCCGAGGCCCGCTTCACGCAGATCCAGCGCGTGGTCGACCTGATCATCAAGGCGCTGGCCCCGGTGCTGCCGGACCGCTGCACCGCGGGCAACGCGGCGACGCTGTCGTTCGCCGCCTTCTCCGGCGTGCGGCCCTCGGGCGACTACTGGGTGTTCCTGGAGGTGAACGAGGCGGCGATGGGCGGCAGGCCGGGCTCGGACGGGCCGGACACGGTCGAGGAGCTGATGCGCAACACGCGCAACAACCCGCTCGAGGACCTGGCCATGCACCTGCCGCTGATCTGCGACCGCTACGAGATGCGCGACGACGTGTTCCCCGGCGCGGGCAAGTTCCGCGGCGGCATGGGCGTGATCAAGGCGCAGCGCTTCCTGGGCGAGGGGTCCGTCACCCACGAGGCCGACCGCCACGACGACCGGCCGTGGGGGGTGTTCGGCGGCCACCAAGGCCACGGCGGGCGGCTCGAAATCCACAACGTCGCCGCGCCCGCGGCCGTCACGCAGCACCCGGCCAAGATCTCCGGCCTGCGCACCCGCCCCGGCGACGTGATGTCCTACCTCTCGCCCTGCGGCGGCGGCTACGGCGACCCCTTGGAGCGCGACCCGCGCAAGACCCTCGACGACGTGCTGGACGGATACATCACCCCCGAGCACGCCGCCGAGGCCTACGGCGTCGTGCTCGACCCCGTCGACGACGGCTACGGATGGGCGCTGAACGAGGAGAAAACACGCGCGGCGCGGCAAAGCCGGCGGGCGCGCGAGAGGGGGGCGTGACGGCGGCCACCCGCGCCGAGCTGGAGGCGCTCGACCGCGCCGACCCGCTGGCCTGGCTGCGCGACGCGTTCCTGATGCCGGACGGCGTCGTCTACCTCGACGGCAACTCGCTCGGGCCGCTGCCAGCAGAAACCCCCGCGCGCGTCGAGGCGGTGATGCGGCGGGAGTGGGGCGAGGGGCTGATCCGGTCGTGGAACGACGCCGGGTGGATCGGGCTGGCCGGGCAGGTCGGCGACAAGATCGCGCAGCTGGTCGGCGCGGCCCCAGGGACGGTGATGGTGGCAGGCGACTCCGTGGGCATGCCGTCCCAGCACCGTCAGGCGCATGGCGGTGTGAAGCCAGCCGAGTTCACCCCCGGCGCGCTCAGCCCCTCGCAGAACATGCTGACGCGGCGTGGTGGCGTTCGCGCCGGAGGCAAGCTCAGCTCTTATGCATCGCCCGATAGTCGAGCTGGGTGTGGAACCAGTAAACATAGCCTTCAACGTTCTTCTGCATGGAGACGTCGAACAGCATGCGCGAGATCGGGATGCGCGGCAGGTCGCCCATGACGATGTTGTTCATCTCTATCAAGTCAGCGTCGTACTTGGCCTGATCGGCCTCGAAGCGCGCCGCGTCGATGACCTTGTCGAGCTTTGGATTGACGTAGTTGGCAGTGTTGAAGATTGCGTTGTTCTCGCCGTCGAAGTTCCAGAAGTAAAAGTACTCAGGCGGCGTCAGCCAGCCGTAGAACTCGGCGATGACGAAAGGCATCGTCTTGGCTGCCATCTGCGCGAACCAGTTGGCTCCCGGCACTTTCTCAATCGCAACCTCGATGCCGATCTTCTTCAGGCTTTCCTGAAGCAGCAGCGCGATCGGCTCACGTGTCGTGCCGCGGCTCAGATCGAATGACAGGGTGGTCTTGAAGCCGTCCGGATACCCGGCCTCGGCCAGCAACTGCTTCGCCTTGCCGAGATCGGTGTGAAAGTGCGACTTCACCGGCCAAGCTGGCGGGTAAGGCTCGCCCGCCTCACCCCCGAACTCCTCCACCGCGCGGCCATACAACGCCGCTTCCATGATCGGTTCGTAGGGCACGGCCCAGGCGACGGCCTCACGCACCTTTGGATTGTCGAACGGCTTGAGCTGCACGTTCATGTCCACGAACAGCAGATCGTTCTGGATCGGGGTTCCGATCACCTTGACCGCGCCCGCCTTGTCCATTTCCGCGTAGTCCTTCGGCGGCAGGCCGACCGAGACGTCCACGTCGCCGTTCTCAAGCAACGCCCGTCGCGTGCCGGGCGAGGCGACCTGCCGATACACCACCCGACTCAAAGCCGGCTTCGGCCCACACGTCCACGCGTCGAACCGGGTGAAGACGATCGACGTGCCAGGCTTCCAGCTCGCCACCTTGAACGCCCCGCCGCCCGCGTCGTTGTGCTGCACCCAATCCAGCGTCCACGGGTCCGCGGCCGTCGCGTGCGCCTTCGCCAGCTTCGAGTTGATCACCACCGGCACCGGCACGACGAGGTTCGGCATGGTGAGTTTGTTCGGCCGGTCGAAGGTGATCTTGAACGTGTGCGGGTCCTCGACCGAAAACTGCTCCGGTTTGCTCAATGACCCGGCCGCCATCTGCACCGTCGCGAACCCGCCGACCGAGACCGCGCGGTCGAACGACCATTTCACGTCGTCGGCCGTCACCTTGCCGCCGTCGTGAAAGGTCGCGTCCTCGCGCAGGTGAAACACCATCGTCTTGCCATCCGGGCTGATGTCCCAGCGTTCGGCCAGCTCTGGCTTCATCACCGAGACGTCGTAGCCGATGGCGCCGTTCGGCATCATCTTGGTCCCGTGCGTCACCAGCCGGTCATAGGCGTTCCACGCCACCAGCCGGGTGTAGTCGTTGGCCGTGGGCACGTGGGTGTCGAGTGAGTTCGGCCCCTGCTCGCCAACCACCACCAGCACGTCCTTGGGTGTCTCGGCGCGAGCCTTGCGGAGCGAAGAGAACGCGGCCGGGACCAGGATCGTACCGGCCATGAGCGCGCGTCGGCTGATGGGGGTCATGCGTTCGAGTCCTCCTGAAAGCGGGCTGAAAGCGGGGTCACAGGCCAAGCTCGCCGAGCAACGGCGGCCAGCGATGACGCCACGGCCGCACGGCTTCGAAGGCAGCGCAGGCCCGCAGCACGCCGGCGTCGTCCAGATGCCGGCCGACGATCTGCAGGCCCACGGGCAAACCATCCCGGGTGAAGCCCGCCGGCACGCTGGCGGCAGGCTGGCCGGTCATGTTGATCGGGAAGGTGAAGCACAGCCACTGGGTCGCCGCCACCATGCGGCCCTCGATGATCTCCGGTCCCTGCACGTGCACCGGGAACGGCGACACGGCGAGCGTCGGAGTGAGCAGGAGGTCGTAGTTCCGCATGAACCGCCACATCCGATTGCACAGCGCTTTGCGCGCCGTAATCGCGTTGGTGAACGCCTCGGCCGTCCACGCGGCGTCGAGGAAGCCGACCAGATGCGGCGACATCTCGTGCCGATGATCGCGCGCCATCGCTCTCAGACCGACCAGGTCGGTGTCCATCGCCACCAAGGCCCAGAACGTCTCGTAGGGATCATCCCAGCCCGGGTCCGCGGCCTCGACCGTGCAGCCCAGCTCGGTCTCGAAGACCCGCACCGCCTCGGCCACGACGCGGCGCACTTCCGGGTCCACCGCCGCGTAGCCCCAATCGGCGCTGTAGCCGACGCGCTTGCCGGCCAAGCTGCCGGGCCGCGCCGCGGCCAGCCAGTCGAGCCCGCACTCCGGCAGCGAGTGCCGGTCCCGCTCATCAGGCCCGGCGATCACGCTGAGCATCAGGGCCGCGTCCGCCACGGTCCGGCTCATCGGGCCGATATGTTCGAGGCTCTCCCAACTTGATGCCCCAGGGCAACGCTCATCGCGGCAGCCTGGATACAGCGGCACCCGGCCCATCGACGCCTTGACGCCCACCAGCCCGCAATGGGCTGAGGGGATGCGCACCGAGCCGCCGCCATCGCTGCCGACCGCGAACGGCGTCACCCCCGCCGCCACCGAAGCGCCCGACCCGGCGCTGCTGCCTCCAGGCGTCAAGGCCGTGTTCCACGGATTGCGCGTCGTGGGCGAGATCGGATTGTGGCCAACCCCGCTGTAACCGAACTCCGGCGCATTCGTCTTGCCCAGGATCACGGATCCGGCCGCCTTCAGCCGCTCGACGACGATGTCGTCTTCGTCCGGCACGAAGTCGCGATACAGCGGCGAGCCCATCGCGGTGCGCAGCCCTTTCGTCGCGACCAGGTCCTTGATGCCGACCGGCACGCCCGCCAGGGGGCCGACCGCCTCGTTGGCCATGATCCGCGCCTCGACCGCGCGCGCGGCCGCGCGGGCGAGTTCCGGCGCCGGGGTGCAGAACGCGCGCAGCGTCGGCTCCGTCGCCTCCATGCGCGCGATGGCGGCCTCGGTCACCTCGACCGCAGACAGTTCGCGGTTCCGGATACGGCTTGCCAAGGTGACGGCATCGAGTTGGCTGATCTCGTTCGCGGCACGGCTCATGCGGTCATTCCTTGAGGTTGCGATCGGTCAGCGGCGTGCCGGCGTAGAGGTCGTTGCCGAAGCTGACGCCGACGTCGCTGATGTCGCTGTCGAAGAAATCGGGCACCGTGATCGTCTGCGGCTGCCCGGCCGCGCCCGCGCCGCCGCTGGCGACGGCCTCGATCTCGCCGAAGCGGTTGGTCGGCCCGGTGACCAGCGGGTTCTCGACCGTGACCAGCCTCCCTTCCAGGCTCTCGTGGAACGCGACGCCAGCCGCGAGGTCGGCGGCCGGTGCGGGGCGCGTAGGGAACGGGCGGGTCGGCCGATCAATCGCTCGCAGGCCTCGTAGAGCACCCGAACTGCGGCCGAGGATGAACAAACCAAGACAAAACGATGAGACGATGACGGCAGCGCCGTGCCCGACCGTCTCGGAGCAATGTTTTCTGAACCGCACCGGGTTTGCTGGGGACCGGTTTTCCCGAGGCGGGCCGCCATCGGGCGCGTCTTGAGTTCGGCATAGCAGCGCGTTTCGGCTTCGGTGGGAGGCACGTTTCCGCTTGGCTGGAGGAGGCGCCGGCTCTTGCACGAGCAGACCGGCTCGACCCCAAACGTCGTCCGATGCTCGTCGATGAGGGCGATCATTGCTCGAAGGAGCGGTCGAGCTCGCCTGGGCAAGATATGCCGACGCGCGGCACGGGATCTCGTTGGCCGAGGCAGCAGTTCGCGGTCCTCGCGCTCCAGCGCCTTGATCCGCCAGCGCCTTGATCTGATCGCCGTCCTGCGCCGCGGGACCGGCCCGCAGCCCTTGGTTCCGCTCGGACCGGCGCGCCCGAGCACGGATCGCGCTCCATCGTGCTTCAACCCCCGCCCATCGAAAGCCGCTTGACCCGGGCCGCCCGGGCCGCATGCTGACCCATGGCCGAATCATTCGATCTCCTCGTCCTGGGCGACATCGTCACGCCGGGGGGCGTGCTGCGCGGCGGCTACGTGGCGGCAAACGGCGACCGCGTCGCCGCCGTCGGCGACGGCCCGCCACCGCCGGCCGCACGGACGCTCGACTACGCCGGCTGCCTCGTGCTCCCCGGCCTCGTGGACGGCCACATGCACACCAGTTCGGCCATCGGCTGGCCCGGCATCGAGGGCGCGACCCGCGCCGCCGCGGCGGGCGGCGTCACCACCTGCGTCGACATGCCCTATGACGTGCCGCGGGCGGTGACGGACGCGGACGTGCTGGCCGAGAAGATCGGCTGGGTCGAGCGCACCGCGCACGTCGACGTGGCGCTCTACGGCACCATCCAGAAGCACGGTGGCGTGGCGGCGATCGCAGGCCTCGCGGCGGCGGGCGTCTCGGCGTTCAAGCTCTCGACCTACGAGTACGACGCGGCCCGCTTCCCGCGCATCGACCACGCGACCATGGTCCGCGCCTTCGCCGAGATCGCGCGGACGGGCCTGCCCGTCGCCGTCCACAACGAGGACCAGGAGCTGGTGGAGGCCCTGACGCGCGAGGCCAGGGAGGCCGGGCAGACGGCGCCGATCATGCACGCCCGCACCCGGCCGCCGCTGGCGGAGACGATGGCGGACCTGGAAATCTTCGAGATCGGCCTGCAGACGGGCGCGCACGTCCACATCGCCCATTCTTCGCTGGCCCGCGGCCTCGACATCGCGCGCGCCTTCCGCGCCATGGGCGGCCAGGCGACCGGCGAGACCTGCATCCAATACCTGTGCATGACGGAGGACGACCTCGTTCGTCTCGGGGGCCGGGGCAAGTGCAACCCGCCGTTCCGCACGGCGGCGGAGGTGGAGCGCCTATGGCAGGCCTTGACCGACGACCAGGTCGCCTACGTCTCGACCGACCACGCGCCCTGGCCGCTGGAGCGCAAGCAATCGGACGACATCTTCGCCTGCGGCGCCGGGCTGACCGGGCTGCAGAGCTTCGCGCCGTTGATGTACACGCTGCTCGACGAGCGCGGCCTGCCACCCGCCTTGATGGCGACATATTGCGCCGAGCGGAGCGCGCAACTGCACGGGCTCTACCCGCGCAAGGGGGCGATCCGGATGGGATCGGACTGCGACCTCGCGGTGCTGCGCCCAGGTCGGTTCCGCTTCGACGAGGCCGCGATCGAGGATCGACCGGATCTGCGCTGGTCGCCCTATCACGGACGCGAGATGCGCGCCGAGGTGACGGCGACGGTGCTGCGCGGGCGGCTGATCTGGGACGGGGCCGAGGTGTTGGCGCGGCCCGGCGATGGACGCTTCGCACGCCGGTCGCCGTGAGCCGCGAGCGAAGCACGGGCCCGGGCACGGGCAGGGGCGTGGGCAGGGGCGACCACGGCCGGCGTTGACACGCTGCTGACACGCTGCTGACCGGGCGCATCGTCGCGTGCGGCCCGGATGCCGCGGTGGTGCTGCCGGCCGGCCCCGCCGCCTGGTTGCCCAGATCAGCCCGCCGGCTCTCGCTGCTGCCTGGGCGTCCGCTCCCTGGGTTCGCAGGGCGGGCGCCAGCGACGGCCGTGCGGCCCGCTTGACGTACGTCGGCCCAGGGCGGCAGTTTGGCCGCAACGAGGGCGAAGCGGAACGACCCGCTCCCGCCCCTTGGCCTGGAGGAACGCGATGCGACCCATCCCCTTGCTGGCGGCAGGGATCGCCGGCTTGCTGCTCACCTTGCCCGTTGCGCCGGCCGCGCGTGCCGCCGAGCTGAAGGCCGGCTACTCGCTGCCGCGCGACTCCCATTACGGCGACGCCGCGGAGGCGATGAGCAAAACGTTGTCGGAGCTGACCGGCGGCAAGTACACCCTCAAGGCCTACCCGGCCAACGCCCTCGGCGGCGAGCGCGAGATGGTCGAGGGCGCGCAACTCGGCACCGTCGACCTCGTCATCACCTCGACCGGGCCCGTCGGCAACTTCGTGCCCGAGACGCTGATCACCGACATCCCGTTCCTGTTCAAGAGCTACGAACACGCCCACGCCGTGCTCGACGGGCCGATCGGGCAAGGCATCCTCGACGATTTTCCCAAGAAAGGCCTCGTCGCCCTGGCCTGGGGCGAGAACGGCTTCCGCAACCTGACCAACTCGGTGCGCCCGGTGAAGGAGCCGGAGGACGCCAAGGGCCTCAAGATCCGCACCATGGAGAACCCGGTGCACATGGCCGCCTTCAAGGAGATCGGCATCCTGCCGACGCCGATGGCCTTCCCCGAGCTGTTCACCGCCCTCCAGCAAGGCACCGTCGACGGCCAGGAGAACCCGATCGGCGTCATCCTGTCGGCCAAGTTCTTCGAGGTGCAGAAGTATCTGTCCCTGACCAACCACGTTTACTCGCCGGCGCTGATCATTCTCTCGCCGGCCGTCTGGGACGGGCTGAGCGACAAGGAGAAGGCCGCGTTCAAGCAGGCGGCCCAGGTGGGGGCCAAGGCGATGCGCGACCGCGCCGAGGCGGACGCCAAGACCGGCGTGCAGAAGCTGGCCGCGGACGGGATGCAGGTGACCGCCGACGTCGACCGCGCGGCGTTCGAGAAGGACCTCGCCCCGTTGATGCCGGGCTACGCCAAGAGGTTCGGCCAGGACAAGCTCGACGCGATCCGCAACTATAAGTACTGAAGGTCCGGCGCGGTGATCGCCGTCCTGCGCGGGGCGGACCGGCTGGTCGCCCGCGCGGTGCTCGGCTCGGCGATGGCGCTGCTCGCGCTGATGTCGCTCGTCACCTTCTGGCAGGTGCTGACGCGCTTCGTGCTGCGCGAGCCGTCCACCTGGTCGGAGGTGACGGCGCGCTCCATGATGATCTGGATGGTCTATCTCGGCCTCGCCGCCGCGCTGCGCTCCGGCTCGCTGATCGCCGTCGACGTGCTGATGGGCACCCTGCCGCCGGCGCTTCGCAAGGCGCTGTCGGCCGCCATCGCCGCCGTCACCTTGTCCGTGCTCGGCGTCATGGTCTGGTTTGGTTGGGCGATGGCGCGGCGCACCCAGTTCCAGTCGATCGCCGGCGTTGTCAACCCCTTCACTGGCGAAACCATCTCCATCGCCGTCGTCTACGCCGCCATCCCGGTGGGCGCGGCGCTCTCCGTGATCGCGGTGGTCGCCCGGCTCGCCGAGGAACTGGCCGGGCAGGTCGTCCCCGTCTCCGGCCCCGCCACCCACGACGTCTGAGGCTGTCCGTGTCCAGCTTCATGATGCTCGCGATGGTGGGCCTGCTCGCGCTCGGCGTGCCCGTCGCCATCGCCATCGCCGCCGCCTCCATCGCCGGCATCGCCTTGTTCACGCCGCTGCCGCTGCTGCTGGTCGCGCAGAAGCTGATGAACTCGATCGACTCGTTCCCGCTGATGGCGATCCCGTTCTTCATCCTGGCCGGCAACCTGATGGAAACCGCCGGCATCTCGGCCCGGCTCGTCGAGTTCGCGAAAAGCGTGGTCGGCGGCGTGCGCGGCGGCCTCGCCTGCTCGTGCGTGCTGACCTGCATGATCTTCGCCGCCGTGTCCGGCTCGTCGGTCGCCACCACCTTCGCCATCGGGGCCATCATCATCCCGGCCATGGCCCGGCACGGCTACCCGGTCCCCTTCGCCGCCGCCCTGCAGGCGACGTCGGCCGAGCTCGGCGTCATCATCCCGCCCTCCATCCCGCTGATCCTCTACGGCGTCAGCGCCGGCGTCTCGATCGGCGACCTGTTCCTCGCCGGCTTCGGCCCGGGCGCCCTGATCGGCGGCTCCCTGATCCTGTTCGTCTACCTCTACTGCCGTTGGAAGGGCTGGGGCACGCGCGATCACGAGGGCCGCCTGCCGCTGCCCGCCGCCGTGCGCCAGGCCGCCCTCGCCCTGCTGATGCCGGTCATCGTCATCGGCGGCATCTACCAGGGCATGTTCACGCCGACGGAGGCCTCGGTCGTCGCCGTGTTCTACGCCCTCCTGGTGGGCGCCGCGATCTACCGTACCATCGGGATCGCCGAGCTGCTGGCCGCGCTTCGGCGCTCCGTCGTGTCGTCCACCATCATCATGTTCGTCATCGCCGCCGCCGGCCTGTTCTCCTTCCTGATCACCCGCGCCGGGGTGCCGGCCGCGGCCGGCGACTGGCTCGGCACGGTGCTGCACGACCGCTTCGCGTTCCTGCTGGCGGTCAACGGCTTCCTGTTCGTGGTCGGCATGTTCATCGAGACCTCGGCGGCGATCATCGTGCTCGCGCCGATCCTGGCCCCAATCGCCGCCCGCTTCGGCATCGACCTCACCCATTTCGGACTGATCATGGTCGTCAACCTGGCGCTCGGCATGATCACGCCGCCGTTCGGGGTCAACCTGTTCGCCGCTTGCCAGGTGGCGGCGATCCCGTTCCACCGCATCGTGCCGCGGCTGGTGCCGTTCGTGCTGGTGATCGTCGCCTGCCTCACGCTCGTCACCTACGTGCCGGCGATCTCGGTCGGCGTGCTCGCGCTGGCGCGCTGAGCGGGCCGGGTCTTCGCCACCGCCTCCCCCAGCCGCGTGCCCGAGACCCAGGCGCACTCCACCCGCGGCCCCAGCAGCCAGTCGCCGCACACCCCGAGCCGCAGCCCCGCGTCCCACGCCACGTCCTGCCCGGCGGTGCCCGACCGGGCGTAGCGCCAGCGGTGCGCCGAAGCCGACAGCACCGGCGGCAGCGGCCCGGCCACGCGCGTCGCCAACGCGGCCAGCAGCGGCGGCACGACGGCCTCCGGCGTCCGCTCCAGGTGCGCGCGCGACCACGCCGGGCCGCCCTGCACCACCCAGGCTTCCGGCCCGCCGCGCCTAGGCTTGGCGGAATTCCGGGCGGCCCAGCCGATCGGTCCCGCCTCGCGCAGCACGTCGGCCTCGCACGGCACGCGCCCGGCGAACGCGGCCATCACCGTCCAGCACGGCTCGGCCGGGATCGCCGCCGCCAGCGCCGCCAGCGCGGGGGCGGCCTCGGCCAGCAGCGGCGCGGCGTTCTCCGCCGGCACGGCCAGCAGCACGGTGTCGAACGGCCCCTCCTGCCCGGCCTCGCCGCCCAGCATCCAGGCCCCGGGCACGCCCGAGAGCGCGTCGATCCGCGCGCCCCAGCGCACGTCCGCCCCGGCGGCGAGCCGCTTGACCGGCGCGTTCATCGCCGGCACGCCGACCCAGCACTCCGGCCCCGCCGCCGGCCAGGCCGCCACCACCCCGTCTGTCCGCCACGCCTCCACCTGCGCGCGGAAGCCGGGGTCGCGCACGGTGAAGTATTGCGCCCCGTGGTCGAAGCCGGCCTCGCCCTGGCCGGTCATCACCCGGCGGGCCGACATGCGTCCGCCCGGGCCGCGGCCCTTGTCGAACAGCACCGCCGCGCGCCCCAGCGCGCGCAGCCGCGCGGCGCAGGCCTGCCCGGCCATGCCGCCACCCACGATCGCGATCCTCATGGCATCCTCCTGGCCCACCCTGCATGAACGCGGCTGCCGGTCACCCGATGCTCGCCGTGCCCGGCGTCAGGGCGGGTCGGCTTCCGCCGTCGCTTTATAGGCCGGCTCCCGCGCCTCGGGCTCGGCCTGCCTGAGCCGGAACGTCAGCTCGACCTTCACGCCGACCGGGTCATGGAAGAAAAGCTGATACAGCGGGAAGCCTGGCACGTGGGAGCCTTGGAAGGCGACGCCGATGCGGTTCAGGTGCGCCTCGACCGGCGCCGGGTCGGCCGCGGCGAAGGACAGGTGATCGAACCGCCCGGTCTGGCCCGGCCGCGCGGTCGGCTGGTCGGCCGGCAGCCTGCCCGCCACGTGCACCACCGGCGTGCCGCCGAGATAGAGCCAGGCCCCGGGGAAGGCGAACGCCGGCCGCGGCCCGGGGCGCAGGCCGAGCACGTCGCCGTAGAAGCGCGTCAGCGTCTCGATCTCGTCCGGCCGGCAGCGCAGGGTGTAGTGGTCGAAACCCGTCAGGCCCAATGCCGCCCCGTCGTGGTCCGCGATTTCCATATCATCCGCCCCGTTCCCGGCAGGGCCGCCTGGCCCGCTTCGCAGCACGGGACGCTACTCTCGCGCCGCTCGATGCGACAAGGGTTTAAAGCGGCCTGAACGTCCGGTTCGCAACGCGCGCGTCCAGCGCCGCCGCGCTTCGGCCGGTCGGCAGGCGGCATTGCGCGGGAAAGGTCCAGCCGGGGTCCGATGGCCGGGACGCGGCCCGGCCACGCGCCAGGCTCGCCTGGGCGGCCCGCAGGCTCGGCGGCCAACCCGCCTTGAGGAAGGCGATGACCGCACCGATCTCGCCGCCGCCGAGCCGCCCGGCGAAGCCCGGCATCGCCTGCGCCCCCGCCCGCTCCACCCCGCCCCCGATGATCGCGGCGAGTTCGGCGTCGGCGTGCCGCCAGGCGTGCCCGCCCGCGCCGAGCGCCGGCCGCCCCGCGCCGCCCTCCAGGCCCGCGCCATGACAGCCCGCGCACTCGGCGGCGTAGAGCGACCCCCCGATCCGCACCGCCGCGGCGTCGTCGCGCGGCGGCATCGACGCGACGCCCGCCGTGACCAGGCCGCCGCCCAGCGCCACGGCCGCCGCCGCCGCCAGCACGGCGTTCGCCGCACCCGTCATCACGTCGACGCCGGCGCGGCCAAGGCCAGGGCCGGGGCCAACGCCGCGCCCTGGCGGCCGGACGCGGCCGGGTATTCGGCCGCCTGCATCCCGTAATAGGCCGCGAACACGACGCCCATCGCGGCCGCGAACGACAGCCCGGCCCGCCCGGCATCGGCGAACAGGCCACGTCCCGCGTCATGCAGACAGCGATGCAGCGCGGTCGGCCCGTGGATGAACATCGCCAGCAGGCAGGCCAGCGTGGGCAGGTGGCCGATGGCGTCGAGCTTGCCGAAATCGACGATCGCCGCGGCGAAGATCAACCCGAGCCCGGCGATCCCGAGCCGCAGCAGCCCGAGCCCGGTCAGCAGGTAGAACGCCAGCGAGAACTCGACGAAGCCGGCCACCACCATCACGTGCTCGGCCGGCACGCCCAGCGTGAGATACGGTCGCGCCTCCAGCAGCGGGAACGTCCATTGCGGGTAGGCCCACTTCTCGACCGCGACCCACATCAGGCTGCCGCACACGGTCAGGTAAAGGATCGGCATCCGCGACGCGCGCCACCGCGCCCACGCCGGCGGCAGCGAGGTGAGCGCCAGGTAGGCGGCGATGCCGAGGAACATCGGGTAGTCGGACAGGTGGAAGATGCCGTAGCGCTCGACCCCGTAGCCGTAGAGCGCCACCAGGCCGAGGCCGCCCAGCGCGCATGTCCGGGCCGAGAGCATGGTGGCGGCGATGCCGAGCTGCAGCCACGCGGGCCACTCCGCGGCCGTCCGCAGCTCTGGCGTCAGGATGGTGCCGCCCGTGGCGAACAGCGTCACGCAGAAAGCGCCCATCCCGGCCCGGATCGCCTGCTCCTCCAACGCCTCCTCGCGCAGCGGCCCGGCGATGCGCCACCCGGCCCGCGCGGCCAGCCGGTCGAGCAGGAAGCCGCCGACGATCAGCAGCGCGAAGCCCGCGAGCACGATCAGGAAGTAGCCGCTCATCACCTCCCGCACCGGCACCGGCGATTGGGCGACGTCGTAGGGCGCGAACCACTTGATGTGCGCCGACGCCCGCCCCGGCCAGAGGCCGGCTGCGACCGAGCCGGCGGCGAGCCAACCCAGCGGGATCGGCGGGCGCGTCAGCGGCGATGTTGGGCGGAACGGCGTCATGGCGTGATCCTCGGCGTGACGCGGCCGTCATGCCGGCCGCCACGCCTCGGTACTCGCGCCGAAACGTTCCGGCTGTGAGCATCGTCACATCAGGGGCGGCACGTCGCGCCCGGCGCCCTGCTCACCCGGACGGGACCGCCTGATCGACCGGGCAGACGGACGCCCGGCGTTGCAGGTAGACGCTGCGATAAACGGCGTAAGGGTCGAGCGACTCGGCGTCGAGCTGCTTGAGCTCCGGGTGAAGCTCGGCGTAGCCGACGAACAGGTCGCTGCCGCTCCAGGCGAGCAGCGCGTCCGCCCCCACCGCGTGGTCGAGGGCCGCGCCCTGGACCGTGAGCGCCCCCGCGTCCCGCACCGTCGAGGGGCCGAGCAGCGGCAGCATCAGGAACGGCCCGGCCGGCACCCCCCAGGCGCAGGCGGCGTCGGCCAGGCTGAACGCCCGCCGCGCGTAGCCGAGTTCGGCCGCCCGATCGTTGACGCCGCCGAACCCGAGGCTCGAGTTGATGGCGAACCGGGCCAGCGCGTTCCCCGTCGCCCCGACGTCGCCCGCCG
This sequence comes from Acetobacteraceae bacterium, assembly GCA_965260995.1. Lineage (GTDB taxonomy): Bacteria > Pseudomonadota > Alphaproteobacteria > Acetobacterales > Acetobacteraceae > JBBROS01. The sequence continues at coordinate 797,092 of CBDHCD010000001.1, read as the reverse complement.
CCAGGCTGCTCACCGCCGTGATCGGCTCACGCAGGTTGGCGAACACGTTGGCGACGCCCCGGCGCACCGCCGGGCTGGTGACGGCCAGGTAGCGCTCGGCCAGTGGCCCCAGCACCTGCGCCTGAACGAGCCGGTTGAAGCCGTAAACATGCCGGTTCACCGCCTCGAACGGGTCGCTGTCGGCCCGCGCCGCCGGGGCGTGGGCCACCGCCAGCAGCAGGGCGCAGGCCAGCAGACGCCCCGCCCGGTCCCGGCGCGAGACGCCGCCCGCCGCGAGCGCCCGCGTCACTTGTCTTCCGCCGGCAGCCGCCGCAGGAAGGCCGCGAGCCGGTCTTTCCAGAACCGCGCCAGCATCGTCGTGCCGTGGCCGCGGGTCTCCGCGCTGGCCGGGATCAGGTAAAGCTCGGCGTCCGGCAGCCGCCGCAGCGCCGCGTCCAGGATGCCGGTTTCAGGCGGGTTGCGCTCGTCGTCGGCGGAGTTGATCGCCAGCACCGGTGCGCGCACCTGATCGAGAGTGGGCGCCGCGTCGAAGTCGCGCGACGAGTCCCATTGGTAAACGTAGTCGTTGGCGTCCTTCGGCCCGGGGGCGGCCAGCCGCGCGTCCACCAGGGCGTCCGCCTGCGCCGTCGTCGGCGCGGCGGCCTGCAGCGCCAGCGTGCCGCCGCTGGTGGCGAAGCCGAAGAACGTATTCATCCGCTTCAGTGAGGGTGGCTGCTCGGCGTAGTCGCCGCCCTTGTAGTCCGGATCCTGGCGGATCGCGTCCACCAGCAGCCGCCGCATGATGCGGTTGCGCGCCGCCATCGCGGTCGGCTGCGCGGCCATCGGCACCACGCCGTCCATGAACCCCGGATACGCCGCCGCCCACATCCAGGCCTGCATCCCGCCCATCGAGTTGCCGAGCACGAGGCGCGCGTGGCGGATGCCGAGGCCCTCGGTCAGCAGCAGGTGCTGGGCGCGCACCATGTCCTCGTAGTCGTAATGCGGGAACTGGCCGCGCAGCCCGTCGGAGGGCTTCGACGACTGCCCGGCCCCGACCGCGTCCGGCAGCACGATGTAGTAACGCCGCGCGTCGAGCGGCTGGCCCGGGCCGAACAGCTCGCCGGCGAACCCGGGTGTCAGCATTCCCGCGCCTGAGCCGCCCGTGCCGTGCAGCACCAGCACCGCCGGGTTCGCCTTGTCGCCGAGCGTCACGTAATGCAGGCGCAGCTCCGGCAGCGTCTCCCCGGTGCCGAAGCGGAAGTCGCGCGCGGTCCAGGTCCCCTGCTCGGGAGGCGGATAGTCGGCCGACCACGCGGCGGCCGGCAGGGCCAGGAATGGCAGCAGCGCCGCCAGCGCGGCGGCGAGGCGCAACAGGTGACGCGGCGACATGGCGGACCCTCCCTCGCGGCGCTTCGTTTCCGTTCTGGGAGCGCCGGTCCGGGCATCGGAGCACGGCGGCGGGTGCCGCGGCAAGCCGGCATCAGCGGGCCTCCCGTCCGCGCCGCCATCAATGGGCGCTTCCCGCCCGCCCCGCGCCGGTGCATGCTGCCCGCCATGCCAGGACCCCTGCCGCACGCCCTGCCGAACCCATCAGGGACCGAGACCGTCCTCGTGCGGGAAGTCGGGCCGCGCGACGGCCTGCAGATGAGCCGCTGGGTGATGCCGACCCCGGCCAAGCTGCGCTGGATCGCGGCGCTGGCCGCGGCCGGGCTGCGGGAGATCGAGGTCGCGAGCTTCGTGCCCCCCGCCGCCTTGCCGCAGATGGCCGACGCCGCGGTCGTCGTGCGCGCCGTGCGCGACGCCCATCCCGCCCTGAGCGTGGTCGCCCTCGCTCCCAACCGGCGCGGCGCGGAGGCCGCCGCCGCGGCGGGCGCGCAGGCGATCACCATGCCGGTGTCGGCCAGCGAGGCGCACAGCCGCTCCAACGTCCGCCGCGGCCGGGCCGAGCAGGTCGAGCAGGTCCGCGCCGTCGCCGCCTGGGCGCGCGCCCTCGGGCCTGACCGGCCGCGCATCGAGGCGGCGATCTCAACCGCGTTCGGCTGCTCCCTGCAAGGCGCGGTGCCGGAGCGCGACGTGGTGGCGCTGGCCGCCCAGTTGGCCGAGGCCGGGCTGGATCGCGTCGCCCTGGCCGACACGCTCGGCTACGCCAGCCCCGGCCAGGTGCGCCGCATGGTTCGCGCCGTACGGGCCGAGCTCGGGCCGGTGCCGATGGGCAACCTGCACCTGCACGACACGATGGGCACGGGCCTGGCGAACGTGCTCGCCGGGCTGGAGGAGGGCGTGCGCGGCTTCGATTCCGCGCTGGGCGGGCTGGGCGGCTGCCCCTTCGCCCCCGGCTCGGTCGGCAACGTCAACACCGAGGACCTGGTGTACCTGCTGGAGTCCGAGGGCTTCGACACCGGCATCGACCTCGCCGCCCTGATCGACGCCCGCGCGGCGCTGCGCGACGGCTTGCCGGACGAGCCGCTGTCCGGCCGCGTCGCCGCCGCCGGCATCCCCCGCACCTTCCAACCGGCGCGCGCCGCCGCCTGAGCCGAGGCCCCGCCCGTGACCGAACCCGACGCCGAACCCGGCCCGTTGCACGGCATCCGCGTGCTGGAGTTCACCCACATGATCATGGGGCCGAGCTGCGCCATGGTCCTGGCCGACCTCGGGGCGGACGTGGTCAAGGTCGAGCCTGGCCCGGACGGCGACAACACCCGCCGGCTGATCGGCTCCGCCGTCGGCTTCTTCCCGACCTACAACCGCAACAAGCGCAGCCTCTGCCTCGACCTCAAGCGGCCGGCCAGCCTGGCGCTGGTCCGCCGCCTCGCCGCCGACGCGGACGTCGTGGTCGAGAACTTCCGGCCCGGCGCGATGGACAAGCTCGGCCTCGGCCACGCCGCCCTCGCCGCGGGCAACCAGCGGCTGATCTACTGCTCCTGCAAGGGCTTCCTCCCCGGCCCCTACGAGCACCGCGCCGCGCTCGACGAGGTGGTGCAGATGATGGGCGGCCTCGCCTACATGACCGGCCCCCCCGGCAAGCCGATGCGCGCCGGCGCTTCCGTCAACGACATCATGGGCGGCCTGTTCGGCGTCATCGCCGTCATGGCCGCCCTGCGCGAGCGGGACCGGACCGGCCGCGGCGGGCTGGTTCAGTCGGGCCTGTTCGAGACCAACATGGTGATGATGGCGCAGCACATGGCCGCCGCCGCCATCGCCGGGCGCAACCCGCCCTCCTTCGGCGACCCCGCCTTCGTCAAGCCGTGGTCGATCTACGACGTGTTCGACACCGCCGATCCGGGGGAGCAGGTGTTCGTCGGCGTCGTCACCGAGACCCAGTGGCGCGTCTTCTGCGAGGCGTTCGGCCTCCCCGACCTGCTGGCCGACCCGGCGCTCGCCACCCAGTCGCAGCGCGTCTCCGACCGCGGCCGCTTCCTGCCGCGCGTCGCCGCCGCCTTCCGCCGCATGCCCAAGGCCGAGCTGATGGCGCGGTGCGAGGCGCTGGGCCTTTCCTTCGCCCCCATCGCCCGCCCGGCCGACCTGTTCGACGACCCGCACCTGCGCGCCTCCGCCGGGCTGCTGCCCACCGAGATGGCCAGCGCCGACGGCGCGCCGGGCGGCGTGCCCGCCCAGGGCGCGGCCGACCTGCCGGCGCTGCCGATGTCGATCAACGGCGGCCGCCTCGGCCTGCGCCGCCAGCCCCCGCGCGTCGGTGAGCATAGCGTCCAGGTCGCCCGTGAGGCCGGGCTGTCGGAGGCCGAGATCGAGGCCATGCTCGCCGACCGGACGCTCTGGACCGCGCCGCCGCCGCCGCTGGCCGCCGAGTAGCCCGCCAGGTTGAGCGAGTCCCATGACCGGAACGGTCGGGGCGTTGATCGCCGGGCCGGACAACGGAACAGATCAAGCGGCGCCCGGCCGAGCGGGATCACCTATCGGGCGCGGATGCTTGTTGAGACGATGGCCCGGCGCGCTCAGGACGGTCCGCGCCGGGCGCTTCGGGAAGAAGCCCGGCATCCCACGACGCCGGATCGCCGAAACGGGCCGCGAGGAAATCGACGAAGCTCCGCACCTTGGGCGACAGGTGCCGGCTCGACGGATAGACCGCGTGAATGTCCAACGTCCGCAACTGCCAATCCGGCAGCAGCGCCACCAATCGCCCGTCGCGCAGCGCCTGGTGCGCGATGAAGGTCGGTTGCAGCACCACCCCTTGCCCGGCCAGGGCTGCGGCCAGCAGCGCGTCGCCGTTGTTGGCCACCAGGTTGCCCGACGGGCGGACGTCCTGCTCCCCTGCCGGACCGTGGAACCGCCACGAGTCGCCGGCGCTGTCATACGCGTAAAGCAGGCAGTTGTGCTCCCGCAACCCGGCCGGCGCGCTCGGCGCGCCGCGGCCCGCGAGATACTCCGGTGAGGCGCAGACCACCATCCGGCACGCCGCCAACCGCCGCGCGATCAGGCCGCTGTCCGGCAGATGCCCGATCCGCACCGCGAGATCGTAGCCCTCGTCCACCAGGTCCACCACCCGGTCGTTCAGCACCAGCTCGACCCGCACCGCCGGGTGCCGCTCGCCGAACGCCGCCACCGCCGCCGCCAGGTGATGCACGCCGAAGCTCATCGGCGCGTTGACCCGCAACGTGCCGCGCGGCCGCACCTGCCGGTCAGAGGCCGCGCGTTCCGCCGCGTCGACCTGCTCCAGGATCATGCTGGCCTGGGCGTGGAACGCGCCGCCCGCCTCCGTCAGGCTCTGCGTCGCCGTGGTCCGGTTCAGCAGCCGCGTGCCGAGCCGGTCCTCCAGCGCCCGGATGTAGCGCCCGACCATCGCCGGCGTGACGCCCAGGTCGCGCGCCGCCGCGGCCTGGCTGCCGTGGTCCACGGTGCGCACGAACGCCGAAAGCTCCAGGAAGCGGTCCATCCGTTCGATATACAGGGTATCGAACATGCGGAGCACCCAGCTATTCCATGAACCGAGGCGATCACCGATGTGGAGGATGCGTCGAGGTTGACAGGAGACTGACATGGCTACGCTCACGACGACGGCGCCCGACATTGACCAAGTCTCCGCGCGACCCGGCCCCGAGCCGCTGCGCGTTGCTCCCGAGCCGCTGGGCGTTGCCCAGGTCGCCTTGGCCGTGCGCGACCTCGGCCGCGTCGAGGCCTTCTACCGCGGCGTGCTCGGCCTGGCCGTGATCGCCCGCTCCCCCGGGCGCGTCCGCCTCGGCGCGGGCGACGCCGTGCTGCTCGACCTGCTGCATCGGCCGGACGCCCTGCCCGACGACCCGGCGGGCGCCGGCTTGTTCCACACCGCCTTCCTGCTGCCCTCGCGCGCCCACCTGGGCCGCTGGCTCGCCCACCTCGCCGCGCTCGGCCACAGGCTCGACGGCGCGGCCGACCACCTCGTCAGCGAGGCGGCCTACCTGAGCGACCCGGAAGGCAACGGCGTCGAGATCTGCGCCGACCGGCCGCGCGCCCGCTGGCGCTGGACCGGGGCCGCGCCGCGCCAGATCGAGATGGCGAACGAGCCGCTCGACCTGCCGGGCCTGCTGCGCGAGGCGACGACGCCGTGGGCCGGCGCGCCCGACGGCACGCGGGTCGGCCACGTCCACCTGCGGGTCGGCGACGCGGCGGCGGCGGCCCGGTTCTACGGCGGCGCGCTCGGCATGGACGTCACGGCCGCCTCGCCCGCCGCGGCATTCCTCTCGACCGGCGGCTACCATCACCACCTCGCCGTCAATGCCTGGCGCAGCGCCGGCGCCGCCGCGCGCGACCCGCGGCGGGCCGGGCTGGCCACGGTCACGTTCGAGGCGGCCAGCGGCGGCGTTCTCGCCGACATCGCTGGCCGGGCCGGCGTGGCGAGCCTCGGCGGCGGGCTGCGCGACCCCTGGGGCACGGCGCTCCGCTTCCGTCCCGCCCCACCCCTTTCCTGAACCAATCAAAGGAGACGAACCCGCCATGTCCACGAACATCCTGATCGCCTTCTACTCGCGCGACGGCTCGACCGAGGCGCTGGCCCACGCTGTTGCCGAGGGGGCCGTCGCCGAGGGCGTGGGGGCCGAGGCCGACGTTCGCCTGCGCCGCGCCCGCGAGGTCGTCGGCCCCGAGGTCATGGCCCACGCGCCGGGCTGGGCCGAGAATGCCCGGCGCATGAACGAAGCCTACCAAGCGCCGAGCGAGGCCGACGCCGAGTGGGCCGACGCCATCGTCTTCGGCACCCCGACCCGGTTCGGCGCGGTGTCGTCGGAGCTGAAGGCCTACATCGACAGCCTCGGCGGCCTGTGGTTCCAGGGCAAGCTGAACGGCAAGGTCGGCGCCGGCTTCACCTCCACCAGCAGCTTGCACGGCGGCAACGAGAGCACCATCATCTCGCTCTACAACCCGATGGCCCATCTCGGCCTCATCATCGTGCCGCTCGGCTACGCCGACCCGGTGCTGTTCAAGGCCGGCACGCCCTACGGCGCGTCCACCGTGTCGGGCCAGGACCACGCGCCGCCGACCGCGGACGACCTCGAGGTCGCCCGCTTCCAGGGCCGCCGCGTGGCGCAGGTCGCCGCGGCGCTCAAGGCGGCCCGCATCACCGCGACCCAGGGCTGAGGAGACACGGCCATGAGCGACACCACCCTCCATGCCAGGCCATCGTCCGTCGACGCGTTCGCCACCACCTGGGCGCCGCGCGCGCTCAGCATCCTGCGCATCGTCGCCGCCCTGCTGTTCCTGGAGCACGGCACGCAGAAGCTGTTCGGCTTTCCCCCGCCCGCCAGCGGCGCCGGGCCGGCCGCCTTCACCTTGATCTGGTTCGCCGCCGTGCTCGAGCTCGTGGGCGGGGTCCTGCTCCTGCTCGGCCTGTTCACCCGGCCGGTGGCGTTCATCGTCTCGGGCGAGATGGCGTTCGCCTACTGGATCGCCCACGCGCCGCGCAGCCCTTTCCCGGCGCTGAACGGCGGCGACGCGGCGATCCTCTACTGCTTCGTGTTCCTCTACCTCGCCGCCGCCGGCGGCGGCGCGTGGAGCGTGGACGCGGCCCGCCGGTCACGCGGCCTGCCGTAGGGCGTCAACATGCTCGTCGAAACAGGTTGGAGCATGATCCGAGCGCCTATCAGCGCGGATCATGCCCTAGCGCGGCACGCATCCGCGAGAGGGCGGGGCGACTCCCCGCCCCTCCCCCGTCCGTTCTCATCCGAGCAACGCGGGGCAACGTCATGGACCTGGCCGGCAGGCCGCGGTCATCACGGGAGCGGACAGCGGCGTCGGCCAGGCCGCGCCCGAGAGCCCTGAGCCTCCACGCCCTGGCATCGCCGCGCCGGACCAGCTACGTGGGATAAAGCAAAACGTGCCCGGCCTGCCCGACGCCGCGCCACCTGCTCAGCCGACGCAGCACCCACCACCCAACCCCACCGGAGCTACCCATGAACGACATGCCCGACTACACGCCACCCGAGGTTTGGACTTGGACGCAGGGCAACGGCGGCCGGTTCGCCAACATCAACCGCCCCGTCGCCGGCGCGACGCACGACAAGGAGCTTCCCGTCGGCCGCCATCCCCTGCAGCTCTACTCGCTGGCCACGCCGAACGGCGTCAAGGTCACGGTCATGCTGGAGGAGCTGCTCGAACTCGGCCACGCCGGCGCGGAATACGATGCCTGGCTGATCCGCATCGGCGACGGCGACCAGTTCGGCAGCGGTTTCGTCGGCGTCAACCCGAACTCCAAGATCCCGGCGCTGCTGGACCGCGGCGGCTCGTCGCCGGTCCGGGTGTTCGAGTCCGGCTCCATCCTGGTGTACTTGGCCGAGAAGTTCGGCGCTTTCCTGCCGACCGATCCGGCCAAGCGCGCCGAGTGCCTGTCCTGGCTGTTCTGGCAAATGGGCGCCGGCCCCTACCTCGGCGGCGGCTTCGGCCATTTCTACGCCTACGCGCCGGTCAAGATCGAATACGCCATCGACCGCTTCAGCATGGAGGTCAAGCGCCAACTCGACGTGCTCGACCGCCGCCTGGCCGAGAGCGAGTACCTCGGCGGCCCCGACTACACCATCGCCGACATGGCCGTGTGGCCCTGGTACGGCGGCCTGGCCAAGGGGCAGCTCTATAACGATGCCGCCCGCTTCCTGCAAGTGCAGGACTACACCCACCTCCTGCGCTGGGCCGACCAAATCGGCGCCCGCCCGGCCGCCCAGCGCGGGCGCATGGTCAACCGCGTCACCGGCGAGCCGTCCGAGCAGCTCCACGAGCGCCACGACGCCGGCGACTTCGCCAGCAAGACCCAGGACAAGCTGGAGGCCGCGAACTGAACCGGCCCTGAGGCCCCGCCCCGCCTCCTACGCTTGAGTTCGCGCTTCCAGGCGGCGCAGCGGGCGAGGACGGCCAGGAACGCCAGCGGCTGGTGGCGACCGCCCAGGAGATCGGAGCCAAGAGCGGCAGCGACGCCCACCTCAGCCCGCTTGCCGCAGCGCCGTTCCAGCGTGTCGTCCCCCCGTCACCAGGGCCGCCCACCACGGGGCCACCCAGCACGGGGAGCGCCCGGCGCGAAGGCAACGGCCAGCATCGCTGCCCGGCTCCGAGCCGGCCTGGTGAACGGACGAGCGAACAGGCCAAGTCCAGGCCGCGAGCAACCCGGGCGTGGACGAGAAACAAGCAGGCGAGGTGGAACGCTCCGGGGCAGACCAGGCAAACACGGCCTGCAAGCCCCCGGCGTGCTGGCGCAGCGGATGCGGGGCGCGGGCCAAGGCCGGCGTTGAATCGATCGTGATTCTCGTCGAAGCTGGGCCGAACAGGAAAGGCCCGGCCATGAACCGACGCGACTTCATCAAGACCGCCGCCAGCGCCGTGGCCGGCGGATCGGCGCTGGCGGTGCCTCGCATCGCCGCCGCGCAAGGCACCCGGGTGCTGCGGTTCATCCCGCAATCCGACCCGACGGTGCTCGACCCGATCTGGACGACCGCGTACGTCACGCGCAACCACGGCTACCTGGTGTTCGACACGCTGTTCGGCCTCGACGGCCAGTTCAAGCCGTCGCCGCAGATGGCCGAGGGCATGACCGTCGAGGACGACGGCAAGCGGGTGCGGATCACGTTGCGCGACGGCCTCAAATGGCACGACGGCGAGCGCGTGCTGGCGCGGGACTGCGTCGCCTCCATCGCGCGCTGGGGCAAGCGCGACCCGTTCGGTCAGACGCTGATGGCGACGACCGACGAGCTGTCCGCGCCCGACGACAGGACGATCCAGTTCCGGCTGAAGAAGCCGTTCGCGCTGCTGCCGGACGCGCTCGGCAAGTCGGCCTCCAACTTCCCCGCCATGATGCCGGAGCGGCTGGCGAGCACCGACGCCTTCACGCAAGTGACGGAGATGGTCGGCAGCGGCCCCTACCGCTACAAGAAAGACGAGCGCGTGGTCGGCGCGCTGACCGTCTACGAGCGGTTCGCCGACTACAAGCCGCGCGAGGGCGGCACGCCCGATTGGACGGCCGGGCCGAAGGTCGCGCACTACGACCGAGTGGAGTGGCGATGGATCCCGGACTCCGCGACGGCCGCGGCCGCGCTGCAGCAAGGCGAAGTGGACTGGTGGGAGAACCCGGTGCAGGACCTCGTGCCGCTGCTCAAGGCGGATCGCGGCCTCACGGTCAAGGTACCCGACCCGACCGGGCAGGTCGGCTGCATGCGGCTCAACCACCTCGTGCCGCCGTTCAACAACCCGGCGATCCGCCGCGCCGTGATCAAGGCTGTGAAGCAGCGGGACTTCATGAACGCCGTCATCGGCGAGGACCCGGCGATGTATCACACCCCTTGCGGTTACTTCACGCCGGGCACGCCGATGGCGAGCACGGCCGGCCTCGACGTGTTCAGCGACGCGCCCGACTACGACGCGGCGAAGAGGGAGATCATGGCGGCCGGCTACAAGGGCGAGAAGGTCGTCCTGCTCGCGCCGACCGACTTCCCGATCCTGAAGGCGCTGGCCGACGTCGGCGCCGACACGCTGAAGCGGGCCGGGCTCGACGTCGACTACCAGGCGATGGACTGGGGCAGCGTCGTGCAGCGCCGCTCCAAGAAGGAGCCGATCGACCAGGGCGGCTGGAGCGTGTTCCACACCTTCTGGGCCGGGCTCGACCAGTTCACGCCGGCCGGCCACGTGTTCCTGCGCGGGCAGGGGTCGGAGACGGGCACGATGGGCTGGCCGGCCAGCCCCGAGATCGAGACGCTGCGCCGCGCCTGGTTCGACGCGCCGGACACGGCGGCGCAGAAGGCGATCTGCGACGACATGCAGCGCCAGGCGTTCATCGACGTGCCCTACATCCCGCTCGGCCAGAACTTCTACAACACCGCCTACAGCAAGAAGGTCACGGGCGTGCTGGAAGGCTTCGTCATGTTCTGGAACGTGCGCCCGGCCTGAGCGGGGCGCGCCCGCGAGACGAAGGATCTGATCGATGCAGCACCGCCCCCTCGGCCGCAGCGGCCTCTGGGTCTCGCCCTTGTGCCTCGGCACCATGATGTTCGGGGGCCCGACCGACGCCGCGACGGCGGGCCGCATCATCGCGTGCGCCCGCGAAGCCGGGGTCAACTTCGTCGATACCGCCGACGTCTACGCGGGCGGCCGGTCGGAGGAGATCACCGGCGCGGCGATCCGGGCGGAGCGGGACCGTTGGGTGCTGGCGACCAAGCTTGCCAACCCGGCGGGCGACGACCCCAACGCCCGCGGCCTGTCGCGCAAGTGGATGATGCGGGCGATCGACGCCAGCCTGGCCCGGCTCGGCACCGACTACGTGGACATCTACTACCTGCACAAGGAGGACCACGGCACGCCGCTGGCCGAAACCGTGCGGGCGATGGCCGACCTGGTGCGCGCCGGCAAGGTCCGCTACTTCGGGGTGTCGAACCACCGCTCCTGGCGCGTCGCCGAGATCTGCGGCCTGTGCGACGCCTTGGGCATCGACCGTCCAGTGGTCAGCCAGCCCTACTATCACGCCCTGAACCGCGCCCCCGAAACCGAGCACCTGCCGGCCTGCGGCTACTACGGCCTCGGCGTCGTCACCTACAGTCCGCTGGCGCGCGGCATCCTGACCGGGAAGTACGATCCGGACGCGCCGCCGCCCGAGGGCACCCGCGCCGGGCGGCAGGACGCGCGCATGATGCAGACGGAGTGGCGGCCGGAGTCGCTGCGCCTGGCGCGCGAGATCGCTGCGCACGCCGAGGCGCGCGGCTCAACCGCGACCCATTTCGCGATCGGCTGGGTACTGAACAATCGCCTGGTCACCGGCGTCATCGGCGGCCCACGCACCGAGGCGCAGTGGGAGGACTACCTGGCCGCGATTGACGGCCCGTTCACGGCCGAGGACGAGGCGCTGATCGGGCGGCTGGTCGCGCCCGGCCACGCCTCGACGCCGGGCTACAACGATCCGGCCTACCCGATCGAGGGCCGGCCGACGCGCACCGGCTGACGCCTCAGCGGGACGCGGCGGCGAGGCGCGACAGCGGTCCGTCGGCGGTGCCGATGATCGGCAGCGACAGCGTGGCCGGGTGCCCGACGTCCTGCATCACCGTCCAAGTAAACGCGGCCGGGTTCGGCCCCGGGCCTTGCGGGAACGGCAGGCCGGGCGCGACGCCGGCCGCCCCCGCCAAAGCCAGCCGCAGCCGGTGGCCGGCCTGGAACACGTAGGCGGTCGGCAGCAGGTCCGCCTCGATCCGCCGCGCCTGGCCCGGCACGAGTGGGTCCGGCTCGGACAGCGACGCCTGGCGCGGCACGTTCAGGTAGCCCTGGACCACCTGCGTCGAGGCGCCGTCCGGGGCGACGTCGTTCAGGCTGAACACCATGTCGCCGTCGGCCGTGCTGGACGACGCCCACAGCGAGACGTGCGGGTAGCCCGTCACCTCCGTCGCCACCGCCAAGGGCGGCGTGGTCCAGGTCAGCGCCTTCGCCTCCGCGTCCCGCTGGTCGCCGCCCGGGCGTCCGGCGGTGGCGCTCAGCAGCACCGGCAGGGCGGGGCCAGCGCCCGGCGCGTAGGGCAGCGTCGCCGCCGCTCCCGCCGCGGGCCGCGCCGCCAGGCTGCCGTCGTTCAGGCTGTCGATCGTGCCGCTGTGCCCGGCCGTCAGGAACAGCTTGGTCGGGTGGGCGTCCGGAATCGGCCAGTCCGCCTCGGTGCGCCAGCGGTCGACGCCCTTGACGTAGAGGATCACCTTCGGCGCTTCCGCCACGCCGTTGTCGGCGCCCTTCAGCCAGTGGTCCAGCCACTGCACCTGGAGTTCCTGGAGGAAGTCGATCTGCCAGCCGTGGGCATGCGGCGCGAGCAGCAGCCGCTTGCGGGGCGAGTCAAACGCTTCGTAGGCGCGCACGTTGCCCGGCGTGATGTAGTCGTCGAGCCCGCCCGAGATGAACGCCGCCACCCCGCGCCCGGCGATCGCCTTCACGTCCGCGGCCAGCGCCGAGCGCTCGCGCCACCACTCGTCGAGGTCGCGGTGCCGGATGGCGGTCTCGTACTCGGCCTCCGCGCCGGGCGACAGCTTGCGCGCCTCGCGGCCCGGCCCGGGCGTCATGCCGGCCGGGTACCACAGCGCGCCGTAGCAATCCGCGCAGGCGACCTGCGGCACGATCGCCTTCAGGCTCGGCGGCGCTTCCTTGGCGGTCAGCCACTGCGCGATGCCGAGCAGGGACGGCCCGACCATGCCGACGCGGCCGTCGCACCACGGCTGCTTGGCCATCCACTCGACCGTGTCGTAACCGTCCTGGCCGAACTGGTTGTAGAGCGTCGGCTTGCCGCCCGACTGGCCCGAGCCGCGCAGGCTGAGGTGCAGCACGGCGTAACCGCGGGCGGCGATGTCCATCAGCACCGGGTCGGCGCTGGCGCCGGTGTTGGACGAGCGGCCGTAGCCGTCCGACATCAGCACGCACGGGGTCGGCGCGGCCCCGGGCGCGAGCGTCGGCAGGAACAGCCGGGCGTCGAGCGGCGTGCCGTCGCGGGCGGCGATGGTGACGCCGTCCCGGATCTGAACCGGGAACCGGAGCTGCGAGTTGTGGACGGGCGCGCGTTCCGGCAGCCAGTGCCGGTCCTCCGTCCCCGCGCCCATCTGATAGGGCTGCGCCCGAGCGGCCGACGCTCCCAGCAACAGCGCGGCGCACAGCATGACGATCCTCATGGCCCGACCCTCCCGCGCCCGAGCCTGCCACCTGCCTCGCCGCCAGGCAACGCCCCGGCGAAGCGAGTGGCGCGCGGCCCGCCGCGACTGCCCGGCCGCGATCAAGCCTTGCGCAGGTTCCAGAACAGCGGCGCGCTGGCGGGCACGATGTCCCGCACCGCCGCGCGGGTCAGGGTCTGCTGCTGGAACTGGCCGAGCGGGACGTAGGGCGCTTGCTCGAAGGCCCGGCGCTCCATGGCGGCGGCGACGGCGCGCTCGGCGGCCGCGTCGGGGGCGGCGAACCACTCGGCGCGCAGGGCTTCCATGCGCGGGTCGGTGGGCCAGCCGGGCCAGCCATCCCGGCCGTTGCCGCGCAGGGCGAGGTGGGACGCGGGGCTGGCGAACTCGGCGGCGGCCGCGGTGGTGTGAAACACGTTCCAGCCGCCCTCCCCCGGCGGCTTCTGCGACGCGCGGCGGGCCAGCACGGTGCCCCAATCGGTCGAAACCAGGTCCACCGCCATGCCGAGCCTGGTCAGCAGGTCCGCCGTCACCGGGCCGAGCGCCGCCAGCAGCGGCTGGTCGGCGGGCGAGAGGACCACGACCTTGCGCCCGTCGTAGCGGCTGGCCTTGAGCATGGCGCGGGCCTCGTCCACGCGGCCGTCCATCGCCTCCGACCCGGCCCCGGTGGATAGGGGCGTGCCGCATGGGAAGAACGCCTCGCATTCGCGGAACAGCTTGGGGTCGCCGACCATGGCCAGCATGTAGTCGTCCTGGTGGACGGCGTGCAGCACCGCGCGCCGCGCCAGCACGTCGTCGAACGGCGGGTGGAGCGCGTTGAAGCGCAGCAGCACGTAAGTGCCGACCGGGTCGAGCGTGAACACCCGGAGGTCGGTGCGGCCCTCGACGAGCGGCAGCAGGTCGGGCGACGCCGCCTCGAGCCAGTCCATCTGCCCGGTCTGCACGGCGACGACGGCGGTGGCGGCGTCGGGGATGGCGCGCCATTCCACGCGCCCGACGTGCACCACTTTGCCGCCGGCCAGGCCGTCGGCCGGCTCGTCGCGCGGCACGTAGCCCTCGAACTTGGCCCAGGCGGCGCTGCTGCCCTGCACCCATTCATCGGGGAGGAAGCGGAACGGGCCGGAGCCGACCGCTTCCCTGATCTGCTCCCGAGCGTTCGTTTGCGCCAGGCGTTCCGGCATCATGAACGGGACGGGGCTGGACAGCTTGCCGAGCGCCTCGGCCAGCCGCGGGAACGGCGCGTGGAGGCGGAAGCGCAGCCGGCGTTCGTCAACCGCGGCCAGCTCGGCGGTGGCGGCCATCAGCGACTGGCCGAACCCGTCCCGCCCGGCCCAGCGCCGGATGCTGGCCACGCAGTCGCGGGCGAGCACGGGCGCGCCGTCGTGGAAGCGCAGGCCGTCGCGCAACGTGATTGTCCAGGTCAGGCCGTCATCCTCGACCGCGTGGCCCGCGGCCATCTGCGGCCGCACTCGGTAGCTGGAATCGGTGGCGAACAGGGTGTCGAACACCATGTAGCCGTGGTTGCGAACGACGTAGCCGGTGGTCCAGATCGGGTCGAGCGCCGGCAGGCCGGTGGTCGGGATGAAGCGCAGGGTCTGGGTTGCCTGGGCGACGGCGGGCCGGGCCAGGGACGCGGCGGCCGTGCTCAAGGTGCCGCCCAAGGCGGCGCGGCGGGTGATGTCGGGCATGGGCGTCCTTTCTATCCGGCGAAGAGGTCGGCGGCGCTGCCATATTTCGTGGCCGGACTCAAGATCGGCGGCCTGGCCTCGGCCGCGGCGATGGCAGTAGAATTCGCGGCCGGCTCCGCCGGAAGGGCCGCGACTTCTCCTGGTGCTCGCGAGTGCTGGAACGCCGGCTCGACCACCTCATTCCCGCCCTCATGGTCGCCTCGCGCGACATCGCCGATGTGGCGCGCGTGGTGGCTGCCGGTGGCATCCTCGTTGCCGTTCGCCGGCATCGGGCGAGGCCGGCAACTCGTGAATCCTGCCGGTGCCTGGCCTTCAGGCCCGTTCTCCTCGCCCTTGAGGACGACGCTCTACGTGGGCTTGTAGGCGCTGCCGTCATCGGCCCGTTGCGGCTCCCCGACGTAGCGTCCCTCCTCCGGCACCGCGACCTGCTCGAACCGTTGGCTGAGGGTCCGCAAGGCGTCGCGCATCGCCTGGCCGTGCATGGCCCGGCCGTGACCGGTGACGACGGTTTCCGGCTCCAACGCCGCCAGTGACGCGACCGAGCGCTCCGCCGCCTGCCAATCGTGGGTGAAGTACTTCGGCGGGCCGTGGATCTCGGGCGCCTGCACCGCGGTCGCGTAGGCGCTCTCGCCGGCGACGGTGATGAAGGCGTCGCCCACGATCAGCGTGCGGTCCCGCTCGCGCCACAGCGAGACGTGGCCGACCGAGTGGCCGGGCGTGTGCAGCCACCGCCAACCCGGCAGCTCCGGCACACTGCCGTCTTCGGGCAGGTCGCGCAGCCGCCCGCCCACGTCGACCGGATCGCGCGGGTAAAGCGGCGACAGCAGCGCCATCGCGCCGCCGCCGACGCCCGGGTCCGCTTTCGGGTAAGCGGCCGAGCCGTCCAGGTATGACCGCTCCAGCTTGTGGGCATAGACCGGCACATCCCAACGCTCGGCGAGCGTCGTCAGCGTGCCGACATGGTCGAAGTGGCCATGCGTCAGCAGGATGGCGCGCGGCGGCACGTCCTTGCCGAAGCGTTCCCCCGCCGCCCCGGCGATGCGCCCGGCCATGCCCGGGACGCCGGTATCGACCAGCACCCAATCCGCCTGGCCCGGCTCCCCCACGAACGCCACGTTGACGAACAGGAGCCGCTGGTAGGCGACGTCCGGGGCGACCTGCAACGTGCCGTCCTGCTGCTCGTCGCCGGCGACGTGGGAGCCGTCGAGCGGGATCTGCTGGGTCATGCGGTCATCTCTCCTGTCGGCGTCCGTGTCCCGCATCAACACCGCGCACCGGGGGCGCGTTGCAGGCCCGGTCCGCTCAAGTCGCCGCGACGGCGCGGCGTCAGCTCGCCGCGGCGGCGTAGCCGAAGTAGGCCCGCTCGAGCCGATGCGGCAAGCCAGGCTCGTCGGCCCGCGCTTCGAGGACAACCCGGCCCTGGGCGAGGGCGTAGACCCGGTCGGACACGGCGAGCGCCTTCTCGATCAATTGCTCGACCAGCAGCACCGACGTGCCGGCCGCGCGCAACTGCCCGACGACGCCCAGCACCCGGTCGACCAGCACCGGCGACAGCCCGGCCGACGGCTCGTCCAGCATCAGCAGCCGGGGCCGGCGCACCAGGCCCTGCGCCACCGCCAGCATCTGCTGCTGCCCGCCGCTGAGCGCGCCGCCGCGCTCGTGGCGCTTGGCCGCGATCTCGGGGAAGAACGCCAGCGCTTCCTCGATCCGGGCCGCACGGTCGCGCCGGGGCAGGTCGTAGCCGGCCAGCAGCAGGTTGTCGTGGACGGTGACCTGCGTGAACACCCGGTGGCCCTCGACCACGTGCACCAGCCCGGCCCGCGCCGAGCCGCGCGGACCCTTGCCCCGCATGTCGCGCCCGTCGAAACGCACCTGGCCCGCCGTCCAGGGCAGCAGGCCGGAGACGGCGGCCAGCAGCGTCGTCTTGCCCGCGCCGTTCGGGCCGAGCAGCGACACCACCTCGCCGGCGGCGACGCGCAAGCTCGCGCCGTGCAGCACCGCGATCTTGCCGTAGCCGGCTTCCAGCCCGGCGACGTCGAGCAGGGCGTCAGCCGCCAAGGTAGGCGCTCACGACGTCCTGGTGCGCCCGGATGTCCTCCGGCGCGCCGGCGGCCAGGGTGCGGCCGAGGTTGAGCACGGTCACGGTGTCGCACACGTCGAAGATCAGGTCGGCGTGGTGCTCCACCAGCAGCACGCCCGCTCCCTGCCGGCTGATGGCGCGGACCAGCGCGCCCAGCCGCCTGATCTCCTCGGCCGACAACCCGGCCGCCGGCTCGTCGAGCAGCAGGAAGCGGGGGCGCAGCATCAGCGCGCGGGCGATCTCCATGAAGCGAAGCTCGCTGTGCTGCAGCCGGTCGGCGCGGGCGTCGGCCAGCCCCTCCAGCCCGACCACCCGCAGCGCCAGGGTAGCGCGGCGGCGCAGCGCGGCCTCGTCGCGATGATGCCGGGGCAGGCTGAGCAGGGCTTCGAGGAACGTGGCCCGGCCGCTGACCGCGCCGCCGACCATGACGTTCTCCAGCACCGTGGCTTCGCCGACCAGCCGCGGGGTCTGGAAGGTGCGGGCGATGCCGGCCGCTGCCCGCGTGCCCGGCGCGCCCGGGCGCAGCGCCGCCCCGCCGACCGAGACGCCGCCGGTCTCGGGCGCGTTGAAGCCGCAGATGACGTTGAGGGTCGTCGTCTTGCCGGAGCCGTTGGGGCCGATCAGGCCGTGGACCAGGCCCGGCGCGACGAGCAGGTCGAGGCCGTCGATGGCGCGCACGCCGCCGAAGCCGAGCACCACGCCCTCCAAGCGGATCGCCTCCGCGGTCGCCATGTTGCCCAGCAACTCGGGCAGCACGTCGGGGCGCGGCAGCACGGCGCGGTCGCTGGCGAGCGGGCGGCGGCTGCCGGCGTCGAGCAGCGCGGCGATGCCGCCGGGCACGGCGAGGACGATGACCAGCAGCAGGGCGGCGTAGAGGAAGGTGGACCAGACCACGAGGGGCGCGGCGAACTCCGGTAGCCAGGTCAGCACGATCGTCGCGATCAAGGGACCCAGGATGGAGCCGCGGCCGCCGATCAGGATGGCGATGAAGAACAGCACCGACAGGTCGAAGGTGAAGGCGTCCGGCGTGATGTAGGATTGCAGGGTGGCGAACAGCCCGCCGGCGAGGCCGGCCGTCGCGCCGCTGAACAGGAACACCGCGCCGAGCAGGCCGGGCTTGCTGATGCCGGAGATCTCGGCCGCCACCTCGGCGTCGCGCACCGCGACCAGGGAGCGGCCGAAGCGGCTGCGCGCGATGTTGGCGGTCATCCAGGTGCACAGCGCGGCGAGCGCCAGGCAGAGCAGGTAGAAGCCGAGGGCCGTGTCGAACGGGGCGGCCAGCGCCGGGCCGGGCACGCCGATGCCGCCGCCGGTGACGCTCTGCCAGGCGAGCGCGATCTGCGTCACGATGGTGGCGAAGCCGAGCGTGGTCATGGCGAAGTAGAACGTCCTGAGGCGCAGCGCCGGCAGGCCCACGACCAGCCCGGCGACCGCGCCCACCGCCGCCGCCGCGACGAAGGCGGGCACCGCCGGCCAAGGCGTCAGCACGGTGCCGGCCGCGAGGACGCTCGCGGTGTAGGCGCCGAGCGTCAGCAACGCGACCCAGCCGATCGCCAGTTGCCCGGCATATCCAACGACCAGGTTGAGGCCCGACACCAGCACCCAGTAGATCGCCGCCCGCGTCGCGATCAGGGTCCAGTAGTCGTTGCTGACGACGGGCAGGATCAGGGCCAGGCCGAAGATGGCGGCGTAGGGCAGCGCTCGCCGCCAGGTCGGGCTCGCCGCGGCGGCGGGGGATGGCAGCGGGCGGGCGGCGGCCTGGCTCACACCCGGCGCTGCTGCGGCGCGCCGAACAGTCCCTGGGGTGCGGCCAGCAAGGCGACGATGAACACGGTGAACACCGCGACGGAGGCGAACACGCCGCCGAAGGTGAAGTTGGCCGCCTGCTGCGCCAGGCCCAGCGCCAGGCCGCTCAGGATCGCGCCGCGGTTGTTGCCGAGGCCGCCCAGCGCCACCGGCACGAAACCGTAGAAGTTGAGCAGCGCCCCGTTGGCGAAGAACGCGAGCAGCAACTGGCCGGAGGCGAACCCGGCCAGGCCGCCGATCATGCCGGCCAGCGCGTAGCTCGCCATGCGCAGGTTGCGCTCCGGCAGGCCGAGGGCGCGGGCGGCGAAGTTGTCCTCGGCGATGGCGAGGAAGGCGCGGCCGATCAGCGTGCGCCGGTAGAGCAGTTCCAAGCCGATCACCGTCGCGGCGCAGGCCAGCAGCGGCAGCCAGAACTTCTCGTCCGCCGGGCCGCCGCCGCCGAAGCCGAGCAGGCGGGGGAAGGGCTGCGGCTCGGTGCTCCACTGGATGGCGACGAACTGCTGGATCATCAGCGCCAGCGCCAGGGTGGAGAGCACGTAAAGGTGCTGCTCCAGCTTGTGCAGCACGGGGCGGACGGCGACGACCTCGGTCACGACGCCGACGAGGCCGCAGCAGGCGAGGGTGAGCAGGAGGCCGAGCCAGCCGGGCAAGCCGAGCACGCCCACGAAGGCCGCGCCCAGCACACCGCCCAACATGCCGAGCTGGCCGGTGGTGAAGCTCATCACCCGCGACGCGGCGAACATCACGTTGTAGACCACGCCCATCATCGCGTACACCGCGCCGATGGCCAGGCCCGAGGCCAGGATGGCGGCGAGCACGTCGCGCCGGCTCAGGCGTAGCCCGGCGCCAGCTTGTAGGCCCCGAGCCGCTGCGAATTGGCTTCGGACATCACCAGGTCGCTGTCCGGCAGGCCGTTGTGGTCCTGCTTGGACCAGGTGTAGGTGGCGTAAAGGCCGGGATACTTGGTGACGCTGTCCCAATAGCCGATGATCTTGGTAGCGTCCGTGGACCCGGTCTCGCGCACCGCGGCGGCGATGACGTTGATCGCGTCCGTCCCGGCCAGCACCCACCACAAGGTCGTGTCGTCGAGGCTGATCCGGCCCTTGTTCTCGTCCACGAAGGCCTGCACGTGGTCCGGCAGGCGGCCATTGCCGCCGTAGCTGCAGTTCTTGAAGCCGAGGATGTAGGTCTTCTCCCAGTTGGCCGGCTTGGCGATCAGTTGCCCGACCTCGCCCGACCCCATCGCCGGGTGGCCGAGGAGCGGCACGTCCCAGCCCATGTTGGCGCGCGTGTTCATCAGCCGCGAGATCAGCCCGGTGGAGACGGTCCAGACGATGATCGCCTCCGCCCCCGCGCCCTTCATGCGCAGCATGTCGGGCGTCACGTCGGGCTGGGTGGCGTCGATGGTCGCCTTGTACACGACCTCCGCCCCGAGCTTGGCGAGCGAGGCAGCGGAACTGGACACGGTGGTGGTGCCGTAGCCGGTGGTGTCGCCGATCACGGCGAAGCGCTTGAGCTTGAGGGTGTTGACGCCGTAGCCGCTGACCGCGTCGTCGATCTGGCTGTTGGAGGGCGCCATGCGGAAGGCGTTCGGGTACTTGGCCGGGTCGATCAGGGCGTCGACGAAGCAGGGGTGCACGTCCGGCATCTTGGCCCGCGCCATGATCGGGGTGGTGGCGAGCGACTCGCCCGAGTTGGTCGGCCCCCAGATGGCGTGGACGCGGGCGCGGCTGATCATCTCCTGCGCCGCGTTGACCGCCTTGGTCGGATCGCCTTGGGTGTCGCGGACCACGAGGTCGATCTTGCGGCCGCCAACGCCGCCGGCGGCGTTGATCGTCTCCACCGCGTGGCGCACGCCGCGGTCGAAGCCGATGGCCGGCGCCGAGCTGGGGCCGGACAGGGCGGCGAGCCAGCCGACGCGGATCGGGTCGCTCTGGGCGATGGCCGGGCGGGCGAGGCCGGCGGCGGCGAGCCCGGCGCTGCCCAGGGCCAAGCCGCGGCGCGTGATGGTCATGGCACGGTTCTCCCGTTGATTTGGTCGGCGGCGTCGGGCCGCTTCTTACCGGCTCAGATGATCGGCGGCATCGGCGTTGAAAGTAAAGCCCCAACCGGGCCGCTCCGGCACGACGACGCGGCCGTCCTCGAATTCGAGCCGCTCGTTGTACAGATCAGAGAACCACGGCATGTATTCGAGGTAGCTGGCGTTGGACAGCGCGCCGAGCACCTGGACGCTGGTTTCCGGGAACAGGTGGCTGGAGACGGCAATGTCGTGCGCCTCGGCCATGTGGCCCACGCGCATGAACTCGCTGACGCCGCCCACCCGTTGCAGGTCCGGCATCAGGATGTCGGCCGAGCGCAGCTCGATCATGCGGCGGAAGCCGTAGCGGGTGTATTCCGTCTCGCCGCTGGCGACAGGCGTGTCGAGCGCGGCGGCGACGCGGGCCAGGCCGTCGAGGTCCCAGGCGGGCAGCGGCTCCTCGAACCACGCGAGGCCGAACGCTTCGAGTTGGCGGCCGAGGCGGATCGCCTGCGCCTCGTTCAACCCTTGGTTGGCGTCGGCCATCAGCGCGACTCCCGGCCCGACGGCCTCGCGCACGGCGCGGACGCGGGCGACGTCGTCGGCCGGGTCGGGCTGGCCGAGGCGCATCTTGATGGCGCGGAAGCCCTGCGCCACGAACCGCCCGGCCTGCTCGACCAGCTCGTCGGTCGAGAGCGACAGCCACAAGCCGCCGCTGTGATAGGCCGGCACCCGGTCCTGCGCGCCGCCGAGCAGGCGATAGAGCGGCAGCCCGGCCGCCTTGCCGAGCGCGTCCCACAGCGCGCCGTCGATGGCCGAGATGCCGACCACCGCCACCCCCTTGTGGCCGAGGAAGTTGATGCTGCGCCACGCCCGCGCCCAGAACCCGGCGATGTGCCCGGCGTCGTGGCCGACGATCACGTCGGCCAGGTCGTCCACCATCTGCCGCAGCACCTTGGTGCGCCGGTCGTTGAGCGTGAAGATCAGGTTCTCGCCGGTGATGCCCTGGTCGGTGCGCAAGGTGACGAGGATGACGCCGAAGCGGTCGATCTGCCCGAGGGCGCTGCCCAACGGCTGCGGCAGCCGCAGCGTGACTGGCCGGGTCTCGACGGCAACGACCTTCAACGGTTCGCCTCCGTTCGGGTGGGCGGCCCTTCGGCGTAACGCGCGAGCACCGACGGGTCGGGGTCGCACCCCAGGCCAGGGCCGCCGGGCACGGCGAGCGTGCCGTTCTCGGCCCGCACCCAGGGGTCGAACGGGTTTGCCTCCATGTCCAGCCACAGCACCTCGACCAACGGGCGCTCGACCAGCGCGGCGGCGATGTGCAGCGTGGCGAGGAAGCCGGGGCCGAAATAAGGACTGTGCGGCATGACCTCGATCCCGTGCGCCTGGGCGAGCGCGACCACGCGCATGGTTTCGCCGATGCCGCCCAGCTTGGTCACGCTCGGTTGCGCCACGTCGATCGCCCCGGCCTCGATCAGCGTGCGGAAGCCGAACAGCCCGGCGGCGTTCTCGCCGGCCGAGAGCGGGATGCCGAAGCGGCGCAGGCTGGCCAGGCCCGAAGCGTCCTCGGGCGGCCAGACGGGTTCTTCCAACCACAGCAGGCCGTCGCCCGCCAGCGAGGCGGCCATCCGGCGCGCGACCGGCGGCGCCCAGGCGCAGTTCACGTCCAGCATGATCTCGGCGTCCGGGGCGGCCCGCCGGGCGGCGAGCACCGCGTCGCGCGTCACCTCATGCAGCTTGATGCGGCGGTAGCCCTGCTCCCGCGCCGCCGCGGCGTTGCGCGCCACCAGCCCGAGGTCGCCACCGTAGGACAGCAAGCTGGCGTAGGCGTCGAGTCGTCCCGGGGCGCTGCCGCCCAGGAGCCGCCACAACGGCTGCCCGGCGCGCTTGCCCAGCAGGTCCCACAGCGCGATCTCGATGCCGGAGAAGGCGTAAACGAACGGCCCGTTGCGCCCCAGCAGGTGCGTGCCGTGCAGCACCGCCCGTGTCAGCGCGTTGATGTCGCCCGCGTCCCGCCCCAGCACGAGCGGCGTCACGACGCCGTCGAGCGCCGCCTTGGTCGCCCCGATGGCGGCGTGGCCGAACGCCTCGCCCCAACCGACCAGGCCGTCATCGGTCTCGACCCGGACCAGCAGGATCTCCATGCGGTCCCACACCTGCCCGGCGAAGCGCGTGAACGGGCCGCCCATCGTGAACGGCAGCGACACGACCGAACTCTCCACCGCCGTGATCCGCATGGACGCTCACCCCAACCCGCCCCGCCGTCCGTGCGCGGCGGGTTGGGCGGCAGCATGGGGCCACCTCTCCCGGACTTCAACCGCACAGGCCCTCTAGGGCATGTCCGGCGCTGATGGACGCACCAGACATGCCCCAGCCTCTTGTTTTGACAAGCATTCCATCAGGTCGCGTGAGTTCGCGCGACCCGAAAATGCTCTAAGCGGCCCGCGACTGCAGCCGTTGGCGCGCCTCTCGCGGACGAAGAAGCCGGACCAGCAGCCGGGCAGGCCAACGTTCGCCGAGCGTGGTCGGGATGCCAGGCGCGGAATTTGACGCTTCAGCCTGCCGCTGTTCACGTCGAGCCTGGATGGCAGCGCGTCACCGATCAACGCTCATCGCTGAGAACGGCTTCGGACAGTCGCGCCAACCGCTCGTCAGGCCGAGGCCATCCCGGCCCGCCTCATGGCGTCTGCGGGCAATCGAGGCAACGCCGCCACCAGCTCCCGCGTGTACTCCGCCCGCGGCGCATCCAGCACCTGCGCCGCGGAGCCTTCCTCCACCACCCGTCCCGCCCGCATCACGATCACCCGGTCGCACAGCAGCCGCACCACCCGCAGGTCATGGCTGACGAACAGGTAGCTCATCCCCAGCCGGAGCTTCAGGTCCTGCAGCAGGTTCAGCACCACCGCCTGCACCGACACGTCGAGCGCCGCCGTCGGCTCGTCCAGCACCACCAGGTCCGGCTCAAGGGCGATGGCCCGCGCGATCCCGACCCGCGCCTTCTGCCCGCCCGAGAGCTGGTGCGGGAACCGATCGAGCAGCGCGCGCGGCAGCCCCACCTGATCCGCCAACGCTTCCACCCGCGCCCGCAGCGCCGTCCCCCGCGCCTGGCCCATCCGCAGGATCGGGTCCGCCATCGCGCGCGCCGCCGTCAGCCGCGGGTTGAGGCTGTCGGTTGGGTCCTGGAACACCATCTGGATGCGTCGCCGGGCCGCCGCCGCCGCGAACCGCCGCGCCGGCACCGCGCCGATGTCCTCGCCCCCGAACAGGATCCGCCCCGCCGTCGGGTCGATCAGCCGCATCACCATCAGCGAGGTCGTCGACTTGCCGCAGCCGGACTCGCCCACGAGCCCCACGCTCTCCCCCCGCCGGACCTGAAAGCTGATCCCGTCCACCGCCCGCGCCGGCGACGCCCCGCCGCGTCCCGACGCCCCCGCCCATCCCCCCGCTCGTCCCCCGATGCGCCCGTATTCCTTCACCAGCCCGTCCACCACCAGCAACGCCTCCCCCACCTCCGCATCCGCGGCGCGAGGCGAGGCCGCGCGCCCCTCCGGCAGCAGGTCCCGCAACGTCGCCCCAGGCCGCGGGGTCGCCCGCATCAGCCGCCTGGTGTACGCGTGCCCCGGCGCACGGAAGATCGTCGCCGCGTCGGCGCTCTCCACCACTCGCCCCCGCTGCATCACGGCGATCCGGTCGCAATACGCCGCCGCCAACCCGAGATCGTGCGTGATCAGCAGCGTGGACATTCCCCGCGCCCGCGTCAGCTCCACGACGAGGTCCATCACCGCCTTCTGCGTCGTCACGTCCAGCCCCGTCGTCGGCTCGTCCGCGATCAGCAGCCTCGGCCGGCACGCTAAGGCGAGCGCGATCACCACCCGCTGGCACATGCCCCCCGACAGCTCGAACGGGTAGGCGTCATGCCGTTCCGCCGCCCGCGCGATCCGCACCTGCTCCAGCGCCTCCACCGCCTTGGCGTGAACGTTGGCCCGCGTCGCCTGCCCATGCCGCAGCAGCACGTCGGCGATCTGCCGCCCGACCGGACGGATCGGGTTCAGGGCCGCCCGGGGGTTCTGGAAGATCATCGACATCTCCCGCCCCCGCAGGTCCTGCATCTCTCCTTCGCTCAGCCCCTTCAGCGCCACGCCGCCGAACGCCACCGTGCCGCCCGCGATCCGCCCCGCCCGGTCCAGCACCCGCATCACCGCGTAGGACGCGACCGACTTGCCAGACCCGCTCTCGCCGACGATCCCCAGCGTCTCCCCGCGCGCCACCTGCAGGTCGAGCCGCTCCACTGCCCGCACTACGCCCCGCCGGGTGGCGAACTCCACTGTCAGGTCCCGGATGTCGAGCAACGGGACCGCGGCCACGCTCATGTCCGCCGCTGCGGGTCGATGATGTCGCGCAAGCCGTCGCCCAGCAGGTTGAAGCAGAACACCGCCAGCATCAGCGCGAGGCCGGGGAACAGCGCCACCCACCACTCGCCCGACACGATGAACCCCGCCCCTTCCGCCACCATGATCCCCCATTCCGGCGTCGGCGGCCGCACGCCCAGCCCGATGAAGCTCAGCCCGGCCGCGTTCAGGATCGCGTAGCCCATCGTCAGCGACATCTGCACCACCATGATCGGCAGGATGTTGGGCAACACCGTCCCCAGCAGCACCCGCAGCTCTCCGTTGCCCGTCAGCCGCGCCGCCTGCACGTAGCCCGCGCCCCGGCGCACCAGGGCCTCCGCCCGCGCCACTCGCGCGTACAGCGGGAAGTTCACCACCACCGTCGCCAGTACGATGTTGCCCACCGTGTTGCCCAGCGCGGCGACGATGCCCATCGCCAGCACGAACAGCGGGAACGCCATGACCGCGTCCGCCAGCCGCCCGACGATCCGGTCGGTCCAACCGCCGAAGAACCCGGCCGCCACGCCCGCCAGCCCGCCCACCACGAACACCAGCCCCACCGACGACACCGCGATCCCCATGTCGAGCCGCGTCGCCACCAGCACCCGCGACAGCATGTCCCGACCGTACTGGTCGGTGCCGAACCAATGCCCCGCCGACGGCCCCTGCAGCGCGTTCGTCGTGTCGCTGGCCAACGGGTCATACGGCGCGACCGCCGGGCCGAGCACGGCGCACAGCACGAGGAACAGGAACAGCGCGAAGCTGAGCGCCGTCACTGGGTTGCTCGAGGCGACGTGGCGCGCGTGCAGCAGCAGCCCGCCCGCCGCCGGGCCGCGCGCGTCGGCCGCCGCCTCCAGCTCAGCGCCCATCGCCGTCTGCGCCAGGACCGCCCCCACCGGGACGGCCTCGATCGGCGCGTCCCGGCTCATGCCGCCTCCATCCGCGGATCGATCAGCCCGTAGAGCAGGTCGACCGCCAGGTTCAGCGCGATGTAGAGGATCGCCATCGTCAGCACGAAGCCCTGCACCGGCGCGAAGTCGGACGCGATCAGCGCTTCCACCGCATACGACCCGATCCCCGGCCAGGCGAACACCTTCTCGACCAGCACGTTGGCCCCGAGCAGGAAGGAGAACACCATCCCGAGCGTCGTCAGCACCGGCAGCATCGCGTTGCGGAAGGCGTAGGCGAACACGACGGTCCGCCCCCTCAGCCCGCTCGCCCGCGCCGTCCGCACGAAATCGGACGCCAGCACCGACAGCATCGACGCCCGCGTGATGCGCGCGAGCGGCGCCAGCGCGAACAGCGCCAGCGTCCCCGCCGGCAACGCGAGCTGCGCCAGCGCCGCCGCGAACGTCTCCCCGTCCCCCGCGAGCAGGCTGTCGACCAGGTAGAGCCCGGTCACCCGCTCCGGCGGATTCATGAACGTGTCGAGCCGCCCCAGCGGCGCGGGCGCCCAGCCCAGCACGAAGTAGAACACGTAGACCGCCAGCAGCCCGGTGAAGAACACCGGCAGCGACACCCCCGCCGTCGTCACCACCCGGCACAGATGGTCGATCCACGACCCCTGGCGCAGCGCCGCCAGGATCCCAAGCGGCACCGCCACCGCCGTCGCGGCCAGGAGTGCCAGCAGGGTCAGCTCCGCCGACGCCGGCAGCCGCGCCGCGATTTCCGCCAGCACCGGCTGCCCGGTCGTCAGCGACACGCCGAGGTCGCCGTGCGCCAGGCTGCCCAGGTAATGGGCAAACTGCACCCACAAAGGCTGATCCAGCCCGAGCTGCGCCCGGATCGCCGCGATCGCCTCCGCCGACGCCACCGGCCCGGCGAAGTACGTGGCCGGGTCGCCCGGCAGCACGCGCGTCAGCAGGAACGTGATCACCACCACGCCGACCAGGCTGGGAACCGCCGTGCCCAGCCGCGACACCGTCGTGCGGAGCATCTCAGCTCTTGGTGTAGGAGCGGAAGTCCGGCTCCCGGCATGGCCAGAACTGGTAGCCGCCGATGGCCTTCTGCATCGCTGTGTCGTGCAGCGGCTGCACCACCGGGATCATCGGAACCTGCTCCCGCGCGATGCCTACGAATCTCCGCACCGCCTGCTCGTACGCGGCCTCGCTCGGCGCGAACCGCGCCGCGTCGATCAGCCCGTCCAGGGCCGGGTTCTGGTACGACGACACGTTGAACACCGAATTGCGGCCGTGATAGTTCCAGAAGAAGAAGTAGTCCGGCCAGTCGAGCCAGCCGGCGAAGCGGTTGATCACCATCGGCGCGGTCTTCTTGTTCAGCTCGCCGCGGAAATTGGCCCCCGGCACCTTGTTCAGCTCGACGTTGATCCCGAGCGGCGCCAACGCCTCCTTGACCAGCACCGCCATCGGCTCGGCCACCGTCGCCTGCCCGGCATCGAACAGCAGCGACGTCGCGAACCCACCCGGCGCCGCCTGCTGCGCCAGCGCCCGCGCCTTCTCGATGTTGGTCTCGTACGGGAACGGCTGCGGCCAGGCCGTCGTCGGCCCGCCCTCGGCCCCCCACATCGGCACGCCCCTGCCGTACATCGCCGCCTGCATGATCTTCTCATACGGCATCGCCCACGCCACCGCCTGGCGCAGCCGCGCGTCGGTGAACGGCCCGACCGCGGTGTTGCAGGCCGTGTACCAGATGCCGTTCGGCACCGGCACGCCGATCACCCGCAGCTTGTTCTCCACCGCCATGTCCGCGAAGTCCTTCGGCGGCAACAGCGACGACACGTCGGCGTCCCCGCGCTCCAGCAGCGCCCGGCGCGTCGACGGCGATGGGATGTCCCGCGTGATCACCCGCCGCATCTGCGGCCGCGGCCCGCAGGCCCAATCATCGAAGCGCGTGTAAACCGTCTCCGTGCCGGGCTTCCATCGTTCCACCTTGTAGGCGCCCGACCCGGCCACGTTGTTCTTGAGCCACTCCTTCGCCCAAGGATCGCCGCCGCCGTTCCTGATCGCCGCCTCGCTGTCGAACACGAACGGGATCGTGACGCCCAAGTTGGGCATCGTCAGCTTGTCGCGGCGGATGAAGTCGATGCGGAAGGTGCGGTCGTCGACGGCCACGAACTGCTCCGCCGCCTCCATGCTCCCCGCCGCCATCTGCGTCGTCGCGAAGCCGCCGATTCCCACCGCCCGGTCAAGCGACCACTTCACGTCCTTCGCCGTCACCGGGCGGCCCGAATGGAACCGCGCGTCCCGCAGCTTGAACGTGACGCTCATCCCGTCGCTCGCCTCCTGCCAGCTCTCCGCCAGCTCCGGCTCCAGCTCATGCAGCGTGAACGTCCGCCCGTTCCCCTCGCCCGGCAGCGGCACGGTCTTGTAACGCACCAGCCGGTCGTAGCAGTTCAGCGCCACCCCGTTGACCGGCTGCGACGACCCGATCCCCTGCATGTCGAGGCTGTTCGGCCCGTACTCCTGCACGATCAGCAGCGTCTCCGCCCGGGCCGACTGCGCCTCCGCCGGCGTGGACCGCACGAACGGCGCGGCCAGCGCCGCGGCCGAGGTGGCGAGCAAGGAACGGCGTTTCATGCCTGTTCTCCGGTCAAGGACGAGCGGCCCGGCGCCGCGCACGGGCCGAAGTCGCTCTGGTTCAGTTATCGGGGACACGCAGCAAGGCCCGTGCCACGAGCGGCAAGGCCCGTGCCACGAAGGCGCGGATGGTCACGCCAAGGCCGAACGCGCCTGGGCCGAACGCGCCTGGGCCGAACGCGCCTGGGCCGAACGCGCCTGGGCCGAACGCGCCTGGGCCGAACGCGCCTGGGCCGAACGCGCCTGGGCCGAACGCGTCTGGGCCGAACCCGCCGCCGCGGTCATGCGCGGTCCGGCCAGGGAGAAGCGGCCACGGACCGGTGCGGTCACGCAGGGCTGGACCGAACGCGAGGAGGCAGGCCAGCGCCCCTGAACCTGTGGCACCCGGATTGCAACGGCACCGCGGCACGGTCTGTCGCGCGGAAGGGAACACGGGGATGGGCGGAACTCTTCGGCCGACGCGCCGCGGCGTGCGGGCGGGCGGCCTTGCCGCGTCCGCCTCGATCCCGCGCATCGTCGCGCGGGCCGCCGTGCTCGCGGCGTGACCCCCTCCAGCATGGCGCGGGCGGCGCTGGCGGCGGATCGGGCCTACGCCGACCCGGCGCTGTGGATCGCCCGCGTGCCGGATGAGGCGGTGCTGGCCCGCGCGCAGGTGCTGGACGCCGAAGGGCCGCGGGACCGGGCGCTGTGGGGCTGGCCGGTCGCGGTCAAGGACAACCTCGACGTGGCCGGGATGCCGACCACGGCGGCCTGCCCCGGCTACGCCTACGTCCCCGAGGCGGGCGCGGCCCCGGTGCAGCGCCTGCTCGACGCGGGCGCGGTGCTGGTGGGCAAGACCAACCTCGACCAGTTCGCCACCGGGCTGGTCGGCGCGCGCAGCCCGTACGGGACGCCGCGCAACCCGTTCGACCCGGCGCGCGTGCCGGGCGGATCGTCGTCCGGCTCGGCGGTCGCGGTGGCCATCGGCGCGGCGCGCGTGGCGCTGGGAACCGACACGGCCGGGTCGGGGCGGGTGCCGGCGGCGTTCTGCGGCGTGGTCGGGCTGAAGCCGACCTTGGGCAGCGTCTCGGCCCGTGGGCTGGTGCCGGCCTGCCGCTCGCTCGACGCGGTCTCGGTGTTCGGGCGCAGCGTGGACGAGGCGCTGGCGGCGCTTCGGGTCATCGCGGGCCACGACGAGGCCGATCCGTACTCCCGACGCCCGCCGTTCGCGCACCTGCGCCGGGCCGATTGGCCTCCGGCGGCCCGGGTGGCGGGCGTCGCGGTGGACGGCCCCTTGGCCCGGCCTTACGCGCGGGCGGCCGCGCTGCTGGGGGCGGAGGCGGTCGACATCTCCGAGTTCCTGGCGGTGGCGCGGCTGCTCTACGAGGGGCCGTGGGTGGCGGAGCGGACGGCGGCGCTGCGTGCCGTGGTCGAGGGGCGGCCGGAGATCCTGCACCCGGTGACGCGGGCGATCCTGCAAGGCGGCCTGGAGCGGCGCGCCGTGGACGCCTTCCCGGCGTTCGACGCCGCGGCGCGGGCGCGCCGCTCGGCCGAGCGGCTGTTCGCGCGATACGGCGCGCTGCTGCTGCCGACCACCCTGCCTTGCCCGACCTTGGCCGAGGTGGCGGCCGATCCGGTGGGCGTCAACGCGCGGCTGGGGACGTGGACCAACTTCGCCAACCTGTGCGACCTGGCCGCCATCGCGGTGCCGGCGGGGCTGGGCGAGGACGGGCTGCCGTTCGGGGTGACGCTGCTCGGCCCGGCCTGGTCGGAGGGCCGGCTCGCGCCCGTGGCGGATCGGGTGCACCGGGCGCTGTCGGCGACGTGGGGGGCGTCGGGCCTGGCGTTGCCGCCGCCGGCGGCCCCGGACGCGGCCGGGGCGGACGAGACGGCGCTGTTCTGCATCGGGGCGCACATGGCAGGCCTGCCGCTCAACGGGCAGGTGACGGCGCTGGGCGGGCGCTTCGTGACGACGGCGCGGACGCTGCCCGGCTACAAGCTCCACGCCCTGGGGACACGGCCGGCGATGCACCGGGTCGTAGGCAAAGGACCGGCAGAGGGCAGCGCGGTGGAGGGAGAGGTGTGGGCGTTGCCCCGCGCTTCGCTCGGCGCGTTGCTGGCGCAGGTGCCGCCGCCGCTCGGGTTCGGCACGGTCGCGCTGGAGAGCGGGCCTTGCCTCGGCTTCCTGGCCGAGCCGGCCGGGTGCGAGGGGGGAGCGGACATCACCGCCTCGGGCGGGTGGCGGGCCTGGCTGGCGTCCGATGGCGCGACGCCGCGATGATGCGGACCGGGGCGGTCACGCTGCGCGGGCCGATGGCGGCGGCGGGCCGGTGGCGGTGATCACGCGGGCGGGTTGACGCGGCCGGCAGAGGGGCCGAGGCGGCTTGAGGGACCTGGCAGAAGCGCCGTCCCCTGACGCGAGGGCAGGCCGGACGCGGCTCAGGCCTCCATCGTCGACACGTGCGCCGAGATCACCTTCCAGCCGACGCCCGGGAAGCGCACCCAGGTCTGGCTCTGCCGCCCGACCTGGTCGCGGCCGCGCACCTTGTACTCGAGGTTGATCGTCGCGATGTCCCGCCCGATGGTCAGGATCTCGATCCGGATGCGCCGCTCCTTGGAGCCGCCCGGCGGCGGCGTCGCGGCCAGGCGGGCGGCGTGGATCTCGGCGAACCCGTATCCGTTCTCGCGGACCGCGTAGCGGACGGTATGCGGGCTGTCCCAGAACGTCGCGTCCAGCACGTCCACGTCCTTGTCGATCAGCGCCTGCTCGTAGCGTTCAAACAACGCGCTCAGCTCCGCCACCACGTCCGGCTCGTTCAGCGCCCAATCCTGCCCGTTGCTCATGGTCCCGCTCCTCTTGGGTTCAGGCGCAACGCGACCGCGATCAGGTCCAGATCGCGATCCCGGCCGCCGATGATCGACAGCCCGACCGGCAGGCCATCGACGGTCGCGCCAGGCAAGCTGACCTGCGGCGCCCCGGTGAGGCCGCCGTGGCACGTCAGGCAGCTCATGCGCGCCCGCAACGGGTCCAGCGCGTGGTTCGCCAGTCCCTTCGGCGGCGCCGGGAACGGGGTGGTCGGGATGCACAGGATCGTGCCCGGCGGCAACAGGCGCCTCATCCTCGCCCGCGCCTCGATGCGAACCAGCGCCGCGGCCTCCCGCTCCGCGTCGGTCAGCATCGAAGCGAACACCAGTCCGCGCGCCACGCTGAACGCCAGGCGCGGGTTGCAGGCGTCCAGCCACGGCCCGAACGTGTTCCAGCTCTCGCTGCTCTGCAGCACGCGCTGCGCCCGCTGCCACGTGGCCAGCCCCTGGGGGGCCATCGAGACATCGGCGCGCGCCCCGATCAGCGCCGCGAGCCGCTCCACCATCGGCGTCAGCGCCTGCTGCACGCCGTCCTCCGCGAACCCGAACGCGTCGGTCGCGACCAGCAGCCTCGTCGGCAACTGGCCCGGCGGCGGCGCTCCGAGCAGCACCGGCGCCACCTTCGCGAACGTCGCCGCGTCCCGTGCCAGCCAGCCGCAGGTGTCGGCGCTCGGCGACTGCGCGGCGATGCCGGTGAAATCGACCCGCCCGTGTGTCGGCCGGATGCCGTAGAGGCCGCAGAAGCTCGCCGGCACCCGCACGGACCCGCCCGTGTCGGTGCCGAGGGCGAAGTCGCACGCGCCCGCCGCGACCGCGGAGGCCGAGCCGCTCGACGAGCCGCCGGGCACGTGGTCAGGAGCCGCCGGGTTCAGAGGCGTGCCGTCGTGCGCGTTCTCTCCCAGGATGCCGAGCGAGACTTCGTCGGTGACGGTCTTGCCGATCACCGACGCGCCCGCGTCCAGCAGCATCCGCACGACCGCGGCATGATGGGCAGGTGTCGGCGCGTGGCGCGGCCAATCCGGGCTGCCGCCGCCGGTGGGGACGCCCGCGACGTCGATCAAGTCCTTGACCGCGAACGTCATGCCGGCCAACGGTCCGGCCGCGGCCCCTCGCACGGCGCAGCGCGGACCAGGGACGAAGGCGTCCGTCAAGGCCGTCGCGCCTCACGCATCGCGCGGCAGCCGAGGTTGACGTGGAACGTGTCTGCATGCGCCCTCGCGTTCTGCCGCCTGGCGGCGTCGGGCAGCAAGGTGAGCAGGCCGCTCGCCGCCATCCTCCCAAGACAGTCGAGTCGGTCTCATTCCGGGCCCGCTCCTGCAAACAGCTTTGATAGTCTCACAGCCTCGCCCGATCGCGGAGAGAAAGATTTTGCGCGGAATCAGCCGGCAACGACCGGGACCGGCGAGGCGTTCCCTCAACCGAAACCCGCTGGCGTCCCTGCGAGCAGCGTCAGTTCGGCTGATGCTGAAACAACTCTTCAAAAGCTTGAAATGACCTGGGGCTGGCTCCCAGAGCTCAGTGTCCGTTTCTGAACGCTTCCGGAATGAGGATTGGGTGATCGGGCGAGATGTATTACCAACAGGATGTCGAAACCGAGTTGGATGGACAGCCTCATGTGGACCCCGACCACCCGCGCGCAGCATGACCGCGACGACCTGCGCTTCGCCAGCGACCTGATCGATGCCGAATGGGCGGTGCTGGAGCTTCTGCTGCCCCCGCCCTCGCCGGTCGGACGGCCCCCCGTGCGGTCGCTGCGCACGATCGTTGAGGCGATCGTCTGTGTGCTGCGCGGCGGTGTGCCATGGCGGATGCTGCCCCCGTGCGTCCGCCCCGGCAAACCGCGTGCGGTTGGTTCGCAGCCTGACGCGACGCGGACGTATGGGAGACGATGAACCATTCTCTGGTCCTGCGCGACCGTGCGCGGGCCGCGCGCGACGCGAGCCCGTCAGCCGCGGTGATCGACAGCCAGGGCGTGAGGACCACCGAGGCAGGTGGCCCACGCGGGGCATGATGCGGGCAAGAAGGTCAAGGGACGCAAGCGCCACGCGATGGTGGATACGGACGGGCGGTTGTCCGTGCTCCAAGTCGGTCCGGCCTCGGCGCAGGACCGCGACGGTGCCGTGCCGCTGCTCCAATCCTCGCGGCGGGGCTTTCCGTTCGTCGAGCGTGCCTTCCGCCGACAGCGCCTATGCCGGGAACCGCGTTGCCCAGGCCACCAGCATCGCCATCGAGATCGTCCACAGGCCGCGCGATCAGGTCGGTTTTGCCGTGCATCCGCGCGGATGGGGCGTGCGACGGCGTTTCGCCTGGCTCAACCGCAACGGCCGTCTCGCCAAGGACTTCGAAGCCACCGTCGCCTCCACCATCACTTTCCTCTACGCCGCTTCCGTCATGCTGCTGACACGACGACTCGCTCGTCGCGCTTGAGTCCAGAGACGGACGCTGAGCAACCGCGTGCAACAAAGCCTATCACTACAGTTGCATGATTTCGGTATTAGGCAGCAAACACACTTTCGCAGTTTCCCTTAGAGGCGGTTTTCAGAACTCGCGAACGAGGCGTCCTGCAACCAGGAGTATGCATGCCGTCTGGAGCAGGGTCTGGACGATGAAGCCGAGGCGGTCGTAGCGCAGGGCGAGGCGCTTGTTCTCCAGCAGCCAGGCGTTGCTGCGTTCGACGGGCCATCGGCGCTTGCCCAATCCTGATCCGTGCGGCCGGCCGCGCTTGTGGATGTGCGGCTCGGCCCCGAAGCGGCGGCACAGTGCGCGGTTGGCCTCGGCGTCGTATCCCTTGTCGGCGAACACGGTTCGGATGCGGGCCATGACGGCGAAGGCAGCGAGGAACAGACGCTCGAAGACGAGGGTATCATTGACGTTCGCCGCCGTGGCCGTGCACGCGACGGGGACGCCAT
Organism: Acetobacteraceae bacterium; assembly: GCA_965260995.1. Taxonomy (GTDB): domain Bacteria; phylum Pseudomonadota; class Alphaproteobacteria; order Acetobacterales; family Acetobacteraceae; genus JBBROS01. The sequence continues at coordinate 762,754 of CBDHCD010000001.1, read as the reverse complement.
CGCCAGCAACCGCGACGTGGTACTTGGTCCCCCGCTTGGCCCTGTCCGTTGGGTTGGGACCGGTCAGGTCGCCGCCGCGCTTGGCGCGCACCGAGCAGCTATCCAGGATGAGCGTGGGATCGCCACGCAGCATGGCGACCAGCAGGGCATGCACCTGCGCCAGCACGCCATCACGCGCCCAATGCTCGATCCGGCGGCGCAGCGTCGAGCCACTCGCCTTGTCCTCGGTTGCACGCAGGCTGCGCCACGGGGTGCCCTCGCGCAGGAACCGGCGCAGGGTGGCAAGCACACGCACGGTCTCGGCGGGCGGATGCCCCGGCCCAGGCTCGCGCCGCCCCTCGCAGCACTCGATCACCGTCGCGATCAGGTCCAATATCCTAGCGTCCAAAGCCGCCCCCTGTGTCTGAACCAGCAGACATGGGCATCGGCACTGAAAACCGTGTGGTCAGATCAACTCAACCCACGGTGGTTGTGGAAACCGCCTCTTAACCTAGCCTTTGTTAGAACTTGATTGCTTGTTCTTGATTGTGGGTTTGAGCCAGTCCCGTGCGGCGGCGAGGCAGAGCACGCCCATGAAGGAGCGGGCTGTCTTCTCGTAGCGGGTGGCCACGGCCCGCCACTCTTTCAGCCGACCCCAAAGGCGCTCGATCCGGTTGCGATGAACGTAGATGAAGTCCGGGCAGCGCACGGGCGCCTCGTTCTTCTTGGTCGGGATCACCGGACGCGCGCCCATGGCCCAGGCCTGCGCGCGCAGAGCGTCCGAGGACAGGCCGCGGTCGCCCACCACCCAGCCGGGCGCGTCCGTCAAGCCGTCCAGCAGCGCGGGCGCCATTGGCGCCTCGTGCGCCTGGCCTGGGGCGAGCGCAAAGGCGATCGCCCGGCCCTGGCTGTCTGCCACCGTCACCGCCTTGGTCCCGAAGCCGCCGCGAGAGCGACCAAGCGCTTCACGCTCGTCTCGGCTTGCTGCAGATCCCCTTTTTTAGGCGCCCCCGCCGCTTTGGCGCGCGCCCGGATGTTGGTCCCGTCCAGGAAGGCCAGGCCCAGATCCAAGCCGCCCGCGCGCGCCTGCGCCAAACCCAGCAGGCGCTCCCACGCACCCTGCTTGGCCCAGCGGATGAACAGCTGCGCCGCCAGCCACCACGGGCCGAGTTCGGCCGGGATCGCCCGCCACTTGGCGCCGTTGTTGTGCCGCCACAAGATGGCCGCGATCGTGCGGCGCAGGTCTTTCGGCGGCGTCTTGCCGCGGGGCCGCACCAACTCGATCAGCGGCTCCCATACCGCCCACTCCGCGTCCGTAAAGCCCTCAGCCTCAGCAATCTCCGCCATGCCCCAAAGATGGGGCTAAAACTCAAGTTCTAACAGAAGCTAGCTCCAAGTGGAGGAAACAACGGGGGTCAGGTCACCGGTCACACAGTGATTCGAACAACACGCGATTTGAGAACCCATTAGAAATGCATGTCAGAGATTCCGTCCACACGGCCTGACACTCTGACCTTTCTATCCAATGCAGAAAACCTTCCTTTGATGTAGGTCACCATCGGCTTACGGAAAACTTGGTTTTTGGATGGGTTTAGAGTGCATAAACTCGTGCATTCATCTCTCGCCAGCAAACCGTGGCCATTCAGGCTCTGAAACGCACTTTCGGTTCGGTTGCTACCGGAACCCCAGCACCGTGCCGGTCCAGGTCATCGAAACGACCCAAGCACGCCTTGCAGCGGTAGCGCTGCCGGCAGGGCTGTGTGTCGTCATGGCCGTCGCGGATCACTGCATCGTTGCCGCAGGCAGGACACCGGATGCCTTCCGGCCAGCGGCGCTGGCGCACGAAAGCGAAGCACTTGGCATCGTGCATCAGGCCAGACAGGTTGACCAGGTCGGACACAGCCATGACGCAAACTCCTCGCGCGAGCCGGTCAGCTACTTCCCGATCTCACCTCCCCGCCAGCTATCCTCAGCCCCGTGCTACGGTCCCGACCCCACCACCCCGGAACCCAACAAGAGCCTCAATTGTAAGGTGGAGGACCGCGCCTTTGTTGGCTATGTTTCCGTTGCGTATTGCGTACAAACGCGATCGGCCATACAAGCCTTTTTCCTCTTCCTCCTGCGGATACGTTCCCGATGAGAACACCCATCACCGTCCGGGTTGAAGCCGGGCTCCTGGCAGCAGCGCGGCGGGGCGCAGCCCAAGAGAACCGCACCTTGACCAACTTCATCGAGACCGCGCTCCGGCATCGAGTGCAGGAGACGGTGGTCAACGGTTTGCCAAGCCAGGATCGCTTTTTCCAAGCCATTGAGAATGGACGCGGCGATGCCGTTTGAGGCGACGAGCCGCACGTCTTTGCCGAAGGCCCCGACGGGCATTTCCGGCTTCGACGAGGTCACGCTGGGCGGCCTGCCCGTCGGTCGCCCCACGCTGGTCTGCGGCGCGGCCGGCTGCGGCAAGACGTTGTTCGCCGTGACGTTTCTGGTGAATGGCGCCACCGAGTTCGCCGAGCCGGGCGTGTTCATGAGCTTCGAGGAACGATCCGGCGATCTGGCTGCCAACGTCGCCTCGCTCGGCTACGACCTCGACGAACTGGCCGCCGAGGGCAAGCTCGCGATCGACCACGTCCAGGTTGAGCGCAGTGAGATCGAGGAGAACGGCGAATACGATCTGGAAGGCCTGTTCGTCCGGCTCGCCTACGCCGTGGACCGGATCGGCGCCAAGCGCGTCGTCTTGGACACGATCGAGACCCTGTTCTCCAGTTTATCCAACGCCGCGGTGCTGCGCGCCGAGCTTCGCCGTCTGTTCGGCTGGCTCAAGGAGCGCGGCCTGACCACGGTGATCACCGGCGAGCGCGGCGACGGCCAGCTCACCCGGCAAGGACTTGAGGAATACGTGTCGGACTGCGTCGTCCTGCTCGACAACCGCGTCGAGGACCAGGTCACCACGCGTCGGCTGCGGGTGGTCAAGTACCGCGGCTCTGCGCACGGCACCAACGAGTACCCGTTCCTGATCGACGACCAGGGCATGACCGTGCTGCCGATCACCTCGGCCGGTCTGGATCACGGGGTGTCGCAGGACACCGTGTCCACTGGGGTGCCCGGGTTTGACGCCATGCTGGGTGCGGGAGGGTTCTATCGCGGATCTAGCATCCTGCTTTCGGGCGTCGCCGGCACCGGCAAGACCACGATCAGCGCCCATTTCGCCGATGCGGCTTGCCGCCGCGGTGAGCGCTGCCTATATTTCCTGTTCGAGGAAAGCGCCGCGCAGGTTCGCCGCAATGCCCGCTCGGTCGGCCTCGACCTGCAGCAACACGAGACTGCCGGCCTGCTGCGTTTCGAGGCTGCGCGACCCAGCCTGTTCGGCCTTGAGATGCACCTCGCGCGGATGCACCGCGACCTCGAGCAGTTTCACCCCGCGGCGGTGGTGATCGACCCCCTTTCCGCCTTCCGTGGGCCCAGCTCGGAGGTGCATGCCATTCTGTTGCGCACGGTGGATCTTCTGAAACGCCAGGGCATCACCGCCCTGTTCACCAGCCTCAGGACCGACGGCTCGCTCGTTGACGGCACGGATCTGGGCTTGTCGTCGCTGATGGATGCCTGGATCAAGCTGATGGACGTGGAAGCGGACGGCGAGCGCAACCGCACGCTCTACGTCATCAAGGCGCGCGGGATGAGCCATTCCAACCAAGTGCGCGAGTATCGGATCACCGATGCCGGCATCGAGCTGGCGGTGCCCTATGTCGGCCCGGACGGCGTGTTGACCGGGACCGCGCGCCTGACGCAAAGGGCGCGCGAACAAGCAGCCACGGCGCGGCGCCGGCAAGAGGCGGTGCGCCGCCAACGCGACCTCGACCGCCGCCGCGCCGCAATGGAGCGCCAGATTGCCGAGCTGCGGGCCAACCTGGAAACCGAGGAGCAGGAGGTGCTCACACTGCTCGACGAGGACGAGGCGCGCGAAGCTACGCTGACACAGGACCGAGCAGCGATCGCAGCGCGGCGGGGTGCGGCGGAGTGACCGCTTCCCTGCCGGACGCCGCAGGCGACGCGATCCCCGCGACCTACCATCTCCGCCTCTACATCGCCGGGCAGACCGCGAGGTCGCTCGCGGCGGTCGCCAACCTCAAGCTGGTCTGCGAGCAGCACCTGGCGGGAAGCTACGAGATCGAGGTGATCGACCTCCTGCTCAACCCGCAACTCGCCGCGGGCGACCAGATCCTGGCCATCCCCACGTTGGTGCGGCGGTTGCCGGCGCCGTTGAAGCGGATCATCGGCGACCTGTCCAACATCGAGAAGGTACTGGTCGGCCTCGACATACGCCCGAAAGCCGGCGGCGCTTGACACAGGCCGAGCCTGACACGCCGACGCCGGCTCGTTACACACTGCGCCTGTTCGTGGCCGGCACCACCGCCCACTCGCTGCGCGCCATCGAGAACCTGCGCCGCATTTGCGACGCCCACCTGGCGGGGCGGGTGGATCTGGAGATCGTCGACATCTACCAACATCCCGAGCTGGCCGGACGCCACCAAGTCGTGGCCGCCCCCACGCTGGTGAAAGTGCTGCCGCTGCCGCTGCGCCGGATCATCGGCGACCTTTCCGAGGAGCAACGGGTTCTCAGAGGCCTTGAGCTGGTGCCGTTGCCGCCGCCCGGTTCCGATGGCCTCTGACCCGCCATTCTTTAGCCGCGGGCAGGCAGGAGGCTTGATCCAAGGCTATCAACAGCGCATCCGGGAGCTGGAAGCGCGCCTGGAGGAGAGCGAGGAAACGATCGGCGCCATCCGCCGCGGCGGCATCGACGCGCTGGTGGTCGGCGATCAGGAAGAACAGCGCCGCATCTATACGCTGGAGAACGCGGACCGGCCCTACCGCGTGCTGATCGAACAGATCCAGGAAGGGGCTGTCACCCTGGGCCTGGATGGCACGGTGCTGTACTGCAACCAGCGCCTCGCGCAGATGCTCGGAGTACCGCAGGAACGGGTAATCGGGCAGGCGTTGCAGGCCTACGTCTTGCCAAATCACGCGGTCGCCTTTGCGCAACTGCTGGCTCAGGCACAGCAGGTCGCGACCCGCAACGAGCTGACCCTCCGCGGCACAGGCGGTGCACACGTTCCGGTCCACCTTTCGCTCAGCCCACTGCACCGGGAGGACGGGGCCGCGCTGCTGTGCGGCGTGCTGACCGACCTGACCCGGCAAGCGCTGCACTTGCGGGAGCTGGCCGAAGCCAATGCCCGGCTCGTGGCGGAAAGCGCTGAGCGCGAGCGGGTCGAGGACGCCCTGCGCCAAAGCCAGAAGATGGAGGCGGTGGGCCAGCTCACCGGCGGCATCGCGCACGACTTCAACAACCTGCTCCAGGGGATCACCGGCTCGCTCGAGTTGATGCGGCGGCGCATTGCCCAAGGGCGCACCGCCGGGTTCGACGAGGTGATCGCGGGCGCCATGACGTCAGCCAACCGGGCGGCGGCGCTGACGCATCGTCTGCTTGCCTTTTCCCGCCGCCAGCCGCTCGATCCCAAGTCGGTCCGCGCCAACCCGCTCGTCGCCGGCATGGAGGACCTGCTGCGGCGGACCATGGGTGAGGCAATCCAGCTCGAACTGACGCTGGCCGATGACCTGTGGCCCACCTTATGCGATCCCAACCAGCTTGAGAGTGCGATTCTCAACCTGGTCATCAACGCCCGGGATGCCATGCCGGATGGCGGACGGCTGAGGATCGAAACCAGCAACGAGGATGGCGACCGGGCCTACGCCGCCCACGCGCGCGGCATGACCCGCGGTCAATACGTGTGCGTCTGCGTCGCGGACACCGGCATCGGCATGCCGCCTGACGTGGTGGCGCGTGCCTTCGACCCGTTCTTCACAACCAAGCCGATTGGCCAAGGAACCGGGCTGGGCTTGTCCATGATCTACGGCTTCGCTCGGCAATCTGAGGGTTACTGCAAGATCGACAGCACGCCGGGCCAGGGCACGACCGTGAGGCTCGGCCTGCCCCGGTATCGCGGCGAGGCGGCCGAGGAACGGCCGGTGCCCGGGCTGACAATGGCGCATGAAGCCGCGGCTGGGGAGGCGGTGCTGGTGGTGGAGGACGAGCCGGTCGTGCGCGGTCTCGTCGTTGCAGTGCTGCGCGAATTTGGATACCGCGCGCTGGAGGCCGTCGATGGGCCTTCCGGGCTTGAGGTGCTGCGCTCGCGTCAGCACGTGGATCTGCTGGTCACCGATATCGGTCTGCCCGGTCTGAACGGCCGGCAGATGGCCGACGCCGCACGCGAACAGCGGCCGGACCTGAAGGTGCTGTTCATGACGGGATACGCGGAGAACGCTGCCATTGCGAATGGCTTCTTGGAGCCCGGCATGGCGTTGATCACCAAGCCTTTCACCATGGAAGTGCTCGCCACCCGCATCCAGAACATGATCAAGGCTGATCGCCACCGCTGACTGCGACGGGTGAGGTCGCTTGGAGGTGGCGCCGAGCTGCTTGAGCTTGAGCCGACGATGCTTCCAGATCAGCACCAGCCTGCTCGCGTTCCACACCAGGTTCTGGACCTGGTCCACCCGCTTGGTCCGCCATACGACCACGCTTGAGAATGGGCCCCGCACCCCCACTGCAGCTTGCGGCAATGATTGCCATCTTCTCTAGGCGGTAGTGACGATTTCACCGAAGCAGGACGACTATGGCGGCGAGTTGGACGAAGCCTCTGTAGTTGGGCAGGAGCTTGTCGTAGCGGGTGGCCACGCGCCTGAACTGCTTCAGCTTGTTGAAGAACCGCTCGGCGAGGTTGCGCTCCCGGTAGAGCGCCTTGTCATGGTCGCGTGGCGTTTTGCGGTTGGACCGGGGCGGGATGACAGCCTCGGCTCCCATGTCGCCTATGGCATCCCGCAGGTGGTCAGCGTCGTATCCCTTGTCGGCGATCACGGCACCGGGCTTGAGGCCGTCCAGCAGTTCGTGGCCGCGCGTGACGTCATGGCGCTGCCCCGGCCCGAACAGCAGGCGCACCGGGTTGCCCAGCGCGTCGGTGGCGGCGTGTACCTTGGTGCTCAGGCCGCCGCGAGAGCGGCCCAGCCCCTGGGCATCAGGCCCCCCTTGGACCGGCGGGCCCCGGCCGCGTGCTGGTGGGCGCGCACGACCGTGCTGTCGATCATCAGCCATTCCAGGTCGCTGTCCGCCGCAAGCACGGCCAGGAAGCCGCCCAAGACGTCGCGCTCGACCCAGCGATAGAAGCGGCGCTTCACGGCCTGGTAATCACCATACCGCTCGGGCAGGTCGCGCCAGCGCGCGCCAGAGCGCGCCATCCACAGCAGCGCATCCACGAACCGGCGGTTGTCGCAACGCGGCCCACGCTGGCCCTCGCGCCCGCCCGGAACCAGGTCCCGCAAGCGCTCCCACTGGTCGTCGCGCAACGCATCCACCTCAACGCCCGCCATCGCCAAACCTCGAAATCAGCCTTGAACCACACCCAGCGCCGAACCGGAACCCAGCCAAGCTGAAATCGTCACTACGGCCTAATAGGGGGATATGTGGGAGTCTCTGCACTTGGCTTTGCACGTCAGGGTGGTCGGCAAGCGACGAGCAGCAGGCGGCTGAGCACGTCGGCTGGGAGTTTCGGCGCGTCTCGGTCGGGCTGCGAGGGCGCGAAAGTCGGCGAGGTCCACAGTTCGCGGCGGACCAAGGCGAGGGCGTCGCTGAACGTGGGTGCGTGCTTCGAGTACCATCGGACGCATTCGGGCAGGAGGGGCTGCCCGGCATGGAGTTGCGTCGCCCACAGCGTCACGAGCGAGAACAGGCCGAGCAGTGCTGGCGTGGTGCGCAGAATGGCCAGGTCCGACCATTGCCGCTGCGTTTCCATGCCGAGGTGGCGACGTGCTTCCTCAAAGGTGGTTTCAACACGCCAGCGACGGACGAACCAGCGCAGGATGTCCGCCGGGTCGGCATCCAGGTCGGTGCACAGGAACGCCTGCGCTTCCTTCTCACCGCTCGGGTCGCGCACGAGCACCCAGCGGATTGGCACCCGCATGCCGGGGTGATGCCAAAGCGCTGTGCCGGAGGCGATGTGGAGACGCCGTTCGGTGCGGCCATACCAGCCATCGATGCTGACCTGGCACCAGCGCGTGGCCGGGTTCGCCAGTCGCTGCTTCAGGCTTGGTCGCCGGGCGCCTTTGACCGGTGGTCGCCCGAGCGTGCCGGGCTTGCGCGACGGCGCTGGCTTGTAAAGGCCTGCGTCCAGCCGCAGCCTGGAAACCAAGCATAGGTGCCGGCCCGCCTCGCGCAGCAGTTCGATGGCCGAGAAGCCGCTGTCGGCGACGGCGACCACGCGCCGTCCCGGCAGCCAGCGTGCGGTCTGGAGCAGCCCCTGGCGCGCCCGGTCGGTGAGCTTCTTGTGTCGTCGTCCCTGCTCGGCGGCGTGGCGTTCGGAGGGCGCGAGCACGGTCAAGAACGGCAGCGCCCAAACACAGCCCGCCCAAGGCACGGGGGCGAGCAGCATGACGCACAGCCAACGCAAGCCGCTGGCCTTGACGAAGTGGCCGTGGCTGGAGCGTACGGGATCACGGTAGATGCCGCGCGCCTTGATCTTTGCGCCCCAGCGCCGCTCAATGGTGTCGTCAAGGCCGACCACGACCGGACCTTCTGGCACCAGGGCAGCAACGAGCAGCAGCAATAGCCGGCGCGCGACGGCGCGTGACGACCAGTGCCCCGTGCTGAGGACGCGATGGTAGACCGCAAAACCCGGTGCCTGGTCGAGACCCATGACGCGCAGCGCCGCCGTGACCGTGCGCCGCCCAGGCGTGAGCAGGCTGCCAGCCACCAGCACCAATACGTGGCGCCAGACCGCGGCGGTGAAGGAAGGGGCAAACGGCCGCATCCACGTGGCCAGCACCTCAGGCACGCTCGCCGGCACGACATTGACCTCCGCCTGCGGCTGCTCCGGGGTGGGGCAACCCAACGGCTGGGGAGATGGTCACGATGGCCGGTGCTGATGCGATGCGCGAGCGGATCGCCGCCCACCCCTGGCCGCGCGGCGGTGTCGAAGTGGTGCGGGCGAACCGGGGTTACACGCTCTACAGCCGACGCACCGGCGGTCAGATTGCGCGCCTGCGGCCTACGGGCAAAAACAACGGCGTGCAGGTCCTGTGGTGGCGACGCGGGGCCTGGGGCGCGCCTGGCCCACTTGGGCCTGTCATTATGTCCCTTGATGACGCGCTCGACTTCATCGCCACCGAGGGCTTCTTCTGGATCAACGCTTGACGCTCACAGCGTCACCAACCGTGCAAAGTCCAGCTGCAGCGGTGTACGCTAACGCAGGACCCAGCGTGCCAGGCTGCTATGGCCAGTGGCGTCCAGGAACCGTGCTGAGTGAACTGGGACAGTTGGACGATCCTGGACGTAGTTTCTGGACGGGTTTGCCGGCCGAAAAGGAAAGGTGACGCGACCATCTCTGAACCGTCCAGTTCCTGGACTCCATCTCCGCCGGAATGGACCGGACGAGTTGTGGGGTGGCGCGAGCCGATCAGGCACCGGCTACGATGGCTGTGACAATAAATTTCGGCCCACTTGTGCTGACGAATTCTGGCCCACCCTGCGCTGTATGACCGGCTGGCTCCGGCCTAGGCCGGAGCCAGCGGTCAGCGTTGCTGCGCGGTCTTCCCCGTCACGCTTTAGCTGTCTTGGGCCGGGCCGTGGTGCGGCGGAACTGGTATGAATCAGCGCCCGTGGTGATGATGTGCGCCTGGTCGGTCAGACGGTCGATCGGCGCCTTGCACAGCCGTGGGTTCGGGATCACCTGCGACCATTCCGAGAACGGCAAGTTGGTCGTCACGATCACCGCCGCCTTCTCCGCCCGGTCGGCGATCACTTGGAACATCAGCTCGCAGGCCGTCTCGGCCAGCGGCACGTAGCCGAGTTCGTCGATGCAGATCAGGTCGAGCCGTTCCCACCGGCCCAGCGCCCGGCTGAGTTGGTTGGCATGCGCCGCCTCCGCCAGCTCGTTGATCAACGCCGTCGCCGTGGTGAACCGCACCCGGCGGCGCTGCCGGCAGGCCGCCACGCACAATCCGGTGGCCAGATGGGTCTTGCCCGTTCCAGCCTCGCCCACCAGCAGCACCGGCTCGGCCCGGGCCACGTGGTCGCCCTCGGCCAACGTGCGCAACTGGGCGGCCGAGACGCCCGAGCGATCAAACTCGAACGCGTCCAGCGTCTTCATCCGCGGCAGCCGGTGCGGCGCAGTGCCCCGCACCGTGCAGCAGCCGGGCGATCGCCCGGCTCTCGCGCTCTTCCATCTCGGCCGCCGACAGCGCATCGAGGTAGCCGATGTGGGACTGCTTTTCCCGGACCGCCTCCTCGGCCAGCCGCGCGAACTGGCCGCCGATCGTCGGCATCCGCAGCGCGCGGCAATGCTGGCGGATCGCCTCGTGCGGAAATACCCGCCCTCGCCCTCGATGCCGCCTTTCTCGTGTCCCGCACCCGGCGTGCAGAACTCGGCCGTCCTCTGCCCCACAGTTGATTGAGACACCCCGTATGCGGACGGTATCTGCTGACAGGGGTGACGAACATGACAGCAAAGACGACGACGGACACGGGTGCTGCGGGTCCTGGCCGGGGCGGGCGCATGTCGCGGCAACGCAAACGCGACGCGGTGCTGCGGCTGTTGCGTGGCGAGGATCTGGAGCTCGTTTCGCGCGCGCTCGGCGTGACGGCGGCGACGCTGAGCGGCTGGCGCGACGCCTTCCTGGCGGCAGGCGAGGCGAGCCTGGCGACCCGATCCACCGACGGCGAGGCGTTGGAGAACGAGCGGCTGAAGACCAAGCTGGGCGAGATGCTGCTGGACCGCGAGCTGCTGGAAGCCAAGGTCGCGGCGTTGGAGGCAGGCCGCCCTTTGGCATGGCGGAGATCGAAGCGGTGAGCCGGGCCGTCTCGCCCAGCAGCGGCAAGCCTTACGGGCTGGCGCGCGTCTGCCGGGTCTGGCGCATGTCGCGGGCCACGGTCCACCGGCACCGGGCGCCGGCGCCCGCATCGCCGCCGCGGCGCCGAGGCCCACCCGGACCGATGGCGGATGCGGCACTGCTGGAGGCGATCCGGGCCATCCTTTCCGGTTGCCCTTTCCACGGCGAAGGTCACCGCAAGGTCTGGGCCCGGCTGCGCATGGGCGGGGTGCGCACCTCCAAGCGCCAGGTGCTGCGCCTGATGGGCGAGCACGGCCTGCTCGCCCCGTCACGCGTCGGCTCGCCACGCGGTCCACGCAACCACGACGGCACCATCATCCCCGACCGGATAGACGCCATGTGGGGCACTGATCTGACCACGGCGTGGACCGGGGAGGGACAGGCGGCCGTGTTCATCGCCGTGGACCACCACAGCGCCGAGTGCGTCGGCATCCACGCCGCGCGCCGAGCCACCCGCTTCGAGGCGCTGGAGCCGATCCGCCAGGGCGTGCGGCACAGCTTCGGGGCGTTCGCCAAGAATGTGGCCCAAGGCCTTGCCGTCCGCCATGACCACGGCAGCCAATACATGTCCGACGCCTTCCAGAAGGAACTCGCCTTCCTCGGCATCGAAAGCTCGCCCGCCTTTGTCCGCGCGCCCGAGGGCAACGGCTGCGCCGAGCGCTTCATCCGTACCCTCAAGGAGAACCTGCTCTGGGTCCGAACCTTCGACACCGTCGAGCAGCTCCGTCAGGCGCTGATCGAGTTCCGGGACGCCTACAACGCAACTTGGCTCATCGAGCGGCACGGTTTCCGGCCACCTGCCGCAATCCGTGCCGAGCAGCTTCCAACCGCGGCACTGGCAGCGTAGGGTTCAAATCGGTGTCTCAGAAACCGCAGGCGGTACAATCGCCGTCAACGCTGCTTTCCAAGCGACATCCGCCGGGACCGCTACCGGGTATGACGTTTTGTAGATGTGCAAGGCAGGAGGTGGAACTGAGACGACGGTTGAGCAGACTCTCATACGCGGGTTGATTACCGCATGACCGTGGCTTCGTCTTTGGGCTGCCTCTTTCTGGGAACGAGCGTCGGTGGAATAGGTACCGGCTCACAATGCTTCCCTACCGCGTTCCACCCCCAGCTTTGCACATCAGCGGGACAGGGCGCGCCGGCTGTAGCGATCGAGCGTCAGGCATTAACCTCGCGCGCAATGGCCCAGATGAACCCGACCATCTCACGTGCGATTGCCGTAGTTGCCACGACCTTCGGCTTGCCCACAGCAATCATGTGCCGATAGCGTTGGCACATCCGCAGCTGGCCTTTCCAGGCGATGTCACGCACGGCTTGGGGCAAAGCCTCGATCCGGTCGACGAGCTTCCGGCCGACCCGGGCCTGCATTCGATAGCTCCAGGCGCCCTCGACCAGAGCGTGGCGGGCTAGACTGCTGCCGGCCTTCGTGATTCCACCGCGCCGCACGCTGGTGCCACTGGTATGCTCCGAGGGGGTGAGCCCGAGATAGGCCATCAGTTGGCGCGGATTGTCGAACCGCGAGAAATTTCCAACCTCGGCTGCCAGCGTCACCGCGACAACAAATGCAATCCCTCGCATGGCTTGTAGTGCCTCGACCAACGGCGCGAGGCTCCAGCTGGACAGCAATTCGCCGATCTGTTGTGTCAGGCGCTCGACCCGAGCTTCGGCGTCGGTCACGGCATGAATGTAGTCCTGAAACACGATCTGTTGCGCCGGATGGTGAAACCGAACCGTCGACAGCCAGCGTCGATAGGGCTTCGTCCAACCCTTTTTGCCCGGATAGATTTGACCGTGTCGGAGCAGGAAGCCCTGCAGGTGTTGGCGCGCCTGGCCTGTAACATTCACTGCTGTTGCCCGAGAGCGGACCAGATCACGCATCGCTTCATGAGCCTCATCCGGCACCCAAACCGACGTCAGTTCGCCCGCCCGATGCAGTTTTGCCAACATGAGCGCATCGCGGCGGTCGGTCTTCACCCGGTCGCCCGCCTTGACTGGAATAAGCGAGGGGGCGACGACCACACAGTCATGCCCAAGCTCGATGAGCTGCCGATAGAGACCGTAGCCGCAGGGGCCAGCCTCGTAGCAGAAGTGTAACAAACGCCCATCACTGCCCAGTTTCTCGACAAGCTTGCGGACGTGATCGGCACGGTTGGGGATGGTGCCCCAGTGCCGTACTTCGCCCGATCGTTCTCCATGCGCGATCGCCACCGAGATCGTCGCCTTATGAACATCAAGCCCAACAAATACGGTAGTCTGCACTTGGTCTCTCCCTATTCACGAGGCTCGGCGCCGGCCCGCCTGACGCAACACCCTTGCGGGAGGATGCTGCGGGAGAGGCCACCGACCAATCAACTCTCACCGCGATCATAGGGTCTGGGACCACCTGCGCACGACCAATCCGATCGAGAGCGTGTTCGCGACCGTCCGGCACCGCATGGTGCGCTACCCACGACGCGCTGTCGCAGGACACCGCCCGGCTGATGGTGTTCAAGCTGGTGATGACCGCGGCCAAGACCTGGCGACGGCTGAAAGGCGAGAACCAGTTGCCCAAAGTCGTCCAGGGCGTCACCTTCCGCAACGGCGTCGAGGTCACCGACACGCCAGACCAGAACGCCGCCTGATCACGGCGTCACCCATTTTCGGCGGCGTCACGGGCAGTTCCGGCAACGGCGTCCCGTCCGGTGGCGGCACGTAAGGGGGTGGAAACGGCATCTCGCCCTCCGCCCTCGGCGCCGGCGCGGCCATTGGCGGCGCCACGTAGGGAAGCGGTACGGGCAGTTCCCCTTCTGGCCCGCCGCCCCCGCCCCCAACTGACGGCTCCTCCGGCTCGGGCTGCTGCGGCGCGGGCGTCTCCAGCTCGTCCCGGATCGCGATCGACCTCATCGTCAGGTCGAGGGTCGCCATCATGCCCCCGATCAGGTCGCCGTGCGCCAACCCGTCCGCCGCGTAGGCCCCCAGCGACACCGCCCCCGCCGCCAGCGACACGTAGTTGGCGAACCGGACCGCCTCGCCCGGCATCTCCACCGCCGTCACCAACCCGCTCGACGTCGCCGCCGCCACCTGCAGCACCCCGGCCGCGATCCCCAGCGGGTCGCCGCGCGCCGCCCCTTGCGCCACCGCCGACGCCCCGCCCACGATCGCCGTCCCTTGCAGCACCTCGCTGCCGAGCGTCGCCAGGCTGGCCGAGCCGGGCGGGGAGGCCTGGGGGCGCGTGTTCCGGGCCGGGAGCGCGCGGGCGGACGGGCCGTGGCTGGCGGCGGCGTGCGCCGTCGCCGCGTTGGGCGTCGCGTATGCCCGGCCGTTCGACATGAAGTACGGCGAGTACGGCACGCCGGTGCTGAGCGTGGCGGCGGCGCTCGCCTGGGCGCACGTCGTGTTCGTGCTGTCCGGGTGGCTGGCCAGGATCGAGGCGTTGCGGCGGGTCGTGGCGCCGCTCGGGCGGGCGTCGCTCGTGATCCTGTTCCTGCACCGGCTGATCGTGCTGGAGCTGCACGGCCTGCCCGACGCGGTCGTGGTCGCCGCGGCGACGGGCCTGCCGTTCCTCGCCTGGCTGGCCATCCGGCGGTGCCCGTCGCCGCTGCGGCAGGCGCTGCTCGGCGAGCGCCCGGGCCGGGTTCCCGAGCCGCGGGCGATCGGGGCCGGGTAGATTGGAGTCGGGTCTCCTGGGCGGGCCACGGGTGCGACATCCGTTATTGATGTGGAAACCTGAACGAAGGACAATGGAGCGGTGATGAGCCAAGCGACGACCTTCGCCGGGTTGCGGGACCGGCTGCGCGACCTGGACCTGTCGGCGCTGCACGGGGCCGGGCTGCGGGCGATCAACCGCGAAATCCGGGCGCTCGGGGGGGAGCCGGGCGTGCGGGTGGCCTGCCTCGGCAACGTGACGCTGGACCTGCTGCCGTCCTACCTCGCGGTGCAGTGCGCGCGGGCCGGGTGGCTGGCGCGGACGCGCGTGGGCGGCATCGGGCAGGAGATGCAGGCGCTGACGGACCCGGCGCTCGAGGCGTTCGCGCCGGACGTCGTGGTGCTGATCACGTCGCTGCGGCTGCTGCGGCCGGACGCGATGGCGCGGTTCGCCGAGCTGTCGGCGGCCGAGCGGCGGGCGTTGCGCGACGACGTGCTGGCCCACGTCGAGGGGTGGATCGGGCTGGCGCTGGAGCGGACGCGGGCGACGCTGGTGGTGGGCAACTTCGCCGCGCCGTCCGCGCCGGCGCTGGGAGTCGCCGACACCGCGGCCGAGTACGGCGAAACGGAGTTCTTCCTCGACCTCAACCTCGAACTGCTGCGGCGGGTGCGGGGCCACGGGCGGGTGCAACTGCTCGACGTCGACCGGGTGGCGGCGCGGCTGGGTGGCGAGCGTGCGTTCGACGAGCGGCTGTTCCACTTGGCCAAGAGCGAGTGGTCGGGGCCGATGCTGATGGCAGTGGCCGAGGCCGTGGCGCGGCACGTGGTGGCGGCCAAGGGGGCGGCGCGGAAGTGCCTGGCGCTCGACCTCGACAACACGCTGTGGGGCGGCATCCTCGGCGAGGACGGGGCGGCGGGGATCAAGGTGGGGCCGGGCGAGGCGGTGGGCGAGGCCTACCTCGCGTTCCAGCACCGGGTGCGGGCGCTCAAGCAGCGGGGGGTGCTGCTGGCGCTGTGCAGCAAGAACAACCCGGCCGACGTGGAGGAAGTGTTCCGGCTGCGGCCCGAGATGCCGCTGCGGCTGGCCGACTTCGCGGCCAGCGCGATCGGCTGGGAGCCGAAGCACGAGGGGCTGCGGGCGATCGCCGGGCAGTTGAACATCGGCGTCGATTCGCTGGCGTTCATCGACGACAACCCGGCCGAGGTGGCGCTGGTGCGCGCGCTGCTGCCGGAGGTGGAGGCGGTGCTGCTGCCGGACGACCCGTCGGCGTTCGTGGCGACGCTGGACGGGCTCGGGTGCTTCGAGAAGTCGGTGGTGCTGGCCGACGACGCGGGCAAGGCCGGGCAGTACGCGCTCGCCGCGGCGCGGTCGCGGTCGCTGGCGGAGGCGGGCAGCTTCGAGGACTACCTGGCCGGGCTGCGGACGATGGTGACGATCCGGGCGGCGCAGCCCGCCGACCTGCCGCGCGTGGCGCAGCTCTGCGCCAAGACCAACCAGTTCAACGTGACGACCAAGCGCTACCGGCCGGGAGACCTGGAAGCGATGCTGGCGTCGCCGGCGCACGAGGTCGGCTGCGTGCGGGTGGGCGACCGGTTCGGCGACCTCGGGCTGGTCGCGGTGTTCGTGCTGGCGGAGAGCGGGGACGGGCTGGACGTGGACACGCTGCTGATGAGCTGCCGGGCGATGGGGCGGGGCGTCGAGACGGCGGTGATGAACGCCATCAAGCGGCGGCTGCGCGAGCACGGGCGGGCGCGGCGGCTGACCGCGCGGTTCGTGCCGACGGCCAAGAACGCGCCGGCGTCGGGGTACTTCGCGGCGCAAGGGTTCGCCATCGATGCCAACGCGGGGGCCAACGCGGGGGCCAACGCGGGGACCGAGGCGGAGGACGGGACGGTGAGCTACGTGCTGCGGCGCGAGGAGGCGGATCCGGTGGCGTGCGATTGGCTGGAGGTCGCCGAGGATGAGACATGGACACCACTGAACGCTTGACCCTGCTGATCAGCGACGTGCTGGAGGCCGACCCGGCGACCGTCGGGCCAGAGGCCGGCGTGGACACGCTGGAAGCGTGGGATTCCCTGGCGCAACTGCGGATCGCGGCGGCGGCGGAGGAGGAATTCGGGGTCAAGTTCACCATGCAGGAAATCGGCGAGCTGACGTCGGTCGCGGCCATCCTGGGGCTGCTGCGGGGCCGCGGCGGGGCGTGAGGGGGCGGCTGCTCGTCACGGCGCGGCACTTGATGCGCTCGCGCGCGCTGGTCAGCTTGCGCGTCGAGGTGGTGGACCCGGGGCGGCGGCTGTCGATCGGGCGCAAGTCGAGCGTGAGCGCGTTCGTGCGGATCAGCACGGCGGCGGGCGCGGTGCGGATCGGGGCGCGGACGGACGTGGGCGCGGGGTGCTGCATCGACGGGCACGCGGGCGGCGTGGCGATCGGCGACGACTGCCTGATCAGCCCCAACGTGGTGATCGGCGGGCCTGGGGCGCCGGACCAGGGCGACGCGGGCGGGAGCGATGCGGGCGCGGCGGGGACGCGTATCGGCGACAACGTGTGGATCGGGGCCGGGGCGGTGGTGCTGCCAGGGGCGGCGATCGCGGACGGGGTGATCGTGTCGCCGAACAGCGTCGTCGGCGGGGCGGTGCCGGCCAACGCCATCGTGCAGGGCAACCCCGGCAAGGTGATCCTGACCCGGCGATGACCGACCGGGCCAGCAGGAGGGGTGGAGGATGAAGGCGGGGGTGGCGCTGCGGCGGTTCCTGGCGCCGGGGTGGCTGGTGGCCCGGCACTACGCGCGGGCGTTCGAGGCCGAGATCAGCCCGCTGGCCGAGGTGGAGATCAGCCCGCTGCTGCGGCTCGGGCGCGGGGTGCGGATCGCGGCGTTCACCAAGATCAAGGCCAGCAGCGGGCCGGTGGTGATCGGGGCGGGTGCCGAGATCGGCGCGCACTGCTTCATCGCCGGGCACGAGACCGGGATCGAGATCGGGGCGGGGTGCGTGATCGGGCATCACGTGTCGATTATCGGGGTCAACTACCGCTACGAGCGGCTCGATCTGAGCTTCCGGGCGCAGGGCGTGGTGTCGAAGGGAACGACTCGGGTCGGCGCGGGGGCGCGGATCGGCGCGGGGGCAGCGATCCTGGACGGGGCCACGGTCGAGGACGGCGCGGCGGTGCGGCCGCGCGCGGTGGTGTCGGGGCGGGCGCGGCGGGGCTGAGAGCGGATCAGGAGCCTGCGGCGCGGCGCTGCCCGGCGGTGCGGGCGACAAGCTGGCGCAGGAAGGCGCAGTCGGCCGCCGGCTCGCCTTGAGGCTCGGACCAAGCGTAGCCGACGAGGGACGGGGTGAGGCCGAGGGCGCGCGCGTGCCCGGCGACGAAGGCGACGGTGGAGGCCGGGAGCCATCGCTCGAACCAGTAGCGATGGACCACGATCAGGCCGCTGCTGAAGCAGGACATCGCGCTGCGGAGCGAGGCGTCGGCGCTGATGGTCGGCGTGCCGGTGCGGAAGTCGGGAACGAACTCCTCAGGCGGGTTGTTCTCGAGCAGGCGGCTCTTGTTGAGCACGAGGTCGGCGCGGCCGGCGTAGTGGTCGGCCATGAGGTCGTCGTCGACGATGAACACGTCGGCCTGGCGGGCGAGGGCTCGGAGCGGGTCGCGGTCGGTGGCCCAGGCCCAGTCCCATTCCTCGCTGGGCCAGTGGAAGCCGGGGACGACGAGGCTGAGGGGGAACTGCTGCAGCGCCGGTACGCCCTGGACCGCGCCGGCGGCGGCGAGGCCGCAGATCGCGAGGGTGGCGGCCGGGGCGGCAAGGCGGGCGGCGGCGCGACTGGACAGCCCCGGCGCGGCCAAGGCGAGGACGCGCTCGCGCAGCAGCATCAGCAAGGGCCACGCGCCGAGGCCCCACAGGCAGGCGACGTAGGGCAGGAGATAGCCGACGTAGCGCTGCTCCTTCATGCCGCCGAAGGAGTGGATCAGGAAGGCGGCGCAGAACACGGTGGCGCAGTAGAAGGCGGCGCGGGGGTGCCAGGTCAGGGCGGCGAGGGTGACGAGGGGCAGGAAGCCGAGGAGGGGGCCGATGTCCCTGGTCATGGCCTTGACGTAGAACAGGGCGTCGTCGCGGCTGGGCGTCGCCCACCAGGTGGCGTGGCGGTAAACGCCGTAGAGGCGGGCGGCGTCGCCGGACCAGGCCAGGGCGGTGAGCAGGACGAGGCCAGCGGCGGCGAGGGCCAGCCAGGACAGGGTCAGGGTGCGGGCCGGGACGACGGACCGGGCGCGCCAGGTCAGGTAAATGGCGGCCCAGGCGGCGAAACCGAGCAGGCCGATCAGGGTGATGACCTGCAACCGCGCGGCCTCGGCCAGGGCGGCGAGGCCGACGAGGGCCAGGGCGACGACGCCAGGCCCGGGCCTGGTGGCGGTGACGAGACGGTGGAGCAGGATCGTGCCGAGCCAGAACAGCAGGGCCTGGAGGGCGTAGAAGCGGACGAGAACGGATTGGATGATGGCAGGGGCCATCAGGATCATGAGGCCGGCGGCGATGACGGCGGGGCCACGGCCGGCCTCGCGGCGCATCCAGGCGTAGATGGCGGCGGCGAGGAGGGCGCCGCTGACGAGCGAGGGCAGGCGGGCGGCGGCGAAGCTGTCGCCGAACAAGGCCATGGACCCGGCGACCAGCCAGGTGAAATCCCAGGCGCGGACGTAGGTGCCGGAGAGGATGGTCAGCGAGCCGTCGTCGAGGTACGAGCGGGCGGCGTAGAAGTGGAGCATGTCGTCGGCGTTGGGCACGTGGCCGGACAGGCCGACGAGGCGGACGAGGGCGGCGAGGACGAAGACGAGGGCCGGCTCGCCGAGGATGGATAGGGCGCGCGCGGCGCGGCCCGCGGCGCGAGGCCGGGCGGCCCGGCGCCCGTCCGGCCGGGAGGGCGCGTCGGGCTGGCCCGGGACGGCGGTGTTCCAGTAGGTCTTGGCCATCGCGCTGATGTATAGTTCTGATCGCGGCGGAACGGAAGCAGGGCGCTCGCGGGCATCCTGAGTAATCCTTTGTTCCCCAGCGAAACGGCACGGTTTCGGCGACATTGAACCGTTAACATTTTTCAGGCGTAATAAAGAGATGGCGACGGCGCGGACAGCATCGGCAGGGCGGCGGGCGGGCGGGCGGGCGATGGCGGGCGGGCTGTTGGCCGGGGCCTGCGCGAGCCTGCTGCTCGGCGCGGTGCTGGCCGGGCTGGAACCCATTGGGCTAAAGGACGGGGCACGGCTGCCGCTGCGGGTGGCGCTGGGGCTGGCCGGGGCGGCGGTCGCGCTCGGGCTGGCGCTGCGACCGAGGGTCAGGGCGGCGGGGCGGCGGTGGACGCTGGCGGCGGCATTCGCGGCGACGCTGGCAATCGCTTACGGCGCGGCGGCGGCGTGGCCTAACTCGGGGGACGAGTACGGCTACTTCTACCTGGCGCGCACGCTGCTGGCCGGGCGCGTGTACAATCCCACGCCGCCAGTGCCGGAGCTGTTCGATTTCTACTGGATCGGCGTGCGGGATGGCAAGATGGCGAGCCAGTACTTGCCGGGCTGGCCGGTGGTGCTGATGCCGTTCCTAGCGCTGCGCGCCGCGCCGCTGGCCAACCCGTTGCTGACCGTGGCGCTCGGGGCGTTGCTGCTGGCCAGCCTCAAGCAAGTCGGCGCGGGGGTGGCGACGCGAGCGAGCCTGCTGACGCTGGTGCTGCTGGCGCCGTTCACGCTGTTTAACGGCGCGTCCTACTTCAACCACATGCTGGCGGCGGTGGCGGTGATGGGCGCGTGCTGGCTGGCGCTGCGCGACGAGGCGCTGCCGGGCGGCTGGAACAAGGCAGGAGTTGGGTTGTTCCTGTCCTTGGCGCTGGTGACGCGGATCGAGGCGTTCGCGATCACCGCCGGGCTGCTCGGGATCGACCTGCTGGCGCGGCAGCGTTGGCGGGCGTTGCGCTACGTGGCGCCGGCTGGGCTGGGCGCTTTGCCGCTGACGGCGGCGTGGCTGGCCTACACGGCGTTGATCACCGGCAGCCCTTGGCTGACGACGCAGGCGTGGGCGGCGCCGCAGGAGCTGGCGTTCGGCCTCGGGCCGCTCGCGACGGTGGCGGCGAAGCAGGCGGCGTACGTGTCGGCGTTCGGGTCGTTCGCGAGCCTGGCGGCGCTGCTGCTGTACGGGGCGGCGGCCTGGACGCGGCTGCGGTCGGGGCGGCTGCGGTTCTACGACGCCCTGTTGCCGGCGACGGCGGTGTTCTTCGTGTTCTATCCGGCCGATGGCGGGCACCAGTACGGGCCACGCTACTGGTTCTTCGCCTGGCCGACGGTCGCATTGACGATCGGGGCGGCGGTGGGGGAGGACGGCTTCGCGCGGCTGGGGCGGTGGCGGGTGCACCTGCCGACGCTGGCAGCGGTGAAGGTGGCGGGCTACGTGGGCTTCGCGCTGGTGTTCTCGGTGTTCCTGCGGCTTTACGTGGAGGCGCGGCGGGCGGTGTACGAGGTGTCGCCGCCGGAGACGCCGGCGGTGGTGTTGCTGCCGGAGCGCCGGTTCCGGCTCAGCCCGTGGCAGGGCAACCCGTATCCGGCCTTCGCCCGCGACTTCACCCGTAACGACCTCGATTTCCAAGCGCCGGTGCTGTATGGGCGTGGGGACCTGGTGGGGTCGGCGGGGTTGGCGTGCACGCTGGCGGGGCGGCATGTGTACCGTTGGGAAGAACCGGGCCGGCTGCGGCCCGTGCCGTGCGGCGAAGGCTGGGTGGGACAATGATGGACGCCGCGCAGCAGGACGCCGACCTGGAGGGAGCGGGGGCCGCAGGTCGGGCGGAGGCCGGGCGGTTCGACGCGGTGGTGATCGGCGGCGGCATCCAGGGGCTGACCTTCGCGTGGGAAGCGGCGCGGCGCGGGCGGCGCGTGGCGCTGCTGGAGGCGGGCGAATTCGGGTCCGGCAGCACGGCGGCCAGCATGGGCATCGTCCACGGCGGGTTCCGCTACTGGCAGGACCTCGACATGGGGCGGCTGGTGCGGTCGCGCCGGGAGCAGGGCTGGTTCCTGCGCGCGTTCCCCGGGCTGGTGCGGCCGCTCCGGTGCGTGCTGCCGTTCTACCCGGGCGACCGGGCCAAGCGGGCGTTGTTCGCCGCCGCGGCCGAGCTGGACCGGGGCGCGGACGTGGTGCTGGGCCGGGTGATGCCGGATGCGGCGCCCGGCCTGCCGCGTCCGCGGCTGCTGGGGCGGCGGGCGCTGCTCGACCTGGCGCCCTGGCTGGAGCGGCAGGCGGTGATCGGCGCGGGGGTGTGGCACGACGTCGAGATCGTGGACTATGGGGCGCTGGTTGAGGCGCTGCTGGGCCGGGCCGCGGCCGAGGGGGTGACGTGCCTGCGGCGGACGGAGGTGGTGCGGGTGCTCGTGGGCGCAGGGAAGGCGGTGACCGGGGTGGAGGCGGTCGAGCGCGGCCCAGGAACGAAGGCAGGAACGAAGGCAGGAACGAGGGCGGAGATGGGGACGGGACTGCGGTTCGAGGCCCCGGTGGTGGTGAACTGTGGCGGGGCGTCGCTGGACCGGCTGGCGCGGTCGGGGCACGCGAGCGGCCCGAGCTTCTTCAGGCCGTTGCGGGCGGTCAACCTGCATCTCGAGGACGGCGGGACGCCGCTGGCGGCAGCGTTCGCGATCGGCGCGGGCAAGCGGCTGTTCGTCCGGCCGTGGTCGGGGGGCGTGCTGGCGGGAACGTTCTACGAGGCCGGGGCGGCGGGGGAGGCCGGGGCGGCGGACGAGGTCGGGCGGTGGCTCGCGGCGCTGGACGAGGCAGCGCCGGGGCTTGGGCTGCGGTCGAGGCGGGTGCGGCGAGTGATGGCGGGGGTGGTGCCGGTGGGCGCGGACGGGGCGACGCCGGCCAAGCGGGACGTGATTCTCGATCACGGGGCGGCCGGGGGGCCGCGCGGGCTGGTCAGCGTGTCTGGGGTGAAGCTGACGACGGCGCGGTGGCTGTCCGCCAGGGCCGCGGCAGGAATTTGGGGCGGCGAGGCCCGGCTGGCGCGCGCGGCAGGGGCGCAAGCTTGAGCGGGCCCTCAGCCCGCCAGGAGATGCCTGGGGGCGCGCTGATGGGGGTGCCGGTGGATTGGCACGTGCACGTGCATGACCCGGCGCACGTGCCCGCCGTGCTCGACGCCGCCGCGGGCTGCTTCGCGCGGGCCGGGTCGGGCGGGGCGTTGCTGGGGGTGCTGATGCTGGCGGAGATGCCGGGCCAGTCGGTGTTCGAGGCGCTGCGGGCGCGGCCGGGGCTGGGTGGGTCGTGGCGGGTGCGGCCGACGGAGGAGGCGGAGTCGCTGCTGGCCTGCCGCGGGGAGGAGCGGATGGCGATCGTCGCCGGGTTCCAGGTGGTGAGCGGCGAACGGCTGGAGGTGCTGGCGTTGGGGACGACGACGCGCCCGGCGGATGGCCTGCCAGCGGATCGGATGCTGGCGGCGCTGCGGGACCAGGGGGCGATGGCCGTGCTGCCGTGGGGCGTGGGCAAGTGGTTCGGGGCGCGGGGGGCGTTGGTGGGGCGGCTGGTCGAGGCGACGCCGGCGGGAGGGATGTGGCTCGGGGACAACGGCGGCCGCCCAGGGTTCTGGCCGACCCCCGGGGCGTTCGGCGCGGCGGCGCGGCGAGGCCTGGCGGTGCTGCCGGGGACGGACGCGCTGCCCGGGTCGCGTCCGCACGCCGGCGGGTTCGGGGGGCTGGTCCCGGGGCCACTCGATGCGGACCGGCCGGCGGCGGCGCTGCGCCGGACCCTGGCCGAGGCGGGGTGTGAGGTCAGGCCCTACGGCGCGCGGGTGGGGACGGCGGGGTTCGTGCGCGGCCAGGCCGGGCTGCGGCTGCGCAAGGGCGGGTGAGCCGATGCACGTGCTGCTGCTGGCGCCGCAACCGTTCCTGATCGAGCGGGGGACGCCGCTGGCGGTGCTGGCCGTGGCGGCGGCGCTGTGCGAGAACGGCCATACGGTCGACCTCGTGAGCTTCCACGGCGGGCGGGACGTCGCGTTGGCCGGGCTGCGGCAGTTCCGGATCAAGCGGCCGGCGCCGGTCAAGACCGTGCCGGTCGGGATGTCGTGGCAGAAGCTGGTGTGCAACGCGTCCTTGTTCGCGCTGGCGCTCCGGCTGGTGCGGCGAAGGCGCTACGACTGCATCCACGCCGTCGAGGACAGCGTGTTCCTGGCGTTACTGCTGCGGCCGTTGGCGCGGGCGCCGGTGGTGTACGACATGGACTCGATCATGTCGGACCAGATCGCGGAGAAGTGGCCGCGGCTTCGCCCGCTGGCGCCGGCGCTGCGGGCCGTGGAGCGGGTGGCGATGCGGGCCAGCGACGCCGTGCTGTGCGTGTGCCCGGCGCTGGCCCAGCGGGTGAGGGAGGACGCGCCGGCGACGCCGCACGTGGTGCTGTACGATTACCCGCTGTGGGACGCGACGGCGGACGCGCCTCGGCTGCGGGCCGACGTGGAGGACGGGCGGCTGCTGGCGCTCTACGTCGGCAACCTGCAGCACTATCAGGGGATCGACCTGCTGGTGGAGGCGGCGGGGCTGCTGCCGGCGGGCTCGGCGCTGGACGTGGTGGTGGTCGGCGAGCTGCCGGCGGACGGGCGTTTCGCCAAGGTGGGCGGTGGGGCCGGCGATGGGCGGCTCGCGAACGGGGTGGGGCTGCGGTTCTTCGGGCCGCTGCCGCTGGCGTGCCTGCCCGGGGCGCTGGTGCAGGCGGACGTGCTGGTGTCGCCGCGGCTGCACGGCGTCAACACGCCGATGAAGATCTATTCCTACATGATGGCGGGGCGGGCGATCCTGGCGACGTCCATCCTGTCGCACACGCAGGTGCTGGACGCGGACTGCGCGCTGCTGGCGGAGCCGACGGCGGCGGCGTTGGCCGAGGGGCTGCTCGCGCTGGCCGCCGACCCGGCGCTGCGGGCGCGGCTGGGCGCGGCGGCGCGGGAGCGGGCGGTGACGCGCTACAGCAAGGCGCGGCACGCGGAGATCCTGCTCGGGGCCTACGCGCGGCTGCCGGCGCGGGGTGGGACGCCGGCCGGGCAGTGCGGGGCGGGCTGAGCGCCGAGGTCAGCGCAGGCGGCGGCGGGACAGCAGGATGGCGGGGAGGCTGCCGGCCAGGCTGCCGGCCGCCGAGCCGCAGATGACGCCGGCCAGGCCCCACGGCGCGCCGGCGAACACGCCGAGGGCGGCGAGCGCCAGGCCGAGCCAGCCGAAGCGGTTCAGCGCCGCGATGTCGGAGGCGTCGCCGCACCCGGTCAGGATGGAGCGCGGCACCACCTGCAGCACCTTGGCCGAGCCGTTGACGCAGGCGCTGAGCACGAGGAGCAGGCCGATCTGGTAGCGGCCGCCGGTCAGCAGCGCGGTGACCGCCGGGGCTGCGAGCAGCACGGCGATGGACGCGCCGCCGAGAAGGACGGTAATCGAGATCAATTCGTCCTGCACGAGGCGGCGTCGTTGGGCAAGGTCCGAGGCGGCGCGCAGCTTCGGCACCAGGCCGAAGCCGGCGCCGGCGGTCACCATGCGGAAGGGGAAGATCGCGACCGAGGCCAGGACGCTGAACAGGGCCAGGGGCTCGAGGCCGACGGCGGCGGGGATCAGCAGGCGCTCCAGTTGCAACGTGACGGTGCCGATGGCGGCGATGCCGAACAGGGAGGCCGCCTCGCGCCAGGGGATCGGGGCGGCGGGCCGGGGCGCGGCGCGGTCGAGGCGGACCAGCGCGGCCCAGCCGGCGACGGCGGCCAGCGCGTTGCCGGCGGCGAACAGGCCGAGCGGGCGGGCGGCGGTCGGCATGGGTGCGGCGAGCGCGGCGACGCCGATGGCCAGCAACACCCAGCTCGCCCAAGTGACGGCCAAGAGGGCAGACCATTCGCGGGTGGCGGCGCGCAGGCCGGCGACGATGGCGGTGACGAGGCCGCCGGCGGCGATGGCGACGGCCAGGGCGGCGGCCTCGGCCGGGCCGAAGCCGCCGAGCCGGGCCGCGCCGAGGGCAGCGAGGCCGCCGAACCCGGCCCCGGCCCCGAGCAGGAGCAGGAGCAGGCGCGGGCCGCGGTCGATGCGGTGGCGGAGCATGACTTGGTCGAGGCCGAGGGGAGCGATGACGCCGAAGACGTTGAACAAGGCGAGGCCGAGCGCGAAACGGCCGAACGCCTCCACCGGCATGGTGCGGGCGAGCAGGAGGTTGCCGAGGGCGAAGGCCGCGCCGGACAGGCCGAAGGCGGCGGAGGCGCGCAAGGTGCCGAGCCGGGCCAGCAGGGCGGGCAGGCGCGAGACAAGACGCCTGGGGCGGGGGCCGGTCAAGCGGGAGGCGTCCCGGCCGCGGCGCGGGCGGGGCGGCTCACCATCCGGCCAGGTCCCCGGTCCCGCCCGCCTGACCACCGCGGGTGGCGTCGAGGCTCCGTGCGTTGCATAATCGGCGACCGTTGCGGGCCGGAGGGCCTGATGCGCCGACGCGGCGCGCGAGCAACGGGCGCGCGCCGGCCCGCGCCGGCCCGAACAGCAAGGCAGGGAGACGCCCTATGACCGATGCCCTCCGGACGTCGTACCGGCCCGACATCGACGGGCTGCGCGCGGTGGCGGTACTGCCGATCGTGGCGTTCCACGCCGGGACGCCCTGGCTCGGCGGCGGCTTCGTCGGCGTCGACGTGTTCTTCGTCATCTCGGGCTTCCTGATCGGCTCGTTGGTCGACAAGCAGTGCGCGGCGGGGACGTTCTCGTTCCGGGGGTTCTACGCGCGCCGGGTGCGGCGCATCGCGCCGGCGTTGCTCGCGACGCTCGGCGGCACGCTGGCGTTGGGCGTGGCCTACGGGCTGCCGGCGGAGCTGGCGGGGTTGGGGCGGACGACGCTGGCGGCGCTGGCGTCGGTGTCGAACATCTACTTCTGGCGGCACTCCGACTATTTCGACACCCCGGCGCAGGCGCAACCGCTGCTGCACACCTGGTCGCTGTCGATCGAGGAGCAGTTCTACCTGTTCCTGCCGGTGGGGATGGTGCTGCTGTATCGCTGGCTGCCGCGGCGAGGGGCGCGGACCGCCCTGATCGGGGCGGGCGCGCTCCTGTCGTTCGCGGCGAGTGCCGCGCTGGTGGACGATTACCCGACGGCGACGTTCTACCTGTTGCCGACGCGGGCCTGGGAGCTGCTGCTCGGGGTGTTGGTCGGGCTGTGGCCGGTGCGGGCGCTGGCGCGGCCGGCGGTGCGCGAGGCCGTGGCGGCGGCGGGGGCTGGGATGATCGCGGCGGCGCTGTTCCTGTTCACGCCGAAGACGGTGTTTCCGGGGCCGGCCGCGCTGCTGCCGTGCCTGGGGGCGGCGTGCATCATCGCGGCCGGGCAGGCTGGGCCGAGCGTGGTGGGACGGGCGCTGTCGACCCGGCCGGCCGTGTTCGTCGGGCTGATCTCCTACTCGCTCTACCTGTGGCACTGGCCGGTCATCGTGTTCCAGACCTCCGACGAGTTCTTGGTCGGGCGGGCGCACCCGGCGCTGGAGACGCTGGCGGTGATGGCCGCGTCGTTCGCGCTCGCGGTGGTGAGCTGGCGGTTCGTCGAACAACCGTTCCGGTCGCGCGAGCGGGTCGGGAGCCGGGCGCTGTTCGGCGCGGTCGGGGGGACGGCGGCGCTGGCCGGCGCGGCGGGGCTGGCGATGGTGGCCTCGGGCGGGTTTCCGTCGCGGTTCTCGCCGGCGGCGCGGGAGATCGCCTCCTTCCTCGACTACGACTCGCGGCACCAGTACCGGGCGGGGGTGTGCATGA
The DNA here is from genome assembly GCA_965260995.1 of Acetobacteraceae bacterium. Taxonomy (GTDB): domain Bacteria; phylum Pseudomonadota; class Alphaproteobacteria; order Acetobacterales; family Acetobacteraceae; genus JBBROS01. The sequence continues at coordinate 735,480 of CBDHCD010000001.1, read as the reverse complement.
TCTCGTCCAACTGGAGCTTCGCGGACTACCAGGACGACCAGTGCCTGACGGAGGCGCCCGGGCGGAAGAACTACCTGCTGCTCGGCGATAGCCACGCGGCGCACCTGTGGCGGGGCCTGGTCGAGGCGCTGCCGGCGGCGCACGTGATGCAGGCGACGGCGTCCGGGTGCCGCCCGACGTTGGAGCCGGCCCCGGGGGAGTGGGACCAGTGCCGGGCGGTGATGGACCACGCGCTGCGCGAGTTCCTGCCGTCGCATCCGGTCGACGCGCTGTTGCTGGCGGCGAAGTGGGAGGCCGACGACCTGCCGGGGTTGGGGCGGACGCTGGACTGGGCCAGGGCGCACGGCACCGAGGTGGTGCTGTTCGGGCCGATCGTGCAGTACGAGATCCCGGTGCCGCGGCTCTACGCCCACGCCCAGGGTTCGGGCGAGGACCTGCTGTCGTCGCGGCGGCGGCTCGACGTGGAGCGGCTGGACGAGAAGCTGGCGGCGCTGGCGGCGGCCAAGGGGGTGGTGTACGTGTCGCTGTGGGACGTGATGTGCCGGCACGCGAACTGCCTCGCGGTGACGGCGGAAGGCCGGCCGCTGCAGTTCGACTACGGCCACGTCACGACCGAGGGCTCGCGCGTGGTGGCCAAGCTCGCCGTGGCCGGAACGGTGATCGACGAGGGGGTGCGTTGAGGGCGCGGGGTCAAGCCTTGCCGGGCGGAAGGAGGCCGGTGTCGCGATACCAGGCGACGGTGCGGCGGAAGCCTTCGTCCAAGCCGGTGGCGGGCTGGTAGCCGAGTAGCCGCCGGGCCTTGGCGATGGAAAAGGCGCGGTTGTGCTTGAAGAAGGTGAGGCGGCGGCGGTGCAGCGGCGGTTGCAGGCCGAGCGGCTTGAACAGCGTCTCGCAACCCCAGGCGGCGGCCTGCATCAGGCCGTAGGGCACGCGGCGGGTGGGTGGCGGAACGCCCACGGCGCGGGCGGCGGCGGCCACGTAGTCGCGCAACGGCAGGTAGTCGGCGCCGCCGATGATGAAGGTCTCGCCGGCGGCCCGCGGTGCCCGCATGGCGAGGACGAAGCCCTGCACCAGGTCGTCGATGTAGACGGGGTGGAAGTTGGGGCGGCCGTCGCCGACGAACAGGAACAAGCCGCGCTGGACGAGGCGGAACATCTTGAGCATGCGGGTGTCACCGGGGCCGTAGATGGCGCAGGGGCGGATGACGACGACCTCCATCGGGCTCTGGGCGGCGACGTCGCGGCAGGCGTGCTCGCCTTCGAGCTTGGTTTCCTGGTACGGGTCGCGCGGGTCGATCGGGGCGTCCTCGTCGGCCGGGGTGCGCGCGACGCTGCCGTGGACGCCGCAGGTGGAGCAGTAAACGAAGCGGCGCACCCCGGCGGCGGCGGCGGCGTCCAGCAGCGCCCGCGTGGCGTCGCGGTTGACGGCGCGGAACTCCTCGGGCGTGCCCTCGCTGCGATACATGGCGGCGATGTGGAACACCGTGTCGGCGCCGGCGACGAGGCGGGCGAGGGCGTCGGCGTCGGACAGGGCGCCGGTGACGATCTCGATGCCGCCGGCAGTGGGGCGGAACGGCGAGCCGGGGCGGACGAGGGCGCGGACGGGGTGGCCGTCGGCGGCCAGCCGGGCGCCGAGCGCGCCGCCGGTGAAGCCGGAGATGCCGGTGAGGGCGACGAGGGGGGCGTCCGTCATGCCAGGGTCCGGTCGAGGCGCAGCAGCACCGGGTTGCCGAGCAGGCCAGTGACCCCGGCGGCGCGCAGGCCGCGCTCGGCGGCGCGGACGACGCCCGTTCGCCCGAGCAGGCGATGGGCGGCCATCGGCACGGCGAACTGGCGCACGCGCGCGGCGGGGCGGAAGCCGTGGCGGGCGAACGCGCCGCCGATCTCGGAGTCGCGGAAGCTGCGGTAGGTGCGGGTGTTCTTCTCGATGGCGCGCTTGAGAGGGAAGGTGAGGAGCGACAAGGCGTTCAGGCTGGACAGGGTCGGGTAGTCGATCAGCACGGCGCGGCGCGCGACGCGGCACAGTTCGGCGACGAGGCCGGGCCAGTCCTGCACGTGGGAGATGAGGCGGACGCTGACGACGGCGTCGAAGGCCCGGTCGTCGAACGGCAGCGCTAGGAGGTCGCCGGCGATGAAACGGATCGCGGGCTCCGCGGGGCCGGCGCGCAGGCGGGCGGCGCAGCGGTGGTCGCTGCCGAACACGGTGACTTGGCAGCCGGCCCGGGCGAGCGGGGGGGCGAGCTGCATGTGGCCGCCGCCGACGTCCAGCACGGTCCCGCCGAGCAGGGCGGGCGCGCGGGCGAGCAGGTCGAGCACGCCCCGCTCCTGGACGGACAGCATGTAGCGGCCGGCCGGGCCGGCGAAGCGGGCGGCGTAGCCGTCCGACGAGGTTTCGACGTCGGGCGTCTCGCGCCCGGCCGGCCCGGGGGCGCTCACGCCGCCGAGGCCGGGCGGGAGGCCCGCGGGTGGAGCCATGTGGGCACACGCATGGGCGTCAGGATACCAGCGGCGGGCGGGATGGCAACGTCAGGCGGAGATATCGAGCACGTGGGCCACGCTGTCGGCGAGGCGGTGGGCGATCGTGCCGTACTCGGCGTTGCTATAGTGGACGCGGTCGGCGTTATGGTGGCTGAGGTCGGTGGTTGTCGCGCCGAGGTAGGCGTCGGGGTCGAGGGCGACGACGCGAGACTGGGCGGCGCGGGCGGCGTCGTAGCGGTCGGCCGGGACATCCCCTGGGAAGCTGCCGAGTTCCTGCAGGAAGATGGGCAAATGGGGGTCGCCTAGCTCCTGGCGGATGTAGGCGAAGATCTTCTGCGTCGACTGCGCGAGGCGGTCGAGGACGGCCTGCTTGTCGGTGCCGTAGGCGAGGCGGGCGTCGTCCTCGCCCTGGGCCCAGACGAGGCCGTCGAGCTCGCGGCCGCCGGCCTCGGCGGCGGCGATGGTGGCGACGGCGTCGCGCAGGATGGCGGAGGGCTGGTCGTGGGCGATGTCCCACCAGTAAAGGTTGGGATCGGCGAACTGGTTGGAGCCGCTGCCGGACACGGCAACGTTGACGGCGATGACCGGATGGCCGGCGGCGGCGGACAGGTCGGCCTCGAACACGCTCTTGCCGAGCGGGCCGCCGCTGGCGTCGCCGGCGCGTTGGTAGAAGTGCCCGGCGGCGTTCGATTGGCCGGCGAAGGCGAAAAGGTCGACCTTGTTGACTTTGGCGGGCGCCGGGGCGGGCGCTGGAACGGGGGCCGGAGCGCCGACGGTGAAGGTCGCGGTGCCGGCGCGGTAGAGCGCGGCGCTGCCGCCGGGCACGGGCGTGCCGTTGACGGCGAGGCCGTCGACGTAAAGATTGCGGTCGGTCGCGGCCGTGCCGCCCCAGGCGTCCTCGACGAAGCGGATGCCGACGGTGTGGGGGCCGGGTCCGAACGTGCCTTGAAAGCTGAAGGTTTGCGACGGGCCGCGTCCGTGCAGGGCGGTGACCTCCTGCTCGGGGCCGAGGTCGGCGCCGTCGAGGCTGGCGACGAAGCGGGCGTGGCCCTGGTAGGCGTCCTCGGACAAGGTGACGGCCAGGGTGTCGGGGCCGCCGGCGCCAGGTTGGGCGGTGGAGGCGGGGGCGACCGGCTCGACGGTGATGCGGTCGATGCGGGCGTACTCGCCGACGTTGGCCGTGCCGGTGACGGCGATGGCGTCGCCGGGGTTGAGCACGGTCTGGATGACGCGGGTGTGGAGCTGGTCGTCGTTGGCCGAGGCGGCCCAGGACTGCACCGTGCGGCCGTTCACGGCGATGGAGAGGGGAGAGATGCCGTCGTTCTCGTCCATGTAGGTGACGGCGACGGCGTAGGTGCCTGCCGGACCGGCGAAGGTGCCGGAGGCGGTGCCGGCGCCGGCGGTCTTGATCCATTGGCCGCCGGACGGCTTGCCGTGGGTTTCGATGATGAAGCCGGCGAGTTTGAGAGTTTCCGCCTCCGTGACGCCGACCAGGATGCGCCCAAGGGCGGGAGCAGGGGCGGGAACTGAGGCTGCGGCGGGGGCCGCGGCGCGGTCCAGGCGGGCGGCGAAGTCGGCGAGGATGTCGGCCCGGTGCTCGGCGACGGTGCGTGCGCCGCGCCAGTTGCCGAAGGCGAGGGCGGGGTCGGGGTCGTCGGTCCAGTAGGTGGCACCGGCCTGGACGAAGCGGCCGCCCCAACTGGCGGCCGTGGGGTCGTCGTCGGGGGCGGCGTCGAGCAAGTAGAGGGTGCTGGGCGCGTCGCCCATCTTGAGGCCGTCCGTGGAGCGGTCGCCGTCGAGGGCGCCGTAGAGGTCGGTGCCGTGGGCGGCGAGATAAGCGCCGAGCGCGCCGTGGCCGGTCGCGAACTGGTCGGGCCAGCCGGCGATTGGAGTGTTGTCGCCGGTCGCGGGAGCGTAGACGCCGCGGAAGCTGGTCTGGTCATCGATCCACCAGACCTTGTTCTTCCAGATCTCCAGCATGTAGCGGTCGGCGTTGGCGTCCTGGCGGCCGATGGAGAGGATGCGGATCTTGTCGGCGATGTCCGAGGCATCGTGCAATGCCTGGGCGACGTCGGCGATGGATCCCCAGGCGAGGACGTAGAGCGGGTCGGCCGCGCTGCCGGCGCGGGCGGCGGCGATCAGGGCGCGGGAGGCGTCGGTGGGCTGGGCGACGCCGGTGGCGGGGGCCAGATCGACCGCGCCTTGGCAGACGAGGGCGCGCAGGTCGGCAGGGGCTGGATAGCCGGGCGCGTGGCTGGCCAGGTTGGGGTAATCCTTCTGGTAGGCGTCGATCACCTGTTGGATGTCGGCAGCGCGGCCCGGCCCAGGCGGGCTGGAGGCGAGGCCCTCGATGCGGAGTTGGTCGGCGTGGAGGAGCAGGTGGACCATGGTCTGGTCGTCGTCCTTGTCGTTGCCGCCAATGTCGGTGGTGACGAAGACGCGGGGGCCGCTCATCGGGCGCCCCAGCCGCGCGGGGCGGGTGGCGAGGGTGCCCAGGCGCCAGCGCGGCCGGTGCAGGGCAAGTCAACGAACGAGCGGCTTGAGAACATCAAAGGATCGAGGCCTTTCTGACAATTCGATTTAAGCTGACCCCAACAAAATTGCTTCGATTTCGCAACTATAAAACAGGATTTGTTTTGTTATAGATTGTCTCGATCATCTATTATGCTTTTAGGTTTAACATTCTCTTGCGCCTCTATTCACGACCCACGCGGCGCAGGGACGGGCGCGGCCCGATCCTGGCGACGGCGCGCGCGGGGACGCTGGGAGGTCGCCACCCTTACAGTTGCCTGGATTTGAGCGGTGACGCCGCGCTTCCGCGTGGCTGGGCGTGCGTGGGCGATGACTGTCTCGATGGCGACGATGCTGGCGCCGTGGGCGTCGTCGCTGCGTGACGTGAAGGCCCGGGTGGCGGCGTCGGCGGGTTTGGTCTTGGGCGGCCTGCCGGGGCCGGAGCGGCGCGAGGCCGGGTGGAGGCGGGCCGAGGCGGGCGACCCCGGGCCGCGGCGCCAGCAGGCGATCCTCGGCCGCAAGCAAGGCAAGTCGTCCCGCGGCGTGGGACGGCAGTGCACGGGATCGGCCGGCAAGATCACGAACTGCCCGGTCGGGGTGTTCGCGGCCTGCTGGCCCGGCGCCGCCTGGCCGATGGCGCGCGCGTTCTTCGCCACGTGGCGCCGTCGCGAAGCGATTCCACGCAGCGATGTCAGCGAAGCTGACAGGGCCGGCGCGGGCATCGGCGCTCTCGTTGCGGTCGAGGGGCGGCGCTGGGCCGTCGGGGACAGCTTCGAGGCCGCCCAGGCCGAGTTCGGCCTCGATCACAACTCGATCACAACGAGAGCCGGTCCTGGCACGGCCGGCGCCGCCATGCCTCGCTGGGCATGCTGGCGACCATTCGCCGCCCCGCGAACCGGCCAGCCTCTCGGAGATGGCGCGGCCCCGGACGCGCGCCCGGCACGCCTCGTCCGCTGGTCGCTTCAGGACATCCGCCGCGTCGCCACGCGCCTCGCGCAGCGACGCATCCACCCGGCTCACCTCATCGCCGGGCCGGCTCGGCCACGCGCGCACCAGCCGACGCGCAACGCTCACACCTGAAACGAATTGCGCGGTTGCAATGCCAGGCGCGCCTGGGCGCGACGGCGTTACTCCGTCTGAACGCTCTCATTTCGAAGTGCTGATCTTATTTTCTGTCACGCCGATGAGTGGGAGTGTTGCAATTCGTGACAAAAACTGGTAATTATTGGTTAATAAGCGTGAAGAGAATGCGATGCAGCCCGAGCTTTCCGTGGTCGTGCCGGTGCACAACGAAGAGGACAACGTAGTCCCTTTGTACGAGGCGGTGGTGGCGGCGCTGGAGCCGACCGGGACGCTGTTCGAGCTGGTGCTGATCGACGACGGCAGCCGGGACCGGACCTACGCGCTGGCGGCCGGGCTGGCGCGGGATGACCCGCGGGTGTGCGTCATCAAGCTGCGGGGCAATTTCGGCCAGACGGCGGCGATGGCGGTGGGCATCCGGCACTCGTCCGGGCGGTCGGTGGCGACGATGGACGGCGACCTGCAGAACGACCCGCGCGACATCCCGGCCATGCTGGCGCTGCTGGGCCGCGACCACGACATCGTGGTGGGCTGGCGGCATAAGCGCCAGGACGACACCTTGCGGGTGCTGCCGTCCAAGGTGGCCAACTGGATGATCCGGCGGATCATGCGCACGCAGGTCAAGGACACTGGCTGCTCGCTCAAGGTGTATCGCGGGGAGCTGATCCGCAACGTGCCGCTCTACGCCGACATGCACCGGTTCATCCCGGCGCTGGCGAGCCTGGCCGGGGCGCGGCTGGCCCAGGTGCGGGTGCGGCACCATCCGCGCCGGTTCGGGCAGTCGAAGTACGGCTACTCGCGCATTTTCAAGGTGTTCCTGGACCTGATCTCGATCCGGTTCCTGCTGAGCTTCAACCGGCGGCCGTATGCTTGGGTGCTCGGGCTGGCGACGCCTTCGACGCTCTTGGGAACGCTGATCCTGGTCAATCCCCTGCTGGGCGGCGGCGTGTTCACGACCAGCCCGCTGATCTCGCACGCGGCCAGCCTGTTGCTGTTCTCGCTGTCGATGGTGCTGGTGACGTGGGGGCTGATCGGCCTGCTGATCGCGGAGACGGGCGGCCGCGACTTGCAGGAATTCGCCAAAGTGGCCGCCCGGCTGAGCAACGACGAGCGAGGGGAGAGCGTGGCATGACCTACGTCAACACAGTCGGGCTCGAGATGGCGCGGCCCATGCCGGCCGGGCCAGCGACTTCTCAGGTGGCCGCTGTCGCCGTGCTAATTCCGGTGACGGACCGCTACGACGACGCGACCAGCGTCTACGCGGCCTACCGGCGGGGGCTGGAGCCGGTGGCGGCCGGGGCCGAGTTCACCTACGTGCTGGACGGCCCGAAGCCGGAGCTGAGCCGCCAACTCGAAGCGCTGCGGGACGCGGGCGAGGCGATCCGCATCATCGCCCTGCCGCGGCCGTTCGGCGAGGCGGCCGCGCTGACGGTTGGGTTCCTGAGCTGCGCCAGCGAATTGGTGCTGACCCTGCCGCCCTATCTCCAGGTGGAGCCGGCGGCGCTGCCCGGCCTGTTCGAGCACATCAGCGACGCGGACCTGGTCGTCGCCTCGCGCGACCGCAGGGACGACCTGCTGCTGAACCGGCTGCAAGGCCGTGTGTTCCACGACTTGGCGCGGTTCTCAGGCTCGCGGTTCAACGACCTCGGCTGCGGCGTGCGGCTGATGCGCAGCGAGGTGACGCGCTCGGTTGCCACCTACGGTGAGCAGCACCGATTCTTCCCCATCCTGGCGGAGAGCCACGGGTTTCGCGTCGCGCAGGTGGTGCTGCCGCAGCACGGCAACGACCGGCGCGCCCGGGCGCGCAAGCCGCTGACGTTCGTCGAGCGGCTGCTCGATTTGGGCACGCTCTATTTCATGCAGCGGTTCACCCGCAAGCCGTTCCGCTTCTTCGGGGCGATCGGGCTGGGGATCGCCGCGCTCGGGGTGCTGGTGGGTGTCGCGATCAGCGTGCAGAAGTTCGCATTCGACGTGCCGTTGGCCGACCGGCCGGCGCTGATCTTGTGCGTGCTGCTGCTGGTGCTGGGCGTGCAGGTGATCGCGATGGGACTGATCGGCGAGATCGTCGTGTTCACTCGGGCGAAGAACAGCGACGATATGCTGATCGAGGTCATTAGCCGCGCCAAGGTCACCGCCGAGGCGGGCGGCGGACCCATCAGGTAGCGGGAGGGAAGGGCGGTCCGGCCCCCTCCCCTCCCGCTTCGCCTCAGTCCTGCGGGACGACGCCCGTGCCCTCGGCACCCTGCTTGTTGGCCTCGTTCTGGCGGCCGACGCTGCCGTCCTGCTTGGCGGACGCGCCCTCCTCGTTATGGCTGCCGCGGGGGTGGCCGTGGCCGGTGGCCCCGGTGCCGCCGCCGCCGCTGTTGGTCTGGCCCATGCTGCCGTCGCCGTTATCGCCGATGCCCTCGGTGCCGAAGCCGTCTTCGCGACGGGATGGTTGGTTGCCCATGCTGGTCTCCTGTTGATCCTGGCGTCGATGCGCCGCCTGTTCGTCTTGGCGTCGATGCGCCGCCGGAGAGGTCAACGCGCGATGGCGGGCCCGGGATGCAGCGGAGCGTGCCGAAGGAAGGCGCAGGCCGCCTACTCCTCCGGCTCGGTGGTGAACAGCAGCGGGTAGCCCTTCTGGCGGGCGGCGTCGGTCGCGTTGGTGGCCTTGGTTTCCGCGACGTCCTTCGGGAACACCGCGACGACGCAGACGCCGCGCTGGTGGGCGGTCATCATCACGCGGCGGGCCTGCTCGTCCGTCAGGCGGAACTCGCCGCGGAGCACGGTGACGACGAACTCGCGCGGCGTGAAGTCGTCGTTGACCAGCATGACTTTGTGCAAGCGCGGGCGCTCGGGCTTGATCTCGAGCTGAACGCGGGACGTGGTGTTGGTGTCGGACATGTCGAGCCTCCGCAAGCGTTGGGCGAGCCTCCTCAAGCGCCGGGCGTCGAGCGCCGATGTCCCGGCTCCGACTCGGCCCGACCGATATAGCCCAACCATATGGCCCTGGCCGCGCGGCCGGCACCGGCGTCCGGCTCAACGATACACGAAGGCCGGGTCGTCGAGGTCGATAGCGGGGAACTCGTCCTTCTCGCGCCAGTAGTCTTGCGTGTGCTGCCATTCCCGCTTGTCGCCTCGCTTGGGCAGAAGATGGGTGCCGCGGGTCAGGTAACCCGGGTTGAAGTCCTCGGGGTCGATCCAGGGCAGGCGCGGCATGTCGCGGTCCTCGGGGCGCAGCGCCGGGGTGACGCTGCGAACGCCCTTGGCCGCCATGTGGTTGAGCAGCCGGCACACGAAGTCGCCGACCAGGTCGGCCCGCAGCGTCCAGCTGGCGCGGAAGTAGCCGAACACCCAGGCGAGGTTGGGCACGCCGGTGAACATCATGCCGCGATAGGTGACGGTGCCGGAGATGTCGAGCGGCGCGCCGTCGATGCGGACGGCGATGTCACCGAGGGCGCTGAGGTGGAAGCCGGTCGCGGTAACGACGACGTCGGCGTCGAGCGTCTTGCCGGAGGCGAGCAGGATGCCGGTCTCGGTGAAGCGCTCGATCGTGTCGGTGACGACGGAGGCGCGGCCACCGCGGATAACGGCGAACAGGTCGCCGTCGGGGACGAAGGCGATCCGCTGCCGCCACGGGCGGTAGCTCGGGGTGAAGTGGGCGCCGACGTCGTAGTCGGGGCCGAGGTGGCCGCGGACGGCCCCCAGCAGCTCGTCGCGCACGGCGTCCGGCTCGCTGAAGGACCGCTCGGTGAACACCGACTGCTCATGCAGGATCTTGCGGCGGACGATCTCGTGGATCCAGGTCTCGTCGATGCCGAGCTGGCGCAGCTCGTCGGCGATGGCGATGGCGTTGCGGGCGGTGCGGAAGAAGGTGGGCGAGCGCTGCAGCATGGTGACGTGCCCGGCGGTCTCGGCCATAGCGGGAATGAGGGTGGCCGCCGTCGCGCCGGAGCCGATGACGACGACCCGCTTGCCGGCGTAGTCGAGGTCGTCGGGCCAGGTCTGGGGATGGACGACGCGGCCCCCGAACCGCTCCATGCCGTCCCAGGTCGGCGTGTAGCCCTCGGCGTGGCGGTAGTAGCCCTGGCACATCCAAAGGAAGTTGGCGGTGAAGCGGACGGTCTCGCCGGTGTCGGTGCGGGTCGCCTCGATTGTCCACAGTGCGGCCTCGCTCGACCATTCGGCGGTGGCGATGGCGTGGTGGTAGCGGATGTGGCGGGCGAGGCCGTTCTCGTCGATCACCTCGCCGAGGTAGCGCCGGATCTCGGCGGCGGTGGCGATCGGCGTGCCGGTCCAGGGCTTGAAGCGGTAGCCGAAGGTGTAGAGGTCGCTGTCGGAGCGGATGCCGGGGTAGCGGTGGGTGCGCCAGGTGCCGCCGAAGCCGGCCTGCGCTTCGAGGGCGACGAAGCGCTTCTCGGGGCACTGCTGCGCCAGGTGGTAGGCAGCGCCGATGCCGGAGATGCCGGCGCCGACGATCAGCACGTCGAAATGCTCGGCCGGGCGTCCCGTCGCGCGGGCCGCCGCCGTTTCGCGCATGGTCAGCTCGTTCATGCCGCCGATCCTCATCCCCGGAGTTGCCGACCCTAACGATGGTGGGCGCGGCCGGGCCGCGCAAGCACCGCCCGCGCGCGGCGCTGGCGGTTGCCGCCTCGGACCGCCACCGCCGCGGCGGGAGACGCTTTGGGCGGCCGACCCGGCGGGGGAGGTCGCTTCAGTCGGCCGCGGCGGCGGCGGGGCCGAACTGCGCCTCGTAGAGCCGGCGGTAAACGCCGCCGGCCCGGATCAATTGATCGTGCGGCCCCTGCTCGACGAGGCCCTGGGCGGAGACGACGAGGATGCGGTCGGCGTCGCGGACCGTCGCCAGCCGGTGGGCGATGACGAGGGTGGTGCGGCCGTCGGCGAGTTCGGCCAAGGAGTGCTGGATGGCGCGCTCCGTTTCGCTGTCGAGGGCGGAGGTGGCCTCGTCGAGGATGAGGATGGGCGGGTTCTTGAGGAAGATGCGGGCGATGGCCAGGCGCTGCTTCTGGCCGCCGGACAGCTTGGCGCCGCGCTCGCCGATCTCGGTGTCGAGGCCTTGGGGCAGCCCAGCCGCCCATTCGTCGAGCCGGGCGCGGCGGAGCGCTGCCCAGATCGCGGCGTCGTCCGCGCCGAGGCGGCCGTAGCCGATGTTCTGGCGCACCGATCCCGCGAATAGGAAGACGGTCTGCTCGACGATGCCGATCTGGCGGCGGAGCGAGGCGCGGGTGAGGTCGCGCACGTCCACCCCGTCCACCGTAATGCGCCCGGCCTCCACGTCGTAGAAGCGGGGCAGCAGGGAGCAGATCGTGGTCTTGCCGGCGCCGGATGGGCCGACGAGCGCCACCGTCTCGCCGGGGCTGACGGCGAAGCTGAGGCGGCGCAGCACCGGGCGGCCCGGCTCGTAGCCGAACCCCACGTCCTCAAAGCGGATGTCGCCCCGAAAGGGCGGCGCTTCGATGGCGGACGGGCGGTCGACCACGTCGGGCTCGATGGCGAGCAGCTCCTGGTAGCGGCTGAACCCGGCGATGCCGCGTGGGTAGGTCTCGATCACGGCGGTGATCTTGTCGAGCGGGCGGTAGAACACGCTGACGAGCAGGAGAAAGGCGACGAAGTCGCCGACCGAAAGGCCGCCGCGGATGATGAGCACGGTGCCGGCCAGCATGACGACGATCTGCACCAGCCTCATGCCGAGGTAGTTGAGCGTCGTGCTGACGGCCATGGTGGCGTAGGCCTTGAGCTTCTCGCGCTGGTAGGCGGCGTTCTCGACGGCGAACAAGGCCCGCTCGTGGGCCTCGTTGGCGAACGCCTGCACGACGCGGGCGCCGCCGACGTTCTCCTCGATACGCGCGTTGAAGCGGCCGACGGTCTTGAACTGGGCGCGCCAGCTCCGGTCCATGCGGGCGCCGAAATGGGCGACGACCCAGCCGGCGATGGGCACGACGAGGGCGGCGATGAAGGCGAGCGGCGGGCTGACGAGCAGCATGAGCGCGAACGCGCCGAGGAAGGTGAGCACCGCGATCAACAGGTCCTCCGGGCCGTGGTGCGCCACCTCGCCGATGTCGGCGAGGTCGGTGGTGACGCGGCTGACCAAGTGGCCGGTCTTCTGGCCGTCGTAGAAGCGCATCGACAAGCGTTGCAGGTGCTCGAAGGCGCGGCGGCGCATCTCGGTCTCGATGCCGATGCCGAGCACGTGGCCCCAGTAGTTGACCACCGCGGTCAGCCCGGCGTTGACCAGGTAGATCGCGAGCAGGGCGGCGATGGCGAGCAGGATCAGCGGCAGGTCGGCCTGGGGCAGCAGCCGGTCGATGAAGGCGCGGACGGCCATGGGGAATCCGAGTTCCAGCATCCCGGACAGCGCGGCGCAGCCGAAATCGAGCAAGAGGAGCCGTTTGTGCGGGCGGTAGTAGGCGAGGAAGCTGCGCAGCATCGAAGGCCGATCCGGGTGGTTCGACCGATCTTCGGCTGTTTCGGCGGTCGGCGCGAGGGGGGCGGCTCAGGCGTTCCGAGCCTGGCTTCCCCATTCTCCCGTGTTGGGCGTGGGCGCGGCGGCGCGGCGAAGCCAGGTGTCCGCGGCTCGACCAGCCGGCGGTCCCGTCAGCGCGCCGCGCCGCGGCGATGGAGCACGAGCAGCAGGCCGCCGATGGTGGCGACGGTGAACAGGGCCATCAGGCGCAACACCTTCTCGATCGCCAGGGTGTAGCGGCCGGTGGCGGCGTCGAAATGGAAGCAGAGCAGCAGGATCGGCAGGGCCGCCTGGGCGATGCCGCCCTCGCCGGCGCGCAGCACGGCGGTCCGCAGGTCGCCGCCCGCGTAGCCGACGCCCTGCAGGTAGCCGCTGACGACGCCGCCGCGGGTCAGGACGACGAGGCCGGCCGGGTGGAGGAACTGCTTGAACTCGGCGTCGTAACGGGCGCGGAAGCCGACGGCGGCCTCGACGGCGGCGAGGGCGGGCGCGCTCCCGGTCCAGTAGTGCCAGCCGTCGCCGGTGGCGAACGGGGCCTGGGCCAGGTCGGCGGCCTTGGCCTCGGCGGCGTCGCGCGGGGTCTCGGCCGGGTCGATCGAGAGGGCGACGAGGGTGTAGTCCTCACCGCCCTTGAGGCCGCTCGCCTGCAGGGCGCGGAACAGGTCGTTGCGGACGACGCCGCACAAGGACGGGCAGTGGAAATAGCCGAGGTCGAGCACGACCGGGCGGACGCCGAACGCGTCCTGGAGGCGAACCGCGCGGCCGGCCTCGTCCGTGAGCGGGGTGTCAAGCGGCAGTTGCGCGCCCGGAGCCATCCGCCAGGCGAAGTCGGCGGCGTCGCTCGGGGTGGCGGGACCAGAGGCGGCAGGACTGGCCGCGCCCGTGACCAGCAGCGCCGCGCCCAGCAGCGCCGCGGGGACCCCGGCCAGGGAGCGCCGCCGCCGGGTGGGGACCGTGGGTTGGGATGGCTGCATCGGGCCAACATAGGGCGCGCCCTTGCGGCCCGGAAGGCGCACATGCTCATGCAGTGCCGTGAGGGGCAGAGCGACCGCCCGGGAACCGATGCCGTTCGGGGCCGGGTCGACTGGACGTGCTCGTGCGCGCTCGGCTGGCGCGCTCGACTGGCGCGCTCGGCTGGGCCGATGCGCGCTTCGACCTCTCTGGGCTATGCGAGTTCCGTGGCCGCCTGCTGCAGCACGCGGCGACGGAGCGGCTGTTGGCCCGCCCGCTGGATGCCGCCCGCAGGGACGGCTGAAGGCCGGTGGCCGGAGCCGCACGGACAGCACGCGCGCTCGCGGCCGCGCGTCACCTCGACCGCCTGGAGCTGATGGGTGAGATGCCGCGGGCGGCGCTGAACGCCTTTGCCGCGGCGGCGCCCAACTGGCTGCGCGCCATCGCACCCGTCGATTGGCGCCAGCGCGGCGACTGCCGGTTGACGCGCTGGACAGGGACGATGCGCTCTCAGGTGGGCGTGATCTGCCGGAGGCGGCTGTGCTGCGCCGCATGTGGGGCAAGGCGCTTCGAGCGGATCGAGGCTGACATCAAAGGCCTGTTGGGCTGACTGGCAGGCGCGCCGGGTTGGCAGGTGGCGGCGCGCGAAAAGCGACGTTTATGCCATCCGGCCTATGCCCTGCCTCGAACCTGAATGCACGCGGCTTGGTTGGCCGTGATTTAGCCGCCATAATTCATGGTTTTGAGACCGGCTCCATTTGAGGCGTGCGGTTTTCGTGTGTTGGTTGTGCAGGTGTGCGGACCCGTTACCACGTCGAGATGGCATGTTGGCGGCTCGATGCGGCGGCGCTGAGGGTTGGTGAAAACGGGTGACGGTGGGGCACGCTGCCCCGGAGCTTAACTGATGATGCGCGGCATACGGCCGAGGACGAAAGCCAGGATGGACTGGCACGGGGCGCTGCTGGGCAGGTGCAGCTTGACCTGGGTTTTGAGTTCGACGACGCGCACGGCCAGCTTGACCAGGCGCAGCCGCAGGGTGTCGAACTGGGCGGTGCGCCAGGACGAGCGGCGCGGCATCAGCGTGCGCAGGCTCCACATGAGCCAGTAGGCGGCCCCATGCAGGAACAGGCGGAACTGGTTGGCGGTGGCCTTGGTGCACGAAGTGCGGTCGGCGGCCAGGTGGCGTTTCCAGCTCTTGATGTGGTTTTCCGCCTGTCCGCGCGCGCAATACCGTTTTTCGTAGAGAGTGCGGGCCGAGCCGCCCGGCAGGCTGGTGACGACGAAGTGCGTGTCTGTCCCGTCCGGCCCGGCCTCGACGCGGGCGACGATGCGCTCCACGCGGTCCCAGCTTGCGGCACTGTCGTAGAACTCGGTGAAGCGGCGGAGCTTGCCCGAGCCGTCCGAGGCGGCAAAGCGGGCGGCGGTGCTGGCCTCCAGGCACTCGACATGGCGGCGCAGCGTGCTGGTGGGCGCGACCCCAATCAGATAATCGACCGTGTTCGCCCGGCACCAGCGCAGCACCTCGGGGCCGCAGTAGTGGCTGTCGGCGCGCAGCAGGACCTCGACCCGGGGCCAGTTGGCGCGGAGCTGGCGCAGCAGGCGGCGCAGGAAGGCCCGGACCTCGCGCCCGCTCGGCCGCTTGGCCGGGCGCAGCACGGCGGTGACGAAGCGGCCCTCGCCGTCGAACACCACGATGGGCTGGAAGCCGTACTCGTCATGATGCGCATTGAACAA
This sequence comes from Acetobacteraceae bacterium, assembly GCA_965260995.1. GTDB lineage: Bacteria > Pseudomonadota > Alphaproteobacteria > Acetobacterales > Acetobacteraceae > JBBROS01. The sequence continues at coordinate 720,261 of CBDHCD010000001.1, read as the reverse complement.
GCGCATCTGCTGCCCGCCGTGCACGGCGTCGAACGTGTCGTCCACGTCCAGCACGATCCGGCGCGGCACCTGGCGGAACGACGCGCAATACAGGTCGACCATGGCCCGGCCCATCCGCAGCAGCGCACGCGTGCCGGGCAGGTTCTCCAGGCGCGAGATGGTGGGCTGCGAGCACAGCGCCGCCCCGTCCCCGAGCTTTGCCAGGGCCAGCTTGAACATCGGGTCGGTGCGCAGCTGGTCGGCGTCGTTGCCGTCCTCGTAGCCCGCCGCGATCATCAGCAGGCGAAAGCGGATGATCTCGTCGAGCCCGTGCACGACGCGCTCCGGGTCGCGCGGATCCTTGATGCACCCTGCCAAGCGTCCGGCCACGTCGAGGCGGCGCTCCACCTCGCGCAGCACCAGCAGCCCACCGTCGGAGGAGAGGTGGCCGCCGTCGAAGCGGGCGATCACGGGCTTGCCGCCGACCGGTGACAAGCCGGGCAGCGCAGCGGTAGTCTCAACCTTGGCGGGCATGGCGCTCCGGTTCCGTAGAATTGGCCTCGAGAACCACATTCTACGCTGGATCAAGGGCTTGTACTATGCCCGCCAACCCTCATGAATTTTCCAGGTTAGCCTGCTTCCATGCCGATGGAGGCGACGATGACGATCGCGACCACGCGGACGGAGCACACGGTGGCGACCCTTCGCCAGATGGCGGCTCGATCGGGTGACGCGGCTGTCATGCAGCAGTTGCCGGCGCTGCGCTGACATCCACGCCCAGATCGCCGAACTTATTCGGCCTTGCCTTGCACGACCCAACCTGGGCAAGCGGCTGCGGTTCTCCCATGCTTCAACACGGCCAGCCGCCCCAGGGCGAAGCTGACGGCGGCACCATCGCGCGACCCTATCCATCACAGCAACGCCGTGAGCCAAAATAGTCAATGCATAGGCGATTGATGCAACGACGTGATGTCGCTGGTGCCGACGCTCAGGATTGAACTGAGGACCTGCTGATTACGAATAAGGTTGCGTGACCTTCTCGGCAGTTTTCAACACGTATCCTCCATTCAGTTTTCCCTAGTAATTTTGGTGGTTTACGGTATGAGAAGGCCATGCTCGCTTATCGCGGCTTTGCAACAGATCGCGTGTGTGGTGATGCCTCAGTGATGCCTAGGGAACTGGTGATGCCTGAACGAGTGACGCTTACTCCTGCTTTTCTCCGGACGGTTCGCCCGCCGGTCAGCGGCCAGGTCGAGCACGCTGATCGAAGCTGCCCTGGCCTCCGCTTGCGCCTATCGCACGGTGGCGCGGCAACATGGGTGTTGGGCTGCCGTGACGCCGCGGGGAAATCCCGGCGTTTCGTGTTGGGCGCTTTCCCAGCATTGGGGCTGGCAAAGGCGCGTGACTTGGCTCGGGAACGGCGTGAGGAGGTGCGGCAAGGCCACGACCCTATTCAGCAAGCCCGGGACGCACGCTCGGCAGCGGCCGAGGTCTGTGCCGACGCTGCTACGCTAACCACGCTATTGACCGGATATGAGAAAGACGTGGGTTTGCGGCGCCGATCTTGGCAGGAAGCGCGTAAGCGAATTGAAAGTGTGTTCGCGAAGCATTTGAGCCAGCCCGCCGCGATGATGACCGGGCCTGAGCTACAGTTGACCGTAGACGCGCACCCGTCCCGCAGTTCTGCTGGTGCCGCGGTCCGTTACGTTCGGCCAGTGCTGAAGTGGGGCGCTAAACGCGGCTTGGTTGCGCGCGGAACCGGAGAGGCTTTGGACCAGCCAGAAGGAGCTTTGGTCACCCGCAAACGACAGCTCACGCGGGAGGAGATGGCCGCCATTCTGCCAAGACTAGATGAAGCCGGCAGCTATGGCCGTGTATTGCGATGGCTTTTCTGGACTGGCTGCCGGTTGAACGAAGCGTGCAATGCACGCTGGCGCGACATGAACCTTGATACTGGGGTGTGGACGATCCCGCAGACCAAGCAGGGCTGGAAACATGTGGTTCCACTGCCGACGCCGGCAGTGGCGCTGTTGCGCGCTCTGCTGTTTGTGGATGAAACCGGAATCACGTTGCCGCCTAACCCTGATCTGCTGATATTCGCCAGCGGTCGAGGCGGATTGCTGGTAAATTGGGATCGGGCAACGAAAATTGTCCAACAGGCGAGCGGTACAAAGGGGTGGCATCGTCATGATATTCGCCGCAGCGTCGCATCCCTCATGGGCGACCTTGGTGTGGCGCCGCATGTGATCGAGGTCTGCCTGGGTCATGTGTTGCGCAGTTCGTCAGACGGCTCATCGTTGAGTCGGGTGGCGACGACTTACAACCGTAGTCGCTATCAGCAGGAACATGCCGACGCTTTGGCACGATTGGCAATTGAGTTGGAATTAATCGAGCGTGGTGAGGCGAAGGTGGTGCGGATGGCGCGAGCATGATGCATCGCGACCCGAAGTTCTTAGTCGTCGATAGCGCCGACGTCACCCGCCCCACTGATCAAAGTCGGCTGTGTTTGGGTTTGCTTCAACTGGACCGGATCAAACGGATACCGCTAGAGCATCGGGCCACCGTAGCTAATAAGTTAGCTGACGCCCTATTATTCCCTCTCGCGCAAGCGAGGATGACACCCCCAAAAGCACTACCAACCACGAAAAAACTCAATGGTCGGCAACGCAAGCCCGGTGCTGGAAGACCTCCTGAGATCAATCGGTCCATACTTGCAAGCGATGTTCGCCGGTGCCTACGTAGTTTTGGCCTTCCAAGTGCAAGCAGCTTGCTTGATGAAGTTATAACATTGTGCTGGAAACTGGCCACGAAAAATCCTGAAAAGAAGGGCGAAGTCATTCATAACCACAGACGGATGCTTAAGAAGGGCCACGGTTGGACTTTGATGTAGCGTTGGCCAGTGCCGCCGAGCAAGTTTGGGCATTAGCGAGACAAGGAAAGTAGAAGGCTTATTTCGTACCTAACACCTTTCCCAGGGCCTATGCTGTTAATTCCTCCGTAACAAGGAGGTATCAGTGGCTAACGTCAATCTTCCTCTCTCAACCGAGTACGAACGATTCCTGCGGCTGCCAGTCGTGCGCGAACTGACCGGCATTTCGACCGCGCAGCTCTATCGCTTAATGCAGGACGGCAACTTTCCGCGCGCCGTAGCCCTGGGGCCAAACGCACGAGCCTGGCGACTTGCTGAAATTCAGGCATGGCAGGCGGAACGGATTGCAGCACGCGACAGTGGTGCCGATGCCGATATACGCGCGGTGAACCCAAACATCGGCAGAGGCCGCCGGCCCAAAGAACATCACGCAACCTAGCTTGAGAAAGACGACAGGACCCGACAGTCCCGCCGCCATTTCAACCACACCAACTCTGGACAGTCAGCATGTCAAACAGCATGATAGCTACAGTGTTGCCCAATGTGAATAGAGAAATTAGTGCAACTCAGCGCATTGAGGAGAAGCATGACCCCGCAGACGGCTTAAAGTTTGTTCTAGATGTTCTAGGTTGTTCGACAATAGTCGCCATCCACCCCGACCAGCCAACCATCGTGGCGCGATGGCTAGATGTTAAAAGCCTGGCTGACGTCACCGGGTGGGCTACGGAGCGGAACAACGCCGGTCACAACCTCTATTTCGCGGTGAACACGCCCATTACGGGTCTTGCGAAGAAACCGGCCAAGGCTCAGATCACTGCGCTTCGAGCGATCTTCGCAGATGTAGATGCCAAAGAAGGCCGGAGCCTGACCGAGGCGCTGGCCGCCATCGCGGCCTTACCAACGCCTCCATCCGTCATCATCGCGAGCGGTGGCGGTTTTCAACCGATTTGGATGCTGGACGCGCCTGTGCCAGCCACCAGCGAAAAAGTGGCGGCAGCAGAGGCGGTCGGCCGGCAAATTGCTCTGCTTGCCGGTGGCGACATGGTGCAAAACGTGGACCGCATCCTGCGCCTGCCGTTCACGAAGAACTACCCCGACGCGAGGAAACGCGCCGCCGGGCGGGTGGTCTCCTGTTCCGGCCTCGTGCGCGAGGAGGCGGGCCGATGATGCGCTACACCCTCTCGCAGCTCGAAGCGGCGTTTCCCCGAGATCCCGTAGCCAGACCGACACAAGCGAGCAACATCGTTTCGCTAGAAGGTCGCCGACCGGCCGTGTTCGACCAGCCGAGCAGGTTCCCGGACATGAATGCGGCCGCGCAGGCGGGCTTGCCACGTATCGACTTCGAAAGCCTGCCCGGTGATCGGCAGAACGCGATGCTCGCGGCCATGCTAGCATTTCCCCCAATTCGAAAGCGGGCCGACGTGGAACGGCAGGGCTGGCTGCCCGTGTTGTTCGCCTGTTGTGACGCGGAACGGCTCGGCGCCACGGAGGCGCGCAACCTCGCGCTGGCTTGGTGCCAGATCAGTTCCCGCTTCAAGGACGAAACCGACTTTGACCGGGACTGGAAGTCGTTCAGGACGAAAGGCATCTCAGTAGGCACGCTGATCGACTTGGCACGTCAGGCTGGGTTCGATGTCGGATCATGGCTTTGGCCATCCCAAGCCGGAGTTGTGGTTCCTGTCCCGACTGTAGTGAACTCCTCAAATCTATCCACAGGCTCGTTCTTCTCGCCGGTTCCATTTGCACCCGCCGACCTGCATCCAGTGCCATGGGTCGTAGACGGGCTGCTCGTCGCCGGTGACCTGACCGTCCTGGCCGGCCAAGGCGGCGGTGCCAAGACTGCCGCAGCGATCAGCTTGTGCGTCGCGCTCGCGGCCGGCTCCAAACAATGGGGGCCATACAAGATCAGGCCACATCCCGAAGAAGCGCCACGACGGGTCTCATTCATAAGCGGCGAGGAAGATCGCAACCGGCTCGGGCTGCTGATTGCGGCAGCGTCCCAAGCTCAAAAACTGAGCAGCGCCGATTGTGCGAAGGTAGAAGCGAACCTCGTGGCGCACGATGGCCGGGCCAGCGGATGGTGCCTCGGTGGGCCAAGGGCTGGCGTGCGGGAGGACATCGCGCCGGAGGAAGAGGACATCAACCGCGACATGCTGCGAGATAGCTTGCGTAAGTTTCGGCCCGACGTGCTCGTGCTGGATACGTTCGCGGCGCTGATCGCCGCGCCGAACGAGAACGACAACACCGTCATCACCCGGCTGATGGGACGGCTCGGACGCGTTATGCGAGAGGTCAATTGCTCAGGTTTGCTGGTCCACCACGCCCCGAAGATGACGCGAGAGGCTGCGGCTGCCCAGAGCGGCGAGGCGACCCTTGTGCGAGGCGGCAGCGCCATCGTGAACAGTGCCCGCGTCGCGGTGACCCTGACCGGACTGACTTCCAAGGATGCGACTGCTTTCATGCTCAGCGGGGCGAAGCCGGACGCCGTGCGGTGCCTCGAAACGGTGAAGATCAACGATCGCAAGCCGCCGCCACCCGCGTATCTTAACGTGATCGAGAAGATGGTCACTGTCCGAGACGGAAATGCTTATGGAACTCGTGCGGTCGAGTTCCTCAGTGCTCCCGGTACGAGTGGTGGTCCACAGGTGTCCCCTAAGCTCCTGAACACTGCCATGCACGCCATTGATGCTGGCGTGGTCATAGGCGGCACCAAGATGCCTCTCTCACCGGGCGGGGGAAGGAGCAATGACCGCGACGGCATTTTGCACATCGGGCACGCGCTCCGGGCAGCCGATCCCAAGTTGAACAAGCAGGATGTAAAGCCGCTTGCCTGCGAGGTTCTGCGACATCTGAAAGATCAAATCCGCTGCGTGGCAGTGCAGGACGTGACCATCCCGAGACAGGCGGGCGGCAAGCCGAACGGCACCAAGTCGGTGAAGGGCCTAGTCTGCTGTTGGAATCAAGCGAGCTGGGTTTCTCCAAGTGCGGCACTCGCGAACTGTGCTGGCGTCCCGGTAAATACGCCGGACAAGAGCACCTGATGCGGTCATCCCATCCAACCACCCAATCGCCACCCAACGGCTTTTGGATGGCAGCGGTGATGGGTGATGGATGGGGTGGGCACAGCCACCCATCCAATCACCTAGGGGGTATGGGGGGATTAGGTGGGTGGCTACACAGAGTCTCACGCCATCGTAGATATAAGGAGAGCGCCTCATGCGCCAGATCGCTTCGTCACAGTATAGTAGCGCAATCGCGAGCTCGTCTCCGGCGCCGTCCATTGAAATTTTATGGCTATGGGGTACGCTCGTCGGATCACCTCCCGGACCAGACGGCAAACTGAAATGGTGCTGGTATCCGGACTCATCCCCCCCTGGTGTGACCTCACCACACGCCGTGGCTTTGCTTTGTGGCGCAAGTGCCCTCATCCACCGCCGCCCGCATCTGTGGCTGGTCAAGCCTGACGATAGCAAGTGGCAGTATGCTCAACGAAAGAGCTTTGGTCTTGCGAGAGTCAACTGCGCTAAAAGTCGTGTACGCAACTGGGTACGATGGACCAAGGACGAGGCACGCTCGAAACGCCCTTACAGCTACGCCTATCTTGTTAGTCGGCAACGAACGGCATGGTTTCCATGGACGGACCAAGACGAGCACGCCTACCTCGCTCAGCGTAACGCTTCCTGCGGCTAAATGGCCGAAGCTGAGCATGAGTAGCGACGCCGACGTGGTGCGATGCACGCGGCTCTGCAACACATCGTCCCTGCCGCTTTGGGAGCGAACCGGGGCCGCGCGGACGCCATTGGTGCCGCAACGTGCATGGCCTGTTGCTCGATAGAGTGCGACAGCAGGTAAAAAGGCTCGACTTGATCATACGGCGTCATCGGTGCTGACTTCGGCGACAACGACCGTGGACAAGGCAGGAGGTCAGCGTGATCGTGTATAGGCATGGAGGGGAGTGATCCTCGACCAAGCTCTACATGGTGCAAGCGACGCTCCTGCGTCTTCCCAGAGGCATTTCGCTGGGGATGGGTCAAATGTCCTGCACCGCGTCGCCGTCGATCACATGCGTGGTCACAGCCGTGATCCGCTCCACTACGTTCCCGCCGAGATGGATATTGACGCTGAAGTTCCCCGCCCCGCCTTCCGGCGGGACTTTGCTTGGTGCATAGCTGCCGACGCCACCGATCTTCGCGCGCACTTCTGCCGCCCGGAGCTGCTGGGCCGAGAGAGCCGACACGGCCAGTCGCTGGTTGTCCTGCTCCGCCGCGTCCGCGGTGCGTTCCAGCCGGGCATGGATCTTCTGCAAGTCGGCGACGATGGCGGACAAGGCAACGAACGCGGCCGGGTCGCCAGCTTCCGCGGCCGCCATCACCTCCGCGCGCCGCTCGGCAGCGTCCCTGCCCTTCCCGGCGGCTTCGACCAAAGCCTTGCCAGGCGTTACCACGTGGTTGAGCCGATGCCGCGCCACCGCCATTCGGCTCACGCCACCAATGTGATCGGCCACTGCTTGATCCGACGCGCCGGCGGCGATCATCTCGTCGACGATCCGGTGGGTTCTGGCAGCACAGCAGATGGAACAAGGCCGTCCCATGACATCCTCGGTTTTGCTTCCGGCAATATGCACGGTTCGCACGAAATTAACCAGCAAAGCCAGGGGGTGTCTCGGCCACAAAGACCCTTATCGTAGCTGCGCTGGCGCAAGCTCATCGGTTACGTGGTCTTTTATCCAGATTGTTTGAACACAAATGCTGATCAGTTCGACGACGCCCACCCAATGCGGACCGCTCTCGTTGGGAGCAAGGAACACTACGAGCGTTTCCGTGCGCGTACGACCCTGTCTGTTTGATGCCGGCTACCATCCGACGTAAATCCCCTACGCGCTCAGTTACGGCTTGGCCCGTAGTGCCAGAGATAAATCTACTCCCGGCGGTTGACCTCTGCATCGTCAAGCAGGTTCATTGGCTTGATTTCCAAAGCACTTGCTAAGCTCTGCAAGACCAGCACAGTTGGATTGCGAACGCCTCGCTCGACTCCGCTTACGTAAGTTCTATCTAAGCTGGCCCGATGAGCTAACTCCTCTTGGGACAGCCCCGCCTTTTTCCGTAACCGGCGCACGTTCAGGCCGACTTGCACTCGCATGTCCACCCAGGTGAGGACAAACCTCTATTGACACCGAACACCACAGACTATAGTCTACATTTCTTGTAGAATTATTCGCCTGAGAACGCACAACGCGTTGTGTCCCGCGCCCTACAACGGCTAAGGCCCGGCGCGCTGTCACTACTGTAGCAAAAAAGCTCACTGCGCGTCATCGAACTAGAAAGATGGTGGTGAAATGAGCAACAGTAAAAAGTCCTCTTCATCTCTCCTTGTAAACACTCATGAGAAAGGAGATCGGAAAAGAGAGCAGTACCTTCGTGAAATCGCTTATAAGAGCGCAACCAACAACTGGTCATGGGATCATTGTAGAGTTGAAATACAACGTAGTGTAATCACTGCGGTCTATGCCAAAAAGCTTCCTGCTCCTAAATCTGCCCAGACTTTGATCAGTGAAGCCCAACTCGCCGGCCACCCAGATGTGCGTCATGAGTTTGATCGTCTGATGGCACAGCGAGACGAGGTATGGCATCGGGAACCAGAGCTAGCCCGTGCCGTGCATCATGGTCCTTCCCAAGTTCTCGTAGACATGATGCGCCGGCAACGCAAGCCGAACGAAAGACACTTCGTCGCAAGCGTAGAAAGCTACTTGAAATATCTTGTTGATCGGTTGAGAAACAAGAGCTGATCAGAGCTTTGCCACTGATACTTACATCACAAGGTCGCCTCAACTGACAAATAGACCATAGGTGAAGAGAGACATCCGACCTACTCCTTGTCAACATCGACGCGTTGGCTCACCCGGCCTCGCGTCACCCGTCCGGCGAGGCCAAGTCCTGCACGAACTCCGACACGGGCACCACCCCAGAGACCAGCAATCGATCCCGCGCCCGCGTGCAGGCAACGTAGAACAGGTGGCGCTCTGTCTCGTAGATGTCGTCCAACTCCGTCTCGTCCGCGGCCACTGCGAGACGGGAGCGGAGCGGCAGCACGCCGTCGTCGCAGGCCATTACGCAAGCAGCCTTGAACTCCAACCCCTTGGCCAAGTGCATGGTGCCGACCAGCACTCGCCCGGCCGCGTCCTGCTCGCGCTCGGACAGTTCCAGCCACGGCAGGCCGGCGGCCTCCACCGCGGCGCGGGCACGGACCAGTTGCTCGCGGGTGCGGACGAACACGCCGATCTCAGACGGCAGCACGCCGTTCTGCCCGGCGCGGGCGATCCAGGCAGCGATCTCGGCCGCCTCCGCCGCCGCGTCCTCGAACGTGTGGATCTCCGGCGCCGGGCCGTTGAACACCGAGACGGTGCGGTCCCGCTCGTCGGCGTTGCCGTCCACGTCACGCACCGCGGTGGGCAGCAGGCGGTCGGCCAGGCGGCGGATCTGATGGCTGGTGCGGTAATTCACCGTCAGCGTCGAGGACCGGCCGCGCACGTCCACCCCCAGCTCCTTCCACGAGAACGGCTGCTGGAAGATGCGCTGGCCCAGGTCGCCGGCGAAGAACAGCGCGTCCGCCCCGGTCGGCGCGATGGCGGCGAGGAAGCGCAGCTCGGCCACGCCCAGATCCTGCGCCTCGTCCACCACGATATGGGTGAACGGCTTCTGCGCCCGCCCGGCGTAGTGCGCGGCGGCGAGGCCGAACACCTCCGGCCACGTCAACAGCCCCCGTCTGGCCAACGAGGCGCGCACCGCCGCGAACACCGGCCACAACCGCTCCCGCTGCCCGGCGCTCATCCGGTTCTTGCGCCCCAGCCGCGGCACCCGCGCGTAGGCGGCCACGTCCGCGATCTGCCAGGCGTCGACCACGTGCCGCCACTCCGACAGCAGGAAGCGCGGGGTGAACCCCTTCGCCCCCACCGATTCCGCCGCCTTGGCGACCGCGTCCTCGACCTGCGCGTCGGAGGCGACCACGGCGCGGCGGCCGAACGCCAACTGGTGCAGCTCGTCGGCCACGGCGCGATACGGGGCGACCGTCACGCGGCGGGCCGGGCCGCCCTCGCCCAGCAGCAGCGACAGCTTGCGCGATAAGGCGTTGGCCAGCGGCGGCGAGAAAGTGGTCAGCAGCACCCGGCGGTCCGCGCCCTCCCGCGCCAGCCTCGCCGCCCGGTGCAGCGCCACCACGGTCTTGCCGGTGCCGGCGGAGCCGGAACTGCGGGCCGGGCCGCCGAAGCTCTTGTCCACCACGCCTTGCTGGGCCGGGTGCAGGAACACGGCCCACCGCTCCCACGGGGCGTCCAGCGTCAGGGCGAGCGCCTCCTGGTCCTCCACCACGCGGAAGCGGCGGAGCGCGTCGGGGTGGGCGAACGGGTCGGCGGGCGGAGCCGGCTCGGGTGTGCGCAGGCGGCCAGTGGTGGCGAATTCGAGCAGCGCTTCCCCTGCCTCGGCCGGCAGGTGCTCGGTCAACGCGAAGAAGCTGTCCTCGGTTGCGGCCTGCACGTCGGCGACCCAATCCTGCGGCACGCCGACGGCGAGCAGGTCATCGGCGGCCAGGCGGCGAAACAACGGCGGCTTCGGCCCGGCTTCCGCGGCCGTCGCGTTCGCGGCCGGCCCGGTGAACACGTCCTGCACCCGCTCGCGCACCTCGACGATCTGCACCGCCCCGGTGCGCGGGTGCGCCTCGATCCGCCGCCGTTCCGCCCAGGCGTAGGCGTCGTCGTGATGGCCGACGTAGGCCAGCAGAAAGCTCGCCGCTGTCTTGTGGACGATGATGCGAACGTCGCCGCCCACCCGCATCGACCAGAAGTTGCGGTCGCGCGAGCGCTCGATGCGGTGGAAGCTCAGGCCGGGCGCGGCCGGGTCGGCTTGCAGGTCGAACACCGTCGTCTTGACCGACTTCTGCTCCTGGGCCGGCAGCCGGGCGAGGGCGGCGTAGAAGGTCTCGGCGATGCGGAACGCCAGGCCTGTCCCCTCGCTCAAACCCGGAACACCTTCATCACCTCGTCGCCGAAGTGGTTGATCACCTTGACCGCCACCCGCCGCCCCTCGGCCGGGCGGGGGAACGGGCGGGACACGTCGCGATACAGCGTCGCCCACGCCGCCTCGTCGATCTCGGCCCGCAACGCCGCCTTCAGCGACTTGTAAGGGTCCTGCGCGCCGAGGAAGTAGGCGTGGCGGACGAAGAAGCTCTCGTCGTCGTAGTCGGTGTCGATGAACCAGGCGGCGATGCTGTCGGTGTCGCCGGAGCGGATCTTGTCGGCGCGCGGGTCGAACACGTCGACGCCCAGGATACGCACCTGCACGTGGTCGGGCTGGCCCGGCACGTCCTCCACCTGCAAGTCCGGCTCGCCGAACACGACGAACAGGTTGCCGCGCCCGGTGTTCTTCAGCTCGCCGGCCATGTGCAGCTCGGGGTTCATGCGCGCCTTCAGGATCGGCAGCGGGCCGAGCCGGTCAAGCTCGCTGGCGTGGGCCTCGTAGTTGAAAGCGCAGGCCACCAGCACGTCGAACCCGGCCTCCGACGCCTCGCGCGCCGCGCGCACCAGGTCGGCGCGCGACAGGGTGCCGAACTCGGGGCCGATCAGGATGGCGGCGCGGCGCTCCGGGGCTCCGTCCTCGCCGCTCTCGGCGTAGCGGCCCTCGGCGCCGATGTATTCGCCGGGCCAGGGTTGCAGGCTGGTGAACCGGATCGCGTCCGCCTTGCGGCTCTGGTCCACCCCGGTCGTGCGCAGGTGGTCCAGCACGATGGCGGCGAAATCGACGACGCCGGCGGCGGAGACGGCGGGCAACGCCGCCTCGCCGCGCGCGGCGTTCGCGGCCCCCGGACGGGCGAGCAGGTCGTCCTCGTCGGCCGGCACGGCGCGGTGCGGCGACAGGCTCTCGACCGTGAACGGCCCCGCGACCCGCACGCGAGCCTTGTCCTCGTAGGGACGGTCGTAGAGGTACTCGATGTCGGCGCGGCGGGCGATGGAGTCGTCGATGCGCTCCTGCCGCTCGATGCGGGCGTACCACCAAGCTATGTGAGCGGCGTGGGCTTCGGCAGGCCAGGCCGGGTCGGCCTCGCGAGGCATTTGCCATTCCTCGTGGCTGGTCCCGAGCGCGGCGTTGAACTGGGCGCGCAGCGGTTCGAGGGTGGCTTGCGCCTCCTGCCACAGCACGTCGATCTCGGCGTTGTTGGCGATGGATTTCAGGGTGACGTGCGGGGCGCGCTCGTAGACGAAGCCCTGGCGCACGTCGCCGCCGGTGGGCGCGTCGGGCGGCGGCTTGCCGGAGAGCTGGGCTTCGCGGGCGCGCCCCTCGGGGCTGTCGGCGAGCAGGTAGTAGGGGTATTTCGCCGCCATCAGCCGGGTGCGGGCGAGGGCGAGGGCGACGCGGGAAGTGTCGATGGCGATCCAGCGGCGTCCCCATTGCTCAGCGACGGTGGCGGTGGTGCCGGAGCCGCAGGTGGGGTCGAGCACGAGGTCGCCGGGGTCAGTGGCCATGAGGATGCAACGTTGGATGACCTGGCCAGCCGTTTGAACGATATAAGTACGCTCTTCGGAGAACCCAAACGATCGGATATCCGACCAAACATTATTCAGTGGCGAGAATGGAAACCAGTCTCTGTAAAGCTTCCACATCAGGTTTTTTCCGATTGGATAGAAGTATCCAGCCTTCTGAACCCTAGCCATACCCTCTACACCGGTAGACCAGCCTCTTGCTCCACTTGGTTTAAAGGATTGGTTTTGATAGTTGAATGTGAACCGAGACGAATCACTTCCTGTTTGTGAAGTCGGATCGGCAAGTTTCACGTACCGGCCACTAGGAATTGGTTCCCGACCGCGTTTCTGTTCGACTGATAGATCCATAAGTTCGTCAAGTCGCGGCTCGACACAAATGTAACGCTCAGTCGTACTCTCTATAAACGCTCGAGAGCTATATAAAGCTCGGTTTTTGTTTTTTAATTGGTGAGAATACCAGATTATGTAGTCAGTGACTCCAGGTATCTTTCCACCGGACTGACTAGTTGTTTTGAGAAGTGTTATCTGCGCGCAAAAGTTCTCCGCCCCAAACACCTCATCCATCACCGCCCGAACCCGATGAACGTTCTCATCCCCGATCTGCACGAAGATCGACCCGCTCTCCGTCAGCAACTCGCGCGCCACCGTCAGCCGGTCCCGCAGGTAGGACAGGTAGGAGTGGATGCCGTCCTTCCAGGTGTCGCGGAACGCCTTGACCTGCTCCGGCTCGCGCGACACATCCTCGCGCTTGCCGTCCTTCACGTCCCGGCTGATCGTGCTGACCTGCCAGTTGCTGTTGAACTTGATGCCGTAAGGCGGGTCCATGTAGATGCACTGCACCCGGCCGCGCAGGCCCTCGCGCTCGGCCAGGCTCGCCATCACCTGCAAGCTGTCGCCCAGGATCATGCGGTTCGACCACGGCTGCTCGTGCTGGTAGAACTCCAGCCGCGCCTCGGGGTCGTCCGGGCCGTCGAAGCCGGCGAACAGGTCGGGCGCGTCGCTTTCCGCCGCTCGCGCCCGTGCCCGGCTGTCGCGCCGCAGGGCGTCGATGATCGCCTTCGGCTCCACCTTCTCCTGGATGTAGATCGGCGGCGGGTTGACCACGAGGTCGGACCAGTCCTGCGCGTCCTTGCCGCGCCACACCAGTTGCGCCTCGCCCAGCTCGACCTCGCCCGTCTCCTGCAACCGCTCGCGCTGCTCCGGCGTCAGCCGGATGCGGACGCCGCGCCAGAGCAGTTGCGGGTCGAGGTCCGGGTCGCGCGGCCGGGTCTCGCCCGACGGCAGCGGGTCGGCGCGAGGGTAGCGCGCCGGCGCGACGGGCGCGCGCGCCTCGGCCCGCTGCGCCAAGTCCTGGTGCTCCGCGGTCGGGATGTTGCGCCGGGTCTCGGCATGGGTCAGGGCCTCGACCGGGCGCGGCCCGGCGGGGGGCTTCATGGGGCGGGACATGGTATGCGCTCCGGCTAGTCGGCCGCGGCGGCGGCGGGGGTAAAGGAGGCGACCAGGGCGTCGAAGGCGGCCTCGATGCCGAACACCTCGCGGAACTCGGCGAAGGCCCAGCGGCCGTGGCTGCCCAGGTGGTTGACGCCGGGCACCCACAGCTTGCGCATCGTTTCCGCCTTCAGTTGCGCGTCGTTGTTGCGGAAGCCTTTGATCTCGACCACCAGGTTAAGCGGGTCGGGGCGGCCGTCGTCGAGGCGGACGATGTAGTCGGGCCAGTAGCGCCGGTTGCTGGCGCCGCCGCGGTAGGGCACCTCGAACTGCATCCCCTGGTTCTTGACGTAGGCCAGCACGCTTGGGTGCGACTCGGCGACGCGGGCGAACTCGGCCTCCCAGTCGCTGTCGAGGACGACGTAGTTGACGTGGCAGCGGTCGGGCCGGGTCTTGTAGAGGGCCTTGGAGGTGGAGAAGCCGATGAAGCGGCTGCTGCCCGTGGGCGTGTACGGGTCGAGCACGGCGCGGAGGTCGCCGGGGGCCGGGTCGGCCGGCTGGCAGGCGAGGTGGATCAGCTCGCAGGCCCGCTCCTTCAACTCGGGATACAGCACCTGCGCCGGCTTGGTTTCGCCGAGGCATTCCAGGTAGCCATCGCCGAGCCAGCGGTTGGCCAGGCGCTTGAGGTCGTAGATCAGGTGCATCTTCGGCACGCCGGCGGAGTCGGTGTAGCGGGTGAACAGCAGGTGCTTGGCCAGCTCGTAGCCCACGGTGCTGACCCGCGTCGCCTCCAGCACGTTGACGTCCAGCTCCACGCCCTGGCCGACGAGTCCCTCCATCCGCACCCGGCACGGCCCGACCATCTCCGGCGTCAGCACCAGGCGGGAGTCGGCGGTGAAATTGGCCTCGACGCGTTCGTCCGGCAGCGCCACGCGATAGCCCTCGACGCGGGGGAAGGTGATCTCCAGCGCGGCGCGCTCCCGCACCGCCTGCACGCGGGTGGTGACGGGCGGCGGCTTCGGCGCGGCGACCACGGGCTGGGCGGCGAAGTCGAACGGGATGCCCATGATGTCGGCGTACTCGGGTTCGAACATCCCGTCGGCGTTGAGGTCGTAGGAGAGCCGGCGCAGGCCGCGGCCGACCACCTGCTCGCACAGCAGTTGCGTGCCGAAAGCGCGGACGCCGAGGATGTGGGTGACGTTATTGGTGTCCCAGCCCTCGGTCAGCATCGACACTGAGACGACGCAGCGGATCGCCTCGCCGAGCCGGCCCTCCTTGCCGACGGTGTTCATCACCTCGCGCAGCAGGTCGGCGTCGGAGATCGGGTCGGCGCCGGCGGCCGCGCCCTCGCGTTGCATCCGTTCCTGGCGGAAGCGCTCGATCTGAGGGGCGGCCATCTCGCGGAAGGCCGGGTCGAGCGCCTCGCCGGATTCGACCTGGGCGCTGTCGATCAGCAGCGTGTTGGGGCGCGGCAGACGGGCGCCGTACTCGTCGTAGTTGCTGAACAGCGGCAGGTGGCCGGGGTGGAACGGGTTCTGCTCGCCCTCCCCGTCGCGCTCGAAGCCGGACACCCATTCATAGACCAGCTCCGAGACGGCGGTGTTGCTGCACACGACGATGAACACCGGCGGCGTGCGGAGGCCGGCCATCTCCCATTGCTTGAACACCTTCTCGTAGTGGCCGTAGAGGGCGTAGAGCGCGGTGTAGAGTTCGTTCGGCAGCGCCATCGGGTTGCCGCGGCCCATCTTGGCCCGGCCCGCCTTCGGCATTTTCTTGCCGATGTGCTCCCACAGGTTGCGGTACAGCGGCATCGCGCCGCTCGGCAGGTTGTCGGCGACGGGGATGCGCGGCAGCTTGACGATGCCGGATTCGATGGCGTCGATCAGCGAGAAGTCGCTCACCGTCCAGGGGAACAGCGTGCCCTCGCGGTAGCCGGAGCCGCGCAGGAAGAACGGGGTGGCGGAGAGGTCGTAGAGCGCGGTGACGCCGAGGGTGCGCCTCACGGCTTCCAACCCGGCGATCCAGAGCCGGGCGGCGGCGCGGTTGGCCTTGGCTTCCTCCTTGCCGTCGGCGTCCAGGTCCTCGTCGCTGACGGCCTTCTCGCGATAGCAGTGATGCGCCTCGTCGTTCAGCACCACGACGCCCTTGAACCCCATCAGGGTGTCGGCGACGCGCTTGATCATCTGCCCGTCGGTTTCGAGCGTCGTCAAAGGCTCGCCGGTCGGCCCTTGCAGCAGTTGCCGGCTGGTTTTGTTGGCCTCCATCGTCTCGCGCGGCTTGAAGGTGTGATAGTTGACGACGACGATCTTGGCGCGGTCGATGTCGGGATACATGCTGGGCGGCACCAGCTCGCGGCCGCGGTAGTAGCTGTCGGAGTCGTTCGGTTGCAGCACGCGCAGCCGGTCCTTGATGGTGATGCCCGGCGTCACGATCAGGAAGCCGCGACTGTAGCGGGGGCTCGCGGGCGTGCGGACGGCGTTGACCGTCTGCCAGGCGATCAGCATCGCCATCACCGTCGTCTTGCCGCTGCCGGTCGCCATCTTCATCGCCGTGCGGAACAGGCCGGGGTTGGCCTGCTCGTTGGCACCGTGCAAATGGCGGCGGAACTTGTCGTGGCGGCGGGGAGCCACCTCCGTCAGCCAGATGACGGTCTCGACCGCCTCAACCTGGCAGAAGAACGGGCGGACGGTCGGGAACGGGTGCTGCCGCCAATGGGCCAGCAGTTGCTGGGTGGCGGGGGTCACGCCCCAATCGGCCGGGTTGGGCAAGGCGCGCCAGGCTTCGACGTAGCCGCGGATCTCGTTGATGATCGGGGTTGGGTTGTATTCCTGCTCCTCGGTGGACAGGCCGTGCGCGTCCGGCATGACGAAGCTGCCCTGCTGCGACTTGGCCTTCTTCTTTGGTTTCGGGACCGGCGTGATCAGCTCGGACCGGCGGCGGCCTTGGGCGGGCGGAAGATCTTGCGGCTGGCCATCAGCGTCGAGCACGTGATGGCGCGTGGGCGGCAGGTAGGGGGAGTTGAGGATCGGCTGATCGTAGAAGCTGGATGGCATGGGTGCGGTGGTGCTTTCCCTGTCGAAACCAGTCGATAGTGCAACCATTGCGGGAAAAGTTGAAGCCGCTCATCACGGCGTCATGCACGAGGCCGTTCTGCGTCACCGACGTGACCAGAGTTCCGCAGCTTTCAGAACGGTGCAGCATCTCGCTTGCTCGTCGCTGGCCTCGGCACAAACCCTGGCACGGCCCGGTGTGGCTGCCATGCTATGTGTGACCTGGCAGCTAACTCGCCTTGGTCTGAAAGCAGGCCAACGTCCAGATTGTGCGTTCCTCTCAATCCAGCAGAATGTCGCTCCCCCCACGTTCATGATGCTGCCGGACATGGGATCTCGTCTGCCTTAAAGGCCACACCATGAGCTATAACTTATGCAACACTGACGGTGCCATCATAGTCGGCTACGAGCGGATATTCAGCCTTGCCGAGAGCGAGTTGGCCCACGTCTGACAGCTCCCGACAGTCAGGGAAAAGGAGGCACCGCCTATGTCGTTCGAGCGCCTGACCTACATCGACCGGCTCAAGCAAGCCGGCGTCGAGGAGGGCGTCGCTCGCGCCCACGCCGACGCGCTTCGCACCGCGCTGGGCGAGACGGTGGCGACCAGGGACGACATCGCCGGCACCCGACCGGCGATCAGGCAGAGCATTGCCGGATCGGCGACAGCGACCAAGGCCGATCTCGACCCCACGGTGATGCGGTTCGACCAGTCCTCCCACAACGTCGACCAGAGGGTACGCCGCTTTACTATCCATCTGTGCGTGGCGCTCGGCTACATGATTGTTGTGGTGCTGGCTTCCATGATCCTTTTCCAGCTGTTTGACTGATAGCTGCTCATCTCCCCTTTTTGATTTGGAGTGTATGGTGCTGCGCGTGACGGTGGCGGCTTGGATTCAAAGCTGGGATGACCGAGCTTCCTGATCTCAGCCAACTGAGGCACAACAAGAAGGACGCGTTGATCCGGATATTGTGGGCGCAGGTTCAGGCGCTGACAGCACGGGTGGCAGAGCTGGAGGCGAGGCTCGGGACGTCGCCGAAGGCGCCGGACAACTCCAGCCTGCCGCTGTGGCAAGGCAAGAAGCCGAACCGGGCTGCCAAGGCGCCGCGCCATAGTCCGCGCCCGGGCAGCCTGGGCCGCATGGGTGGCGGGCGGGCATTGGCTGAGAACCCCGACGAGATCGTCGTTGCCCGGCCGGCGCGGTGCGTGCACTGCCAGGCGGCTTTGGCCGAGGCGGACCATGTCCTGCACGAGCGCTGGGACAAGATCGACCTGCCCCAAGTCGCGCCCGTGGTGACGCGGGTGGAGCGTTACGCCGGCCGTTGCCGCTGCTGCGGGGCCACGACGCTAGCCGCCGGTGCCGGAGGGCTTGGAGCCGGGCACGCCGTTCAGCGTCGGCATCGTGGCTTTGGCCATGTATCTGCGCTTCGTGCACGCGATCAGCTACCAGCGGCTGAGCCAGCTATTGGGGGAGGTGTTCGGCTTGGGGATCAGCGAGGGCGCGGTGGCCGCCGTGCTGGGCGGGCACCGCCCGGCGCTCTGGGTGCCCGACCTCCACGGCGCGCAGCAGGGCCATGCCGAAGAGTGGCAGATCTGCTTGGCCCATCAACTCCGTGACTGCGCCGCCGCTTCGAGTGCGCGCTCGACGCCGTCATGGCGCTCGCACCCACTCACCGCGACGGCCTGCGGCAGCGATACGGCAAGCTCCGCTCGCACCTGTTCACCTTCCTTGATCACTCCGAAGTACCTGCCGACAACAACGGCAGCGAACGCGAGCTGCGGCCCACCGCCACTTACCGCAAGGTCACCGGCGGGTTCCGTTCCACTTGGGGTGCTGACCTGTTCGCCGGCGTGCGCTCCGTCATCGGCACTGCTGCGCGCCGCGGCGTAGGCGCTTACCAGGCCATCCAGCAAACCTTACGCGGGCAGGCCGCCACCTACCCGGGTTAAGCAGATACTTTAACTGAATTTTCTGCCGTTGTAGCAAAGATCGCCATCTATGACGTTCGAGGGCCTGGCCTGCATCGGCCGGCTCAAGTAGGCCGGCGTCGCCCGCATCCACGCCGAAGCCCTGTGAACCGCGCTCGGCCAGACAGTCGTCATCATGAACGGCTTTGTTGCCACCACACGAGGCTTGCGCAATGCGATCAAGGACCTGCGGCGTAAAGTATTGATGATCGAGGAACGGCTGGTCAGCGCCGGGCTTCGTGGGCTGATCGGTTTGCCCCTGTTCGTTACCGCTGGCGCCAGCGTCGCCCTGTTGGCAATCACTGCGGCTGAAAGCCCTGGAGTGCTGATCAGGAACACCACTATGTCTCTTCAACTCGGCGTCTTGCACGAGGCGCTGCCTCCCGGCAGTGAGGCGCGTGCCGGCAAGGCCGTCGCCTGGCATTCATAAGTGGCGCTATGAGTAACAACGTTCAGCCAGACCTCGGGCTGGTCCGCCGCAGCTACAAAGACGCTTGTCTCAGATCGGCGGCAGGTGCCAGGGGTAACCGTGACGCTGGCAGCGTTGTGCATATATGGCTTCGCACGATATCCGGCGACGGGTTGCTCTTGTGAGCGCGTGACCTGAGCGGCAGTGCCCGGGGGTGTCCCCTTGTCCAGCTGGAGGGGTGGGGTGAGGGAGATGGTGCAATCAGTTTGCGGCCCGTGCCTGCACAAGAAAGTTGGCAAGCCATTTACGATGCCTAGGCGATGCCTCACTCGGCCAAGTCTCGATATATCAGCAAACTTCTTGTGCTAACTCTTTGATATCAATATGCCGACGCTCAGGATTGAACTGAGGACCTGCTGATTACGAATCAGCTGCTCTACCACTGAGCTACGTCGGCCTGCGCCGGGATATACAGGCCGCCCAGCCCGGCCGCAACCGGCCATCCGCGCGCCCTCAGCGCCCAGCGAACCGCGGCGCCCGCTTGTCCAGGAACGCCGCCTTGCCTTCGGCATGATCGGCGGTGAGGAACAGCGCCGCCTGGGTATCGCGCTCCCATTCCAGCGCCGCGTCCAGGCCGGCGGCGAGAAACTGCTTCGTCATCGCCACCGGCAACGGCGCGGCGGCGTGGAACAGCCTGGCGCGGCCGAGCGCCGCGTCCAGGGCACCGCCCGCCGGCACGGCGTGGTCGACGAGGCCGATCCGCCGCGCCTCCTCGGTCCCGAGCCGTTCGCCGTAGAGCAGGATCTGCCGCGCCCGGCCCTGGCCCACGCGGAGCGGCAAGGTGTGCAGCATCCCGAAGTCCGCCACCAGCCCGACGCGCCCGAACCCGGCGGCGAACTGGGCGCCCTCGCCGGCCACGATCGTGTCGCAGCACAGCGCCAGCGACAAGCCCGCGCCGACCGCATGGCCCTCGACGGCGGCGATGGCGGGCTTGGACGCCTTGACCAGGAGGCGCACCAGCCGGTGGGTGACGCGGAAGCGCTCGCGGCCGGCGGCGAAGTCGGCGGCGTTCATGCCGCTGATGTCGCCCCCGGCGCTGAACGTACCGCCCGCCCCGGTCAGCACGACGGCGCGAACCGCCGGGTCGCCCTCGATGCGCTCCAAGGCGTCGCCGAGGGCCTGGCGCATCGGCATCGCCAGGGCGTTGCGCCGCGCCGGGTAGTCGAGGGTGAGGATCGCGGTGGCATCGTCGCGGGTCTCGGTCAGCATCGGGCCGCCTCGGACACGACGAGCGGCGCGTCCGTGCGGGCCCGCAGCGCGTCGAGCGTGACGCCCGGGGCCATGTCGACGACCTCGAACCCCCGCGCCGTCACGTCCAGCACGGCGAGGTTGGTGTAGACGCGCTTCACCGCGGCGGGCGCGGTGAGCGGGTAGGCGCAGCGGCGCACGAGGCGGGGACGCCCGTCCTTGGTGGTGTGCTCCATCAGCGCCCACAAGCGTTTCGCGCCGACGGCCAGGTCCATCGCGCCGCCGACCGCCGGCGCGGTGTCGTTCTCGCTGGTGGCCCAGTTGGCGATGTCGCCGTTCTCCGCCACCTCGAACGCGCCGAGCACGCACAGGTCGAGATGGCCGCCGCGGATCATGGCGAAGCTGTCCGCGTGGTGGGAATAGGCGCCGCCGGCGACGAGGGTGACGTGCTGCTTGCCGGCGTTGATCAGCCAAGGGTCGCGCGCCTCGGGCGGCGGCGCGGGACCCATGCCGAGCACGCCGTTCTCGGAATGGAACACCACCTCGCGGCCGGGCGGCACCTGGTCCGCGACCAGCGTCGGGATGCCGATGCCGAGGTTGACGTACCAGCCCTCGGGGATGTCCCGCGCCGCGCGCGCGGCCATCTGCGCGCGGGTGAGCGGCGTCATGGCCGAGGCCGTCGAGGAAGTCATGGGCTCAGCCCTCCGGGTCGCCGTGCGGCACGTGCAGCACGCGGTCGACGAAGATGCCCGGCGTGACCACCGCTTCCGGGTCGAGCGCGCCCAGGTCCACCACGTGCTGCGTCTGCGCCACCGTCAGCCGGGCGGCGGTGGCCATCACCGGGTTGAAGTTGCGGCCGCTGCTGCGGAAGCAAAGGTTGCCCCAGCGGTCGGCCCGCCAGGCCTCGACCAGCGCGACGTCGCCGCCCAGCGCCGCTTCCAGCACGTACTCGCGGCCGTCGATCACCCGGGTTTCCTTGCCGCGGGCGAGCTGGGTGCCGGCGGCCGTCGCGGTGAAGAAGGCCGGGATGCCGGCGCCCGCGGCGCGCATCCGCTCGGCCAGCGTCCCCTGCGGCACGATCTCGAGCTCGATCCTGCCGGCCCGGTAAAGCGCCTCGAAGACGACGGAGCCGACGCTGCGCGGGAAGCTGCAGATCATCTTGCGCACCCGGCCGAGTTCCATCAGCCGGGCGAGGCCGACGTGCCCCGCGCCCGCGTTGTTGGCGACGCAGACGAGGTCGCGCGCCCCCTGCTCGATCAGCCCCTCGATCAAGGCGTCCGGCTGGCCGACGTTGCCGAAGCCGCCGATCAGCACCGTCGCGCCGTCGGCCACGCCCGCGAGCGCGTCGGCCATCGTCCGCACGCGCTTGTCGATCATCGCCCGGCGACCTCGATCACCGCGTCGAGCGCGTAGGCCCCTTCCGGCAGCGCCAGCACCGGGTTGAGGTCGATGGCGCGCAGCCCGGGGCCGGCCTGCACCGCGAACACCGACAGCCGGGCCAGCATGGCGGCGAGGGCCGCGATGTCGGCCGCCGGCCGGCCGCGGGCGCCGAGCAACAGGGGCGCGCCGCGGATGCCGCGGATCATGCGCTCGGCCACGTCGATGCCGAATGGGCAACGGTGCAGCACCACGTCGCGCAGCACCTCGACGAACAGGCCGCCTAGCCCGAACAGCGCCACCGGGCCGAACACCGGGTCCTGCTGGATGCCCATGATGCACTCGACGCCGCCGCCGAGCTGCTTGGCGACCAGGACGCCCTCGATGCGGGCGCGCGGCGCGGCCTCCGCCGCCCGCTCCACCAGGGTCTCGAAGCCGCGGCGCACCGCGTCCTCGCCGGACACGCCCAGCAGCACGCCGCCGATCTCCGACTTGTGGACGATGTCGGGCGACAGGATCTTCATCACCACCGGCCCCCCGAACCCGGCCGCGGTGGCGGCGGCCTGGCTGGCGCTGGCGCACACCGCCTCGGGCGCGCTCGGGATGCCGGCCTGGGCGAGCAGGCGCTTGGCCTGCGCTTCCGTGGCCGCGCGGGCGGGCAGGGCGACGCGCGGCACCCGGGGCGGCGCCACGGTGGCGGCCTCGGCGAAGGCCCGCCCGAACCGGCCCATCGCCTCGATCGCGACCACGGCCCGGCTCGGGTCCTCGAACACCACGAAGCCGTCCGCCTCGTACTCCCGCACCTGCTCCGGCCGGGCGACGACGGACAGGACGTAGAGCCGGTCCGGGTGGCGCTCGCGCACGGCCTGGAGCTGCTGGCGCAGCCGGGGCGCGATGGACGGCGAGCCGCCGACCTGGGTGAAGAAGCCCAGCACCGACGAATAGCCGCCGTCCTCCACCATGCTGTCCATGAACTGGCCGACGAGCGACACGTCGTTGAACGCCTGCGCGGTGCAGTCCACCGGGTTGCGCGGGGCGGAGAACGGCACCAGCGCCTTGAGCCGCGCCTGCGCCGCCTCCGGCATCGGCGGCAGATCGAGGCCCACGGCCTCGGCGGCGTCGGAGATCAGCACGCCCGCGCCGCCGCTGATGGTGACGACGCCGAGGGTGTTGGGCACCGGGTAGATGCGCTTGGTCGCCGTCATGGCGATGTCGAGCATCTCCTCCGTGGTGCGGGCGCGGACCACGCCGAACTCGCGCAGCACGGCGTCGGTCACGGCGTCGTCGCCGGCGATGGACGCGGTGTGGCTGCGCGCCGCGTCAGCGCCGACGGCGCTGGTGCCGACCTTCATCAGGATCACCGGCTTCCTGACCTGCCGCGCCGCCTCCAGCGCCTGGAGGAAGCTGCCCGCCTCGCGGATGCCCTCGGCGTAGGCGACGATCACGTCCGTCTCCGGGTCCTCGGCCAGCCAGCCGATGACGTCGCCGACCGTGACGTCGCCCTCGTTGCCGGTGGTGACGCAGACGGGCGTGCCGATGCCGCGCGCGCGGGCGATGGCGAACATGTGGGTGCCGTAGGCGCCGCTCTGGCTGGCGATGCCGACCCGGCCCGGCGCGGGCCAGCCGTTCTCCAGGCTGCTGGAGAAGATCGGGTAGAAGCCGATCCGCGCGTTGAACAGGCCGAGGCAGTTGGGGCCGACCAGGCGCATGTTGTGCCGGGCCGCCGCCCTCAGCATCTCCGCCTGCGCCCGCGCGCCCGCCTCGTCCGTTTCGGCGAACCCGGCCGTGAACACGATGGCGCTCTGCACCCCGCGCGCGCCGAGGTCCTCCACCGCCTGCACGGCCAGGGGGGCCGGCACGGCGACGATCGCGGTGTCCGGCGCGTCCGGCAGGTCGGCGACCGAGGCGTAGGCCCGCAGCCCCTGCACCTCGGCGCGGTTCGGGTTGACCGGCAGGATGGTGCCCTGGAAGCGCTGCTTCAGCATGTAGTCGATCGGGCGGCCGCCAATGCGGGTCGGGTCGTTGCTGGCGCCCAGCACCGCGACGCTGTGCGGCTGCAACAGGCTGTCGAGGCTGGAGAACCGGGTCAGCCCGGCGGGCTTCGCGGCCGGGCCGGGGGGCGCCGCGGGGCCGGCCCGGTCGCGCGGCCAGCCGGGAGGGTAGTAGCGGTCGGCGGTCATCGGGGCCGCGGGCTCACGCCGAGGTGCCGAGGATGGCGGTGCACTGGCTGCTGAGCGTGCCGCCGTTGCCGTGGACGAGGGCGAGTTCGAGGTCGGGCACCTGTCGCCCGCCCGCGTCGCCGCGCAGTTGGGTGACGGCTTCGAGGATCAGGAACATGCCGTACATGCCCGGATGGACGCAGGACAGGCCGCCGCCGTTGGTGTTGACGGCCAGGCGTCCGCCGGGCGCGATCGCGCCGCCCTGCACGAACAAGCCGCCCTCGCCCTTGGCGCAGAAGCCGAGGTCCTCGAGGAACAGGATCGTGTTGATGGTGAACGCGTCGTAGAGCATCGCGAGCCGGATGTCGGCGGGCGTCACCTCGGCCATGGCGTAGGCGCGCGCCCCGCTCTCGGTCGCGGCGGTGATGACCAGGTCCGGCATGCACATCACCGCGCGGTGCCAGCCGGCCGTGGCCGCGCCCAGCACGTAGGCGGGGCGGCGCGGCAGGTCGCGGGCGCGCTCGGCGCGGACCAGCACGCAGGCGCCGCCGCCGTCGGTCACCAGGCAGCAGTCCCGCGTGGTCAGCGGGTCGCTGATCATGCGGCTGCCCAGCACGTCACCGAGGCTGAGCGGGCCGCGGGCGAAGGCGTCCGGGTTGAGGTTGGCCCAGGCCCGCGCGGCCACCGCCACCTCGGCCAGCATGGCGCGGGTGGTGCCGAACTCGTGCATGTGGCGGCTGGCGGCCAGCGCGTAGGCGGTGATCGGGTGGCGCGGCCTGTAGGGCACCTCGTGCGGCTGCGGCTCGCTCATGGAGACGAGACGCCCCCCGGCGGTGCGCTGGTTGCTGCCGTAGCAAATCAGCGCCGCGTCGCACTGCCCGGCGGCCAGCGCCATCGCCGCGCCGAGCAGGTGCGCCTCGAAGCTCGACCCGCCGATGTTGGTGCCGTCCTGGTAGCGCGGCTTGAGGCCGAGGTACTCGGACACGCTCAGCGTAGGAAAGGCGTGTGTGCTGGTGGCGGCGAACACGCCGTCGATGTCGGCGAGCTTGAGGCCGGCGTCCCCGATGGCAGCGAGCGCGGCCTCGGCCATCAGCTCGGTCGCCGTCCGCCCCGGCGCCTCACCGCAGCCGGCGGCGCCGATGCCGACGATGGCGGCCTGGCCGCGCAGGCTCACGCGGCGTCGTCCGGCACGAACACGACCAAGGGCGCGCCCGCGTCCTCGATGATGCGGGCCTGGACCTTGGTGCCGATCGGGACGGTTTCCGCGCCCTCGATGCGGGTCATCATGCGCGGACCCTCGTCGAGGTCGACCAGGGCCAGGTTGTAGGTGGCGTCGCGGGCGCGGTTGACGGTGATGGCGTAGACGGTGGCGCGCCCGCAAGCCTCGACCCATTCGAGGTCACGCTCCCCGGTGCCGGGCACGGCGACGCGCGGGTAGAACACGTGGCGGCCGGTGGAGCGGCTGCGCTGGATCATGAAGCGGCCCTGCTGCAGGAAGGCGCGGTAGTCTGCTTCTGGTCCGGCCATGTCGTCCCTCGTCAACGGCCCGATCATGCGTCCCGCCCCGGAGCCCTGCAAGCCCGGCGCTCATCCGCCCCGGACAACGGCGCGCCAGTCGTGCCGGCCGCGCGCGAGCCGGCCGCGCGTCAATGCCGGAAGATGTCCGGGTCCTCGTAGCCGAGCAGGTCGAGGCGGCAGCGGGCGGGGAGGAAGTCGAAGCAGGCCTGCGCCAGGTCGCGGCGGCCTTCGCGTTCGAGCAAGGCGTCGAGCCGGGCCCACAAGGCGTGCAAGTGCAGCACGTCGGACGCGGCGTAGGCCATCTGCTCCGAGCTGAGGTCCACGGCACCCCAGTCGGACGTTTGCTGCTGCTTCGACAGGTCGACGCCCAGCAGTTCGCGGCACAGGTCCTTGAGGCCGTGCCGGTCGGTGAAGGTGCGGACCAGCTTGGCCGCGATCTTGGTGCAGCGGACGGGGGCGACGGCGACGCCGAGCGCCTGTTGCAGCACGGCCACGTCGAAGCGGGCGAAATGCATCAGCTTGGTGACGCCCGGGTCGGCCAGCATCCGGGCCAGGTTCGGCGCTTGGTAGCCGCGGCCGCCGAGCGAGGCGGGGATCAGCTGCACCAAGTGCGCCACCCCGTCGCCACCCGACATCTGCACCAGGCAGAGACGGTCACGGTGCGGGTTGAGGCCCATGGTCTCGGTGTCGACGGCGACGACCGGACCGAGGGACAGGCCCTCGGGCAGGTCGTGCCGATGCAGGTGGATGGTGCCGTTCTGCTGGAACTGCGTCACTGTCATACCGCGGCTGGTGCCCAGGAAAAGACTCGAACTTTCACAACCTTGCGGTCACAGGTACCTGAAACCTGCGCGTCTACCAATTCCGCCACCTGGGCAGCCGTGCGGTGGAGCGCGGACGTAACGCCGCCCCGCCGCGGCGTCAAGCCCATCCCGGCGACGATCCGGACCGGCCGCGGCCGTCAGAACCCGGTGCGCGACGCCAGCTCCTCGCGCCAGCTCTTGCTGGCGGCGGGGGCGCAGGGCTTGCCGGTCGAGGTGTCGAAGATCTCGGGCTCGGCGTCCGGGTCCGCGAGCAGCGCCTCGCGCGCCGCCGCGACGGCCTCGGCCTCGGTGTGGAACGGCCGGGACGGCTGGCCGGGGATGCGCAGGTCGTAGGGCATGAACGGGTCTCCCGGGGTCAGCCGACGAAGCGGTAGGTGTAGGTGGCGGCGAGGTCGACGTGGGCCTCGGCGACGGCGGGGTTGAAGCTGGCCAGCATCCGCTCCACCGTCCGCGCCATCGCCGGCTGCACCCGGCCGTCGTGCTGGTAGGCGTCCTTGTTGCGCTCGAAGGCGCTCACGCACACATCCTGGCCGACGGCGCACATCCCGGCCTGCAACGCGCCCAGTGCCTGCTCGGCGGTCGCGGTCTTGAGGAACTCGACCGCTTCCACGATCGCCGCCGCCGCCCCGCGCGCGCGCGCCTCGTTCTTCGGCAGCCAGCCCGCCTCGGCGTAAAGGCAGCCGCTGGCGTAGGGGCCGCCGAAGATCTCCTGCGTGCCCTGGCTGTCGCGGGCGTCGGCGATGATCTTGATCTCGCCGCGCTGCTCCAGGTCGGCGATGATCGGGTCGAACAAGCTGAGCCCGTCGATCTCGCCGCGCTCGAACGAGCTCATCGCCGTCTGCGTGGTGCCGACGCCGATCGCCGCCGCGTCCGTCGGCTTCAGCCCGGCCTTGGCCAGCAACTGCATCAGGAACATGTGGGTGGCGGAGCCCGGCGCGGACACGCCCACCTTGCGGCCCTTGAGGTCGGCGGCTGAGTTGATCTCGCCGGCCAGCGCCTCGCGAACACCGAGCACGAGGCCGCTGTTGCGCGCCTGCAGCACGAAGGCGGTGAGCTTGGCGCCCTTGGCCGCCATCTGGATGGTGTGCTCGTAGTAGCCGCACGCCACGTCGGAGCTGCCGCCCAGCACGGCCTGCATGGCGCGCGAGCCGCCGGGGAACTGCGCGACCTCGGCCTCGACACCATGCTTGGCGAACAGGTCCCGGCCCAGGCAGACAAAGAACGGCATGTAGCCGTAAAGGGCGATGCCGCCGCCGGCGA
This sequence comes from Acetobacteraceae bacterium, assembly GCA_965260995.1. Lineage (GTDB taxonomy): Bacteria > Pseudomonadota > Alphaproteobacteria > Acetobacterales > Acetobacteraceae > JBBROS01. The sequence continues at coordinate 692,645 of CBDHCD010000001.1, read as the reverse complement.
AGCGGACGCGGGCGCGGGACTGCGCGAGGGCGGGCCGGGCTAGGGAGGATAGGGCCAAGGGGGCGGCGGCCAGGGGCGCGGCGGCGGCGAGCAGGGCGGTGCGTCGGGTCAGCATGGTTGTTCCTCCGTTTTGCCCAGTTTAGGCGGTGGTGAGGCGGTCGTCACGCCTCGGACAGCAACCGCCGCATCAGCACGACCCGGTGGCCGCTCTCCTGCTCGACCCCCGCGCGCTCCCAACCGAGGCGGGCGTAGAGCGGCTCGGCCGTCGCCGTGTAGAGCCACAGCACCGGCACGGAGGCCGCCCGCGCGAACGCCTCCGCGCGCCGGACCAGCGCGGCGGCGTGGCCGCGGCGGCGGAACCCGGGCAGCACGAACAGCCCGGCGAGCCACGGCGTGAGATCGGGCCGCGCGTCCAGGTCCTGGCGCACCACGCCCGCGGTGCCGACCGGCCGGCCCTCGTCGAACAGGACGAAGGTCTCCTTCGGACCAACCAGCGGTTCCTGGATCAGCGCCGTCATCTGTTCGACCGTGTAGCCGCCGGCGTGATTGAAGAAAGCGTCCACACGCCAGCGGGCGACGAGCGAGGCCAGCTCCGGGCGATCGGAGACGGCGGCGAGGCGGCGCGCCACCTACCGCTCCGCGAGCGCCAGCTTGACCCCGAGGGCCGCGAACGCCCCGGCGAAGGCGCGCCGCATCCAGCCCAGCACCCGCGGCTTCGAGATGACGTGCCGCCGAACGGACGCGGCGAACACGCCGTAGGCGACGAACACGGCGAAGGTGAGCAGCATGAACACGGCGCCGAGCGTCATCACGCGCCGCAGCGGGTGCGGCTCGCCGGCGCCCACGAACTGCGGCAGGAACGCGAGGAAGAAGATCGACAGCTTCGGGTTGAGCGCGTTGATCAGGATGGCGGTCCCGATCACCCGGCTGGCGGAGCGGGGCGCGGCCTGCGTCTCGACGACGAGCGGGCCGTGCTCGCGCAGGGTGGCCCAGGCCATGTAGAGCAGGTAGGCCACGCCGGCGCACTTGAGGGCGTGGAAGGCGACGGCGCTGGCGTGCAGGACGGCGGCGAGGCCCGTGACCGCCGCCGCCATGTGCGGGACGATGCCGAGGGTGCAGCCGAACGCGGCCACGACGCTGGCCCGCGCGCCGCGGGAGAAGGCGGTGGACAACGTGTAGAGCACTCCGGTGCCGGGCGAGGCGACGACGATCAGGGAGGTGAGCAGGAAATCGAGGCTCATGGCCGGCCGCGCCCTTCAGATGCCCTTGGAGGCGTCCGCCCGCGGCTGCCACACCAGCAGCCGGGACTCCGCCAGGCTGACGCAGGCGTCCAGCAGCAGGGCGCAGGCGGTCAGCACCACGATGCCGGCGAACACGGTGTCCACGTCGAACACGCCTTCCGCCTGCAAGATCAAGTAGCCCAGCCCGGCGGCGCTGCCGAGGTACTCGCCGATCACCGCGCCGACGAACGCCATGCCCACCGAGACGTGCAGCGAGCTGAACACCCAGCTCAGCGCCGCCGGCAGGTAGACGTGCCGCACGAGCTGCCGCCGCGACGCGCCCAGCATCCTCGTGCCGTTGAGCACGGTCGGGCTGACCTCGCGCACGCCTTGCAGCACGTTGAAGAAGACGATGAAGAACACGAGCGTGAAGCCGAGGGCGACCTTGCTGGCCATGCCGAGGCCGAACCACATGGCAAAGATGGGAGCCAGGATCACCCGCGGCATGGCGTTGGCCGCGTTGATGAACGGCGACAGCACGGCCTGGGTGCGCGGGCTGAGGCCGAGCCAGAGGCCGGCGGCCACGCCCGCCGCCGCCCCGCTCGCGAACGCCATCAGCGTCTCGGCGATGGTCACGGCCAGGTGCGGCCAGATCGAGCCGGTGGCGAACCAGTCGTAGATCACGGCGGCGATCCGCGCCGGGCGGCCGAAGAACAGCGGCGGCAGGATCCCGGTGCTGGTGCCGACCTGCCAGGCGAGCAAGATGGCGGCGGCGATGGCCAGGCGGCCGAGAATGATCATGCGGCGCGCGCGCCCTGGTAGGCTTTGACCACCTCGTCGCGCAGCACGGCCCAGATGCGCTCCTGCACCGACTGGAACGCGGGCGTCAGGCGGATCTCGGCCACGTCGCGCGGGCGGGGCAGGTCGATGGCGAACTCGGCGATGGGGCGGGTGCCCGGCCCGGCCGACAGCACCACCACGCGATCGCTGAGGCTGATCGCTTCCTCAAGGTCGTGGGTGATGAACAGCACCGACTTGCGGTTGGCTTGCCACAGGGCGAGCAGCTCGTTCTCCATCATCTGCCGGGTCTGCACGTCCAGCGCGCTGAACGGCTCGTCCATCAGCAGGATCGGCGGGTCGAGCACCAGCGTCTGCGCCAGTTGCGCGCGCTTCCTCATGCCGCCGCTCATCTGGTGGGGGTACTTCGCGCCGTGCCCGGCCAGGCCGACGCGGGCCAGCCACGCGTCCGCGGCGGCCCGCGCCTCGGCGCGCGACGCGCCGGCGAAGGCCGGGCCGGCGGCGACGTTGTCGCGGGCGGAGCGCCACGGCATCAGGCTGTCCGACTGGAACAGGTAGCCGGCCCGCCGGTTGATGCCGGCGAGCGGCTGGCCCAGCACCTCGACCGTGCCTTTCGTGGGGGACAGCAGCCCGGCGGCCAGGTTGAGCAGCGTGCTCTTGCCGCAGCCGGTGGGGCCGACGACGGACACGAACTCGCCCTCGCCGACGTGGAGCGTGGTGTCGCGGACGGCGACGTAAGCGCCGCCACGGCCCGGGAACGTGACCTCGACCTGTTGCAACGCCAGCGCCGTCATGCCGCCGCCTCCCCTTTGCCCGTCGCGGCCGGTATAGGCCGGGCGAGGCCAGGGGAAAACAGGTCGGGCCGAGGGAAAACAAGCCGGGCCAAGGGAAAACGAGCCGGGACGGCAACGTGAGCCGCCGCCGCCGGTTATGGTTGGCCCACCAGCAGGACTCAACGCATGTTCTTCTTTTTCAGCAACTGGATGGGCCTGGCCCGGATCGTGGTCATCGGCCCGCTCGTCTACGTCGCGTTGATCCTGCTGCTGCGCATCTCGGGCAAGCGGACGCTGACCAAGCTCAACGCCTTCGACATGGTGATCACCATCGCGCTCGGCTCGACGCTGGCGACGGTGCTGCTTAGCAAGGACGTGGCGCTGGCCGACGGCGTGGTGGCGTTCGCGACCCTGATCGCGTTGCAGTTCGTGGTCGCCTGGTCGTCGTCACGCTCGAAGCGCATCCTGAACCTCATCAAGGCCGAGCCGACCCTGCTGCTGCACGACGGCGAGTTCCTCGACGCCGCCATGCGCGGGCAGCGCATCGCGCGGGAGGACCTGATGGCGGTGCTGCGCAACAGCGGCGTGACCGACCCTGGCGAGGTGAAGGGAATCATCCTGGAAACCGACGGCTCGTTCAGCGTGCTGAGCAGCGGCAACGTGGCGCGGGTCATGCCGACGGTGAAGCGGAGCGACCTATAGCCCGGGCGCGGGATCGTCGCGGGCGAGTTCGGCCAGCACGTCGGCTTCGTCCTGGCCGAGCGCGGGGGCGGTGCGGCGGATGCTGGCCGGGGTGCGGGACAGGCGGGGGAACGGGGCGTGCATCGGCACCAGGCCCAGGTCGGGATCGTCCCAGTCCACCAGCACGCCGCGGGCCTGAACGTGGGGGTCTTGGGCGAAGCCGGCTGGGTCATAGACCGGCCCCACGGTGACGTGCTCGCGCTCGAAGAAGGCGAGGTTGTCGGCCAGGGTGCGGGCGGCGATGAAGCCGCCCACGATGCGGTCCACCTCGTCCACGTGGTCGAGCCGGGCGGCGTTGGTGGCGAAGCGGGGGTCGGCGGTCATGTCCGGGCGGCCGATGGCGGCGAACAAGCGGGCGGCCATGTCCTGCGTCGAGGCGGACAGCGCCAGCCACTCGCCGTCCCGCGTGCCGTAGACGTTGCGCGGCGCGGTGATGCTGACCCGGTTGCCGGCCCGCGACGGCACCCGGCCGGTCAGGCGGTGGATCGCGGCGTCCGGGCCGAGGGTGGCGTGCAGCGGCTCCAGCAAGGAAAGGTCGATCACCTGGCCCTGGCCATCCCCCGGCTCCCCACCCGGGCCGCCGGGCCGTTCGGCCACCCGCAGCGCCACCATGGTCGCGAACGCGCCCGACAGCCCGGCCACCATGTCGGCCAGCGCCAGGTTCGGCAGGGCGGGCGGCTTGTCGGCGAAGCCGTTCTTGGCCGCGAAGCCACTCATCGCCTCGACCAGCGAGCCGAAACCCGGTCGGTGGGCGTAGGGCCCGGTCTGGCCGAAGCCGCTGACCCGCACGATCACCAGCTTCGGGTTGAGGGCGAGCAACCGGTCGGGGCCGAAGCCGGCCGCCTCCATCGTGCCCGGCCGGAAGCCCTCGATCAGCACCTGGGCGGTGGGCACCAGGGCTTCGAGGCGGGCTTTGCCGCCCTCGGTGCGCAGGTCGAGCCGGACGCTGCGCTTGTTGCGGCCGTAAACCTTCCACCAGGCGGAAACGCCGCCCTCCTGCCAGTCACGCAAGGGGTCGCCCTTGCCGGGTTCGAGCTTGATGACGTCCGCGCCGAAATCGGCCAACTGGAGGCTGAGCATGTTGCCCGCCACCAGGCGGGACAGGTCGAGCACGCGAACCCCGGCGAGCGGGCCTGCACTGCCGGGGCCGGGCTCGGGGGCGTCGCCGGTCATGGGGTTATCTACCGCCGTGCGTCACGCGTGGCCAGTCCCGCCACGCCGGGGCCGCCACGCTTGCCTGACGCCCGACTGCGGCCGAGGGTCAACCCCCGGCCGGGCCGGCGTCGATGTGATCGAGTCCCGTGTAGCGGTAAAGCACCACCGAGCCGACCCAGGCGGCGATGAACAGGCCGATGATGCCGAAGCCGAGCGCGTTCATGTTCTCGTTCAGCGCCTCGACGCCGCCCCAGAACGCGCCGTCCAGCCCGAGGTGACCGCCCAGCAGCCCGAGCGCCTCGACGCTCCCGACCAGCACCGCGACGACGACCGACACGGCGGTGATCGTCAGGTTGTAGTAGAGCTTGCGCATCGGCTTGATGAACGCCCAGTCGTAAGCGCCTATCATCAGCAGGCCGTCCGTGGTGTCGATCAGCGCCATGCCGGCGGCGAACAGCGCCGGGAACACCAGGATCGACCAGACGGGCGCGCCCTGCGACGCCTGCGTCGCCGAGATGCCGAGCAGCGTCACCTCCGTCGCCGTCTCGAACCCGAGGCCGAACAGGAAGCCGAGCGGGAACATGTGCCAGCTCCGGGTGATGAGCCGGAACAGCGGCCGGAACAGCCGGGCCAGCAGCCCGCGGCCGTTGAGCAGCAGGTTGAGGTCCTCGTCGACGTAGCGCCCGCCCCGGCGCACGTGACGGACCGTGCGCCAGACGCCGCGCAGGATGACGACGTTGGCCGCGGCGATCGCGAACAGGAACAGCGCCGAGACGCTCGTGCCGATCACGCCGCCCACCGTCCGCACCCCGTCGAACGAGCCGGCGAGGGCGGTGGCGGTCCCGGCGACGAAGGCGGCCGCCAGCGCGACCACGGTCGAGTGGCCGAGCGCGAAGCAGAACCCGGCGGCGACCGGCCGCCGCCCATCCTGCATCAGCTTGCGGGTGACGTTGTCGATGGCGGCGATGTGGTCGGCGTCCACCGCATGTCGCAGCCCGAAGCCGTAGGCCAGGAGCGCGGTGCCGAGCAGGAGGGGGCGGTCGTGGAACAGCAGCACGGCCCAGGCCCAGGCCGCCGCGTTGGCGGCCAGCAGGAGGACGTAGATGCCGATGACCTTGCGCCGAAACCCGCCCGGCTGCGCGTCGAGGAACCGTCTTGTCATGCCAGGTCTCATCATGCCAAGTCTTATCATGCCAGTCAGACCCGGTCCTCTCATCGCCACGTCTGCCCACGGGCAGGCACCCTGCTGATCGTAGCGGCCAGCCAGCCGGGGTCAATCCGCGGCCTGGCCGCGCGCCGGCACCGCCGACTTGTTGAGCTGAGGTTGCGATAGGGGGCGATCAGGACGGGGCACTCGTGGTTGCGCTACGGCGGCGACGCCGGTGGCCTCGGCCCCAACCTGGACGGCTCGGGTGCGGTCGGCTCGATACGGGGCGGCGGGCACGTGATGGCGGCGGAAATGAAGAAGGTTGCGGCGTTCCTTAGCTTCTCGCCACGGGACACGCACCCCATCGGCCTAGTCTGGGGAGCTGCGAGCGTGTTGGAATAAGTTGTGAGGCAGCACGACCGCACCTGCTCGCACCCTGGCAAGGCTCAGTCACCTCATAGGTCAAAAATCAACCAATTTCATCTTGGTGCGCAAATCTTGTTCTGGGCGACTTGTCGCCTGCGGAAGCCTGATCGCAACTGAACTCTGCAATTCGTTTGTCATTCATCCTGCAAGTTGGCCGTTTTGAACTTGGCTCTTGTCGGGTTCCGGGGTGTTGGCATGCAGAGACGAGACTGGTGGTTCTGGCGAGCTTCTGATGTGATGAAAGCGGCGGGATGATCGACCGCCCGTTCTCATTTGAGGAGCTTTGGCGTTCATGGCTGCACCTGACTTGGTCAACCTGTCCGGCCTGATGGACGACGCCAAGTGCTTCGCCTTTGTGCGCCAGCACCGTTGGCCGGAAGGCGTGCGTTGCCCCGGGTGCGACAGCTCCGCGGTGGTCCGGGATGGGTGCGACGACACACAGCCTTGTCGGCAGCGCTACCGGTGCAAGGCGTGCACGTCCCGCTTCGACGACCTCACCGGCACCGTGCTGGCCGGGCACCATCAGCCGCTGCGCGTGTGGGTGCTGTGCCTCTACTTCATGGGCCTGAAGCTTTCCAGCCGGCAGATCGCAGGTGAGCTGGGCTTGGCCGTGTCGGACGTGCAGGCCATGACGGAGCAGCTGCGCCGGGGGCTGGTCGCCAAAGTGCCGGTGGTAAAGCTACAGGGCGCGGTGGAAATCGACGAGGTCTACGTCGTAGCCGGGCACAAGGGGCAGCCGGAAGAAGTGGCCAAAAGGGGCGGCTCGGCCGGTGCCGCAGGCTGGCAGGCGCGCCGGGCCGCGGCACGCTGGAGAAGGACAAGCCGCCGATCCTTGGCCTGATCCAGCGCGGCGGCCAGGTGGTGCTGCAGATGCTGGCCAACGTGCAGCAGAACACGATCAAGCCGGTCATCACCGCCGCCGTCGCCCCGGGCACTCTGATCCACACGGACGAATACAGCATCTACGCACGTCTGCCGGCTTGGGGCTACGGACACAAAACGGTCTGCCACGGGCGCGGCGAATACGCCCGCGACGAGGACGGCGACGGGTTCTGCGAGGTCCACGTCAACACCATGGAAGGGCTTTGGTCGCTCCTACGTTCCTGGCTGCGACCGCACCGGGGCATCTCGCAAGACAAGCTGCCGCTCTATCTCGGCTTCTTCCAGTTCGTGCACAACGCTCGCCGACGCGGCAAAGCCTTGCTCGGTGCACTCGTCACCGCACTTGTCAGATGACGCAGGCCAACACCCCGGAACCCGACAAGAGCCACCGCGGATACATGCCGCTCCCATGCATCGCGGACAGTTTGGCGAAACTTGCAGATATGGGTGCCGTCATTGCCGAAATGTACTGCGAGTTGCTGCCAACTCAGCGTGGCCGGCTTCGGCGTGGCAAGACGCGGTAACCGATACGCAAGCCAGGTATAGAGGTCGAGTGCCGTCGATGAGTCGCGTAACTGGCGAATTGCATTCTCGTCCAGCGGCACCGCATGGTCGCAGAGGTGTTCAAAAAATCCTTCTGTGAGGCGTATCTCTCGCGCGAAGGTCCCATTCTGTCCGTCAAATCCGACGTATTCGTTAGGCCGTAGTGACGATTTCAGCTCGGCTGGGTTCCGGTTCGGCGCTGGGTGTGGTTCAAGGCTGATTTCGAGGTTTGGCGATGGCGGGCGTTGAGGTGGATGCGTTGCGCGACGACCAGTGGGAGCGCTTGCGGGACCTGGTTCCGGGCGGGCGCGAGGGCCAGCGTGGGCCGCGTTGCGACAACCGCCGGTTCGTGGATGCGCTGCTGTGGATGGCGCGCTCTGGCGCGCGCTGGCGCGACCTGCCCGAGCGGTATGGTGATTACCAGGCCGTGAAGCGCCGCTTCTATCGCTGGGTCGAGCGCGACGTCTTGGGCGGCTTCCTGGCCGTGCTTGCGGCGGACAGCGACCTGGAATGGCTGATGATCGACAGCACGGTCGTGCGCGCCCACCAGCACGCGGCCGGGGCCCGCCGGTCCAAGGGGGGCCTGATGCCCAGGGGCTGGGCCGCTCTCGCGGCGGCCTGAGCACCAAGGTACACGCCGCCACCGACGCGCTGGGCAACCCGGTGCGCCTGCTGTTCGGGCCGGGGCAGCGCCATGACGTCACGCGCGGCCACGAACTGCTGGACGGCCTCAAGCCCGGTGCCGTGATCGCCGACAAGGGATACGACGCTGACCACCTGCGGGATGCCATAGGCGACATGGGAGCCGAGGCTGTCATCCCGCCCCGGTCCAACCGCAAAACGCCACGCGACCATGACAAGGCGCTCTACCGGGAGCGCAACCTCGCCGAGCGGTTCTTCAACAAGCTGAAGCAGTTCAGGCGCGTGGCCACCCGCTACGACAAGCTCCTGCCCAACTACAGAGGCTTCGTCCAACTCGCCGCCATAGTCGTCCTGCTTCGGTGAAATCGTCACTACCGCCTAGAAAGCTTGATTTCTTTTATACCGAATTCCTTGGTGCCATCATGACGGTTGTTATCCCAGCGAATCATCCATTCACATGCCAGCAGGCGATCCAATTGTCCCCGGATTAACGTGGCCGAGCCCCGTGGGCCGTAGGAGATGGTGCGATAGCCCATGTGCCGCATCCATGCTGTAAAAGTATCACCGAGGTGCACTTGCCGCGACCGGGTGCGCACGGCCTTGGACATGATGTGGATCAGGATCAGCCGAGGCAGGGTTCCGTAGGGCACGCCGAGCGACGCGAGCCGCTGCGGTGCATCTTTCGCCAGGAGAACCGGCTTAGGGGTGATAGCAAGCGTGTACTGCCCATCCTGCCGGATAATGGGGGCGTTTTCATCAACTGGACGTCGGATGGGGAGCGACATGGCGCACAGTGCCGAGTGGAGGAATGAAGGCGTTGGATTTTCGCTGGCGACGGCGTTGACGCGATCAAACAAGCCTGGTTGCCCGACTTCAACCGCCAAGGCATGTGCTGCATCCCGTCCCTTGGACAGCAGCACCGCATGGATTTTCTGGCCGAGAGCTGGACGCGACACACTTGATCTCCGAATGGACTCGCCGACTGCATCTTACGACGTCCCAATGAGAATGTACCATTCAATTTGCAAAAGGCAGAGTTTAAAGAGTTCAAAAGCGAAAAATGCTTGGGCAAACCCTTCGGGAGACTCTTCGGAAAGCTTCTTAGGTATTGTACCTTTTGCATCGGTTCTGATCGGGCGTTGCGTACCATCTGCATCGGTTTTGCTGGATTCGTCTGCACCATCATCATCGTCCAGCCGTACCGAACACATCGGCCGTACCCTTTGCATCGGTTGCGGCCTCGCCCTGCCAACAGGGTGGGACTGAACCGCCCCGGGTTTCCCGGAGGCTCCAACCTGTGAGAGGACGGAGCCATGACACAGAAGACAGCGAAGCAGTTTTCGTCCGAGTTGCGCGAGCGGGCGGTGAGGATGGTGCAGGACCGCGAGCGCGAGGGCGGGACGCAGTGGGGGTCGATCAGCTCCATTGCGGCCAAGATTGGCTGTTCGCGCGAAACGCTGCGGCGTTGGGTCAGGCAGGGCGAGCGGGACAAAGGGCAGCGGCTACACGGGCTGACCACTGACGAACGCGAGCGGGTCAAGGCTTTGGAGCGGGAGAACCGTGAACTGCGGCAGGCCAACGAGATCCTGCGCAAGGCCAGCGCGTATTTCGCCATGGCGGAGCTCGACCGCCGGTCGCGGACATGATCGCCTTCATCGACGACTATCGCGCCGCCTACGGGGTCGAGCCGATCTGCAAGGTCCTGCCGATCGCCCCGTCGACGTATCACGCTCATGCCGCGCGGCGCGCCGATCCCGGCAGGCTGCCGGCACGGGCCAGGAGCGACGCGGCGCTGATGGTCGAGATCCGGCGGGTGTTCGAGGCGAACTTTTGCGTCTACGGCGTGCGCAAGGTCTGGCGGCAGCTCGGCCGGGAAGGGAGCGTGGCGGCCCGGTGCACCGTCGCCCGGCTGATGCGGGCGATGGGGCTGCGGGGTGTCGTGCGGGGCAGAACGGTCCGAACGACGGTTCCCGATCCGGCAGCCGTCTGCCCGCTCGACCGCGTGAGCCGCCAGTTCAAGGCACCGCGGCCAAACGCTTTGTGGGTCAGCGACTTTACTTAGAGGCGGTTTTCACAATTCCCGAGCGAGCCTGCCTGCAACCAGGAGTATGCAGGCGGTCTGGAGCAGGCTTTGCACGATGAAGCCGAGCCGGTCGTAGCGCAAGGCCAGGCGCTTGTTCTCCAGCAGCCAGGCGTTGCTGCGCTCCACCGGCCATCGGCGCGTGCCCAACCCTGAACCGCTCGGCTGCCGCCGTTTGTGGATGTGCGGCTCGGCGCCGAATGCACGGCACAACTCGCGGTGGCGCTCGGCATCGTATCCCTTGTCGGCGAACACGGTCACAATACGGGCCATGACGGCGAAGGCGGACAGAAACAGGCGCTCAAAGACCAGGGTGTCATTGACGTTGGCGGCCGTGGCGACGCACGCGACAGGGACGCCGTCACCCGTAACTGCGACGTGGTACTTGGTGCCTTTCTTGCCGCGGTCCGTCGGGTTTTGTCAAACGACATCGGGAACCCATCCGGCGTGTTGCCTCATGACGGGATGTTACCAGGGCTTTTCGTGTCGTCGTCGGCCCATGCAGCGTTGTCAGCAGCCATGATGCTGGGCACCGTGGCTTTCCCAGTGGGCAGCGGACCGAGCAGGACCTCCCGCGCCATCGCCAGCCGCCGCACCTTCATGAACCGCTGCACCGTGCGCAGGTGGTCCGCCGTGAACTGGTCCGGGTGCAGCGTCCGCAACCGGTCCAGTGCAGCCACAGCCGTCAATGCAGGCTGCGCCTCCAGCCATGTCAGCAACTGGTCACGCACCGCGTCCAGCATCGATGGCCGCACGATCGGCTTGACCCGGATGTAGCGGCGCCGGTGCGTGGGCCGTTGCTCCCCAGCCTCCCACGCCACCTTCAGGCTCGCCGTGAACAGCGCCAAATCGAGCGGCGCCGGTGCTTCCGCACGACCAGCCGCCATGCCGCGCTCGTCCACACGCTTGCCCAGCTCCACCTGCGAGGCGCGGATCCCAACCAGCAGCAAGACCGGGTCGGCATCCGCCAGCATGCCGCGCAGTCGCGACTTGTCAGCCTCCGACACCGCCACGTGCATCAGCGCCCGCATCACCGGCGGCTCCGGCGCATGGTAGCGCTTGATGACCCGGGCACCCTCCCGGCGCTTCTCCCGCAGCTTGAACGAGGGCTGGAACAGGTTGCCGTGCAGGCGCGCCGACGCATACAGCCGGCCAAGGCTCTCCCCGGCCAGCACGCCCTCGAACCGCCCGTAGCCCACCAGCCGCCGGACAATCGCGCCGTTCTTCTGCTCCACCCAGGCCTGGTCGTTCTTGCGGTAGGCCCGCGACCGCGTCACCTCCAGCCCCGCCGCCCGGCACCAGCCCACCACCAGGTCGTTCATGAACAGGCTGTCGTTGTCGAAATCCACCCCGCGCAGCGGAAACGGAAACAGCTCGCGTGCCCGGCCAAGCGCATGCACCACCATCTCGGCCTCGCGCACCACGATCGGGATGCACTCCGTCCACCCAGTCGCCACGTCCGTCAGCACCATCGTCTGCACGAATGCCCCGGACACCGTCGTGCCGCCATGGGCCACGAAGTCCACCTCTACCCAGCCCGGGGCCGGGTTGCCCCAGTCATTGAACGTCCGGATCGGCACGCTGCGCCGCACCGCCGAGCCAAACCCCGCCGGGCGACGCCGTCCACTGCCCGCAACCAAATGCACTCCGGCGAGCAGGCGATCAATCGTCGCAGCGCTCACCTCCAGCAGTTTTGCCCGGGTTGCCCCGTCCAGCGTCACCCGGCCATGCCGTTCCAAGGCAGGCAGCAACACAGCGATCATCGGCTGCAACCGCTTGGAGCAAACCCGGTCAGCAACCTCCCAGAGCTGGATCAGCGCATCGCGCACCTCGGGACCATAGCGGCAACGTCGGGATCCGGCCCGGCCCGGCCCCTCTGCGAGCTGCTCATCCGTCTCCCGGCCGCACCAGCCGGTCAGCAACCGGATCGCATGCTTACGATGGTAGCCCGTCACCGCCGCAAACTCATCCAAGATACGCGACCGCTCCAACCGTGTCGCGCCTCCGTATCGCGTGCTCACCGCTGCCAGAAGCTCAGTCCGTCCCGCCATGCTGATCCGCCGTGCCATCCTGTTGCGTCCCAAACCCGCGTCCACCGGTAGCAAACCACCTGAGGCAACGACGTGGGCCAGTAGCAATCAACGTGAGGCAATGCGCTCATGACCGACACCAAACGCATCACCTCCATCACCACCCGCACCTGGGCACAGGTCAGTGTTTAAGGCGATTGGTACAAGAGCACGCGGCGACAGCTCGCAAACGCATTCTTTACTCGACTTTGGCCATTTCAGGCTGGGTAGCATGCGGCTTCGGTGAGCCTATCGAGGAGCACGCGCGGGATTGTTGCGGTGTTCTGGGCATGCGGCGATGTTGAGAAAGCCTGTGCGATCCAAAGCTGGCGGCGGACGGCGGCGAGCGCGTCGGAGAAGGTGACGGCGTGTTTGGCATACCAAGCGGCGCGCCTGGGCAGGACGAGGCCGCGCGCGGCCAAGTCGCTGGCCCAGAGCGTCACGAGCGAGAACAGGGCGAGCAGGCACGGGGTGGTGCGGGCAACAGCCAGGTCCGACCATTGGCGCTGCGTTTCCACGCCCAGGTGCCGGCGCACCTCGGCGAAGGTCACCTCGACGGACCAGCGGCGCACGAACAGCTGCAGGATGGCGACCGGGTCGGCGGCTTGGTCCGTGCACAGGAACGCTTGCGGTTCGGCCTCGCCGGCCGGGTCGCGGACCAGCACCCAGCGGACCGGCACTTGCTTGCCAGGATGGTACCAGAGTGCCCTGCCCGACACGACGTCGAGCTGGCGTTCGCCCTGCTCGTACCAGCCCGTAATTGTGACGCGCTGCCACTCTGTTTTCGGGTCGGCCAGGCGCTGGAGCAGCGTCGGCTGGCGTGCGCCGGATACGCGCGGACGTCCTTTCGTTCCGGGCAAGCGTGGAGGGGGCGGGTCGAACAGGCGCGCGTCGAGTCGCAGCCGGGTAATCACGACAACATGCCGGCACACGGCTGCGAGCAGCTCGATAGCGGCGTAGCTGCTGTCGGCGACGGCTATGATCCGCCGATCCGGCAACCAGCGCGCGAGGCGGAGCAGCAGTTGGCGTGCCCGATCCGTCAGCAGCTTGTGCCGGCGTCCGTGGACTTGTGCGTAGCGCTCAGAGGGCGCCAGCGAGGTGAGGAACGGCAAAGCCCAAACACGCCCGGCGAACGGCACGGGCGCGAGCAGCATCAGGCTGATCCAGCGCAGGCCGGACGCCCTGACAAAGTGGCCGTGGCTGGATTGCACGGGATCGCGGTAGATGCCGCGCGCCTTGATCTTCGTGCCCCAGCGGCGCTCGATGGTTTCGTCAATACCGACCACGACCGGGCCGCTCGGCACGAAGGAGGCGACCAGCAGTCCGAGCAGGCAGCGTGCAGCAGCCTGGCCCGACCAGCGGCTGCGGTTAAGCGCACGGTGGTAGTTGGTGAAGGTCGCCGCCCCGCGCAGGCCCATGCTGCTCAGCGCTGCGGCGACGGTGCGCCGGCCCGGGGACAGGATGGCGCCTGCGGCAAGCACCAGCAGGTTGGCCCAGGTCGGGCGGGTGAAGCACCCGGCAAACGGCACCATCCAGGCGGCAAGAGGGCCAGGGTGGGTTTCGGGGTCGGTTTGTCTTGCCATGGTGGCCTCGCAGTGGTGTCGTTGCCGCCCGACAACTCCATACGCGCCAGAAGGATCAACCGTGCCGGCCAGCGACCCCATGTGGGAGCGCATCGAGGCATTCAACCAAGCCCGCGGCGGCGGCGTCGCGGTGCACAAGGCAGGGCGCGGCTATTCGCTCATGAGCCAACGCACCGGCGCGCCGCTTGCCAGGCTCAAGCCGACCGGGGACGCCGACAAGATGCAGGTGCTTTGGTGGAACGGCCAGCGCTGGGGCGCCTCAGGGCCGTTCGGCATCGCGGCCATGCCGCTTAACGAAGCCCTCGAACACATCGCCTCCGAGCCGCATTTCTGGATCAACGCATGACCGGAAATGGCCAAAGTCGAGCTCAGAGCCTGTTGCGAGATTGCCGGCGCAGGGGTGATGGATGGGTGTGCGAAGTGCAGAACGAGGCACGAGACCGCTTCAGGCGGCTCCCTGCATCCTTTTCGCGGCTCGTTCCCTGGCCTTTTCAACGCGGCGGGCAGAGTCCCGGTGCAGCTTGCGCAGGTTGTGCACGGCAGCGTCGAGCAGCCACTCGCCGCGGCAGCGGTCGCGTCCGCGCATGCTGAACCGGCGGGCGCCCTGGCGGTCCTTCATCTGGCCGAAGACCGGCTCGACCGAGGCCCCGCGCTGGCGGTAGCGGGCGCGCCCGCGCTTGGTGCGCAGCTTGCGCTGCATGCGCTCGCGCAGCTTCATGTTCTTGGGCTTGCGCCCGCGTGGCGGCGACGCGTCCCGCAGGGCGGCGCGCTGCGCATGGTCGTTCTGGGTGGCGATGAACAGCTCGCATGTGTCCGTCTCGGTCGCCGCGTTGGCGTCCAACCAGTAGCCCGCGTCGGCCACCGCCGCGCCAAGCTTGGCATCCTGCCCCATCACCGAAGCGACATTGGTCTGTGCCTGGCCGAGCATGGGCGTGAGCTGATGCACGTCGTTGGCGGCGGTGGTCACGTCGGCGGCGAGGATGATCTGCCCCGTGGTGACGACGATCTGGGCGTTGTAGCCCTGTAGCCAGCCGTGCCGCGCCTTCATGATGCCGCTCTCGGGATCGGACACGTTGGCCACCGAGCCGGGATTCACAGTGGGATCGGCCGGCTGGGGCTTGCGGCCGCGCTTGCGCTTGCCGCTGGCCTGCTCCGCTGCGGCCCGCGCGTCGATCTTCTCCTGCTGGCGCGACGCCGCCTCGGCCGCCTGGCGCTGCAGCTTGTCCTGGCACTGCCGCAGCCGCGCCAGGCGATCACCGCGCCGCGCCAAAGCGGCGGGCAGCTCGCCGCCACGCTGCGCGCCGGACCGGCCGTCCTCCTGCGCATCCGTCGCCTCCGCCTCGGCCAGCATCCTGGCCACCTGCTCGCCGATGCCGCTTGCGGTGCGGTTGGCGTCCAGCGCCGCGCTGGCACCCACCTTGGTGCCGTCCAGCGCCACCAGCCCAAGCCGCACCAGGCCCGCCTCGTGGCACAGTCGCAGCACGCCCAGGAACACCTCCCGCATGCGCGCGGCATGGCGCTGGCGGAACCGGGCGATCACCGTGTGGTCGGGCACGGCGTCGCTCACGATGAAGCGGTAGCCGGCATCGCGGCCGCACAGCCGCTCGTGCGCCCGGCTCGAACGCACGCCGTGCGAGTAGGCGTAGATCAGCAAGGCCAGCAGCACCTGCGGCGCGAACGGCGCCTGGCCCGCATGGCCCAGCTTGTAGCCGGCCTCGAACCCGCCCAGGTCCATCATCGCCACCGCGTCGACGACCAGGTGAACGATGTCGTCTTCAGGCAGCCAGTCCATCATGTCGGTTGGGAGCAAAAAGGCCTGACGTCGTTCCGGTGTGCGAAAGTGGTGCGCCATCGCTCGATCCGTGTCGTGGGAGAGCGACGATCGAATCGCGCGTCGCCCAGCCCGTCAACACCGAAGCGCACCAAAACACGCCGTCACGACGTTTCCAAAGGCGATTGTGCAACAGGCTCCTCAGCAGGGGTCAAAACACCTGCTTGGAACCCTTCATCGCCAGGGGCGCACTCCAGTGGACTTCATTCAACAGTCATGCAATATTTCGTTGTCAGCCATGCAAAGGACGCCGGTATGCAGCGCAGAACCCTCCTTGCCGGCACGGCAGCCCTTGCCGCGACTCCCTTGCTCAAGGCCCGTGCTGCCTCTGTCGCCAACACGCTCCGCTTCGTCCCGCAAGCCGACCTGTCTAGCATCGACCCGGTCTGGACCACCGCCACCGTCGCCATCAATCACGGCCTGATGGTCTACGACACGCTCTACGGCATCGACGAGACCCTGACCCCGCAGCCGCAGATGGTCGCCGGGCACGAGATCAGCGACGACCAGCTGACCTGGACCTTCACCCTGCGCGACGGCCTGCTGTTCCACGACGACGAGCCAGTGCGTGCCGCGGACTGCGTCGCCTCCATCAATCGCTGGGGCAAGCGCAAGGGCTTCGGCCAGAAGCTCCTGTCCGTCGCCCACGAGATCAAGCCGCTCGACGACAAGCGCTTCCAGATCCGGCTCAAGACCCCCTTTCCGCTCATGACCTTTGCCCTGGGCGGCCCCGACATCTGCATGATCATGCCGCAACGCTCCGCCGAGGTGGACCCGTTCCAGCAGATCACCGACGCCACCGGCAGCGGCCCGTTCCGCTTCCTGCCGGGCGAGCGGGTGTCGGGCTCGTTCGTCGCCTACGCCAAGTTCGACAAATACGTGCCCCGCCCGGAGAAGCCCTCCTACTGGTCCGGCAGCAAAGCCGTCCACGTCGACCGCGTGGAATGGCGCGTGATGCCCGACCCGGCCACCGCCGCGAGCGCGCTGCAGCAGGGCGAAGTGGATTGGGTCGAGAACCCGCTGATCGACCTACTGCCGATGCTGCGCCAGGCGGACGGGGTGAAGATCGTCGCGATCGGCCCGCTGTTCCTCCCCGCTGTCATCGGCCTGAACCACACGCAGCCGCCCTTCGACAACGAGAAGCTCCGCCGAGCCATCCTGCCCGCGATCAACCAGACGGAGTTCATGACCGCCGTCGTCGGCGACCAGAGCGACCTGATGCAGGTGCCCTGCGGCATCTTCACCCCCGGCACGCCGATGGCCAACGAGACCGACATGCAGGTCTTCACCGGCAAGCGCGACGTTGAACTCGCCAGGAAGCTGGTCAAAGAAAGCGGCTACAAAGGCGAGACGGTCGTGCTCATGGCCCCCTCCGACCAGGCCGCCCTGATCCCGATGAACCAGATGACCCGAAGCGTCCTCACCGAGATCGGCATCAAGGTTGACTACCAGAGCATGGACTGGGGCACGCTCGTCGGCCGCCGGGCCAGCGACAAGCCGTCCTCCGAGGGCGGCTGGAACGCCTTCTGCACCTCCTGGGGCGGCCTGACGCTTTCCAACCCCGGCAGCCACTTCCCGCTGCGCGGCAACGGCAAAGGCGGTTGGTTCGGCTGGCCCGAGAGCCCGGTGCTGGAAGGCCTGCGTGACCAGTGGTTCCAGGCGCCCGACCTTGCCGCGCAGCAGGCGATCTGCGACAAGATGCAGGCGGTCGCCTTCCAGGAAGTTCCCTACGTCCCGATCGGCTCCTACAAGCTTCCCTCGGCGCTTCGCACCACGATCACGGACGTGATCCGCGCCGACAACACCTGCTTCTGGGGCGCGCGCAAAGCCTGATCCGTCCTTGTTCGCTCATGCTTAATCAGCCATCCCCTGCCACAGCTGGCTGCCAGCTTCTTCAACGAACTGGATAAGTCAGTACCTATGTATGATTGTGAGCCGGCTGAAAGCTTAGCCCTTCGAATCACGAGTACGCCGTGCCCGTCCCGTTGTCACCGGAGGCTCACCAAGCCGCCCCGGCTTCTCACTTTCTATCGTCGGGATCGTTTGTTCAGGCGCCGAGCTTCTCGGCTTGCGGCCGAGGTCGGCTCGCCTCGCGAGACTTGGAGCGGTGACTGGCGTAGCTCGGCGCCAACATGGGGTCGCTGTCCGGCAGCATCCACATCCGCCGAGATTGCTCCGGTGTCATCCTGTCACTGGTTTGCAGGTGCCGCTTGAGGGTCTTCAGCTCCTTCCCGTCTTCCAGGCAAACAAGGTAGTCCGGCAGCACCGATCTGCGGATCGGGACGGCCGGCATCAGAGGCACCGGTCTAGGTGCCGGGTCGTCCACGCTGGCCATGTGGGCCGCCGCCAACGAGCGATGGACGGACTGGATCAGCTCCGGCGGCGCATCGGCCGTGACCCAGTTCTTGCCGAAATGGGCGGAGACGAGCTGGGTCGTCAGTCTCAGAACATTCGTGTCCGCATCGCCTGTCATGGTGGTCCTTCCTAGGGCGAGGCACCCTGTTACACGCGCCCGCGTCGCTCAAACAGGGCCGTGCACGGGGCATCGGCCCCAGTTACGCGTCCGGTCGGCCAGGGCGGACAGGTAGACGGCGACCAGGGCGGGGTGGGCGGGCAGCGCGGGGCAGCGGCGCTCGCCGCACCAGGCGGAGAAGGCCCGTTGGTCGGCAGCGTACTTGGCCCGGGTGGCCTTGGAACGGGAGCGTCATGGTCGCGGCGGGCGCTGTCGACCTCGGCGGCACCTCGTCGGTCGGGACCGGACCAGCTCAGCCATCAGCGTTGCTCCGAAATAAGGCAGCCGCGATTAACTCTGGCAACCGCGTCCGCACCATCTGCCCCGGCTCCTGTCCGCTGGCAAGAATGCTGATTCTCCCACACAAAAGACAGGGTGGAACTGACCACTCTGCTAGGTGGCCCGGAATGGGGCCACCACCCAGCTTGCGGCTCCCGTGCTGCCATGTTGCAGTGTCGGACGTATCGCAGGAGGCCGGGATGAGAGTCAGATCCATGCTGTTCGTGGCGGGCCTGCTCGCGTTTCCGGCCAGCCCGTCGGTTGCGCAAGCGCCGCCGCCCAAGGTGCTTCGCGTGGCGCCCAGCGCGGACCTGACGCAGCTCGACCCCGGCTTCGCCAGCATCGTCATCACCCGCATCTACGGGTTGATGGTGTACGAAACGCTGTTCGCCTGGGATAGCAAGCTGGAACCCAAGCCGCAGATGGTGAAGGAGTGGAGCACGGCGCCGGACGGGCTGAGCTGGCGTTTCACGCTGCGGCCGGGCTTGAGGTTCCACGATGGGCAGCCGGTAACGACGGCGGACGTCATTCCCTCGCTCAAGCGGTGGATGCAGCGGGACGTGGTGGGGCAGAAGCTCGGCGCTTCCGTCACCGGCATGGAGGCGTCAGGTCCAGACACGTTCGAGATCACGCTGTCCAAGCCCTATCCGGCCATGCTGTTCTCGCTCGGCTCCGGCATCGGCCAGGTGCCGGTGATCATGCGAGCCAAGGACTTGGCGGGCGACCCGGCCAAGCCGATCCTGACCGCGATCGGCTCCGGCCCGTTCCGCTTCAACCACGCACTCCGGGTCAGCGGCGCGCTGACGGTGTTCGACCGCAACCCCGACTACGTGCCGCGAGACGAGCCGCCGGACGGCCTGGCCGGCGGACGCCGGGTCAAGGTGGATCGAGTGGAATGGCGGGTGATCCCCGACGCCTCCACGGCAGCGGCGGCGTTGCAGGCCGGCGAGATCGACCTGTGGGAGCAGCCGGCGCTGGAGCTGCTGCCGGTCATCAAGCGCAACGACCAGGTGCGCGTGCGCAAGCTGACCGACATAAGCACGCAGACGATGCTGCGGCCCAACTCGCTTTATCCACCGTTCAACGACCCTCGGGCACGGCTGGCGCTGGCGTATATCGTGAACCAGGCGGACATCATGGCAGCCGGGTTCGGAGACCGCGAGAACTGGCGGGAGTGCCGGTCCTACTACATTTGCGGCGGTCCCTACGGCACGCAGGCGGGCACGGAAGGGCTGAAGCCGGACATCGCCAAGGCAAAGGCGCTGTTGGCGGAGGCCGGCTACAAGGGGGAGACGCTGGTGTTCCCCTCGACCCACGAGATTGCCTGGATCGGCCAAATGGCCGAGGTTGTAGCGGACGAGATGAAGCAGGCGGGCATGAACGTCGAGATCGCCTGGGGTGACTGGGGCACCACGGCCGGCCGGCAGAGCAACCGCAGCACGCCGGACCAGGGCGGCTGGAACCTGTTCGCGACCGGCGCCAGCGGCCCCACGATGCATTCGCCGCTGACCAACATCGGCACCAACATGGCCTGCACCGGCCGCAACTTCCCCGGTTGGCCCTGCGACGAGGAAGCGGAGCGGCTGCGCCAGGTTTTCCTGGACGCGGGGGACGCGGGCCGCCCGGCGGCGCTGGAAGCGCTGCACCGCTATCTCGCGTGGGTGCAGCCTTATATCGTCATGGGCCAGTATGACCAACCCGTGGCGATGCGCAGCAATGTCTCGGGGTTCCTGGAGTCGCCCGTGATCCTGTATTGGAACCTGGACAAGACCTGACGGCTAGCTCCGCTCGAACCGCAGCACCCGCGCCCGGTGGCTCGCGACCCGCAGCGTGCCGTCCGCGTGCAGCCATAAGCAGGGGCGGTAGCGCCACATCGCGTGGGTCAGTGAGGCCAGCGCCCGCGCGCCGGGCAGCGGGGTCAGTGCGGTCTCCTGCCCTATGCCGCCCATCCAAGGCCACCGCGCCGTGCCGTCTGGGCGGATCAGCAGCTCCGCGCCGGACGCCGCATCCCGCCATCGCCCGGCCAGCTCGGGGGCCAGCGCCAGGCCCTCCGGCACCCGGAGCAGCCGGCGATGCACGCCGCCGATGCGGCCTTCGAGCGCGCCATCGGTCACGCGCAAGCTGATCTCCAGCGTGCTCGGGACCGAGCGGACGGTGCCGTCGCCGGCGGCCACCAGCGTTTCGCGGGCGCCCATGAACTCGACGGCGCCGGGCAGCAACTCGGCCCAGGCGGGGCCGCTTTCCGCGGCGTAGAAGCCCGTTGGCAGGTTCGGCGCGGGCCGCGGCGGTGCCTCGCCCACCAGGGCCGCCATCACGCGCAGGGCGGGCAGCAGCGGGTCCTCGTCGCGGTTCAACAGCAAGGCGACGCCGACGCCCGGCTCCGGCGCCATCAACAGGTGGTTGCGGTAGCCCGGGAGGGACCCGCTATGCGCGGCCAAGCACGTATTCCCAAGCACCGTCGCGACCAGGCCGAGACGGTAGCCGCTCGGCGAATCGTCCGCGAAGCGCCGCGGCGCGAGCAGTCGGTCCAGCATCCCTTCGAGCGGTCCGCGCCCGGCCATCAACGCCCCCGCCCAGCGTGCCAGAGCGACGGCACTGCCGACGAGCCCGCCGGAGGCCGACACGTGCATGCCGTAGTGGCCGCGCTTCCACGTCTCTCCGACGCGCCAATAACCCGTGGCCAGGCCTGGCACCGGCTCCGCCTCGTCATAGGGAAAGGTGATGAGGAGGCCGAGTGGATCGAACAGGAGGCGCCGCAGCGCCTGCGCGTAGGGGAGGCCGCACCGGGCCTGCAGCACGGTTTGGCCAAGCCGCCAGCCCGTGTTGGAGTAAGCCATCTCCGTGCCCGGAGCGGCACAGGTCGCGTCCAGCCGGCGCAGCACGGCGCCGATCTCCTCGGCCGACACGGTGGCGGTGAAGGGCACGCCCCGTTGCCAGAGCACCTCCATCATGTCCGGCAGGCCACCAGTCATGTCCAGCGCGCGCGCCAGCGTCACCGTGCCCAGCGCTGGATGGAGGCCTGGCAGCAGCGTGCCGAGCGGGGCTTCGAGGTCGATCCCTTCCAGCAGCAGCGCCACCGCCAGGACATGCTTGCTGATGCTGGCGTAGCGGCTCGGCGTGTCGGCGGTGAACGGGATCGCGTGCTCCAGGCTGGCCAGTCCGCCGCAGGCCGCGGCGCGAACGCCGTCGCGGTCGAATAAAGCGAAGGCGCCGCCAGGGTCGCCGGCCCAGGCGGCGGCGATGCCTTCAGCAACGGCGGCGGCACGGGTCCAGTCAAGCATGCGGCGTCGTCCTTCGAGGGTTCAATCCAGCCTCCGGTCACGGCCGAAACTGAACGGCCCGACCGGCGCGATGCGTCCTGGATTGCGATGGCAGGCATTCACCCCGGTGGCCCAGGGCGGATGCCTTCGGGCGACGATGGTGACCCGGTCCCGATCAGACGATCTCGCGGACCAGCTTGGCGCGCAGGGCGCGAGCGAAGTCGGCGCGGGACTCCGCCGTCATCACGAACGCGCCGTCGCCGGCGATAACCGTCGCCTCGTAGATGGCGCCGAGGCCGGGGCGGTTGCTCTCGATAGCCAGCGCGTTGACCGTGATGCCCCGTGCTGCCGCGTCGCGCCTCGCCGCTTCCACCGGCCGCAGGCCGCGCATGTCCGGGCCGTCGCCGGACACGTCGATCACCCGCTCCGCCGCGCGCCACGGCGCGGCGGCGATGAGCCGGGCCGCGTGGTCCACCGCGTCCCCGATCGCGTTCCAGGACTGGGACGAGCGGGGAGCGCCCATCACGGCCCCGGCCAGCCGTTCCGCCGAGGCCGCACCGCTCACCCGATGCCAGTCCACCACCGTCGCGGCGCCGCCGGGCGCGCCCCACTCCACCAGCGCCACGCCGATGGCGCCGAGGGGGCGGGACGTGATCGCGGACAGCACGGGCGGGTGGACCAGGGCGCCGGCGCAGCCTTCCCGCTGAAGGCGGAACTCGCCGGCGTCGATGCTCCCCGAAGCGTCGATGGCCAGCACCAGCAGCAGGTCCACGGCGTCGGCGGTCGCGTCGGCCTGGGCCGCCGCCGTTGCCGGGACAGCGGCGCCGGACAGGAGGGCGGGCAGCAGCAGCGCCTGTCGGCGTCGCCAGGAGACGCCCTGCCGGCGCGGGAGAGGAGTATCCTGGGTCACGCCGCTTCTCCGCCAAAGGATGCAGCCTCCGGCCAGCGGAGGGGAGCGTCAACGGCCATTCGCCGGGACGAGGATGAACGCGGGATTTAACCCGCGCCGACACTCGTGCGACACCCGTTCCATCGATTGAAGGGAAGGCCCCACCCATGCGCGCACGCATCCGCGAGACCGAGATCTACTTCGACGTCGAGGGCATGGGCCTGGTGCCGGATGGCCCGCGCATGCGCGAGCGCCCGGTGGCGTTGGTCCTGCACGGTGGTCCGGGTGGCGACCACAGCGGCTTCAAACCCGGCTTCTCGCCGCTCGCGGAGCGCATGCAGCTCGTCTACGTCGATCATCGCGGCCAGGGCCGCTCGGCCAAAGGCGACCCGGTGCGATACACGCTCGACGAGAACGTCGAGGACCTGGAAGCGCTGCGCCGGCATCTCGGCCTCGGCCCCGTCATCTCCATCGGCACGAGCTACGGCGGCATGGTCGCGATGGCCCATGCGGCGCGTTACCCTTCCTCCGTCTCTCATCTCGTCTGCATCGTCACCGCCCCCCATTCAGGCTTCATCCCCCGCGCACAGGCGATCGTGGCCGAGCGCGGCACGCCGGAGCAGCAACGCGTGTGCCGGATGCTGTGGGACGGCACGCTCAATACCCTGGACAAGGTGCAGCACTTCTACGCCGTCATGGGTCCGCTCTACTCCACGACCTACGACGCGGACAGGAGCAAGCAGGCCCAAGCCCGGACGCTCCACGAGCCCGAGGCGCTGAACCGCGCCTTCCGCCCCGGCGGCTTCCTGCGCAGCTTCGACCTCCGCCCTGAGCTGGCGCGCATCACCGCCAAGACCCTGATCCTGGCCGGCGCCCATGACTGGATCTGCCCGCCGGAGTTCTCAGAGCAGATCCACCGGCTGATCCCCGGCTCCGACCTGCGCATCTTCGCCAACAGCAGCCATTCCATCCGGGCCGACGAGCCGGAGGCGATGCTGGATGCCATCAAGGGCTTCATTGTTTACTGAGCCGGACGTGGCTCTGGTTCTCAGCGACGTAAGGGTCGCGCCAAGCAGGGCGGCGGGTTGAGCGGTCGCGTGGCCGCGCCGGCATGGGTTCGTTACTCGCCCCCTGCCCTTCCCCGATGTGCCATCCGCCGCCCCAGGTGGCGGCAACAGCTTGATTTCGGCGGTTTACCTTAACTTGGCTTTGCACGTCAGGGTGGTCGGCAAGCGACGAGCAGCAGGCGGCTGAGCACGTCGGCTGGGAGTTTCGGCGCGTCTCGGTCGGGCTGCGAGGGCGCGAAAGTCGGCGAGGTCCACAGTTCGCGGCGGACCAAGGCGAGGGCGTCGCTGAACGTGGGTGCGTGCTTCGAGTACCATCGGACGCATTCGGGCAGGAGGGGCTGCCCGGCATGGAGTTGCGTCGCCCACAGCGTCACGAGCGAGAACAGGCCGAGCAGTGCTGGCGTGGTGCGCAGAATGGCCAGGTCCGACCATTGCCGCTGCGTTTCCATGCCGAGGTGGCGACGTGCTTCCTCAAAGGTGGTTTCAACGCGCCAGCGACGGACGAACCAGCGCAGGATGTCCGCCGGGTCGGCATCCAGGTCGGTGCACAGGAACGCCTGCGCTTCCTTCTCACCGCTCGGGTCGCGCACGAGCACCCAGCGGATTGGCACCCGCATGCCGGGGTGATGCCAAAGCGCTGTGCCGGAGGCGATGTGGAGACGCCGTTCGGTGCGGCCATACCAGCCATCGATGCTGACCTGGCACCAGCGCGTGGCCGGGTTCGCCAGTCGCTGCTTCAGGCTTGGTCGCCGGGCGCCTTTGACCGGTGGTCGCCCGAGCGTGCCGGGCTTGCGCGACGGCGCTGGCTTGTAAAGGCCTGCGTCCAGCCGCAGCCTGGAAACCAAGCATAGGTGCCGGCCCGCCTCGCGCAGCAGTTCGATGGCCGAGAAGCCGCTGTCGGCGACGGCGACCACGCGCCGTCCCGGCAGCCAGCGTGCGGTCTGGAGCAGCCCCTGGCGCGCCCGGTCGGTGAGCTTCTTGTGTCGTCGTCCCTGCTCGGCGGCGTGGCGTTCGGAGGGCGCGAGCACGGTCAAGAACGGCAGCGCCCAAACACAGCCCGCCCAAGGCACGGGGGCGAGCAGCATGACGCACAGCCAACGCAAGCCGCTGGCCTTGACGAAGTGGCCGTGGCTGGAGCGTACGGGATCACGGTAGATGCCGCGCGCCTTGATCTTTGCGCCCCAGCGCCGCTCAATGGTGTCGTCAAGGCCGACCACGACCGGACCTTCTGGCACCAGGGCAGCAACGAGCAGCAGCAATAGCCGGCGCGCGACGGCGCGTGACGACCAGTGCCCCGTGCTGAGGACGCGATGGTAGACCGCAAAACCCGGTGCCTGGTCGAGACCCATGACGCGCAGCGCCGCCGTGACCGTGCGCCGCCCAGGCGTGAGCAGGCTGCCAGCCACCAGCACCAATACGTGGCGCCAGACCGCGGCGGTGAAGGGGCACCGTCAACTTGGCGGCCGAACGGCTTGCGAGACGCGGCTGAGCCAGGTAGGCGGGCGGGATGACCACGCCTGCCTGCCCGAGCTATGCCGGCTACCGGTTCCCGGCTGAGATCATCAGCCACGCCGTTTGGCTCTACTTCCGTTTTCCGCTCAGCTTACGCATGGTGGACGAGCTGCTGGCCGCGCGCGGCATCCTTGTCAGCCACGAGACCGTGCGTCAGTGGGCGCTGAAGTTCGGGCAGGGCTTCACCAACCAGATCCGGCGCCGGCTGCCTGCCGCCGCAGACAAGTGGCACCTGGATGAGGTCGTGCTGACGATCTCTGGGGTAAAGCACTGGCTGTGGCGCGCGGTCGACCAGGACGGGATGGTTCTGGACATCCTGGTGCAGAGCCGGCGCGACACGCGGGCCGCCAAGCGCCTGCTCTGCAAGCTGCTGAAGCGGCAATGCCGGGCACCTCGTGTTCTGATCACCGACAAGCTGGCGAGCGACGGCGCGGCCAAACGCGCGGTGATGCCCGCCGTCGAGCACCGGAAGCACAAAGGCCTCAATAACCGGGCGGAAAACTCGCACCAGCCTACGCGACGGCGGGAACGGCAGATGAAGCGCTTCAAGTCGGCCGGCCAGGCACAACGTTTCCTCACCGCCCACGACGGGATCAACAACCTCTTCCACCTCCGCCGCCATCAACTGCCTGCTCCCCAGTATCAAGCCGCCCGGATGCAAGCCTTTCAGGTTTGGGCCGAGGTCACTGGCGTCGCCGCTTCGGCATAACCACGACCACGCTGTCCTGATCGCGCGCTATCGCGACCCCAGTCCAACAAGTTGACGGTTCCCTTGGCACTGCCGCTTGAGCAGCTTGCGCATCAAGCGCTTGGCGGCCCGCGCGTCGCGCCGGCTCTGCACCAGAATGTCCAGCACGGTCCCGTTCTGGTCCACTGCACGCCATAGCCAGTGCTTCACGCCCGCGATCGTCAGCACGACCTCGTCCAGATGCCACTTGTCGCCGACCGCAGGCAGCCTGCGCCGGATCTGGTTTGCGAAACCCTGCCCGAACTTCAGCGCCCACTGGCGCACGGTCTCGTGGCTGACGACGATGCCGCGCGCGGCCAGCAGTTCGTCCACCATGCGCAGGCTCAGGGGAAAGCGGAAGTAGAGCCACACCGCGTGGCTGATGATCTCGGCTGGGAAGCGATAGCCCGCGTAGCTCGGGCAGGCAGGCGTCGTCATCCCGCCCGCCTACCTGGCTCAACCTCATCCTGCAAGCCAGCCGGCCGCCAAGTTGACGGTGCCCTTGCCGGTATTGTTGGTGTTATCTTGATGATAGCAGGCGCGATGCCCTCAGCTACACTGCAAGCAAGGCAAGCGGCAGCAGAGGAAACGAGGGCAGGGGATGGCCCACTGGCAGCATCGGTGCGGAAATTTACGGTAAGGTCCTGAGCGGCGCGGGGCGCGCCGATGACAGGCTGGTTCACGACAACCAACTCGTTGTCGTGAGTGGCGGATTTCCAAAGTGGATGGGGCGTTTTCGCTCACGATAACTCTGCAATAATCAACCCGCGGCTATCCCTCCACGCCCGAGGTTGTCGTAAAGCGGGCGCTCCCGAGCGGGCATCGCGGTGGCCGGGTGTTGGGTCGATGGCGCTCCTCGTGCCGGCGAAACCATTGATCCGACAAGGAATGTGGCGGCGGAGGCACCTGGGTTTGGTCGCTACCGTAAAAATCCGCACGGATGCTGCCGGTGCGCCGGTGCGGTGCGGTGCGGTGCGCCGGATAGGCGCTGTTGGCCAACAATGCGTGCGGCTTACGCGCCTGCGGCTCGACGTGGCAGAAGGGTGAATGCCATGAAGAAGGATCCCGAACGCCAGGTCAGGGAGCGACTGCATGCTGGTATCAGCGTTGCAAGCCCTTCAGCCTATGCAGCCACCCGACCTCTATGGGCGGAGAACGCTGATTCGCCACGCTGATCCAGCAGTTTCGCAGTGGGTTTCGCTGGCTCTGGTCGATTGAACAGGAAGCCTTGCACCTCGTCGCATCCCTCCGCTTGCAACAGGGCAAGCTGCTCGGCCGTCTCGACGCCTTCGGCAGTGATGGTCATGCCGAGCGAATGGCCCAGCTTGATGATGGCGCGAATGATCGCGCTGCAGTCGCCCTGCCCTGGCATGCTGCGTATGAAGCTCTGGTCGATCTTGATCTTGTCGAATGGAAAGCGGCGCAAGTAGCTCAACGACGAGTAGCCGGTCCCGAAGTCGTCCAGGGCAACGCGCGCGCCAAGGGCGTGGAACTTGTGCAACGTGGCCAACACCGCTTCGTCATTCTGCAACAGCACGGATTCGGTAATCTCCAGCTCCAGCCGTTCTGCGGGAAGCTTGGAGCGCGCGAGGGCGTTCGTCACGTGCGAGACGAGCGCCCGGTCGTGGAACTGCACCGGCGACAAGTTGACCGCCACCTTCAACGCGCCCGGCCAAGTCGCGGCGTCGGCGCAAGCCTGGCGCAGCACCCATTCTCCGATCCCGGCGATCAGGCCGATGTCCTCGGCGATGGGGATGAAGAGGCCGGGGCTGATGAGGCCCCTGGTCGGGTGCCGCCAACGCAGCAGGGCTTCGAACCCGCTGATGTCGCAGGTGCTCGCCACCAGCAAGGGTTGGTAGAACATCTCGAACTCGCCGTTCGCCAGCGCTTGCCCCAGATCGAGTTCCAAGGTGCGGCGGGCCTGCGCCTCGGCGTCCATCTCGGCTTCGAAGTAGCGGTATACACCGCGGCCATCGCTCTTGGCCCGATGCAACGCCACGTCGGCGCGTTTCAGCAGCACGTCGCTGTCCACCAAGCCATCGTCGGACAGCGCGATGCCGATGCTGACACTCACCGTCACGCGCTGCTGATTGATCTCGAACGGTTTGGACAGCACACCGATCAAGCGGCGGGCGAGGTTCGCCGAGTCGGATGGCTGGGTCGATCGTTCCTGGATAATGGCGAATTCGTCGCTTCCCAGGCGAACGATGAGGTCGCTTTCGCGGGTGCAGTCGCGCAGCCGTTGAGCGACGGCGCGCAGCAGCGCGTCGCCGGCGGCATGGCCCAACGCATCGTTGACAGCCTTGAAGCGGTCCAGATCGAGACATAGGACAGCCAGGCTGCCGTGCCGCCGGGCGCGGGCCAGCGCCTCTATCATATGCTCGCTCAGCATTTGGCGGTTGGGCAGCTCGGTCAGGGCGTCATGCCGGGCCATGTGCGCCAGCCTAGTGGTGGCGGCGTGCCGTTCGGTGACGTCCTCATAGGTCTCGACCCAGCCGCCGTGCGCGACCCGGCGGCGACACACGGCGATGACGCGCCCGTCATCCAGGGTGCAGGTGAACGCGTCGGCCGTGGCATCGCCGCCAGGCCCGCGTAACCGCTTGAGGTCGTCGCAGCACAGCACGCGATCCAGGGGTGTTCCTGGCTCGGGTGCGCCGAACATCTCGGCGAAGCGTCGGTTGGCAACCAGCAATCGGCCATCGTCACCGAATAGGCATAGGCCCTGGGTCATGTTGTCGAGAGCGGCGCCCAGCTTCGCGTGCTCGGCTTCGATCTCACCCGCATGGCTGAGCGTCTGCTCCTGCATCAGCGCCTGGATGCGCTGCATCCCGGTGGCGATGCTGGACTGCATCGCGCCGAGGGCTTGCAGCAACTGCGCCGCCTCGCCTCGGCCGCTCGCCTCGATGTGGTTGTCGAGCCGCCCTGAGGCGATGGCTTGGGCGACCGCGAATGCCTTGTGCAGGGGCGGCACGATGGAGCGGCTGAGCAGGACGGTGATGACAAGGGCCACGATGACCGAGACCGCGACGGCGATGCCCATTCGCCAACCCGCCTTGGCCGCCAACGCACTCACGTCGCGGCGGTATCGGAAGCCATCGGCGGCGTAAACCTCGATCGCGGTGGTGAAATCAGTTTCCAATTGCGCGACGCTGGCAAAGGCCTCGGCCGGCCCGTCAAGACGGAGAATGTCGGCGAGCTGCCGCACGTCCTCGCGAACGCGATCGACAGCCGTACTACCTTTGGGCGACATGGCGCGCGTGTGAGCCACGTCCAAGTCGCTGCGTATGTCGGTCAAGGCGGCCAGGGTCGCCAGGCTGGCTTGCGCGTCGGTTTCCATGCCGGCCCGACGCCATCGCGTCTCAGCGTCAGACAACCCAAACTGTGCTGAGCGTAAGTAACTGATGGACAACGTGTTGTCATCGTAGATGCGAACACCCAGTCTCCCAAGCTCGTGCTGAGCCTGGTAGCTGTAAACTCCGAGAAACAGGGTGATGGCGGTCAGGCTCAGGCAGGCCAGCAGTATCCTGATCCGGATGGGCATCGTACGTCACTCCACCCGCACTGTCAGACGCATATGCGGAGGGAAGCCGTCGTAGGAATGCGCAACAATGTCAGTGTTGGCACCGCTCGGTAGGCGAAAGCGGATCGCCATGCCGCGCGGACTGGCTTCCGGCGCTCCGTCCGCGGCGTCAGGCATGCCGGCGAAGTTGGAGAAGCGCACGATCACCGGCACGGTGCCGCCATTGAGATGGGCCGCACGGCTCAGCAGGGCCGCGCTGGGCGATGGCACGAAGCTCCCGAGCGCCACGACACCCTTCGCGTGAACGGCCCGGGCATGGGGGTGCATTCCGCCGAAAACCCCGTCGAAACCCTCAACCAGTTTCGTCGCCATGTTGCCGTCATGAAGCTGCTGTGCGGACGCCCAAGAAACGCCAGCCATTAAGAGATAAACAATGGAAGAAAAGGTCCACAAAACTTGTGAGCAAAGCAGGTGTCGCTTATTCGATGACGCCACGGCGCGACCAGTTATTTCACCAAACATACGCTGTAGAGTAAGACTTGTTGGTTAAATCTATGCTAATATGAATTGTGAGGTAATGTGAGGTGTAGCTGACTGAGATCCTACAGATTTGGGAGCGCGGTCGATTCTGACCCTCACCCCCCCCATGTCGCTGCAAGGTAGAGATGTCATGGCGCGTGCAAAGTAGAGGTGGCACTGGGGCCAATTCCAGACGGCGCGCCAGGTGCCTCCAAGTTGTTCACCGCCCGGCGCCGACCCGCCGCACCCGGCCGCTTGCTGTCCGGAAACGCCGCCTGCTGCGCCTTCACATGCGCCAGCACCTCGCTCAGCCGCTTGTTCTCCACCACCGCGCCAGTCCCGACCGTCCGCAGCTTGTCAAACACCCGGAACGGCAAGTCCGCGCCCCCGTGCCGCACCGCGAACCGCCCGTCCGGGTAGTTCACCACCTCCACCGTTTTGCGCACCAGCCCGCGCGCCACCGCCGTCGGTTCCAGCAGCAACATCCGGCATGTAGGGGAGTTGAGACATACTAGTTCAATTACATGAAGCGTTTACATGATGGTGCATCATGATGCCGATGCCAAAGCATGGATGCCGTCATATGACCAAAGCATTCGCTTACAGGGCGAATAATTACTTCAAAGTGTGCTATTTATTGCAAACTGCATTATGATAGTAAGCTAATGATGTTTGGTAGCGAGACCTCGATTGCCAGAGTGGCAGGGCTACGTCGGCTGCTCTCATCTAGACTTTAGTCATCAGACGGCCTGACAAAAAGCGTAAGTGATGCCGTCCCGGAGCGCGGAGCGCCGGCCGGAGTTTCCGCACGTCCGACACTCGGGCAGAGGTTGCGAAACCCTGTTCCTACCAAATTTCTCGGCGTACTGCGGCGAACGCATTGGAAAACGTCGGTCGGCACTTGCGATACCAGACGCTGCTCGTGACGGCGTGTCATACTGAGGCAAGAACCGTTTCTTAGCAAAATGACAAGAGAACAGGTCGAACAGGCAAGTCATAACCTCAGATGCACCAAGCGATTGTAAACTTGAACAACACACGGTTGATCTCCCGACGTCTCAATTATAAGCCGTTAGAGTTCTTGCTACACACATTCAGTGTCTTCACATCCATCCTGATTAACAGTAAAAATATCGTTGTCAAGCTTTTTTGACTGTATGCGTCATCACCCTAGTGGTGTTCCTGATACGAATCTCTGTAAAGCATCAACAGCATGAGATTTTCTTATCCTTTTTGTTTGCTTTGCATTGAGAGGGCTTCTGCAGTTATGATGCAACTGACATCAGCACGTCTGCTTGCAGAGATCGTACGACTACCGCACAGCCCTAACTTGTATGCAAACATGTAAGGTGACGGAGGTCGTGATGCTAAATCGCGACGTGTTCAGTGGAGGTGTAAACCGAAGACACCGGCTACGCCTGCCGCATCGACTGCATCTGACATTGGGTGAACGCGATGAGTGCTTGGGTTCAAGTGGTCGTTGCAACACCCGAGAGAAAGTTGCGATGGGTAAACGGAAGCGGAACTCGGATCGGGCGGGACGGGCCTGCTATGGTCGCCGGGGCGGCCGGGGGTTGAACGACGGTGAAGGTTGGCTCAGGACGTTCGCTGAAGCTGCCGCATGGCATCCCCCTCATACAATACGTTGCAGCACGTGCTCACGCCGATCGACCCTGATGCGTTCGCGGCCTGCCTTGCGGCCTGGGCCGGCGCGCTGGCAGCGAGCTTCGAGTGCGAGGTGGCCGCCACCGACGGCAGGACGGTCCGGCAGTTGTTCGATCATGACCTGGGGCAGTCACCCCTATACGTAGTCAGCGCCTGGGCGGAGCTGGTTAACATTCCCGTTACGCAACGCTACAATACCGGCGGAGCGCAGCGCGCAGGGCCTTAGTGCTGGGCTGATCCTCCCTTTGGCTGCGTGGAGTCCGACAGGCAAAGATGGAGCAGCGCCCGGGTTCGGCCTTCGCCCCCGCTCGCGTGCGTCGGCGGCGCAGACATGCAAGGCGGTGCCGTGAAACACTATGAGTAATAGTGTTTCACAGCCCGATCCCCCGCCCGCTTGGGGCAGCCCTCCTGCTCTGCTCCGTGCGTGGCATAATCCAACAGACACCAGCGTTGCTATGTTCTGGTCGTCGATCGTGCTGGACCAACGATCGCCAGGTGTGAAACAAGAGTCATGGTATCGCTTGATCCTACCTACTCGGAGGCCACCGTGACCGTCGTCAACACCCGTCTCACCGTCGCCCCCGACGGCGCCATCTCCACCGCAACGCCGCTGCCCGCCGGCGAATATACGGCGCGCATTGAGGTCGAGGATCGGCCGGCACGGCAGCTGCCCACGGAACCGCTCGACGTCGACAGCCTGCCCGTCCATGACCTCGGCCCCTGGCCCGAAGGACTGAGCCTGCGCCGTGAGGACCTCTACGGCGACGACGGACGGTGAGCGTTGTCGACACCAACGTCCTCGTCCACTCCACCATTGCAGCGGCACCCGAGCATCTTCACGCCCGCGCCGCCCTCGCTCGGTTGCGGGCACAAGGCCCGATCGCAATCCCGCGCCAGGTGCTGCGGGAATACCTGGCCGCGACCACCCGGCCGCAGACCTGGTCGCGGGCACTGACTCTCGCCGAAGCCACGGCCGACACGGCGATGTTCATCCGCCGTTTCGCCGTGCTCGAAGATGGGCCCCATGTCTGGGATGAGCTGATGACGCTGACCCGACGCTTCGCGTTCGGGGGCAAGCAGGTGCATGACGCCAACATCGTCGCCACCATGCTAGCCCACGGCGAGACCCGCCTGCTCACCTTCAACGTTGTCGACTTTCGCCGTTTCAGCAGCCTGATCGAGGTCGTCACCCCATGATGTCGATTCACGACCGGGATGGCGGTCGCAAATACCTCACCGGCGCCGAGCACGCACGCTTCCTTTTGGCGGCCGACCAAGCGCCGCGCGACGTCCGCGCTTTCTGCCACACCCTCGCCTGGACCGGCTGCCGCGTCAGCGAGGCTCTTGCCCTCACCGGCGCTCAGGTGGACGTGGCCGGCGGCACCATCACTTTCGAGACGTTGAAAAAGCGCCAGCGCGGGCTGTTCCGCACCGTGCCGATCCCGCCGACCTTGCCACCATGCTTGACTTGGTGTTCGGCCTTCGTGGCCTGCGCGGTGTCGCGGCCAAGGTGCCGCTGTGGCCGTTCTCGCGGGCAACGGCTTGGCGCCGCGTGAAAGAGGTGCTCGCAGCCGCCGGCATCGAAGGTGCCCAGGCGAGCCCCAAGGGCCTGCGCCACGCGCTCGGCGTCGCCGCCGTTGGCCAGGGCATTCCACTCAACATGGTGCAGCGCTGGCTCGGCCACGCCCAGCTCACCACCACCGCCATCTACGCCGAAGCGGTCGGCGAGGAGGAGCGCGCCATCGCCGCGCGGATGTGGACCCGATAAAGCGGGTGAATCTTGTTGGGTTCCAGGGTGGTAGGACTGTGTTGCAGCAACCGGGGCAGATGCCCGGGCAATCAGGCCGTGGTCGCGGCCTGACGGATGAGTTCTGGAAGCGGCGGGATGGTAACGGCGCCTGGAACGCGCAGGCGGTCGCCGAGGTAGCGGAAGAACGACACGCCCAGCTTGCCGCAGGTCTTCATCAGGCCGAGCGTGACGTCGCGCGCGGTGCGTCCTGCCGTGCTCACCGTGCCGCCGGAGATCGCGCGCTTGGTCACGCAGGCCCGGATGTCATCCTCCGAGCCGTTGGCGTGCAGCGGGATCTCGGGGCGCTCGAGTATACGCAGCAGTTCGTGCTTGCGCTGATGTAGCCGGGCGAGCAGCCGGTCCAAGGTGGCGTAGCCGGTTCGGCGCCTGAAGATGCGGTCAAAACGCGTCCGCAGCGCGGCGGCCCGTCGTGGACACGGGTCACACGCCCAGACCTTCAGGTCGGCATACAACCACCAGATTAGTGTGCGCGTCACCTCGACGGCGCAGCGCTGCTCGGGCGTGGCCGGCACGAGCTAATGCTAAGCCGGGGGGCGCTGGGAAAGGCGACACCGCTGCCCTGGTCGCCCAGTTCGCGGAACCATGCCCGCAACACCCGGGCGGTTTCTGCCCAGAGCGGCACGACGCGCTGCTTGCGTCCCTTGCCGTGCAGATCGAGGCAGGGATCAGCAGGGTCGAGGCGCACCTGCTCGCGCCGCAGGGCGGTGATCTCGGAGACACGCGCGCCGCTGTTGTATAGGGTCAGCAGCAGAGCGTGGTCGCGCCGACCCGACCCGACCCGACCAGGCCGTCCGGTCAGGCGCGGCGAGCAGGGCCTTGACCTCGTCGCGGGTCAAGTAGCTGACCAGCCGTTTATCGCCGCGCTTGACGGGGATCGCCGTCACCCGCGTCACCTGCCCCAGGCTGTCCGGGACGCGCAGCGCGACCAGGCAAAAGAACGACCGGATGGCGGCCGGCCGGTTGTTGCGCGACTTCACCGTGCAGCCGCGGTTGCGCTCGATGTGGTCGAGAAACGTCAGCACGGCGTCGGCGTCCAGGGCCGAGAGCGGCAGCGCCGCGGGTGCGGCGCCCGTCCTGTCCTGCATGAAGCGCAGCAGCAGGCGGAACGTGTCGCGATAACAGGCGATGGTCTGCGGGCTGGCGCGCTTGTGGGCGAGCAGGTGCTCAGCGAAGAACGCCTGCATGTGCGGGCCAACAAGGCCGCCTGCGTCGGCCAGCGTCCTCATGGCTCATCCCCGACTACGCCGTCCGGCGCGAAGGGTGCGCCCGCCACCCGCAGCAGCTCCGGCGTGGCGGTCAGGTACCAGTAGGTGTCCTCCGGCCGGAGGTGGCCGAGGTGGACCGACAGCGTCGGCAGCAGCGCCCGCACGTCCTGGCCGGCTTCGTGCCACGCCCGCAGTCGGCGGACCGCGAAGCTGTGCCTGAACGAGTGCAGCGATGGGCGGCGCGCCGCCTTGTCTGCCGGCCACATCCCGAGCTTGCGGGTCAGCTTGCCGAACCAGACTCCCAGCAGGCCCCTTCTGGAACTTGGTTTGCAGCACGCGTAGGTGCGGCGGGTCGGTGTCCAGCCGGACGTCGTCCACCCTTAGCCGGACCGCCTCTCCGACTCGCAAACCCGTGCTGGCCAGCAAGCCAAGCAGTACGGGGAGCATGACCGGACGCAGCGTGCCGCGCGCCACGGTGAGGCGGTGCGCCTTGCGCGCTGCTTCGATGCAGGCCCGCGCAGCTATGCTGCGCGCCTCGCGGTCGTAGGCGGCGACGCCGGCATGGCCGCGCACAAGCGTTGCGAGACGGACGCGGTAGGTCGTGTCGTCGTAGCCGGCGAGGTCGGGGATGGCGTCGGCCAGGTCGGCAGCTGCGGCGACGTGGGCGAGGATGGCCATCGGCACCTCGGCAAGCCGGACCACCCGCCCGAGGTGTTGGAACACCTTGAGCAAGATCAGGAGCGCCAGGCGCGGGCCGCGCTGCCGTGTCTTTTGCCGCGCGAAGGGGCTTTCGGCCGCCTCCGGCGTGAATGCCTCCAGCTTGGCCGGCCCCGGCTGGATGGGCAGCCGCGGGTAGGCGGTGTCGGCGATGACCGGCACGGCGCGTGGTCAGGCCTGCGGGGAAGCAAGGGCTGAGGATGGAGCAGCCGTCTCGACGCCTGCCTGCATGAGCATCTTGCGCACGCCCGACGCTGAAAGGCATTCGCGGGCGGCAATCTGGCGCAGGCTCAGCCCCTCGCCCTTGAGTGCGACGACGCGGGCCCGCGCGCCGGGGTCGCGCACGGGACGGCCGAGGCGCTTGCCTTTGGCGCGCGCGTTGGCCAGCCCAGCGCCGTCGCGTCCACAATCATCCGGGCGTTGGCGAGCGTTTCCGCCTGTCCGGCGGATCCGTCGCACAGCTCCAGCGCAAGGGAAGACGCCACGCAACGCGTTCCTCGAAATTCAAGGCAGCCCTGAGCTGAAGGAAATGATCAGTGGCGGCGTTCGCCGCCGACGGCGCCTACGACCAGGACAGCGTGTCCGCAGCCGTGGCCAAACGTCATCCTGCGGCGGCGATCATCGTGCCGCCGCGCTCTACGGCCGTGCCGAGCGAAACGGCCGAAACCGACCCCACGCAGCGCGACCGCCACCTCCAGTGCATCGCCAAGCACGGACGTGCGGCCTGGCAGAAAGCGTCCGGCTACACGAAGCGGGCTCGTGCCAAGGCCGCCGTCGGCTAACACTACCTGGGCACTTTCTGATTATGAGGCGGCTGGAACTGGTGTTGGCAGCAGGGGCAACGCACGGGCGGGGCGAGGTGTGCGAACAGCCTGGCGATGATGGCGCGGCGCACCGCGGGCAGGCTCGGTTGCGGCGGCGGTCCGGGGTGACGGGTCCGCATTTTTCCCCCGCCCCGTCCGGCTTTGTCCGGCGAGGCGCAGGTGCTGCAGGTAGGTGAACGCGATGCAGCACATCAGCGCGTGCCGGTGCAGCCCAGTCCAGGAGCGGCCCTCGAAGTGGCCGAGGCCCAACTCGCCCTTGAGCTGCTGGTGCGCCTGCTCGCACACCCGGCGCGCCTTGATGGCACGGGCGAGTGTGCGCAGCGACGTGCGCGCGGGCAGGTTGCTGAGGTAGTATTTGCGCTCGCCGCTCGTGCGCCACTCGCCGACCAGCCAGGCTTCCTCGCCGGGCAGGTGCCGGTTGTTGGCCCAGGCTGCGCCGTCAGCCACCCGGACGCGGATGGCCGCGAACCGCGCCGTCAGTGCCCCCTTGGTGCCCTCCCGCCAGGTCACGCGTCGCCATGTGAGCGGGGCCAGCACGTCCTGCGCCGCCTGCGGCTCCCCGTCCGGCACCGGCTTGCGGCCCTGTCGATGGCGGTCAGAATCCGCGCAAATTTGGCGCGTAGTATCTGATCGGTCGGTTTGCCGCGTGGGATCATGATCGGCAGGTGGCGGCCTGCGAGCTTGCTGGGACGATATTGATGACGAGGTGCCGCGGGGTTTGATGCGGCTTTGCGGCGCGGGCACGGGCTGACGCAGCGGCGGGGGTTGGGGTAAGAGCTTGCCGGTATCGAGGGCAAGCACGGCGCCGATCTCGACTTGGCGGTTCTGCTCGGCGCCGTGCCCCACACCCGTGCTGGGCACGCATGCAGGGTCAGTATCCCGGCAATCGTGGCGTTCGTCCACGTGGCGTTTGCGGGTCCGGGCATGAGGACGACCTGCCGGCGCGGCTGTTCCTATGCGCGGGCTGCCGCGTCCAGGCCATTGTGTGCAGCGTCTGCGACCGCGGCCAGATCTACTGCGCCGGAGACTGCGCGCCCCGCGCCCGGCGCCGCACATTGCGGGAGGCCGGGCGGCGCTACCAGTGCAGCCGCCGGGGGCGGCATGCCCATGCCGCGCGGGCGCGCCGCTACCGGGCGCGCGGCAAGAACGTGACGCATCACGGTTCACCCCTGTCGCTGCGCGATGGTTTGCTGCCGCCTGGCTCGCCGATGGGTGCGAGCGACGCAGCTGCCTTGGACGAGCAGCCCCGGCGACCGGCCTTGCACTGCCACTGGTGCGGGCGCCGGTGCCCCGGCCTGGTCCGCCAGGAGTTCCTGCGCCGCCGCGTCCGCCGTCGAGGCTTGCGGCAACACGAGCGGACGGGACCCGGCCATGGCGACACCTCCTGACATCGAGGCGCAGATCCTGCGCTACCACCACGCGGAGAAATGGACGGTGGGCACCATCGCCCGCCAGCTGCACGTGCACCATGGCGTGGTGCGGCGCGTGCTGGCGCAGGCCGGCCTGCCCCGGCTCGGCCCGTCGCCTCGCCCGTCGCAGGTCGACGCCTACCTGCCGTTCATCCGCCAGACGCTCGAGGCGTTTCCCACGCTGACCGCCAGCCGGCTGTATGCGATGGTGCGCGAGCGCGGCTAGCGCGGCCGCCCCGATCATTTCCGCCACCTGATCGCCTGCCACCGGCCGCGGCCCAAGGCCGAGGCCTACCTACGCCTGCGCAGCCTACCGGGCGAGCAGGCGCAGGTGGACTGGGGGCATTTCGGCCATCTCGCCATCGGCCGGGCGCGCCGCCCGCTGATGGCGTTCGTCATGGTGCTCAGCCACTCGCGGCAGATCTTCGTGCGCTTCTTCCCGGATGCCCGGATGGAGAACTTCCTGCGCGGCCATGTCGGAGCCTTCGGCGCATGGGGCGGCGTCCCGCGTGTCCTGCTCTATGACAACCTCAAGAGCGCGGTGCTGGAGCGGCGCGGCGACGCGATCCGCTTCCACCCCACCCTGCTGGGCTTTGCCGGGCACTACCGTTACGAGCCGCGCCCGGTGGCGGTGGCGCGAGGCAACGAGAAAGGCCGCGTCGAGCGCGCCATCCGCTATGTCCGCGACGCGTTCTTCGCCGCCCGCAGCTTCGCCGACCTCGACGACCTCAATGCCCAGGCCGCGGCCTGGTGCGCCGGTCCCGCAGCCGACCGGCGCTGCCCCGACGCGCCGGAGCGCCGCGTCGGCGAGGTGTTCGCCGAGGAGGTGGGATGCCTGATGGCGCTGCCCGACAACCCCGCGCCGCTGCTCGAGCGCGTCGCGGCCTCGGTCGGCAAGACGCCCTATGTCCGGTTCGACCTCAACGACTACTCCGTGCCGCACGGCCACGTCCGTCGCATGCTGACGGTGCTGGCCGACCCGCACGAGGTGCGCATCGTCGATGGCGCCGAGCTGCTCGCCCGCCATCGGCGCAGCTACGACAAGGGCGCGCAGATCGAGGATGCCGCCCACCTCCAGGCGCTGGTCGACGACAAGCGCGCCGCGCGCCAGCACCGTGCGACCGACCGCCTCGCGCAAGCTGTGCCCGCCAGCCAGGTCCTGCTCGCGCGCGCCGCCGAGCGCGGCGCCAACCTGGGTGCCATCACCGCCGCCCTGCTGCGCCTGCTCGACCGCGCCAGCGCCGCCGATCTGCAGGCGGCCGTCCTCGAGGCGCTGGAGCGCGACGTGCCGCACCCCAACGCGGTGCGCCTCGCCCTCGAACGCCGCCGCGGGCAGCACGGCGACGCGCCCCCGGTCGCCCTGGTGCTGCCCGCCCATGTGCAGGCCCGCGATGCCCCGGTGCGGCCGCACGCGCTCGAACCCTACGACCAGCTCAAGGAGCGTTCCGATGACTGAGCCCGATCCCATGCGCGCCCGCGCCGAGGCGCTGCACCTGCACGGCCTCCTGGCACATTGGCCGGACGTGGCGGCCGAGGCCTGGGTGGCGCCGCTGCTCGGCTGGGAGGAGCAGGAGCGCGCCCGCCGCAGCCTGGAACGCCGGCTGGGCTCCGCCCACATCGGCCGCTTCAAACCATTGTGCGACTTCGATTGGGCCTGGCCCAAGCGCTGCGACCGCGCCGCCGTCGAGGCGCTGATGGCGCTCGACTTCCTGGCCGAGGCCGCCCACGTCGTCCTGGTCGGTCCGAACGGCGTCGGCAAGTCAACGCTGGCGCAGAACATCGCCCATCAGGCGCTGATCCTTGGCCATACCGTGCTGTTCACCAGCGCCGGCCAGCTGCTCGGCGACCTGTGCGCGCTCGACAGCGACTCTGCCCTGCGCCGCCGCCTGCGCCACTACGCCCGGCCGCAGCTGCTGGTGATCGACGAGGTCGGCTACCTGTCCTACTCCAACCGCCATGCCGACCTGATGTTCGAACTGGTCTCGCGTCGCTACCAGACCAAAAGCACGCTGGTCACCACCAACCGCCCCTTTGCCGAATGGCGTGAGGTGTTCCCCAATGCCGCCTGCGTCGTCTCCCTGGTCGACCGACTCGTCCACAACGCCGAGATCATCGCCATCGAAGGCGAGTCCTACCGCCTCAAGGAGGCCCGCGAACGCACCGAGCAGCGCGCGCGCCAACGCCGCAAAGCCAAACCGTGAACAAGGCGCTGACTGCCCACCCTAGCCGCAAACCATGGCCGGCGGGCCGGCGACACGCGAAGCGCCAACACCCATCCTGTTGTTCGATCAAG
Source organism: Acetobacteraceae bacterium (assembly GCA_965260995.1). Lineage (GTDB taxonomy): Bacteria > Pseudomonadota > Alphaproteobacteria > Acetobacterales > Acetobacteraceae > JBBROS01. The sequence continues at coordinate 652,547 of CBDHCD010000001.1, read as the reverse complement.
ACGGCCATCCTGTCGTCCCGACCTGCGCTCGCCCAGGCCGTCGCGCGCAGCGGCCCGTCCAGGATGGCCGCAGGCCACCGCGCTTGCGCGGCGCGCAGCGTCCTGGACGGCCGCGAGCACGGCGGCATCCTCATCGCAGACGGGCGACGATGCCCAAGGTGCCGGCATCTCCAGACACCCGAGGCCCCTGCACAGAAACGCCGCCACAGCCGTCACGCCAACCCGCCAGACGCCTTCAACCCAGCAAAATACGCGCCGTTTAAACGCGCATTCTCGCCGCCGCTAACAACGAGGACCCTCGCTCGTTCGAGGCCGTTGAGTTTGCCACCCTCGAATGGGTCGACTGGTTCCACGAACCCCCGCCTGATTGAGCCGATCGGCAACATCGCGCCCGTCGAAGCGGAAACAGCCTGCTATGCCTCGCTCAAGACCAGGCCGATCAGCCCCTGAAACTCAAACCAAACAGCCTTCAGGAAAACCAGGGCGGTTCACCAAGCCAAGTCCCGCCCCGCTAGGGCCAGCGCCTTGAGCCGGGCTACCCGCTCAGGGTCAAGCACAGCAGGCGCCCCAGACTGGCCTGATTGGACAGGCCCACAGGGATCGTCCGCGTCGCGGCGGTGAACCCAGCCCTACGGTGCCGCCGGCTCATGCCGCACAACCGCGCCACCCCGGCCCACGATCGGCCGTCCAGTGCGTGCTGCACGAGGACGAACATCCACCAGGCACTTGGCTATCACCCCAGCACGCCGCCGACGCTACGCCGCCGACGCTACGCCCTCAAAGCTGCACTGCCAATGCTTCTCACACAAAACCGAAACCACCGTTCCAATCGCCCCGGCCTCGCAAACCCAGCACCTAGAGGCAGAGAGTCAGATCGGGAACCAGGAAGAACTCCTAAACACAACGTGAGCCAAGCATTTCGGTAGCCGACATGAAAGTAGAGCCCCAGTTTAAGTTTTTCACCTTAAAGTCTTGTTTAATATCAATACACCAATATGAGAATAATTCTGAGCTGAAACGCTGCTGCTTGACGCGATATGCGTCTGCACCCACTTATCGGCTCCGAACTGTGCACGGAAACAGCTGTTCCCGTGCCCTGACGCAACACCCGCCCGATCAGAAACGGCTTGGCGCCACTTCGAGCGCGTTGCATGTCTGTGGCTGGAACTCCACGCGGCGATCCAGCACGTCGCTCGCGTCGTCCTTGCCGGTGCCGACCAGAGGATCACTCGATCCACGCCCGAGAGCCTCGGTGCGAATCTTCAGCACCGGCGCCCTCTGGACGATCTCTTCGCGTACGAATATGGCTCGCCGTTCTGACAGCGACTTGTTCACCGCCCGCGTGCCCGTAGGGCTGGTGTAACCGAGCACCAGCATACAAACCCGCTGAGCCGCGCTCCGGTTCGCGATCTGGCGCAGCCACATCGGATACTCTTCGCTCAGCGCCCCGCCTCGCCAGAACCGTGTCGATGCCGGCTCGAACAGGAACTTCACCGCCACCCTGCCCATCCCCAGGCCGAGGTCGACCATCTTGCCGAACGCCTGCTCCGCGGCTTGCGGTCGCCCGAGCGCCAGGTTGCTCAGGTACACTCCGTTCCAGACCCGCATCCTGTCGCCCTCGGGCATGGTGCTCGCCTGCGTGTAGGCGGCGAGCGCATCCGGATAGCGCCCAGCCTCGTAGGCCGCAGTTCCCCGGTCGGCAACGGCCGACGCGTCCAGGCCGGTCAGGTAAGCCGAGTCCATGGTCTCGCCTGGCTTGCCGCCGCATACCTTCAGATATGCCCGCATGCTGTTGTCGATTGTCCAAACAGGGCTGTCGCGGAAAAACCTGGTCGGCGTCATGTCCACGTCTTCTGTGCGGACCCAGGCCGTTTGCGTCGCCATGATCCGGCCGGTGCGCGTATCAGACAATGACGCCCAGACCCGGTAAGCCTGAGGTGGCCCATCCCGGTAGGGCTGCATGTCGCCCGCCTTGGCCACCGGAGCCATGCAGCTCAGCAACACGACTGGCTGACGCTGCAACGCGCCTTCGCTCAGCGGAGTCGCCTGAATGTTAGGAAAGCGCTGATTAACCGTGTTCACGACCCGCCGCTCGACGTCGCGCGTCATCGTCGAATGCCGGACGGTTGCGAGGTCAACCGGCGGATCGACCATGAGCAGCCGCGGCTCGGACGGATCGAGTTTCGCGTCGGCGAACAACGCGGTCGTGAGGCTCGTCACGGCTGCGTCGATCGGCTGAGCATCCGTTGAAGGCCGCTTCACTGCCGGGCGGTTGGCCGCTTGCTGATTCGACATCGCGGCACAGCCCCCGAGCAAGGCTGTCGTGGCCATCAGTGAGGCCATCAACCGGCTCCGCCGACCCGGTCCGGCAACCGTCACAGGGGATTTGCTCGTCAGCATCGGAAGAGGCCTTTCCTGGTTGTCTCGTTTGCGCCTGGTCTGCGGGACGGCGCGACGCCGTCGTGGGCTTTCGGCAACCCGATGCTAAACCATGCCGCAACGCGGGCCTGGCTCAGATCAAGGAAGGCCTGCACCATATCCATGTGCGAAAAAGGCATCATTTACGTTGCAAGACCTGCAGCAAGGTGGAAGCGCATGATTGCGATATGTCACAAGAAGGGCAATCGGGCGTGTGTAAGTTCTGAACTAGTTTCTATGACAATCTTGTGTAAAGCATCTATTACGTATTGCAATGTGGCTATTTTTAAATTTCTCAACTGTACTATTTCAGCAAAACAAAGGTGATGCGAACTCGAAAGCCTGAGACGTTCGGTGACCTTCTTCGTAGAAGTGGGCCACCGGTTATGAGAGGCCGGGGGCAAGCGGAAGGGAGCTGGGCTGGCGCGCAAGCATCACGAGCCGGAGGAGATCGTGGCCAAGCTGCGCCAGGCCGAGGCGCTGGCCGGGCAAGGCAAGCCGGTGATGGAGGCAGTGCGGGCGATCGGGGTGGCGGAGGTGACGCACTACCCGCTGGCACCCGGAGTGTGGCGGGCTGAAGCTGGTCCGGGTGAGGCGGCTGAAGCGCTTGGAGCAGGAGAACCGGGCGGTTGCGGCGCGCGGTGGCTGACCGGGCGGTGGAGCAGCTGGCGCTGAAGGAGGCTGCCTCGGCGCACTGGCAAGCGCCCCTCGTCGCCCGGCGTGGGCGCGCCACGTCTGGGCGGAGCAGCCCGAGGTTCCGGCCGCGCAGGGCTGCGGCTTCGCCGAGGACCGGACGCGCGACGGGCGCCAGATGCGCCGGCTGAACGTGGTGGACGCGTTCACCCGCGCGTGCCTGTGCCTCCGGGTCGGGCGCGAGCCGGGCTCCACCGTAGGTGATCGACGGGCTGGCCGGTCTGTTCGTCGCGCGCGGCGCGCCGGGTTGCGTCCGGCTGGACAACGGACCTGAGTTCATTGCCGTGACCGTGAAAAGCTGGATCAGCGGCGTCGGCGCCAGGACAGCGTTCATCAAGCCGGGCAGCCCGTGGGAGAACGGCCGCGCCGAGAGCGTCAACGGCACGCTGCGCGACGGGCTGCTGAACACCGAGATGTCGGCGCGCTGGCTGAAGCGCGCGTGCTGATCGAGCCATGGCGGGTGCATCGCAACAGGGTGCGCTCACACTCCTCCTTGGGCCACCGGCCACCCTCGCCGGAGGTCGTCGCGTCAGGCTTGCCCATGCTCCCACCCGGGCGATCAGGTCCGACCGGGTCGCGTCAGCCGTCCCTGGCCATGCTGCGCCAACAGTCTGCCCGGACCACTCAGTGGGGGCTTGTCAATCTTCACAACCAGACAGCAAACCAGGGCATACGGAAGAACGACTCTCCTTATGAACGAGGGCACATCGGCGGCAGGGTCACCCACGCCCTTGCTGTCGTGTCGGCCTGCGCCCTCGCCAAGCACCCCAAGCCGCTCCGGTGGAGGACAGCCTTCGACGCTGTCCGCCACGCTTGGACGGCACCCCGGTGTCCTCAAGCCAAGCCCGCGCCACCCCATCCCGGAACCAAACAACAGACCCGGCAGTCCGCATCCATCGGTCTCATGGCCATACCAGCCGCAACCTGACGACTTCGCCTGCAGTATCAAAAGCGGAAAAGTTTCAACTGCAATCAAGCGGCGCACGGTGACAGCATTGTCTGGATCGCGGGCAGTGTTTCCATCGCTTCCATGCCACTGCCTCGACGCAACACAACCCACTCGCACCTAGAACAAGACAAAGCCGCGAGCGCGCGCATGCCCAGACTATCCACCGAGTCTGCCATCCAACCGCGTGTCGCCCATTCGCGTAGGAGGTGTGAAAGCGGCCGCGGGCCGGTCCCGGCGAACGCGATGCGTTTCACGGCCCAGCGGTCAATGCCGTCCAACACCCTAGCTTGGCCTTCGGCATTGGCGCAGACAATCAGGTCGAACATTTCGCCACCCTGCCGCTCCGGTGTGTCGAGGGATGTGATTTCGACCTCGGGCATCGCCGAGAGCGACTCCAAACCGCAGCTAATCTGCAGGATGCGGCGCACCTGGTGTTTTTCTATGATAAATCGGAGCGGTGCCAGTTCATCCGCACCTCTGGGTGGGGCTTCGGCAAGGAAACGCTCCCAGGCCCGCGCCACTAGGGAAAGGGGATCTGCGAATACGCCGTCGGAGTACTGACGCGCGTAGGCGAAGGGAAGGGTCTCGGCCACTGTGTCCGTGTTCCAATCGGCCGGCGGCCGGGTCTGGGCGTAGCCGAACGAGATCGCGGCGATGTCGTCCGACAAGGCGGCGTAGCCCTGGGCAACCACCCGGTCGAACGCCTCTCGCCACTGGAAGCCGTAATTCTCCTTACGCGCCCGGGGGTTCCTGGCCATGTATGCGGTCCAGCCAACGACACCCTTGGCGGCCAGTTGCCGCCCACTCCGCACCGGCATGTGCATCAGGTGCAGCCCTTCCAGCTGCGAGGAGGCAAGAGCTTGGCCATTCACCAGCACGTTATGGTTGCCCTGCTCAACCACCAGCCCGGACGCAGGTCGGCCATCTAGCCGCAGCACAGCTTTCTGGAACTGCGGCAGCTCGGCACGCCGCCGATGGGTGAAGCCGTGCGGCGGGTCGGCCGCGACCGCGTCTTCTTGCCCAGGCCGGATCACGAAGGTGCGCCACGGCACCAACCCCACTCCGCCGCGCGGGATCGGACTCAAGGCTATCTCCAGCGCCCTCCTGTCCGATACTGAAAGAAATTCATCAGCGTCCAAGAACAGGATGTAATCGGCCCGGAATGCCTCTTGGCAGCAGGCAAGCATGCTGGTCATCCGCTCGGATTGGAGGTAGCTGAACTCGGCGCTGTCGCCAACGACGACGTTGCCCAACTCCCGCGCGCAGGCGAGCGCGATGTCGCGGGTATTGTCGTGCGAGGCGTTGTCCAGCAGCACGAGCGCGTCCAACAATGAGGCGTTGTGACGCAGGAATGGCTCGATGACATCCTGCTCATTCTTCACCATCGACAAGCCAAGCAGGCGCGATCCGGGTTGGTTTCCAGTCCCTGTCACTGGCTGGTCCACTGGCCTTGGATGGGCGAACATCGAGCGAAGCCGATTGAGCATTATGTCAGTCCAGTCCTCAGCGGTGGTCGGCTGTCTCTAACAGCAAACACGCCGCCTTGGCATGTTCCGACCCTTGCGCGGCGGCCTGCCCTGATGCAGAACTTGCCCGGCTGCCCGGCCAAGCCGTCACTCTCGCGAAGGCCGAACTCCCCATGCCTCAGCCACTCGCCGAGCGCAGCCTAGGCATTCTGAACATCGCGCCCGGAAAGCGCCTGGCTATCATTGCCGCGCTCTTTTCATGCGTCGCGCTCACAGCCCTCGCCGTGCTGGCGACGCATCGCTATTTCGACCCCGACGAAGTGGAGTCGATGCACGCCGGGTGGAAGATCCTGCAAGGCGAAATGATCTACCGCGATTTCTTCGAGCACCACCATCCGTTGTTCTATTTGATGCTTGCGCCGCTCTTCACCGTGATGCCCGAGAGTTCCGCAACCCTGATTTACATGCGGATGCTTAACTTATTGCTGGTGGCGGGCATCTTGACGGCAACTTTCGACATCGGCCGCCGGCTGTTCGGAAGCGCCGCATCCCTTGCTGGCCTAATTCTACTTGTGGCGGCGCCAATCTTCAGCAGCAAGGTGATCGAGCTGCGTCCAGACAACTTACAGACCTTCTTCGACTTGGCCGGGCTCGTCCTACTGCTGATCCATTTCGCCCGGCGCCGCTGGTATTGGGCGGCGGCGAGCGGCCTCGCCCTGGGTCTTTCGTTCGTCGCGTTGCAGAAGGCGGTGTTCTTCATCCTGGCGGTCGCCTGCATCGTCAGCCTGCGGGTGCTGCAACGGCGCTTGCCTTGGCGGGATCCACTCATCATGGCGGCCGGGTTTTTTGCCGCCCTGCTGCCATTCGCCGTGTGGCTGGCGACGACCCATTCGCTGCACGCGTTCTGGATCCTGAACTACCGCTTGAATGCCGAGCAGGCCTACATCTCGGACGTCGCCGCGACCTTTTGGGGCAACCCGGCCGTCTTCTTGATGCTGGGCGGCAGCATTGCCCAGAGCCCGCTCCTGTGGGGCTTCTTCGCCCTCAGCCTGATCAGTGCAGTATGCCTGCCGCTGGGCTGCAGCGCGGACCAGCGTCGCTTGCATCAGGAGATGGCGTTCATCGCCGTCATCCTGGTGGCATGGGTGCAGGTGCTGAATAAATTCTACGCCCAATACTATCTTCCAGCGATGCCGCTGATCGCGCTCCTCGCAGGCGGCGCCGCCGTGCAAGCCTTGCGCGCCCGGCCCCTTGTGCTGGGCATGCTGCTGGCCGTCACGTCGGCGGGCTCCTGGAACGTCGCCGCAGAGGCGCTGGCAAGCCCCGGCATTGGTTACCAGCTCGCGCGCCATGCCCTCGTGCTCCAGCTCACCAAGCCTGGCGACTCGGTGATGGACACGCGCAGCGTATTCAACGTTTTCCGTCCTGACATCTCCTACATGTGGTTCGTCAATGCGGACGAGGGCGTTCTTAACGCCTACACGCGGCTCACCGGCTACAAACATGACATTCTCGACCGGATCACGGCCAAAAAGCCGGTTGTGATCTCCATTGAAGGCCTTCCCCCCGGTGCTTGGCCCAGCGACCCGCGCCTGGCCGCTTACAAGCTGCTCCCGGGAATGAGCGATGCGCTCTATCTACCCAATGCTAATAAGCCTCTGTGACCAGAATATATCAATAATCATGATATAATGTAGAGCGGTTTTACAAACTAATTAAACGCATTTTCGCATCCGACTGGGCGCTGCGTCCTCTAAGTCAACATAATGTTTGGCGTAGCCGCGATCCTGAGGCGGCGTGGCATGCGGTGCCGTTGCTGGCTTCAGACGAACGGGCGCTTGCGCGTTCCAGTAAAGGGTGGCGCGCTCGATGTTCGTCCGGGTGTCAAAGCGGCGCTCTTTACACGCCAACGAGCGCAGGGTCTTTACGCGGGTGATCAAGCACGACCTGACATTGAACCGCCTTGTTGGTGTGTTGGCAGGCTATGGTGATGGTGGTTCGGCCACGGCCTTTTGCATGGCGGCTTCGAAGGCCTGGGTGACCGACATCCCAAAGCGGAATGCAAATGTGCCGGGTTGCATCAGCCTTCGACGAAGCTGAAGCAAGCCATGCGCGCTTCCGCCTGCGACGCGAACCGGCAGCGGTTCAGCAGCTCGCATTCCAAGGTGGCGAAGAAGCTCTCGCAGATGGCGTCGTCGTAGGCTCGCCCACGGATCCCATGAACGGTCGAACGCCCGCCTTCCGACATCGTTCGGCCCGACGCCAAGGATGTGTGTTGGAATCCCTGGTCGGAATAAGAAAGCCTGGTTCGCGCTCATGGACCGGAAGAGCCGGACGGCACACGGCCCCGATTTCCCTCGCAAACCAGGCCGCGGCTCGAGGGAAAACATCGCGCTCCACCCGCGGCGGCTTATTCTCGCGCCGCAGCCATGCCAGGGCGTCGCCCTTCTCCTCCCGGCGGCCCCTTGGCGGTCAAGCCAGGACGAGCCAGGCGCAGATCGACTGCGCCGTCGGCTCGAACTCGCGGGCAAGATCATCAGCGAGTCGTCCGGCACGGACCAGGTCGACCGTCTGGCAGCGGAACTCAGGCAAGTATGGTCGGTGTGTCCTGAGCATGGAAGAAGCCTCCTGCGAAAGCAGGAAAAGGCGCCACCAAGGTAGGTCAATATTAGGCGGTAGTGACGATTTCACCGAAGCAGGACGACTATGGCGGCGAGTTGGACGAAGCCTCTGTAGTTGGGCAGGAGCTTGTCGTAGCGGGTGGCCACGCGCCTGAACTGCTTCAGCTTGTTGAAGAACCGCTCGGCGAGGTTGCGCTCCCGGTAGAGCGCCTTGTCATGGTCGCGTGGCGTTTTGCGGTTGGACCGGGGCGGGATGACAGCCTCGGCTCCCATGTCGCCTATGGCATCCCGCAGGTGGTCAGCGTCGTATCCCTTGTCGGCGATCACGGCACCGGGCTTGAGGCCGTCCAGCAGTTCGTGGCCGCGCGTGACGTCATGGCGCTGCCCCGGCCCGAACAGCAGGCGCACCGGGTTGCCCAGCGCGTCGGTGGCGGCGTGTACCTTGGTGCTCAGGCCGCCGCGAGAGCGGCCCAGCCCCTGGGCATCAGGCCCCCCTTGGACCGGCGGGCCCCGGCCGCGTGCTGGTGGGCGCGCACGACCGTGCTGTCGATCATCAGCCATTCCAGGTCGCTGTCCGCCGCAAGCACGGCCAGGAAGCCGCCCAAGACGTCGCGCTCGACCCAGCGATAGAAGCGGCGCTTCACGGCCTGGTAATCACCATACCGCTCGGGCAGGTCGCGCCAGCGCGCGCCAGAGCGCGCCATCCACAGCAGCGCATCCACGAACCGGCGGTTGTCGCAACGCGGCCCACGCTGGCCCTCGCGCCCGCCCGGAACCAGGTCCCGCAAGCGCTCCCACTGGTCGTCGCGCAACGCATCCACCTCAACGCCCGCCATCGCCAAACCTCGAAATCAGCCTTGAACCACACCCAGCGCCGAACCGGAACCCAGCCAAGCTGAAATCGTCACTACGGCCTAATCAGGAGGTTAATCGCACTGTGGGCAACCGGGTCAGATTGCCGGGCGATCAGGCCGTGCTTGCGGCCAGTCTGGCGAGGTCGGGTGGCGGCGGGATGGCGACGGTGCCGGAGACGCGCAGGCGATCGCCGAGAGAGTGGAAGAACGACACGCCTAGCTTCTGTTAGAACTTGAGTTTTAGCCCCATCTTTGGGGCATGGCGGAGATTGCTGAGGCTGAGGGCTTTACGGACGCGGAGTGGGCGGTATGGGAGCCGCTGATCGAGTTGGTGCGGCCCCGCGGCAAGACGCCGCCGAAAGACCTGCGCCGCACGATCGCGGCCATCTTGTGGCGGCACAACAACGGCGCCAAGTGGCGGGCGATCCCGGCCGAACTCGGCCCGTGGTGGCTGGCGGCGCAGCTGTTCATCCGCTGGGCCAAGCAGGGTGCGTGGGAGCGCCTGCTGGGTTTGGCGCAGGCGCGCGCGGGCGGCTTGGATCTGGGCCTGGCCTTCCTGGACGGGACCAACATCCGGGCGCGCGCCAAAGCGGCGGGGGCGCCTAAAAAAGGGGATCTGCAGCAAGCCGAGACGAGCGTGAAGCGCTTGGTCGCTCTCGCGGCGGCTTCGGGACCAAGGCGGTGACGGTGGCAGACAGCCAGGGCCGGGCGATCGCCTTTGCGCTCGCCCCAGGCCAGGCGCACGAGGCGCCAATGGCGCCCGCGCTGCTGGACGGCTTGACGGACGCGCCCGGCTGGGTGGTGGGCGACCGCGGCCTGTCCTCGGACGCTCTGCGCGCGCAGGCCTGGGCCATGGGCGCGCGTCCGGTGATCCCGACCAAGAAGAACGAGGCGCCCGTGCGCTGCCCGGACTTCATCTACGTTCATCGCAACCGGATCGAGCGCCTTTGGGGTCGGCTGAAAGAGTGGCGGGCCGTGGCCACCCGCTACGAGAAGACAGCCCGCTCCTTCATGGGCGTGCTCTGCCTCGCCGCCGCACGGGACTGGCTCAAACCCACAATCAAGAACAAGCAATCAAGTTCTAACAAAGGCTAGCAAAGCTGGCCGTCACGGCTTGGCGATTTCAGTGAGCGACATAGTGCCAGGTGAGCTGTTGGCTGCCGTTAAAGATAGGCATCGTTGCCACGCTCATCTCGTTCAAACCGCTTCCGTCCACTGTACCGCCTGCGGTTTCTGAGACACCGATTTGAACCCTACGCTGCCAGTGCCGCGGTTGGAAGCTGCTCGGCACGGATTGCGGCAGGTGGCCGGAAACCGTGCCGCTCGATGAGCCAAGTTGCGTTGTAGGCGTCCCGGAACTCGATCAGCGCCTGACGGAGCTGCTCGACGGTGTCGAAGGTTCGGACCCAGAGCAGGTTCTCCTTGAGGGTACGGATGAAGCGCTCGGCGCAGCCGTTGCCCTCGGGCGCGCGGACAAAGGCGGGCGAGCTTTCGATGCCGAGGAAGGCGAGTTCCTTCTGGAAGGCGTCGGACATGTATTGGCTGCCGTGGTCATGGCGGACGGCAAGGCCTTGGGCCACATTCTTGGCGAACGCCCCGAAGCTGTGCCGCACGCCCTGGCGGATCGGCTCCAGCGCCTCGAAGCGGGTGGCTCGGCGCGCGGCGTGGATGCCGACGCACTCGGCGCTGTGGTGGTCCACGGCGATGAACACGGCCGCCTGTCCCTCCCCGGTCCACGCCGTGGTCAGATCAGTGCCCCACATGGCGTCTATCCGGTCGGGGATGATGGTGCCGTCGTGGTTGCGTGGACCGCGTGGCGAGCCGACGCGTGACGGGGCGAGCAGGCCGTGCTCGCCCATCAGGCGCAGCACCTGGCGCTTGGAGGTGCGCACCCCGCCCATGCGCAGCCGGGCCCAGACCTTGCGGTGACCTTCGCCGTGGAAAGGGCAACCGGAAAGGATGGCCCGGATCGCCTCCAGCAGTGCCGCATCCGCCATCGGTCCGGGTGGGCCTCGGCGCCGCGGCGGCGATGCGGGCGCCGGCGCCCGGTGCCGGTGGACCGTGGCCCGCGACATGCGCCAGACCCGGCAGACGCGCGCCAGCCCGTAAGGCTTGCCGCTGCTGGGCGAGACGGCCCGGCTCACCGCTTCGATCTCCGCCATGCCAAAGGGCGGCCTGCCTCCAACGCCGCGACCTTGGCTTCCAGCAGCTCGCGGTCCAGCAGCATCTCGCCCAGCTTGGTCTTCAGCCGCTCGTTCTCCAACGCCTCGCCGTCGGTGGATCGGGTCGCCAGGCTCGCCTCGCCTGCCGCCAGGAAGGCGTCGCGCCAGCCGCTCAGCGTCGCCGCCGTCACGCCGAGCGCGCGCGAAACGAGCTCCAGATCCTCGCCACGCAACAGCCGCAGCACCGCGTCGCGTTTGCGTTGCCGCGACATGCGCCCGCCCCGGCCAGGACCCGCAGCACCCGTGTCCGTCGTCGTCTTTGCTGTCATGTTCGTCACCCCTGTCAGCAGATACCGTCCGCATACGGGGTGTCTCAATCAACTGTGGGGCAGAGGACCACGAAATCTTTAAAGGACAAGTCGTCCGGGATGGCGTGGTTCATATACTCGATCTTGATGCCATCCTACGGCCACCAGAGCCTATGCGTGGTTCTCCCCTATCAAGGGTAGCGACGAGCCGCGGTTCTTTGCCGTGCTGCATCTGGGTAAGATCAGGTCACCCCTGGATGGCGATCGGTTATCGTGGTGGAAGAAAAAACACGAATAGGGAGGTAGAATACAAAGTTAACCTACAACGACACAGATAAATGGATTGAATTTCGTAATAACCTTGGCCATTAATTGATCATTGACAACCCTCACCACCTATCAGTTTCGGCCCCGAGTGGTTGACGGTCCGACCTGTGGTGTGATGAAGGCCCAATCCTAGACGGATTGGGTGTTTGGATGGGCGGGATCGAGCATGTGGCCGGGAGCATCAGCGTGGTGCTGCATGAGCGGCTGCCCTGGCAGCGCAAGACGCAGCGGGAGAACTTGGCGCTTCTGGTTGCGACCATGCTGAGCGAGCGCAGCGCCAACCTGATGTCGCTGGCGGCCGCCCTGCCGCGTCAGCCGGACCGGATCGACATGCGCTACCAGTGGATCGTGCGCGTGCTGGCGAACCCGCTGATCGAGTGCGATGCGGTGATGCTGGCGTTCGCACGCGAGGTGTTGGCGCGGGCGCAGGCCGAAGCGGGGCCAGGCGAGCGGGTGGACCTGATCTTGGATCAGAGCCGGGCGTCCGAGCGGCATCAGATCCTCATGCTGGCCCTGCGCTGGGGTGAGCGCGCCTTGCCGCTGGCTTGGCGGGTGGAGGAGACCGAGGGTGCCATTGGCTTTGGCGTGCAGAAAGGCTTGCTCGACACCGTAGTGGCTTGGTTGCCTGAAGAGGCTCGTGTGCGGTTGCTGGGCGACCGGTTCTACGGCACGCCCGCGCTGATCGGCCACTGCCAGGTGCTGGGCTGGGACTACCGGCTGCGGCTGAAGGGCAACCTGCATCTATGGATCGACGGTGCCGACGCAGGGCCGGTCGAGCGCCTGGCCCGGGACACGCCCTATCTGACGGAAGTGGAATTGACCGCGCGCCGGGTGCGCACCAACGTCGGCTTCATCCAGGACCCCGGCCATGAGGAGCCCTGGATCGTCGCCATGTCCGAGGCCCCGGGCTACCTCACCACGCTCGACTACGCCCGGCGCTGGGGCATTGAGCCAATGTTCTCCGACTTCAAAACGCGTGGCTTCGGCCTGGAAGACAGCCAGATCCGCTTCCCCGACCGGCTGGCCAGGCTCATCCTGGTCATGGCGCTGGCACTCTACTTCGCCGTGTCCACAGGACAATGGGATGCGGTCCATCATGCCACGCCTGCCGAACGCAGACGCCCGGAACAACAGCCGAAGAACGTCCTGCGCAGCATGACGTCGTGGTTCACGCGCGGCCTACGGCGCATCGCAAACCTGCTCCAAACCCTTCAGCCCATCCCACAACTTTGGAGTGTTCCAGCAACTGATAGGTGGTGAGATTGACAACCTCACTTTTGTTTCTTTCATAGAGGCAAAATTTAGAGGTAGAACAGCCAGTCTAGACAGTTTTATGCGGACCCATGAGATGCGATGCGTCGCCGTATGTGTGAGCTTCCCAAAATTCAAACTTTGGAGTGAGGCCCAGGCGCACTGCCGAAGCCAAACAATCGCAGGAGAAATTAATCCAAGTTACCTTGGAACCTTAGACTACGCTGATCCAAATCGCCGACTGGCCAAGAAGCTGCCTGCTCAAGCCGAGGAGCCAAATTTAAATTAGGACACTACCAAAAAATCGACATGCTATATCCAATAAGTATAGGGCGTTCAGTATAGATATTCTAGCAAAACCCATACACCTGATTGCGAAGTATATTTTAAGGCGAGTATTTCATGTGACCGCGGTCGTAGCCGGAGCGGCGGTAGTCGTCGAGTTGCGCCTGGTCGGCCCGCGGCAGCCGGTCGTCAGCGTGGAACTCGCCGTCCCGCAGGGTGTCCCGTGCGGCAGCCAAGCTGGCCTTGGTCAGGCGCTCGGCCGACCAGATTGGGCCGTGGATGACGCCCGAGGCGAGCAGGGCGTAGGCGTCGTTGCACAACAGCGTCGTGCGCTGCGCCAGCTTGGCGTTAACCAGGGCTGGCGGCTCGCCACCCGGGAAGAACTGCGAACAGGCGCTCGGCTGCGCGAACGCCGCGAGCATGGCCAAGGCGAGCGAGAACAGGCGAGCGGTCATCGTGGCTCTACCTGACAAAGGATCGTATGAACGGCGAGGAAGATCAACATCCAATCGGCAAGGTGCCGTTTCTCGATCATCCGGGTGCGGCTGACTTGGCATGGAAAACGCGAATGGAAACTGAGCTGGTTTGGCGGCCCGTCTCATCTCGACTTTGGCCATTTCAGGCTGGGTAGCATGCGGCTTCGGTGAGCCTATCGAGGAGCACGCGCGGGATTGTTGCGGTGTTCTGGGCATGCGGCGATGTTGAGAAAGCCTGTGCGATCCAAAGCTGGCGGCGGACGGCGGCGAGCGCGTCGGAGAAGGTGACGGCGTGTTTGGCATACCAAGCGGCGCGCCTGGGCAGGACGAGGCCGCGCGCGGCCAAGTCGCTGGCCCAGAGCGTCACGAGCGAGAACAGGGCGAGCAGGCACGGGGTGGTGCGGGCAACAGCCAGGTCCGACCATTGGCGCTGCGTTTCCACGCCCAGGTGCCGGCGCACCTCGGCGAAGGTCACCTCGACGGACCAGCGGCGCACGAACAGCTGCAGGATGGCGACCGGGTCGGCGGCTTGGTCCGTGCACAGGAACGCTTGCGGTTCGGCCTCGCCGGCCGGGTCGCGGACCAGCACCCAGCGGACCGGCACTTGCTTGCCAGGATGGTACCAGAGTGCCCTGCCCGACACGACGTCGAGCTGGCGTTCGCCCTGCTCGTACCAGCCCGTAATTGTGACGCGCTGCCACTCTGTTTTCGGGTCGGCCAGGCGCTGGAGCAGCGTCGGCTGGCGTGCGCCGGATACGCGCGGACGTCCTTTCGTTCCGGGCAAGCGTGGAGGGGGCGGGTCGAACAGGCGCGCGTCGAGTCGCAGCCGGGTAATCACGACAACATGCCGGCACACGGCTGCGAGCAGCTCGATAGCGGCGTAGCTGCTGTCGGCGACGGCTATGATCCGCCGATCCGGCAACCAGCGCGCGAGCCGGAGCAGCAGTTGGCGTGCCCGATCCGTCAGCAGCTTGTGCCGGCGTCCGTGGACTTGTGCGTAGCGCTCAGAGGGCGCCAGCGAGGTGAGGAACGGCAAAGCCCAAACACGCCCGGCGAACGGCACGGGCGCGAGCAGCATCAGGCTGATCCAGCGCAGGCCGGACGCCCTGACAAAGTGGCCGTGGCTGGATTGCACGGGATCGCGGTAGATGCCGCGCGCCTTGATCTTCGTGCCCCAGCGGCGCTCGATGGTTTCGTCAATACCGACCACGACCGGGCCGCTCGGCACGAAGGAGGCGACCAGCAGTCCGAGCAGGCAGCGTGCAGCAGCCTGGCCCGACCAGCGGCTGCGGTTAAGCGCACGGTGGTAGTTGGTGAAGGTCGCCGCCCCGCGCAGGCCCATGCTGCTCAGCGCTGCGGCGACGGTGCGCCGGCCCGGGGACAGGATGGCGCCTGCGGCAAGCACCAGCAGGTTGGCCCAGGTCGGGCGGGTGAAGCACCCGGCAAACGGCACCATCCAGGCGGCAAGAGGGCCAGGGTGGGTTTCGGGGTCGGTTTGTCTTGCCATGGTGGCCTCGCAGTGGTGTCGTTGCCGCCCGACAACTCCATACGCGCCAGAAGGATCAACCGTGCCGGCCAGCGACCCCATGTGGGAGCGCATCGAGGCATTCAACCAAGCCCGCGGCGGCGGCGTCGCGGTGCACAAGGCAGGGCGCGGCTATTCGCTCATGAGCCAACGCACCGGCGCGCCGCTTGCCAGGCTCAAGCCGACCGGGGACGCCGACAAGATGCAGGTGCTTTGGTGGAACGGCCAGCGCTGGGGCGCCTCAGGGCCGTTCGGCATCGCGGCCATGCCGCTTAACGAAGCCCTCGAACACATCGCCTCCGAGCCGCATTTCTGGATCAACGCATGACCGGAAATGGCCAAAGTCGAGCTCAGTCAGTAAGCTTGATCGTGTGCGGCGGCAGCGGCGCGGCGTGAGCTTCCATCGTAAGCGTCCGTGCATGACCGCGCTCTTGGTGATGGAGCCATGAGCCGGCCTGCTGTTACTGTGTCCAGTGCCAGGGCAGCAGGGCGTCGATTTACTGGATGGGATGGTCGGCGATGCGCCCGAGCACGTCGGCCAGATAGGCTTGAGGGTTGATGGCGCTCCAGTTTCGTAGGCTTCGGTCGGCGCCCTGTCCGCTCCGCGTGCCGCTGCCCGGTGGCCGCCCGATCATCCAGGTCGCCGCTTCGCGTCACGGCATTGCGCCGCAGCGCCCGCGACACCGTGGACGCCGACCGGCCCAAACAACGAGCGGCCTCGGGTACGCCCAGGCCCTGCGCCCGCGACAGCGCGATCTCCTCCCGCTCGGTGAACAATAGGCGGCGCCCGGAGAGCGGCTTCGACGAGCGGGACAAGTGTGACGGCGCCAGCCCGCCTGCCATCCAGAACCACCGCGACCCAACCGGCTGCGACATCCCCACCACCATCGCCGCATCCTCGCTCGACAAGTCCATCGGCGATCAACGCCCAGAACCGTCGTCGGTCCTCCCGCCGCGCCACCCCCGGCCGCCCAGGCGACCTCAGCTTTGCCCGCAAAACCCGATCCGAACGTCGCCGACCCACCATCGCTTCCGCTGTCCTCCAGAAGTATTGCGGCAACCACTTGAGTCCGCCAAGCGTCTGCCACGTATTGTGCGGCGACAACCATTTCCCATGCTCCACATTTATCCGAACGCCCGCATCACCCCGGCCCGGCCGTGCCGAGACCATGCGCAAGTGATGCAAGCGGAGCGCCTCGGATTGCCTCGACCTTACGAAAACGTGATCCACCAGCTTCCTTGAGGCTTCTTGACGCAGCATGCTTCATCACGGAACATTTACTAAAAGCTAGGACCAGGCCACATTGTCGGATCGTGAATGCTAAAGTGATCTTGAACGTGAAACGTTCAGGCGATGCAGTCGGTTGCAACAGATTATCTTCAACAAAGGTGTTCTATGATCACGGCTACGCAGCGTCGCGCCAGCCTAGATCTTTATAGCGATCCTTTGGTTGACGGTGTCGTTGACCTAATTACTCCTGCAGATACTTACACGTTTTGGGCGCCGTTGCAGGCGAGCAGTGCCAAGGTGGAGATCGGTCGCAGCGTCATCGTGGACGGCAACGTGTGTCCGGGCATGCTTCGCCTCCAACTGCCCGGCGAGCGGGTGCGGGTGACGAAACGCTCGCGCTCCGCGACGCTCGGCGTTTCCATGCCCAAGGCGATGTTTGATGACGCCGTCGCCACCTCGGGCCAAGGGTGCCGTTTCGATGCGAACGGACAGGTCGCACCCATCCTGAAGCCGAACGGCCAAGTCGAAACCTTAGTCCGCATGCTGCTGTCGGCGTTCGACCTTTCGGGCAGCCACCGGCAATTGTTCATCGACGGCCTCGCCCATTCGCTGCTCGCCCTGCTGTTGTCGGCGCAGGGCCGGGCTGAAGGCCGGCTCAAAACCGGGCTGAGCGACGCGCAGTTCGGCCAGTGCGTGGATTATGCCGAGGCTCGGCTCGCGGCAGGCTTGGACCTGACGGAGTGGGCGGCGGCGCTGGACATGTCCGGGAGCGACTTCGCTCGGCGTTTCCAGCAGAAAACCGGCGTCGCGCCGTACTCGTGGTTCATGAACCGGCGAATCGAGTGCGCGAAGGAGATGCTGTCGCGGACGCGCGTGCCGACGGTCGAGATCGCGTTGGAGACCGGGTTCTGTAGCCAGAGCCACTTCACCGAGGCGTTCCGGCGGCGGGTCGGCATGTCGCCGGGCCGGTGGCGCGCCCTGGGTCGTGTTCCGGCTTGTGGTGTGTCCAGCCCCCATTGAGTGGTCCGCGCAAAATGTCAGTGCGGGATGATAGCAGGGGGCGGCTGTGACCCGGTTGGGCTTGGGTGCCCGGGCGGCATGGCCCTCCCTGACATAACCACCTTCAGCGCAGGGCCTGTTCGGCCCAGGGCCGACAAGGACCTGAGCGGGCGGAGCCGTTCTCCGTCATCCGGGCACCGTCAGAACAAGCCGGCACCGCAGCCGGCCGGCATCCCGGCGCATCATCCTGCCCAGCGCGCTGCGCGGCTTCGTCGTCACCCCGGCTTTCCTGATCCGGGTCGCCCCCGCGTTCCGGGGCTGGATCAGCCACATCCCGCCGGGCTGGGAGGACATGATGGAGGCGGCGACCCACGTTCGCGCCAGCTCGACATCGCCCCGCACAGCCGGGGCCAGGCCTGCATCATGCTGAGCCGGATGGAAGCGGTGACGCTGGTGGCGGTGGCCGCGGCCAAGCACGCCACCGGCGCGGTCGAGAAGCCGAACGCCTGGCTGCGGGCCATGGTGCGGCGTCACGTGGAGGGCGAGCTGCACCTGGACCGGACGTTGCTCGGATTGGCCGACAGGTCCCGGCTCGGCACGCCGGCGCGTGAGTCGGCATGGGCGGGATGGGCTGCTTGTTCTTGTCTCGTGCTCAAACGTGCCAGCATGCTGTTTCACCCTGGAGTGGTCCATGTCCGGCCATCCGCTGACGCACGCCCGCCATACTGACGCGGCGCGCAACCTCGCCTACGCCTTGCGCTACGGCCGTATCGGCGGGCACGTGAGCGGCCGCGAGCCGCTGAGCGCGACCCTCACCGCCGAGCACCTGGCCGAAGCGCTGCGGCTGTCGAGGTTCGTGGTCATGCGCACGCCGTCACACTCCGTCGCGCTTGCCGAACGAGAGAGTATCACTTCATCTTCCGATGCTTCACCGATGGTTCTGTTGCAAACGCTGGATCGGGGCAAGCGAGGCGCTGTAGAGCGGCGTTTTCAGGCAGCAACTTCGAACAGCCCGGCGACGAAGGCGGCTTGCGCCTGCATGTCGCGACCGCCAACGTTGTGGACCTGCCCTTTCCTGATCATCGCCATCGCCTCGTAGCCGGCCAGTATCCGTTCCGCGGTTTCCAAGCCGCCGAAGCCAAGCCCCGGCCGGACCAGCCGTTTGATCCGGCGGTGGTCCTGCTCCACGATGTTGTTGAGATACTTGCGCTGCCGCAGCTTTGAGAAGCGCCACAGCTCGCCTGCCCGCTTCATCTTCCGCACCGCCCGCGGGTAGGCCGGGTTTTCGTCCACGGTGATCGTGCGCGGGTTCACGGTGTGCGGCTGGGCCAGCGCCTTGCGGAAGAACCGCTTGGCCGATGCGGCGTCGCGCTGCGCCGACAACAGCAAGTCGATGGTCTGGCCCAGGCTGTCGACCGCCCGATACAGGTAGGTCCAGGCGCCCTTGACCTTGATGTAGGTCTCGTCCACCCGCCATGACCCGGTGCAGGGCCGCAGGTGACGGCGCACCCGCTGTTCGAACTCACCGGCATAGGCCTGCACCCAGCGGAACAGGGTGGTGTGCTCGACCGTGACGCCGCGGTCCGACAGCATCGCCGCGAGGTCGCGATAGCTGATCGGAAAGGCCAGATACCAGCGCAGCGCCCACAGGATCACCTCGGACGTGAAATGCCGCCCCTTGAACACGCCGTCCTGCCCCGCCGCCATCTCGCCCACCCGTCAAGCTGCCTGGCAAGCTTCTATCCCGACCGTGGCCGATCCGCCATTTGCAACAGAACCCTCCCGATCAATCCCATGCACGGTAAAGACGGCCTTCGACGTGTCGATCGCAATGCGCTTAAATTCCATTTGGGCGGCTCCTTGTTTGGACCTCAACAGCCAAACCTTGGCACGCTTCGCGATGCCGTGGAGCCGTCCACACCAATAGGGGCGAGATCGGTGTCCCCGCCCAAACTGCTGGACCTGGAACATGCAGGGGACGGAGCCCGTTTGCGGGTGCGCTGCCAGCATCTCCGTGACGGCCGAGAGAGAACGAGGGACTACCTCCTGCTCTTCAGAACCGGAGCGCTGACGCGAGTCGGCACTGGCCATCACGACGATGTCTGTCGTTGCCTGAACGGCTGGACCCACAGGTTTGGTGATCGGCTCCACCGCGGCGACGCGCTTGCAATAATTCTTGACCTTCAACGGGAGAAGGATGGTGGGCGAGGGCACGGTCTGGCCTTACCGTGCCATGTCCCGGGGCTCATCCGGCGCCACGATATCGGGCTTGTCGATCGGCTCCGACAGCAGGGATGCGCCCATGAGACGGCGTCTGTCACTTGAGGGACAGTCGGCTGGGTGCGGCCGTCGCCGACCAGAGCCGACGACTCCGGGATGAGGATCTCGCTTCGCAACGGGCATGGCCCCTGTCGTGATGTCCGCCGCAGTTCGCGTGTTGCAGCGATTACGGGAGGGACGAGGCTGTGTCGCTCGGTGAGGTTCTGTTGCAAATGGCGGATCGGCCACGGTCGGGATAGAAGCTTGCCAGGCAGCTTGACGGGTGGGCGAGATGGCGGCGGGGCAGGACGGCGTGTTCAAGGGGCGGCATTTCACGTCCGAGGTGATCCTGTGGGCGCTGCGCTGGTATCTGGCCTTTCCGATCAGCTATCGCGACCTCGCGGCGATGCTGTCGGACCGCGGCGTCACGGTCGAGCACACCACCCTGTTCCGCTGGGTGCAGGCCTATGCCGGTGAGTTCGAACAGCGGGTGCGCCGTCACCTGCGGCCCTGCACCGGGTCATGGCGGGTGGACGAGACCTACATCAAGGTCAAGGGCGCCTGGACCTACCTGTATCGGGCGGTCGACAGCCTGGGCCAGACCATCGACTTGCTGTTGTCGGCGCAGCGCGACGCCGCATCGGCCAAGCGGTTCTTCCGCAAGGCGCTGGCCCAGCCGCACACCGTGAACCCGCGCACGATCACCGTGGACGAAAACCCGGCCTACCCGCGGGCGGTGCGGAAGATGAAGCGGGCAGGCGAGCTGTGGCGCTTCTCAAAGCTGCGGCAGCGCAAGTATCTCAACAACATCGTGGAGCAGGACCACCGCCGGATCAAACGGCTGGTCCGGCCGGGGCTTGGCTTCGGCGGCTTGGAAACCGCGGAACGGATACTGGCCGGCTACGAGGCGATGGCGATGATCAGGAAAGGGCAGGTCCACAACGTTGGCGGTCGCGACATGCAGGCGCAAGCCGCCTTCGTCGCCGGGCTGTTCGAAGTTGCTGCCTGAAAACGCCGCTCTACAGCGCCTCGCTTGCCCCGATCCAGCGTTTGCAACAGAACCATCGGGAGGACCGTGGGGTTCTGCGGCGCAACTTCAGCCGCCCGGCGTTTGAGGCATTCTTCGCCAAGCTGCCGCCTACAGAGGTGGCGTTGGAGGCGTGTGGCGGGTCGCATCACTGGGGGCGTCGGCTGATGGAGCTGGGCCACCAAGTGCGCCTGATCCCACCGCAATACATCAGCCCTTCGTCAAACGCGGCAAGAACGACCGCAACGACGCCGAAGCTATTTGCGAGGCGGCTGGGCGACCGGGAATGAGCACGGTGCCGATCAAACCCGCCGAACGGCAAGCTCAGGCCATGATCGTCAGCGTGCGGGACCTGCTGGTCCGCCAACGCACGCAGGCGATCAATGCGTTGCGCGGACATGCCGCCGAGTTCGGCGTGATTGCCGCCAAAGGCACGTCGCAGGTCACCGTGCTGATGGAGCGGGTTGATTCAACGGATGCGGCGGTTCCCACCGCAGCACAACAGATGCTGAGAGTGCTGGCTGGCGAGGTGGAGCATTTTGATCAGCAAATTGCGGCTTTGGATGCGCAGATGCAGCGAACGGCGGCCACGGACGAAGCCGCGCGCCGCCTGATAAAGGTGTTAGCGGCGGCAAGAATGCGCGTTTAAACGGCGCGTATTTTGCTGGGTTGAAGGCGTCTGGCGGGTTGGCGTGACGGCTGTGGCGGCGTTTCTGTGCAGGGGCCTCGGGTGTCTGGAGATGCCGGCACCTTGGGCATCGTCGCCCGTCTGCGATGAGGATGCCGCCGTGCTCGCGGCCGTCCAGGACGCTGCGCGCCGCGCAAGCGCGGTGGCCTGCGGCCATCCTGGACGGGCCGCTGCGCGCGACGGCCTGGGCGAGCGCAGGTCGGGACGACAGGATGGCCGTCTTGATCGAACAACAGGATGGGTGTTGGCGCTTCGCGTGTCGCCGGCCCGCCGGCCATGGTTTGCGGCTAGGGTGGGCAGTCAGCGCCTTGTTCACGGTTTGGCTTTGCGGCGTTGGCGCGCGCGCTGCTCGGTGCGTTCGCGGGCCTCCTTGAGGCGGTAGGACTCGCCTTCGATGGCGATGATCTCGGCGTTGTGGACGAGTCGGTCGACCAGGGAGACGACGCAGGCGGCATTGGGGAACACCTCACGCCATTCGGCAAAGGGGCGGTTGGTGGTGACCAGCGTGCTTTTGGTCTGGTAGCGGCGCGAGACCAGTTCGAACATCAGGTCGGCATGGCGGTTGGAGTAGGACAGGTAGCCGACCTCGTCGATCACCAGCAGCTGCGGCCGGGCGTAGTGGCGCAGGCGGCGGCGCAGGGCAGAGTCGCTGTCGAGCGCGCACAGGTCGCCGAGCAGCTGGCCGGCGCTGGTGAACAGCACGGTATGGCCAAGGATCAGCGCCTGATGGGCGATGTTCTGCGCCAGCGTTGACTTGCCGACGCCGTTCGGACCGACCAGGACGACGTGGGCGGCCTCGGCCAGGAAGTCGAGCGCCATCAGCGCCTCGACGGCGGCGCGGTCGCAGCGCTTGGGCCAGGCCCAATCGAAGTCGCACAATGGTTTGAAGCGGCCGATGTGGGCGGAGCCCAGCCGGCGTTCCAGGCTGCGGCGGGCGCGCTCCTGCTCCTCCCAGCCGAGCAGCGGCGCCACCCAGGCCTCGGCCGCCACGTCCGGCCAATGTGCCAGGAGGCCGTGCAGGTGCAGCGCCTCGGCGCGGGCGCGCATGGGATCGGGCTCAGTCATCGGAACGCTCCTTGAGCTGGTCGTAGGGTTCGAGCGCGTGCGGCCGCACCGGGGCATCGCGGGCCTGCACATGGGCGGGCAGCACCAGGGCGACCGGGGGCGCGTCGCCGTGCTGCCCGCGGCGGCGTTCGAGGGCGAGGCGCACCGCGTTGGGGTGCGGCACGTCGCGCTCCAGCGCCTCGAGGACGGCCGCCTGCAGATCGGCGGCGCTGGCGCGGTCGAGCAGGCGCAGCAGGGCGGCGGTGATGGCACCCAGGTTGGCGCCGCGCTCGGCGGCGCGCGCGAGCAGGACCTGGCTGGCGGGCACAGCTTGCGCGAGGCGGTCGGTCGCACGGTGCTGGCGCGCGGCGCGCTTGTCGTCGACCAGCGCCTGGAGGTGGGCGGCATCCTCGATCTGCGCGCCCTTGTCGTAGCTGCGCCGATGGCGGGCGAGCAGCTCGGCGCCATCGACGATGCGCACCTCGTGCGGGTCGGCCAGCACCGTCAGCATGCGACGGACGTGGCCGTGCGGCACGGAGTAGTCGTTGAGGTCGAACCGGACATAGGGCGTCTTGCCGACCGAGGCCGCGACGCGCTCGAGCAGCGGCGCGGGGTTGTCGGGCAGCGCCATCAGGCATCCCACCTCCTCGGCGAACACCTCGCCGACGCGGCGCTCCGGCGCGTCGGGGCAGCGCCGGTCGGCTGCGGGACCGGCGCACCAGGCCGCGGCCTGGGCATTGAGGTCGTCGAGGTCGGCGAAGCTGCGGGCGGCGAAGAACGCGTCGCGGACATAGCGGATGGCGCGCTCGACGCGGCCTTTCTCGTTGCCTCGCGCCACCGCCACCGGGCGCGGCTCGTAACGGTAGTGCCCGGCAAAGCCCAGCAGGGTGGGGTGGAAGCGGATCGCGTCGCCGCGCCGCTCCAGCACCGCGCTCTTGAGGTTGTCATAGAGCAGGACACGCGGGACGCCGCCCCATGCGCCGAAGGCTCCGACATGGCCGCGCAGGAAGTTCTCCATCCGGGCATCCGGGAAGAAGCGCACGAAGATCTGCCGCGAGTGGCTGAGCACCATGACGAACGCCATCAGCGGGCGGCGCGCCCGGCCGATGGCGAGATGGCCGAAATGCCCCCAGTCCACCTGCGCCTGCTCGCCCGGTAGGCTGCGCAGGCGTAGGTAGGCCTCGGCCTTGGGCCGCGGCCGGTGGCAGGCGATCAGGTGGCGGAAATGATCGGGGCGGCCGCGCTAGCCGCGCTCGCGCACCATCGCATACAGCCGGCTGGCGGTCAGCGTGGGAAACGCCTCGAGCGTCTGGCGGATGAACGGCAGGTAGGCGTCGACCTGCGACGGGCGAGGCGACGGGCCGAGCCGGGGCAGGCCGGCCTGCGCCAGCACGCGCCGCACCACGCCATGGTGCACGTGCAGCTGGCGGGCGATGGTGCCCACCGTCCATTTCTCCGCGTGGTGGTAGCGCAGGATCTGCGCCTCGATGTCAGGAGGTGTCGCCATGGCCGGGTCCCGTCCGCTCGTGTTGCCGCAAGCCTCGACGGCGGACGCGGCGGCGCAGGAACTCCTGGCGGACCAGGCCGGGGCACCGGCGCCCGCACCAGTGGCAGTGCAAGGCCGGTCGCCGGGGCTGCTCGTCCAAGGCAGCTGCGTCGCTCGCACCCATCGGCGAGCCAGGCGGCAGCAAACCATCGCGCAGCGACAGGGGTGAACCGTGATGCGTCACGTTCTTGCCGCGCGCCCGGTAGCGGCGCGCCCGCGCGGCATGGGCATGCCGCCCCCGGCGGCTGCACTGGTAGCGCCGCCCGGCCTCCCGCAATGTGCGGCGCCGGGCGCGGGGCGCGCAGTCTCCGGCGCAGTAGATCTGGCCGCGGTCGCAGACGCTGCACACAATGGCCTGGACGCGGCAGCCCGCGCATAGGAACAGCCGCGCCGGCAGGTCGTCCTCATGCCCGGACCCGCAAACGCCACGTGGACGAACGCCACGATTGCCGGGATACTGACCCTGCATGCGTGCCCAGCACGGGTGTGGGGCACGGCGCCGAGCAGAACCGCCAAGTCGAGATCGGCGCCGTGCTTGCCCTCGATACCGGCAAGCTCTTACCCCAACCCCCGCCGCTGCGTCAGCCCGTGCCCGCGCCGCAAAGCCGCATCAAACCCCGCGGCACCTCGTCATCAATATCGTCCCAGCAAGCTCGCAGGCCGCCACCTGCCGATCATGATCCCACGCGGCAAACCGACCGATCAGATACTACGCGCCAAATTTGCGCGGATTCTGACCGCCATCGACAAAAGGTGCCGACAATCGGCCCGGTGACGGCTTTGACGCTGAGCCTCGCGGTTGATCCATCACAGTTCCGCTCTGGCCGACATTTCGCATCCTGGCTCGGGCTGACGCCTCAGGAACGATCGACGGGCGGCAAGCAGCGGCTGGGCGGGATCAGCCGGGCGGGGAACGAACGGCTGCGGCAGTTGCTGGTTGTGGGGGCCATGGCGGTGATCCGCCATGCCAGGCCGGGCAGCAAGAGCGCCTCACCCTGGTTGATGGCTTTGCTGGATCAGCCGGCCGCGCAAGCTCGCGGCAGTCGCTCTGGCCAACAAGATGGCCCGCGTGGTGTGGGCCATGATGGCGCGTGGGGAAGAGTATCGGCGTTTGCCGGTTACTGCCTAACCCCGACGCGCGGTGCCGAGGGATAGAGAGCAGCAGAAGATGACGATCGGTCGGACCGACGAACGCCAAATGCCTTGCATATCAGAGGCCGCTAGGCCATCCCCTGTTTGGCAAGCGTTCGCGAAACCCATCTGGGCCAGCGGTCAAGTGCCGCACTCGTAGGCCGAACACATGACCGTATCCTCACCTTCGTTGTCCGAATGCTGACACTCCTCGCCCATGGAGCCGCCCACATATGATATGTGGGCCGAAGCCGGAACGGATCATGCCAGTCAACGCCTAAGCTTGTCCTAACACCGTCGGCCGCGATCAAATTCGACGCTGCCGTTTCGTGTCACGATTGGCACGTTCCCTGACGCGCTTGCCGGTTCCTGCATCGGCCTGAGCAAAGCCAAGTATCCGGCGCTGCCACGAACTGCTCACCTGAACGGGTTGCGGACCGTGGTGGGCGGCGGGGCAGGCGGAAGCCGGCCCGGCAACGCGGGACGGCTTTCCAGCGGATAGCGTCCGTCAAGCTGGTGTAATTTCGGCGTAGGGTTGGGTGGCCACGGGTCATGCGGCCTGGGGTGTGATCTGTGTAGGCGTGCGGGGTGCGGCTTCGCCCTCGACGGTGAGTGGCACCAGCCCCGCCATAGCCTCGACCTGCATGTAGCGGTGCTGGAGCTGCCACTCGTCGTTCTGTTCCAGCAGCACCGCGCCGATCAGGCGCAGGATGGACTGTTCGGATGGAAAGATGCCCACCACGTCGGCGCGGCGCTTGACCTCCTTGTTGAGCCGTTCCAGCGGGTTCGTGCTGTGCAGCTTGGCCCGGTGCTGCTCGGGGAAGCCCATGTAGGCCAGCACGTCATGCTCGCTGTCGTCCATGAACACGCCGAGCTTTGGCCAGCGCTGCCGCATCCCGTCCGACGCCGCGCGCCAAACCTGGTGCGCCTTATCCGCGTCCTCCTGCAAGAACGCTTGGCGCAAGGAGGCGGACGCCATGCTGTGCTAGCCCTTGGGCACGTAGGCCAGGGCATTGCGCATCCAATGAACCCGGCAGCGTTGCCAGGTGGCGCCCATCACGCGGCGGATCGCGGCCTTGAGGCCCTCGTGGGCATCCGAGATCACCAGCTTGACCCCGCGCAGGCCGCGCTTGACCAGGCTCTTGAGGAACGTCGCCCAGAAGGTCTCGGCTTCAGAGGGGCCGATATGCAGCCCCACGATCTCCCGCTTGCCCTCGCTGTCCACCGCCACGGCGATTATGGCGGCCACGCTCACGATGCGCCCGCCCTCGCGCTGCTTCAGGTACGTCGCATCCAGCCACAGGTATGGTCAATCGCCCGACAATGGCCGGTCCAGGAACGCATGGACGCGCTCGTCGATGTCCTTGCACAGCTTGGACACGGTGCTCTTGCTGATGCCGGACAGCCCCATGGCCTGCACCAGGTCGTCCACGCGCCGGGTGGACACGCCGCCGATCCATGCCTCCTGGATGACGGCCACCAGAGCCTTTTCCGTGGTCTTCCGGGGTTCCAGGAACGGCGGGAAGTAGCTGCCTTGCCGGAGCTTGGGGATGCGGAGCTGCAAGCTGCCCAGCCGCGTGTCGAGCGTCCTGTCACGGTAGCCGTTGCGATACGTCGTGCGCTCGCCACTCCGCTTGTGGCGCCCGGCGCCGATCAGGCCGTCCACGTCGGTTTCCATCAGGAGCTGCACCACGGCCTCGGCCACGGAACGCAGGAAATCATCGCCTCCGGCCTTTTGCATCAGCTCGGCCAATGGCAGTCTATCGTCGGTCATCGGGTCCTCTTTGGTTCGGGTTAGAGCCTCGCAACTCCACCCTAAACCGCCGATCCGATGGCCACCCAACCCTGCACCGTTGCCGGACCCGAAATTACACCACACTCGTAGACGCTACCTTCCAGCGCAGGCGCCAGCAGGAGGAGACCGCACAATGCGGACCAGTAGGAACGTGCCGGCATCGGTGCAGTCTAGCCTTTGTTAGAACTTGATTGCTTGTTCTTGATTGTGGGTTTGAGCCAGTCCCGTGCGGCGGCGAGGCAGAGCACGCCCATGAAGGAGCGGGCTGTCTTCTCGTAGCGGGTGGCCACGGCCCGCCACTCTTTCAGCCGACCCCAAAGGCGCTCGATCCGGTTGCGATGAACGTAGATGAAGTCCGGGCAGCGCACGGGCGCCTCGTTCTTCTTGGTCGGGATCACCGGACGCGCGCCCATGGCCCAGGCCTGCGCGCGCAGAGCGTCCGAGGACAGGCCGCGGTCGCCCACCACCCAGCCGGGCGCGTCCGTCAAGCCGTCCAGCAGCGCGGGCGCCATTGGCGCCTCGTGCGCCTGGCCTGGGGCGAGCGCAAAGGCGATCGCCCGGCCCTGGCTGTCTGCCACCGTCACCGCCTTGGTCCCGAAGCCGCCGCGAGAGCGACCAAGCGCTTCACGCTCGTCTCGGCTTGCTGCAGATCCCCTTTTTTAGGCGCCCCCGCCGCTTTGGCGCGCGCCCGGATGTTGGTCCCGTCCAGGAAGGCCAGGCCCAGATCCAAGCCGCCCGCGCGCGCCTGCGCCAAACCCAGCAGGCGCTCCCACGCACCCTGCTTGGCCCAGCGGATGAACAGCTGCGCCGCCAGCCACCACGGGCCGAGTTCGGCCGGGATCGCCCGCCACTTGGCGCCGTTGTTGTGCCGCCACAAGATGGCCGCGATCGTGCGGCGCAGGTCTTTCGGCGGCGTCTTGCCGCGGGGCCGCACCAACTCGATCAGCGGCTCCCATACCGCCCACTCCGCGTCCGTAAAGCCCTCAGCCTCAGCAATCTCCGCCATGCCCCAAAGATGGGGCTAAAACTCAAGTTCTAACAGAAGCTAGCTTCGAATCGTTCTCTGACTATCATCCACGGCGCGCATGACAGGTTCCGCCCGCTGCTTTCAACTGGTCTGCCCTAACCCGCATGGTGGACAACAGGGACGGAGACGGGCCGTTGTCAGCAAAGGGCGATCATCAATGACTGATGACGCAGGCCGCCGAACCAGGAAAGCACGCCTGGCAGGGGCGCGTCGCCGCTCGCCGTGGCCTGGTATGACCGATACGCGGCCGAGCTTGCCCTGGCCTACGAGGCCCTTGACCCGGCCAGGGTGCACGCCTGGCTGCTCGATCTATTGCTGCCAGAACCGGCCCTGGTGCTGGACGCCGATGCTGGCACCGGCCGCGACGCGGCTTGGCTGGCCGTCACGCACCGGCTCGGCCTCGCCTTCGACGTCGTCCTGCTCAGCGGCCTTTGGCAGCACGTGGCGCCCGGGAACCACGCTCGCGCCGTGCGCGAGCGGCTGGGCTTGCTGCGCCCGGGCGGCGTGCTGGCCCTCACTTTGAGGCTCCGGCCCGCGGACAGCGGGCGTCGACGAACGACCGAGTTGGCGACAATCAAATCGACAGCAGACTATTGTGTCAGGCACTCCCGCGTTGCGAGCGCATAGACCTTGGCGCAGTCCACCAAATCTTGTGTTCGCACGAAATCGTCGGGACCAGCGGCTAGGGTCGGCTGCGGACCGTAGCATACCGCCGACACGCCCAGCGCACGCCAGCGGCTGGCGTCGCTGCCCGGCAAGCGCACGACCAGTGGCGGAGCCGTGCCACGCACCTGCGCCGCCGCGTGTGAAACTCCCGTCGGCACCAGGGATGCTGGATCGGACCAACTCGCTTCCCAACCCTTGATCCGGCGCCAGGATACACCGGAAATGCCAGCGCAGGCTGCGTCCACGCGCGCCTCAATCGCGGTCAGTGTCAAGCCGGGTGGAACCCGCAGATCCACCTCCGCCACTGCCACGCCGGGGCGCTGGCTGACGAAACTGCCGCCCCGCAGAGTGCCGATGTTCACGGACAGGCGCAGCCCATGCGCGCCAGCATGTCGGGCCAGGCACTCCAGCCCAGCTGGCGGGGTTGCCTGCAAACGGCCCAGCGCGTCCAACGCCAGCAGGGCCTGCGCCAGCCGCACCGTCGCGGACGCGCCCGGCGTGGTCAGCATCCCTTGCCCGGCCGGCGCACTGGCGGTCAGCTCGATCCACAGCACGCCTTTCTCCGCTACCGCCAGGCCCATGCCGCCCGGGCCTTCGCCGCAGATCAGCGCGTCACCTCGAAGGCCGGGTCGGGTGGAGGCTGTGTGGAAACACCTCCGAAACTGGTACCCAGACCCAACCGAACCTGGCAGAATCGCTCTGCTACGATGTTTGGAAGCGGAGCAGGTCCATGACGCGTTACATCGAGGGCTGGAACCGGTCGCAGAGCTTTCTCCTGCCGGAGTGCGTCGATGATTACGTCGACGAGGACAACCTGGTTCGCGTCGTCGACGCCTTCGTTGATGAATTGGACCTGGCCCGGCTCGGCTTCGAGCGCGCTGTGCCAGCGGAAACGGGCCGGCCCGCCTACCATCCCGCGGTGGTGCTGAAGCTTTACGTCTACGGCTACCTGAACCGCATCGCGTCCAGCCGCCGCCTCGAACGCGAGGCGCAGCGCAACATCGAGCTGGTCTGGCTGACGGGCCGGCTCGCGCCGGATTTCAAGACCATCGCCGACTTCCGCCGCGACAACGGCCCGGCGATCCGCGCCGCTTGCCGCCAGTTCGTCGTGCTATGCCGCGAGCTCGGCCTGTTCGCCGACGCGCTGGTCGCCATCGACGGGAGCAAGTTCAAGGCCGTCAACACGCGTGACAAGAACTATACCGAGGGTGCCATCAAGCGCCGGTTGGAGCAGGTGGAGGCCTCGATCTCCCGCTACATGGCAGCTCTCGACACCGCCGACCGGCAAGACCCGGACGTGGCCCCCGCCAAAGTCGAGCGCCTGAAAGAGCGGCTCGTCCGCCTGCGCGAGCAGATGCGGCACCTGCGCGAGATGGAAGCTGCGATCAAAGCAGCACCCGACGGGCAGATCTCGCTGACGGACCCGGACGCGCGCTCGATGGCGACCAGCGGCAAGGGGACCGGCATCGTCGGCTACAACGTGCAGGTCGCGGTCGACATCAAGCACCACCTGATCGTGGCCCATGACGTCACCAACGCAGGCAGCGACCGCGGGCAACTGGCGGTCATGGCCCGTCTTGCCCAGGAGGCTACCGACCGCCGGGACCTGACCGTGCTGGCCGACCGGGGCTACTTCTCCGGATGGGAGATCTACGCCTGCGAGCAGGGCGGCGTCGTGCCCTACATACCCAAGCCGCTGACCTCAGGCGCCAAGTTCGAAGGCCGCTTCGGCAAGCAGGACTTCGTCTACTTGCCCGGGCAGGACGCCTACCGCTGCCCAGCGGGCGAAACTCTGGCGTGGCGGTTCAACAGCGACGAGGGCGGCGACAAGATGCTCCGGCATTACTGGACGACCAAGTGCCCGGACTGCGCGATCAAAGCCCAGTGCACACCAGGCAAGCAGCGCCGGGTCAAACGGTGGGAACACGAGGGCATGCTCGACGCCATGCAAAAGCGGCTGGACCAAGTACCCCAAGCGATGGTGCTGCGGCGGCGAACCGTTGAGCACCCGTTCGGCACCATCAAGGCCTGGATGGGCGCCACCCACTTCCTGACCAAACGACTGAAACGGGTCCGCACGGAGATGAGCCTGCAAGTCTTGGCCTACAATATGAAGCGGGTGGTCACGATCCTGGGCGTGAAGCCGCTGATGGAGGCGATCAAGACTTGAGAATTCGGCCCAACCGGCCTGACCTCAACAGCAGGTTGGGGCGGCGCCACAACCCGTGGCGTTCCCTGCATGCCGGAACCCCTGGCCGCTCCTTGACTGAAAACTTCTTTCCACACGGCCTCGGTGGAGAGCAGCCACTCCGCCCCGTGGGGGCCGAACACCGTCTCGTCGGCGACGGCGACCAGCGACACTCGGCCGCCCCACGCGTCGCGACAGTCGTGCAGCCACGCCAACGCCACCGCCAGCGCCGCCAGCCCGCCCTTCATGTTGCCCACCCCCAGACCCAGCAGATCCGGCCCGCGCGGCGTGAGCGCGTGCAGGTCCACACTCCAGTCCGTGGGATCACCGGGCAGGATGGTGTCGAGGTGGCCGCAGAGCACGACATGCGGTCCAGACCGCGCGCCTTGCACGGTCGCGACCACGTTGGGCTTGTCCGGCACGGCTGCCGCGAGTTCGTGCTTGACGCCACGCGCGGACAGGTAGGTGGACAGCACGCGGGCCGGGGCTGACGTGCTTCCCGGCGGGTTGGCGGACGGCGCGGCCACCAAGGCGGCGGTCAGCGCGATCAGGTCCTCCCGCCGCGCTTCCATATCAGCGATGACGTGAGCCGGGTTGACGGGGTCAGCCAACGAACGGACCCTGGATCGGCAATGGCATGGGAACACTGAGATGGCGGGGCTGCTGCAAGGCCGCGTGGCGCTGGTGACCGGGGCGGCCGGCGGCATCGGC
Organism: Acetobacteraceae bacterium; assembly: GCA_965260995.1. Lineage (GTDB taxonomy): Bacteria > Pseudomonadota > Alphaproteobacteria > Acetobacterales > Acetobacteraceae > JBBROS01. The sequence continues at coordinate 620,900 of CBDHCD010000001.1, read as the reverse complement.
TTGGCCGTAGCGCGGGCCTACGCCGCGCAGGGCGCCCGCGTCGCGCTGGCCGACGTGTCCGATTGCACAGCCGCTGCCGCCGCGCTGAACCAGATCCGTCCTGGAAGCGCCATGGCCTTGCCGCTGGACGTAACCGACGAGGCCGCGACCGAGGCCGCCGCCGATGCGGTCGTCGCGGCCTATGGTGCGCTGGACCTGGCCGTGGCCAACGCCGGCATCCTGCTGCTGCGCCACGCCGTGGACATCGAGGCCGCGGCTTGGCGGCGCGTGCTGGAGGTGAACCTGACGGGCGCCTTCCTGACCGCGCGTGCCGCGGCCCGGCGCATGGCGGACGGCGGCTGCATCGTGTTCACGTCTTCCCTGTTCGGCCTGCGCGGCGGTGTGGAGAACGCCGCCTACTCCGCATCCAAGTTCGGCATGGTCGGCCTGATGCAGAGCATGGCGGCGGAACTTGCACCGCGGGGCGTCCGGGTCAATGCCGTGTGCCCCGGCCAGATGGACACGGACATGATCCGCGCCCTGTTCGCCGACCGCGCCGCCCTGCGCGACACCGACCCGGCTTCCGTCAGGCAGGCGTTGGAACACCGCATACCCGCCGGTCACCTCGGCGCGTTGGACGAGCTGGCGGGCACCTACGTTTACCTGGCGTCGAGCCTCAGCCGCTACGTCACCGGCCAGTCGGTCACGGTCGATGGCGGCTGGATGGTCGGGTAGCTCAGGCGGCACGCGCCATCACCATCTCGGCCGTCTCCCCCACCACGCGACGGTAGGTGGCCCGGTCCGTCGCGCCCTCGCTTCCGATCAGCACCACGACGGAGCACCGGTCCATGCCAAGCGCGGTGCGGTCGGCCACCAGCAGGGCGGCCGTCGTGGCAGCGCCGCTCTCGCCGGCCGCCACCACCGGGTCTCCGTCAGACCCGGCGGCGAGCCGGCGCATCGCATCGGCCGCCGCGTCCTCCTCCAGCGCCACCACATCGTCCGCGGTGGCGCGCAGGAACGGCCAGGCCGCGGGTGAAATCTCCCCCGCCGACAGGCAAGCCATGAAGCTATCTGCTTCCCCCGGCACCGACGTGGGCTGCCCGGCGGCGATGGAACGGAACACGCAATCGGCCTGGATCGGCTCCACGACGACGATCCGGGGGCGGCGCGGCCCGTACGCCTCCCACGCGTGCGCGCCCACCGCCGCCGCCAACCCGCCTACGCCGGCCGGGACCAGCATATGGGTAGGCGGCTGACCATCCAGCGCCGCGTCCACTTCCAAAGCCAGCACGCCGTATCCCTGCATCACCAAGCTGGGGGCGAGCGGGTCAATGCCGGTGGAGGTGTCGGCGACCACCGTCCAGCCCTGCTCTCCTGCGTCCGCGGCGCAGGCGTGGACGCTGGCGTCGTAGCCGCCTGGAACCCGCCGGATCTGGGCGCCGAAGCGGGCGATCTCGTTCTCCCGCTCCTGGCTGACGCCGGCGTGCAGGTAAATCACGCAGGCCACGCCGAACAGCTTGCAGCCCCACGCGACGGAACGGCCGTGGTTGCCGTCCGTGGCGGCGGCGAAGGTGGCGCCCTCCAACAGATCCCGGTGCAGGCCCGACAGCAGCGCCGGCGCGCCCATGCCGGGGCGGCCCTGGGCGGCGAGCCGCATCTGGATCAATCGAAGCACGGCGTAAGCCCCGCCGAGCGCCTTGAAGCTTTCCAGCTCGAAGCGCGCAGCTTCGTCCTTATACAGCACGCGGGCGACCCCGGCGGCGCGGGCCAAACCGGGCATCTCCCGTAGCGGCGTGGGCACGTAGCCGGGCCAGGCCGAGATCTCGGCCTGGGCGGCGCGGAACGAGGCGAGGCACATGATCGCCGCCTCCTCCGGTCCGGGCAGCACACCGCGCGTGGCCAGCGGGTTCACGACGTGGCGCGGCACGTCAGCGCTGCGCCATGACGTCGAACCACTTGTCGCGAAGCGTCACGTCTTCTCCGTTGCGCACGAAGTCGCGGATGAAGGTGTTGAGGAAATTCAGCATGTGCGCGTCCTTCGGCCGGACGGCATAGGCGAGGCCCACCGGCTTCAGCAGCTTGTCCTCGGCGTTCAGCACCCGGAGACGCTTTTCCAGGGCCGGGCTTTTGGCGCGCAGGATGCGCAGCGTGCCCGGGTCGAGGAACGCGGCATCGGCCCGGCCCGACGCGACCTCCCCGATCCAGGTGGCCACGTCAGTCGTGACCATGCCGCGCACCTGCGCTTGAGGGAACGTCTCCTTCGGGTAGCTTTCCTCCACTGTGCCGGCCACGCCGACGAACGTGACATTCGGGTCGTTCAACTGCTCCAGCGATTTCAGGGCGGAGTTGGCATTCACCACCACGTGGAAGCCGTAGGTGGCGTAGGGATCGGTGAAGCTCACCACCAAGGCGCGCTCTGGAGTCGCGAACAGGTTGGCGAACACGACGTCATACTGGTTGGCGGCCAAGCCCGGCACCAGCGTAGACCAGGACGCGGGCACCACCTCCAGCCTCACGCCCATGACCTTGGCCACGCGCTCCGCCAGCTCGACGTTGAAGCCTTCATACTGACCCGTCTTAGGATTGGGCGCTTGCCAGGGCGGGCTTTCGGCCATGCCGACCTTCAGCGCCCCGCGGGACTGGATTTCCCGCACCAAGTCGTCCGACGTGGCCTGGGCATTGGCGGGCGTTGCAACGAATGCCGCCAAGGCGAGGCTGAGGGCAGGCAAACTTCTTCTCAACATGGCGCACTCCTTGTAGAGGTTCAGCATCGGTCAAGCATCATGGGTTTTCAGCTCCAGCCGTCGGGACACCAGGCTGGCCGGGAAAATGATCAAGAAATACCCGATCGCGATTGCGGTCAGAAACTCGATGTAGCGGAAGGTTTGGCCACCCAGAAGGTAGGCGCGCAGGCTCAGTTCCGACACGCCGATGGCGCTCAGCAACGTCGTGTTCTTCACCAGCTCAGTGAAGTAGTTCATCAACGGCGGCGCCATCCCGCGCAGCGCCTGCGGCAGGATCACGCGCCGCCAGCGCGGCAGGAAAGGCAGGCCGAGCGCCCGCGCCGCTTCCGCCTGGCCGCGCGGCAACGCCGCGATGCCGGCGCGGAAGATCTCGGCCAGATACGCCCCGGCCACCACCCCAAGCATGATCACTCCAGCCCCCACCGCGGACACGTTGGCACCGACGATCTCCGGGACGCAGAAGTAGGCCCAGAACAGCAGGATCATCTCCGGCAAGGTCCGAAAGAGGGCGATGAACAGGCCGGCTGGCTGGCGCAGCCAGGCGCGGCCCGACAGCCGCATGGCGCAGACCACCGCCCCCAACGCGATCCCGATCAGCAGGGCGCCGGCAGTGACCAGCAGTGTCACCTGCATCCCCTCGGCCAAGGCCGGCCAGTGCTGCCACAGCAGCTCAACGCGGAACTCCATCAACTAGGCCGCCGGAACGCACGTTCCGCGCCCGCGCCAATGCCGTTGATGGCCAGGCCTGCCAGCAAGTAGAGCAGCGCGGCCGACGTGTAGACCTCGATCGGCTGGTAGGTGTTGGCGCTGACCCGCTGTGCCACCCGCATCAGATCGTTGACCGACAGCACCGACAAGATGGCGGTCGCCTTGAACACGCTGATGGCAGACCCGGCCAGCGGCGGCACAACCAAGCGCACCGCTTGCGGGATGATCACGCGCAGCCACACCACGGAGGGCGGGAGGCCAAGGGCGCGCGCCGCCTCGGTCTGGCCGCGCGGCACGCCGGCGATGCCGGCACGGATGATTTCACCGCAATATGCGCCGACGTTCAGCACCAGTGCGATGCAGGCACTCTGGAACGGAGAGGTGCGCAGCCCGGTCAGCGTCGGCAGCGCGAAATGCATCCACACCGCCTGTACAAGGAGCGGCGTGGAGCGCCAGAACTCCACGAACGCCAGGGCCGGCCAACGCACGACCCGCAACCGGGATCCGCTGGTGATTGCCAACAGCGTGCCCAGCACCAAGCCGCCGCCCAGGAACCCGACGAGCAGCAACGTGACAGAGACCAGCAACCCTTCCAATAGCGCGGGCGCGTAGTCCCAAAGCGCGCCGAAATCAAGCGCCGCCAGGGCTGTCATAGGGCGGGGCGCCACATTGAGGAGCTCGGTGCGCTGGCCAAATTCCTCGGCATCATGCGTGGCCGACTACCATGCGAACGGTGACAACCGCCTGCGAGGCCGAAATGCGGGTTGGGCCTGGCCAGGCCTCGCTGCCAGATCTTGCCGCCATGGGCTGCGCCGCACGAGGTTCTTTCAGAGAACATTGAGTTCTCAACAAGCCGACGCTAGGGAGAGCGGAACCTGTATGTCAAGCACTGCCGGGCAGGCCCCGTCGCCGGAGACGCTGGCGTCGGTCGCGCCCAGTCTATCGGTGCTGTAAGCAGCGGGAAAACGCCGTCTGCGACCGTGGCCGAGGTGCGCGCCACGCACCTGGATCGGGCGGAGACACGCCGCTTGCTGCTGATGTCGTGGGCATTGAGATCCGTCCGCAGACACGGTCGGCAGTTCCCCCTGGCGTCCCTGGTCTGAGGCTTGGGCGACCGCGACTTGTCCAGCCTTTCGTTTTGGGTGTTCTACCTGCAGCCGCCGAACACCCGAGAACAGGAGCACATCCATGTCCCGCAGCATCCCTGGCCTGCACCACGTCACCGCGATCTGCGGCCCGCCGCAGGCCAACGTCGATTTCTACGCTGACGCCCTTGGTCAGCGGCTGGTGAAGAAGACCGTCAACTTCGACGCGCCCGACACCTATCACCTGTATTACGGCAACCAGACCGGATCGCCCGGCACGATCCTGACATTCTTCCCGTTCGCCAACGCCGGCCCCGGCCGGGCGGGCGCTGGCATGGCCAGTGCCGTCGCCTACGCCGTCCCGAAAGGGGGGTTGAAGGCCTGGATGAGCCGGTTTGCTGGGCAGGCCATCGACTTCGGCGCACCCGTGACACGCTTCGGCCACCAGGTGCTCGGCCTCGTTGATCCCGACGGTTTGCAGATCGAGCTGGCCGAGACCGATGCCCCTGATCGCGACGGGTCACCCGTGGACGACGGCTTTCATTCAGTGACGCTATGGGTGCGGGACCCGGAGCCGACGGCCCGATTGCTGACCGAGTTGTTCGGCTATACGCATGTTGGCGAGGAGGCTGATGCGAAAGGCCGGCGCTATCGGTTCACCGCGCCGGGAGGTGCGCGCGGCTCGGTGGTGGACCTGCTGCGATCCGACGCTCCGTCCATCGGGCGGCAGGGCGCTGGCACGATCCACCACATCGCTTACCGTGCCGAAAGCGACGCCGTGCAACGTGAGTGGCAGGAGCGCGTGGCTGCCTATGAACTGGACGTGACGCCGGTGATCGACCGCCAGTACTTCAACGCTATCTACTTCCGCGAGCCTGGCGGCGTGTTGTTCGAGGTCGCCACCGACCCGCCCGGCTTCGCGACCGATGAGGACCCGGCGGAGCTGGGCACGCACCTCATGCTGCCACCGCGATACGAACGGCGACGGGCCGACATCGAGCGTGTGCTGCCGCCCATTCGGTTGCCGGCTTGACGCTGGCCGCCATGACAGGCGGGTGCCGTCGTCCGGCAGGCGCAGCGCCATGTCGGCCTAGGATACCGCGGCGCGGCCCATACGGTCCGGCAAGCCGACCCGCCGAACGACGACGGCGCCGTGCTCGCGGCCGAGGGGCGGTCCATCTCGTCTGGCGACGTGGGATGGGGAGCGCGCTCCGGCTCCGCTGAGCCATGCCGCAACGTCAGCGCCAGCACGCCCCCGAGCCGGAGCAGGCCGAACAGCTTGCGTGCTGCGCGGGCGCGCCCGCCCGGGGCCACGTGGTGCCACACGCCGCTGAGCAGGATGACGTCGAAGGTCAGCCCGAGCCGGTACGTGGCGGGCAGTGCCGGGCCGCTACCTGAAAGCGGCGAAGGCCATCGTGCCGACTGAATTGTCTGTTCGTGCCGGGCTGGGCACGACATTGGCGCCCGCGAACGCCGTCCGGCTCGAGCTCGACCCGGACCATGCCGATCTAGGCGCCCTGGCGTTGATCAACCGCCTCCGCCGAGACGCAGGAACGCCAAGTCGTGAAGCTGCTGATGCACCGCAAGGTGCGCGACGCCAGCTTTCGGGGCCGGGTTCGCGAAGCCTACGATGACACCTGCGCCGTCACGGGCTTGCCGATCGTGAACGGGGGCGGCAAGGCCGAAGCGCAGGCGGCCCATATCTGGGCGTTGCAGGACGGCGGCCCGAACGTTTTGCACAACGGCGTCGCCCTGTCCGCGACCGTGCGCTGGCTGTTCGACCGGCACCTGATCTCCCTGACGGACGAACACGGCCTGCTGGTGTCGCACAAGGCGCCCGCCGACCTGCGCGGGCTGTTCCAGCGCCAGCGCGAACGTATCCGCCTGCCGCGCGACCGGCGCCTTTGACCGAACCCGGCCTGCCTGCGGCGGCACCGGGACGCGTTCTCTGCTTGACGTGCTGTCCGTCGTTGCTCCCCTGCGGCAGGGGCAGCACGATGCGAGGGGTCACGCATGGTGGGCCATGCGGCTGTCCGCCGGCGCCTGTGCTCGATCCGTCATGCCGTAGTCACGGACGACGCCGGCGATGCGCAGCCGGTAGTTCTCGAAAACGCCGGCACGTCCCTTGGCCTGGGTGGCCCGGTGCGAGGGACCGTTGCGCCAGGCCCGAACGGCCTCCTCATCGCGCCAGAACGACAGCGACAAGAGCTTGCCCGGCTCGGCCAGGCTCCGGAACCGCTCGATGGAGATGAACCCGTCGACCGCGTCGAGTTCGGGCCGGAGTGCCGCGGCCAGGTCGAGATAGTGCTGGGTATGCCCCTCCGCGGGCCATACCTCGAAGATGACGGCCATCATGGCCGCACCCGCAGTCCGTGCGGCGCCGAGGCGAGGCGCAGGAAGATGCGGTCCTCCTCGCGGATGAACCGCTCCCGTTGAGCGAACTCGTCGTTCTCCCGGCCCAGCGGGTCGTCCCGCAGCCGCGCCCGGTAAGCCTCGTAGGCCGCGAGGCTCTCGACGTTGTAGACGCCGTAGGCGGTCGTGCTCGACCCCTCGTGCGGCGCGAAGTAGCCGACCAGCTCGGCGCCGCAACGCGGGATCGCCTGCCCCCAGTTGCGGGCATACTCCTCGAACGCTGCGACCTTGAAGGAATCGATCTCGTGGCGGATGAAGCAGGTGATCATGGTCCTGTCGCCTCCTGGCCGACGTGCCCAGACGATGTAGCCGCTTGTGGTGCGCCAATGGTTCGGTTAAGGCCGAACCATGAAAGACGGACCGATCATCGCAGCCGTGGCGGCCCTGCTCGGCGACCCGGCGCGGGCCAACATGCTGACGGTTCTGATGGACGGTCGGGCGCTCACGGTCAGCGAACTGGCAGAGGCAGGCGGCGTCGCGCTGCCGACCGCGAGCGGCCACGTGTCCAAGCTGGAGGCGGCGGGCCTGCTCTCGGCCGAGAGGCAGGGTCGGCACCGTTACCTCCGCCTGTCCGGCCCTGACGTCGCGCACGTGCTGGAAGGCCTGATGGGGCTGGCGCAGCGAACCGGCGCGGTGCGGGTACGCACCGGCCCGAGGGACGCGGCACTGCGCACGGCCCGGGTCTGCTACGACCACCTCGCTGGCGAGCGGGGCGTGGCGCTGATGCAGGGTCTGGTGCGGCAAGGATGGATCAGTGGCGAGGCCGAACCTGAGGTGACAGCCGCCGGTCGAAACCGCCTTGCCGGGCTCGGCATCGACATGGATGCGCTGGAGCGTGGTCGCCGCCCGGTTTGCCGCAGCTGCCTCGATTGGAGCGAGCGGCGCAGCCACCTGAGCGGCGCGTTGGGCGCGGCGGTCCTGGAGCGCATCGTCGGACAGCGCTGGGCGAGCCGGGCGGAGGGACGCGTCGTGCGCTTCACCGCGGCCGGATGGCAAGCGTTCGCCGCCGCCTTCGACCTGATCCCCGAAACACAGCAGCCGGACCGCTCTCACTGCGTCAGCACAGCCTAGGCATGGGTCCGCGTCGCCATTGCCGTCACGCACGTCAGCCGCTTTGAGGAGACTTGGCCGTGTTGCCGAACGATCTGCATTACCTGCCGCTTCTCGACCTCTCGGAGCGCATCCGCCGCCGCGACGTCTCGCCGGTGGCTGTGTTGGACGCGATCCTGGATCGGATCGCGCGGTTGGACCCGGCGGCGCGCAGCTTCACGGCGGTGCTGTCGAGCCACGCCCGCGCCGCTGCCGCCCAGGCAGACGCGGAGATCACGGCCGGCGTCTGGCGCGGCCCGCTGCACGGTGTGCCGCTCGCGGTCAAGGACCTTTGCCACACCAGCTTCGCGCCGACCACGGGCGGCATGCCGATCCGAAGGAACGCCACGCCGGGTGACGACGCCACCGTCGTGCGCCGGCTGCGAGACGCCGGAGCCGTGATCGTCGGCAAGCTGAAGATGACCGAAGGCGCCTACACCAGCCATCATCCGGACGATCCCCCGCCGCTCAACCCGTGGAACGCCGATCACTGGGTCGGCTCGTCGTCCACCGGCTCGGGCGTGGCGACGGCGCTCGGCTTGTGCTTCGGCTCACTCGGCTCGGACACGGGCGGATCGATCCGGTTCCCTTGCGCGACCTGTGGTCTCACCGGCATCAAGCCGACCTGGGGCCGGGTCAGCCGGCACGGCATCCTGCCGCTGGCCGCGTCGCTCGATCATGTCGGGCCGATGGCGCGGAGTGCAGCCGACGCGGCGGCGATCCTGGGCGCGGTTGCCGGCGCCGACGAGAACGACCCGACCGCGATCCAGGACCGGGTTCCCGACTACCTGGCCGGACTGGGGCAAGGCATTCGCGGCATCAGGGTCGGCATCGATCGCGGCTACAACGAGGTTGGCATCGACCAAGAGGTGACCGGCGCGGTGCGGGCGGCCGAGGAGGTGCTGAGAGGCCTCGGCGCGCAGGTCCGCGACGTCGCGTTCCCGCCAACGGACGCGCTGCTCCGGGGCTGGATCCCGTTCTGCGCCGTCGAGACAGCGATCGCGCACCAGGCGGACTATCCGGCCCGGGCCAGCGAGTACGGCCCGGACCTCGCCGCGCTGATCGAGCATGGCCGGCGCATGACCGCGACCGAGTTCGGCATGATCCTGCACGAGAGGCTGGCGTTCGCCGGATCGCTCGCCGCTTTGTTCCAGCAGGTGGACCTGCTGCTGATGCCGACGATGCCTGTGCCGACCCCGCGCCTGGACCGCATGTCGGAGTACGGCCAGGACGACTCCGTGCTGCTCCGCATGCTGCGCTTCACCGCCCCGTTCGATTTCGCCGGCAACCCGACCATCACGCTCCCGGGCGGCATCGACGCGCAGGGGATGCCCCTCAGCTTCCAACTGATCGGGCCACACGCGTCGGAAGCGTTGTTGTGCCGGGCCGGGCACAGCTTCCAGCAACGCACCGATTGGCACGCGCGGCGACCGCGGGAGCCGTCGTAGTGCTTGGTGACGACGTTCGTACGTGTCGCGCGCGGTAAAGAGGTTAGACCCGTCCACGCGAACCTGGGTGTCACGTTGCGCTTGTGCGCGGATGGCTTGAGCGGCCCGGCTATCGGCTATTTTGGCCAGTTCAGGGGCGTGGCCTGAGTCGCTGAACGGCTTTGATTGCTGACCGACCCCACTGCGGGGCTTGGCCTCGTGGGCGGCAAAGCCGCACAACCAGCGAAAGCTGGCGCGGTCATCGAGCGCCTCAGCCAGCCACACGTCCGATAGGTCGCGCCAGGTCGCGAGCAAGAGCGCCCGGAACAACGCCAGAGACGGCTATCCCCATTCGCCCTTTGCCGAGGCCGAGATGCCCGCGAGCAAGTGGTCCACCTCCGCCCAGCCCACCAGCCCCGCGACCTCGTCCAGCGACCTGCCGCCGCCCGGCTTCGTGCCGCCCACCGCCAGCCGCTCCTGCCCTGTTCGACCCCGTGCTGTCACGCTGCCCGAGGCCCTTCGCACCAGTTCGGGCAAGGTCGCCTCCTCGTCGCTGATGACGATCACCGGCACGCCCGGCCGCCACCCTGCGCGGCCAGTGCCGCACGAAGGGGCAGCAACGGCCGCTCGGTTCCTGATAGCGCAAGGGCGAAGCGACAGGGCGGGCACCCGGCGGCCTCGACCTTGCCCACGGTGACGTCCAGGTGGCGGGTCTGACACCCGGGAGCCGCACGGACGTGCGCGCCGTCGATCGCGACGACGACGATGCCGGGGTCGCTCGTGGCCTCGGCCGCTGGGGCAGGTGGCGTCTCGACCGCCCTGGCCTCCTCGGCGTGTAGTTCCCCTGCCACCCGATGCAGGCGGTTGCGAAGGTTGGCGTGGTTCGGCGGCGAGCACGGCAGCAGCGTGCCCAGGAGACAGGCGGCCTCACGCAAGGAATGGCGTGCGCCGAGCTCGGCCTGCAGCCGGCGCAGCTTCGGGGTGCAGCGGTCAGGCAGCAGCGCAGAGAAGGGCGAGAACGACACGTCATCGAACGGCCCCTTCTAGCGGAAGCAGAGCTTGATCCGTGGTGCTGCGACGCGCACCGTCCCGAACAAGGCTTACAGCACCCGGGTGCGCCGGTCCTAGACTGACCGCACGCTCGGGCCATCCCTGCAGACCCGGGCGGCACACATTGTCTCGTCGATCCGGCTCTGGACGAGGCGGCGTTGCAGCCCGGCCGGGAGCGCCTTCACCTCGTCAAGGGCTAGCCCAACCTCGTGTGACGCCAAGCCGGCCACGCGCCGCGTCAGACATCCAATCTCGAAGGTCTGAGCGTCGCCCTACTCCGCTCTTGCCTCCAGCTTGATCGTCCACTGCACCCGCCGACCTCCAAAAAGAAGGAAGCCTGCCACGACTTCTCTCCCAAGCAGACCTGGTTTCACTCCTGAAATCAGCCCAAGTTGGTGAAAGTGAGACTGCCGTTGCTGTAGAGCACCGCCTCGGTCGGGAACACCGGCCCCGCGGCGTTGACCGCCTGCTCCGCCTCGAATGTCGCGCCGTTGAACGTCAGGCTGTCCACCCAGAGATTGCGGTCGGTCGCCGCCGTGCCGCCGTAAGAATCATTGATGAAGCGGATGCCGATGTCGTGGACGTCGGTGTCGAAGAAATCGAGCACCGTGATCGTCTGGGACTGCCCGGCCGCGTGCGACGCCGTCACGGTCTGCGCCCCGCCCACCTGCTCGCCGTTGACCGACACCGTGAACTGGGCGTCGCCCGCGTAGGCGTCCTCCGACACCAGGAACGACAGCGTCGCCGGCGCGTGCGTCGGCACGCCGTAGACGGTGCCGAGCGCCTGCGCCAGCCCGTCGTAGAATCCCGGGTCTCGGGCACCGATGTTGCCGTCGATCGGGCTGACGGTGATGCGCCCGGCGTTGAACGCGTCGCCCTCCGAATCGGGGTTGCCGCTCGCCACCGGTCCGCCGACGACGAAGCTCGCCTCCGTCCCGCCACCCACCACCTGAATGCTGCCGTCGGTCGCCTCATCGATCGTGGTGAAAGCGTAGGTCCCCGCGTCCGCTCCTGGCGGGACGTTGACGCTGAGGCCGACGCCATCCGGCAGCACGCCCGCCGAGCTGCCTCGCGTGGCTTGCAGATTGGCGATCAGCCCGGTCAGGAACCGCGCGCCGGTGGCCAGATCCGCGGCCGAGCCGCTCGCCGCGTTCACCGCGATCGCCGGCACGCCGTAGTTGAACAGCGCGGTCACCGCCCCGGCCACCGTCGCCGAATGATTGGCGTTCTCCACCCCGACCGCGTTGCCCTGGTCCGCGCCGACGACGACCAGGTCGGGCCGGGCGCCGTCGAACAGCCCTTGCGGATCGAGCCCGAGCGCCACCAGGGTCGCCGGGGTGCCAGTCGCCGAGTAGTTCGCCGCCGAGTAGTTCGCCGCGTCGTAACGCGTGACCTTCACCGGATCGAGGAACAGCGCGGAGCCGACGCCGCTCTGGTCGGTGTCGGGCGCGAGCACGGTGACGTCGTAGCCCTCGGCCAGCAGCGCCTCCCGGGTCGCCTCGATGCCGGGTGCGCCGGTCCCGTCCTCGTCGAGCAACAGGATGTCGAGCGGCCCATGCGCCGGCGCCGCCGCGCCCAGCGCCCCGCCCAGCCGCACGGCCAGCGCGTCTCGGTCCGCGCCCGTCGAGCCCCAGTTGCCGTCGACGGGACTGACGGTGACGTAGCCTTGCAGGAACCGTGAGCCCTCCGCCGTCGGGCTGCCCGAGGGGACGGTGTTGGGCGTGAACGTCTCGGCGTAGGTGCCGTCGCCGGTGATCGAGAACGGGAAGGACGCGCTGGACTCCGGCGTCACGGTGGTGACGGCCAGGCCGGCGAGCGCCGGGTTGCCCGGCACGTTGATGGTCAGTCCCTCGCCCTCGGGCAAGATCGGCTGGCCGGCGCCGCGGCTCGCCTGCAGCCGGTTCAGCAGGTCAACGGTGACGTTGGCCGCGTTGCTGAACGCCGCGTCGTAGCTGCGGTTGAACGACCCCGCCGACACCGCGATTGACGGCACGCCCTTGAACAAGCCCTGCAGCGCGCCGTTGACGGTGCCCGAGATGTTCTCGCTCTGGCCGATGTTGTCGCCGCGGTTGGTGCCCGAGATCACCAGGTCCGGCGGGCTGCCCGCGAACAGGTCGTCGAGCGCCACCAGCGCCGCCACCGCCGGGCGCCCGTCCACGCTGTAGTTGCCCGGCGACACCTCGGTGACGCCGATCGGGCTGGACAGCGCATCCAGGCCGCCGAAGGAGCTGCCCTGCGCGCTCTGGTTGTCAGTGGGCGCGACGATCCGCACGTCGAAGCCGGCGCTGACCAGGCCGTTGTACAGCGACGTGATGCCCGGAGCGCCATACCCATCATCGTTGAGCAGAACGATCCTCAAGGGAGTGGTCATGGGTCCTGGGTTCTCCGGCGGGCTGGGGTTATCGGTCGTGACGGCGAAGCGCCCGACGAGCGGGTCGTGGTCGCTCGTCTGGTCAAAAAATTCCGAGTTGATGTGCACCGGCTGGAACTCGGCGCCGGGCGTCAGCGCGTCGCTGACCAGCACGTGGTCGAGCGTCTCCGCGTTGCCCTCGAACACGTAGTCGAACCGCTGATCTTCCGGCAGCGTGTCTTGCAAGTCGTTCAGGACCTGCGCCCCGCCGGGCAGGTAGTTCGCCGTCGCGTCGATCGGATCCTTGCCCGGCACGTTGTAGTCCGTCACCGTCGCGACCCCACGCAGCACGCTGATCGGCTGCTCGAACCCGAACTCGTTCAGGTCGCCGGCCACGATCACGCGGGCGTTCGGATCGCGCGCGAGGAGGCCATCGACGTAGGTGTTCACGGCCTGCGCCTGGGCGGCCCGCTGCACCTCGCCGCCGTTCAATGGCGGCTGCACTGAGCCGTACAACGAGCCGCTGCCGCCCTTCGACGTGAAATGGTTGTTCACCACCGTCACGTCCTGGCCATTGAACCGGAACGTGGCCGAGAGCGGCGGCCTCGACGCGTAGAACGGGTTGCCGGGGTTGCCCTGCTGGTCGGCGTCCGCCGTCGTCAGGGCGCTGCCGTCGCCCGCGACGGTGGCCAGCGAGCCCGGCACCAACTCGACCCGGTCGGTCCGGTAAAGGTAGGCGGCGCGGATGTTGCCGCCCGGCTCGCCGCCGTTGCTGTCGTCGCCGATGAACGGGTTGTCGATGGCTGCGTAGCGCGGCCCGCCCGCGGCGTCGATCGCGTCCACGAGCGTTCCCAGCGTCGCCGAGGCTGAGGTGACGCCGTCGTTTGCGGGGCCGCTGTTGTCCTGCACCTCCTGCAGCGCGACCACGTCCGGCGCGTTGAGCTTGAAGATGATCTCGTCGGCGATGGTGGCGAACCGAGCCGCGCCGTCGCCGGGATCGAGGTTCTCGGCGTTGTAGCTGCCGACCAACAGGTGCGTCGCGTCCCCTCGCAGCGTGGCGGCGTCCTTGCCGAGCGGGCTGGCTTGCACGACCATCGGGGCCGCCGTCGCCAGCACTTGGTAGTTGCCGAAATCATAGCCGATCACACCGGTGACGGGGCCGAGCCGGGCACCGACGCTGACGTCCGGGTTGGTGACGCCGAGGCCGGGGTCGATCTGGATGCGCTCGGGGTTGAAGTCGCCGCCCACCGTGTCTGTGTTGCCGAAGCTCGGCTGGCCGCCCCGGATCAGCAGGTCGCCGCGGGCGTTGATCCCGGTCGCGCCCGCATCGCCGCTGGCGACGGTCTCGATCTCGCCGAACCGGTTGGTCGGGCCGACGACGAGCGGGTTCTCGACCGTGACCAGCATACCTTCCAGGCTCTCGTAGAACGCGACGCCCGCCGCGAGGTCCGCATTGGGCACCTGCGCCCCATCGGCCCCGATCACGACGGCTAGCGGACGCGGGTTGCCGCCCGACAGCACGGCCGTGCTCGTCACTGCCGAAAGCTCGGTGGTGGACAGCGTGCCCGCCGCGGCCCCGCGCGGCGTGAACTCCTGCACCGTGCCGCTGACCTCGACCAGGTCGCCCACGGCGATGCCCGTGGGCGTCTTGCCGGTGAATACGAACACCGCGTCCGAAGTGGCCGGGTCGCCGTCGCCCACCGGGTCCTGGATATAGAAGCCCTTGGTTGAGCCATTGCTGATGGCCGTCACCACGCCGCGCGTTGTGACGGCCTGCCCTTCAAGCGGCGAGGCGTCGCCGCGGCCCTGGATGGCCTCGATGGTCGTGAGCCCCGTCGTGCCGGGTGCGTCGGGAGCAAGGGTCAGGCTCATCGTCGTCCCTCTTGGGCCAGCATGGATGGCAACGGTCCGCGTCGCGCGGACAGGTCCGCTGCCCGATCGTCACGCCGCATCCCGGTCATCCCGGCACCGTGTCGCTCAAGCAGCTTCCTGCCTCCGTTGTAGGCCGCCCGGCCGGCCGGCCAGGGTGAAAGCACGGAGACAAATCGATGACGAATTGACGGCGATGCAGGCAGGGGTACTGCGAGAGTCGGCCTCGAAACCGTCGCATCCCTGTCACGCGTCTGACACGGATGCGCCGCTATGCAGGCCCGGTGCCAAACGCAGCGATCTCCTTCCCGCTGGCCGCGCGCGGCCGTGCCCGGCGGCGTGGGCGGTCCACGGCTTTCTGGCTGCTCGCGCCCTCCCTGGCCTTGCTCGCCCTGTTCACCTACCGGCCGGTCATCCAGGTTCTTTGGCGCTCGCTGGTCGAGCGGAGCTTCGGCGTCCCCGCCCGTTACGGCCCGGGCAACTACGCCCGCTTGTTCAGCGACGCCGCTTTCCCCAGGCCGTCGGCAACACGGTCGTCTACGCCGCCGGCATCACTCTCCCCAGCCTCGCGCTCGCCCTGCTGTTCGCCTTGGCCCTGCAAGCCGGCTCGGCGCTGAACACCGCGCTTCGCACCCTGCTCGTGCTGCCGATGATGGTGCCGCTGGTCGCCGCCGCCCTGTTCACCTTCTTGTTCCTGCCCGGCGAGGGCCTGCTCGACCATTGCCTGATGCGTCTCGGCTGGGGCGACAGCACCCCGGACGACTACATGGGCCGCTTCTGGCCCGCCTTGCGCCGCAACACGATGGACCAGGGCCACGTCTACGGCATTCCATTCCACAACTCGACGCCGCTGCTCTACTACAGCGAAACGGCATTCAGGGAAGCTGGCCTCGACCCCGACAAACCCCCGCGCACCTGGGCCGAATGGATTGACGCCGCCCAGAGGCTCACCAGGCAGGAGGGCGGCGCCACCCGTTGGGGCTTCATAATGCCCGGCACCTACGACTACCTCGGCTGGATCACCAGCGCGCTGGCCATGTCCAACGGCGGCGAGTTCTACAACGAGCGCTGGGGCGGCGAGGTCTATTACGACATCCCGAGCACCGTGGGCGCGCTGACCTTGCTCGACGACATGGTCCACAAGCGCAAGGTCATGCCCCCCGGCGTCACCAGCGCCTTCTTCGGCCGCCGCGCCGCCATGATCATGCTGTCCACCGGCAGCCTCAGCTTCGTCCGCAAAGGCATGAAGCAGCCCTTCCGTGTCGCCTTCGTCCCTTACAACATCGCCAACGCCGCCCCCATCGGCGGCGCGTCGTTGATCATTCCCAACGGCAACGGCCCGGAGCGCCAAGCCGCCGCCTGGACCCTGATCCAATGGCTGACCAGTCCCGACATCTCCGGCGAGTGGAGCCGCTTCACCGGCTACTTCTCGCCATTGAAGGCGGCCTACGATCTCCCGGCCATGAAAAGCTACCTTTCGCAACACCCCGACGCCCAGGTGGCGCTCGACCAACTCAACCGGCACGGCCGGAGCTGGCTCGTCACCTTCAACACCGTCGGCGTGTGCAAGGCGCTGAAGGACCAAGTGCAAGCCATTCTTTCCGGCAACGCCAAGCCCGCCGAAGCCGCGAAAACGGCGCAACGCAACGCCAACGCCCTGCTCCGCTCCTAGGTCGAGCAGACCCCCTCAAGGTCCCCTGATGCTGCTGGCCCAGCTCACCGACTTGCACATCCGCCCAGAAGGCGTGCCCGCCTACCGCGTCGCCGAAACCAACATGCTGACCGAGCGGGCGCTGCGCCGGGTCGCCGCCCTGCGTCCGCCGGTCGACGCGGTCGTCATCACCGGCGATCTCACCGACTGCGGCCTGGCGTCGGAATATACGCTCCTCGCCACCCTGCTGTCGCGCACCTTGACGATGCCGGTGTTCGCCGTCCCTGGCAATCACGACCGCCGCGAGATCATGGCCGAACACCTCCCCGGCACGCGGCAGACGGACGGTTTCATCCAGTACGCCGTCGAGAACCTGCCCGTGCGTCTGGTCATGCTCGACACCGTCGTGCCCGGCGCGGGCCACGGCGAGCTGTGCCAGCACCGGCTCGACTGGCTGGACGCGACCCTCGCCGCCCGGCCGGGCGCGCCCACCATCATCGGCATGCACCACCCGCCTTTCTTGTGCGGCATCGGCCACATGGATCGCATCGCGCTTCGCGCCCCGGACCGCTTCGCCGCCGTCGTCGCCCGCCACCCCCAGGTGGAACGCATCCTCTGCGGCCACCACCATCGCCCCGTCACGGCCCGGCTCGCCCAGGCCATCGCCATGATCTGCCCCGGCGTCGCGCATCAGGTGGAGCTGGACCTGACCGAGAACGGCCCGGCCGCGTTTGTGATGGAACCGCCGGCCTTCGCCCTGCACCGATGGACGCCGGCCGACGGCGTCGTCAGCCACATCGTTTGCGTGGACGCCTTTCCCGGCCCGTTCCCCTTCATCGCCGACCCGCAATACCCGGGTGCGCCCGATGCCTGATCCGCCAGCCTCCACGGCTACGAGCTGCGTCATAGTGCGCCCACGACGCAGGCGCGATGGACAGGCGAAGGCCTGCAACGTGCGGCCGTGGCCAGCCACGGTGCTGAGGCTCGCGGCGGGGCGGCGGCCTGGGCTTTGCCGGCTCGCCGCCCCCAACCGAGTCAGCCCGGGTTCGCAGCGACCAGTTGCAGGTCGGCGTAGGTCAGCCGGTGGTCCGAACTTGCGAACCCGCCCGGGATCGCCGGGTCGTAAGTCCCGACCAGCGGAAACGTCGGGTCGCTCTGCTGAGGCCAGAACACCCCGGCGTCAAGCGGCTTGAACCCGGCGACGGATGGCAGCACGTAGTCCACCCGCAAGTTGCCCGGCGACGCATCCGAGAAATCGGCGGTGTCGAAGGCCGGGTCGCCGACCTGGCCCGAGTTCGCCCCACCTTGCAGGAACGACTGCTCCGCTCCGCCGGCGCTGTACGGCACGGTGCCGGCGTTGATCGCTGGGCTGCCGAGCAACTGGTTGGCCGCGCCATCGACGCTGTCGCCGTCGTTCGGGTCGGCGTTCATATCGCCCATCACGACGAAGCGCGACCCCGGCGTCAGGCCACCCTGCCGGTCCTGGTCGTCGTGGATGTAGTCGCCCCTGCCCGGCGTCACGTAGTCCGACAGGAAGCGGATCTCGTCGTGGTTGCGCAGCCCGTTGCGGTCCTCCGGCCCGTCGAAGGTCGGCGGCGTCGGGTGGCCGGCGAGCACGTGCACCACGTCCGGCCCGACCTGCACCGGCACGTCCCAGAAGCTCTTGGACGCCAGCCGGAACTGCGACAGCTCGGCCTCTGAGTAGTAGTCCCCCGGCTCGGGCGTGTTCGGGTCGTCCGGCAGCAGCGCGCCCGGCATGTCCTTCCACAGAAACGTTTGGAACGTGCGGATCTGGTCGGTCAGGATCGGGTACTTGGAGAACACCGCCATGCCGTACTGGCCCGGGAACTGGCCGAAGCCCAGCGCGTCGTCGCCGTAGCCGGGCGCGCCCGGCGCCTGCACCACTTGGCCGTCGTTGTTCAGGTCGAAGCCGGATGCGACCCCGGTGTTGGATGGGGCGGTGAACCGGCTGGGGAAGTTGGTCGCGAACGCCGGGCCGCTCGGCAGGCCGAGCGTGTTCTGGCTGACGCCGAGGTAGTTCTGCTGGAACAGCGATGCCGCGACACCATAGGGATCGTAGTCGAACTCGTTCACCAGCAGGATGTCCGGATCGACGCGCTGGATGATCTCGGCGTCCGTGCGCGCCTGGAGGTCATTGGGCGTCGCGAGGTCGGCGACGAGTTGCCCCTGCGCCGGGCGGTTGAGCGACGCGTTGAACATCGCCACTCGCAAGCGGTCCGCCGGCGCGCCAGTCGTGGGCGGATCGACATACATCAACTGCAACTGGCCGCCTTCTACGATCTGCTGGCGGTCGGCGCTGCCCGGCTCGCCGACATCGTAGTGCGCCTGGGTGTCCAGCAGGAACACCTGCCGCCCGGCGCCGTTGCCGAATAGCGAGGTCACGTCCACGACGCCGGACGACTCCTCGTCCTGCGTGAACGGGGCGGTGGGCGGCGTCGTCTCGTTGCCGAAGCGTGACACGTCGTGCTGGGCGATTTCCGTCAGCTGGTCCGCTTTGGGGTCGTAGGACCACACCTTGCCGGCGCGCGGGTTGTTGCCGACGTCCTCTTGCAGCACGAGCGTGCCGTCGGCGGCGACGGTGATGTTGTCGAGCATCTTCTGCCCTTCGCTGCCGTCCAGCAAGGCGCGATACTGGCCGCCGTACTCAGGATGCCTCACGTCGTAGAAGTCGAGCGCCCACAGACGTGACGGCCCGTTGATTGAGTTCGTCGTGACGAAGTAGTAGCGATTCGGGCTGACCGTGTCCCAAGCCCCATCCTCCGGACGCAGCCATCCGGTCACCCCTTCGGCGTCGCTTTCCGCTTGCAGGTCGGCGCCGGTCTGGTCGGTGACGTCGCCGAGCGGGGCGAGTTGGAAGCTGCCGGACAAGCCCTGCCCCGAGGAAACCTCGCTGAGGAAGTCCGCCTTGACGCCGTAGAGCTGGCCGTTG
The DNA here is from genome assembly GCA_965260995.1 of Acetobacteraceae bacterium. Taxonomy (GTDB): domain Bacteria; phylum Pseudomonadota; class Alphaproteobacteria; order Acetobacterales; family Acetobacteraceae; genus JBBROS01. The sequence continues at coordinate 601,586 of CBDHCD010000001.1, read as the reverse complement.
GCTAGGCCGGCCCGCTCAATGTCAGTCCCGTGCGCCTGCTTGGTCCCGGCGTACACGTAGAGCTGGCCGCCGGTGGCGTCCTCGTTGCCGATCACCACCGTCCGCTCGCCGGTATTGGGCGAGGCCAGCAGGTTCTCGATGGAGAAATTGCCGAGGGCCGGCAGCTCGTAGACGCTGCCCGCGTCGGCGCCGTCGGCGATCCAACCCAGTGCCCGGCCTTCCGGGCCATTCTCCTCGCCGTTGAGGAAGATGCGCGCCGTCGTGCCCAGGCCCGTGGCCAGGTCGAGCCACGCCGACTGCGCCGGCAGGTCGGCGGAACACAGGCGGCTGAGGATGGTTGGCTGCTCGACGAACGACCTGGTTGCCGCGTCGTAGGTGAACACCCGCTGGCCAAGCTCCTGCGCCGAGACCACCGCCAGGCTCGCCTTGCTGATGACCAGCTTGTCCACGAACGCGCCGCTGACCGCGCCCGTGTCGTGCGGGCCGCCGTCGTCGGCGCGGAACTCGTGGTTGACGAGCACGCTGACGGTGCCGTCACCGTTGTCGTAGGCGCCGATGCCGTCCGGCGTGCCGGCGAACCACCAGGGCTGGCCGTCGGCCCGCGTCGCCCCGGCCACCGTGTCCCCGGCGCTCAGCAACGAGACGAGGTGCACGTTTGGCTGCTCGGACGTGAGATAGGGTGATTGCGAGGTGGAGGGGCCGGTGATGCCGCGCGGCGCGGACGCGAATGAGTTGGTCAGGGCTTCGGACATGCGGAGATCCTTTCTGTGTCAGACCGCACATTTCTAGGAACGGCTCGTGGCACCTGCCCGCCAAGTGTGAGACCGTTGCGTGACGGTGCAGACGTGGAACGGACGTACACCGCACGTGCGCGCGGCGGTCTGCCGGAGGTCTTGCGAAAGTCTGGCGAAGGTCTGGCGCGAATGGTTCCGCCCGCGCGGATCGTTGCCGCCCTAAGCGGCGTCCCGCCGGCGGCCTCACGGCCCGGCGGGCACGGCGCGGTCGCCCCGCCTCACGCGGGCAGTGTGTAGCGGCGCTCGATGGCCTCGCGCACCCGGCGCTTCGCGTCGTCGCCGCCCGCCTGCTCGACGGCGCTGACTTCGGCGGCCAGCTCCCGGTCCTTGATGCTGGTCTCGATCCAGGCCGAGATGTTGCCGCGGCCCAGGTGCCATTGCCAGGTTTCGTTGTCCACGCCGTCCGCCATCTTCAGGAACGTCTGCAGGTTGGTGGCGCGCAGGCGCAGCTTGCCTTCGGCGCGGCGGAAGAAAAACGACTCGTCGTCGCCGACGCTGTGGGCCACGTAGGCGAGCCCGGCGGCGAGCACGACGAAGAAGCCGACGGTGCCGACCTTGTGGGGCTTGTGGTCCAGCTTCGGGCCGCGCTGCCCGGCAGCCGGCAGGCTGTTGACGGTGAAATCCGACATCGTCGCGCCTCGTCTCTCGAATGCAGGGACAAGCCTATGAGCCGCCACCGCCGTCGCAACGTGAGCATCTCATGTCGCCGGCGACCCGAGCGTTCGCCGCCGGCGGCCCGCCGGGGCGGCCTTCCTGCGTGATCCGCCACGCCGGGGAGCGGGCCGCCCGCCCGCCTCAGCGGTAGTCGTTCCAGGCGCCGGTGAACGGCCGGCGCAGGAACGTCGCCCAGAGATAGTTGGCGCTGTAGCGCAAGCCGGTCAGCAGCAGCCCGTCGCCCTGCAGCCGTCGCCCCGACGACTTGGCCATCAACGCCCAGGTGAACGTCACCCGGCCGACGCGGCTCATGCGCCGGGCGATGTCGGTGTCCTCGCCGTAGAAGGTGAAGCGCGGGTCGAACCCGCCCGCGCGCACCAGCGCCCAGCGCCGAACGACGAAGTTTCCTCCCTGCACCATGCTGCCGACGCCCAGCACGCGGCGGTTGAGCAGGTAGGCCGCGTAGGCCACCCCATAGAACGCCCGCGCCGTCCATCGCACGCGCGGCGGCACGTCGTGGTAATCATACGGCCCGCTCAGTGCGACGAGCGCCGGATCCCGCCCGAACTCTTCCAGCACGGTGTCCAGCCAGCCGCACGGCACCAGCGTGTCGGCGTCGATGTTCGCCACCAGCTCGCCCCGCGTCACCGCGAACCCGGCGCTGCGCGCCTGCACCAGCCCCTTCAACGGCTGGTCCACGATCGTGACGCCCGCGAACCCGGCGGCGACCTCGGCCGTGGCGTCGGTGCTGGCGTTGTTCACCACCACCACTTCGGCCGGGCACCGCGCGCGGTCGATCTCCGCCCGGATCGCGGCGAGGCAGGCCGGCAACCGCGCTTCCTCGTTGTATGCGGGAACGACGAAGCTCACCTGCACCGGACCCGGACCCGGACCCGGCACGGGCGTCGGGCGCCGCGGCGGCGGCGTCACGCGACCAGCCGCTCCGCCCCGCGCAGCCGCACGAGGCTGGCGAAGAAGTGCTCGGCGCTGGCTTGCCACGACCGCCGCCCGGCCGCCGCCCGGCACGACGCCCGGTCGAGCCGCAGCGCCGCGAGGGCCGCCGCCCGGAGATCCTCGCGCATCACCCCGGTTTCGGGCGTCAGCACGTCGAGCGGCCCCGGCACGGGGAACGCGGCCACCGGCGTCCCGCACGCCAATGCTTCCAGCATGACCAAACCGAAGGTGTCGGTGCGGGACGGGAACACGAGCGCGTCCGCCCCGGCGTAGGCTCGGGCCAGCGACGGCCCGGCCCGATTGCCCACGAACCGCACGCCGGGGTAGCGCCGTCTCAGCTCCGGCAGCAACGGGCCGTCGCCCACCACCACCTTGCTGCCGGGCAGGTCGAGATCGAGGAAGGCCGGCAGGTTCTTCTCGACCGCCACCCGCCCGGCATGGAGGAACACCGGGCGCGGCAGGTCCCATCGCTCCCCGCGCCCGAACGGGTCCTCCGGCCGGAACAGCTCGGTGTCGACGCCGCGCGGCCATCGCCGCAGGCGCTCGAACCCACGCGCGGACAGCTCCCGCTCCAGGCTCTCCGTCGCGACCAGCGTGGCGGCCGCCGGGGCGTGGAAATGCCGCAGCAAGGACCAGCCGGCCTCGGCCGGCAGCCCGGTGCGCGTCTGGACGTAGTCGGGGAAGCGCGTGTGCAGGCTGGTGGTGAAGCGGCGCCCGCCCTCCATCGCCCAGGCTCGCGCCGCCCGCCCGAGCGGCCCCTCCGTCGCGATGTGCAGGCACCCCGGCCCGAATGCCTCCAGCAGCCGCCGCAACCGCCGCCCCGGCAGCACCGCCAGGCGTATCTCCGCGTAGGTGGGACACGGCACGGTGCGGAAGCGGTCGGGGCCGAACACCTCGGCCGCGTGGCCCATGCGTCGCAGCTCCGTCGCCACCGCCGCCAACGTCCGCACCACGCCCTTGACCTGCGGGTGCCAAGTGTCGGAAACGATGGCGATCCGCCTGGCCATCACGCCGCCGGCGCCAGGTCCCCCGCGGCCCGGCGCGGCGCCGCGAAGGACAGGTTGCGGCGCGCCGGCCAGTCGATCAGCTCCAACGCGCCGTCGCGGTGCTCCACCAGGGCCGTGCAACTCTCCACCCAGTCGCCGTCGTTCAGGTAGAGCACGCCGCCGACGTCGCGCATCGCCGGCCGGTGGATGTGGCCGCAGACGACGCCGTCGAAGCCGCCGGCTCGGGCATGGCCGGCGAGGGCCTGCTCGAACCCGTCGATGGCGGCGACGGCGCCCTTGACCCGGCCTTTCAGCCATTGCGACAGCGACCAGTAAGGGTAGCCCAAGTGGCGGCGGACGACATTGAACACCTGGTTCAGCGCCAGCGCCACCGTGTAGGCGCGGTCGCCGAGGGTGGCCAGGAGCTTGGCGTAGCGCACGACGCTGTCGAACTCGTCGCCGTGCATGACCAGCAGCCGCAACCCGGCCGCGGTGACGTGCACGGCGTCCTTGGCCAGCCGCACGCCGGCGACCTCGGCGGCCAGCGGCACCCAGTCCCGCAGCGCCTCGTCGTGGTTCCCGGGGATATACGTCACCGCCGTGCCGTCGCGCGCCCGCTTCAGCACCAGCCGCAGCACCTCGTCGTGCGCCGCGTCCCAATACCAAGACCGGCGCAGCTTCCAGCCGTCCACGATGTCGCCGACCAAGTAGAGATGGTCGCAGGACGTGGCTCGAAGGAAGTCCAACAGGAAGTCGGTTCGTGCGCCGCGCGTGCCGAGGTGGATGTCCGACAGGAAGACACTTCGGTATCGGACGACGGGTGCGGACGCGTTCATGCCGCCGTTCCTATCGTTCTTCCCCGGAGTCGCATCATTAAGCTTGCGTGACGTTCTCCCGTCGCCCGGCCTTCGCTGCGAGCCGGCCAGCGGACTTCGCCAGCGTCCTCGGACGCCTGGTTCGGCACGTGCCGAACCGGCGTCCCGGCCGCGGACGCGCCCGGTGCCGGCGAAGGCGAAGCCTGCCTCCGCCATCCCGCCGAGACAGGTCCGCTCATCGTGATAAGGACGTGATGGACTCACCAATGTCGGTTCGGCACAGTCCGGAACAGGCAATCGGCCGAGGAAATGGCGGCATGTCGTACGAGTACCGAGGCCCCCACGGCGTCATCAGCCTGCACCAAGATGGGCGTGGTTGGGAGGTCCGGTCAGGTAAGGCCCGCGCCGGCCACTGGCGCTCTCCCGACGCCGCCATCGAGGCCCTGCACGGGCGCGCGTCCGGCATCCGCGCCCTCGACCGCCTGGCCGACGTCGCCGTCCCTGACGACCTCCTCCGCTGGACCCCGCTCGGCGAGCACCTGTAGCGCGTCCTGCCTCCACTCTCGCCCAGCCCAACCTGCGCCGACAACTGTTGCCGTGCCCGCATGGACGTCCGGCTTGCCGGGCCGAACCGGTTCTGAACGCCGCGCATCGAGGCGAGGTGGGCGGACGCCGTGCCGGGAGCGTCTCAGGTCAACGTCGGGTCTAGCCTGTCGCGCAGCCAGTCACCCACCACGCTGATGCTGAAGGTGGTGAGCACCACGACGAGGCTCGGCGCCAACAGGATCCACGGCGCACGGGTCAGGTACTCCCGGCCGTAGCCGATCATGTTGCCGAGGCTGGTCATCGGCGGCTGGATGCCGAGGCCCAGGAAACTGAGGCCGCTTTCCAGCAGGATCACCTCGGGGAACGACAGCGTGGCGGAGACGATCAGCGTGGAAGCGATGTTCGGCAGCACGTGGCGCAGGTAAACCCGCCACGGCCCGGCTCCCAACTGCCGCACCGAAGCGGCGTAGCCCTGCGCATCGGCCGAGATCGCCAGGCCGCGGGCGATGCGCGCGTGCCGTTCCCAGCCGTAAAAGCCCATCAGCGCCACGAACAGCGGCAGCGTGTTGCCGAGAAAGGCCAGCACCGCCAGCGCCAGGATCAGGAACGGCAGAGCGGCTTGAAAGTCGATCAACGTCAGCACCGCCTGCTCCACCCAGCCGCGGAACTGGGCGGCGAGGAAGCCGAGCGCGGTGCCGAGCAGGGCTGCCATGGCCGTGGCGCCGAAGGCGATCAGCAGCGAGATGCGGACCGACACCAGCAGGCGGGAGAGCACGTCCCGGCCGAGCTCGTCCGTCCCCAGGAGGTGCGCCGCGACGCCGCCGAAGCCGAGCGGCGGCATGAGCCGGCTGCGCAGGTCGAGCTGGGTGATGCCGTAGGGCCGCAGCGCGTCCGCGAACACGGCCAGCAGCAGCATGAGCGCGATCCAGCCGAAGGCCAGCCCCGGCAACATCGAAAAGCGCTTCCCCTCGCGCCCCGCCGCCAGCGGCAGCACGGCGCCGGACATCAGCGCGCCACCCGCAGGCGCGGGTCCAGCAGGCCGTATACGAGGTCGACGGCCAGGTTCGCCGTCACCATCGTGGCCGCCACCAGCAGCAGGACGCACTGCACCACCGCGAGGTCCCGGTTGGAAACCGCGACCACCAGCAAACGGCCGACGCCGGGCCAACTGAACACGCTCTCGACCACCACCGCGCCGGCCAGTAAGCTGCCAACCATGAAGCCGACGATGGTGACCGTCGGGATGGCGGCGTTCGGCAAGGCGTGGCCGCGCACCACGGCGCGCCAGGGCACGCCCTTGGCCATAGCGGCGCGGATGTAGGGCTGGCCCAGCACGTCCAGCATGGCGCTGCGCGTGAAGCGCGCCAGGATCGCGGCACCGCCGACGCCGAGGGTGAGGACCGGCAAGATGGGGCTGAGCGGGCTGTCCTGGCCGCCGGAGGGAAGCCAGCCGAGCTTGACGGCGAAGATCAGCACCAGGACCAGGCCGAGCACGAAGCTCGGCACCGTGAAACCGGCGACGGCGGCGGCCATGACCAGACGGTCGGTGATGGAGCCGCGGTGCAGCGCCGCTTGCACGCCCGCCGGGATGCCGACGCCGATCTTCAGCAGCAGGGCGGGCACTGTCAGCACCAGGGTCGCGGGCAGGCGCTCCAGCACCAGTTCGGCGGCCGGCCGGCCGTCGCGCATGGATTGGCCGAGGTCGCCGTGCAGCACTTGGCCGACGTAGGCCAGGTATTGCGCCCAGAGCGGCCGGTCGAGGCCCCAGGCCTGGCGAAACGCGGCGACGGCTTCGGCGGGCGCGTCCACGCTCAGGATCAGCAGCGCCGGGTCGCCGGACAGGCGCAGCACGACGAAGGCGAAGGTCACGACCAGCAGGATCGTCAGCAGCGCGCGGCCGGTGCGAAGGGCGAGGAAGCGGATCACCCGGAGCCGCCTCCGTAACCACAACGCGACAGGTCGATGAACAACGGCGGCGAGGCGGGGGCAGCGGTGTCGGCGGGCAGGCCGGGTTGTGGCGCGACCATGCGCGGGCCGAAGCGGAAGTCGACGGCTTCGGCGGTCAGAATGCCGCCGTCGCGCATCACCACGCCGGGGCGGAGCCGCGGCCTGACGGTGCATCCGTCGATCGGGCACCGGTCCACGGCCAAGCCCGGCGGATCCTGCGTCGCGCGTTGCTGGCCGGGCGAGGTCGGCGCCTCGAGGATCAGGCCGATCCACCGCTCGCCGGCGTTGGCGGACTGCTCGCGCGGCGGGTAGAGGCCGCCGGTGCCGGCGATCTCCTGCACCGCGACCGTCAGGCTGGGCCGTTCCGGCTGCCCCACGGCCACGCGCGGCAGGGCAGCGACGGACGCGGCGAGCAGGGTATGGCGGTCGATCACGCGGCGGCTGCCATGGCGTCGCCGTGGGCGACGTGGCACGCGGCCAGGCGGCCGTCCGGCATCGGCTTCAGCGCCGGGTCCTCGACACGGCACAGTCCGGCGGCGGCTGGGCAGCGGGGGTGAAAGGCGCAGCCGGACGGACGGTTCGCTGGGTTGGGCGGATCGCCGGAAAGGATGATGCGCTCCATCCGCCTCGGCCCCGGCACCGGGATGGCCGAGACGAGGGCGCGGGCGTAGGGATGCGCGGGCGCGCGGAAGATCGCTTCCGGGTCGCCCTGCTCCACCACGCGCCCGAGATACATGACGGCGACTTCGTGGCTGACCTGGCGCACGACGCGGAGGTCGTGGCTGATGAACAGCATGGCCAGGCCGCGCGCCTCCTGCAGGTCGGTGAGCAGGTTGACGATGCCGGCCTGGATGGACACGTCGAGGGCGCTGACCGGCTCGTCCAGCACCAGCAAGGCCGGGTCGGTGGCGAGCGCCCGGGCCAGCACGGCGCGCTGGCGCTGGCCGCCGCTGAGCGCGTGCGGGTGCCGCGCCGCCTGGTCCGGGCGCAGGCCGACCTGGCGCAGCAAGCCGGCGACGCGCTCGGCGCGGTCCGGCAGGCCGTGGATGGCGAGCGGTTCGGCGATTTGGGCGGCGACGGTCATGCGGCGGTCCAGCGCGCCCAACGGGTCCTGCGGCACGAGTTGCATGGCACCCCGAAGGCGGCGCCAGGCGGCGCTGCCCGGCGCCGGCATGGGAGCGCCTTTGAACCGCACCGTTCCCACGTCCGGGCGTTCAAGCCCGAGAGCGATCCGTCCGGTCGTGCTCTTGCCGCAGCCGCTTTCACCGACGACGCCCAAGGTGCGCCCGGCTGGCACGCGGAGGCTGACCCCATCGACCGCGCGGACGACGCCGGGCCGGGCGAACACGCCGCGGCGGGACGCGTAGCGCCGGGCGACGCCGTCCAGCTCCAGCAGCATCAAGCGTACTCGGGCGCGGTTGACGCCACCACGGCCTCGGCGCGGATGCAGGCGGCGCTTCGGCCGGGTCCGACCGGGCGCAGCGCGGGCGTGCGGGCGTCGCAAGCCGGGATCGCGGCCGGGCAACGCGGCGCGAACGCGCAGCCCGGCGGCATGTTCCACGGTTCCGGCACCCCACCGGCGATCCCGGCCAAGCGCCGGCGAGGGCCGTCGATATCCGGCAGGGCGGCCAGCAGCCCGGCCGCGTAGGGGTGCGCCGGGCCGGCGAACAGCGCCGCCGCCGGCGCGTCCTCGACGATGCGACCGGCATACATCACGCACACCCGCGCGCAGGTCTCGGCCACCACGCCCAGGTCGTGGCTGATCAGCACCAGCGCCATCCCGGTCTCGGCCTGCAACCGACGCAGCAGATCGAGGATGCCGGCCTGGATTGTGGCGTCGAGCGCGGTGGTCGGCTCGTCGGCGACCAGCAACGCCGGGCGGCCCGCCAACGCGATCGCGATCATCACCCGCTGGTTCTGTCCGCCCGACATCTCGTGCGGGTACGCGTCGAGCCGCCGCGCCGCGTCCGGGATGCCGACCTGGTCCAGCAGCCGTAGCGCCTCCGCACGGGCCGCCTCGCCGTGCAGGCCGCGATGCAGGCGCACGGCTTCCGCGACCTGCCGGCCGATGCGGTGGACCGGGTTGAGCGCGCTGGCCGGGTCCTGGAAGATCATGCCGACCCGGCCGCCGCGCACCCGGTCCAACGTGGGCGATGGAGCGCCCAAGATTTCTTCCCCGGCCAGCCGCACGCTGCCGCGCACCTCGGCGCCGGACGGCAGCAGCCCTAGGGCGGCGAGCCAGGTGACGGACTTGCCGCACCCGCTCTCGCCCACGAGGCCGAGGCTCTCCCCCGCTCGTATCTCCAAATCCACGCCGCGCAGTGCCGGAACGTCGTGGAAGCCGACGCGCAGGCCGGCGATGGACACCAGCGGCTCGCTCATCCGCCGCTCATCCCCAGTTCTGCGCCCGGAAATCCATGGCGAACGACGGGGCCGCTTTCCACTTCAGCGCCGTCGGCTTGCCGGTGAAGGCCGCGCTCTGATGCAGGACGGTGTAGGCCGGGTCCTCGCGCTCGCAAATCTGCAACATGCGGGCGAACGCCTGGTGGCGCTTGGCGTGGTCGGTCCCGGTCTCAAGCTCGACCGAGAGGCGGTTCATCTCCGCGTTGGTCCACTCGCCGTACTGCTGCTGCTCGCCGTTGGGGCCGTGCTGGCTGACGATGCTGCTGACCGGGTCGTTGAAGGTGGCGGAGTTGGACCAGTCCCGCACGGCGCGATCAGGCCCGCGTTCCAGGATCTGCGACCAGTTCTCCTTCATCGCGATCTCGACGTTCAGCCCGGCCTGGCGCCACATTTCCACCAGCACCTGACCGGTCGCCACCTGGTTGGTGTAATAGTTGTTCAGCAGCCGGTATGGGATCGGGTCGCCCTTGTAGCCGCTGGCTTTGACCAAGGCGCGGGCGCGGGCCACGTCGTAGTCCGGCACAGTCCAGTCGCGCACCAGCATGTCGCCGTAGAAAGGCCATTGCAGGCCGCGGGGGATGCGGGTGCGCCCGGCCCACAGGCTGTCGACGATCGCGTGACGATCGATCGCGTGCGCCATGGCGAGACGCACGCGCGGGTCTCGCAACTGCGGATGGTTCTTGTCGAACGTGGTCAAGCGATGGTTCGGCACGGTGCCGCCCTGCACCTCGAAGCCGCCATGGCCCTCGATGCCGGCGATCTGGTCGGGCGGGATGTCGCAGGCGAACTGGTATTGGCCCGCCAGCAGCCCGGCGACCCGCGCCGCCACCTCCGGCACCTCCACCAGGCGGATGCTGCGCAGCGGCGGACGTCCGCCCCAGTAATCGTCGTGCGCCCGCAGCAGCAGCGAGACATCCGGGCGGTACTCCTCCACTCGATACGGCCCTGTGCCGATGGGCGCGCGGGCGTAGTCGAGCCAGCTCTCCGCTTCCAGGAACGCGCGGCGGCTGACGATGCCGCTGCCACGCCCGGAGATGCGGCCCTCCATCGTCACGTCGGGGGTCGCGTTGACGAAGCGGACCTTGTGGCGGCCGAGCACGTTCACGCGGTCGAGCGCCGGCCACAGACGGCGGCCGACCGGCGGCACCTCAGGCGGCAGCTCCTTGACCTTCGCGGTGGGCGTGACCGAGCCGCTCAGCGGCAAGGTGCGGCCCTGCACAGTAGGCCGGGTCTCGCCCATCATCCGTTCCGGCCCGAAGCTGAAGGCGACGTCCTCAGCGGTCATCTCGTCGCCGTTGTGGAACTTGACGCCTTCGCGGAGGGCAAGCTCGACGGTGCGCTCGTCGATGCGGCGCCAGGCCGTCGCGAGGCCCGGCATCGGCTCGAGCTGGCCCTGGTAGTTCAGGTCAATCAGCCGTTCGACGTACATGGCCGCCATGCGGGTGCCGACGTTCGACTGCTCGCGAAGGTCGTCGAGCGTGTTGCTGTTGGCGATCTTCTGCACGGCGATCGTGACGGCGGGGCGCTGGTCTCCCTGGGCGACGGCGAAACGCGGCAGGGCGAGGGCGCCGGCGCTCCCGGCTAGGAAGACGCGGCGGCGGATCGGGTCCATGGAACCTCCTTTGCTGGCGGGTCGCGGCGCTGCAACCCGGCCGGGCTGGAGCGGTAATGCGTGAGCGTCCGGTCGGCGTGCCTCATCCGCCAAGAGAGCGCCCGCTGGGCATAGTCGCGCACGGTCGCGGCATGGGCCGGGTCGCCAGCGAGGTCGCGCAATTGCTGCGGGTCCGTTTGCAAGTCGAACAGCAGCGGCGGCAGGGCGGCGAAGTGAACGTATTTCCAGCGCGCGTCCTGGACCACGCACAAGCTGCTCTCGTCCATGCCGATGCCGAGGTCGCGTTCCGGCGCCGAGTAATGAACGTCGCGGAAGTCGTACTCGTAGTGCAACGCGTCGCGCCAGCCGTCAGGTGCCGGACCTTGCAGCAGCGGCACCAGGCTCGCGCCGTCGCAGGCGCGCGGGATGTCCGCGCCGAGCCAGTCCAGGATGGTCGGCATCACGTCCACGCTCTCGGTGAACGCCGCCTCGACCTGCCCGGCGCGCGGGTTGCGCATGGCCTTGATGACCAGCGGGATGCGGAAGCTCTCGTCGAAGTAGCCGACCTTGCCGAGCAAGTGGTGGTCGCCGAGTTGCTCGCCGTGGTCGCTGGTGAAGATGACCAGCGTGTCGCGCCACTGGTCCGTCTCGTCCAGGAAGGCGAACACCTGGCCGAGGTGGTCGTCCACCTCGGTCATCATGCCGTAGTAGGTGGCGCGGAGCTGGCGCACGGTCGCCTCATCCATGCCGGACGCCGTGCCGTCGCCGCCCTGGAAGAATTTCTCCTGATGCGTGTTCCGCAGATACCATTCGAGCAGCGGATGCTGCCGCGCCTCCTCGGCCGGGGTCGCGGCACGGACGGGCGCGGGCATGTCGGCGGCGCCGTACATAGCGTGGTATGGCGCGCTGGCGACGAAGGGCGGGTGCGGGCGGTAGTAACCGAGGTGCAGGAAGAACGGCTTGCCGCCGCGGCCCTTGAGATAGGTCAGGGCGCGCTCGGTGAAGAAGGCGCTGTCCGATAGCTCGGCCGGGATGCGGGCCGGGTGCGTGGTCGCGCCGCGGGAGGTCTCGTGCCGCGGCAGCCAGATGTCCTCCCGGTTGGGCGGCACAGGATAGCCCTTCTGCGCCAGCCAGCCGAAGTAGCCGTCATGGTCCGGCTCGAAGGCGCCCACGGGGCGGAAGCCGTCCATGTTGTCGCCCAGCACGCGGAAGCGCGGGTCGGCGGCGCCGGTGGCGCGCGGGTCCGGCGTGGTGGTGGTGTAGCCGACCAGCGCCGGGTCATGGCCCGCGGCGCGGAGGGCTTTGGGCAGGGTGGCATGGCGGGCGTCGAGCGGGACGGTGTTTTGCGCCGCCCGGTGATTCATCAGGTAAAGGCCTGTCAGCAGGCTGGCCCGCGCCGGGCCGCATGGGACGGCGGTGGTGACGTGGTTGCGAAAGGTGACGCCCTCTCGGCACAGCCGGTCGAGGTTCGGGGTGCGCAGGTGTTGGCAGCCGAGGTAGGGCACGCAATCGGCGCGCCACTGGTCCACCACGATCAGCAAGACGTTCTTCAGCGACATGAAAGCTTCCGCTAGCACGCCGGCTGCGTATCACCGGGCCGGCGTCGGTTGCGTGACAGCCGTGTTGCAGTGTGATGAACCCGGGCCGTGTGGTTGGAAGTTGGCGGCGCGGATGAAGTCTTCGCGCTCTTGCGCTGATCAGAACCCAACGTCTCAGATCCGTGACATGGGCAAAGTCGAGGCGGAAGTTTGGCCGCACATGGGCGTTGACGGGGTGGACGCCCCCTTACGGCATCTGCGTGCCAATGTGGACGTGTTGACCGATCACCAGAGGAGGCGTCCACCTGACCCTGCCCCTACTGTGCCCTCGTTCATGAGGAGAGTCCTTCTTCCGTATGCCCCTGGTTGGGGCGGGTTGCGAAGGCCTCTGGGGTGAACCCGTCCAGGCCCGTGTGGGGGCGTTCGGCGTTGTCGTCGATCCTCCACGCTTCGATGATGCGGCGGGCAGCCGCCAAGCTGCTGAACAGGCGCTCGTTCAGGCGCTCGTCGCGAGACCGGCCGGAGACCGCTTTGCGCGAACCCGTTCTGCTGCGGCTTGCCGGGCGCGATGCAGCGCCACAGCACCGCGCGCCTCTTGCCAGCGCAGGATCGCACGTGACGTCAGCTCCGTGCCGTTGTCGCTGACGATCATTGCTGGGCGGCAGCCCCGCTGCTCGACGATCCGGTCCAACTCGCGCCCGACCCGCAGGCCGGGCAGCGACGTGTCCACGACCAGGCCGAGGCACTCGCGGGTGAAGGCGTCCACCACCGCCAACATCCGGAACCGTCGCCCACTGGACAGCGCATCCGACACGAAGTCCAACGACCAGCGCTGGTTCGCCGCCTCCGGCAACGCCGTAGGCGAGCGCGTGCCGAGCGCCCGCTTCCGGCCGCCCCGCTTGCGCACGCCGAGCCGGCAGATCCGCTCCGCGGCCCAGCCGCGGCCCAGCCGCGGTGGAGCCGGAACAGCCGCTTGTGGTTCAGCCTCACGCCGTCGCGCGCCAGCAGGGTCTGGCCGCGAAGCGGACTGACCAGGCGACGGTAGCCGAACCGGCGCCGTTCACCGGCCAAGACACGCAGCCGGTCCCGGACGGCACCGTCGTCCGGACGCCGGGACACGCAGCGGCAGGTCTTCGGCTCGATGCCCACGCGATTGCGCGCCCGCCGCCGCGAGCAGCCCTTGTGTTCCATCGCCCAGGCCACGGCTGGCCGCCGCAAGCCGGGCGTCACCAGTTTCTGCCAGCATCTCCCGCAAGGCCGACACGTCCAGCATCGACGCCGCCAGCAGCTTCTTGAGTTCGGCGTTCTCCTCCTCAAGCCCGCGCCGCCGCTCGGCGTCGGACGCCTCCATCCTGCCATGCTTCGACCGCCACGCGTGAAACATCGCCTCGCCGATGCCGTGCTCGCGGCACAGATCGGCTGCCGCCGCACCGGCTTGGCGCTCCTTCAGCACGCAGATGATCTGCCCCTGTGAACCTTGGCCGCTTCATCGTCCGTCTCCTGGTGACGGACTCTACTTCAAACCAGGGACATTTGAGGGGACAGGGTCACGTGAAACGCGGCGGCCGCTCGCGTCTGTCCCGGTGATGACACCCTCAAGAACCGTCTCAACATGCGCAACGCCGGGACTGCGAGCTTGGCCGAGGCCTGACGAAGCTGTGACCCGGGGCCGTGACGTGGGAACGGACAACCGTTGGGCCTGTTCTTGCCGGGATGGCACTCCGGACGCCCATCTTCGGCCCGAAGAACGACCTCACCGCGTGGCAGGGATGCGCCCGGGCCGTGTTGATCTTCGCCTACGGGCTGGCGCTCGTGCGGCTCTCCGGCCGCCGCGCGTTCGGCAAGTGGTCCGCGCTCGACATCGTGGTCTCGATCATGGTCGGCTCGAACCTCAGCCGGACGCTGACCGGCACCCTGCTGGCGACCACGGTCGTCATGGCCCTTCATCGGATTCTGGCGCGCCTGACGGCCTACTGGCCCGTCCTCTCGCGTGTCTTCGAAGGACGGGCCGTCGCGCTCGCGAGCGACGACCGCCTGGACTCGAGAACGAGGCACCGCCAGGCCGTGAGCCAAGCCGACCTGGAGGAAGCGCGGCACTCAGCCAGCGTCGCGCGCGTCGAGGACACGCGCCGGGTCATGCTCGAACCGAGCGGCAAGGTCATCGTGCTGAAAAAGGCATGACGCCGCTCGACGCGATCAAGACCTTTACCATCTGGCTCGCCACCGCGACGGAGGGCGTCGCCGGCCTGGTCATCGGCATCGCGGTCGCCGAGGCCGCGCTGCGCACCGTCCTCCTGTTATTCCGCCACAACGACCCGGCGCAGGTCGCCGCCTCGCACGAGGCCAAGGAGGACGTGCGGCTCAGGCTGGGCCGCTGGCTGGCGCTGGCGTTGGAGTTCGAGCTCGGGGCCGACATCCTGCGCACGGCCGTGGCGCCCACCTGGTCGGAGATCGGGCAACTGGCCGCGATCGCCACGGTGCGGACGGCGCTCAACTTCTTCCTGCAGCAGGAGATCGACAAGGCGGCCGTGCGCCGGGCCGCGCCGCCGCCGGGAGAACGGGCTGCTCGCTGAGCCGTCTGCCACCGGCGCGCTGCCGCTGGCTCGGCGCAGGCTGAAGCCGACGACCGGCTCGTTCAGGGTGTTGCGCTGCCCGATCGTCGCCACGCACAAGTGGCGAGGACGGGCCCACGCGCGGCTGAGCGAGACGCGCGCAACCTGGAAGCACGACACGCGAGGGAAACCTAATCGCCGTGTTGAGCCGCCGCACCCGGGGCCAGGGTCAGCAGCCGGGCGAACACGGCCGTGTTCGTCGGCCCGAACGCCTCCAGCTCAACGGTTTTGCCGGTGGCGGTGTCGGTCAGGACCAGCCGGTTGCCGGCGAACGCCGCCAGCCGGAATGGCGGGTCCTGGCCGATCCCCTCGGTCTGGCGGATGCGCGCCAGCCCACTCAGCGTTCCGCGCAGGAAGCCTTGCTGGCCCGTGATGACGTCCAGCACCTGCCCCGTCTCATCCGCGACGACGACGGCGCCGTCCGCGCGGTCCGTGAAGCGCAACAGGCGCGCGGCCTCGGCGGCGCCCTCCGTTCGCGCTCGCCCGGCGCCGGCCGACGCGCCGACGAAGGCGGCCAGCAGGGCCGCGGCCACCATCGACCCGGCGCCGGCGAGCAGCACAGGGGACACCACCCTGTAGGGCGCGGCCTTGTGGGACGCCGAGGCCCGCGGCAACCCGCCCGCGCCGCTCACTTGCTGCAGATCCGGGTCGCCTCGCCCAGCTGGCCGGCGCCGTTGCGGGCCACGACGACGCAAGGACCCGGCATCGCGGCCTGCGGCGGCCCGGCATGGATGTCGGGGGCGGACAGCATGGCCTGCTTGAGATAGCCGGTCGCGCCCTTGGCGGTGACGCGGCACCAGCCGTCCTGGCAACCCAGGACCTCCACCGTGCTGCGCGGCGCGACCTCGTCCACCACGGCGTAGCCGTCGCCTGGCCCGACCCGGAGCCAGGACGTCCAATACACCGTGCCCGGCTGGGCCTGGACGGGCCCCGCGAACAGGCTGGCCAAGCCAACCGCGAGCGCGGTGGCTCCATACCGGCGCGCTGGCTCGGCGCGCTGCTCCGGTTTCACCATGTTGTGTTCCGTCCTCTTGACATTGGCAGTGTCAACCGTAGCGGACATTTTGCTATCCGGGAACTCACGTTCGGTAGCGGGCCGCTCGCGGCCCCCTAGAAGGTGAACCGGTATGGCGATGCTGTCCTACGAGGAGAAGTACCGCGTGCGCGGCGGCACGCTGATCGGCGGCGAACTGTTCGACTGGTGGGTCGGTCCGTTCTACGTCGGCTTCTTCGGCGTCACCACCGCCGTGTTCGCCGCCTTTGGCACGGGACTGATCCTGTACGGCGCCGCGATCGGCCCGACATGGGCCTTGTTCAAAATCAGCATCGACCCGCCGCCGATCAGCTACGGCCTGGGCTGGGCCCCGCTGAAGGAAGGCGGGCTGTGGCAGGTCATCACCATCTGCGCCCTCGGCGCTTTCGTGTCGTGGATGCTCCGCCAGGTCGAGATCGCGCGCAAGCTCGGCATCGGCTTGCACGTCCCGGTCGCGTTCGGCGCCGCCATCACCGCCTACGCCACCCTGGTCGTCGTGCGGCCGCTGCTGCTCGGGGCGTGGGGCTACGGGTTTCCTTACGGGATCATGAGCCACCTCGATTGGGTGTCCAACGTCGGCTACCAGTACCTCCACTTCCACTATAATCCCGCGCACATGCTCGCGGTGACGTTCTTCTTCACCACGACGTTCGCCCTCGCCCTGCACGGCGGCGAGATCCTGGCCGCCTCCAACCCTGGCAAGGGCGAGCCGATCAAGTACGGCGGGCATGAAAGCGTCTATTTCCGCGACACCATCGCCTACTCGATCGGCGAGATGGGCATTCACCGCCTCGGCTACTTCCTGGCGATCAGCGCCGGGCTGTGGAGCGCCGCGTGCATCATCATCTCCGGCCCGTTCTGGACGCGGGGCTGGCCTTACTGGTGGGACTGGTGGCTGAACATCCCGATCTGGGGTCCCCACGGGTTCGGCTGAGGAGGGCCGCGTCATGGCAGCGTTCCATTCGCTTTACACGTCCATCGAGCTGGAAGGCCCGATCGAGCCGGGCTTGCCGATGAAGGGCAGGGCGCGCCCGCGCATCGGCCCGGCGTTCCACTCGCGCCTGCTCGGCCGCCTCGGCGAGACGCAGGTGGGGCCGACCTACCTCGGGCTGACCGGCATCCTGTCGCTGGTGTGCGGCTTCATCGCCATCGAGATCATCGGCCTGAACATGCTGGCCTCGGTGGATTGGAACCTGATCCGCTTCGTCAAGATGCTGCCGTTCCTGGCGCTCGAGCCGCCGCCGGCGAAGTACGGCCTCGACCCGTTCCCGCCGCTGCGCGAGGGCGGGTGGTGGCTGATGGCCGGGTTTTTCCTGACGGCCTCGATCCTGCTGTGGTGGGTGCGGATGTACCGCCGGGCACGGGCGATCGGCATGGGCACGCACGTGCCATGGGCCTTCGCGTCGGCGATCTGGCTTTACCTGGTGCTGGGCTTCATCCGGCCGCTCGCGATGGGAAGCTGGTCCGAGGCGGTGCCGTTCGGCATCATCGCGCACCTCAACTGGACCGCCACGTTCTCGCTGCGCTACGGCAACATTTTCTACAACCCGTTCCACATGCTGTCGATCGTGTTCCTGTACGGGTCCACGCTGCTGTTCGCCATGCACGCCGGCACCATCCTGTCGGTCGCGCGCTTCGGCGGCGAGCGCGAAACGCACGAGATCGCCGACCGCGGCACCGCCATGGAGCGCTCCGCGCTGTTCTGGCGCTGGACGATGGGGTTCAACGCGAACTTCGAGTCCATCCACCGCTGGATCTACTGGTTCGCCGTGCTGACGACGCTGACGGGCGGCATCGGCATCCTGATCACCGGTACGCTGGTGGACAACTGGTATCTTTGGGGCGTCAAGCACGGCATCGCGCCCGACTACCCCCGGGCACCCGGGCTGCCGGACACGCTGCCGCCGGGCTGGACGAAGCCGCCCTCCCTGGGAGCGCCGTGATGAGGCCCTTGACCGTCGCGCTCGGCCTCGGCGCGGCCGCGGCGGCGGCGTTCCTCGTCCTCGTGCCGGAGTGGACGCACCCGCCGATGCCCGGCGCGCAGCTCGCGCCCTCGCCGCAGCAGATGATCCAGTTCGGGCGCGGCCACATGGCGGAGCCGGTGGCGCAAACCGCGCCCGCGCCGCTGCCGCCCGCGGCGGATGACAGCCGGCCGGCCACGGCGGCCTACCAGAACGTGCAGGTCTTGACCGACGTGAACGCCGGCGAGTTCATGCGGCTGCAGCAGGCCATCACCCAGTGGGTTTCGCCTCGGGAGGGCTGCGGCTTCTGTCACGCGGGGGAGGACTACGCCTCGGACGCCAAGCCGCAGAAAGCGGCGGCCCGGCTGATGCTGCGCATGGTCCGCCACGTCAACGCCGATTGGGGGCAGCACGTGCAGCCCGCGGGCGTCACCTGCTACACCTGCCACCGCGGGCAGCCCGTGCCGGCCGAGACCTGGTTCCCCAGCGTGCCGCGGCCGGATAGGCCGGTCGTCGCCAAGCAGGACAACTGGCGCGAGGCCGCCGACAGCGTGCGCAAGTTCTTCCCCGACGCGGGCTGGGACTTGTACCTGCTG
This sequence comes from Acetobacteraceae bacterium, assembly GCA_965260995.1. Taxonomy (GTDB): domain Bacteria; phylum Pseudomonadota; class Alphaproteobacteria; order Acetobacterales; family Acetobacteraceae; genus JBBROS01. The sequence goes on along the minus strand of CBDHCD010000001.1, from coordinate 583,156 downwards.
GGCAACGAGCCGATCTCGGTGCAGTCCACCACCGCCCTGCCCGGCGGCACCGTCAGCTCGCAGGTCGTGGCCAAGCGCGTTTACGAGATGATGATGCAGATGTCCGACGGCATCGGCGTCAACTGCGGCTACTGCCACAACTCCCGCGCCATCGAGAGCTGGGAGCAGAGCACGCCGATGCGCTGGGCCGGCCACTACGGCCTGCAGCTCACGCGCGACCTCAACCGCAACTTCCTGCTGCAACTGCCACAGGCCCTGCCGCTGACCCGCGAGCGCGTGCACGAGACCAGCCTGCCCGTGCTGCCGGCGCGCGAGGACGGGCCGCAGAACGGCAACGGATTCGTGGTCTGCGCCACCTGCCACTACGCGCGGCCGAAGCCGCTCAACGGCGCGGCGATGCTGTCGGACTACCCCGGCCTCGGTCCCGCGCCAACCGCCCAGGAGGCCAAGCGATGACCGGCGCGATCAACCAGCACCTCGACGGGGTGCAGATCCTCGTCGCCACGTTCTTCGTGTTCTTCGGATGGCTCGTCTACTACCTGCGGCAGGAGGACAAGCGGGAAGGCTACCCGATGGAGGACCTCACGCCGACCAACCGCCCCATCGAGGGCTTCCCGGCCGTCCCACCCGCCAAAGTGTATAATCGCCTCGAAGGCGGCACGACGCAGATGCCGCACCACTACGGCAGCTCGGCCATGCGCGCGCGACGCCTGCTGCGCTTCCCCGGCGCGCCGCTGGTGCCGATCGGCAACCCGTTGCTGGCCGAGGTGGGACCGGGCGCCTACCCCCTGCGCGAGGACGAGCCGCTGCTGGCCCACGGGCACCCGCAGGTCGTGCCGTTGCGGGTGGCCAGGGACTGGTCGGTGACCAAGGGCGACGCCGACCCGCACGGGATGCCGGTCTACGACGGCAGGCACACGCCGGTGGGCACGGTCACCGACCTGTGGGTGGACCGCGCCGTGAAGCTCCTGCGCTACCTGGAGGTGGAACTCGCCCTGCCCGGCGCGACCCGGCGCGTGCTGCTGCCGATCTACTACGCCGACGTGAGCAAGCGCCGGCACCGCGTGCGGGTGCGGGCGCTGCTCGCCTACCAATTCGCTGACGTGCCGCCGCTGGCGCACCCCGACCAGATCACGGCACGCGAGGAGGACCGGGTGAACGCCTACTACTCCGGCGGACTGCTGTTCAGCCGCGGCGTGGACGGCGGCCTGCCGCTGCCCGCCGCCGCGGGCGCCGCGCCGTGAGCGGGCGCCGCCGCTGGGGCGAGCGCCCCTTCCCGGAACTGGCGCCGGGCGAACGGTTGATCTGGCACGGTGCGCCTTGCTGGCGGGCCGTGGCCCGGCGCGTGTTCAGGGTGCCCGTGGTCGCCGCCTACTTCACCGTGCTCACGCTCGTCGACATGACGATCATCCGGCTGCACGAGGGCGGCGGCTGGGCCGTTGCCCAAGGGGCGGTGCCGACTGTGCTGGGCGGCCTCGCCTGCGTCGCGGTCCTGGGCGGCCTCGCTTGGTGGACGGGGCGCAGCACGCGCTACGTCGTGACGACGCGGCGCGTGGTGATGCAGTTCGGCTTGGCGCTGCCGGCGACGCTGGTGCTGCCGCTGCACCGGATCACCGCCTCCGCCGTGCGCGTGCACCGGGACCACAGCGGCGACATCGCCCTGGGCGTCCCGCCTGGCACGCCCTTGGCCTACGCCAAGCTGTGGCCCCACGTGCGCCCTTGGCGGCTCAGCCGACCGGAACCGATGCTGCGCGACGTGCCGCGCGCGGGCACGGTGGCGCCCCTGCTGGCACGGGCATTGGCCGCCGCGGCCGAGACCGCGCGCGACGCGCACGAGCACGTTCCGTTGCGACGCGCGTCCTGACGACCGGAGCAAGGCGGGTTGGTGCCCATCGTCGCCCTTAGCCCGTCAAGACGACCGGTGCCTCCGGGTCCGACGCCGCCCGGAACCGTGCCGTCATCCGGTCGGTGCCCGCACGCAGCCCGGCATCATTGGGGCGCACGACCTTGGTTGCCGGCTTCCAGCACCTCCACCTGGGTGCAGCCCGCGTCGTCGCGCCAGAAGCGCAGGTCCGCGTGCTCCTCGCCGACCTGAACATGCCGGGCGACGATCTCCGGCAACCAGTCCGGAAGCGCTGGGTCGACGACCAGCGTCTGCTGTGGCGCCAGGGGCATCAGTCTCCACATCGTGCTCAGTCGTGCCATCAGCCGCTGGCCGGGCCGGCTGTCGGCGGCATGGCCCTCGTCAGGGTTCAGCTCCGGGCAGCAGGCGGGCAGGTGGAACACCTCGATCTGCTTGCGGCGCTCGGCGAGCCACGCCCGCACGGCGCGCGAGCGATGGGCGGGCAGGTTGTCCAGGATTAGGAACACCTCGCGTAGCACCTCCCGAATCAGGCGCTCTAAGAAGCAGATCAGCGCCGGCGCCTTGAGCGGGCCTCCAACACCCTCCAGCGCCAGCTCGCCCTGGTTGCTCACGGCCGAGATCAGGCCCAGGCTCGCCCGCTTCTGGTTGGGCCGGACCACAGGCGTGCGGCCTCGGGGCGCAAGTCCGCACGGCCATACGCACGCCGCAGTGCCGTTCAACCAGGGCTCGCACTGCCGTCCGGCTCCATAGTGCGAAGGGCAGGCCCGACGCGTCCGGCATGTGCCAGCAGATCAGCGCGCGAACCTCGGCCTCCTGCCCCACTCGCAACAGGGCACCCGTGCCCGGCTCAGGGCCGCGTGGCTGGCCCGTTGTCCCCGTCATGCCCGCGGCGGCGAAGCGCTGGCAGATGTTAGATACCCCGGTCTTGCTCAACCTCGTCTGCGCCGCGACCGCCTCATACGTCAGCTCACTCTCGCGGAGCCTGATCGCCTAACGTCGACGCTCCTCCTGAACCGCAGGGACCAACTTGCGCGTGTCCACCTGTGTTTATGCCGACAACCTGGCGCAGCCCCAAGCTCGTTCAAGTCCACCCAAGCCAGATCAATAATATCCCTTTTAGCTGCCGTGTTGCGAGTCGGCGACAGATAGAAGTCGATGGTGTCCTCATGCTTGTCCACGGCCCAGGAAACGTAGGCCCAACGATTTCGCCTTCGAAATCCGACAACGCCTCGCCCCTCATAGCTCGGTTACATCCCGCCAAATCCCAGGCGAATTTGCAACAGAGCCGTCGTTTCTGTGCCGCGCTTCAAGTTCCCAAACACAATCATCCGGGCGCCTTGAGGATTTCCAGCCGCGACCTGCTCACGAAGTTCTTGATGTCCTGCCCGGCGCGTCGGAACAACGCACGGTCAAGGATCAGGTGTCGGCCGCTGGCCGTCTTCTCGCAATGCTCGTCGATGAAGACGCTGCCGACCGGCTGATCGTCCGCAGTCGGCTCGCGGTTGGCGCAGGTCCAGCCATCGTCGCCATAGCGGGCCTTGGCCTGGTCGCCGAACAGGAACGCTTTCTTGCGCAAGTAGAGGCGAGCGGCCGGATCGGTCTCGATGATCAAGCCGCGGACCTGGTCGTCACCGATCAGAAGGGTGAGCAGCGCCGGATGGCCGCCCACTTTGGTGCCTTCGTAAAGATCGTTCACCTTCGCGAGTGGGTTCGCCTGCTCGTCGTAGCGGAAGCGGACCGCGCGCAAGCCGGAGGATGGATCGGCCGGGCACTGGCCGTAGCTTTGCCAGCTCTCGAGCTTGCGCGTCGGGTCGGCCGCGCAGGCGAAGCCTTGGTAACCGTGGTTCGGCAGATCGCCGACCGCCATACCGACACGGAACTCGCGCAGATCGTTGTCGGCCACTGCCACGGTCGTAACCATCGTGGCGGCCATAAGGGCTGCGGCTGCGAGGATCCGTCGCACCGTCAGCCCCCCTGCTTGCCGGGCGGGGCCGCATCCTGCGTCGGCTGAGCCGTTTTGTAGACGTTGCAGACGCGGGCGCCGTCACCGAAGAAGGCGGCGCAATCGGCGTAGCTCGGATCGCCTTTTCCCTTGATGTCGGCGAGGACGTAGCCGGTGACGGCGGCGATCTCGTTGGGGCGCAGGAAGGTGCCGGCTTCCACGGGGATGTCCTTGCCGGCGTCCTGTCGGCTCATGCCGTAGCAGGGGTGCGAGCCGTCGTCGTAGGCACCGCGACGGAAGTAAGGCATGCCGGTGCCGGGCCGACCGCACGCGATCGTTTCGATGATCTGGTCGCGGTCGAGGCTGGTGGCGCGCAACGACAGCGCGTCCCCGCCGTAGCCGCCGCCGCCGCCGCCGTGCCACTTGTGGCAACCGATGCAGTTCGCTTTCTGGTACACCCGCTTGCCCTCGGCGCTTTGCCCCTGCGGCGACGCGCCTTGGGCATGAAGCGCGCCGAACGGCAAGCAGGCACTTCCCAGCAGGACGGTGCAGAGAAGGGCGATAGTAGGCCTCGTCCGCATGATGATCTGGCTTCCTGGATGAGCGGCCACCCGCGCCAGGCGACGCGGGTTCCGTCGGTCAGACGTTCGTCGATCAGAGCGCGAACACGTAGAGCATGGAGCCAGGTGGGATCGTCTTCAGCTCGGGCGTGGACTCGATGAACCACTTGTCCCAAGCGCCGCCCAGGCCGACCATGATGGCGACGTATTGCTTGCCGTCCACCATGAACGTCACCGGCGGCGCGTTGATGCCGGAACCGGCGTGGAACGACCACAACGTGTCGAGCGACTTGGCATCGAGCGCCATCAGCTCGCCCGCCGGGTCGCCAGCGAAGATCAAGTCCGGGGTGGCGAGCAGGCCCCCCAGCATGGGGAACGGGGTTTCCTTCTTGCCGGCGACCTGGCCGGTGGTGGCGTCGATGGCGGTGACGCTGCCGGTGATGCGCTCGTGCTGGCTCGGGCCGCCGCCGGTGTAGAATTCGCGCGGCTTGAACGAGTCGGGCTTGGTCGGCTCCACCGTGATGGTGTTGCAACTCTCGATCACCGGGATGTACCAGCGCCGCAGTTCGGGGTGGTAGGCGGTGGGCGGCCAGTTCTTGCCGCCCATGTTGCCGGGGCAGATCTCAGTGACCTTGTTCTCGCGCGACGGCGTGACCGCGGCGTTGTAGCGCTGCACCGGAGCGTTCGGGTCATATTCGAGCGGCTTGCCCGTCTCGGGGTTCAGCCCGGCAGTCCAGGTATGCTTCTTCACGAACGGCACGCCCCAGACGAACTCGCCGTTGGCGCGGTTGACCGCGTAGGCGAAGCCGTTGCGGTCCGCTTCCATCGCCAGCTTCATCGGCTTGCCGTTCACTGGCACATCCACCAGCACGTTCTCCGACACGCTGTCGAAGTCGTACGGGTCGTTCGGCGTATGCTGGTAAGCCCATTTGATCGCGCCGGTGTCGGCGTCGAGGCCGAGGGTGCTGTCGGTGTGGAGGTTGTCGCCGGGCCGGTGCTCGTTGTCCCAGTCGGGACCAGGATTGCCGGTGCCCCAGATCAGCAGGTTGGTTTCGGGGTCGTAGCTGCCCGTGAGCCAGGTGGAGCCGCCGCCGTTGGCCGCCGTGCCCTTGTTCTTCCAAGTCTCGCTGCCGGGCTCCTCCGGCCCGGGGATGGTGTAGGTGCGCCAAACCTCCTTCTGCGTGTCGAGGTTGGTGGCCGCGAGCCAGCCGCGGATGCCGTACTCGGCGCCGGCGACGCCGGTGATGGCCATTCCCTTGACGACGAGCGGCGCGCCGGTCACGACCTCGCCCTTGTCCGGGTCGGCCACCTGGCGCTGCCAGGCGATCTCGCCGGTGTCCTTCTTGGTGGCGATCAGCCGGCCGTCGAGCGTGTGCGAGATGACCATGTCATGCCACAAGGCGACGCCGCGGTTGTCGACGCCGCAGCAGGCGACGGCGCCGGCCCAGTCGTGATCGGTCTTGGGGTCCATCTTCCACACCAGCCGGCCTTTGCCGCCGTGGCCGTCGATCTTGTAGACGGAGCCCCAGCCGTCGGTGACGTAGAGGAAGCCGTCCTCGACGATCGGGGTCGCTTCCAGCCCGCCGTGGGTCCAGATGCCGCCGCCCTCGATGCCGCCGAGCGCCATGGTCCAGGCGACCTTGAGGTCCTTCACGCTCTCGCGGTTGATCTGCTTCAAGGGCGAGAACCGCTGCGCCGAGTAAGTGCGGTGGTGCGAGATCCAGTTCCCGGTTTCCTTGTCGGCGTTGAGCAACCGGTCCTGCGTCACCTCGCCGGCCCAGGCCGGCGCGAGCGCCAGGCCGGCGAGCGTGGTGCAGGCGGCAATGAATTGACGCAGAGTGAGGCGACGCGTGGCCATCTGGTGTTCTCCCCTGAATGCTTGCAGCCGCGCTGCATTATTGTTTCGATATTGTAGGGACGAGCGTTGGCGTCTTTTCCTGATTAACATAGCCGGTCTCGGCCATTCCAGCACAATCGCGTGCGCCGCCGGGCCAGTCCCCACTGTACAGCCTTGCCGAGATAGGTCCCGGCCGGCGCAGCAGAAGCGGGGCAGGCGGAGCACGACCTGGCTGAACAGCGTCGCGATCTCGTGCTGGCGATAGTTCTTGACCTGGCAAGCGGTGCCGCAGTTCGGGATGCCGAACGGCGCACGGCATGAGCCTGGGGCTGCGCGGCGACGATCTCCCGTTGAATGCCTGCCAGCACCGGCTTTGCTTCGGCCAGGTGCTCGGCGGTGAGGGTCGCGCTTAGCGGCTCGCGGCCGCTCACGCGCCCGCCGGCACGGCCGTAGCGCAAGGCGTAGGCGAGGTTGCGCGCCACGTCAGTATGGCGGGCGTGCGTCAGCGGATGGCCGGACATGGACCACTCCAGGGTGAAACAGCATGCTGGCACGTTTGAGCACGAGACAAGAACAAGCAGCCCATCCCGCCCATGCCGACTCACGCGCCGGCGTGCCGAGCCGGGACCTGTCGGCCAATCCGAGCAACGTCCGGTCCAGGTGCAGCTCGCCCTCCACGTGACGCCGCACCATGGCCCGCAGCCAGGCGTTCGGCTTCTCGACCGCGCCGGTGGCGTGCTTGGCCGCGGCCACCGCCACCAGCGTCACCGCTTCCATCCGGCTCAGCATGATGCAGGCCTGGCCCCGGCTGTGCGGGGCGATGTCGAGCTGGCGCGAACGTGGGTCGCCGCCTCCATCATGTCCTCCCAGCCCGGCGGGATGTGGCTGATCCAGCCCCGGAACGCGGGGGCGACCCGGATCAGGAAAGCCGGGGTGACGACGAAGCCGCGCAGCGCGCTGGGCAGGATGATGCGCCGGGATGCCGGCCGGCTGCGGTGCCGGCTTGTTCTGACGGTGCCCGGATGACGGAGAACGGCTCCGCCCGCTCAGGTCCTTGTCGGCCCTGGGCCGAACAGGTCCTGAGATGATCGCGCTGCTGGACCGGCTCGGCGCGGTCTATCTTGATACTGGCGAGAGCCGCGGTCTGGTGCCGGATACGCACGCTTCCGTTGTTGGCGCGATGCGTGGCAGGGTGATGGTTGAGGCAGATGTCCTATTGACGGTGGGACGCCGGTTGGATTTCCAGCTCGCCTATGGCTCCCCCGCGATCTTCGGCCAGGCGCGTTTCGTACGCATCGGAGAGGTGCCGGGTGAACTGCGTGACAACCGGCGTGGCGTGGTCGAGATCTTCGCCTCACCGGCGAAGGCGTTGCGTACGCTGGTCGAGGCCGCTGGCAACCGGTCCGCGTCCGTTGACCGGGAATGAGCGGACGGGCTGCACCGGTCGCATGAGGAACGTGCGCGCAAGCTGAAACAGTCGATGCGGACGGCGCCTCCTGGCAGCGACGGGCGGATGCACCCGAACCGCTTGCTCGCTGCCCTGCAGAAGGCAATCGGCCCAGACGCGGTTGTCATCACCGATGGTGGCGATTTCCTCAGCTTTGCCCGGATCGGCCTGTCTGCACCGGATATGCTCGACTCCGGACCGTTCGGCTGCATCGGTATCGGCGTGCCTTACAGCATCGCCGCGAGCCTCGCCATTCCCGATCGACCGGTGCTGGTGGCGACCGGGGACGGCGCGTTCGGCTTCAACGCGATCGAGGTCGACACTGCTGTGCGTCACAAGGTGCCCGTCCTGATCGTTGTCGCCAACAACGGCGCCTGGCAGATCGAGGTGCATGACCAGACAGTAATACCAGCCGCCGAGAGTTCTGCCTCCTGAGGGTTTCCCAAGTTCGCGAGGGTATGGGTCCATGCGCCCTGTGTTCGGTTCGGGGTGGGTGGCATGGCATCGGTTGCGATCACGCGGGACGACCTGGACAGTGCGGGGCGACGTGCGGCGGCGGCAGGCGCGCGGGACGTGAGGCAGGCGCGGCGGCGGCTGGCCTTGGCGATGGTGCTGGACGGGCACCCGCGGCACCTCGCGGCTCAAGCTGGCGGGATGGATCGGCAGACCTTGCGGGACTGGGTCCACCGCTACAACGCCCACGGCGTCGAAGGCGTGCGGGACGTGCCCCGCAGTGGCCGCCCGCCGGCGCTGTCGGCGGAGCAGATGCAGGAGTTGGAGGAGTTGGTGCTGGCTGGGCCGGACCTGGCCGAGGACGGCGTTGTCCGGCGGCGCTGCCTGGACCTGCGGGCGCAGGTCCAGGCCCGGTTCGAGGTGGAGGTGCATGAGCGAACCGTGGGCACGCTGCTGCGCCGGCTTCGGCTGACGCGCTTGCAGCCGCGCCCCTTCCACCCCAAGCAGGACTTGGCGGCGCAGGAGGCATATAAAACTTCGCCACCCTCGTAGCCACCGCCCTGCCGCCAGAGGCCGCCGGCAAGACCATCGAGGTCTGGTTCGAGGACGAGGCCCGGGTCGGCCAGCAGGGCACCCTGTCCTACGTGTGGGCGCCCATCGGATCGCGCCCGGCGCGGGTGCGCGACTGCCGGCACGAGAGCGCCTCCCTGTTCGACGCCACATGCCCCGCGCGCGCCATGGGCGCCGCCCTTGTCATGCCAGGGGTCAACAGCGAGGCCATGGCGCTCCACTTGGAGGAAGTCAGCACCCAGGTGGCGCCAGGGGCGCATGCCATGCTGGTCTGCGACGGCGCAGGATGGCACCAGCCCGGCGCAAGGCTGAAGGTGCCCCGCAACGTCACCCTGCTGCGCCTGCCGCCCTGCGCGCCGGAGCTGAACCCGATGGAGAACGTGTGGGAATACTTGCGCGGCAACGCCCTCGGCATGACGGTGTGGGACGGCTACACCGCAATCGTGGACGCCTGCTGCGACGCCTGGAACGGCCTCATGACCGACACCAAACGCATCACCTCCATCACCACCCGCACCTGGGCACAGGTCAGTGTTTAAGGCGATTGGTACAAGAGCACGCGGCGACAGCTCGCAAACGCATTCTTTACTCGACTTTGGCCATTTCAGGCTGGGTAGCATGCGGCTTCGGTGAGCCTATCGAGGAGCACGCGCGGGATTGTTGCGGTGTTCTGGGCATGCGGCGATGTTGAGAAAGCCTGTGCGATCCAAAGCTGGCGGCGGACGGCGGCGAGCGCGTCGGAGAAGGTGACGGCGTGTTTGGCATACCAAGCGGCGCGCCTGGGCAGGACGAGGCCGCGCGCGGCCAAGTCGCTGGCCCAGAGCGTCACGAGCGAGAACAGGGCGAGCAGGCACGGGGTGGTGCGGGCAACAGCCAGGTCCGACCATTGGCGCTGCGTTTCCACGCCCAGGTGCCGGCGCACCTCGGCGAAGGTCACCTCGACGGACCAGCGGCGCACGAACAGCTGCAGGATGGCGACCGGGTCGGCGGCTTGGTCCGTGCACAGGAACGCTTGCGGTTCGGCCTCGCCGGCCGGGTCGCGGACCAGCACCCAGCGGACCGGCACTTGCTTGCCAGGATGGTACCAGAGTGCCCTGCCCGACACGACGTCGAGCTGGCGTTCGCCCTGCTCGTACCAGCCCGTAATTGTGACGCGCTGCCACTCTGTTTTCGGGTCGGCCAGGCGCTGGAGCAGCGTCGGCTGGCGTGCGCCGGATACGCGCGGACGTCCTTTCGTTCCGGGCAAGCGTGGAGGGGGCGGGTCGAACAGGCGCGCGTCGAGTCGCAGCCGGGTAATCACGACAACATGCCGGCACACGGCTGCGAGCAGCTCGATAGCGGCGTAGCTGCTGTCGGCGACGGCTATGATCCGCCGATCCGGCAACCAGCGCGCGAGCCGGAGCAGCAGTTGGCGTGCCCGATCCGTCAGCAGCTTGTGCCGGCGTCCGTGGACTTGTGCGTAGCGCTCAGAGGGCGCCAGCGAGGTGAGGAACGGCAAAGCCCAAACACGCCCGGCGAACGGCACGGGCGCGAGCAGCATCAGGCTGATCCAGCGCAGGCCGGACGCCCTGACAAAGTGGCCGTGGCTGGATTGCACGGGATCGCGGTAGATGCCGCGCGCCTTGATCTTCGTGCCCCAGCGGCGCTCGATGGTTTCGTCAATACCGACCACGACCGGGCCGCTCGGCACGAAGGAGGCGACCAGCAGTCCGAGCAGGCAGCGTGCAGCAGCCTGGCCCGACCAGCGGCTGCGGTTAAGCGCACGGTGGTAGTTGGTGAAGGTCGCCGCCCCGCGCAGGCCCATGCTGCTCAGCGCTGCGGCGACGGTGCGCCGGCCCGGGGACAGGATGGCGCCTGCGGCAAGCACCAGCAGGTTGGCCCAGGTCGGGCGGGTGAAGCACCCGGCAAACGGCACCATCCAGGCGGCAAGAGGGCCAGGGTGGGTTTCGGGGTCGGTTTGTCTTGCCATGGTGGCCTCGCAGTGGTGTCGTTGCCGCCCGACAACTCCATACGCGCCAGAAGGATCAACCGTGCCGGCCAGCGACCCCATGTGGGAGCGCATCGAGGCATTCAACCAAGCCCGCGGCGGCGGCGTCGCGGTGCACAAGGCAGGGCGCGGCTATTCGCTCATGAGCCAACGCACCGGCGCGCCGCTTGCCAGGCTCAAGCCGACCGGGGACGCCGACAAGATGCAGGTGCTTTGGTGGAACGGCCAGCGCTGGGGCGCCTCAGGGCCGTTCGGCATCGCGGCCATGCCGCTTAACGAAGCCCTCGAACACATCGCCTCCGAGCCGCATTTCTGGATCAACGCATGACCGGAAATGGCCAAAGTCGAGCTCAGAGCCGGGTTGAGAAGGAATTGCTGGACGACCTCAAGCGCGTCACCGGCAAGCAGGCCCTGCTGTATCGGATCGCCGACGTGGCCGTTGAACGCCCCGATAGCACCGTGCGCGAGGTGCTCTACCCCGCCGTGGGCGAGCAAGCGTTCAAGGACCTGGTGCGCGAGGCTAAGGCAATCGGCCCGACACATCGGACCACCCTGCGCTCCACCATCCGCAGCTCCTACCGCGGCCACTACCGCCGCGCCGTGCTGGACCTGCTGGCGGCCCTCGATTTCCGCTCCAACAACGAGGCGCACCACTCCATGACCAAGACACTGGATGAACCGCCCTTGGTCCTCCCGGCGGCTCCGCTCTTGAGAACATGGATCCATGACGAGGAGAGCGCCGCCCTATCGTCCTGAGGTGGGTGCCCGCGCGGTTCGGATGGGTTTGGAGCGCCAGGGCGGGCACGGCTCGCGGTGGGCGGCGATGCGGTGGATCGCGGCGACGATCGGGTGCCCGGGCGAGAGGCTGCGCGATTGGGTAGGTCGGGGCGAACGCGATGAGCGCCCGCGGGGAGCGCCCGCGGGCCGGAGCGACGAGCGAGGCGCGCGAACGGGTCAAGCTGCTGGAACACGAGGGGCGTGAGCTTTGCCAGGTCAACGCGATCCTGCGCAAGACCGGCGCGTGTTTTGCCCAGGCGGAGCTCGACTGCCCCTTCAACGATGAAGGCGTTCATCCGCGCCTTCAACGATGAAGGCGTTCATCGACGAGAGCCGCAAGGCCTATGGGGTCGAGCCGATCTGCCGGGTTCGGCCGGTCGCCCCGCCGGCCTACCACGAGCGCGCTGCCAGACCGGCCGATCCCAGCCGGGCCGATCCCAGCCGGGCCGATCCCAGCCGGACACCGGCCCGCGCGCGCCGTGATGCCGAGCTTTGCCCGAGCTTTGCTGGGAGATCGGCCGCGTCTTTGCCGAAAGCTTCGGCGTCCACGGCGCTCGGAAGCTCTGGCGACAGATCAAGCACGAGGGCTTCGACATCGCCCGTTGCGCCGTCTCGCGCCCGATGCGCCCGATGCGCCCGATGCGCCCGATGCGCCCGATGCGGCAGGCGGGTCTGAAGGGCGCCGTCCGCGCCAAGAGCGTCCGCGCCACGATCAGCGGCGCCTCAACGCCGCGCCCGCTCGAGCGGGTGAGCCGCATCGTCAAGGCGCCGCTTCAAGGCGCCGGGGCCGAACATGCTCTGGCTCGGCGGCGCCACCTCTGTCGCGACTTGGAGCGGCTTCATGTCTGTCGCCTTCGGGATCGACGTCTTTGCTCGACGCACCGTCGGCTGGCGCGTGTCGCGTTCGGCACGGGCGGATTGTGCTCCCGGTGCTTCGGGCCAGGCCCTCCGCCAGCGCCAGCCCTTCGCCCGCGGCGCGCTCGCGCATCATTCCGACGGGGGATCCCGAGGTGGATTCAAATGATCGTCGCAACACTGGGGTTGGAGGGCGGTTGCGATGGCGGGTCGGCGGCGTTCGGATCGGGCTTTGCGGAGCAAGTTGAGATTGCCTGGTCGGCCTCCTGTGGCGCGGCAGGCGCACCGGCGGCGGTTCTGGGCGTTCATTGCCAAGGGTTTGTCGAGCGAGGATGCAGCGATGGAGGTCGGGGTATCGCAGCCGGTCGGGTTCCGCTGGTTCCAGGAGGCGGGCGGGATGGCGCCGTCGCACCTGTCGCTGTCATCGGGGCCGCCGTCCGGGCGCTGTCTTTCCTTTGCGGAACGAGAGGGGATCGCGCTGTGGCGGGCGCAGGGCTTGGGCGTGCGGGAGGTCGCACGCCGGCTGGGGCGGGCGGCGTCGACGGTGTCGCGGGAGCTGCGGCGCAACGCGGCGACGCGGAGCGGCAACCTGGACGACCGGGCGACCACCGCGCAGTGGCACGCTGAGCGCGCGGCGCGCCGGCCGAAGCCCGCGAAGCTCGCGGTGAACGCGACGTTACGGACCTACGTGCAGGATCGGCTTGCGGGCGTTGTTGCTGTCCCGGGCGGGGCCACGGTGGCCGGCCCGGCCGTGCCCTGGAAGGGTCGCCGGCATGGGCGACGGCAGAACCGGCGGTGGGCTGCGGCGTGGAGCCCGCAGCAGATCGTCCAGCGCCTGCGGCTCGACTTTCCCGGGGACGAGACCATGCGGATCAGTCACGAGGCCATCTACCAGGCGCTCTACATTCAAGGCCGGGGAGCGCTGAAGCGCGAGCTGACGGCCTGCTTGCGCACAGGGCGGGCGCTGCGCGTGCCGCGGGCGCGCACGCGCGGGCGGGGCAAGTCGTTCGTCACCCCGGAGGTCCTCATCAGCGCGCGCCCGACGGAGGCGGATGAGCGCGCGGTGCCGGGGCACTGGGAGGGCGATCTCATCCTCGGTCTCAACCGTTCGGCTATCGGCACCCTGGTCGAGCGCACGACGCGGTTCACGATGCTTCTGCGCCTACCGCCGATGGAAGGTCATGGCACGGGCGTTCGGGAGAAGAATGGTCCCGCGCTCGCCGGGCATGGCGCGGAAGCGGTGCGCAACGCCATCACGCGTACGATCACCACCTTGCCAGAGGCGTTCCGGCGCTCGCTCACCTGGGATCAAGGAGCGGAGATGGCTCAGCACGCGAGGCTGCGGATCGACACGGGCCTGGCCGTCTACTTCTGTGACCCGCATAGTCCGTGGCAGCGCGGCACGAACGAGAACACCAACGGGCTGCTGCGGCAGTATTTCCCGAAGGGAACGGACCTGAGCGCCCACGGTGTGAACGACCTCGCGGCGGTGGCCGCCGCGCTCAACGGCAGACCGCGCAAGACGCTCGGTTGGAAAACGCCCGCCGAGGCGCTCGACGCCGTGCTGCGGTCAGGTCACGCTGGTGTTGCAACAACCGCTTGAAACCAAGCGATGCGTCAGCATTCGCCATGCTGAGCGCTTGGCGGAGGCAGGCCTTGAGCCCTCGGTCGGCAGCGTCGGCGGCTCCTGCGACAAGGCTCTGGCGGGAACGGTGATCGGCCTTGTCAAGGCCGAGGTCATCCATCGGCGAGGACCCTCGCTCGTTCGAGGCCGTCGAGTTCGCCACCCTCGAACGGGTCGACTGGTTCCACAACCCCCGCCTGATCGGGCTGATCGGCAATATCCCGCCCGCCGAAGCGGAGGCAGCCTGCTATGCCTCGCTCAAGGCCAGGCCGATCGCCCGCCTAAACTCAAACCAAACAGCCTTCAGGAAAACCAGGGGCGGTTCATAAACCAGACTTCAGCAGCCTTGGATACCCCTCCCAATTCAGACAGGAAGGCTACCGCTCTAGGCACCTTGAACACCGTTAGTGAGCGATCAAGGCAGCTATACGGCGACGCGACCGATGGCGAGGCAATGTGTTCCGCCATCAAGGAGGCGAGCCAACAGACATCAGGCTGCTCTGCGCTGGTTTTGGGCCAGGCCATTCAGTTCTGCCGTAGCGGCCTGGGCGTGAGCGGCGGGGTGACGACATAGCGGCTGTATGGAGGCGACTTTCCAGCTTCGCGCGGTTGCCCTGTGCCATCCGCTTGCCTGCTTGCCGCACTCGCCGAGGTGCCCGACCCGCGCCGTGCCCGAGGCAAGCGCCACGGCATGAGCCACCTGCTGCTGTTCTCGGTCCTTGACACGCTTGCGGGCGCGACCTCCTGCCAGAAGATCGTCGCCTTCATCGCTCGGTTGCGCGAGCGTCTGAACGCCGTGTCCGGCGCCAGCGTCCGGCACGCTCCGGCGGTGAACACCCTGCGCCACCTGTTCCTGGCGCTCGGCGGCGATGACCTCGAAGCGGCCTCCGCCACCATGCCCATGATCTGAGCACGCGCAGCGCCCCAGGAGCGCCGCGCACGGTGGCGCTCGACGGCAAGACGCTGCGTGGCAGCTTCGATTACCTGACCGACCGCAAGGCAATCCACGTGCTCAGCGCCTTCGCCAGCGACGCCGCCCTGATCCTGGCGCGTCAGGAGCTGGCAGGGGCGCCGGACGAGATCGCGACGGTGCCGGTGCTGACGGCGGAACCTGGCGTGGCCGGCGTGCTGTTCGCCGCCGACGCATCGCATGGCCAGAGGGGCAGTTTCGCGCAGGCCACGGCAACCGGCAACGCCCTGCTGGTCCGCGTCAAGGACAACCAGCCCACGCTGCACGCGAGCCTGGCCGGGCTGTGCGCCGCCCGGCGTCCCTTCATACAGCCACGAGAGCGTGGACCGCGGGCGCCATGGCCGTCAGGAACACCGATGCACCGAGGTGTTCGACACGGCGGGCCAGCTGGACGCGCCCCGGCAGACGCTGGTCGGCTGCGTCGCCCGGGTGTCGCGCCTGACCTACAGCAAGCGCACCCGCACCGGCCTGTGGGCCACGCGCGAGGAGGTCGGACACTGCCCCCTGCCAGGCTCGCCACGGCGCCAAGCGCCTGGGCAGCGCCATCCGCGCGCACTGGGGCCGCGCGCACTGGGACATCGAGGACCGCGCCCATTGCGTTCGAGACGTGATCTTGGGCGAGGACGCCAGCCGCATCCGCGCCAGGTCCGACATCATGGCCCGCATCCGTTCGATCGCACTCAGCGTCCTGCGCGCCAACGGCGTCCAGAACGTCAGCCTGGCGCTCTACGCCAATGCCGTCAGCTTCGCACAGCTGCTCGCCCTCGGCTCAATACAATCAGAACTGAATGATCCTGCGCCCGCCGGGCCGCTGGCGCGCCCGGCTTTGATGGAATCCTGACAAAGCCGGAAATCTGAAAGCCGGCGAGGCCGCGAGCGCCTAGCACGGGGGAAGCCACGCGGCCGATCCCGGCAGGACATCGGGACGTGCGTGACCGACGGCCACGGGCAAGACTTCGGCGCGGCCGGCTCACACAGGTAAAGAGGCGAGAACGGCATGAATGAAACACTCGCACCGGTGCTGATCGCGGGCGCCGGGCCGACCGGCATGATGGCGGCTCTCGAGCTTTCGCGCTTCGGCATCCCGGTCCGCATCGTCGAGCGAAGGGAGACGCCGGCCACGACGTCCCGCGCCATCGGCGTGCAGGCGCGCACGCTCGAACTGTTCGAGCAGCGCGGCATCGGTGCGCCGCTGGTCGAGCGCGGCAACCACGCGGTGGCGGCCAGCGCCTACGGCGGCGGCAAGCGCATCTTCCGGCTCGAGTTCAGCCGCATCGACAGCAAGTACAACTACCTGCTGTTCGTGTCGCAGGCCGAGACGGAGCAGGTGCTGCGCGACGCGCTGGACAAGGCCGGCGTCGAGATCGAATGGGGCGTGACCATGAACGCCTTCGCCCAGCCCGAGCACCGCACGACGCTCAACGCCGTGCTGCACAAGCGGGACGGCTCGGTCGAGGAGATCGAGTGCGCCTACCTGATCTCGGCCGAGGGCGCACACAGCACGGCCCGGCAAACGCTCGGCCTGACGTTCGAGGGCAAGTCGCTCGACGAGCAATACGCGTTGGGCGACTTCTACGTCGACAGCGAGCTGCCCGAGCACGACTTCCACATCTTCTCCTCCGAGCACGGCTTCCTCGGCCTGTTCCCGATGGGCAGCCAGCGCTACCGCATGATCGCCAGCAACCCGATCAGTACGCCGTCCAAGGACACCGAGCCGTCACTCGGCGAGCTGCAGCGGCTCTATGACCAGCGCTCGCCGGTGCCGGCCAAGCTCCGCGACATGAGCTGGAGCTCGTGGTTCCACATCAACAGCCGCATGATCCACCGCATGAGCGTGGAGCGGGTGTTCGTCGGCGGCGACTCCGCGCACATCCACAGCCCGGCCGGCGCCCAAGGCATGAACACCGGCATGCAAGACATGATGAACCTGGGCTGGAAGATGGCGATGGTGATGAAGGGCCAGGCCAAGCCCGCGTTGCTCGAAACCTACACGACCGAGCGCGTGCCGGTGATCGAGAACGTGCTGACCAAGACGGAAGGGCTGACGGCGACAATCGGCCAGGAGAACGCGGTATTCCGCACGATCTTCAACCACGTCGCGCCCTGGATCGTCGGCACCGACGCGGTGCAGGAGAACAGCACCGAGCGCATGAGCCAGCTCGGGCTCAACTACCACGGCAGCCCCCTATCGATCTCGGACGGCCATCCGGGCAGCTTGCGCCCCGGCGACCGGATGCCGGACCTGCCGGTCACGGTTCTCAAGCGCGGAACGCCGGCCGAATCGAGGCCCGCAACCCTGTTCAGCTTGCTGGACCCGTCGATGTTCACGCTGTTCTACAGCAACCTGACGGACGCCGATCAGTCGCATGCCGAGTTCAGCCGGGCCGTTGGCGGCTGGCGTCACCTGATGCACGTGCACCAAGTGGCCGCGGCCGGCGACACGGCCGCGTTCGAGAAGCTGTTCGGCCGCCGGCCCGCGATGCTCCTCGTCCGGCCCGACGGCTACGTCGCCTTCACCGGCACGGAGACTTCGGCGCCGGCGCTGGCGCGGTACTGCGACGAGTGGCTCATTGCGAAGGTGGCGGCCCATGCCTGACGTCGACCCGGCCTGGTCCGCGCTGTCCGCCGACACGGCGCAGGTCCTGATCATCGACCTGCAGGTGCAGATCGTGGCGCGCAGCAAGACGACGCCGCCGGACGCGCTGGGAGCGTCGGCCGGCGTGCTGCTGCAGCTGGCGAAGCTGTTCCGGTTGCCGATCGTGATCAGCGTCGTGCCGGAACAGGAGAAACCGCCGGAGCTGATCGCCGAACTGCGAGGCGAGGACGCGTTCGCGCCGCAGAAGCTGCGCGCCGGCGCCAGCGCGTTCCTCGACCCGGCGACCAACGACGCCCTGGCCGGCACGGGGCGCAGGACCCTCATCGTCGCCGGGTTCGCGACCGAGGTGGCGGTGTTGCACGCGGCGATCGACGCTCGCACCCGCGGCTACGACGCGCTGGTGCCGGTGGACGCCTGCGGCGGCATGTCCGTGGCCACCGAAGCGGCGGCCTTGCGCCAGATCGAGGCCGCAGGGGCGGTCACCACGTCGGTGGTGTCGATCGCGACGAAGCTCGCGCCAGACTTGACGACGGAGAAGGGCAAGCAGATGTTCGCGCTCGTGCAACAACTGCGGCTGGGCTGAAAGAGCGACGCATGGCCGATCCGTCACGAGAGCGCCTGCGGATGCAGGACCCGCGGGACCAGTATCCCAAGCCGCCGTTCGAGACACCCGAGCAGGACCCGCCGGGGCTCGCCAGCAGGATGGACCCGCCGCCCGACCACGGCGAAACAAGCTACCGCGGCAACGGGCGGCTGCTCGGCCGCAAGGCGCTGGTGACCGGCGGCGACTCCGGGATCGGCCGGGCGGCGGCGATCGCGTTCGCGCGGGAAGGCGCGGACGTGGCGATCGGTTATCTGCCCAGCGAGGAGGCGGACGCGCGGGAGGTGGTCCGGCTGATCGAGCAGGAGGGCCGCCGGGCGCTGCCGGTGCCGGGTGACGTGGGGTCGGAGGCGTTCTGCCGGCAGATGGTGGCGCGCGCGGCGGAAGGACTGGGCGGGCTCGACATCCTGGTCAACAACGCCGGGCACCAGGAAAGTCGGCCGGCGCTGGCGGAGGTGTCGGCCGAGGAGTTCGACCGCACGCTCAAGGTCAACCTTTACGCGCTGTTCTGGATCACGCAGGCGGCGGGGCCGCTGCTTCCGCCCGGGGCCGCGATCATCAACACGGCGTCCGTGCAGGCCTACAAGCCGGAGCAGGCGGTGCTGGCCTACGCCATGACCAAGGCGGGCATCGTCGCGTTCACCAAGGCGTTGTCGCACCAGATGATCGAGCGCGGCGTCCGGGTGAACGCGGTGGCGCCGGGGCCGTTCTGGACCCCGCTGCAGCCCAGCGGCGGGCAAGCAATGGACAAGGTGAAGCAGTTCGGCACCACGGTCCCGTTCGGGCGGCCGGGGCAGCCGGTGGAGTTGGCGCCGGTGTACGTGTTCCTGGCGTCGCAGGAGGCGAGCTACGTGACGGGCGAGGTCTATGGCGTGACCGGAGGTTTGGGGATTGCCTGACGCCGGCGCCGTCGCAGCCGCCGCCGAAGCAGGGTGAGGCGCCATGCCGGATGACCAGACCGCTCGAACCGAGGCGGACGAGCCGAAGCAATCCGCCGAGGACGCCAAGGGCCAGGATGGTGGCAAGAAGAAGGGCTCCAAGTGGCCGCTCATCATCTTGGCCGCGGTGGTGGCGCTCGCGGCGGTCGGCGGCGGCATCTGGTGGTTCCTGCACCGCAACCAGACCGACACCGACGACGCCTACACGGACGGCCGGGCCGTGATGATCGCGCCGCAGGTCAGCGGCGTGGTCGTCACGCTCGCGGTCAACGACAACCAGTTCGTCCACGAAGGCGACCTGCTCGTGCAGATCGACCCTCGGCCTTACGAGACCGCGCGCGAGCAGGCTGAGGGGCAGCTCCAGCAGGCGCAAGCGCAGCTGGCCAGCGCCCGCGCCGATCTCGCCAAGGCGCGCGTCACCTTCCCGGCGCAGCTCGCCCAGGCGCAGGGCCAGCTCGCCCAGGCGCAGGGGACGCTCGTCAACGCGCAATCCGATTACAACCGCCAGCACAGCGTGTCGCGCGCGGCCACCACGCAGCAGAGCGTGGACCAGTCCACCGCCGGCCTGAAATCGGCGCAGGGCCAAGTGGAGGTGGCCCGCGCGCAAGTCGCCCAAGCCAACCTGATCCAGCAGAACATCGACCAGGCCGACGCTCAGGTGAAGCAATGGCAAGGCCAGGTTGAGCAGGTGAAGGGACAGCTTAACCAAGCCATGCTCAACCTGTCCTACGCCCAGGTCACCGCACCGCAAGACGGCACCGTCACCAAGCGCAACGTGGAGCAGGGCAACTTCCTGCAACCCGGCCAACAAATCATGGCGCTGGTCACGCCCGACACCTGGGTCACCGCGAACTTCAAGGAAACGCAGCTCACCCGCATGAAGCCGGGCCAGAAGGTCGACATCGAGGTGGACGCCTACCCGGATCTGAAGCTGCGCGGCCATGTCGACAGCATCCAGCGCGGCTCCGGCACGAAGTTCAGCGCCTTCCCGGCCGAGAACGCCACCGGCAACTTTGTCAAGATCGTGCAGCGCGTGCCGGTCAAGATCGTCATCGACAGCGGCTTGCCGAAAGATTGGACCGTGCCGCTCGGCCTCTCGGTCCTGCCGACGGTGTATTTCGAATGAGCGAGGCGCGAGCCGGGACGGATGAGGGCGAGGCGTCCGACGAGGCCGGCGAGGCGGGAGATGGCGGGAAAGCTGGCAACCGCGACTGGGATCCCGGCCACAACCGCTGGCTGATCGCCGTCGTCGTGACGCTCGGCGCGTTCATGGAGGTGCTCGACACCACCATCGTCAACGTGTCGCTGCCACACATCGCCGGGTCCATGGCGTCGAGCTACGAGCAGGCGACCTGGGCGCTCACGTCCTACCTGCTGGCCAACGGCATCGTGCTGACCATCTCCGGCTGGCTCAGCAGCGTGTTCGGCCGCAAGCGATACTTCCTGATCTGCATCGGCGGGTTCACGGCGTGCTCGTTCCTGTGCGGCGCGTCGACCAACCTCGGCGAGCTGATCATTTTCCGCTTCGTCCAGGGTTTCTTCGGCGGCGGGCTGCAGCCGAACCAGCAGTCCATCATCCTCGACACCTTCCCGCCCGCCTTGCGAGGCAAGGCGTTCGCCATCACCGCGGTCGCCACGATCGTCGCCCCCGTGGTCGGGCCGACGCTCGGCGGCGTCCTGACCGACTCCTACTCGTGGCGTTGGGTGTTCTACATCAACGTGCCGATCGGCATCGCCACCTTCTTCGCCGTGCAGGCGCTGGTCGAGGACCCGCCCTGGGCGAAGTCACGGCCCGGCGGCATCGACTACATTGGCCTGGCGCTCATCACCCTGGGCCTGGGCTGCCTGGAAGTGTTCGCCGACCGCGGCGAGGACGCCGACTGGTTCGGCTCGACCGGCATCCTGATCCTATTCATCCTGGCCTTGCTCGGCATCTTCGGCGCCATCGCCTGGCTGCTCTACACGGACAAGCCGGTGGTGGACATCCGCGTGTTCGCGGACCGCAACTTCGCGCTCGGTTCCGTCATGATCGCGGCGATGGCGGTCGTGCTGTATGCGAGCGCCGTGATCATCCCCCAGCTCGCGCAGCAACAGCTCGGCTACACCGCGACCTGGGCCGGCTTGATCCTGTCGCCGGGCGGTCTCGTCGTGATCGCGCTCATCCCCATCGTGGGGTTCCTGTCAGGCAAGGTGCCGCTGAAATACCTGATCGCGTTCGGCTTCTTCAGCATGGCGTGCTCGCTGGTCTATTCGCACTATCTCGCGCCGAACATCGATTTCTGGACACTGACCGCCATGCGCGCCACGCAGACGATCGGTCTCGGGTTCCTGTTCGTCCCGATCACCACGATCGCATTCTCCACGCTGCCGCAATCGGCGAACGCCGATGCCGCCGCGCTGTTCACCATGTTCCGCAACTACTTCGGCTCACTCTCGATCTCGGCGGCGACGGCGTTGGTCACGGAGCGCAGCCAGGTGCGGCAGGCGCACCTGGCGCAGAACACCGGCCCGCTCGACCTCGGCTACAGCATGACCATGAACCGGTTGCAACACGACTTCCTCGCCCTGGGTCATCCGCCCAGCGCCACGGACCAACTCGCGACCAATTGGCTTTACCAGCAACTGCACACGCAGGCGGCGTTCCTGGCTTACGGTGACGTGTTCATGATCACCGCCATCATGTCGCTGTGCGTCGTGCCGCTGTGCTTCTTCTTGTCGTCCGGCGTGAAGGAGGGCGGCGGAGGTCCCGCCCACTGATCCGGGTGCCGACAGGCCCGCCGTTTCTCCCGACAGGGATCGCGATCGTGACTCGTTTACTGAGTTCCGTAAGGACGCTGTCAAGCTGTAGTCTATGATGACATCTAAAAGCATGCCCTATTAAGTCATTAGATACTGCACGCAATCCGATATGCTGCGTTTCAACTTGATATTCGCATGGATTGCTGCATTGTGACGTGGCACTCCTCACCACCTATCAGTTTCGGCCCCGAGTGGTTGACGGTCCGACCTGTGGTGTGATGAAGGCCCAATCCTAGACGGATTGGGTGTTTGGATGGGCGGGATCGAGCATGTGGCCGGGAGCATCAGCGTGGTGCTGCATGAGCGGCTGCCCTGGCAGCGCAAGACGCAGCGGGAGAACTTGGCGCTTCTGGTTGCGACCATGCTGAGCGAGCGCAGCGCCAACCTGATGTCGCTGGCGGCCGCCCTGCCGCGTCAGCCGGACCGGATCGACATGCGCTACCAGTGGATCGTGCGCGTGCTGGCGAACCCGCTGATCGAGTGCGATGCGGTGATGCTGGCGTTCGCACGCGAGGTGTTGGCGCGGGCGCAGGCCGAAGCGGGGCCAGGCGAGCGGGTGGACCTGATCTTGGATCAGAGCCGGGCGTCCGAGCGGCATCAGATCCTCATGCTGGCCCTGCGCTGGGGTGAGCGCGCCTTGCCGCTGGCTTGGCGGGTGGAGGAGACCGAGGGTGCCATTGGCTTTGGCGTGCAGAAAGGCTTGCTCGACACCGTAGTGGCTTGGTTGCCTGAAGAGGCTCGTGTGCGGTTGCTGGGCGACCGGTTCTACGGCACGCCCGCTCTGATCGCCCACTGCCAGGTGCTGGGCTGGGACTACCGGCTGCGATTGAAGGGCAATCTGCGTGTGTGGCTCGACGGTGCTGACGCAGGCTCGGTTGAGAAACTGGCCCGGGACACGCCTTATCTGACGGGAGTGGAGCTCACCGCGCGCCGGGTGCGCACCAACGTCGGCCTTATCCAGGACCCTGGCCACGAGGAGCCCTGGATCGTCGCCATGTCCGAGGCCCCGGGCTACCTCACCACGCTCGACTACGCCCGGCGCTGGGGCATTGAGCCAATGTTCTCCGACTTCAAAACGCGTGGCTTCGGCCTGGAAGACAGCCAGATCCGCTTCCCCGACCGGCTGGCCAGGCTCATCCTGGTCATGGCGCTGGCACTCTACTTCGCCGTGTCCACAGGACAATGGGATGCGGTCCATCATGCCACGCCTGCCGAACGCAGACGCCCGGAACAACAGCCGAAGAACGTCCTGCGCAGCATGACGTCGTGGTTCACGCGCGGCCTGCGGCGCATCGCAAACCTGCTCCAAACCCTTCAGCCCATCCCACAACTTTGGAGTGTTCCAGCAACTGATAGGTGGTGAGCGTGGCACTCTCTATCTTACTGCGTTGAATGTGGACAGGCATCCGCATGGTGGATTGCGACCAGGGCGCTGATGCGGCTGATATCCAAGCTATCGTCTCGGTCCCGACCCGCCGAGGTTCAATGCTGAAACCGGCAGCCTGGATTGCCCCGAGCTGATTGTCGGTAGTCTGACCAAGGGTGCAAACGCGAACGTGACGAGGATGCGCGGGACAAACCAAACTCGCCCGAAAAGGCTGCCCGAAATTCATCGCATGTCCGAAAGTTCGGATAGCCAGTTTTTGGACAGAGTGCCGGGACCTGCCCGAAACCGGACAGTTCCGGATAGTCGGCTTCAAACGTTCTGCAGACTGATGATAGGACTCCGCGATTGCAGCGTATTCAATGTTGAATGCTGATTGAGTGTCGTAATCGAGTGCACTGATCGGCCCAAATGGGGTTAATATCTCTTCTAAAGCGTTTTGGCTCTTGTCGGGTTCCGGGGTGTTGGCATGCAGAGACGAGACTGGTGGTTCTGGCGAGCTTCTGATGTGATGAAAGCGGCGGGATGATCGACCGCCCGTTCTCATTTGAGGAGCTTTGGCGTTCATGGCTGCACCTGACTTGGTCAACCTGTCCGGCCTGATGGACGACGCCAAGTGCTTCGCCTTTGTGCGCCAGCACCGTTGGCCGGAAGGCGTGCGTTGCCCCGGGTGCGATAGCTCCGCGGTGGTCCGGGATGGGTGCGACGACACACAGCCTTGTCGGCAGCGCTACCGGTGCAAGGCGTGCACGTCCCGCTTCGACGACCTCACCGGCACCGTGCTGGCCGGGCACCATCAGCCGCTGCGCGTGTGGGTGCTGTGCCTCTACTTCATGGGCCTGAAGCTTTCCAGCCGGCAGATCGCAGGTGAGCTGGGCTTGGCCGTGTCGGACGTGCAGGCCATGACGGAGCAGCTGCGCCGGGGGCTGGTCGCCAAAGTGCCGGTGGTAAAGCTACAGGGCGCGGTGGAAATCGACGAGGTCTACGTCGTAGCCGGGCACAAGGGGCAGCCGGAAGAAGTGGCCAAAAGGGGCGGCTCGGCCGGTGCCGCAGGCTGGCAGGCGCGCCGGGCCGCGGCACGCTGGAGAAGGACAAGCCGCCGATCCTTGGCCTGATCCAGCGCGGCGGCCAGGTGGTGCTGCAGATGCTGGCCAACGTGCAGCAGAACACGATCAAGCCGGTCATCACCGCCGCCGTCGCCCCGGGCACTCTGATCCACACGGACGAATACAGCATCTACGCACGTCTGCCGGCTTGGGGCTACGGACACAAAACGGTCTGCCACGGGCGCGGCGAATACGCCCGCGACGAGGACGGCGACGGGTTCTGCGAGGTCCACGTCAACACCATGGAAGGGCTTTGGTCGCTCCTACGTTCCTGGCTGCGACCGCACCGGGGCATCTCGCAAGACAAGCTGCCGCTCTATCTCGGCTTCTTCCAGTTCGTGCACAACGCTCGCCGACGCGGCAAAGCCTTGCTCGGTGCACTCGTCACCGCACTTGTCAGATGACGCAGGCCAACACCCCGGAACCCGACAAGAGCCACGCGCCTATGCCAGCAGCGGCTCCAAGCCGAGGCGGTGCGGACCGACGTGGCGGCGTTCTGCGATCGTGTCCGCAGCCGCCTAGCCGATGCCACCCTGACGGAGAAGCAGGGCATCTTGCAGCTGGTGATCGATCGCATCATCGTCGGCGAAGGCCGTCTGGAAATCCGTCATGTCATCCCGCTGCGCTCCCCGCCTCCGGGCAGCAACGGCCCAGCGCCGCCTAAAACCACGCGATTGCGTACGAATGGTGTGAACCGTGCAGCGCTGGGCCGGGTCGCTGGCCAGACCTGCTCCAGCGCGGCAGGATGGCAGACGCGAAGCGGATGCGCTCGCCGCCAGCCTCGTCGGCGCCGCTTAGCAAGGCTGATTTCGGTCGTGGTGTAGGTGGCGGTGTCGGTGTTCATTGCTTTTTCCCTTTCGTTGCCGCGAAGCAGCACCTCGCTGCTTTGCGGGGCCGTGTGAGCGATGGGGCTGGAGGGGGAAAACGGTTTCGCAGGGATCCTGGCACGGAGCCGGAGCGCAGCACAGGTGGAGGAAGGTGGGTGAAGGCGCTTTCTGGTCGATGATGCGCTCCGGGCGCTTGCCCTGCTCTTTCAGCTCGGCCAACGCCGCGGCATAAGGGGGGCCTGTCCGTTTTGATGGCCTGCGGCCTTTCTCAGCCCTTCAGCCCGCGCAGCGCTTTGCCGAGGCAGCGCTTCGCCGTTGCCGTGCCGACCACGAGTGAGAGCGTGATGTTCAGACCTCTCTCGACCGCCACACCCAGCTGGTGGCGGAGAAGAATTGCGTGGGCTGGCAGCAGGCGATCGGACACGACAGGCGCAAACTCCTGAAGACTGCCACAGGCCATTGTCCAAGCTCTCCTGTTCCCAGATCCGTGGACCAATGCCTCGCCACAGGCCAAAAATCATGCCGTTCGCGACAAGGCAATTACCAAGGCTTCACCGTCTGTTCCAGCCGGCAGTTCTCGGTCCTCGCGCCAGTGCTATCGTGACGAAGTTGCGTGAGAGGCACCGGAGCGGCATGTGGACGCGTCCTCAGCATTGCGTCGATCAGGGCCAGCGCCTCATCCCGCCCGCTGTTCGCGGCTTGCTCGAACGGCGTCCACGTCTGGGCGAAGTCCAGCGCATCAAAAACCTCACGATAGCGACGAAGCTCACCTGGAGTGAGCGGGATGCCGCGCACGAACGCTTTATGGGCGGAGATGGTCAGTGCCTGGCGGGGATCGGCCGGGTCGAGCTCGAATTTCAGCGCGTCACCGCAGAATAAGATATGACGCTCTCGATCGAACAGGACAGTGTGGCCGTCGAAGTGACCAGCCGTCAGGTGGAGGGATAGCCCCGGAAGCGGTTCCAGCACGTCGTCGAACGGCCAGCTGACTTGAAGCGCCCCTGACCATGCGAGATCGCCGGGGTGGAGCGCCAGCTCCGGATCGAATCGGTCTTGCAACTGCCACAAGGCGCCGTAAGCGTGGGGATGGGAGGCCGCCAGGACCTGCATTCCCCCTAGGGCTGCTATGTGGTCGAGCGCTGCCTCACTGAACACCGGGCAGCCTTCGAAACCCATGTTGCCACCTGCCGTCTGGATCAGGTAGGCGTTCGGGCCGATGCCGCTGACTGGCTCGTTCCAGAACCGCCATACGCCCGGCTCCACTTCGGCCCAGTGGCACGGAAACCTCGCCTGGGCTTCCTCTCGAGTCCAAAATTGCCACCCGTCTTGCGGGACGACATGGCGGGCGTCGAGGCACATCGGGCAGGCCGGCGGCTTGGCGAAGTGGCGCTGCCAATAGCCGCAATTGTCGCACATGAAAGCGGGGAGGCGCAGCGCGCCAGCGAAGGGCAGATATCCTGGGCTCATGGCATGGGTTTCCAACGCGCCGGGCCGGAAGGCAAGGGGCTGCTTGGCGAGCGCCGCCGAGGCGTATCGTTGCTGGCGGAATGAGGCACCCTCATTTTCGCATGGTTTTTACCGTTGCAGTTACATGTCTGAGAGTCCATTTCGGATCGATTATTCAACGGGCCGGCCTTCGTAGCAGGATGACGCTGGATGCGGCGTAGAGGAAGGCTTCGACGCTCTCGATTGTGGCCTCGAAGTCTTTGGCCAGCCGTCTGTTCCGGTTGATCCAAGCGAAGAACCGCTCGACCACCCAGCGGCGTGCGATGACGGCAAAACCGAGCTGATTGTCAGCCTTGCGCACCACCTCGATGCGGATGGGGCTTGCCTCGGCGACCCGCGGACCGGGGTAGCCACCGTCTGCATAGCCCAATGCCACAAAGGGCCAGCTTGGGCGCGAGGCCCGCAGCAGCGGCCCGGCCCCGTCGCGATCCTGGATATCGGCAGAGGCTCTTGTCGGGTTCCGGGGTGTTGGCCTGCGTCATCTGACAAGTGCGGTGACGAGTGCACCGAGCAAGGCTTTGCCGCGTCGGCGAGCGTTGTGCACGAACTGGAAGAAGCCGAGATAGAGCGGCAGCTTGTCTTGCGAGATGCCCCGGTGCGGTCGCAGCCAGGAACGGTATTACGTATCACCCGCCACCACGGCGGCGTGTCACCCGCTCCGCCTGTGGCCTACGGTTCGCGCGTCAATCCGGCCCGGTCGGGCGGGGGGTAAGGCGTGAAAAACATGACAGCGAGAAGGGCGGCAGGTAGTGTCTCAGTTTGAAATTCCCTTGATTGCTAAACGGAATCGGAATCCGGCGAGGTTGCGTTGCGAAAGCCCTCAGCAGTCATCGGAACTTTCAGATGACACACCGGGCAAGCATGTATCCGCCGAGCTAGGCTCACTTCTGCCGTGCCCTGCAAAATGGATTTAACCCCATGCTGGAAGCAATTTGCACAAAGCAAATGAGGTGGTTCGGAGCCTCGTGTCTCTGGTTTCAAGCTATAAGCAAAGACACCTCGTTCAAAGCCTTTAAGCTCATAACGTTGCTTCTCAGCTTCCCATGTTTTGAGATTAGCCACTTCTTTTTCAAGATCGCTTATGCGTGTCAAAAACGTAGAGCGTTCCTCTTGTGCCGCAAGCAAAGTCGCCTGGGTGTCCAGAATTTTTGCCTGAAATTCGATCATCTTCCCTTCAAACGTCGCAGCATCCCGACGACTTACCATAGCCTTCGTCAAATCATGGAGCGTCTTGATAGAAGATAGTGCAGCACTAATAGCAGCAACCGCCATTTGCAATCATTCCTTTTTCGAAGAAAGTAGCACGCAGCCGCATAGAAGGTGCTTGGTCAAGCCGCTTTTGGCTGACGCGGTTGATAGGGGCCGCGCGGCTTCGGCGCTTCCGCCGCAACGTCAATCAGATCAACCACGTCGCTCATGCTCCACAACGTCTCGGACAAACCCGCCGCCATTGCCGGGCTGCACCGCAGCGTCTTGTGCTGGCGAACAAAGTTATACCAAGTCGTATAGAGCGCGACCATGTGCGCGTGGTTCTCGGCCTTCTTGCTAAACGCGTTGGTCAGGCGGGTGAACCGGCGCATGGACATCCGCATGGTGAGGTTCTGGCGCTCGGCGTAACTGGTGCTGACGTGTGCCAAGTCAGGGCGGCCTTCTACCCGGCGCAAGTCAACGCCGGTGCATTCGCCGGGGCTGTAGCGGCCCAGAGCGCCTACCGGCTCGCCGTAGTGCTTGAGGAGCATGGCATAGTCGATGTCCGCCCCGAATGCCCCTTCCACGGCGTCCAAGTAGGCCCGGTGACCGTCTGTGGTGAGCTGCACACGGTTCGCCAGCCGGCCTGCCACGTCCTGTATGAACTCATTTGCATACTCGGCATCTCGCCCGCCGATCAGGTAAGACACGATCAGCTTGCTGTCGGCGTCCAGCGCCGTCCACGTCCACACGTCGCCAGCCTCCTCCAGCGCAGCCTTTGCCGTCGCGACGTTCTTCTGCTTGGCGTAGCAGAATGACCAGATTTCGTCGGCCTGAATGCGCTTGCTGCGAACGTTTCGCACCGTCCCGTCATGATGCCTGGCGCACGCTTTGCCTGCGTCCACTAGCAGCGCGGACACTGTGTTGATGGACACGTCCACCACGCGGGAGATCGACCGCATGGACGATCCCTCGCAGAGCATGGAAAGGATTTGGACGCGCTTGGCGGCTAGAAGCTTGTTCATGCCCCGCATCATATGAAATTTTATGCTTGGCGTCAAGAAATAGTGTCATCAAGAGACAGTTGCATGGTGTCCCCAAACCGGGGATGCACACGGTCCAGCTTGCGTAGGTAGTCCGGCACGTCCGATGACAGCATCATTATGGTTTTGACCGAGCGGAGCAGCTCGCGGAACTCTTTATAGCCCGCGTGCTGTGTCAGGTGCTGGAATAGCTTCTCAGTCGGCCTGCCAGACGCTCCGCGCTTAACCAATTTGTGCAGTTCTTCGCGCACGCCCGGCGCAAGCCTACGGTAGATGTCCTCAGTCCGACGCGCGAAGATCATGGGGCGCTTCACGCTGCCAGGCTCGTAAGAATAGCCGTGAAGCCGGAACATTTCTCGATAGAGGTCATCATCAAAGGTCTTGACCCAAGGCAGTGCATCCTTGGACACGTATTTCTCTAGGAGACGTATGAGGGCGTCCTTGGCGCGAACATCTTGGAACCCTGTCGCCTCATCAACCAAGGCATCAATTGCAACGTCGGTCAGACCTTCAAGCAGGCGCGTACATGCTTCGGCGATATGCCGTTGCCCTTTGACCAGTTTGCCGGCCATCTGAGCTTTTGCGTATACCCAGCAGACCTGCGGCAAGACTTGAGCGCGATACCCCAAGGCCCGGCCAGCCGATCCACCCCGACCGCCCGTCTCGAAAACAATCGGAGTGGACGAGCAGATCAACTCTTTGGAAACAAACGGTTCTAGGTTCTTTGCGCGCACGAAAGCGGGCAAGTGCGCGAGCAGGGGGTTGTCGGCACTTGTTGGGTTAGGCGAACGCCCAATCGCACTTAGCAAACCAGATTGGGTCAAGACGCGAGTGTTGTCCGCATCGTCCAAGACCGCACATGGAATGGCCCCGATATGCAGCACCCCCATCGCTATAGCTTTGGGCGGTGGCACCCCATCGGGCGACTCAATATGCCCCCACCTAGCCGCCATAATTCATGGTTTTGAGACCGGCTCCATTTGAGGCGTGCGGTTTTCGTGTGTTGGTTGTGCAGGTGTGCGGACCCGTTACCACGTCGAGATGGCATGTTGGCGGCTCGATGCGGCGGCGCTGAGGGTTGGTGAAAACGGGTGACGGTGGGGCACGCTGCCCCGGAGCTTAACTGATGATGCGCGGCATACGGCCGAGGACGAAAGCCAGGATGGACTGGCACGGGGCGCTGCTGGGCAGGTGCAGCTTGACCTGGGTTTTGAGTTCGACGACGCGCACGGCCAGCTTGACCAGGCGCAGCCGCAGGGTGTCGAACTGGGCGGTGCGCCAGGACGAGCGGCGCGGCATCAGCGTGCGCAGGCTCCACATGAGCCAGTAGGCGGCCCCATGCAGGAACAGGCGGAACTGGTTGGCGGTGGCCTTGGTGCACGAAGTGCGGTCGGCGGCCAGGTGGCGTTTCCAGCTCTTGATGTGGTTTTCCGCCTGTCCGCGCGCGCAATACCGTTTTTCGTAGAGAGTGCGGGCCGAGCCGCCCGGCAGGCTGGTGACGACGAAGTGCGTGTCTGTCCCGTCCGGCCCGGCCTCGACGCGGGCGACGATGCGCTCCACGCGGTCCCAGCTTGCGGCACTGTCGTAGAACTCGGTGAAGCGGCGGAGCTTGCCCGAGCCGTCCGAGGCGGCAAAGCGGGCGGCGGTGCTGGCCTCCAGGCACTCGACATGGCGGCGCAGCGTGCTGGTGGGCGCGACCCCAATCAGATAATCGACCGTGTTCGCCCGGCACCAGCGCAGCACCTCGGGGCCGCAGTAGTGGCTGTCGGCGCGCAGCAGGACCTCGACCCGGGGCCAGTTGGCGCGGAGCTGGCGCAGCAGGCGGCGCAGGAAGGCCCGGACCTCGCGCCCGCTCGGCCGCTTGGCCGGGCGCAGCACGGCGGTGACGAAGCGGCCCTCGCCGTCGAACACCACGATGGGCTGGAAGCCGTACTCGTCATGATGCGCATTGAACAAGCGCATCTGCTGCCCGCCGTGCACGGCGTCGAACGTGTCGTCCACGTCCAGCACGATCCGGCGCGGCACCTGGCGGAACGACGCGCAATACAGGTCGACCATGGCCCGGCCCATCCGCAGCAGCGCACGCGTGCCGGGCAGGTTCTCCAGGCGCGAGATGGTGGGCTGCGAGCACAGCGCCGCCCCGTCCCCGAGCTTTGCCAGGGCCAGCTTGAACATCGGGTCGGTGCGCAGCTGGTCGGCGTCGTTGCCGTCCTCGTAGCCCGCCGCGATCATCAGCAGGCGAAAGCGGATGATCTCGTCGAGCCCGTGCACGACGCGCTCCGGGTCGCGCGGATCCTTGATGCACCCTGCCAAGCGTCCGGCCACGTCGAGGCGGCGCTCCACCTCGCGCAGCACCAGCAGCCCACCGTCGGAGGAGAGGTGGCCGCCGTCGAAGCGGGCGATCACGGGCTTGCCGCCGACCGGTGACAAGCCGGGCAGCGCAGCGGTAGTCTCAACCTTGGCGGGCATGGCGCTCCGGTTCCGTAGAATTGGCCTCGAGAACCACATTCTACGCTGGATCAAGGGCTTGTACTATGCCCGCCAACCCTCATGAATTTTCCAGGCTAGCTCGTGCGCCACGTGAGGCGATGTCTTTCCGCGCCTCCGGGCTAAGCGCCTCCGCCCTCGCCCGGCCACCCTTCTTCTGCGGTGTGTCGTCACTCATTACCCGCCCCTATGCTTGCAGCACAGGAGATGCCTAATGCTTGCTGATTAAACCTGCAAGCATAATCACAAAATGCTTGCTACTTTGCCCACCGCTTTACGGCCGCCTTCCGCGCCACCTCTGCCCGCCGTTCCGGCGTCATAGCCGCAGCACGAGCGACCCCGCCCCGCTTGCCCATGCTGACCGCTGCCGGGTCTTTGCCGTCATCCGGCGGCGGTGCGTCATCTTCCTCGCCGGTCGCGATCCGCATCACTTTCACCGCCGCGCCGATCACGTCGGCGGGGCGGTGCTCGCCTTTGGGGCCGCGGGGCATTAGACGATCTCCGACAACTCAATCTGCTTTACGAACAAATCGCTCTTACCAGAAAGGCGATCCGCCACGATCTCACTCATCCCGGCATGCGCCTCTGCCTCTGACACAAACAACTTTGTAGCGGGATGTGGCGCCCAGCCCAGATCGTTGACGGAAACTACGATCCACCGTTTAAGAATGATATTTGTCGCCACCTTCTGCCTCCATGCTTCCCGCTAAGCATATAGGAAGGCGCGCGCCGGGGCGAGCGGGGCGGCTACGGGTGGCCGATTCCAAACTGAGACACTACCGGGCGGCAAGCCTAATCGGAATCGTTGTGGGTCTTATGATAGTATCCCACGATTTGCCCGCCGCGCCCCCAAACGATGATCTGGCAAAAATTGGTGAAGTGGGAAAAGCCGAAGGCGTCATCATAGCGAATCGTTCCCCATACGCACAAAGCCCTGTCCCGTCCGGTCTTGATGTCCTCGACTTCCCGGTCATCGTAGAACGTGTCAACGATGGCGGTCATGATCCTGTTTTGATGAGGCCCGACGACGGCTCCGAAAACGGCGTCTTGGGAAGGCAAGCGAAAGTCATGGCTATCGCTTATGGGAGTGGAGACTACGTTGCATTTGATGTCATACAGCAAGTTGTAAGCCGGCGTATGCCCGTTGTTGACGAACAATGGCCTGGCCTCGAACCTAATTCCCTTATCCCGCTCCTGATAAAGCGCGTCGTGAGCCAAGACGCTAATGTAAGCTCGCATTTGCTTGCGCCAGAACTTTTGCTGCATGTCCATCAACTCGCCCATGTGGACGACGTTCTGAGCCATGGCGCTGGAGACGCCCTCCATTGCGGCAGCGCCGCGCGTTGCTTGCGTGATGGACGCCTGAACGTCTTTAGTTTGTCCCTGCGAGATGTCTCGCATGGCTTCGATAGTCTGTTTCAGGCGTCTGGCTTGCACAAGAAAGACAATGGTCTGGATGGCATAGATAACTATGGTAGCAAAGCCAAGTCTGATAGCCCACCAATCAGTAGATTTGTTTTCGTTTTGCTTTGCAGTGTCGGCGGATTCCTGATTAGCCTTAAGGGGGCTTGCATTCTTGGCAGTCGAGGGAGCATTCTCCGTTATTTGTTGCTGGCGACCGGCTGCATTTCCCAGGCGATAGGG
Source organism: Acetobacteraceae bacterium (assembly GCA_965260995.1). Classification (GTDB taxonomy): domain Bacteria; phylum Pseudomonadota; class Alphaproteobacteria; order Acetobacterales; family Acetobacteraceae; genus JBBROS01. The sequence goes on along the minus strand of CBDHCD010000001.1, from coordinate 550,151 downwards.
GTCTATTTTTGCTGGATCATTCCTGACCCAAGCACTTGGGGCTGGTGGGTTTAGAAGCTTCACCCCCACTACTGGAAGAGCCGTCATTTTAAGGGCCAGGAACATCGCGATCATAGCCGATTAGAGGCTTTCCAACTTCATCCCATCCAGCCCCAGAGCGGCTAGGACGGCAAGAAAGAACGTCGCTGCAAACGTCCCGCGCGCGAGCTTGCTGGTGATCGACGCTTCTGTTTCTTGCAACCCGTGTTCCTCCAATCGCCGCGCCAGTTCCGTGTAGGTCACTCCGGCCCGCTTCATCTCCGCTTTTAGAAAGCGAGATGCCTTAGCGGCCAACTCCTTTTCGTTCGCTGCGATGCCCACTGTCGCCCATCCGTAAAATGTGACTGCAAGCTATCATATACGAGAGATAGCTGTTGACAATGATCGCTAACCCTGTCACATCTGCCAGGTTCCTAGCGAGTTCGGCAGATGTCCCAGCATTTCCTCCTTTCCAGCAAGGCCCGCACGCTCTCCCTGGCGTCGGTGCTGCGGATGGACGATGCCAAGGCCGAGGCGACGTTCTCGGGCATCCGCTGGCCGGACACGGACGGCAAGGCGGTATGCCCGCACTGCGGCTGCCCAACCTGCTACGAGGCCCGCCGCCCGAACGGCAGTCTGCGGTTCCGCTGCAAGGCGTGCCGCAAGGACTTCTCGCTGACCAGCGGCACCCTGTTCGCCTTCCACAAGCTGCCCTTGCAGACCTACCTCGCGGCCATCGTGATCTTCTGCAACGAGGTCAAGGGCAAGTCCGCCTTGGCTCTGAGCCGCGACCTTAGCGTGCAGTACAAGACGGCCTGGGTGCTGGCCCACAAGCTGCGCGAGGCGATGGCGACCGAGGTGCGCGGCTACAAGCTGGGCGGCGTCGGCAAGACGGTGGAGGTGGATGGGGCCTACTTCGGCGGCTACGTGAAGCCCGCCAACCACAAGGAGAACCGCCGCGACCGCCGCCTGACCCGCAACCAGACCGGCAAGCGGCAGTGCGTCGTGGTGATCCGCCAGCGGGACGGCTTCGTGCTGCCGAGCGCGTTCAAAACCGAAGGCTCAGCGCTCGCCTACATCCGCAACCACGTCGCCGCCGGCACCGAGGTCCACGCCGATGACGCCGCCGGCTGGGACGCGCTGCACGGGCACTACGTCGTGAAGCGCATCAACCACCAGCTCGCCTACAGCGACGGCATTGCCTGCACGAACGGGGCGGAAAGCTTCTTCTCCCGCCTGCGCCGGGCCGAGACAGGGCACCATCACCATATCGCGGGCGTTTACCTGGCCCGCTACGCGCAAGAGAGCGCGTTCAAAGAGAGCTATCGCCGTGTGGACAACGGCGGCCAGGTGCGGCGGGTTGTCGGGCTGGCGCTGGCGGCGCGGCCTTCAGTGGACTTCTGCGGGTATTGGCAACGAGCAAAGAATGTATAAGACTGCTCAACATGGCAAGTAAAAAGCGAAGCAAAGGTTATCATGGTATCGGCTCACCCGCTGTTTTGACGGTCCCTACAATCATCCGCGGAAGTATATGTTCACAGGTCTTAGTCCAACTTTCTGATGAAAGAATCGCAGAGGCAAGTATTTTGCTCAGACACAATCATTTTACGGGAGCGGCTTACATTGCTGGATATGCTGTAGAGCTGTTACTAAAAGCCGTGATAGCTACGAGGTTTTTTGCTGGCCGATGGCCGATTAAGCATATTCCACAGGAGCTGAAGACTCATAATTTTGATAAATTGCTCATGGATGCTCAACTAGAATTACAAATGCGAAATGCAAGTAGGGCTAATCCTGAACTAGGGGTAAACTGGAATGTTGCCCGAACATGGAGCCCGAGTTTTAGGTACACCAGGTTGCGTAAAATCGAAGCAAGCGATATATTCGGATCAGTTAAGGATGTGCCAAATGGCGTCGCTGTGTGGTTAAAGGTTTTTGCTAATGTCTGATCGGAAGGACATCACATTGGCTGAAGATCAAATGATCCAAAGTGGTGGCCGTCTTTTATCCAAGTTACAAAATAGTGGCGTTAAGATGGATGTGGCATTTCTAATAAAGAATGCAGCAGGAGCATGGCGACTGAATATTGTGACATCTCATGTCATGACAGAAGGACCAAGAAGCCTCCTTAAGACTGTGGCCAAAACTTTGGAGTCTCTTGATGGTTTTTCAAAGCTTGAGCTGTACGATGTTGATGTGATTAGTCCTCAGAATCCGGACGTTGTGGCCTTGCTGGGAGTAATGCCTCACGGCCAGGATAATCGAATGTCCCATAATACGTTTGATGAGAAGATCTTGGAGGATTTACACGTCTATTTTTCTAATCCGGAAAATATTGTTGCAATGTCTGGTCATTAGTTACAGGTTACATTCAGTAAGCCTCTATTGCGCCCCAGTACCCGCATGATGGTTCCAAATGGCCTTGGGCTGACTAACCGTCGGAACTAACCTGCCACTCCCCACAGCACCACCCGACCCGGCCCCGGATGCGACCGCACCGTGCCCCGCCGTTCTTGGTGCCGCAGCGTCATGCCCACCCGTTTCGAGACGGCCCGCCAGAGAGCGCGATCTTCCGTGTTCAAGCCCCGTTCCGCCATCAGCCGGGCGGCTATAACGGGCGTAGGCACCGGTTCCCCCGCCTCCCGCAGCGCGTCCAGCACGAACCGGCTCATCTCGCCCGGCTTGGTCGCGTCCGGCGTGCGAGGACGCTTGGGACGGATGCTGGCAAGGTCAAAATCCGGATCGAACAAACCGATCACCGCATCAACGTGGCCCATGCTGGCGGCGACGGCGGCCAGCCGCGCCCGGAGCACGTCCGCCTCGCCCGCCATCTCGGCGCGCTTGCGGATCAGACTAGGCCGTAGTGACGATTTCAGCTTGGCTGGGTTCCGGTTCGGCGCTGGGTGTGGTTCAAGGCTGATTTCGAGGTTTGGCGATGGCGGGCGTTGAGGTGGATGCGTTGCGCGACGACCAGTGGGAGCGCTTGCGGGACCTGGTTCCGGGCGGGCGCGAGGGCCAGCGTGGGCCGCGTTGCGACAACCGCCGGTTCGTGGATGCGCTGCTGTGGATGGCGCGCTCTGGCGCGCGCTGGCGCGACCTGCCCGAGCGGTATGGTGATTACCAGGCCGTGAAGCGCCGCTTCTATCGCTGGGTCGAGCGCGACGTCTTGGGCGGCTTCCTGGCCGTGCTTGCGGCGGACAGCGACCTGGAATGGCTGATGATCGACAGCACGGTCGTGCGCGCCCACCAGCACGCGGCCGGGGCCCGCCGGTCCAAGGGGGGCCTGATGCCCAGGGGCTGGGCCGCTCTCGCGGCGGCCTGAGCACCAAGGTACACGCCGCCACCGACGCGCTGGGCAACCCGGTGCGCCTGCTGTTCGGGCCGGGGCAGCGCCATGACGTCACGCGCGGCCACGAACTGCTGGACGGCCTCAAGCCCGGTGCCGTGATCGCCGACAAGGGATACGACGCTGACCACCTGCGGGATGCCATAGGCGACATGGGAGCCGAGGCTGTCATCCCGCCCCGGTCCAACCGCAAAACGCCACGCGACCATGACAAGGCGCTCTACCGGGAGCGCAACCTCGCCGAGCGGTTCTTCAACAAGCTGAAGCAGTTCAGGCGCGTGGCCACCCGCTACGACAAGCTCCTGCCCAACTACAGAGGCTTCGTCCAACTCGCCGCCATAGTCGTCCTGCTTCGGTGAAATCGTCACTACCGCCTAGACAGGACAGGGCTGGTTGCTTCCATGCCCACATTTTACGGCGCGGGCCGGGCTGGCTCTATGGGCGCGTGGTGGCGGGTGCTACGTAATACCGCAATAGAGCCCGATCAGCTCGCTATTGACTGTGAGTGCCGCGCGGAGGCGAGTTTCGCGTATGCGGGTCTTCAGCTCGGTGAGCCAGCCAGCGTAGCCAGTCGGTGCAACAGCGGGAGCTCTCATTGCCACGCGGTCGTCGAAGCGACCTGACCAACTCGCGGCCAGAAGCTCTGTCCAGCACGTTTCCTGCAGTTTCGACTGCGAGCTCGTGTTGGTCAGGCATCGCCGTCTGCCCGGCCTCGGTTTTACATCGTTGGCCCTTCCCTGCCACACCCCCTCCCTCCACAGTCATGCCATTCGATAAGCATGGCCGGGCCGAGCAGCAAGCCTGGGTTCCCTGCTCAGCCCGACAGCCGTCATCGAGGTTGGAAAAGCGCTTGACGCATCATACCTCGGTTCCCTCGCTCAGCGTGAGCGCGTCCTCGGCGTCTACGCCCAGGTAGCGCACCGTGCTCTCAAGCTTGGTGTGACCAAGCAGGATCTGCACCGCCCTTAGATTGCCGGTTCGCTTGTAGATCAGGGCCACCTTGGTGCGGCGTAGGCTGTGTGTGCCGTAGGCGGAGCGGCCCAACCCGATACCCTCGACCCAGTCGCCCACCAAGCGCGCATACTGTCGCGTGCTGATGTGGCCGTTAGCATTCGTCCGACTGGGAAACACAAAATCCTGTAACCCGCCTCCACTGTGTCAGCCAGGCAATCAAGCTCTCCCGGGTCTGTTGGGTCAGCTCGAACTGCCCCGGCTTCCCGGTCTTCTGCTGCACGACGGTCGCGCGGTGCCGGACCGCGGCGTTGATGACGAGCTGGCCGATGCGCAGCTGCACGAGGTCACAACCGCGCAGCTTGCTGTCGATGGCAAGGTCGAACAGCGCCAAGTCGCGGATGCGGCCCTCGCGCTGAAGGGTGAGGCGGATGGACCAGACCTGCTTCGGCTTGAGGAGCGGCTTGGGTCCGACGAAGGCACCCTTGTTCCATGGCACCGCGGGGCGGACGGTGGGGTGGACAGTTTTCGGCTTCAAAGCCTGCATGATGATCTCCTGAGCCGTGAAAGGCGGCAGGAGAGTAGGCATGGGACCTCAGGCCCACGGGCCAGCCACGTCGATGCGGGCCGCTGAGGCTATGTCCGGTTCCGGGAAACCGTCCCGAGTGCCTGAGCGTCCGAGATGAAGCGCAAAGCGGTTGCCCGCTGGATGACGCGGGACATGGCCTGGGCAGCTTGTTAGCATTCAATCTTAGAAGCGGCACGACCTCGCCGGAGATCGCCATCCATGCCGAACCCTGTCCAATCGGCCATCCGCACGGCCATCGAGGGCGGCGTCGAGCTGGTCGCGGCATACAACAGGAAGCGATTGCCCAAGAGCGGCGACGCCTACCTCGTCGGCATCCACGCGCCGATGCCGTCGGAACTGACGCTCCATGACCTTGCCGTGACCGGCTCGATCCCGGCAGGGCTCAACGGCCGCTACCTCAAGATGGGCGCGAACCCGGCCAAGCCCGATCCCGCGGGCCATCACTGGTTCCTCGGCGACGGCATGGTGCACGGCGTCGCCATCCAGGACGGCAAGGTCCAGTGGTATCGCAATCGCTGGATCCGCTCGCGCTTGGCGGCCGCGGCGCTCGGCCGGGCCGCAGCGCCTGGGCCGCGCAGGGGGCGCAACGACACCGTGAACACCAACGTGGCGGAGATCGGCGGCCGCGCCTTCGCCGTGGTGGAAGCCGGCAGCTTCCCCGTCGAGCTGTCCGAGACCTTGGAGGAGCAGCGCTACAACCCGTTCGACGGCACGCTCGGCGGCTCGTTCACCGGGCACCCGCACCGGGACCCGCTCACGGACGAGCACCATGCGGTCGCCTACGACGGCAGCATCTGGGACACTGTCCGCCACGTCGTCGTTTCGCCAGCCGGCAAGGTGGTCCGCGACGTGCCGGTCGCGGTGAAGCATGGCCCCTGCATCCACGATTGCGCCGTCACGGCGCGGTTCGCGGTCGTCCTCGACCTGCCCGTCACCTTCTCGATGCGGGCCGTGCTCGGCGGTCACCTGTTCCCGTTCCGCTGGAACCCGGCCCACCACGCCCGTGTGGGCCTGCTGCCGCGGCAGGGCGATGGCGCGGACGTCATCTGGTGCGAGGTCGAGCCGTGCTTCGTCTTCCACGTGGCCAACGCCTTCGATTGCAAAGAGGGGGGCGAGGACGGCCAGGTGATCCTCGACGTCATCGCATACGCCACGATGTTCGCTTCGGGCGCGAGCGGCCTCGACGCGCTGGGCCGGCTTGAACGCTGGACCGTGGATCCCGAGACGCGCCGCGTCGGCCGGCGGGTCATCGACGCCACGCCGCAGGAGTTCCCCCGCATCGACGAGCGCCGCTTCGGCCAACGCTATCGACACCTCTACACGGTCTCCGTGCCGGCCGACGGCAACCCGCAGCTCACCGGCGCCACGAAGCTCTACAAGCATGACCTTGAGACGGGCAGCCGCCGTGTGCATGACTTCGGCGACGGTCACCTGCCCGGCGAGTTCGTGTTCGTGCCGGCGACCGCCGATGCGCAGGAGGACGAAGGCTGGCTGGTCGGTCTCGTCATCAACACGGCGGAGGACACCACTGATCTCGCGATCCTCGATGCGCGATCCTTCGAAGCGGCACCGGTCGCCACCATACGGATACCGCACAGGGTGCCACCGGGTTTTCACGGGAACTGGTTCCCGGCCTCGTAGCTGCTGAGCCGTGCGAAGCGGGGCCAGTCCCCTGCCGAGACACTCCCAGCCGAGAGCGCGCGACCCCTGGCGAACGTCCGCTTACGGGAGGAGCCGGCGATGGCAAGCCGTTTCAGCTGGTCGGACGCGCACTGAAACCTGAGCTTCTCTGCCCGTCGTGTGCCTAGACCTCCCATCGGCTTTGGGCCACTGCCGTCGAATTGCCCTGAGGCATCGCCGCCGCGCTGGTCGGCTCACCCATCAGCCAGACTAGACGCCGGCTCAATGTTCTTGTTACGTTCCCGTCAGCAGCAAGGACGGGCGATGGGGTTGGTGACAGCAAGCGGCGATCAAACAGCCTCGCGCCCTAGCCTCGGCGACCTGCGCCGCATGGTCGCCCGCATCGAGCGGCCCACCTTGGGACAGTCGTCCCGACCCGCGCTGCCGTTCGCCGTCGACGCCATCGACGCCTGGCTCCCCGCCCGCGGCCTGGCGCTCGGCGCGGTGCATGAGCTCGCCGGCACAGGGCCGGACACCGAGACCGCCGCGACACCCGCCCTGTTCGCTGCCAGCATCCTGGCCCGGTGCCCTGGCCCGGTCATCTGGATCATCCAGCGCGGCGGCGTGTTCGGCCACGGCCTGCTGCAAGCCGGCCTTGACCCGCGCCGCGTCGTGCTCGTCGACGCCGGCCGGGCAGCGCTGCCGACTATGGAGGAGGCGCTGCGCCAGCCGCGCGTGGCCGGTGTGGTCTGCGAGGCCGAGAGCGCGCTCGGCCTGGTGGCTTCGCGCCGCCTGCAACTCGCCGCCGAGGGGGCGCGAGCGCTCGGCCTGCTCATCCGCCGCAGCCGCCGCTTCGACGACCCCGCGCTGTCGCAGCCCTCGGCGGCGATGACCCAATGGCGCGTCGGCGTCCTGCCGTCCCTGCCCCTGGCGGCGGCGCGGCTGGCGGATGAGGCGATCGGCCTGCCAAGGCCGCTCTGGCGGCTCGACTTGCTGCGCTGCCGCGGTGGCCAGCCGGCATCCTGGATCGTGGAGGGCGCGGATGCGCAGGGTCGTCTCGCTCTGGCTGCCGTTCTGGCCGACCGAGAGGCTGCGCCGGCGCGGCGCCGGGCCGCCGGCAGATGACCCGTTCGTCACCCGCGCGCACGACGGACGCCGGCTGGTGATCGCCGCCGCCTGCCCCGCCGCCCATGCCCTCGGGCTGCGGCCGGGCACGCCGCTGGCCCACGCGCAGGCGATGGTCCCGGGCCTCGCCGTGGCCGACGCCGAGCCGGCCGGGGACGCACGGGCCCTGGCGCGCCTGGCCGCGTGGTGCCTGCGGCTGTCGCCGCTGACGGCGGCCGACCCACCCGATGGGGTCTGGCTCGATGTCACCGGCTGCGCGCACCTGCACGGTGGCGAGGAGCCGATGCTGCGCCTGCTGGTTCGGCGGTTGACCCGCCAGGGCCTGAGCGCGCAGGCGGTCGTCGCCGACACGCCGGGGGCCGCGCACGCGCTCGCCCGCCACGGCAACGCCCCGATCACGGTCGTCCCGGCGGGCGCGACCGCCGACGCCCTCGCGTCCCTGCCGGTGACGGCCCTGCGCATCGACGCCCACGCCGCGAACGGCTTGCGACACCTCGGCCTGGAGCGGATCGGGCAGCTGGAGGCGACGCCGCGCGGCCCCTTGGCCCGGCGCTTCGGCCCCGGCTTGCTGCTCCGCCTCGACCAGGCGCTGGGCCGGGTGCGCGAGGCGATCCAACCCACGCTGCCGCCGCACGTGGTCGCAGCGCACCGCGCCTTCGTCGAACCGATCTCGACCGCCGAGGCCTTCGCCGCCGTGATCCCGGTGCTCGTCACCGAGGTCTGCGCCCGGCTGGAACGCCGCGGCGAGGGCGCGCGCCGGTTCGATCTGGTGTTGGAGCGGGTCGACGCGACGACGCAGGTGATCCGCGCCGGCACCTCGCGCCCGGTGCGCGACCCGCGCCGCCTGGCCCGGCTGCTCGGCGAGCGCGTCGGGGAGATCGATCCCGGCCCCGGCGTCGAGGCCATGCGCCTCGTGCTGCCCCTGGTCGAGCCGCTGGGCTTCGGGCAGCCGAGCAACGGCCTGGTTGGGGACGAGGCTGGCGGGGACGAGGCTGGCGGGGATGACCTCTCGGAGCTGCTGGACCGGTTGGCGAACCGCCTGGGGGCGGGCCGGGTCTGCCGCTTGCAGCCGGTGCAGAGCGACGTGCCGGAACGCTCGGAGCGGCGCATCCCGGCCGGTTGCCTGACGGACATGGCCGCCTGGGTGTCGCCCTGGCCGCGCCCGGTGCGGCTGCTGCCACGGCCGGAGCCGGTGGAGGCACTGGGCATGCTGCCGGACCATCCGCCGCGCGCCTTCACCTGGCGCAGGGTGCGCCACCTGGTGCGCCGCGCCGACGGGCCGGAGCGCATCATCGGCGAGTGGTGGCGACGCGACGCCGAGGCGCTGGCGGTGCGGGACTACTGGATCGTCGAGGACGGCGACGGGCGGCGGTTCTGGCTGTTCCGCCAGGGCGACGGCCGCGACCCCGCCACCGGCGGCCTCGCCTGGTTCCTGCACGGCTTCTTCTAGGGTCGGCGCGGCATGGACGACGAGGCGCGCGGCCTGCGCGCGGCCACCGCGCAGGAGATCGAGGAGAGCCTGTCGTTCGGGCTGCTCTACAACGGCCGCAAGCGGGTGCACCACGCCGACAGCATCCTGGCGAGGATCGCCGCCGAGCGCCTGGTCCGGCACCTGGAACGCTCCGGCTCCGTGCTCATGCGCCGGCGCGAGGCGGCAGCGCCGAGCACCAGTCGCCACAAGCGCCCCGCTGCCGACTAGCGCCGAGCCATGCCCGGTTACGTCGAGCTGCAGGTCACCACCAACTACTCCTTCCTCCGCGGCGCCAGCCACGTCGAGGAGCTGCTCGCCACCGCCGAGGCGCTCGGCCTTCCGGCCATCGCCGTCACCGACCGTAACACCCTGGCCGGCATCGCCCGCGCCCATGCCCGCGCCGAGGAGGTCGGCATCCGTCTCGTGGTCGGCTGCCGCCTCGACCTGAGCGACGGGCTGCCGGTGCTGGCCTACCCCACCGACCGCGCCGCCTACGCCCGGCTGTGCCGGCTGCTGACCCTGGGCAAGGCCCGCACCGGCAAGGGCGGCTGCGACCTCGCCTGGGCCGACCTGGCGGCGGCCGGCGACGGCCTTCTCCTCATCCTGCTTCCGGACGCCCCCGACGAGGCCCTCGCCGGGGCGCTGCGGCGCATGCGGGGCGACTTCCCGGGGCGCTGCCACCTCCAGCTCGGCCTGCGCCGCCGGCCCGGCGACGCCGCCCGGCTGCGGCGGCTCGCCGACCTGGCCCAGGCGGCGGGGGTGCCCACCGTCGTCACCGGCGACGTGCTCTATCACGCGCCCGCCCGCCGCATTCTCCAGGATGTCGTCACCTGCATCCGCGAGGGCTGCACCATCGACGACGCCGGCTACCGGCGCGAGCGCTTCGCCGACCGCCACCTCAAGTCACCCGACGAGATGGCCCGGCTCTACGCCCGCCACCCCGAGGCGCTGGCCCGCACGGTGGAGATCGCCGCCCGCTGCCGTTTCAGCCTGGCCGACCTGTGCTACCAGTATCCGGACGAGTGCGAGATCGTCGGCGAAACCCCGCAGCAGGCGCTAGAGCGCCAGGTCGCGGCGAGCGTCCCCCTGCGCTACCCGCACGGACCGCCGCCCGACGTCGCGCGCCAGATCTCGCACGAGCTGCGGCTGATCGGCCAACTGGGCTACGCCCCCTACTTTCTCACCGTGAACAGCATCGTCCGCTTCGCCCGAGACAACGGCATCCTGTGCCAGGGGCGCGGCTCGGCCGCCAACTCCGCCGTTTGCTACGTCCTCGGCATCACCGCCATCGACCCGGTGCGCTCCGGCCTGCTGTTCGAGCGCTTCATCTCGGCCGAGCGCCAGGAGCCGCCCGACATCGACGTCGACTTCGAGGCCGAGCGCCGCGAGGAGGTGGTCCAGTGGGTCTATGAGCACTACGGCCGCGACCGCGCCGCGCTGTGCGCCACCGTCATGCGCTTCCGTCCCCGCGGCGCGGTCCGCGACGTCGGCAAGGCGCTGGGCCTGACCGCGGACGTGACCGGCGCCCTCGCTTCCCAGGTCTGGGGCGGCGCAGCCGAGGCGGGCAGCCGCCTGGAGGACCACGCCGCGGCGCTCGGCCTCAACCTCGACGACCGCCGGCTGCGGCTCACGCTCGCCCTGGCGCGCGAGCTGGTCGGCTTCCCCCGCCAGCTCGGCACCCATCCGGGCGGCTTCGTGCTGACGCAGGACCGGCTGGACGCCCTCGTGCCCGTCGCGCCGGCGGCGATGGCCAACCGCCAGGTGATCGAGTGGGGCAAGGACGACATCGACGCCCTGCGCTGGATGAAGGTCGACGTGCTCGGCCTCGGCATGCTCGGCTGCCTGCGCCGCGGCTTCGAGCTGCTGGAGCGCCACGGCGGGCCTCGCCTCGACATCGCCGGCATCCCGGCCGAGGACCCGGCCACCTACGCCATGATCCAACAGGCCGACACGCTCGGCACGTTCCAGATCGAGAGCCGGGCGCAGATGGCGATGCTGCCCCGCCTCAAGCCCAGCACGTTCTACGACCTCGTGGTGCAGGTCGCCATCGTCCGCCCCGGCCCGATCCAGGGCGACATGGTGCACCCCTACCTGCGGCGGCGGCAGGGGCTGGAGATGCCCGACTACCCGAAGCCCGAGCTGCGCCGCGTGCTGGGCAAGACGCTGGGCGTGCCGCTGTTCCAGGAGCAGGCGATGCAGGTCGCCATCCAGTGCGCCGGCTTCACCCCGGGCGAGGCGGACCAGCTCCGCCGCTCGATGGCGACCTTCAAGGTCACCGGCGGCGTCAGCCATTTCCGCGACAAGCTGGTCCAGGGCATGGTCGCGAACGGCTACGAGCCAGAGTTCGCCGGGCGCACCTTCAGCCAGCTGGAGGGCTTCGGCAGCTACGGCTTCCCCGAGAGCCACGCCGCCTCCTTCGCGCTGATCGCCTACGCCAGCAGTTGGCTGAAGCGCCATCACCCGGCGGTGTTCTGCGCCGCGCTGCTCAACGCGCAGCCGATGGGGTTCTACGCCCCGGCCCAGGTCGTGCGCGACGCGCAGGAGCACGGCGTCGAGGTCCGCCCGGCCTGCGTCAACGCCTCTTGTTGGGACTGCACGTTGGAGACGCGGCGGCGCGGCCCCGGCCTCGCGGTGCGGCTCGGGCTGCGCATGGTCAAGGGTCTCGCCCTCGATCACGCCGCCGCCTTGGTCGCCCACCGCGGAGACCAGCCCTACGCCGGCGTGGAGGACGCCTGGCGACGCGCCGGCGTCCCGGCGGCGGCGCTGGAGCGGCTGGCCGAGGCCGACGCCTGGCGGAGCCTCGGCCTCGACCGTCGCCGGGCGCTGTGGGCGGTGAAGGCGCTGGCCGGCCCGGCGCTGCCGCTGTTCGCCGCCGCCGACGCGGGCCGCCCGGCGCCGGAGCTGGCGGAGCCTGACGCCCCGCTCGCCCCCATGCCGCGGGGCCGCGAGGTGGTCGAGGACTACCGCAGCACCGGCTTGAGCCTGCGCCCACACCCGGTCGCGTTCCTGCGGGCGACGCTGCGCTCGCGCGGCATGGTGGCCTGCGCCGACCTCGCGCGCCTGCGTGGCGGCCGCCGGGTGATCGTGCCCGGCCTCGTGCTGGTGCGGCAGAAGCCCGGCTCGGCCAAGGGCGTCATGTTCATCACCATCGAGGACGAGACGGGCGTCGCCAACCTAGTGCTCTGGCGCGACCGCTACGAGGCGCAGCGCCGGCTGGCGCTGTCCGCCGTGATGCTGGCCTGCCACGGCCGGGTGCAGCGCGAGGGCGAGGTGGTCCACGTCGTCGCCGACCGGCTGGAGGACCTCTCCGGGTTGCTGCGCAGCGTCGGCGAGCGGGACGGGGCGCCTTCCGACTTCGATGAGCCGGGCCAGGCAGGCCACCCCTCGTGGCGAACCATCACGACATGGAAGCCGTCCGACCCGGCGGTTGGCGCCACGGGCGACTTCGGGTTCTTGCGTCCAAGGAACGGCTGACGACGTCGACAGGTCATGGACCGGGCGTTCGCCGCATGCGGCATCCTGGGCATCACCGGGCGGCTGCACCGATCAGAAACCAGAACCCGCCATCACGCTAGCGGCCAGGCGACGGCGACGTTGACCGTCTTGGTCCCGTCTTCTGGACGCGCATGGCGTCACCTCTGTCGTCCCTGATGCTCGCATCGAGGTCGCGCAGGCTTCGAGCGTTCCCCTGCACGGCTTTCATCAAGTCTGCCATGTGAGGGTCGAGCGACGCTCGCGCCGCGATCGCCTGCGCTCGGAGCCGGATCTCGTCAGGGCTTCTCTGCCCAGGATCGGAGTGAAGGGCATCCCGCTGCCTGCGAACGAAGGCCTGCACCTTCCTGGCGCGCTCCAGCATCCCGAATGCGTTGGCGAGGTCCCGGACCGCGCCGTGGTTCTCCCGCATGGCAGCAGCGAGGGATGCCCCCTGCCCTGCAAGGCTCTTCTCGGCGGCGATCGCCCGAACCGTCTCCCGGACCTCACGGCCCGGGTCCCGCCCCTCCAACACCATCGCCTGGAACCGGATGCCCTGCTGGATGAAGGCGTCGGTCGCCTCCTCGCGGGCGTGTCGGGCCTTTTTGGCAACGTCAATCCCGAGGGCCTTGTAGGGCTTGGCCGCCATGTCGGATGCTGCCTTGTCCCACAGGTTTTCCTCGGTGACGGGGGCGGCATCACCCAGCGCGCGGCCACGGCGCACGACTTCGTGGAGAGCGGCTTCCGCGATCACGGTCCAGGTGGCGCCCTGGCTTCGGCTCTCGGCGACGTAGGCCTTGAACGCTGTCAGCCCGGCCGTGCCCCGGGGCAAGGCGTTGATGTGCTCGCCCGACGTGATGCCCTGTGCGGCGTCGATGGTCAGCGCATGGCCGAAGCCGAGAAGAAGTCGGTCGCTGTCATCACCCGCCTTCATCCGACGCCACTCGACGTGACCGGTCCGGCCATCCTTGTCCATCAGCCTGAGCCCGGCCTCAGTGCGTCCGATCACCTCCACGACGTCGCCGTTGTTGCCGATCCAGCCGTTGCCGCCGCCATCCATCTTGGCCCAGGTGCTGCGGAACAGCCGCACTTTGTCGCCGGTGGCGATCGGCAAGGCGTACGTCTCGCCGCGCTGGTCGACCGCCTCGTAGACCACTTCGTCCGACGCGATCTCGCCGCGGTCCCGCAGGCGCCGCCGAATGGCCCTGCTCACGTCGGCCGCGTCCTCGTTCGTCGGCACCGAGACGGTGACGCTTCGCACCGAGCCGGTGCTTCTCAGCAGGTCGCGCCGCCTCATGTAGAGGTCGGCGATGGCGCCCACGACCTGATCCTGGTCGCCGCCGACGAGAATGGCGGTGCCGTCGTCCCGTTATCATCCGCAGCGCCGTCCGCACCTCAGCCAGGCGTTGCTTCTGCCTTTCCTCGATCGTGGCGTCGTCACCGAGATCATGGCCGCGGAAGAGCCCGGCGATCTCGCGGCCGCGCACCGCTTCCTGGCGCACGGATGCAAGCGGCGCCATCGGGCAGGCCCACGGCGGCGGACGGCCCTGGCGCTGAAAGCGGCGCGAGGCGAAGCGCCGGAAAGCGCCGGGATGGGACTGTTTGCGGTGCAGTTGCACGAGCCAGGCGCCAACGCCGGAACAGGATGGGCGGCACCGTGGGCCTCGACCAGAGCGGACAGCGGCCAAGCCGCGTACTGGCTGGCGACTACTGGAATCGGACGGGCGATTACATCAAATCCGTGTTCAGGCCTCGCTTCTGAACCGCCCGAACGGGTGGCCTGGGCGGAGGAAACGCCGACGCGGCAAAGCCCATGAACCCTCCTCAGGAGGTCCCGGTGTCCAGAAAACCGCAACACGGATCACCATGCGAACCCCGCAACTGCACCGCAAACAGTCCCATCGCGGCCCAAGGCGCAGTTCGTCCCGCACCGGCACCGATCATTCGCGAATGGCTCTTGTCGGGTTCCGGGGTGTTGGCATGCAGAGACGAGACTGGTGGTTCCGGCGAGCTTCTGATGTGATGAAAGCGGCGGGATGATCGACCGCCCGTTCTCATTTGAGGAGCTTTGGCGTTCATGGCTGCACCTGACTTGGTCAACCTGTCCGGCCTGATGGACGACGCCAAGTGCTTCGCCTTTGTGCGCCAGCACCGTTGGCCGGAAGGCGTGCGTTGCCCCGGGTGCGACAGCTCCGCGGTGGTCCGGGATGGGTGCGACGACACACAGCCTTGTCGGCAGCGCTACCGGTGCAAGGCGTGCACGTCCCGCTTCGACGACCTCACCGGCACCGTGCTGGCCGGGCACCATCAGCCGCTGCGCGTGTGGGTGCTGTGCCTCTACTTCATGGGCCTGAAGCTTTCCAGCCGGCAGATCGCAGGTGAGCTGGGCTTGGCCGTGTCGGACGTGCAGGCCATGACGGAGCAGCTGCGCCGGGGGCTGGTCGCCAAAGTGCCGGTGGTAAAGCTACAGGGCGCGGTGGAAATCGACGAGGTCTACGTCGTAGCCGGGCACAAGGGGCAGCCGGAAGAAGTGGCCAAAAGGGGCGGCTCGGCCGGTGCCGCAGGCTGGCAGGCGCGCCGGGCCGCGGCACGCTGGAGAAGGACAAGCCGCCGATCCTTGGCCTGATCCAGCGCGGCGGCCAGGTGGTGCTGCAGATGCTGGCCAACGTGCAGCAGAACACGATCAAGCCGGTCATCACCGCCGCCGTCGCCCCGGGCACTCTGATCCACACGGACGAATACAGCATCTACGCACGTCTGCCGGCTTGGGGCTACGGACACAAAACGGTCTGCCACGGGCGCGGCGAATACGCCCGCGACGAGGACGGCGACGGGTTCTGCGAGGTCCACGTCAACACCATGGAAGGGCTTTGGTCGCTCCTACGTTCCTGGCTGCGACCGCACCGGGGCATCTCGCAAGACAAGCTGCCGCTCTATCTCGGCTTCTTCCAGTTCGTGCACAACGCTCGCCGACGCGGCAAAGCCTTGCTCGGTGCACTCGTCACCGCACTTGTCAGATGACGCAAGCCAACACCCCGGAACCCGACAAGAGCCTCGGTGGATTGCGCGTGGTAGAATCTCCTGAATTTCAAACTGAGACACTACCATTCCAGCGTTCAGATTGACGCGTAAGGCGTCGCGAAGGGATAGAGCCTCCTCAGGGGTAACGAAGGCGCAACCGTCGATGCGCTCTTCCAAATTGATGCCACGATCCTCCGCCCAACTCAGGGCGACGGCAATGGCCCTGAGTTCTTGCTCCATCGTCGAAACCGAACCCTGTCGGGTCCGGCGCAAGATAGCGCTGTACCGTGTCGTCCAGGGCAGCGGCAATCCATCGTGAGCGTCGTAAAGCAGCGTGAACCGCTCGCCAGATTGGAACTGAACCGTCCGGATCCGGTGTCTTTGTCCTTCTTGCAACATCCATTTCCCCTGTTGTTTACGGGAAAAATAGCCGCACCTCATACCGATCCGCCAGCAAAATCGGATGTTCAACGAAAAATTCCCAAACCCTTGTCGAATTTGGGAGTTCACGCCCATTGTTTACAGTTGTAAAAAACCGCCCGTCAGAACGGAATCTCATCGTCTAAATCTCCCCCACCCCGCTCGCTGTCCCAGCTCGGCCCGCCCCCACCCCCGCCTGACCGCGCCGGCTGCGGCCGTGATCCGCCGCCGCCCGAATAGCCGCCTCCCCCACCCCCACCCGCATCCTCGTTGCGGCCGCTCAGCATCGTCATCTCGCCGCGGAACCGGTCGATCACCACCTCCGTCGTGTACTTCTCCTGCCCCGACTGATCCGTCCACTTCCGCGTCTGCAGCGAACCTTCGACGTAAACCTTCTGACCCTTCTTGAGAAACCGCTCGGCTACGTCGGCGATCCGCTCGTTGAACACCACCACCCGGTGCCACTCGGTCCGCTCGCGCTTCTCGCCGCTCGCCTTGTCGTTCCAGGTCTCGCTGGTCGCTAGGGTGAAGTTGACGATCTTGGTCCCGTTCTGCGCGTTGCGCACCTCCGGATCTTTGCCCAGGTTCCCCACCAGGATCACCTTGTTGACGCTGCCGGCCATCGAACACTCCGTTGTCGCCGGTCCAATCTAACCTCTCCGCCGCCCTAGGACCAGTGACAGGAGCTTGGTAAGCGCCAGAGCGGTTTCAGCTTGACCGGACGCATTCTCGCATCCCATCAAGTCGAGCAAACGCGTGAAATTGCTCTAGCGCCCCAGCCGGAGTTGACGCGAGCGCGACATGGAGCGCGGCCGTTTGCGCCAGTGGGCGCGGCCAACATATAGCCGCGCCGGTGCCGCGCCGCCCAGCGCCCGATGGTGTGGCCGCGCCGTGGACGCCGTCTCCGGCCCTCCGGGTGAACGGCGCCCCTGCGATGGCCTTCCACGCGCTTGCGCGCGCGGAACCTTTGTCATCTCCGCCCGCGACCCGCGCCCGCTCCAGCATGGCCGGGCCCAGCTTCGGCTCGGTGGTGAACGCAACCGCTTCGGGCGCCCGCGCGTCCCGGCGCCGGTCCGCGTCCTCGGCCCACTCCTTGGGAAAGCAAAGCGCGCGGTCGATCAGGGCGTGGCCGTGGCGGCTCGCGTCACCGAGGAGCACGCCGGCCCGTGCGCTCTCGATCCGCCCGGCCGGGCCCGCGCATTGCGCGCACCCCGGCCGACTCGGCGCCTTTGTTCAGAAAGCCGGTCTCGTCCAGCGCCAGCACGGCATCCGCGTCGCCCAGGCGCTCCGTCGCGTCGGATTGCAGGCCGCCCCTGACCGCATCAGCGTCCCACTCGGCCCGGCCCGGAAAATCCCGCGCCCCGTCCGGCGTCGCATCGCCCGCCGCTGCGGCCAACTGCCAGCCGTTCTCGCGCTCCACGGGCACAAGCAACCCGCGCAGGTGGGCCGCCGCACGCCGCCGAGGCTCCGCCCGACCGAACCGCGACGCGATCCAGCATTCCATTCAGGCCACTCGCCTAGCCTTGCGCGTCCGATCGCGTCACCACGCCACGTCATCTCCCGACAAGCGCAACGCACAACTCCGGCTGCAGTGTCAAAGCGTTTTACTTCACGTGAAATCGCTCCGGATTTTGTTCCGCGCGGTTGCTCATACCAACCGTCCTATGCTGTGACCGTTTCAGCCCATGACCGGATTGCGATGGAGCGGATGCGGTCTGGTGCGTCCATGAGCCAGTTCCAGGCGGCGCAGCAGCGGTCCACGATGCTCTCATAGGTGTCGAACACGCTGTTGCTGAGCTTGTTGGCACGCAAGTGCTCCCACACGGTCTCGACTGGGTTCAGCTCAGGCGAGTAGGGCGGCAGGTGCAGCAGGCTGATGGTCTCGGGCACGTTCAGGCGCCCGCCGGCCTGGTGCCACCCCGCGCCGTCCAACACGACGAGGGCGTGCGCGCCCTTGGCCACGGCCTGGCTGATCTCGTCCAAGTGCAAGGTCATGGCCTCGGCGTCGCAGCGCGGCACGACCAAGGCGGCACCGGCCCCGCGCCCGGCGCACGCGGCTCCGAAAATGTAGGCCCACTCGTAGCGCAAGTCCTTCGGCGCCCGCGGCCGGGTGCCCGTTTCGGCCCACACGTGGGTCGGCGTCCCTTGCTGCCCGACCCTGGCTTCGTCTTGGAACCAGACCTCGACCGGCGTGCCCGCGGCCAGGACGGCGTCGGCCAGGACAGCGTCGGGCAGGGCCGCGGTCGTGAGGACCTGAAACCCACTCCGAAAGACGCTTGCGCCGCAAGGTCCGCCTTGGGGTGCTGCGGGCGCGCCGAGATGAGGGAGAAGCGCAGCCGGCGCAGCAGCCGGCCCACGCTGCGCGCGTGGAGGATGACGCCGAACAGCGCGGCAATCCGCGCCTGGATGTCCGCGCATCGCCAGCGCACGACCTTGTCCACCGCCACGCCCGGCCCGGTGCGCATCCAGCCCGCGACCTCCGCCTCCTGCTCGGCTGACAAGCGCGGCGCAGCGCCGCCGCCGTGCCGGTCGGCAAGGCCCGCAACCCCGTCCGCGTTGTCGCGGTGAACCCAGTCGCGCAAGGCTTGCCGGTCCATCCCGGCCAGCCGCGCCGCACCCGCGCGCTTGTGGCCGTCCAGCACCAGCGCGAGCGCCAGCCGCCGCCGGGCCACCGCCGCACCATCAGACCGGTATTAGGTAGCAAGCACACCTAAATCTCTCTCCCGCTAACTTACTGATTCATTTAGGATAACCGCCCTTCACACACAGGGGCGCTCCCATGACCGACTACGTGCTTTCGGGCCTTGCGAAGCGCCGCGCCGAACTGGCCAGCGAAGCCGAGAACATCCGCGCTCGGCTGGCGCAGATCGGCACCGACCTGAGCCATCTCGACGCCGTGATCCGACAATTCGATCCCGACTATGACCTTGCTGCGATCCGGGCGAAGCGCCCGCGCGGGCCGGACGTGGCGAAACGCGGAGAGCGGAGCCGGTTCATCCTCAAGGTGCTACGGGAAGCCCCGGAGCCGGTCACGACGCAGGAGGTTGCGCGGCGGCTGATGGCGGAACACGGGCAGGATGGGGAGGACCGCCGCCTTGTGGCGCAGGCCATGAAGCGGGCCGGGATGGCACTCAGCCGGCAGAAGGTGGCTGGAACGGTGCGGGCGATCCAGGGGGCGGGGCCGGTGACGCTATGGGAGGTAAAGGTTTAACAGATTAAGCTCCATGCGGGAGACACCCGCTCCGCTAAATCGGCTTATCTAAATATGGTCAGTTGCAATTTGGGTGGAATTGATTTATATGTCAAGTTCGTTGGCGGTAAAGCTTTCCGCCTTGAGAACTGCGAGGAGGCTTTGGTCGTATGAGCCGGTCAGTCGGCAGAGTCCCAAGCGAGAGATCTATCTCAGTTCCCGAGCGAAGGGGGAGATAGCAAGCTCTGCGCTTCAAATGCTGGCAGGAAAGGCCCAGATTCTAGGAGCGCTTGACACGTGGGTGCTAGGACAGCGGATCACTGGAACCAAACGCAGGGGGGACTTCCTCGTGCCTTTGTATCCGCCGCCTCACGACGTTTGGGAAATCAAGGTTCGTGCCCCCACAATCCAGGGGCGGTTGTTTGTCCGCTTTCTCGCTCGCGACACACTTCTGATGACGCACTGCCATACTCGCGACCTTCTCGAAAAAGGGTTTGACCTCGCCATGATAGATTGTGAGGCAATATGGAATGATTTGTTTCCGGACTTAAAGCCGTTCCGAGGAGAGTCCATCCATGAGTACATCTCAAACTGCGACGACTTCCCGCATCTCGCACGGGTGCCTAAACACCGATGACTTTGTCCTCACCCCTCAAGAAGCGGACGACTATGCTGTAGCACGTCTTCGCAATGCGGCTTTCGATGCAGTTCACCGACTGTGGCGGAGCCGACAAGAACAAGGGATGACACAGAAAGCACTCTCGGAGACGCTTGGTCGGGATGCGGGCTGGGTGTCACGGGCGCTACGCGGTCCGGCGAATTGGGAATTTAAAACCTTTGCTCGTCTTGTTCGTGCTCTGAATGGAGAGGCAGAGATTGTTGTGCAAGGCTTGGATGAGCCTCTTAACAAACCTGACAACTACCACGCCTATCGCGCTCGCAAAGCTGGCACAAAGACTGATCCAGTGTCCTTTACTCCGGTTTATGGGCCAAAAGAAACGCACGCCATTTTGAAAAGGTCCGTAGCTTGAAGCACGGGCGCTCAATCAATTGCATCTTCTGCGACGATGTAAGACAAGAAATTGGCAACAAGGTGTCTTTGATAGGAATCTATGGTGGCGAGATGCTGATACAGGCATCGGTAATGCCGATCGTAATTCCAAAATTGGGAGTCCACGTGTTCATAAACACTCCCGCTAAAGCGTTGTTCAAACGCACTACAGTTTGGATTGTTGTGCCATCTAATCAGGAAGTGGCTCGCGTTCACATCGAGGAAATTGAAATGGGCGATATAAATGAAGATATACAGAAAGTCACTTTCAATGCATCTATGGTTATTCCCTTTATTAAAATAACAGAGAACGGTACAATTGACGCCTGGGCAGAGATAGATGGAGAAAGGGAGCGGGTGGGGAAACTTTCGGTTAGAATTGAAGAGCAACCGGTTGACGCTCCGCTTAAGACTCTTGGTCCTACCGTTTCTTCACCACCTTTCTGATAATTTCGGCCCACATTTTCGGCGTTCATCGCCGCAGACAGAGTTTGGCTAAACCCTCCCACGCTGCCAATATCCCTTCCATACCCGCGACACCGGATGCGCCAGCGCCGCCGCCGTCGCGGCCTGGTGCAGCACCCCGTTCGGCATCCGGCGGTTGTCCTCCCGCCAGGCCATCTCGCAGGCGTAGGCGGCAAGGTACTTGCCGCTGACGTGGTGGTGCTGGCCCAGCGCGGCGCAGGCGGGAGAAGTAGCTCTCGGCCTGGTTGGTGCAAGCGCCATCCAGCGAGAAGGCGACCGAGTGATTGATGCGCTTCACGTCGTAGAAGGCGTGCAGCATGTCCCAGCCGCCCGCTTCGTCGGCGTGGACGATGGGCTCATCCGCAGCCTCGGTGCAGATTGTTATCATGCTGCACGGATCAGGCGCGCCCTGAGCAGGTCGAGCTTTGCTCGTCCGTAGCCCTGGCGCTTGACCAGCTTCAAGCGGGTGACCTGTCCCTCGACTTGGCCGCTGCTCCAGGGCAGCGTCAGGGCTGCGCGCACCGCCTGCTCGTCCTGGCGCAGGCCGGCGGCGAAGCCGCGCAGTTCGCTGCCCTCGGCATCGGCCAGCCAGGGGGTGAGGGCATCGTCGGTATGGGCGCGAACCAAGGCAGCGAAGCGCTGGGCAAGGTCGCGAACCGTGGCCAGCGTCGGCGACATCGCGAGCAGCCGTTCGACGTAGGCGCGGTCCGGTTCCGCAAGCAGCGCCAGGTCGGCCATGAGCATCCGGGATACCCGCCGCGCCGGGTGTGCCGCGGGCCGAGGGGAACGCTGCGTGGCCGAGGCCGGCGCTGGTCCGGGCTGTCGCTCTGGGTCCGCCAGCCGCTGCCGGTTGGCCCACTCGGTGACGACGCGCATCCCGCCTTTGAACCCGGCGTCGCGCAGGTCGCGCCAGAGCCGGGCGCCGTTGCGGCAGCCCTCTGCCCAGCGCCGCTCCAGCACCGCCCGCCAGGGGTCGAGCGAGTGGGTCCGCGGCCGGTGCAACTCGGGCTGCTCGCCCCGCACCCAGCGCCGCACCGTGTTGCGCGACAGCGCCAGGTCGCGGGCGATGTGGCGGATCGGAACGCCCTGCTGGTGCAACCGCATCACCTCGCCATGCACCTGCACGCGCCGCTGCCAGCCCTGCCATTGCAGCCGCTGCGCGCTCGTCATCGGTGGCGGCGCGTCCGGGTCCGCCACGGGCACCACGGTTGTCGCTGCGGCGGCAGGAGCGCTGGAGGCGGGCTTGGCCGCAGCCCGGAGCGCGGGCATGTTCCGCTTCACCGCCTCCAGAACGGCGGCGCTGCAGTTCTCCAGCAGGTGCCACCGGTCCGCGACATGGACGGCACCGGGCGCACCGCGCCTACCGCCGTCGGCGTAGCCGGCGCCCCGGTCGCGGGCGATCACCTCGACACCGGGGTGGGCCTGCAGCCAGGCGGCGAAGCTGTCCGCCTCGCGGTCGGGTAGCAGGTCAACGACGGCACGGCGTTCCAGGTCCACGAGAACCGTGCCGTAGCGCTGCCCTCGTTTCCACGCCCAGTCGTCCACCCCGAGCACGCGTGGCGCCGTGTCGGGCGCCGCAGGCGCGCCGCGGCGGACGAGGCGGAGTAGGGTGGCGCCGCTCACGGGCGTGCCGATCCGTTCGGCCAGGCGCGCGCCGGCCTTGCCGCCCAGCGCCAGGCCGATGTGATGCTGCAGGCTGCCCAGGCGCGCTGTCCGCTGGGCATACGGGCCGGCAACGGCGGGCAGGCGCTCGGCGAAGATACGGTGCGCGCAGCCGGGCCGCCGGCAGCGAAGCCGGCGCACCTGCACCTCGACCTGCACGCGGCGGCCTTGCCAGGGCAGGTCGGCCAGCCGGCGGGGGTAGCTGCTGTGCCGCCGCGATGACGGGTGGCCGCAGCCGGGGCAGACAGGGGCCGCGATGCGGGACCGGCACATGATGGTGACGTGGTCAGGGGTGGGCACGACCTGGTCAACCACCAAGTCGGCAGGCACGAGGGGCAGAAGGCGCTTGGACACGGGACAGCATGAACTCCGAGATGCTCACGCTATGTGCCCCCGCGCACCCGACGCCGCCACGGGCTGCACCGAAGCTGCGGATGAGCTGACGATGGACCCGACCGCGATGCGCTCGCGGATCAGGGCCACGGCGTCGGCTTCCTTGGCGACCACGAATGGCAGCGTCCGGCCGCCCGCGCCACGCTCGCGGGCCACGACGACCGACTGCCGCTTGCCGGTCTGCTCCGAAGCGAGGCGGCGATCCTTGCGGTCGGCCTTCTGGTTCTCCTGCCGGACGTGTCCGCCGACATAAGCACCGTCCACTTCGACGACGCCTGAGAGGGTGCCTGCGATCTGCTCGGCGCTGATCGCCTCCCGCAGCTTGTGCGCCAAGACGAACGCCGTCTTGTACTGCACATCCAGGTCACGCCCGAGCTGTAGCGCGGAAATGCCCTTGGCCGCGTTGACGAAGATCGCCGTGGCGGCGAGGTAGTCGCGGATGGCGAGCTTGCGGCTGGCGAAGATGGTGCCGCTGGTGACGCTGAACTGGTGGCGGCAGTCCTTGCACTTCCAGATGCGCCGGGCCGCGTAAGCATAGACCGCCGTGCATTGGCAACGGGGGCAGAACGCCGCGCCGCCGTTGTCGGCGAAGCGAATGGCCGTGAACGTCGCGTGCGCCTCGTCGTCGCTCATGCGGAAGATGGACGCTAGAGAGAGCGTCCTTGCTTTTGCGGAGAGGAGGAAGTGAGCGGCCATAGCCAGACTATGCCTGACCGCTTACGCACAGTCAACATGCGTATGCACTTACGCACAATCTCGCGGTAACATAAGGGTGAGTTGAACCATCCCTCGCCCGTATCGCTTGGCCACCTTGTCTCGCAGTTCGCGCATGTCGGTGCAGCCGTCGCCCGTGCCGATGACCTTGTAAATGTGCTGGATGAGTGCTTTCAGCCCCACATCCTCGCTCATCCATTGATGATAGTTCTGACCGTGGAAGGGCTTGGGTTTGTTGCGTTTCAAGTAATCCGCGATGTCTGGGTCAAGTGCCTCGTAGATCAGTTCGTTCACAAGGTGCCCCCACCACTTCGGGCGGCTGTGGATGGGGCCTTTCCAGTTTGTGAGCCGCCCGAACATCTCCCAGAGTTCGTCCGGGAAAGTCTTTTCCCAATCCCTCAGTTCCTCAGCGATGTAGGCTTGCAGCTTGACTTGCAGCGCGTCGGCGGCACGCTCGTACTGGTATCCGGTCGCCTCATCAATCTGAGCAACGATGCCGACCCGGAGGAAGGCCGTGCTGAGGACCGCACATCTAGTCGCAATTTCGCGCTGCCGGGCAGTGTTCAAGGCGTCAGCGCCAAGAGCGCGCACGTACCCTGTCAGGATTGCCTCAAACTGTTCCGCCGTGATCCCACGTCCCCGGAACTGCGTGCCGGGGATGTAGAAGTCTATGCTCTCCTCCAGGACTAACTCGCTGTTAAGATAAGGTTTTAGTGCCTTTACCCCTATGTAGTCCTCCAGCACCCCGCCATCGACATCCGTAAGCACTTTCAGCACCGCCCGAAGGCTTATCACGCGGGTGCCCGTGTCCAGCACATACACGTCAATCGGCATACCTCCGAGTGTCATTATACCTCGGTGCTTGGCGAAGGGCGACGGGGGCAACGCCTCTCCCTCAATGGCTGGCGTGGCCGCTGGCGGGGCGGTCAAGGCCGTAGGAGCCTTTGCCCATCTAGACTTCGCCGCCAGCCGGGCCGATGAGGCCCGCTCCTCCGGTGTCATCTTTGCCGCTCTGGCAGCGCCGCCCTTCTTGCCGCCGCGCCGCCCCATCTCCGCAGCGGCTTGATTCTTTCTTGGCGTTTTCGGAGTCTTGGCATCCTCGCTCATAACTGTTCCTTGCATGTACGCTCACGTACTATCGCGATGCGTGGGCGGTTACGCAAGGGGTTTGACTAGGTGTGCTTGCTACCTAATACCGCATCAGACTGCCCCGCCAGCCGCCGCAGGTCAGCCGCCGCGTGCTCCGTCCGCGTGATCGCGACCGTCATGCCCGCCCTCATCACCATGCAGGCAAACCGAAACACACCCAGCCGAGCCGCACCTACTCACGTTTGAGGCAGGGCAACTGATGGTTGGTATTATACCAGCCGCCGAGAGTTCTGCCTCCTGGGGGGTTTCCCAAGTTCGCGAGGGTATGGGTCCATGCGCCCTGTGTTCGGTTCGGGGTGGGTGGCATGGCATCGGTTGCGATCACGCGGGACGACCTGGACAGTGCGGGGCGACGTGCGGCGGCGGCAGGCGCGCGGGACGTGAGGCAGGCGCGGCGGCGGCTGGCCTTGGCGATGGTGCTGGACGGGCACCCGCGGCACCTCGCGGCTCAAGC
The DNA here is from genome assembly GCA_965260995.1 of Acetobacteraceae bacterium. Lineage (GTDB taxonomy): Bacteria > Pseudomonadota > Alphaproteobacteria > Acetobacterales > Acetobacteraceae > JBBROS01. The sequence goes on along the minus strand of CBDHCD010000001.1, from coordinate 525,041 downwards.
TGGCGGGATGGATCGGCAGACCTTGCGGGACTGGGTCCACCGCTACAACGCCCACGGCGTCGAAGGCGTGCGGGACGTGCCCCGCAGTGGCCGCCCGCCGGCGCTGTCGGCGGAGCAGATGCAGGAGTTGGAGGAGTTGGTGCTGGCTGGGCCGGACCTGGCCGAGGACGGCGTTGTCCGGCGGCGCTGCCTGGACCTGCGGGCGCAGGTCCAGGCCCGGTTCGAGGTGGAGGTGCATGAGCGAACCGTGGGCACGCTGCTGCGCCGGCTTCGGCTGACGCGCTTGCAGCCGCGCCCCTTCCACCCCAAGCAGGACTTGGCGGCGCAGGAGGCATATAAAACTTCGCCACCCTCGTAGCCACCGCCCTGCCGCCAGAGGCCGCCGGCAAGACCATCGAGGTCTGGTTCGAGGACGAGGCCCGGGTCGGCCAGCAGGGCACCCTGTCCTACGTGTGGGCGCCCATCGGATCGCGCCCGGCGCGGGTGCGCGACTGCCGGCACGAGAGCGCCTCCCTGTTCGACGCCACATGCCCCGCGCGCGCCATGGGCGCCGCCCTTGTCATGCCAGGGGTCAACAGCGAGGCCATGGCGCTCCACTTGGAGGAAGTCAGCACCCAGGTGGCGCCAGGGGCGCATGCCATGCTGGTCTGCGACGGCGCAGGATGGCACCAGCCCGGCGCAAGGCTGAAGGTGCCCCGCAACGTCACCCTGCTGCGCCTGCCGCCCTGCGCGCCGGAGCTGAACCCGATGGAGAACGTGTGGGAATACTTGCGCGGCAACGCCCTCGGCATGACGGTGTGGGACGGCTACACCGCAATCGTGGACGCCTGCTGCGACGCCTGGAACGGCCTCATGACCGACACCAAACGCATCACCTCCATCACCACCCGCACCTGGGCACAGGTCAGTGTTTAAGGCGATTGGTATTAGGCCGTAGTGACGATTTCAGCTCGGCTGGGTTCCGGTTCGGCGCTGGGTGTGGTTCAAGGCTGATTTCGAGGTTTGGCGATGGCGGGCGTTGAGGTGGATGCGTTGCGCGACGACCAGTGGGAGCGCTTGCGGGACCTGGTTCCGGGCGGGCGCGAGGGCCAGCGTGGGCCGCGTTGCGACAACCGCCGGTTCGTGGATGCGCTGCTGTGGATGGCGCGCTCTGGCGCGCGCTGGCGCGACCTGCCCGAGCGGTATGGTGATTACCAGGCCGTGAAGCGCCGCTTCTATCGCTGGGTCGAGCGCGACGTCTTGGGCGGCTTCCTGGCCGTGCTTGCGGCGGACAGCGACCTGGAATGGCTGATGATCGACAGCACGGTCGTGCGCGCCCACCAGCACGCGGCCGGGGCCCGCCGGTCCAAGGGGGGCCTGATGCCCAGGGGCTGGGCCGCTCTCGCGGCGGCCTGAGCACCAAGGTACACGCCGCCACCGACGCGCTGGGCAACCCGGTGCGCCTGCTGTTCGGGCCGGGGCAGCGCCATGACGTCACGCGCGGCCACGAACTGCTGGACGGCCTCAAGCCCGGTGCCGTGATCGCCGACAAGGGATACGACGCTGACCACCTGCGGGATGCCATAGGCGACATGGGAGCCGAGGCTGTCATCCCGCCCCGGTCCAACCGCAAAACGCCACGCGACCATGACAAGGCGCTCTACCGGGAGCGCAACCTCGCCGAGCGGTTCTTCAACAAGCTGAAGCAGTTCAGGCGCGTGGCCACCCGCTACGACAAGCTCCTGCCCAACTACAGAGGCTTCGTCCAACTCGCCGCCATAGTCGTCCTGCTTCGGTGAAATCGTCACTACCGCCTAGCCTTTGTTAGAACTTGATTGCTTGTTCTTGATTGTGGGTTTGAGCCAGTCCCGTGCGGCGGCGAGGCAGAGCACGCCCATGAAGGAGCGGGCTGTCTTCTCGTAGCGGGTGGCCACGGCCCGCCACTCTTTCAGCCGACCCCAAAGGCGCTCGATCCGGTTGCGATGAACGTAGATGAAGTCCGGGCAGCGCACGGGCGCCTCGTTCTTCTTGGTCGGGATCACCGGACGCGCGCCCATGGCCCAGGCCTGCGCGCGCAGAGCGTCCGAGGACAGGCCGCGGTCGCCCACCACCCAGCCGGGCGCGTCCGTCAAGCCGTCCAGCAGCGCGGGCGCCATTGGCGCCTCGTGCGCCTGGCCTGGGGCGAGCGCAAAGGCGATCGCCCGGCCCTGGCTGTCTGCCACCGTCACCGCCTTGGTCCCGAAGCCGCCGCGAGAGCGACCAAGCGCTTCACGCTCGTCTCGGCTTGCTGCAGATCCCCTTTTTTAGGCGCCCCCGCCGCTTTGGCGCGCGCCCGGATGTTGGTCCCGTCCAGGAAGGCCAGGCCCAGATCCAAGCCGCCCGCGCGCGCCTGCGCCAAACCCAGCAGGCGCTCCCACGCACCCTGCTTGGCCCAGCGGATGAACAGCTGCGCCGCCAGCCACCACGGGCCGAGTTCGGCCGGGATCGCCCGCCACTTGGCGCCGTTGTTGTGCCGCCACAAGATGGCCGCGATCGTGCGGCGCAGGTCTTTCGGCGGCGTCTTGCCGCGGGGCCGCACCAACTCGATCAGCGGCTCCCATACCGCCCACTCCGCGTCCGTAAAGCCCTCAGCCTCAGCAATCTCCGCCATGCCCCAAAGATGGGGCTAAAACTCAAGTTCTAACAGAAGCTAGCACTGCAGCCGGTGTTGCGCGTCGCGCTTGTCGGGGGGTGACGTGGCATGGTGCGCGATCGGAGGCCCTGTTGCGAACTTCGGCTGAGGCGCGCGGGGGCGTGCTCCCGCGCTGGCCTCGCGGTCGCGCGGCGTTCAGGCCCGGCCGTCCGCTGATGCGCTGGACAGCCATAGCTCGGCATAGCCCGCCGAAGCCCAGGGGAGTTCGCAACAGAGTCGTCTGGCGTGGCCAGCACCAGCTTGCGCGCGAGGCGTTCGGCGCGCGCCCAACACAGCGCGTGGCTGCCGACCCGGAACTGGCCGGCGTCGTCGGAGACGATCACCGTCCCGGCGAGCATCCCGTGGTGTCAGATGGCGCCCCAGAGTGCCCCTTCGGTGGTGACCAGCACCGGGTCCGGCGTGACCTCGAGCTGGTCGATGCTGAGAGCCGCGCGACGCGCCCGCCGCCCTGCCGTGCTGGCGAAGAGCTTGGCCCGATGCGTCGCCAGCATCTCGATCACCGATCCAGCCAGGCTGCGCTCGCGCCGCCGCGTCGATGACGCACTCGGCGCAGCGGCCCGCGGCAGGGCGAGGAACGCCTCGCGCGGCTTCGACGCGCCGGTCCGCAAGGCGGCGCAGCGATCATCGCCGGGCCGGGTGGTCACGCCGTCCTCGCGGGCGCGCCGGGCGGCGGCGTCGTCCACCGTGATCCAGCCTGCCGTGGCCAGGCCCGCCCGCAGTGCATCCCGATCCTCGGCCGCAAGGTCGTCCAGAGGGGCTGAGAGCAGGCGCGCGGCCTGGCGCTCGCAGATCGCCACCCCCGGTCCCCTCCAGCGGCGGCTTCAGCCGCTTCGTCGTCACCTGCCCCTGGGCGTGCACAGCCAGCACGAAGCGCCGCCGCTCCGGCCCGAATCCGCCCACGACGCCCAGCGGCGAGGGCGCGGCCATGGTCTCGCCCGACGGCGCCAGCCAGCGCTCGCCCGGTGGCGGACCACCTCCGCGCGGAGGCACAGCTCGCGCGACCCCGATGTCCTTGCAGCCCTTCAGCCGCGAGCCGGGCGGCGCCGCGGCCTTGACCACGACCTCGGCCGTGATCGCGTCCCGATCGCGCGTGGCGCCGCGCCGCCGCTGCGAGCGTCGCCTGTCTTTGCCGGCAGCCCCAGGCTCCGTTGCCGCCTCCAGGCCCGAGGGCCGTGACGGTGGGCGCGGCGGCAGGCCTTCGAGCCGCGCCACCTCGTCACCCCGCGCTTGGCTCTCGGCGCGCGCGACGGTGATCGTCGCCTGCCGCGCTTGCGCCTCAGCCCGCGGAGCCGCGGCGTCGGACCGCACCGCCGGACGTCCGCGACCAGCACGCCGACGAGGCCGCGCCGTTCAGCGCGCGAAAGGCTTTCCAGCGATGAGGCATCCGGCGGCGACGGCCACAGCGCAACCCGCGCCGCCGCTCCCAGCGCGGCCCCGCTGCCCGGCAAGCTGCGCCGATCGCCGAGCTTATCGACTAAACCATCGCACTTAGGTAGAAATCTGGAGCGGGCGAAGGGATTCGAACCCTCGACCCCAACCTTGGCAAGGTTGTGCTCTACCCCTGAGCTACGCCCGCGCTCCGAACACGGGACTTACTAGGCCGCCCCGTGTCACCTGGCAAGACCTTAAGTGTCGGCCCAAAAGCATACTAAACCACGTCCAGTTTGAGATCCATGGTCGGAGTGCTTGGCTGGGTGAGGGTCGTTTCCCATATGACGGTTTTCCTGAAAGGCCCTGCTCCGACTGGTGTTACGAGTTGATCATGAACGCTGGGGACAGACGTTGGCGGACTGGCGCCGTCTGGCCCTGACTGCCCCGCATGCCCGCAGCCGCGAGCGCTTCCTTGCCCTCCACGACATCGCACAAGGGACCTGTGCCACGCAGGTCGCAGCACGAACAGGGCGCCACCCGCAGACGGTGATGGGCTGGCTGCACGGCTACGGCGAACACGGCCCCGAGGCGCTGCTGTATCGGCGCACCGGCGGCCGCCCCCCTTTTGCCCGGACATCGCAGCAGCCCTCGGCGCAGAGGTCCGCGCAGCCCAGCAAGAAGCAGCTGCGCCGCCCGTCGCCGGCGCCGACCCGAAACTCCGTTGGACGCTGAAGCGGCTGGTCGGCTTCGTGCAGGCGCGGTTTGGCCGCCTGTGCTGCCGCGAGACCATCCGCACGGCCCTGCACCGGCTCGACCTGTCGTGGAAGAAAGCCAAGACGCTGCTTGGCCGTGCCCACCCTGAACGGCGGGCAGCTTTCATCGAACAGCTCCGCCCCTTGCTGGACGGCGCCCAGCGTGACCGGCATCAGCTGGTCTACTGGGACGAGGCCCCCATCCACCAGGATGTCGATCTCGGCCATGGCTGGGGCGAGCGGGGCGAGCGGTTCTTTGTTGCGTCCAGCTCGCCCGGGCTCTCGGCCAAGGTCTCGCTCTACGGCCTATACCTCTACAACGAAGGCCAGGTGCGGCTTTGGCCCTATGCGCGTGCCAACGGCGAGCACACGGTCGGCGTGCTGCGCCGGCTGCGTGCCGAGATCCCCGGCGGCAAGCTCGTCGTGGTCTGGGACGGCGCCCCGTATCATCGCGCCAAAGCGGTGTGGGCCGAAGCCGCGAGCCTGGGCATCGAGCTTGCGCCGCTGCCCGGCTACAGTCCCGACCTGATGCCGGTGGAGGCACTCTGGCGCTGGCTGCGCGAGGACGTCACCTACCACCATTGCCACGCGACTGTGGACGACCTGACCCGGCGCGTTGCCGCGTTCGAGAGGCAGGTCAATCAGGACCCCTGCGTCGTTGCTGACCGCCTCTGGGTCAAGGACCACCTCGATCCCGACGAAGAGAAACTACGGTTCCCAAACTAGACGTGGTTTAACTTTGCTTTTTGGGTTTACCAACTACTATATCGCCAATCGTTAGGGCGCGTCATTATATGCCAGGGCGCGGCAGGCGAGAAGAATGTCATGCGTTACCCTTGGTTTTCATCTCAAGGGAACTCTCCACTTTTTCGAGGTAAGTCCAAACCGCGTCGCAGCCACCGTCATGTTTTGGCCAAATGGTTTTGGACCCACCCTTACAGTTGCCTGGATTTGAGCGGTGACGCCGCGCTTCCGCGTGGCTGGGCGTGCGTGGGCGATGACTGTCTCGATGGCGACGATGCTGGCGCCGTGGGCGTCGTCGCTGCGTGACGTGAAGGCCCGGGTGGCGGCGTCGGCGGGTTTGGTCTTGGGCGGCCTGCCGGGGCCGGAGCGGCGCGAGGCCGGGTGGAGGCGGGCCGAGGCGGGCGACCCCGGGCCGCGGCGCCAGCAGGCGATCCTCGGCCGCAAGCAAGGCAAGTCGTCCCGCGGCGTGGGACGGCAGTGCACGGGATCGGCCGGCAAGATCACGAACTGCCCGGTCGGGGTGTTCGCGGCCTGCTGGCCCGGCGCCGCCTGGCCGATGGCGCGCGCGTTCTTCGCCACGTGGCGCCGTCGCGAAGCGATCCCACGCAGCGATGTCAGCGAAGCTGACAGGGCCGGCGCGGGCATCGGCGCTCTCGTTGCGGTCGAGGGGCGGCGCTGGGCCGTCGGGGACAGCTTCGAGGCCGCCCAGGCCGAGTTCGGCCTCGATCACAACTCGATCACAACGAGAGCCGGTCCTGGCACGGCCGGCGCCGCCATGCCTCGCTGGGCATGCTGGCGACCATTCGCCGCCCCGCGAACCGGCCAGCCTCTCGGAGATGGCGCGGCCCCGGACGCGCGCCCGGCACGCCTCGTCCGCTGGTCGCTTCAGGACATCCGCCGCGTCGCCACGCGCCTCGCGCAGCGACGCATCCACCCGGCTCACCTCATCGCCGGGCCGGCTCGGCCACGCGCGCACCAGCCGACGCGCAACGCTCACACCTGAAACGAATTGCGCGGTTGCAGTAGTAGTCCTCCAGCTCGCGCCTGTTGATTTTGGCGGTATTATACCTGGCATGCCCAACGATGGGAGACAGGTTGGCGTCATAGGAGACACCAATGGCCCAGTCGATCCTCAGCGCCCCGCATTTCCACGATGAAGAAGCCGCTTACGCCTTCGTGGAAGCGCGCATCTAGCCGAACGGCCCGGTGTGCCCGCATTGCGGCTCTTGCGAGCGGATCGGCAAGAGCACCCGCACCGGCCTCTACAAGTGCTACGCCTGCCGCAAGCCGTTCACCGTCAAGATCGGCACTGTGTTCGAGGCCAGCCACGTCGAGTTGAAGCTGTGGCTGCAAGCCATGCACCTGATGGGCGCGAGCAAGAAGGGGATCAGCAGCAACCAGCTTCACTGCACCTTGAGCGTGACCCTCAAGACCGCCTGGTTCATGTCGCACCGCATCCGCGAAGCCATGACCAGCATGGGCATGGAGCCGATGGGCGGCGAAGGGGCCATCGTCGAGATCGACGAGACCTTCATCGGCAAGAAGGAGGGCGCGGTCGTGCGCCGGGGCTGCGTGCACAAGCGCCCTGTGCTGACCTTGGTGGAACGCGGCAAGGGCAGCCGCTCCTTCCATGTCTCGGGCACTGCGGCGGCGGACCTGTTGCCCATCATCAAGGCGAACATCGCCGCCTGCACCCACGTCATGACCGACGAGGCCGGGCAGTACGCCCACCTCGGCAAGCACTTCACCGAGCATGACTTCGTGCGTCACGCCGCTGGCGAGTATGGCCGAGGCATTGTCCACACCAACACCGTCGAAGGCTTTTACAGCGTGTTCAAGCGTGGCATGAAAGGCGTCTACCAGCACTGCTCCGAACGCCACTTGCACCGCTACGTGGCCGAGTTCGACTTCCGTTACAGCAACCGCGTCAAGCTCGGCGTGGACGACGCCGCGCGCACCGACCGCGCGATCAAGGGTGCCGTTGGCAAGCGGCTGACCTACCGAACGACTGACAAGCAAGTGAGGGTGTGATGCCAGCACGGAAACCCAGGACAGATGAGAGGCCGCAATCCGAACGGTTCATAGAAACCGCCCGGGAGATCGGCGCGGACGAGACGTCGGAAGCGTTTGAGCGCGTGTTTAAAGCATTTGTTAGAGAAACTCGTTTGCCTGCGCTGGAAAAAGGAGGTGCGAAGAGACGATCAAAGCGATCCCAACCTCCTCCATGATGTCAATCCACTCATCTCGTCGCAATTGACTTGATGAACGAGTTAACGCTGCTCATTATTTCTTGCGCCTGCTCTTCTGTGTAATGGGAGCCAACGTGCATTGACTCATTTCGCCAAGCTACTTTGATGGCGAAAAGCAAGTGTGGAGGTTTGGCTCAAAAAAGCTTCTTTTCTTCTCTGCTCCGGCTTGCTTCGATCTACTTTGACAAGCCAGGAGTTGATTGGCTTGAGATACGCATTCCAGTTTGGAGCATGTGCTGTACTAATGGTGCCCGCAAGCGCACGGAGCACATGCTCCATCGCACGCATGAAATGGTATAGGCTGGCATCATAAGGCTGACAAGCGTAACATCTAAATGCTTCCCGCATATATGGCCGACATGGGCATGAGCGGGGGTGCAACCCCTGGTGCGGACCGCGGCACCTTGCGGCCGGAAGCCGACCGGCCCGGCCACGTGGCACCCATGAGCGAGATGAACATGGGCGCTGCGCCCGCTCCCGCCGCGATGGCGGTCGCGCCGATGGCCGGCATGGACCATTGCAAAATGGCGATGCCGAACATGGGTCACGCCCAGATGGCAATGCCTGGCATGAACCACGGCGCGATAGGCGGCATGAGGATGGCCGACCCGATCCAGCAAGACACCGGCACCCCCCGGGCGCCAAGGTGCTGTCGTATCGCGACCTCAAGGCATTGAACAATCCTTACGGCACAGGCACTCCCGACCGGCTGATCGAAATCCGCCTTACGGGCAACATGGAACGCTATTTCTGGTCCATCAACGGCAACACGTTCGGCGAGGCGCAGCCGATCGTCTTCAACGAGGGCGAGCGCGTGCGGCTGCACTTCGTCAACGAGACCATGATGAACCATCCCATGCACATCCACGGCATGTGGATGGTGCCGGATGTTGGCAACGGCGCCCGCAATCCGCTCAAGCACGTCGTCAACATCAAGCCGGGCACGAGCCTGAACGTGGACCTGCTGGCCGACGCGGTGGGCGGCTGGGCGTTCCACTGCCACCTGCTCTACCACATAGAGGCCGAAATGATGCGCAAGATCGTGGTGCAGCCGCGGCGAAGCGCCTCACTGTGACAGGCGCGCGCGCGAGTGGGCGCTCGCGCGCCCGGCCGTGCTATGCTCATGGCTTGTCCCGGCGTGGTCGCAGCAGCCAGGCCCTGCGTCCTTGATGGCGGGTATGTCGATGCCCGCCATTGGTTCGGCACGCCCCAACCCTCAGGGCACGACGGTCAACCTGACGCCGACGCCGGATCGGGCGCCGCCTGCGGTCGCGGCACACAGTCAGCGAAGCGACCTTTACGGCTCGGTCCTGATCGACCAGCTCGAATACCGTGGCGGCAGCGGCAGCAATATCGGCGCCTAAAGGCCAGGCCTGGCACGGCGGCGACTACGACAAGGTTTGGATCAACACGCGCGGCGAGTACAACGACAAGGCCCGCTCGCTTGAGCGGGCAGAGCTGCAGGTCCTGTATTCCAGGCTGGTCGGCTATTTCTTCGACGCTCAGATCGGCGTTCGCCAGGATTTCCCGATCCGTCCCAATGATGGCACCCCGGCGCGCACGCACCTGGTGATCGGTCTCCAAGGTCTGCTGCCCGGGCTGCTGGAAGTGAATGCGCAGTTCTTCGTCGATCAGCATGGCACGGTCGCGGCCCGCGTTGAAGGCTTTTACAACGCCTACGTCACCCAGCGCCTGGTGCTGCAGCCGCAGGTGGAGCTGAAAGTCGCCGCCAACGCGGACCGGCAGTCGCGCACGGGCACCGGGCTGACCCGGATCGAGAGCGGGTTGCGGCTGCGCTACGAGGTCACGCGTGAGTTCGCTCCTACGTCGGTGTACGATACGAGCGGGTGCTCGGCGAAACCGCGAGCATCTACAAGCGGCTTGACGAGCCATGTGACGTGCTGGGCGGCACGGCCGGCATTCGGCTGTTCTTCTAGCACTACCTGGGCATTTTCGGGCCAAGCCTCCAATGACCATGTCGGGAGGGCATGGTTGGAGGGGCTGAGGCGGTCGTGGCTGATGGTTTGGTTGATCTGGACGGGTGGCTGGCGCCGTTCCTTTCGGTGATGGGCCGCAAAACGCGCCGGGCGTGGGCGCCGTTGTATCTGCACGGCCTGCTCGGGCCGGGCGCGCGCAAGAGCGTGCAGCCGATGGCGGATCGCCTGGGCCTTGGCGGCCACGACCAGTTGCAGCACTTCGTGGCCAGCCCTGCCTGGGACGACGCCCCGCTGTGGACGGTGCTGGGCCACAAGGCGGACCAGCTGGTGGGCGGGGCGGGTGCGTATCTGGTAGTCGACGACACAGCGCTGCCCAAGAAGGGGGAACTGTCGGTCGGCGTGGCGCGGCAATACTGTGGGCAGTTGGGCAAGCGGGCGAACTGCCAGTCGCTGGTCTCGCTCACCCTGGCGCAGGGCGAGGTGCCGGTGCCGGTGGGCTTGCGGCTGTTCCTGCCTGACGAGTGGGTGGCTGATCCGGAGCGCTGCGCCCGGGCGGGCGTGCCCGGGACGGAGGTCGTGGCGCGCGCCAAGGGCGAGATCGCGTTGGCCGAACTGGACCGGGTTCGCGCCGCAGGCGTGCGGTTCGGCTGCGTGCTGGCGGATGCAGGCTACGGCGCCAGTGCGGCGTTCCGGCACGCGCTGGACGACCGTGGGCTGTTGTGGGCGGTCGGCATCGCCTGCACCCAGAAGGTCTACAATGCGGACGTGCAGCTGGTGCCTGCCACGGGCCGGGCGCGCAAGCCCGTGCCGGACCAAGAGCCGCAGGCCGCCGAGGACGTGCTGGCCGCACTGCCCTGGCGTCGCGTGACCTGGCGCGAGGGCGCCAAGGGCGAGCTTGCCGCCCGGTTCGCGGCCAAGCGCATCCGGGTTGCCGACGGCGCAACTTGGGCCAACAACCGGCACCTGCCGGGCAAGGCTGCCTGGCTGGTGGGCGAGTGGCGCTCGTCGGGCGAGCGCAAACACTATCTGGCCAACCTGCCTGCGCGCACCTCCCTCCGGGCGCTCGCGGCCGCCATCAAGGCGCGCTGGGTGTGCGAGCAGGCGCACCAGCAACTCAAGGGCGAGCTGGGGCTGGGCCATTTCGAGGGCCGCTCCTGGACCGGCCTGCACCGGCACGCCCTGATGTGCTGCATCGCCTACGCATACCTGCAGCACCTGCGCCTCGCCGGCCAAACCCGGACGGGGCCGGGGGAAAATGCACCCCAACGTTCCGGGACCGCCACCATCGCCAAGCCTGCCCGCGGTGCGCCGCGCCATCATGGCCAAGCTGTTCGCCTCAACCGCCCAATCCGTCCAGTGCCCCTGCTGCCAATACAGGTTCCATCCAACATCTGGCCCGAAAGTGCCCAGGTAGTGCTAGAGCGGTTTGCGTGTAGGTCCGACGGCTTGTTCCCACCTATGCAGATTTGGGGCGAGTGCGATGGCTGGTGCGTATTCGACGGACCTGCGGGAGCGGGTTCTGGCGGCGGTTGAGGCGGCGGTTGAGGCGGGCGAGGCGGTGCCGGCGGTGGCGCGTCGGTTCGCGGTGGGGCGCTCGACGGTGCAGGACTGGGTGCGGGCGTGGCGGCGGGAGGGGCGGCGCGGTCCGGGCAAGATGGGCGGCCACCTCGAGCCCCAGGTGTCCGGGGATGCCGAGGCGGCGCTGCGCGGGCTGCTGGAGGGTGCCAACCCCCTGACCCTGGCGCAGTGCCGGGACCGCCTGGCCGAGAAGGCCGGGGTGTCGGCGCATCCCTCGACCATGCACCGGGGGCTGCGGCGCATGGGCTGGAGCTGGAAAAAAGCGCACGCTGCGCGCGGCCGAGCAGGGCCGTGACGACGTGGCCGCCGCGCGGGCCGCGTGGCACGCGCATCCTGACGCCGGGGTGGGCGGGATCGCGCCGGAGCGGCTGGTGTTCTTGGACGAGTGCGGGGCGCTGACCAACATGGCCTGCCTGCACGGGGGGCGCCGCGCGGCCGGCGCGCCCTGGGCACGCCCTGGGCACGCCCTGGGCACGGCGCCTGCGGGACGGTGGCAGCGCGTGACCGTGCTGGGCGCGCTCGGCGCGGGCGGCGTGGTGGCCGCCATGTCGGTCGAGGCCGCCACCGACGCCGCCGTGTTCGCGGCCTACCTGGACAAGGTGCTGCTGCCCAAGCTGCGGCAGGTGCGGCCCGACGCCGTGCTGGTGATGGACAACCTCGCCGCCCACAAGACGCCCACAGTGCGGGCGCTGCTGGACGCCTCGGGTTTCGCCTACCGCTACCTGCCCTCCTACAGCCCGGACCTGAACCCTATCGAGCAAGCCTGGGCCAAGGTGAAGGGCAAGCTGCGCCAAGCCGGCGCGCGAACGGCCGACGCACTGCACAAGGCGCTCGGACCAGCACTCGACGCCATCACGCCCCAGAACGCGCAAGGCTACTTCAGGCACTCAGGATACAGCGCCGCCAGACCTACATGAAAATCGCTCTAGGCGTCATGCAAGCCGCTGAACCAACCGCCACGACCGATGCTGGCCCGCCGGTGGGGTCGGCCGAACCCCACCTCCTCGTCGTCGAGGACGATGGCGAGACCCGGCGCTTGCTCGTCCGACTCCTGCGCGAGAACGGCTTTCGCGCCACCGGCGCCTGCAACGGGCGCGAGATGTGGCAGCTTCTCGGTGCGGCGGCACCGGACCTCCTGTTGCTCGACTTGATGCTGCCCGCCACCCCAGGCCTGGACCTGCTCAAGTCCCTTCGCAGCGATCCGCGATGGGCCGGGTTGCCGGTCGTGGTCGTCACGGCCCGCGCACAGGTCGGTGAGCGGACCCACGGGCTGGAGATCGGCGTTGACGACTACGTGGCCAAGCCGTTCGACCGGCGCGAACTGCTCGCGCGCATCGGCGCGGTTCTGCGGCGAACAGGCGGACCGGCGCGGGCGTCCCGTGGGAGCCGGATCGGATTTGCCGGGTGGACGCTCGATACGGGACGGCGCCTGCTCACCTCGCCGAAGGGAGCGGCGGTCGATCTCTCAGGCGCGGAGTATGACTTGCTCACGGCCTTCCTCGACAATCCGAAGCGCGCTTTGTCGCGCGAACGCCTGCTGGAACTGGTGCGCAACCGTATTTCCGTTTCCGTTGCCGACCGCAGCGTCGACGTGCAGATCAGCCGGCTGTGCCAGAAGCTGGATGGGGAGGCTGACGGGCGCAGCTTCATCAAGACGGTGCGCGGCGTGGGCTACGTGTTCACGCCGGCCCATCAGGCGACGAGCGCGTAAGCATCGCGCAGTGTGTTCTGTGATGGAAATCAAGGCTCACGAGCCAGGCAAGGGAACTGCCGCCGCCGCAGCGCGCGTGCGCGCTGCCGTCCAAGGATGGCGCTTGTGGCCGCGCAACCTCGCGGGTCGCGCCATGCTCTTGCTGCTCGTGAGCTTGATGGCGTTCCACCTCGGCAGCCTATGGCTACATCAGCGCGACGCGCAAGGCGCCCATGCGATCGCATCCACTTCCTTCATGGCGGTCGGGATCATAGCGGTCTCGTTGTTGCTCGTCCGGTGGCTGACCGGCCCGTTGTGCCGGCTCGTGCACGCCGCCGACCGCATCGGCCGCGGGCCTCGGGTCGACGTGCCGCAAGGCGGGCCTGAGGAAGTGTGGCGCTTGGCGCGTGCGCTGGATGCCATGCAGGCCCGGATCGAGCGCTTGATGCATGATCGGGCGCAGGCGCTCGCGGCGGTCAGCTACGATCTACGGACGCCGATCACGCGCCTGCGCTTTCGTGCGGGATTCCTGGGCGATCCCGAGATGCAGGTGACGATCGACGCGGACTTGCGGGAGATGGAGGCCATGATCAACGCGACGCTCGCCTACCTGCAAGGCGGCGTCGGGGCCGAAGCGGTGCGGCTGACGGACGTGGGAGCCATGCTGTCCACCCTTCGCAACGCGGCAGTCGATGCCGGTGGGTCTGTCGCGTTGAACGGACCTTCGCATCTCAACGCGATCTGCCGGCCGGTTGCCCTGCGCCGCGCCCTGGCGAACCTGATCGGCAACGCCATCGCGTATGGAGGACCGGCGGCCGTCCATCTGACGCGAGCGCCCTCATCGCTGCGGATCGTCATCGAGGATGGCGGTCCGGGCATCCCGGAAGCCGAGCTAGAGCGAGTGTTCGAGCCGTTCCACCGGCCCGAAGCGTCGCGCAACCGCGGCACCGGCGGCGTAGGGCTCGGCTTGACGATCGCGCGCCAGGCGATCGCCGAGCAGGGCGGGACGTTGGCGCTGTCGAACCGCGCGGAGGGCGGCCTGCGGGCAACCATCACGTTGCCCGGCGTCCCGCTGGCTGCCAGGTCCCCCGACGAGCCGACGGAACCCCGGACGGCATCGGGCCTGATCGGAGATGCTATCGGCAGCAAGCCGTGAACCGGGCGAAAAGCGACGATCATGTCCTTTCCGTCGACCCGCGCCTTGACCTGCCAACGTGGGAAGGTCCCATACCTGCTCTGCGAGAGGCACGTGGTTTCAGCCAAACCTGTGTGAAAGCTGTTCGACATGACTGACCAACCCCACCGCCCCAGTTTTCCCCGCCGCCGTTTCATCCAAGGTGCGGCCGCGCTCGGCGCGGGCGCGGCGTTGGCGGCGCCAGGCCGGGCATCGGCCGCCGTGCAATCCGGAGTCGGTGGGATGCCGGTGCTGCGCGGCAACCGCTTCGACCTTCGGCTCGACCGCGTCCGCGTCAACATCTCCGGCACGCCGACCTGGGCCAACGCGATCAACGGCCTCGTCCCCGGCCCTGTGCTGAATTGGCGGGAAGGCGATGTGGTGACCCTCAACGTCACCAACAATTTGCCGGAGATGACCGGCCTGCACTGGCACGGCATTATTTTACCGAACGACATGGACGGCGTGCCTGGCCTCGAGTTCCCCGGCATCATGCCCGGCGAAACCTTCACCTACCGCTTCCCCGTCGTGCAGAGCGGCACCTATTGGTATCACAGCCACATGGGCTACCAGGAGCAGAAAGGCCTCTACAGCGCCCTGGTCATCGACCCCGCTGGCACGCCGATGATCCAGGCCGACCGCGATTACGTCGTCGTGCTCAGCGACTGGATGGATGGCTCGCCGCTGGTCGTGCAGAACAACCTCAAGCACATGCCCGACTATTACAACTTCAACCGCCGCACCGTGGGCACCTTCTTCGACGACATCCGGCAGAGCGGGTTGAAGGCCACCGCGAAGGACCGCTGGCAATGGGCGCAGATGCGCATGGACCCGAGCGGCGCCCAGGAACCCACGGGTGAAGCGTTCACCTACCTCATGAACGGCAAGCGCGCGGACGAGAACTGGACCGGCCTGTTCCGCCCCGGCGAGCGCGTGCGGCTCCGCTTCATCAACACGTCCGTCCAATCGACCTACGATGTCAGCATTCCAGGCTTGACCATGAACGTCGTGCACGTGCACGGCAACGATGTGGCACCCGTCCCGGTGGACCAGTTCCGCATCAACGTGGCCGAGACCTACGACGTCATCGTGCAGCCGCGCGAGGACAAGGCTTACACGATCTTCGCGCAGAACATGACCCGCAGCGGCCATTCACGCGGCACGCTGGCTCCGCGGGCGGGACTGCAGGCCGCCGTGCCGCCCTATGATGCGGCCCCCATGCGCAACATGGCCGACATGGGCATGACGATGATGCCGGGCCAGGTGGCGGCGTCCAATCCAGACCGCACGCGCATCGACGGCATCATGCCGTCCATGAAGGATGTCACCGCGGCGGAGAAGGGGCGGCGCACCGGCTACCAGGAGAAGCTCGGGCTGCCGGAGGTCACGAAAGGTCTGGAGTCCGGCGTCGAGGCTCAATACGTGCTGGACCATTCGTTCCAGCGCCTCGACCTGCCCGGCGACGGGCTGAACCACCTTGCCGGGCAGCGCCGCATCCTGACCTTGGCCGACCTGCGCTCCGTCCATCCCGGCGTGCACGGCGGGGAGCCGATGCGCGAGATCACGCTGACGCTGACCGGCAACATGGGCCGCTTCATCTGGGGCTTCAACGGCCAGAAGTTCAGCGAGGTCGGTCCGATCGACGTGACGCTGGGCGAGCGGTTCCGCCTGCGCTTCGTCAACAGCACCATGATGACGCACCCGATCCACTTGCACGGCATGTGGATGGAGCTGGAGAACGGGCACGGGGCGCACCAGCCTTACCTGCACACGATCAGCGTGCAGCCGGCGGCGAACATCAGCGTGCTGGTGACGCCGGTCGCGACCGGGCAGTGGCCGCTGCACTGCCACTTCCTTTACCACTTCGAGGCGGGCATGTTCCGCACGCTCCGCGTGCTGCCGAAGGTTGCCTGAGGTGCGCGGGTTCGCCGCGGCCGTGGCCGCGTTGCTCGCGGCCGCCCCCGCGCGCGCGCAACTGTTCGACAACAGCAGGTTTTTCGGCTCCGGCCTAGGCAGCGACACGCTGGGCGGGGCCGCGCCCTACGGCAGCCCGATCGCGGACGACCGCGTCTACGTCCACGGCTTCTTCAACCAGCTCGAGGGCCGGTTCGGCGATGGGCAGTACCTCCGCTGGGACGGGCAAGCCTGGATCGGCAACGACTACAATAAGCTCTGGCTCAAGTCGGAAGGGCGCTACAACCCCGGCAATCGCGGGCGGATGGAGGACGGCGACCACGAGCTGCTCTACGACCGCCCCATCAATCAGTACTTCGACGTGCAAGCCGGCGTGCGCGTCGACCTCGACAGCGCCCGGACACGGACCTGGGCGGCGCTCGGCGTGCAAGGGTTGTCACTCGGCTTCTGGAACGTGGAAGCCACGGTCTACGCCAGCGACAACGGCCATTACGCGCTGCGCACCAACGCCTCCTACGACCTCTACCTGACGCAGCGGCTGGTGCTGCAACCGCAGTTCGAGACCAACTGGTACACCAAGATCGACCGCGGGCGCGGCGTCGGCGCCGGGCTGTCGGACATCGATACAGGCCTGCGGCTGCGCTACGACATCACCCGCAAGTTCGCGCCTTACGTGGGCGTGGCCTACCAGCGCTGGTTCGGCGGCACCTCCAGCCTGCGGCGCGAGGAAGGCAGCAAGATCAACGACACCCGCTTCCTGGTTGGCCTGAAGGCTTGGTTCTGAAAAGGAGAGAGACATGGACGGAGGCGCTGGCCTGAAACAGGCGACGATTTATCGGATGGTGATGGAGAAGCATCTCTGCCCCTACGGCCTGCAGGCCAAGGACATGCTGGAGCGGGAAGGCTTCGCGGTCGATGACCATTGGCTGACCACGCGCGAGGAAACCGATGCGTTCAAGCGCGAGCACGGTGTGAAGTCCACGCCGCAGGTGTTCATCGGCGGCGAGCGCGTCGGCGGCTACGACGACCTGCAGACGCACCTGGGCCACCCGCCGCCGGACCCGAACGCGACCACCTACACGCCCGTCTTGGTGGTGTTCGCCGTCGCCGCGCTGATGGGCTTGGCGATGAGCTGGGCCGCTTACGGCAACCTGCTCACGGTCCGCGCCGTCGAGTGGTTCATCGCCATCTCGATGTGCGTCCTCGCCATCCTCAAGTTGCGCGACTTGCGCAGCTTCGCGACCATGTTCCTCAACTACGACTTGCTGGCGCAGCGCTGGGTGCCTTACGCCCGCATCTACCCTTTCGCGGAGGCGTTCGCCGGCATCCTGATGATCTCGGGGGCGCTCACCATCCTCTCGGCCCCGGTCGCGCTGTTCATCGGCGCGGTGGGTGCCTGGAGCGTGTTCAAGGCCGTCTATCTCGATGAGCGCGAGCTGAAATGCGCCTGCGTCGGCGGCGCCAGCAACGTCCCGCTCGGCTTCGTCTCGCTGACCGAAAACCTGATGATGATCGCCATGGCCGTGTGGATGGGCGCCCGGGCGCTCGGGGTATGACGGGTAGCCTCGTGCCCTCGTTAGGTTCTGCCAGCTCTTGAGTTCTGGCCCCATGTTTAGGGGCATGATAGGCAATGCTGGGACTGAGGGTGTCACGGGCGCGGAGTGGGCGATGCGGGAGCCGTTGATCGAGGCGGCGCGGCCGCGCGGCGAGACGCCGCCGAACGGCCTGCGCCGCAGGATCGGGGCCACCTCCTAGGGCCGCCAGGGCGGCGCGGCGTGGCGGGCGATCCCCGCGGCCGAACCGGGGCCGTGGCGGCTGGCCGCGCGGTTGCCCGTCGGCTAGGCCAAGCAAGGCGCGTGGGAGGGGCTGCTCGAGTTGGCGCGGGAGCGCGCGGGCGGGCTGGACCTGGGCCTGGCCTCCTGGACGGGACGACCATCCGGGCGGGCGCGAAGGTGGCGAGAGCGCCCAGGCAAGGGGAACGCCAGCAGGCCGAGAGGAGCGTGAAGCGCTTGGCCGCTCTCGCGGCGGCTTCGGGACCGAGGCGGTGACGGCCAGGGGCGGGCTGCCGCGCTCGCGCTCGCGCCGGGCCATGGGCGCGCGCCCGGCGATCCCGGCCAAGAGGAACGGGGCCAGCGCGCGCTGTCCCGACTTCATCCACGTCCACCGCGACCGGATCGAGCGCCTCTGAGGGCGGCTGAAGGGTCTGGCCGCGAAGCGGACGGACCGGGCCGTGGCGACCCGCTACGAGACGAACGGCCCGCCCCTTCATGGGCATGCTCTGCCTCGCCGCCGCACGAGACTGGCTCGAAGGCGCAATCAGGGACAAGCATTTAAGCTCTTGTAGAACCTAAGATTAAGTGCAACAGGCAACACCAATCATGTCAGTCTCACGACTGAGTGCAGCCTGACAGAAGGTTTCGCCACGATGCTGGACGGGCTGACGCACTCCCGCGGGGATCCTCGTGTTCGCCTCGGCTGAGATCGGTCATGATCTCGTTGGCTATGTTCGGGTGCTTTGTTCGATCATGTTGCCATGACTTACGTGAGCGAATAGGCTTCGCGCCGGTCACCGCCACCGCGGCACCGGATCGTCCCTGCTTATTGCCGCTATTTGTGAATTCGGCCGCACCGAGATTAGCGCGGACGTGGCGCCCGGCACGGCAGCCTGCTTCGCCCGACACGGCATCCGGCCGAGGCCGGAATGCCTTGTCGCTCGCGCCCGGGGCCCGACAGCTTGACGGGAGATTACTGCGTCCAGCCCTTGTAGCTGTCGACATTGTCCTTCGTCACCAGCTTCGACTCCATCAGAATCATCGGGTTCTCCGGCTTTTTGCCCTGCATGATGCCGTATCCGGTGTTGGTCGCGAGCTTGCCCATCTCGTAAGGGTCCTGGCTGGCCGAGGCCTTGATGGAGGTGTCGCTCTTCAGGGCAGAGACGATGTCGGGCGCGCCGTCCACGGAGGTGATGACGATGCCGGTCCGGTTGAGCTGACGGGCGGCGAGGTCGCTGCCGATGGCCTGCGGGTCGTTGATGGCGAACACGCCTTTGAGGTCGGGGAAGCGTGTCAGGTAACCCTGCATGGCGTTCAGGCCGCCGTCGCGGGAGCCTTTGCCGTCCTGGTCGGAGGAGAGCAGCTTGATGTCGGGGTACTTGCCCAGCACCTCCTTGCAGCCGTCCACCCGATCCACCACCGCCGAGACTTGCGGCCCGTTCTCGATGACGACGTTGCCTTGTTTGCCGATGGCGTCGGCGAGGAACTCGCAGGAGATCTTGCCGGCCTGGACGTTGTTGGTCTGCACCGTCGCGTCGGCGCCGGCGGCGGCGACGTCCACGCCGACGACGACGATGCCGGCCGCCTGCGCCCGCTTGATCGCCGGGGCGATGGCCTTGGGATCGGCGGCGTTGACCAGGATCAGGTCAACTCCGGCGGCGATGAAGTTGTCGATCTGGGTGAACTGCTTGTTGAGGTCGTAGTCAGCCGAGCTGACCGTCACCTTGGCGTCCGGGTTGATCGCATGGGCTCCGTCGGTGACGCCTTTGCTCAGGGACACGAAGTAAGGATTGCCGAGCGAGCCGACGGTGACGCCGACCGCCTTGAGGTCCTTGGCCGAGGCGGTGGCCGCGAAGGCCAGCGCCGCGCCGGCCAGCAGGATCGTTCTCAACATGTATTCTCTCCCGTTTCCTGTTTCGTATTCGGCGGCCCGGCTCCCGTGCCCGCCCGCGCGGCTTATCATGTCCGTCGTCTCACGTCCGGGCGCTGCCTTGCAGCCGCGCACGGTCGAGCGCCACGGCGCCGATGATGACCAATCCCTTGACGATGAACTGCCAGATGTCCGAGACGCCGAGCAAGGTCAAGCCGTTCGACAGCTCGGCGATGATGAGCGCGCCGACCAGCGTGCCCCAGATGGAGCCGATGCCGCCGACGAAGCTGGTGCCGCCCAGGATGACGGCGGCGATGGCGTCCAGCTCGTAGCTCTGGCCGAGCTGGAGGCCGTTGGCGGCGTAGAGCCGGGCCGCCGACATCACGCCGCCAAGGCCGGCCAGCAAGCCGGAGGCCGCGTAGACGAACAGCAGCACCCGCCAGACCTTGATGCCGGAGAGCCGCGCCGCGGCCGGGTTGCCGCCGACGGCGTAGATCCAGACGCCGAGCACCGTGCGGCGCAGCAGGAACCAGGACAACGCGATCACCACCAGCGCGATCACCGCCAGCACCGGGATGCTGAGGCCGGGCGCGATCGGGATGCGGGCGTTGCCGATCCAGGCGAAGCTGAGGTCTGGGTTGAACAGGGTCTTGTCCTCGCCCATCAGCCGGGCCAGGCCGCGCACCGCCGTCAGGGAGCCGAGGGTGACGATGAAGGGCGGCAACTTGCCGAAGGCGACCAGGCCGCCGTTGACCAGGCCGAAACCCAGGCCCACCAGCAGCGCCGCCGGGATGCCGAGCAGGCCCCAGCCCGGGATCATCGAGCCCATCAGGGCGGCCATCGCGGAGGCGGCGAGGATGCTGCCGACGGAAAGGTCGATGCCGCCGGTCAGGATGACGAAGGTCATGCCGGCGGCGAGCACTGTGTTGATGGACGCCTGCTGCGCCACGATGGAGAGGTTCTGCTGCGACAGGAACCGCCCGTCGCTCATGTAATGGAAGACGACGGCGAGGATGATGAGGACCGGCAACATGCCGAGGGCCTGCAGCGCCCCGCGCCACTTGGCCCGGTTCGAGGCAGGCCGGGGGATGGCGGGTCCGGCCGCGGCGGCAACTTGCTGGGTGTCGGCCATGGTCGTGTCCTCCGCTGGTCAGGCGCTGGTCAGGCGCTAGTCAGGCGGCCATGCCGGCGCCGTAGGCCATGATTCCCTCCTGGGTGATGGCCTCGCCGCCGGGTCCGCCGACCTCGCCGGCGATGCGGCCCTCACGCATGACCAGCACGCGGTCGCAGATGCCGATGATCTCCGGCAGCTCGCTGGAGATGACGATGACGCCGATGCCCTGCTTGGCCAGATTATCGATGATGCGATAAATCTCGGACTTGGCGCCGATGTCGACGCCGCGGGTCGGCTCGTCGAGGATCAGCACCTTGGGCCCGGTTTCGAGCCAGCGGGCCAGCAGCACCTTCTGCTGGTTGCCGCCCGACAGGCTGCCGACCGTGACCTCGGGGCCGGCGGCGCGCACCTGCAACGCGCCGAATGACGAGAGGGCGCGGCGCTTCCAGGCGGCCAGGTTGAGCACGCCGCCCGCGCGCGAGTCGCGCTCGATGACGCCGAGGTTGATGTTGGTCGAGCAGGGCAGGTCGAGGAACAGGCCGAGACCTTTGCGATCCTCGGTGAGGTAAGCGAGGCCGGCGTTGATCGAGTCTTCCGGGGACTGCGCCGTCAGCGGGCGGCCGTCGAGGGTGATGCGGCCTCCTGCCCGCGCGTCGGCGCCGTAAATCAGGCGCGCGAGCTCGGTGCGGCCGGAGCCGACCAGGCCGGCGATGCCCAGCACCTCGCCTTTGCGTAGCGTGAAGCTGCACGGCTTCACGCGCCGGCCGCCGTCGGTGACGCCCTGGACGTCGAGCACCACCGGGCCGGGTGCGGCGTCGGGGTCGTGCTGCTTGGTGTAAAAGGTGGACAGGTCGCGGCCGACCATCATCCGCACCAAGCTGTCGGCGCTGAGCTCGTCGCGCGTCAGGGTGCCGGCGTCGGCGCCGTCGCGCAGCACGCTGACGCGGTCGGCCAGCTCGTAGACTTCGGCCATGCGGTGCGAGATGTAGATCAGCGCGATGCCTTCGGCGCGAAGCTGGCGCAGCAGATCGAACAGGCGCTCGGTTTCGCGGGAGGACAAGGCGGTGGTCGGCTCGTCCAGCACCAGGATCTTCGATTTCGCGTGCAGCGCGCGGGCGATCTCGACTATCTGCTGCTCGGCGATGGACAGCGTGCCGGCGAGGCTGTCGGCGGTGAAGGGCGTGCCGAGCCGTTCCAGCACCGGCTGGCAGCCCTCTCGCATGGCCGCGCGGTCGATCTGGCCCATCCGCTTCGGCTCGGAGCCGAGATAGATGTTCTCGGCGACGGTCAGGTTGGGCGCGAAGGCGAGTTCCTGGTAGATGATGGCGATGCCGAGCCGCTTGGCGGCGATCGGGTCGGTTATGGTGACCGGCTGGCCGTCGATCAGCAGGGCGCCGCCCGGGTCGGCCTGGTAAGCGCCGGACAGGACCTTCATCAAAGTCGACTTGCCAGCGCCGTTCTCGCCCATCAGCGCCAGGATCTCGCCGGCCCAGGCCTTGAGGTGGACGTTGTCGAGCGCCTTGACGCCGGGGAAGCTCTTGGAGATGCCGCGCATCTCCAGCTTCGGCGCGGCGGCGTGGGCCTGGCTGGACGGCGGCATTGCCTGCTCCCGGATCATCGTTCGGATCATCGTTGCTCGCGGCGTTCCTCGCCGACGTTGCTGAAAGCCTGGCATCGTACCGCGCTGGCCGCAACACTGGCGGCCAGCGCGGCGCAATATTACTTCAGGAACTGGTCCACGTTGTCTTTGGTCACGACATCGAGGCCGACGTAGGTGACCTTCGGCACCGTCTTGCCCTGCTTCAGCGCCGCGAGCAGGTCCATCGCCTTCTCGCCCATCTCGAACGGGCGCTGGCCGACCAGCACCTGCGCGTAGCCGTCCTTGAGCAGCTCAAGCTCGATCTTCAGCGTGTCGGGCATGATCAGGCTGAGCTTGCCGCTGTCGTAGCGGGCGCGGTTGGCCTCGACGAACGCCTTGTAGGCCTCTGGGGCGAACAACGCCCAGCCGCCGATCGGCACCACCGCCGCCGCGTCCGGATTGGCTGTGGTCTGGTCGAGCAACTGCTGTGCGGCCAGCGCCGAGTCGTCGTTGCAGTAGGAGGGCGAGCCGGGCGCGATCGTCCAACCGGCCTTGTCCAGGGTCTCGCGCAGGCCGGCGAGCCGGTCGTTCAGGTTCTCCGCCGCCGGGCCGCCGCTTTGGGTGATGTAGCTGCCCGGCGTCGGGCTGCGCTTGAGCAACTGACGGCCCAGCTCGCGGCCCATCTCCTTGTTGTCGGTGCCGACGTAGGCCTGCCGGGCCGATTGCGGGCTGTCGGCGTCGAAGGTGATGACTGGGATGCCGGCGTCGCGGGCCTGCTTGATGACGCCGATCACGGCGTCGGCGTCGGGGACCGAGATGGCGAGGCCGTCGACGCCCTGGGTGATGAGATCCTGGATGATCTGCACCTGCGAAGCCGGCTCGTGCTCGACCGGGCCGCGGTAGATGCATTCCACGTTGCCGAGTTCCTTGGCGCGCTTCATGCAGCCGTCGCGGGACAGGTCGAAGTAGGGGTTGTTCATGCCCTTCGGCACCAGCGCGAAGCGCAAGGTCTTGGCCTCGGTCTGGGCCTGCGCCTCCTTCGGGGCCTGCGCCCCGATTAAGAGCAGCGTGGCACTGGCACAGGCGAGCAGCAAGGTTCTCAAGGACATCGTTCGTCTCCCTCGTCAGACAATGTTCGTTCCAAGCGGTCGCTCAACCCCGTCGAACGCGAGCGTGCGGCCGACGACCCTGACACCGCGCTATGATTGCCGCGTCCGCAGCTTGTCGACCAGCACGGCCACGATGATGATCAGGCCGATCAGCGCGTCCTGCCAATAGGCGTCGACCCGGCTCAGCACCAGGCCGTTGCGGATGACTTCGATCAGCGCCGCGCCGACCACGGCCCCGAGCGGGCCACCGGCGCCGCCGGCGAGGTTGGCACCGCCGATCACCGAGGCGGCGATCACCCGCAGCTCGTAGCCGCTGGCCAGGTTGCTGGGCGCGGAGCCGAGCCAGCCGGCGAGCAGGATGCCGGCGAGGCCCGCCGACAGGCTGCACAGCACGTAAGCGCCGACCTTGACCCGGCGCACGCCGACGCCGGTCCGCACCGCCGCTTGCTCGTTGCCGCCGATGGCGAACAGGTGGCGGCCCCACCGCGTCTGGTGCAGCGCCAGGCCGAGCGCCAGGGCGCAGGCGACCATGTAGATGACGGAAGCCGGCACGCCGCCGACGCTGCCGTTGGCGAGGTCGAGGAAGGCGGACACGTAAGGGCCGCGCGGCGACTGGCCGCGGCCCTGGGTGATGACGTAGGTGACGCCGCGGCAGATCGACAGCATCCCGAGCGTGACGACGAAGGGCGACAGCCCGACCCGCGCCACCAGCATGCCGTTGATCCAGCCGACGAAGGACGCGAGCAGCAGCCCGGCCAGGATCGGCGCCACCAACCCAGCCCACGGCACGGCGGCCAGCGCGTCGCCGGCCCAGCGCATGACGATCATCGTCACCACCGCGACCAACGCCGTGACCGAGCCGACCGAGAGGTCGATGCCGCCGGTGATGATCACGACCGTCATGCCGAGCGAGATGATCGCCACGTAGCTGAAGTTGCGCGTGACGTTGACCAGGTTGCCAGAGGTGGCGAAGTTGCCGGCGAAGGCCGACAGCAGCAGCACGATGACGGCCAGCGCCAGGGTCACGTAGGCAGTCTGGCCGGCCATGAGGCCGCGCCGGTGCCAGGCGGCGCGGCCGACGTTGCTGAACTCGGTGGCCGTGCCCGCCATCAGCCCCTCTCGATCGCGCCGGTGATGAGGCCGGTGACTTCCTCGGGGCTGCTGTCCGCCACCGGCTTGTCCGCCACCTTGCGCCCGCGCCGCATCACCACGACGCGGTCGCAGACGGCGAACACGTCGGGCATCCGGTGTGAGATCAGGATGACGGCCGAGCCGCTGTCGCGCAGGCGGCGGATCAGCTCCAGCACTTCGGCGACCTGGCGCACGGAGATGGCGGCGGTCGGCTCGTCCATCAGCACGAGCTT
Organism: Acetobacteraceae bacterium; assembly: GCA_965260995.1. Lineage (GTDB taxonomy): Bacteria > Pseudomonadota > Alphaproteobacteria > Acetobacterales > Acetobacteraceae > JBBROS01. Next base: position 500,153 of record CBDHCD010000001.1, on the reverse strand, counting down.
GGACCGGGCGAGCCGGGTGCGGGCGATGGCGACCGCCTGGCGCTGGCCGCCGCTCATCTGGCGCACCACGTCGGCGGCGCGGGTCTCGCTCTTGAGCTCGGCGAACAGCTCGGCGGCGCGGCGGTTCATCGCGGCGTGGTTGAGGACGCGGAAGGGGCCGATCCGCCGGGTCAGCTCGCGGCCGAGGAAGACGTTGCCGGCGGCGGTCAGGTTCTCGGCGATGGCGAGGTCCTGGTACATGACCTCGATGCCGGCGTCGCGCGCCGCGGAGGGGTTGGCGAAGGCGACGGGGCGGCCGTCCAGGCGCATCGTGCCGGCGGTGGGCGGGAAGTTGCCGGCGATCACCTTGGTCAGGGTGCTCTTGCCCGCGCCGTTGTCGCCCATCAGGCCGACCACCTCGGCCGCGCCGACATCGAGGTCGACGCCGTCCAGCGCCCGCACCGCGCCGAAGCTGCGGGCGATGCCGCGCAGGCTGAGGAGCGGCTGGTCCGAGGAGGCCCAAGGCCGGGGTCGGGCCTCGGGTCGGGTCTCGGCCTCAGGCTGGGCCACGTCGTCTCGCGTTCGCGGCGGGTGCATCGCCCTCCTCCCATCGGCCGGCAGCATGCCGCCTTCTACTCTGCTTGGCGGCAAGTCTGCCCTAGTCAGGCCAACGACTCCAGACGGTAAAGCTCGGTCGCCGAGCGCCTGAGCACATCGGGCCGCGCCGTATCCGGCAGGTGGGCCAGCAGGGCGTCCAATACCTGCTGGTAGCTGCCGGCGAGCGTGCACACCGGCCAGTCGGAGCCGAACAGGCAGCGGTCCGGCCCGAACACGTCGAGCGCCGTGGCGACGTAGGGCGCGAGGTCGGCGGGCGTCCAGCCGGCCCAATCCGCTTCCGTCACCATGCCGGACAGCTTGCACCAGACGTGGCCGCGGCTCGGCCGGAAGCCCTCCATCGCCTCGGCCCAGGGGCGGTGGCCCCCGCGGGCGATGTCCGGCTTGGCCAGGTGGTCGACGACGAAGCGCAGGCCGGGCATGTCCCGCACGAGGGCGACGGCGGCGGGGACCTCGCGCGGGCGGAGCAGCAGGTCGTAGGCGAGGCCGTGCGCCGCCACCGCGTCCAGGCCGCGCCGCACGGCGGGGCGCAGCAGCCAGTCGGGGTCCGGCTCGTCGTGGACCTGGTGGCGCAGGCCGACCAGGCGCTCGCCACCCGGCCCTCGGCGCAGGCGGGCGATCGTGTCGGCCACGCCCGGGTGCTGCAGGTCGGCCCAGCCGACCACGCCGGCGACGAAGGAGGTGGTGGCGGCGAGGGCGAGGAAGGCCTCGGTCTCGGCCAGGCTGGAGCGGGTCTGGACCAGCACGGTCGCGGCGACGCCGACCCGTTCCAGCTCGGGACGCAGGTCCGCGGGCGAGAACACCCGGCGGAGCGGCGCGGCCGGGCCGTTCATCCAGGGGTAGGAATCGTCGGCCGGGTCCCAGAAGTGCTGGTGGGCATCGATGATCACGGGGTCGGCGCGTCCGCGGGCAGGAGGCCGTCGTCGCGCAGCGCCTGCCAGAACGCGGCAGGGATCGGGGCAGTCATCATGGCGGCGTTCTCGCGCATCTCGGCGGCGGTGCGCGCGCCGGGGATGACGGCGGCGACCACGGGGTGCGCGGCGCAGAACTGCAGCGCCGCCGCCTTGAGCGCGACGCCGTGCGCCTGGCAGGCGGCCTCGATCCGGTGAACCTTCTCGACCAGTGCGGGCGGGGCGGCTTCGTAGTCGAACGTCGTGCCGCCGGCGAGCAGGCCGGAGTTGTAGGGACCGCCGATCACCACGCGCACGCCGCGCGCGGCGCACGCGGGCAGCAGCTCGGGCAGCGCTGAATGGTCGAGCAGGGTGTAGCGGCCGGCGACGAGGAAGATGTCCGGGTCGGCCTGTCGCAGCGCCATAAGGCAGGGTTCGACGCGGTTGACGCCGAGGCCGTAGGCGCGGATCTCGCCCGCCGCCCGCGCCCGCTCCAGGGCGGGGGCGGCGCCGGCCATCGCCTGCTCGAACATGGCGCGCCAGGCCGGGCCGTGGGTGTCCTCGCCGACGTCGTGGATGAAGGCGACGTCGATGCGGGCGATGCCGAGGCGCTCGCGGCTGTCGTCGAGCGAGCGGCGAGCGCCGTCGGCCGAGTAGTCGAAGCGGGGGGCGAAGGCGAGGCCGTCCCGGAAGCCGAAGCGTTCGCCGGCCGGGGCGTCAATCGGGTCGAGCAGGCGGCCAACCTTGGTCATCAGCGCGTAGGCGTCGCGGTCCTGGGCGCGAAGGGCTTGGCCGAAGCGGCGTTCGGACAGGCCGAAGCCGTAGAACGGGGCGGTGTCGAAGGTGCGGACGCCCGTGTCCCAGGCGGCGTCGAGGGTGGCGCGGGCGTCGGCGTCGCTGACCGGGGCGAACAGGTTGCCGAGCGGCGCGCCGCCGCAGCCGAGCGGGCCGGCTGGTGCGTATCGTGACATGGCGTCGTCCTCCCCGATCGTTGGGCGCAGCTTGCCGGTCGGCAGGGCTGGCGGCAATGGTGGGGCGAGGCGGCCCGGGTTGGCGTCCGCCGCGCTGGTTCGGGCTTGGTCCGTGCTGACCGGCGCACGGACTTGGCCCCATCCCCTTTCGGCGAGGGTCGAACTGGGCCGAGCGCATTTGCCCGGCCCGGGCACGCTTCAGGGCACGCTTCAGGGCGCGGTTGCGAGCGGCATGCCGGGTGTCGGCGCCTCGGCCAGCGCGCGCCGGTGGTCCGCGGCCAACGCAGCGCCGTCGCCGATGAGGCCGCGGATGCGGGTGGCCAGCGCCTCCATCGCGAACGGCTTGGTCATGACGTGCATTCCCGCCTCAAGATGCCCGTGGCTCAGCACGGCGCTCTCGGCATAGCCGGTGATGAACAGCACCTTCAGCCCTGGCCGCACCGCGCGCCCGCCGTCGGCCACCTGGCGGCCGTTGATGCCGCCCGGCAAGCCGACATCGGTCACCAGCAGGTCGACCCGGGCGTCGGAGCGCAGCACGCGCAACCCGGCCGCGCCGTCGGCGGCCTCGATGGCGATGTAGCCCAGCTCGGCCAGCACCTCGGTGACGAGCATGCGCACGGTCGGCTCGTCGTCCACCACCAGCACGGTCTCGCCCTGTCCGGCGCGCGGGGCTTCGGCCAGCTCGGCCGGGCGGTCGGACGCTTCGGGCGCGCCGTGGTGGCGGGGCAGGTAGAGGGAGACGGTGGTGCCCTTGCCCACCTCGGAGGCGATGCGGGCCTGGCCGCCCGATTGCTGCACGAAACCGTAGATCATCGACAGGCCGAGGCCGGTGCCCATGCCGATCGGCTTGGTGGTGAAGAACGGATCGAAGGCGCGGCGCGCGACCTCGGGCGCCATGCCGGTGCCGTCGTCGGTGACGCTCAGGACGACGTACTGGCCGGGCGACAGGTGGCGCAGCCGGGCCACGCGCTCGTCCGGCATGTCGTTGGCGATCGCGATGACCAGCCGGCCGCCGTCCGGCATGGCGTCGCGGGCGTTGAGGCACAGGTTGAGCAGGGCGTTCTCGAGCTGGTTCGGGTCCACGAAGGTGGTCCACAGGCCGGCAGCGCCGGTCACCTCGGTCTCGATCGAGGGTCCCATCGTGCGCCGCACCAGCTCCTCCATGCCGGCGACGAGGCGGTTCACGTCGGTGGCCTTCGGGTCGAGCGTTTGCCGCCGGGTGAAGGCCAGCAGGCGATGGGTCAGCGCCGCCGCGCGCTTGGCCGCGCCCTGCGCGGCGGCGATGTAGCGTTCGAGGTCGTTGAAGCGGCCCTGGCCGACGCGGGTTTGCAGCAGTTCGAGGCTGCCGGAGATGCCGGCCAGGAGGTTGTTGAAGTCGTGCGCCAGGCCACCGGTGAGCTGGCCGACGGCCTCCATCTTCTGCGACTGGCGCAATGCTTCCTGCATCTGCTCCATCTCGGCCTCGCGGGCCTTGTCGCTGGTGATGTCGCGGGCGCTGCAATAGACCTTCTCGCCTTCCAGCACGGCGGTCCACCACAGGTGGCGGTAGGAGCCATCCTTGCAGCGGAAGCGGCTCTCGAAGCGGAGCACCGGGATGTTGCAGCGCAAGGCGTCGAAGGCGCCGTTCAGCCGGTCGCGGTCGTCGGGATGAACGAACTGGAACACCGAGATGCGGCCGACCTCGGCCTCGGTCCAGCCGAGCACCGACAGCCAGGCCGGGTTCGAGCGCTCGAAGTAGCCGTTGGCGTCCAGCACGGCGAGCAGGTCGGCGCTGACCTGCCAGGTCCGGCCGCGCTCGTGCGAGCGCTCGATGACCTGGCGCTCCAGCTCGGCGTTGAGCAGGCGGAGCTGCTGCTCCCCCTGCTTGCGCTCAGTGATGTCGATGCTGACTCCGGGAAAGCGCATGGCGACGCCGTGCTCCGCCCGCAGGCAGCGGCCGCGCACCGTCACCCAGCGCACGGCGCCGCCAGGCTGGATGAGGCGGTACTCGGCGACGTGGTCCTCGCCCGTGGACAGGGCGTGGGCGAAGGAGCGGTGGACCTCCTCGATGTCGGCCGGATGAATGTTGCGCATGAACTCGGCGAGCGGCGCGCCGGCCCTGGCCCGGTCCGGGTCGACGCCGTGGAGACAGGCGAACTGCTGGTCGGCGTAGGCCCGGTCAGCGGGAACGTCCCAGTCCCAGGTGCCGACGACGCCGCCTGAGGCCGACAGCGCGAGCCGGGTGCGCTCCTCGGCCACCCGGAGCGCCTCGCGGGCCAAGCGCGGGCGGGTGACGTCGTTGCAGATCACCAGCACGCCGCCGATCCGGCCCGGGGCGGCGGCGTCGGCGATGGGCGAGCAGCCGTAGGTCCACCAGAAGTCCTGGGACCGGCCCTGGCGCGTCACCGCGACCAACTGTTCCTCGTTCCAGGTGGCCTCGCCCCCGGCCATGACCTGCTCGACCTGGGGGCCGATGATGGCCCAAACGTCGCCCCAGGCCCGCCGACCCGGCTGGCCCAGCATCGAAGGGTGGCGTTCCGTCCGCGTCGCCTCGCGGTAGGCGTCGTTATAGAGCCAGGTGCGCTCCTCGCCCCAGAAGACGCACATCGGGTGGCGGCTGGTGAGCAGCAGGCGCATGGTCATGCGCAGCGCCTGGGACCAGGTTCCGGGCGAGCCGAGCGGCGTCGCCGCCCAGTCGAACGCCCGCAGCAACCGTCCCATCTCTCCCCCGCCGGTCAGCGCGTCCAGCCCGGCCGGAGCCGGTTCCGTTAGGTTTAAGTTTACGATCACGGCGCGATGAAAGAAGCGGCGAGCGGCGTTTGTCAATGATTATCGTGCCATTCTGGCAACGATCTCCGGCCGTCCGATGCGGGGCGGCAACGGGCGAATCAGCGCGACACGTAGTCGAGCAGCGTCATGCCGAACAGGATGGCGACCCAGGCGAAGCCGAGGCCCGCGAAGAAGCGGGTCAGCGGCGCTTCCTCGCGCACCTCCATCGAGAACAGCAGGACGGTCGCGGCCATGCACACCGTCAGGCCGATCACGACCCAGGAGCCGGCGTAGGACGGGGCGAACAGGCCGAGCAGCACGATGGCGGCCAGGAAGGCGAGCAGGGCGGCGAAGGCGAAGGCGGGCACGCGCATGCGCCGCCACAGCGCGCGGCGCGCCTCGGCGTCGAGCGGCTGGGCCGGGGTCATCGGGCCTCAGTCATCGGCCGACCACGTAAAGGACGGGGAAGACGATGATCCAGATCAGGTCGATGAAGTGCCAGTAAAGCCCCAGGATCTCGATGCGGTTCTGATGGCGCTGAAGGAAGCCGTCGCGGCTGGCCATCCAGGCCATGCCGAGGACGATGCCGACGCCCGTCGTGAGGTGGACGCCGTGCAGCGCGGTGGTGACGAAGTAGAGGTTGGTGAACAGGCGGGAGGCCGGGTCGCCGTCGAGCGCGTAGGGTCGGTCGAGGAAGGGCGTCATCATCTCCTGGTAGTCGCGCCAGTACTCGAAGCCCTTGAGCAGCAGGAACACGGCGCCGAGGGCGGCCGTCGCGATCAGGCACCGCACCATCCAGCGCTGCCAGCCCAGGCGCGACGTCATGATCGCGCCCGACATGGTGAAGCTGGAGCAGATCAGGACGGCGGTGTTGGTGGCGCCGATCCAGAACTTGAGGTGGTGGACCGCGTTGCTGACCGACTGCGGGTGCATGACGTGCAGCACGAGGGCGACGGCGAACAAGGCGGCGAACAGCAGCAGCTCGGTCAGCAGCCACGCCCACATGCCGAGCTGGGCGGCGTGGCGCTGCTGGGCGGCGTTGGTGAACTGCTCGCCGACCTCGATGCCGACGGGGATCGTCGCGTCAGACATCCTTGGTGCTGAGCGGGTAATCGTAGGGTTCGAAATCGACGGTGGGCGGCCGGGTGAAGTTGTGCGCCGGCGGCGGCGAGCTGGTGGTCCATTCGAGGCCCTTGGCGTCCCACGGGTTGGCGGTGGCTTTCTTGCCGAACCAGAGCGACCAGACCAGGTAGACCATCGGGAAGATGTAGCCGGCCGCGAGGATCGTCGCCCCGGCCGAGGACAGGATGTTGAGCAACTGGAACTCGGGCGGGTAGTCGTGGTAGCGCCGCGGCATGCCCAGGTAGCCGAGGATGAACTGGGGGAAGAACGTCACGTTGAAGCCGGCGAAGATGAACAACGCCGACACCCGGCCCCAGGCTTCGGGATACATGCGGCCGGTGAACTTGGGCCACCAGAAGTGGAGGCCGCCCAGGAAGGCCAGCATGGTGCCGCCCACCATGATGTAGTGGAAGTGCGCGACGACGAAGTAGGTGCCGTGGACGTGCTCGTTGACCGCCAGGGTCGCCAGGAACAGGCCGGTGAGGCCGCCGATGACGAACAGGCCGATGTAGCCCATGGCGTAGAGCATCGGCGTTTGCAGGCGGATACTGCCTTTGTAGATGGTGGCGGTCCAGTTGTACACCTTGACCGCCGAAGGCACCGCGACGGCGAAGCTGAGCGCCGAGAACGTCACCGCCGCCAGCGTGCTCATGCCGTTGACGAACATGTGGTGGCCCCAGACGAAGAACGTCACCGAGGCGAGGCCGATGGAGGCGTAGGCGACGAAGCGGTAGCCGAACAGCTTCTTCTGGGCGAAGGCGGGAACGATCTCGCTGATCACGCCCATGCCGGGCAGGACCATGATGTAGACGGCGGGGTGGGAGTAGAACCAGAACAGGTGCTCGAACAGCACCGGGTCGCCGCCGAGCGTCGGGTCGAACACGCCGATGCCGAAGGCGCGCTCCATCACCAAGAGGATCAGGGTCATGGTGATGACGGGGGTGGCGAGCAGGAAGATGAGGCTGGTGGCGTAGTGGGTCCAGACGAAGATCGGCATGCGGAACCAGGTCATGCCGGGCGCGCGCATGGTATGGATGGTGACGACGAAGTTGAGGCCGGTGAGGATGGAGGAGAAGCCGACGACGATGACGCCGATCAGCGCCGGGATGACGTAGGTGTTGGAGAAGGTCGTGCTGTAGGGGGCGTAAAAGGTCCAGCCGGTGTCGACGCCGCCGACGATGAGGTCGGCGACGGTGAACAGCGCGCCGCCGACGAAGATATACCAGCTCAAGAGGTTGAGGCGCGGGAAGGCGAGGTCCTTGGCGCCGATCATGATCGGGATCAGGAAGTTGCCGAAGGTGGCGGGGATGGAGGGGATCAGGAAGAACCACACCATCACCACGCCGTGGACGGTGAACAGCTTGTTGTAGGTGTCGCTGGTGAAGATCTGGCCGTTGGGCACCACGAGCGAAAGGCGCACCAGCCCGGCGGCGATGGCGCCGACGACGAAGAAGGCGGTGATGGCGGCGAGGTAGAGGAGGGCGATGCGCTTGTGGTCGGTGGTGAAGAACCAGGACCGCAGCGTGTGGGCCTCGTGCAGGTAGTCGGGCGGCCGGTTGATGGTCGGGCTCGGCGTCTGCGGGTCGCGCAGGCCGGCCTCATGCCCGCCGGCGCTTCGCGCGCCGGTGTCCCGCAAGTCGCTGTCGAGGGGGCTCATGGCGCGGGCTCCATGTTGCGGTCGTAGTGTTCGATGAAGGCGACCAGCTTCAACAGGTCCTCCTCGGGGATGACGCCCTTGAAGCTCGGCATGACCTGCTTGTAGCCGGCGATCTTGTTGTGGTCGGGGTAGAGGATCTTGTCGCGGATGTAGCTGGAGTCGGCGACGACCGTGCCGCCCGCCTCCATCGGCACTGGGTTGCCGTACAGCCCGGCCAGGCTCGGCGCCCGCACCGTGCCGGCGCCCTCGTGGCAGCCGCTGCAACCGTAGGAGGAGAACAGCTTCTTGCCCTGGGCTTCGATGCCGTCGGTCGCGCCGGCGCGGGCCAGCCAGTCGGCGTAGTCGGCCGGCGTCATCACGGTGAGCACGCCGCCCATCACGGAATGCTCGGTGCCGCAGAACTCGCTGCACAGGATGTGGTAGCGGCCGGGGCGGTCGGCGTTGAACCAGAGCTGGGTGTAGCGGCCGGGCAGCGTTTCCATCTGGATGCGCAGCGCCGGGATGTAAAGCGAGTGGATCACGTCCTGGGAGATCATGTTGATCAGCACCGGCTGCCCGGTCGGCACGTGCAGGTCGTTGATCTCGGCCTGGCCGCCCGGGTGCTGGAACTTCCACATCCACTGCTTGCCGATGGCCTCGATCCGCGTCGCGTTGGGCGGCGGGTTCTTGTGGTCCACGAACAGGCGCATGCCCCAGACGAAGAAGAACAGCGTCAGCAGGAACGGGATGATCATCCAGCTCAGTTCCAGCACGCGGTCCCGGCTCGCGGTGTGGTGGCGGTTGACTTGGCGGCCATCGCGGTAGCGCACCGCGAACCAGGTGATGCTGACGAAGATCGGCACCACCAGCACCAGCGTCAGCACGGTGAAGGAGAGGATCAGGTAGTCCGTCTGGGCGGCGCTGGCCGAGGCGGACGCGGGCCACAGCGAGATCGCGCGTTGCGACAGCGATTCGTTCACGGCGCGGTGTCCAGCGGGCGGCCGACGATGAGCGTCATGGCGCGGTCGATCGGGATGCGGGCGCGGGTGCGGGCGGGATCGACCCAGGCGTAGTTGGAAAGCAGGTCGTGCTCGCGGGCGCGCAACTCGGCGAGCGAGACCTCGGGCGCTGCCTCGAGGTTCGGCTTGGGCGGCGAGACGGGCGCGATCTGCTGCGCGGTGTAGCGGGGCAGGTCGGCAGCGCGGGTCGCGTCCATGTAATCGACCAGCAGGTAAAGCCCACCCGCGACCAGGGCGGCGGTGGCCCCGAGGCCGAGCACGAGCCAGGTCAGCGTGCCGCCGCTCAGGTCCTGCGTCTCGTGCCCGGCCGCGCGCGCGCGCGTGCTGGGCGGCGTCGCGTGCCGGCCGCGGCCGGCCTGCTCGTCCTGCTCGGGAGTGGGGACGACCGCCACGGGCCGCGACGCCGGCAATAGGCGCAGCAGGCCGAAGCCGCCGAGGACGACGGCGGTGCGGGCGGCCCAGTCGAGCAGGGCGGGCCGAGGCCGGGTGGCAACCGGCCGCGGCCCGGCAGTTCTGGCCCGGACCGCCCTACGCGCCGGCATAGGACTTCCGGTCAGCGCCGCCGATTCCCGCCAGCAACAGCAAGGCGACGGCGATGCCGCACAATCCGAGCACGGCTGCCAAGTCAGGGGCCGCGATGACGAACGCGCCGCGCCAGGCGGGCGTGACCAGCCACAGCATCTCGGCGGCGTGGACCAGCAGCAGCATCGCCGCCGTGCTGGCCATCACGGCGGGCCGGCGCGCGACTTGATAGGGCAGCAAGCCGAGGATCGCCACGACCGCGGCGACGAAGCCGAACCAGATGGCGGGCGTGCCCAGCCCGAGCGCGCGCCGCTGATACCACGCCACCTCGGCGGGAAGGTTCGCGGACCACACGACGAGGAACTGGACGAAGTGCAGAAATAGCCAGGCCCCGACGAAGGCCAGCATGAGCGGCGGCAGCTCCTCCGGCAGTAGCCCGCCCTGCTGACTGACCGCGAGTGCGAGCACGGCGAAGCACAGCGCCGCGCCCATTTGCGCCACGATCAGCAGCAGACCAAACTCGGACGAGCCCAGCCCGGGGTCGAGCGCCATCACCCAGTCGACCGCCGCGACGCTGCCCATGACCAGATGAAGCATGAGGCCCAGCACCGCCCAGCCACGGCGCGGCGCGCGACGGGGCGCGCGGCAGAACACGAGCGCCAGCACGGACCAGATCGCCAGCATGGTCACGAGGCGCACCAGCAGCCACCACGGCGCGAGCCAAGGCGAGGCGGCGCTGGCTTGGTCGAGCAGCGGCCCGGCCCCGAGCGCCAGCGGGGCGGCGAGCAGCGCGCCGACGGGCAGCAGCAGCAGCATCCGGCGCAGCGGCGGCAACACCGCCCAGCCGCGCACGCCCAGCAGCTCCAGCAACATGACCAACGGCAGCGCGCCGAGCGGCAGCGCCATCCAGCACAGCCATCCGGCCAGGTAGGACGGCATCACCTGGTCGCCGGTCAGGGCCAGAACGGCCCAGGCCCCTGCCCCGGCGACGCCGAGGCTCAAGGCGACGAGGACGGGCCGGGTCATCGCGCGGCCTCCACCAGCCGGGCTTGGTCCTCGGGCGGCAGGGACGACGCCTCGGTGTTCTGGCTCAGTTGGAGCGCGCGGACGTAGGCGATCACCGCCCAACGGTCGTTGGGCGAGATGCGAGTGGCGAAGCTGTACATCGCGCCGTAGCCCTGGGTCATGGCGTTCCAGAACACCTCGGCCTTGGCGTCGCGCAGCTTGCCCTGCACGAAGCTCGGCGCCTGCGGGAAGCCGCGCTGCACGATCATGCCCTGGCCGTTGCCGGCCGCGCCGTGGCAGGCGGTGCAGAAGATGTCGAACCGCTGCTGGCCGCGCGACACCAGGTCGGCGGTGATGGAGGGCGGCTGGGGCGCGGGCGGGTTGGGCGCGTCGCGCGCGACGGTGCCGGCGACGGGGTGGCGCATGGATGTCCCATCCTCGAACACCCGGTTGCGGTCCCAAGTCCGCGACGACTGCTGGGTGTACATGTCCTCCTGCTTGCAGCCGGCCAGCGCTAGGATCGCGAGCGTGGACGCCAGCACGATTGGCAGGGGGGCGCTCATCGCGGCACCCGGCTGACTCGGCTCGGGCGCAGGGGCAGGCGCTGCAACGCGCGCTCCACTTGGTCGGGATCGAACCGGTCGTGCCGAGCCTCGACGGCGATGAAGAAGCGGTCGCTGGTCACGCGGGCGAAGTCGGGGATGTTGAATGCCGGGTGGTTGAGCCGCGGCAAGCGGTTCAGCACCAGCAGCACGGCAACGACGGTGAGGGTGCCGGTCAGCATGGCGAAGGAGAAGCTCGGCACCACGAAGGAGGGCCAGCTGAACAGCGGCCGGCCGCCGATGTTGAAGCGGTAGCCCCAAATGGTGGCGTAGGTGCACATGCCGAACATCGCCGCCCCGCCCAAGGCCGCGCCGGCGAGCGCGAAGGGGTGGATCGGCTGGCCGTGGAGGCCGAGCGCCCGGCCGACCTCGGGGATCGGCACCGGAGTGAAGGCGTCGAGCCGTCCCAGCTTCTGCGGGCGCAGCGCCTCGATGGCGGCGACCAGGCCGTCCGCCGTTTCGAACTCGGCGCTGACGCCCCAGAGCGGGGCGTCGGCGGGGTCATCGTGCGACTCAGCCATGGTGCGGCAGGTTCCCTTGCCTGACCAGGCGGCGAATCTCGAGGATCGACACTGCCGGCAGGTAGCGCAGGAACAGCAGCAGCAGCGCCAGGAACAGCCCGGCCGAGCCGATGAAGGTCGCCATGCCCCACAGGTTGATGGCGTAGGGGTGCGCTGCCGAGGGCAGGAAATCGTGCTGCAAGGTGACGACGATGACCATGTAGTGGTCGGCCCAGGTGCCAGCGGCGATCATGGTCCCCACCACGGCCAGCGTCGCCGCCGAGCGCCGCAGCGCCGGCATCCAGAACAGGTGCACGGGGGCGAGGGCGAAGGCGGCGACCATCCAGGCGCTCCAGGCCTGCTCGCCGGTGAAACGCCGGGCCAGCACGCCCAGCTCGAAGCGGTCGCCGGCCAGCCAGGTGGTGAGGAACTCGGCAGCGTAGCAATAAAGGTTGAGCACGCCGAGGGCGAGCATCAGTATCGCGAGCAGGTCGAGGTGGCGCGGGGTGACGAGCTGGCCCAGGCCGAACGCGCCGCGCAGCACGGTGGCGAGCACGGCCACGGTGGCGACGCCCTGGAACATCGCCGAGCACAGGAACGCGACCGGCAGCAGGGTGTCGTGCCAGCCGGGCTCGACGGTGCCGGCGAACATCACCGCGGCCCCCGTCTGCAGCGAGACGACCAGCAGGAGGCCGAACAGGCCGATGGTGCGATAGGCCTGGATCCAGCGCTGCCAGTGGACCGCCGAGCCGCGCCAGCCGAGCGCCAGGACGCCGTAGGCCTGGGCGCGCAGCAGGCGCATCTCGGCGCCGGGCCGCCCGGCCATCGCCCGCACGCGCTCCAAGGCCCGGTCGCGCATGGAGCCGAGGTCAGGCAACATGCCGACATACCAGAAGGACAGGCAGACCAGCAGGTAGCTGATGATGTCGACCGCGTCCCAGAACAGCGGGCTGCGGACCTGCGGCCACAGCACCAGCGTGTTCGGGTAGGGCAGGTTCCAGTAGAAGAACCACGGCCGGCCGAGGTGGATGATCGGGTAGAGGCCGGCGGCGGCGGCGGCGACCAGCGCCATGGTTTCGGTGATGCGGTTCAGCGCGCCGCGCCACTCGGCGTCGAGCAGCAGCAGCACCGACGAGACCAGCAGGCCGCCGCTGGCGATGCCGATCCACCAGTCGTAGCTGACGATGTCGAGCGCCCAGGTGACGGGAATGTTGTTGCCCCAGATGCCGACGCCTTCGTAGAGCAGCCAGCCGACGCAGCCGGCCATCACGCCGACGAGGCCGAGCGCGGCGGCGAAGGCGATCCACCAGCGCGCGCCGATGCGGTGGTCGAGGGCCAGCCCGGTGACGTCGCGCCCCACCGACTCCCAGCTCTGCCCCGGCGCGATAATCGCGTCGCGCGGCCGGGGGCGCGGCGGGGCGCGCAAGCCTGGCCGCTCCGGGGCGAGGTCGCTCGCCATCAGGTCTGCCCCTCCCGGGGCGCGGCCTTGGCGAGGTAGGTGGTGCGCGGGCGGACGTTCAGCTCGCCGAGCAGGGCGTAGTGGCGCGGGTCCTGGCGCGCGGCGCGGACGGCGCTGGCCGGGTCGTTGAGGTCGCCGAAGGTGATGGCCCGGGTCGGGCAGGCGCCCTGGCAGGCCGTCTGCACCGCGCCGTCCTCGATCGGCTGGCGCGACTTGCCGGACTCGATCCGGGCTTGCACGATCCGTTGCACGCAGTAGGTGCATTTCTCCATGACGCCGCGGGCACGGATCGTCACGTCCGGGTTGCGCTGCAATGAAACCGTGGGCGGCGCGCCGGCCGAGTAGTCGAGGTAGTTGAAGCGGCGGACCTTGTAGGGGCAGTAGCCGGAGCAGGCGCGGGTGCCGATGCAGCGGTTGTAGACCATGAGGTTGAGGCCCTCGTTGTCGTGCAGGGTGGCCTCGACCGGGCAGCCGACCTCGCAGGGCGCGTTCTCGCAGTGCATGCACGGCACTGGCTGGAAGTGCGTTCGCGGCGCGTCCGTCGCGCCCTCGTAGTAGCGGTCGATCCTGAGCCAATGCATCTCGCGGCCCATCGCCACCTGCTCGCGGCCGACGACGGCGATGTTGTTCTCCGCTTGGCAGGCGGTGACGCAGGCGTTGCAGCCGATGCAGGCGTCGAGGTCGATCGCCATGGCCCAGGCACGGTCGTCGCCCTGCTTGGGCGGATAAAAGGACGGCTGGTCGAAGCTCTTGGTCTCGCCCGCCGGCGCGGCGCCCTCCCGCTGCACGCGGACGAAGTCGTGGCCCTCCATCGTGCTGTGGTCCTGGGTGGTGGCGAAGCGCTGGGTCTCGCCGGTCCGGCGCAGCGCGGCCCCGGCCAGGCGCCACGGCGAGGCCGCGTCGCGCAGGCGGTAGGCGTCGTAGCCGATGGCGTAGCTGGTCCGCCCGGCGACCACCCGGCCGTAGCCGAGCGAGACGCCGACGGTCCCGTCCGCCTGGCCGGGCAGCACCCAGACCGCGCCCTCGATGCTGCGGCCGGCGGCATGGACCTCGACGGTGTCGCCTTGCGCCAGGCCCTCACGGGCCGCGAGGCTCGGGCTTACGGTGACGGCGTTGGTCCAGACGAGCTTGGTCAGCGGTTTCGGCAGCTCCTGCAGCCAGGGGTTGTCGGCCACGGAGCCGTCCCAAACGCAGGGATCGGGGCGGAACAGCACGTCGAGCGCCGCCGGGTCCGAGGGCGCGCCGGGGAAGGCGTCCGGTGGGGCGGACGACGCCGCGGCCGGGGTCAGCACGGCCGTTTCCGGCGCGAAAGCCGAGTCGGGCACGAAGCCGGCTTTCAGCATCGCGTCCCAACGCGGCGCGAAGCCGGCCTCGTCCTGGTCGCCCTGATGCAAGCTGCGCAGCATGTCGCGCGCCTGCCGTTCCTGGCCATCGGTCAGCAGCGCCACGATCTCGGCCGCCGGGCGGCCGTCGTACAGCGGGGCGATGGTCGGCTGGATCAGGCCGATGGTGCCGTCGAGCGAGCGGGCGTCGCCCCAGGCTTCCAGCGGGTGCGCGACGGGCAGGTGCCAGTCGGAGCGCTGGGCCGTCTCGTCCGCGTGCAGGCCGGCGTGGATCTTGAGTGGCACGCCTTGCAGGGCCTGGGCGAAAGCGAGCGAGGCCGGGGCGTCGTAGACGGGGTTGCAGTCGAGCATGACGAGCGCCCGCACCGATCCGCCGTGCAGGGCGTCGGCCAGGTCGGACAGGCTGTCCGCCTGCTCGGCCGCGGGCTTGGTGTAGAACACGGTGCGCCCGGTGTTGCCGAGGGCGTCGTTCAGGCGGTGCGCCGCTTCATGGACCTCGGCCGGCTGCGCCGCGCCGACGATCACCAGGCTGGCCCCCCGGGCCGCTCGCAGCGCCGCCGCGGCCCGGGCTCGCCAGGCGTCGAGCGGCGCGGCGGTCGCGTCCGACGGGGCGGGAGCGACGGCGACGTCGCGCAGCAGCGCTCGCGCCAGGTCCAGCATCTCGGCGGGCCGGGCCGGCACGGCGTGGTCCGCCTTTGCCAGCGTCAGGTTCGGGATCGGCCCGGCGGCGTGCAGGGTCAGCAACTCGCCGCGCGCCACCGAGGCCCGACGCGCGTCCGCCCAGTCCCGCGCCACGCCGACCTGCTGCGGCCCGGGGTCCAGGAAATCGCCGTCGAGCGCGACCACGGTGCGGGCGGCATCGAACCGCCAGCGCGGCTCCAAAGGCCGGCCGAAGGCCCGGCGCGCGCCGTCGTAGATGGCGGTGCGGTCGACGGGGGCGTAGCTGTGCCACCGCATCCCCGGGTAGGCCGCCCGCATCGCCGCGATCTGCTGCCGCAGCAAGGGCGACGTGACCGGGCCGGTCAGCAGCCGCATTCCCGCGCCGTCGCCCGCCCGCATGGCCGCGAGCGGCCCCGTCACCGCGCCCCGGAAGGCTTGCCAGGTGCTCGCGCGGTCGAGGTGACGCACGGTCTGCGAACGCTCGGGATCGTAGAAGCCCAGCACGGAGGCCTGGCCCAGCACGTCCGTGCCGCCGCGGCTCCAGGGATGCTCGGGGTTGCCCTCGATCTTGAGCGGGCGGCCGTTGAAAACCGACACCACGACGCCGTTGGCGAACCCGTCCATCAGCGCGGCCGAGGCGTAGTGCAGCGTGACGCTCGGTTCGGCGCGCTCCGGGCTTCGCACGTAGGGGATGATATGGTCGCGCTTGTCGGGCGGGTCGTCGCAGCCCGACAGCCCGGCCAGCGCGAGCGACGCCGCCATCAGCTTGAGGAAGCCGCGCCGCTCCGGCCCCACCGACAGGTCGGTGACGGCGGGGAACTCGCGCCCCAGGAACGCGCGGAACTCGGGCGTGTCGGCGAGCGCGTCGAGGCTGCGCCACTGGCGCGGCGCCCCGGATGCGCCCGGCAACGCCCCTGGCATCGGCGTCAGCGGTGGCATGTCGAGCAATCGGTCAGGTGCGAGGCGTCCGGCACCTGGTGCAGCTTGGCCAGCCGCGCGCCGATCTCGTCCTGGTTCGGCGGCGGCGTCCATTCGGTGTTCCAGACCTCGCTCTGCGGCCGCAGCGAGGCTTGCGGGTTGCGGTGGCACTCGATGCAGAACTGCATGGTGAACGACTTGGCCGCGTAGGTCAGGTTCATCGTGTCCACCGCGCCGTGGCAACTGGAACAGCCGACCCCGGCCGTCGTGTGCGCCGAATGGTTGAAGTAGACGTAGTCGGGCAAGCGGTTGACCCGCGTCCAGGCGAGCGGCTCGTTGTCGGCGAGGCTTTGGCGCACCGGCGCCAGCATGGCGGAGCCGGTCCAGATCTGCGAATGGCAGGTCATGCAGGTGTGGGTCGGCGGCATCCCGGCCGTCGCGTAGGTCTCGGCCTGGGCGTGGCAGTTGCGGCAGTCAATGCCCAACTCGCCGACGTGGTGCTTGTGGCTGAACGGCACCGGCTGCGCCGGGGCGATGCCGACGCGGCCGGCGTAGTCGGAATGGGAATAACCGATCAGGAGCACGGCGGCGGCCACCGCCAGCACGGCGCCGGACCACAGGAACAAGCGGAAGATGGCGTCGGCGCCCGGCGCGAACAGTTGCCGCATGCGTCAGCGGCGCGCCGAACGCGGCCCGGGCGCCCCGGCGGCGGCGGACGAGCGGGCGGGACGCACTCCAAGCCAATCCACTCTCATCGGACCCCCGGAAACTCTTCGGACCGGCCGATGCAGCATCTCTGAATCAGCCTGATAGCGCAAGTTGTTCACGTTCGGATCACGTCAAGGCCGACGGGTCCGTCACAGCTCGCCGCGCCGGGCCAGCGCGCCGATGCGGTCGGCGGTGCGCATGCCGATGGCGGTGATGGTGAGCGACGGGTTGACGCCGCCCGTGGTCGGGAACACCGAGCCGTCGCAGACCCACAGGTTGGGAATGTCCCAGCTGCGGCCGTCGGCGTTGACCACGCTGGTGGCGGCGTCGAAGCCCATGCGGGCGGTGCCGGCCAAGTGGTTGGTGTCGTCCTCTTGGCACCAGATCTCGCGCGCGCCGACCATCTCGAGGCTGGTCTGCATCTCGCCCAGGGCGTGCTGGATCAGCGCCCGGTCGTTGTCGCCCCAGCTGTAGGTGACGCGCGGGATGCGCAGGCCGTACTGGTCGGTCTCGTCGGCCAGCGTCACGCGGTTGGCCTCGTTCGGCAGCATCTCGCCGACCATCTTGAGGCCGACCTGGTGGTTGTAGCGGGTCATCTCGCTGGCCAGCGCCTCGCCCCACAGGCCCTTGGCCGTCAGCACGCCCGCCCATTCCTGCGGCAGCGGGCCTTGCGCCATCCAGCAGTAGCCGCCGACCGGGTCCTTGCGGTCATGGTAGTTCCAGTGCTCGCAAACGGTGGTGGAAGGCGGCGCTTTGCTGGAGCGCACCTCGTCGTCCATGTAGCCCCAGGCCGCCTGGTTCGATTGCGTCATCAGGTTCTTGCCGACGAGGCCGCTGCCGTTGGCCAGGCCGTCCGGGTAGCGGTCGTTGGCGGAGGCGAGCAGCAGCCGGGGCGTCTCGATGGCGTAGCCGGCGACGACGACGTGGCGGGCCTTCTGGAAGCGCCAGCGGCCGTCGCGCACGTAATGGACGCCGGTGGCGCGGCCGTCGGGGCCGGTCTCGATGCGGCCGACCATGGCCAGGTCGCGGATCTCGGCCCCGGCCCGCAGCGCGCGGGGGATGAAGGTGACGAGCTGGCTCTGCTTGGCATTGGTCGAGCAGCCGACCCGGCAGAAGCCGCGGTAGACGCACGGCGGCGAGTCGCCGCGGGGCGCGGACACGGTGGCGAGCGGGGTCTCGGTCCAGGCGTAGCCCATCGCTTCCGCGCCCCGGGCGAGCAGCGCCGCCGCGCCGTTGATCTCGTGCGCGCGGTAGGGATAGCGCGGGCGCTTCGGACCCCACGGGTAGGTGACGGGGCCGGAGATGGCCAGCGCCTGCTCGGCGCGGGCGTAGTAGTCCCACATCTCGCGCCAGTCGAGCGGCCAGTCGGCCCCGTAGCCGAGGACGGAGCGCGACTTGAACCATTCGGGCCGGAAGCGCAGCGACACCATCGCGAAGTGGACGGTGCTGCCGCCGACCGACTTGCCGCAACTGTTGCCGCCCATCTTGAGCGGGTTGCGGCCGTCCACGATGCGCTGGTCGGTCCAGTAAAGCTTGGCCTGCTCGGTCTCGTCGGAGGCGAACTCCTCCAGCGGGCGGAACCAGGGGCCCGCGTCGAACCCGACCACGGAAAAGCCCTGCTCGGCCAGGCCGCAGATCAGCGGGCCGCCGCCCGCGCCGGTGCCGACCACGACGAAATCCACCTGTTCGCTGTCGGCGTAGTCGCGCATCGGCACCCAGCCGCCGGGCTTGAACACGTCGGGGGCGCGGCCGTCGGTGGCGCGAGGGGCGGCGAAGGGGTCAGCGGACACGCTTGTTCTCCCGCAGCGCCGCCGCCTCCCGGCCCGGGCGGGCCTCGGCCGCTTCCCACGGGTCGCGGCGGTTGAGCGCGGTGCGGACGTAGCCGCGCGGGCTGGCCGGCCCGCCGAAGCCGATCTCGCTCCACGCCGCCGGGTGCGAGTAGTAGGCGGACGTGACGTCGGGGATGACGCGGTGCTTGAAGAAGGAGTGGGGCGGCATGTCGCCGAGGGCCTCGGCCCGCAACTGGCCGCGCTCGGTGCGGCGCAGAAGCTCGTCCTGCTGCTCCCCGGTGAGGGCGGCGAAGTCGGCACCGTGGTCGCGACGGGCGGCCTCGTCGAGGGCGGCCAGACCGCGTCGCCAGGCTTCGCCCTGCTCCGGCAGTTCGGCGTGCCGGTAGCCGTCGTGGCGGCGCTCGTGCATCTTGCTGTCCACCAGGGCGGCGGTGGGCACCGGGTCGCGGCCGGGGGCTTGGGGGACGATGCGGTCGCACACGGCGACGAGGGCGCGGAACCGCGGCTGGTCAAAGAAGCGCGGCTCGCGCGGCACCGACAAGCGCCGGGCGACCGCGTCGCGCGTGGCGGCGTTCCACGACGGCGTGTCCCACTTGGCCAGCACGTCGTAGCCGGGGTAGCGGTCCGGCCGCGGCTCAGTCATCCGGGTGATCCTCCAGCAGGCCGAGGGCGGCCAGGCCCGCCAGCGCCAGGCCGGTGAAGGCGGGGGGCGCCGGGATCGGCGGGCCGTTCAGCACGTTCTGCGACCAGTTGCGCCAGCCGCCCATGTTGCGCGCGACGCCGACGGCGTGGAACCCGGCGCCCGCGAAGCCCAGCATCGCCGTGAACCGCAGCCACCACCGCGCCAGCCATCGCGGCCGCCCGGCCTCGCCCACCGCCGTCCCGCCGAGCAAGGCCGCGGCGACCGGCGGGGCGGTGACGGGCAGGAGCATGAACGGGTTGTGGTAGGCGCCCCGGAAATGCAGTAGGCCCGCTTCGGCGGACGTGCCGACCAGGCCCGCGCCGGTCAGCGCCGCGACGATCCGGCCGGCGGACAGGCCCAGCACCTTGGGCGCGGTGCCGGGCTCGTTGTTTCGCACCCGTTCGGCGAGGAAGCCGGTCACGCCGGTGAGGATCAGCGCCGCCGGGGCACCGAGGGGGGCGGCGTAGAACAGGTTCTGCCAGCAGAAGCCGCCCGGCTTCTTGCCGATGTTGTAGACGTGGAACGCAGTGCCGACGAGGCCGGTGAGCCCGGCCGCGGCGTAGACGGCGTCGCGGGCGCGGTGGGCGAACGGGCTGCCGTCGCGGGTGCCGTGGGCGCTGGCGGCCAGCGACAGCGCCGACGCCGCCAAGGGCGCGAACATCGCCTTGTTGTGGAACGAGCCGCGGTAGTGCTCGACGGCGCTGTCCAGCAGGACGGAGGTGGCGATGGTGCCGGCCGCCCGGTTCAGCCGCCGCGCCGCGCGCACCGCCGCGCGGCGGTCGATCACTGGGGACGCGGGCAGGGCCAGCGGTGCCACGCTCAGGCGGCCAGGCTGCCGGGGTCCTGGCCGCCGTTCTGGCCGCCGTTCCTTCGGCGGCTCGTAGGCCGCCACCTCCTGCCGGCCCCGCACGGCCGCCGCGGCCGCCCCGGCCGCCAAGGCCGCGCCGAGAAGGCCGAGGCCGGCCGCGATCCCGCCCGTCGGGCGCTCCGTCGTCATCGCGCGTACTGCTCCGCATCGGTTTGCTTGAAGTCAAGGCCCAGGCCGGGCCGGCTGAGGTCCGGCTCGATCGCGCCGTTTCTCGGCACCGGCGCGCCGTCGAATAGCATATGCTCGATGCGCACGTGGTCATGGAACCATTCGAGATGGCGAAATCGCGGTGCGGCGAGGGCGGCGTGCAGGTGCAAGGACGGCGCGCAATGGCCCGACAGGTCGACGTGGTGCGCTTCGCAAAGCGCCGCCACCTGCAGGAAGCCGGTGAAGCCGCCGCACCGGGTCACGTCGGCCTGCTGCACGTCGACGGCGCGGGCCGCGAGCATGCGGCGCACCGCGTCGAGGTCGTAGGCGTACTCCCCGGCCGCGACCTCCATGCCGGCGGGGGCCGCGGCGCGCACCTGGACGAGACCGTCCAGGTCGTCGGACGACACCGGCTCCTCGAACCAGGCGACCCCCGCTTCGGCGGCGAAGGCGTCGGCCAGGCGCAGCGCCTGCTTGACCGCGTAGGCCCCGTTGGCGTCGACGAACAGCGACGTCTCGCCGATCGCCTGCTTGGCCGCGGCGACGCGGCGCGGGTCGTCACCCGGGCGGCGGCCGACCTTCATCTTCACGGCGCGGCACCCGTCCTGCTCGACCCAGCCGCGCAACTGGTTCCGCAGCCGCGCGTCGTCGTAGCTGGTGAAGCCGCCGCTGCCGTAGATCGGCACGGCGTCGCGGCAGCGACCCAGCAGCAGCGCGAGCGGCAGGCCGAGCAGCCTGGCCTTCAGGTCCCACAGGGCCGTGTCCACGGCCGAGATCGCGTTGGCCGCCAGCCCGTCCCGCCCCATGTTGCGCACCGCCCGCGCCATCGCGCGCCAGGCGCGGGGCGGGTCCATCGCGTTCTCGCCCTTGACGCCGTTTGCCAGGTCGCCGTTGACCAGCGCCGCGACCGGGCCGGCGGCGTAGGTGTAGCCCAGCCCGGTGCGGCCCGCGGCCTCGGCGTGGACGACGACGAGCGTCGTGGACGTCCAGGCGAAGGTCCCGTCCGACTCGGGGCTGTCGGTCGGGATCGTGTAGGCGCGGGCGCGGACGGCGTCGATCCGGGCGTCTGGCCGCACGGGTCAGCCTTTGCCCGGCAGCACGCTCGCCAAGACCTCCTTCGCGGTGTTCTTGAGCACACTGCCCAGCTCGGGTTCGCTGAACATCATGGTGGTGAAGTGGTAGGCGTCCTTGATCGAGATGTGCGGCGGCAACGGCGGCACGTTCGGGTCGGTGTAGGCTTCGAGGATCACCGGACGGTCGGCGGACAGCGCCTCGTCCCAGGCGGCGCCGAGCTTGTCCGGGTCATCGACGAAGATGCCTTTCAGCCCGACCAACTCCGCGTACTTATGGTAGGGGAAGTCGGGGATGCTCTGCGTGCTCTCGGTCTTGCCGTCGCCGAGCTGCACCCGCTCCTCCCACGTCACCTGGTTGAGGTCGCGGTTGTTCAGCACCAGCACGACGAGGCAGGGATTGGACCACTGCTTCCAGTACTTGGCGATGGTGATCATGACGTTGAGGCCGTTCATCTGCATGGCCCCGTCGCCCATGCAGGCGATCACCGTGCGCTCCGGGTAGGCCATCTTGGCCGCCATCGCGTAGGGCGTGCCGGCCCCCAGCGACGCGAGGCCGCCGGACAGCGACGCCTTCATGCCGCGGCGCATCTTGAGGTCGCGGGCGAACCAGTTGGCGGCGGAGCCGCTGTCGGCGGTGATGATGGCGTTGTCCGGCAGGCGCGGCGACAGCTCCCAGAACACGCGCTGCGGGTTGATCGGGTCCGCGGAATGCATGGCGCGGGCTTCCAGCGTCTTCCACCACTCCTTCATCTCGCCGGCGATCTTGTCGCGCCACGACAGGTCGGTCTGCTGCTTCAACAGCGGCAGCAGCGCCCGCAGCGTTTCCTTGCTGTCGCCGATCAGGTTCACCTCCATCGGGAAGCGCATGCTGAGGTTGCGGCCGTCGATGTCGATCTGCACGCCGCGCACGCCGTCGGCCGGCGGCAGGAACTCGGCGTAGGGGAAGGAGGAACCGACCATCAGGAGGGTGTCGCAGCCCATCATCAGGTCCCAGCTCGGCTTGGTGCCGAGCAGGCCGAGCGAGCCGGTGACGTAGGGCAGGTCGTCCGGCACGGCGGCCTTGCCGAGCAGCGCCTTGGCGACGCCCGCGCCCAACCGCTCCGCGACGGCGATCACCTCGTCGGTTGCTTCCAGCGCCCCGGCGCCGACCAGGATCGCCACCTTCTTGCCGGCGTTCAGCACCTCGGCCGCCGCGTCCAGCGCGCCTTGCTCCGTCACCTTGGCCTCACCGGGGAAGCCGACGCCGGTGTGGACCGAGCCGTGCGTCCGGGGCGGCTCCTCGTAGGTCATGAGTTGCAGGTCGTTGGGCAGGATCACGCAGGTCACGGAACGCGTGGTCTGGGCGATGCGCACGGCGCGGTCGATGATGGTGTGGACCTGGCTCGGCACGGTGCCCATCGCCACGTACTCGCTGGCCACGTCCTTGAACAGCGAGACGAGATCCACCTCCTGCTGGTAGGACGCCCCGATCGACGCCCGCGCCTGCTGGCCGACGATGGCCACGACGGGGACGTGGTCCATCTTGGCGTCGTAAAGGCCGTTCAGCAGGTGGATCGCGCCGGGGCCGGAGGTGGCGTAGCAGAGGCCGACGCCGCCGGTGAACTTGGCGTGGGCGCTGGCCATGAACGCGGCCATCTCCTCGTGGCGGACCTGGATGTACTCCATCCTGTCCTTCGCCCGCTCGAGCGCCACGTCGAGGCCGCCGACGCCGTCGCCGGGGTAGCCGTACACCCGCTTCAAGCCCCACTCGCCCAGGCGCTGCCAGACGAACTCGCTGACGTTCATGCTCATCGATGCCTCCTCACGGCGTTGCGGGCCGGGTTGCGCGGCCGTCTCACTCCTCTGTGCTAAGCGCCTCGACAGTCGTATTCCAGTTACAGGAAATTCACGTTTGTGCGCGCGCATCCACCAATCACATGCCTCGTGCGCCGCCGCCGCGTTGTCGTGAAGGCCACACGAACGGGGTGCATGATGTCGGAAACCGAGCCCGTCCCCACGCTTCTGCTGGACGCCCACGCCACCATCGGCGAGTCGCTGCTGTGGGAGCCGGGATGCGGGGTGCTCTACTGGATGGACGTCAAGGCCCCGGCGCTGCATCGGCTCGATCCCGCGACGCTCGACCAGCGTGCCTGGCCCTTGCCGGCCGACATCGGCGCCTTCGCCCTGCTCGGCCCCGACGCGGCGCTCGTCGCCTTGCGCACCGGGCTGTTCACCTTGTCGCTGGCCGACGGCGGCCTGCGGCCGCTGGCGCCACCGCCGTTCGACCCGGCCCTGCACCGCTTCAACGAGGGCGCGTGCGACGCCGCCGGGCGGTTCTGGGTCGGCACCATGTTCGATCCGTTGCCGGGGCACGAAGGGCATCCGGCGCAGCCCGCGACGCTCAGCACCTGGTCGGCGTCGGATGGGCTGGTGCCGCGGCCCGACGCCGCCGAGTTGCACAACGGCATGGCCTGGAGCCCGGGTGGCGACCAGTTCTACCTGTCGCATTCCAACGAGAGGACGGTCTACGCCTTCCCGTTCGACACCGAGTCTGGCCGGTTGGGCGTCCGCCGGACCTACCTGCAAATCCCCGAGGGCGTCGGCATCCCCGACGGCGCGGCGGTGGACGAGGAGGGCGCCTACTGGTGCGCCCTGCACGGTGGGGGCCGCCTGCGCCGCTACGCCCCCGACGGCACCCTGCTGCGCGAAGTCGCGCTGCCGGTCAGCCAGCCGACCATGTGCGCCTTCGGCGGGCCGGATCTCCGCACCTTGTTCGTGTCCAGCGCCGCCGACCAACTCGGCCCCGAGGAACGGGCGCGGCAGCCGCACGCGGGCGGCCTGTTCCAACTCGATCCCGGCGTCCGCGGCGTGCCCCGGCCCTGCTACGCCCGCTGATGCGCCCGATCATGCGGGATGCTCCTTGCGGCCTGGCCATTGCCATCCATATGCCATCCACATGGATGGTTGCTGAAAGAGGATGGGATGATGGCGCTGGTAGCGACCGACCTCCGGCCGAGAGCCGGCGACAGTGAGAAGATCACCATCAATCTCGGCTACGTCGACCTCGGCCACGTTGACCTGCTGGTGCAGGACGGGTTCTACGCCAACCGCACCGACCTGATCCGCACCGCGATCCGCAACCAACTCGACCGGCACGCCGACGTGCTGCGACAGTCGGCGGCGCGGCGGACATTGGATCTCGGCCTGCGGCATTACGGCCGGGCCGACCTCGAAGCCGCCATGGTCGCCGGGCAGGCGTTGCGGATCAACGTGCTCGGCTTGGTCAGCATCGCCCGCGACGTCCCCCCCGACCTGGCCCGCGCCGCCATTGCCTCGGTCAGCGTGTTGGGCGCGCTGCACGCGACACCCGAGGTCAGGGCCGCTCTCGCCGACCGGATGCGCTGACGCCGCCGCACCTGCCTCCGCATACAGACAGAGAGAGCCACCAGCATGAGCCTGCCCAACGAGATGATCGAAGTGACCCGCCTTACCCGGTCCGGCCGCCTCGCCGAAGCTGGCGCGGCGCTGCGACGGATGCTGGAGCAAGGAAGAGCGCCCGGCGCGCCGCCGACGATCGACGGCGTGGCGGAGCGGCTTGAGGGGTCCGCCGCCCCGTCGCCGCGAAGCTGGGCCGGCGCTCCGATAGGCGTTCCGTCAATGAGCGTTCCGATCGACGTTCGGGCCGCAGGCGGCCCCGGCGCGTTGCGTGCCCTGCTGGACCGTCTCGGCGCTGACGCCCCTGGCCTGGCCCGGACTGGCGGCGGGGCCGGGGCGTCGGCAGCGACCGTGCCGGACGGGGCCGAGTTCCGCGCCGGGATGTTCAGCAACGAAGCCGGCAGCCGCCCCTACAAGCTCTACGTGCCCGGCCACGTCGACGCTGCCCGGCCCGCGCCGCTGATCGTGATGCTGCACGGCTGCACCCAGTCGCCGGACGATTTCGCCCTCGGCACCCGGATGAACGAAGCGGCCGAGGCGCAGGGCTGCTTCGTCGTCTATCCCGGCCAGACCAGTGCCGCGAACATGCAGAAGTGCTGGAACTGGTTCAACAAGGGGGATCAGCGGCGCGGCGGCGGCGAACCGTCGCTCATCGCCGGCATCACGCGCGACATCATGGCGCGCTATCCGGTCGATCCGGCGCGCGTCTACGTCGCCGGGCTGTCAGCGGGAGGGGCCGCCGCGGCCGTCATGGGGGCCGCGTATCCCGACCTTTACGCCGCCATCGGTGTCCATTCCGGCCTGGCGTGCGGCGCGGCCGGCGACATGCAGTCCGCCTTCGCCGTCATGCAGCGGGGCGGGGCCGGGACCGCGCCGGACAAGACCCGTCCCGGTCGGCGGCTGGTGCCGGCCATCGTCCTCCACGGTGACCGCGACACCACGGTCAACGCCCGCAACGGCGACGCCGTGGTCGCGCAGTCGGCTCAGGCCGAGGCGTTGCGGACCCGCTCCGAAACCGGGCAGGTGCCGGGCGGCCACGCCTACACCCGCACGCTGCACGCCGCCGCCGACGGCCGCACGCTGATCGAGCAGTGGGTCGTCCACGGCGCGGGGCACGCCTGGTTCGGCGGCAGCCCGGCCGGGTCCTACACCGATCCCAAGGGTCCGGACGCGACAGGCGCGATGCTGCGCTTCTTCCTCGAACACCCCGCGGCGGGCTAAGAGGCGGTTTCCACAACCACCGTGGGTTGAGTTGATCTGACCACACGGTTTTCAGTGCCGATGCCCATGTCTGCTGGTTCAGACACAGGGGGCGGCTTTGGACGCTAGGATATTGGACCTGATCGCGACGGTGATCGAGTGCTGCGAGGGGCGGCGCGAGCCTGGGCCGGGGCATCCGCCCGCCGAGACCGTGCGTGTGCTTGCCACCCTGCGCCGGTTCCTGCGCGAGGGCACCCCGTGGCGCAGCCTGCGTGCAACCGAGGACAAGGCGAGTGGCTCGACGCTGCGCCGCCGGATCGAGCATTGGGCGCGTGATGGCGTGCTGGCGCAGGTGCATGCCCTGCTGGTCGCCATGCTGCGTGGCGATCCCACGCTCATCCTGGATAGCTGCTCGGTGCGCGCCAAGCGCGGCGGCGACCTGACCGGTCCCAACCCAACGGACAGGGCCAAGCGGGGGACCAAGTACCACGTCGCGGTTGCTGGCGATGGCGTCCCCGTCGCGTGCACGGCCACGGCGGCGAACGTCAATGATACCCTCGTCTTCGAGCGTCTGTTCCTCGCTGCCTTCGCCGTCATGGCCCGCATCCGAACCGTGTTCGCCGACAAGGGATACGACGCCGAGGCCAACCGCGCACTGTGCCGCCGCTTCGGGGCCGAGCCGCACATCCACAAGCGCGGCCGGCCGCACGGATCAGGATTGGGCAAGCGCCGATGGCCCGTCGAACGCAGCAACGCCTGGCTGCTGGAGAACAAGCGCCTCGCCCTGCGCTACGACCGCCTCGGCTTCATCGTCCAGACCCTGCTCCAGACGGCATGCATACTCCTGGTTGCAGGACGCCTCGTTCGCGAGTTCTGAAAACCGCCTCTAAGGACGCGTCACGGCCAGGCGAATGGGACCGGGAACGGCCGCCCGAACGGCCGCCCGGCCTTCACCGTCTGCACCGGCTTCAGCCACTTGTCGCCCTGGCGGCGGTTGCCGCGCGTGTCGACGAATTGCACCGGCTCCTCCACGAGATCCAGGATCGACACGTCGCCCGGCGCGCCCGCCTGCAACGTGCCGAGCTTGTCCACCCGGTCGATCACCCGGGCGGGCGCCACCGTCGCCATCTCCACCACCTGCTCCAGCGTGTAGCCGTCGTTGAGGAACTTGCTCATCACCCAGGGCAGGAACGGCATCCCCGGCGTGTTGCCGGAGACGGCGTGCAGGTCGCTGCTGATCGTCGTCGGCCCGAAGCCCTGGTCGCGGGCAGGCTCGAAGATGGTGTAGTCGAACGAGCCGCCGCCGTGGCCGACGTCGATGATGACGCCGCGCTGCTTGGCCGCGAGCGCCGCCGGCACCACGCGCCCGTCTTTGACCGTGTTGTTGCCGGCGCCGCTGAAGGCGTGGGTCAGGATGTCGCCGGGGCGTAGCAGGTCGAGCAGGGCGGCGAGATCGCCGGGCGCGTCGCCGATGTGGCACATCACCCGCGCCCACGGCCCCGCCATCTCCGACGCCTGGATGGCGCGGCGCAGCGGCTCCAGCCCGTTGTCGCCGACCACGTCGCGCGAGATGCGCACCTTGACGCCGAGTGCCACGTCCCGGTTCTCGGCCACGGCCCGGGCGCAGCGTTCCACGAGGGCGTAGTCGATGTTCAGCATCTCGCCGACCGGGAACCCGGCCAGCCCGATCATCGAGATGTGCACGAAGCCGAACAGCCGGGTGCGCGCCCGGGCCGCGACGGCGTGTCGGAACAGCGAGAAGGTGTTGGCCCCCGCGTCGCCGGCGCTGACGTAGGTGGTGGTGCAGGTCCAGGGCACCAGCTCGTCGGCCGGCAAGCCGATGGCCGAGACTTCGGGATAAACGTGGGCGTGCAGGTCGACGAGGCCGGGGCAGACGAGCTTGCCCGAGGCGTCGATCACCTGGCGGGCGCGCTCGCGCGGGATGTCGGCCTCGACAGCGGCGACGAGGGCGTTGCGGATGGCGACGTCGCGCCGCGCCCGCAGCCCCTGCGACGGGTCGATCACCTCGCCGCCCTTGATCAGCAGGTCGTAAGCCGGCGGCGGCGCGCCTGGTTGGGCGACTCCGGGAGCGGAGTGGCCGAGCAGGGCGGCACCGCCGGCCAGCAGCGCGCGTCGGGACAGGTGGGACATGCGTTCCTCCACGGCGCCTGTTCGGTCGCGGCGCTCCGGCCTCACACTACCCTCCTGTCGTGACGTGTCGAGCGCCGCGGCAGGGCCGTGATCAGGCAGCTTAGGTCAGGCGGCTCGCGTCAGGCGGCTTGGGCCGTGCGCCAGCCGATCTCGGCGAGGGCGCAAAATTTCTCGCCCGCCTCGCGGCCGCGGGCGTCCGCCGCCGTGCCGTCCAGCGCCCGCCGATAGACGCCCGCCGCGATCGCCGCCCAGCGGAACAGCGAGAAGGCGAGGAAGAACTCGAGGTCCGGCACGCCGTCGCGGCCGGTGTGCCGGCAGTAGTCCCGTACGTAATCGGCCTCGTTCGGCAGGCCGGGGACGTGGACCCCGGCGATGCCCTGCAAGTCGGGCGGCAGACGCCAGGCGAGGCAGCTGTAAGCCAAGTCTGCCAATGGGTGCCCGAGAGTCGCCAGCTCCCAGTCGAGCACGGCGACGACGCGCGGCTCCGACGGATGGATGATTAGGTTGCCGAGCCGGTAGTCGCCGTGGGCGATCGTGGTCTCGTCGGCGGCCGGGGCGCGGGCGGCGAGCCAGGCCGCCAGCCGGTCCATCGCCGGCTCGTCGCCGACGCGCGAAGCGGCATACTGCCTGGCCCACCGCTCGACCTGCCGGCCGACGTAGTTGCCGGGCCGCCCGAAACCGTCGAGGCCCGCCTGCCGCCAGTCGACCGCGTGCAGCCGGGCCAGCACCCGGCCCATGTCGGCGTAGATCGCGGCGCGGTGTTCCGGCGCGACGCCGGGCAAGGCCCGGTCGGGGAACACGCGGCCCGGCACGTGGTCCATGACGAAGAACGTCGTGCCGATCACCTGCTCGTCGGCGCAGAGCAG
This sequence comes from Acetobacteraceae bacterium, assembly GCA_965260995.1. GTDB lineage: Bacteria > Pseudomonadota > Alphaproteobacteria > Acetobacterales > Acetobacteraceae > JBBROS01. The sequence goes on along the minus strand of CBDHCD010000001.1, from coordinate 471,265 downwards.
GTGGACGCGCGGCACCGGCACGCCGCTGTCGCGCAGGGCGGCGAGGATGCGGTACTCGCGGTCGACGGCGTGGGCCGAGGGCAGCAGCGGGCCAGGCGGCTTCTTGCGCAGCACGTAGTCGCCGGCGGCGGTGCCCAGGTGAAAGGTCGGGTTGGACTGGCCGCCCTGGAACTGCCGGACGACGCACGGCCCGGCGAACCCGAGCATGTGCCCGGCGAGGTGGCGGGTCAGCGCCGCCTCGTCGAAGCGGTGGTTGTCCAGCACCGGCACCAGGACCGGATCGCCCGGGGCTGTCATCAGGCGTTCGGCCTGTCCGGCTTGTACTTGGCCAGTTCCAATCGCCCGAGCTGGTGGCGATGCACCTCGTCCGGCCCGTCGACGATGCGAAGCGTGCGGGCCTGCTTGTACATCGAGGCCAGCGCGAAGTCCTCGGTGACGCCGCCGCCGCCGTGCGCCTGGATCGCCCAGTCGATCACCTCGCAGGCCATCGCGGGGACGGCGACCTTGATCTCGGCGATCTCGCGCCGGGCTTGTTTGTTGCCAACCTCGTCCATGCGCCAGGCGGCGTGCAGCACGAGCAGCCGGGCTTGGTCGATGCGGATGCGGCTCTCAGCGATGCGCTCGATCATCACGCCCTGCTCGGCGAGCGGCTTGCCGAACGGGCGGCGGGCGAGCGCGCGCTTGCAGGTCATCTCGAGCGCCCGCTCCGCCATGCCGATGGCCCTCATGCAGTGGTGGATGCGGCCCGGCCCGAGCCGGCCTTGCGCGATCTCGAAGCCGCGGCCCTCGCCGAGCAGCACGTTGGCCGCCGGCACCCGGACGTCCTCGAACAGGATCTCGGCGTGGCCGTGCGGCGCGTCGTCGTAGCCGAACACCGGCAGGTGGCGCAGGACCCGCACGCCCGGCGTGTCGCGCGGCACCAGCACCATGCTCTGCTGGCGGTGGCGGTCGGCGCCGTCCGGGTCGGTCTTGCCCATGACGATCAGCAGGCGGCAGCGCGGGTCGTTGGCGCCGGACGACCACCACTTGCGGCCGTTGATGACGTAGTCCTCGCCGTCGCGCTCGATCCGGCACTGGATGTTGGTCGCGTCCGAGGAGGCGACCTCCGGTTCCGTCATGCAGAACGCCGAGCGGATCTCGCCGTCCAGCAGCGGCCCCAGCCACTCGCGCTTCTGGGCGTCGGTGCCGTAGCGGTCGAGCGTCTCCATGTTGCCGGTGTCGGGCGCGGAACAGTTGAACACCTCGGACGACCAACTGACCGCGCCCATGACCTCGGCCAGCGGAGCGTATTCGAGGTTGTTCAGCCCCGCGCCGCACCCGGAATGGGGCAGGAACAGGTTCCACAGCCCGGCCTCGCGCGCCATCGGCTTCAGCGCCTCCACGATCGGCACGGGCTGCCAGCGGTCGGGCCTGGACTGTTGCTCGATGTAGGTCGCTTCGTTGGGATAGACATGCGCGTCCATGAAGTCCTGCAGCCGCCCTCGCAGCTCCGTCACCTTCGCCGAATGTTCGAATTGCACGCCAGGTCCTTTCTTAATCGCGTCCGGGTGTTGATCGGGTCGGGGCGCGGGGGCATCAGGCCGCGCGCACGGCACCCTCGATGCGGAACGCGCTTTCCATCTCGCGGCGGAACCGAACCGCCGGGTCGGCGGCGTCGAACGCCACGTCCTGCCAACGCACGGCCTGGCCGGCCATCACCGCCTGCTTCAGCACGACCCCATGCGCCAAGCCGATCGGCAAGCCGCCCGCCGCGAGCGAGGCCTGCGCCGGCATCAGCTTGCCGTAGACGGCATGGCCGCCTTCGCCGTCGAGCCGGGCACCCGCGGCGAGGTCCTGCTTGGCGACCGCCACCACATCACCGTGGAAGCCGCGCGTCGCCCCGGTGGCCTCGCCGCGCAACGCGACGCTCGCGACCGAGAGGCCGAGTTCCAGCCCGATCAGGTGATAGGGCTTGTAGGTGGCGCTGTAGCGGCCGCTGGCGTCGGTGCGCAGGCCGTACTCGGCGAAGCACTTGCGGACGTAATCGGACGGGGCCTCGAACACGACGTAAACGCCCCAGCGCAGGTCGCGCGGCACCGGGCGGCCGTCGCGCTCCAGGGACGACACCACCTCGACGCAGCCCTTGTGCGACAGGGTGCCGCCCGCGGCCCGGGGACGCAGCACGTCGGCGAGATCGTCCGCGCCGCAGGGTGGGAACGCCAAGCCATCCGGTGCGGGCAGCAGGCCGGTCGCGTTGGCCACCGCGGCCATCTCCAGCGCCGACTTGGTGCCGTCGAGGAAGGAGTTGAACATCTGCGGGTTGAAGTCGCCGCCCGCGACCTGCTCGGGAGTGAAGCCGTAATGGCCCCAGACGGTGTCCGGCGTCGAGGTGTGATAAGCCGGCAGGTACTTGGTGCCCTTGCCGGCGCACACGACCTCGAACCCGGCGGTGCGCGCCCAGTCCACCAGTTCGGCGATCAGGGCCGGCTGGTCGCCGTAGGCGAAGGAATACAGAATGCCAGCCTCGGCGGCGCGCCGGGCCAGCAACGGGCCGGCCAGCGCGTCGGCCTCGACGTTGACCATGACGACGTGACGCCGGTGCTCGCAGCACAGCAGCGCGTGGCGGATGCCGGCGGCCGGATTGCCGGTCGCCTCGATGATGACGTCGATGCCGTCGGCGGCGATCAGCGCCTCCGCGTCCTCGACGATGCGCGTCGTGCCGTCGCGCAGCGCCTGCCCGAACGAGCGCGCCGCGCAACGCTCCGCCGGCCAGCCGACCCGGGCTGCCGCCGCCCGCGCCCGCGCTGCGTCCAGGTCGGCGATGCCGACCACGTGCAAGCCCGGCGTCCGCGGCGCTTGGGATAGGAACATCGAGCCGAATTTGCCGGCGCCGATCACGCCGACGCGGACCGGCGTTCCCGCCTCGGCCAACGCCGCCAGCCGCAGCGACAAGCTCATGCGTCCCGCCCCCTCATCGCACCGCCCCCATCGTCATGCCCTGCACGAAATGCCGCTGCACCGAGAGCGCGAGCAGGATCATCGGCAGCATGATCAGCAGCCCGGCGGCGGACAGCAGGTTCCATTGCACGCCTTCCTCGGCGTTGAACAGCTGCAGCCCGACCGGCAAGGTCACCGCGTCGCGCCGGGTCAGGATGAGGGCGAACAGGAACTCGTTCCAGGCGATGATGAAGGCGAAGATCGACGCGGTGACGATGCCGGGGGCGGCCATCGGCAGCACCACGTTGCGGATCACCTGCCAGCGGGTGGAGCCGTCCACCAGGGCCGCCTCCTCGGTTTCGATCGGGATGCCATCGACGAAGCCCTTCACCATCCACACCGCGAACGGCATGACGATGGCGATGTCGACCAGGATCAGGGCGAGCCGGGTGTCGAGCAGCCCCAAGCTGCGGAACATCAGGAAGAACGGCAGCACGATGACGACGGCGGGGACGAACTGGGTGGCGAGGATCATGACGAGCAACGCCCGCTCGCCACGCAGGCGGAAGCGGGAGAAGGCGTAAGCCGCGCAAGTGGCGAGCGGGACCGCCACCAGCACGGTCGCGCCCGCGACGACGGCGCTGTTCAGCATCTTGTCCTGGACGCGGTAAGGCTCGTCGAAGATGCGCTGGAAGTTCTCGACCGTGGGCGTGAACCAGAGCTTGAGCGCGAATACGTCCACGTTGGTCTTGAACGCGGCCATCGCGATCCAGACGATGGGCGTCAGCACGACGAGGGCCGCGAACAGCACGAGGACGACCTGCGCGGCGTTCCAGAAGCGGCGGCTGCTCATCGGGTCATGCCTTGCGGAAAACGAAGCGGGTGTAAGCGAAGGTGAGCGCGATCATCGGGATCACCATCAGCCACGAGATCGCGGCGGCGAAGCCCATGTCGTAGTATTTGAAACCGTTGAGGTAGGCTTGATACACCAGCGTCTGCGTCGCCGTGCCCGGCCCGCCCTGGGTCAGCATGAAGATCACGTCGAAGGTCTTGAGCGAGAAGATCGTCTTCAGGATCACGACGACGGCCAGCACCGGGGCCAGTTGCGGCACGATGATGTCCTTGACCACGCGCCAGCCGGCGCTGCCGTCCACCTGGGCGGCTTCGATCGTGTCGCGCGGGATGCTGGCCAAGCCGCCGATCAGGATCAGGGTCATGAACGGCGTCCAGGCCCAGGTGTCCGCCAGCACGAGGGTGGTGAAGGCGAGCACCGGGTCGGCGAGCCAGTTGGCGCCTTCGAGCGGCGGGAACACGGTGCCGGCGAGCGCCTCGAATAGGCCGAACTCGGGGTTGAACAGGAAGCGCCATGATACGCCGACGAGGGCGGGCGACATGGCGAAGGGCAGGATCAGAATGGTCTGCACGAAGCGGCGCAGCGGCCCGCCCTTGCTGAGCAGCAGGGCGAGGCCGAGGGCCAGCAGCGTCGTCAGCGTCACCGTCAGGCCGACGAACAGGAGCGTGTTGACGACGCTGGCGAGCACGTCGGTGTTGCCGATCGCGTTCTCGAAGTTGCGCAGGCCGACGAAGCCCTGTGGCCGCGGCGAGCGCGACAGCTTCCATTGCCGGAACGACAGCACCGCCGAGTAGCCGAGCGGCCAAAGGGCGGTCGCCGCCACCACCAGGACGGCCGGCAGCACCATCACCCACTTGATCGTGCGGTCACGCATCGGGACGGGTCAGAAGTAGCCGGCCTGCTTGAGGATCTGCGTCGAATGGTCAGCGGCTTCGGTCATGAGCTGCCGGACGTCGCCGCCTGCCGCGGCGCGGGCGATGGCGGCGCTGATCTGGTCACCCACCTCCGGCCACTCGATCAGTTGCGGCATCACGTCGCTGTTGCGCAAGCTGGCGTAGCCGGCCTTGGGGACGCCGGCGTTGGCCTCGTTCACCGCCGGGTCGAGCATGCTCGCGGTCTCGTTGACGACGTTGTTCTGAATTTTCTTGCCGTCGACCACGCGCTCGATCGCGTTCTCCTTATCGAGGTCGGGGTTGCTCAGCCATTTCAGGAACTCCCAGGCCGCGTCCTGCTTCTTGGAATAGGCGCTGATGCTGAACGGCATCGAGATGGCGGAAGTGAATACCTTTCCTTTGTAGGACGGCACGGCCACGAAGCCGACCTGCTCGGGCGTCAGGATGCTCTGGCCTGGCGTGATCATCGGCGAGTAGGCCCACCACCACAGCGGCATCATCGCCGTCTTGCCCTGCTGGAACGAGACGCGCATGTCTTGCTCGACGAAGGAGACCGACGCCGGGTTGACGATCTTCTCCTTGGTCAGCAGGCCGATGTAATACTCGGTCGCTTCCATCGCCGCCGGCTCCGTCCAGGCCGGGCGCATCTGGTCGTCGAAGATGCGGCCGCCGGCGGACCAGACGAAGTTGGACCAGGCGAACAGGTTCTGGCGGTTGCCGTCGTTGTGGAAGCAGAAGCCCAGCGGCTCGATGTCCGGCCGCCGGGCCCGCATCGTCCTGCCGATGGCGACCACGTCGTCCCAGGTCCGCGGCGGCTCGGCCCCGATGTCTTTCAGCACGTCGGCGCGGTAGAAGAACAATTGCGCGTGGCTGCGCAGCGGCATGCCGGTGACCTCGCCCTTGAAGCTGGCCGCCTTGGCGAACGCGGCCGGGTATCGGTCCATGCTGATCCCGTCGCGCTTGAGCAGCGGGTCGAGCCGCTTGAACCATTGCGCGTTCGGCGGCCCCCACTGGTCGAGGTAGTTGACCAGGTCGTAGCTGCCGTCGGCGGCGACGCCGGTGCTGGCCACCTTTTCCTGCAAGGCGACGAACGGCGTGAAGTCCCAGCGGACCTTGATCCCGGTCAGCTTGGTGAACGCGTCCGTGCGCAACGCGATGCCTTCGAACTGCGGCGTCACCACCGCCAGCACGTTCAGGGTGACGCCCTTGTACGGCATCCCGGGCTTCAGGCCGTAGGGCAGCTTACCGGCGTCCTGCGCGACGGCGGGCAGGGAGACGCAAGGCAAGGCGAAGGCGGGCAGGGCGAGGGCGGCAGCGCCGCCGGCCAGCAGGCGGCGGCGTGTGGCGTGGGTCATGGGCGAGTTTCCCCTGTTATCGGTCTTGCGTCACGGTTCGGCATCGATTGCGCCATAACCCTCGCGTCGCCGCAAGCCGCCCATGCTGCTGTCGCGCGCCTTCTGGCCCGCCCGGCCGCGAGCCGGCGTCACGTCACGGCGATCGGGGCGCCGGGCGACCCGGTCGCGCCCTTGAACGGCACCGGGGTGAAGATGAAGGCGAACTGGTGCTTGCCGTCCCGGATCAGCTCGTCGAACACCAGGTTCTCGTGGTTGAGGATGCCGTGTTTGGTCTGCAGCTCCTCATGCACCGGGAACACCAGGCTCTTGTCCGGGTTCGGCACGGCCTCGACCGCCCAGGTGTCCGCGCCGGTCAGGCAAAGATCCTTCTCCACCACCCAGCGGGCCACGTCGAGGCCGATGCCGGGCTCGCCGGCGACGAAGCGGGCGTTGTCCTTCATCCACAGCGAGCCCCAGCCGGTGTTGAACAGGATGGCGTCGCCCGGCCTGATGTCGTCCTCCTTCATGTTCTGCCGGGCCAGCCCGGCGCGGATGTCGGCGACGGAGATCTCCTGCCCCGCGTCCATCATGCCGCCCTTGACCGGCACGAGGTCGATCAGATGGCCGCGGGTGAAGATCGGCTTGATCTTCTCCACCCCGAGCTTCTTGAGGCCGGTCGCGTCGTTGATCTCGGCGGAGGTGAAGCCGTTGTAGTAGCGGATGTTGCGACGGTCGCCGGGTTCGCCCATCTGGACGCCGATATGGCCGAGGCCGTCGAACTGGGTGCCGACCTGACCGATCTCGGCGGCCACGTATTCATCGTTGTAGATCAAGCGGTTGTCGCCGAACGGGCCGCCCGTCGGGCCGCCTGGAATGCGCAGGGCATAGCCGCGGCTGCCGAACAGCGGCATACCGAACTCGTAATCGCGCCCGATCTTGTAGATCTTGCCGTCCCGGATCAGCCCGGCCGTGTCCAGCACCTTCTCGGGGGTGATGTGGTTGGACGCGCCGGCCTCGTCGTCCTTGCCCCACTTGCTCGGCCACCACGGCTGCGCGCCCAGCTTCGGCGCGGCCGCCCCATTCACTTGATCCTGCGCCCTGGCCACCGTGGCCGGGCCGAGCGCGAGCGCCCCCACCCCGGCCACGGTGCGGAACAGGTTGCGGCGCGTGCCGCCCACGGTGGCGTCGTTCTCCGACATCGGCGTTCCCTCCCACGACGCCGTTGGCCGGCGCGTCTACGGCGCGACTGCACCACGTGCGGTCCGCGGGGTCCAGAAGTTTGCGACCGTATAGGGATGGCCGGCGTTACCCTGGTTCCAGGGAAAGGAGCCGCAGATGACGACCCCGCCGAAGCCGTCCCCGCCGACACCGCGCATCCCGCCGCCGCCGTCGAAGGAGGAGGTGGACCAGATCAGCCGCGACCAAGCCCTCATCGCCGATGAATGGGCGCCCCAGCCGGAGGCGACGCCGCCGAAGCCCTGACCGGCGACGTTCACCGCCGCGCGCCGGCCGCCTGCCGCGCCAGCGCCAGCACCAGTTGCCGCGCGATCACCGCGTCCGGTGCGCCGGTCTGCTTACAGGCCAGTTCGGCTTGGCGCAGCCCGCGGATCGCGGCGTTGATCCGCGGCAGCGGCCACGTTGACACCGAGCGGACCAAGTCAGGCTTGCGCTTCCAGAACACCGGTGGCCGCAACCCGTCCACCGCCTCGCTGGCCGACGCGCCGGCGTCCATCCGCCCTCTGGCCTGCTGCATCCGGACCAAGTGGCTGAGGACGCCGCGCAGCATCCCGACCGCCGCCACCCCCTCGGCGAAGGCCCGCTCCACCGAGCGGTCGGCGAGCGCCACGTCGCCGAGGGTCGCAGCGAAGGCCGCCGCGTCCATCGACGATGCCGCCTGGTCACCGACGCAGTCCCGGGCGGCGTCCAGGTCGAGCCGCTTGCCGGGGCCGGCATACAGCGCCAGCTTCTCGATCTCGCCGCGCGTGCTGGCGTAGTCGCCGCCCAAGTGATCGCGCAGCCAGTCGAGCGCGTCGGCGTCCGCCCGCACGCCCGCCGCCTCCAGCCGCCCGGCGATGGCCGCGCGCAGTTCCGCCCCCTCCTCCGGGTAGCAGGCCAGCGCCGCCGCCGCCTGCACCGACTCGACCAGGCCAAGCAGCTTCGATCCGCGCTTCAACGCCCCAGCCTCCAGGACCACGAGCGAGTCGCCAGGATCTTGCGTCAGTTGCCGGATCATCGGCGCCAGCGCGTCGCCGGCGTCGCGCACCCGCACCACGCGCCGCCCGCCGAGCATGGCGATCGCGCTCGCCTCCTCGGCCAGGCGGGCGTGCTCGTCCGGCCCGAGCCAGGCGACCCGGAAGGGATCGTCCGCCGCGCCGGCGACGAGCACCGTGAGCGCGTGGGCGCGATGACGCACCAGGCCTTCATCCGCCCCGTGCAACAGCACGGCGCGGACGTTGCCCGGCGCGCGCAGAAAGCTTTCCGCCCGCCTCGGCTCGATTTTCAAGGGAGGGGATGCCGCGCGGTCAGGTGGCCGCGCGCCGGGTCAAGATGCTGGCCACCTGCGTCACGATCTGGTCGGCGAGCGACTCGGCGATGCGCCGGAGCGCCGCGGAGCTTTCCAGGTCGGCGGCGAAGTATTGCTGGTTCAGGATGTTGTAGCCGTCCAGGATCAAGCTCGACCCTCGCGCGACGACCGTGTGCTCCGGATCGAGCTGGCGCAGCGACCACGGCCCCCGCGCGGTCAGTCGCACCCGGGTGGCCGAGCTGTCCTGCAGGATGCCAAGCCCTTCGGAGGCGACGACGACGCTGGCCAGGAGCTCGAACTGTTTTCGCCCGCCGGTTCCCGCGCCGTCCAACCGCTGCTGCAGCGCCTGGCGCAGCAATTGCCCGGCCCGCTCGGGGATGACCGGCACGTAAACCGCGGCAAGGGCGCGCGCCGCCGGTCCGCCGCGCCCACCCTGCGGCAGGTAAAGCGGCCGGAAGCCGCAGCCGCTCAGCGCGCCGAGCGCCGCGACGCCGCCGGCCAGCAAGGCCCGCCGCCCTGGTCCGCGCGCCACGCTACCCGGCCAGGACGAAGTTGACGATGCGGTCGGGCACGTGGATGCGCTTGACCACCCGCCTGCCTTGCAGCAGCCGCGCCACGTTCGGTTCCGCTTCCGCCGCCGCGACCGCCGTCGCCGCGTCCGCGCCCGGGGTCAGCATCACCGTGCCGCGCAGCTTGCCCATCACCTGCACCGCGACCGTCACTTGCTCGATCACCAGCAGGGCCGGGTCCGCCTCCGGCCAAGCCTGCAACGCCACCAGCGCCGCTGACGGATCGATCAGGTGCTGCACCTCCTCGGCGATGTGCGGGGCCATGGGCGCCATCAGCCGCGCCAGCGTCAGCACCCCGTCCCGGCGCGCGGCGGCCAGGCCGGGCGCGTCCGCGGCGCGTTCCGCGTCGCCCAAGGCCCCCACCAGCTCGTAGAGCCGGGCCAGGGCCACGTTGAAGGCGAACCCTTCCAGCGCCTCGGTGACGGCGGCGATGGTGCGGTGCACCGCGCGCCGCAGGTCCGCCGCCTCGGCTGACACCTGGCCCGCCGTGTCCTCCATCGGCGCGCCGGACACGCCCGAGGCCAGGCGGAACGCCCGCTGCATGAAGCGGTTGGCGCCCGCCACCCCGGCCTCCGTCCACTCGATGTCGCGCTCCGGCGGGTTGTCCGACAGCACGAACCAGCGCGCCGTGTCGGCCCCGTAGGCGTCGATGATGGCACCTGGATCGACGGTGTTCATCTTGCTCTTGGACATCTTCTCGGCGCGCCCGACCTTCACGGCTTCCCCGGTCGCCACGTGCCGCGCCGTGCCGTCCGCCAGCTTCTCCACCTCCGCGGGCGGCAGCCAGCGGCCGTCCCGGCCCTTGTAGCTCTCGTGCGTCACCATGCCCTGCGTGAACAGGCCGGCGAACGGCTCCTGCACCGCGACCCGCCCCGTCGCGTGCAAGGCCCGGGTGAAGAAGCGGGCGTAGAGCAGGTGCAGGATGGCGTGCTCCACCCCGCCGATGTACTGGTCGACCGGCAGCCAGTGGTCGGCCGCCGCCGCGTCGAACGGCGCGGCCGAGCCGGGGCTGCAGAAGCGGGCGAAATACCAGGAGCTGTCGACGAAGGTGTCGAACGTGTCGGTTTCCCGGGTGGCCGGCGCGCCGCACGCGGGGCAGGCGACGTGCTTCCAGGTCGGGTGGTGATCGAGCGGGTTGCCCGGCCGGTCGAACGAGACGTCCTCCGGCAGCACCACGGGCAACTGATCGTCCGGCACGGGCACGGTGCCGCAGGCCGGGCAGTGGATCACCGGGATGGGCGCGCCCCAGTAGCGCTGCCGGCTCACGCCCCAGTCGCGCAGCCGCCAGTTGACGACGCCTTCGCCGGCACCGTCACGTTCCAGCCGCCCGATCGCGGCGCGCTTGGCGGCGTCCACCGCCAGGCCGTCGAGGAAGGCGGAGTTGATGATCGTGCCAGGCCCGGTGTAGGCGGTCTCGGCCACCTCGGCCCCGTCCGGCGCCGCCACGACTTGCGTGACGCCGAGGCCGTACTTGCGGGCGAAGTCCAGGTCGCGCTGATCGTGGGCCGGGCAGCCGAAGATGGCGCCGGTGCCGTACTCCATCAGCACGAAGTTGGCGATCCAGACCGGCGCGGTGCGGGACGGGTCGAACGGGTGGCGCACGCGCAGGCCGGTGTCGTAGCCCAGCTTCTCCGCCGTCTCGATCGCCGCCTCGCTGGTGCCGAGGCTGCGGGCGGCGGCGACGAAGCGCGCGGCCTCTGGGTCCTTCGCCGCCATCGCCGCCGCGACCGGGTGCTCGGGTGCCAAGGCGATGAACGACAGGCCGAACAAGGTGTCGGGCCGGGTCGTGAACACCTCGATGCCGTCCGACCCGGCGACCGGCTGCTCCAGGGGGAACCCCACGCGGGCGCCCTCGCTGCGGCCGATCCAGCGCGCCTGCATGGTCCGCACCCGCTCCGGCCAGCGCGGCAGGTCGTCGAGCGCGGCCAGCAGCTCGGGGGCGTAGTCGGTGATGCGCATGAACCATTGGCTGAGCTGGCGCTTCTCGACGGGCGCGCCGGAACGCCAGCCGCGGCCGTCGATCACCTGCTCGTTGGCCAGCACGGTGCCGTCCACCGGGTCCCAGTTGACCCAGCTTTCCCGGCGCACGACCAGCCCGGCGCGCAGCATCTCGAGGAACAGACGCTGCTGCTGGCCGTAATAGGCCGGGTCGCAGGTGGCGACCTCGCGCGACCAGTCGAGCGAGAGTCCCATCCGCTTCAGCTCGGCGCGCATAGCCGCGATGTTGGCGCGGGTCCACTCCGCCGGGTGGACGCCGCGGTCGCGGGCCGCGTTCTCGGCCGGCAGGCCGAAGGCGTCCCAGCCCATCGGGTGCAGCACGGAATAGCCCCGCGCCCGCTTGTAGCGCGCCACCACGTCGCCCATCGCGTAGTTGCGCACGTGGCCGACGTGGATCTTGCCGCTGGGGTAGGGAAACATCTCCAGCACGTAGTACTTCGGCTTGCCGTCCCGCGGCACGTCCTCGACGCGGAAGCAGCCCTGCTCCGCCCAGGCCGCCTGCCAGCGCGCTTCCGCGGCGCGGACGTCGTAGGCGGCCGGCGGTCGGGCATCGGCCTGCCCGGGCGGGGCCGCGTCCATCTCGGCCTGGGCCGCGGTCGCGCTCGTCATCGCGCAGGGCTCAATTCGACGCTCAATTCGACGCCGTTTGCGACCGCAGCTCCCGCGCCCGCGCCAGCACCTTGTTCTCGATCTCGCTGGTGGTGACCGGGCTGACCGCCGAGTCGACCCAGCGGCCGCCTTGCATGGCTTGGCGGAACACCGACACCTTGACCCCGTCGGCCCGCAACTGCCGGCCCAGGATGAACGCGGTCGCCTTGAACCGCTCTCCAGGCCCGTTCGGCGGCTCGTACCAGTCGGTGATGATCACGCCCCCGAACGGGTCCGCCGAGGCCAGCGGCATGAACGACAGCGTGTCGAGCGCCCCGCGCCACAGGTAGGCGTTGACGCCGAGGCCGGCGCCCTCCTGCTCCTTCTGCCCCGCGCCCTTGCCGACGCCGAACACGAGGCCCTGGGCGCCGAACAGCTTGCCCTTCTCGCCGCCCCTGGTGCGATAGTCGTTATACTCGTCCTCGGCCACGGCGCGCGGCTTGGCGCCGCCGCACCCGGCCAGCATCAGGACGGCGACGGCGGCGGCGAAGGAGACGAAGCGGTGATTCATGCTGTCCTAACCTGAAGCGGGCCGACCTGAGGCGGGCCGACCTGAAGCGTGTGGGAGGCCCGCCGCGCCCCTTCTATCGGCAAGCTCGGCGCTCGCCAAGCGGCCGAGGCACGCGCAGCCGCGCAACGAAAAAGGGGCGGTGGTTGCCCACCGCCCCTTCTCCCCCGAACCGTGACGCGTTACCAGGTCCAGGAGGTGCCGACCGCGATCAGGCTCGACTTGAGCTGGTTGTTGTTCGGGTTGCCCGCCACGCCCGTGCCGGTCGCGACGCTGGTCACGCCAGTGTTGTTGATGAAGTCGAAGCCGTTCTGCCGGCGTGACTGGTAGAGGTAGGACAGGAAGAAGGACAAGCCCGGCGCCACCGAGTATGTCGCGCCCGCGGCCACGCCCTGGTCGAACCGTTGGCGGCCGTAGAAAGCGTTGCCCAGGTTGCCGGCGCTGGTGGAGTGCAGGTAGTGCGCGCCGACCACGACCGGACCGGCGGTGTAGGACGCGCCGACCAGCCACGCGTCGCCGCCGGTAAAGCCCTTCGGCACCGGGTTGGCGATGTTGCCGTTGTAACGGCCGAACAGGTAGTGCCCGCCGACGCTGAACCCGGCGTAGGTCACGGCGAGGCCGAAGTCGCCGGCGTTCAACCCCTCGTAGTTGTATCGCGCGGTGCCGGCCAGCGGGTTGTTGTTGAACGCGACCGAGTTCTGGTTGTCGTTGACGTGGCTGCCCTTGATATAGGCCGCGGTTGCCGCGATGCCGAAGCCCGCGAAGGTGCCGCGGTAACGGATGAGCGCGTCCACCGTGTTCCGGCGGCGGGCGCTCTCCGCGTTGCTCGGGCTGGAGCTCAGCCGGTCCGCGCCGATGCCGGCGATGCCGCTGGGGGCGAAGTTGCCGCCGCTCGTGTTGGCCGTGCTCGGCTCCCAGGAGACGCCGAAGTCGAAGCCGTAGAGCTGCGGCGACAGGTAAACCGCCTTGTTGGTGGTGTAGTAGCTGCCCACGTCGGAGAACGGCCAGACCAGGCCGACGACGCCGACGTTGATGCCGGTCGCGTCGCCGTTCAGGCCACCGCCGTCGAAGTTCTCGAAGTTGCCGGTCAGGTAAAGGCTGGTCGGCTGGTCAGTCGCGCCCAAGCGCACCGTGCCGAGCCCGTCCGTCCCGATGTAGCCGAACGTCCGCCGGAAGTAGAGCAACGACCGCTGCGCGTTCTGGCCCGAGATGCTGCCGAGGGCGCCGCCGCCGGCACCGGCCGACACGTCCTGCCGGATTTCCAGGCTGGCGCCGTACTTCAACCCGTTGGCGGCCACGCCGTCGAAGCCAGGGTAGAGGCGGCCGTACTCCAAGAAGCCGTAGTTGGCCAGCTTGTTGACGCCGGCGTTCGCCGCGAGAGGGTTGGCGGCGTTCGAGTTGTTGTTGGCGTTCTGGTCCCAGACTCCGTAGGCGTAGAAGCGGACGCGGCCGTTCAAGCGAACCGTCACCGTGCCCGGCTCCGGAGCGGCCGCCGTCTGGGCGCTGGCCACGGTATCCAAGCCGAACGAAGCGCCGAGCACGGCCACCGTGGCCAACAAGAGCTTACGCATCTCAAACCCTCCTCAAGCGCCGATTGTCGGCAGATTGTTAACGTCCTGTTACAACCCCTTGACCCCCAACGCGAAGGCGCCGGCGCCAAAGGCGGGGCCGTCAGGCCTGGGCAGAGTAATGACAAGCAATTTTCACCCCCGCAATCGTGAACGCGCCGCTTTCATGGCAATCGTGGAACACTGTGGCTGAGCAGCAACAAAACACCCATCAGCCAGCAAGCGCGCCGATCGCGCCCGCGCCCGCCGCCCAGCGCGGCAGGCGTCGCGCCGAGCGCCCGTCGATGCCGCCGAGCGCCATCACCGGCATCCCGGCCGCCCGCGCCAGGCAGGCCCAACGCAGGGTGCCGAGCGCCCCGGCCCCCGCGTGGCTCTCGGTCGGGAAGGCGGGGGAGAGGAACGCCACGTGCGCCCCGGCGCGGCGCGCCCGGACCAGGTCGGCCCATCCGTGCGCCGAGGCGGTTCGCATCCCGGTCCCGCGGCGGCCCCGTCCGCCGCGGAGATGCACGCCCACACCCGGCAGGCGGACCGGCGCGCCCGCGATCACCATGGCCAGCCGCCGCGCCCGGCACGCCTGGGCCACCTGCCGGGCCAGCGCGGCGCGGGCGGGGGCGCGGTCATGGCGGAACACCACCCCGCACAGGCCGCGCGGCAACCGCGCCACGGTCGCCGGGAGGTCGTCCATGCGCGCCGGGTCGGTGAACAGCCACAGCGTCGGCGTGGTCGTCCGCCGACGCGACTTGACCGCGCGCGCCCAGGCGACAAGCCTCTGGTCCATGTCACATCCTCCCGACGCCATGCCCAACACCCCGACGCCTTGCCCAACACGATGACGCCCAACGCGGCGGCCGACCCGATTGATCAGATGCGAGCGCGGCTCGACGCGATCCAGGCGCGGATCGAGGCGGCCCTCGCCGCGGCCGGCCGGCCGGCGGGCGCGGCGCGGCTGGTCGCCGTGTCCAAGACGCATCCTGCCAGCATGATCGAGGCGGCGCTGCGAGCGGGCCAGCAGGCGTTCGGCGAGAATCGGGTGCAGGAGGCGGCGGCCAAGTTCCCCGCGCTGCGGCCGCGGCGCCCGGCGCTGCGCCTGCACCTGATCGGCGGCCTGCAGACCAACAAGGCGCGCGACGCCGTCCGCCTCGCGGACACGATCGAGAGCCTCGACCGCCCTCGCCTGGCCGATGCCATCGCCAGCGCCATCCAGCAGGAGGGCCGCGCCCCCGAGCTGCTGGTGCAGGTCAACGTCGGCGACGAGCCGCAGAAGGCGGGCGTGCCCACCGCCGACGCCGACGGCTTCATCGATGACTGCCGACGCCGGTTCGGGCCGTCCCTCGTCGGCCTGATGTGCATCCCGCCCGCCGAAGGCGACCCGCGGCCGCACTTCCGGTGGCTGGCCGGGTGCGCGGCGCGCCACGGGCTCACGGCCTTGTCAATGGGCATGTCGGCGGACTTCGAGGCGGCGATCGGGGCAGGCGCCACGCACGTCCGCGTCGGCAGCGCCCTGTTCGGCGTCCGACCGGCTCCGCCGGCCGCCATCTAGAGCATGATCCGCCTGAACGGCCGGGGCCGGGGCGTCAGGATCGGCCCACCGGCCTGACGCCGGTCCCGCTTGTGCGCTTGCGCCGCCCGCCAGAGCCGGATTATCCCTGCGGTGCCGCCGCCGCCGGAGCGCTCGCTGCCGGCCGCGAGCCGCGCGGAGTGAGTTTCGCAATGCTTACGACCATCGTCCCGGGTGCTGTTTGACCGCGGCAGCGGCCGTCGTCGGCGGCAGGGCGCCAAGCCTGCGCGCCGCCGCCGTGATCGGCGCGCTCGGCATCGTCTACGGCGACATCGGCACCAGCCCGCTCTACGCGCTGAAGGCCAGCCTGACCCATTTCACGGGCGTCGGCGTCGGCCGCCCCGAGATCCTGGGCGTGCTGTCGCTGATGTTCTGGGCGCTGATCCTGGTCGTCACGATCAAGTACGTCGGCCTGATCATGCGCGCCGACAACAACGGCGAGGGCGGCATCCTGGCGCTCATGGCGGTGGCCCAGCGCGGCTGCGAGGGCTCGCGCATGCGCGCGGCACTCGCGTTGCTCGGCATCGCCGGAGCGTGCCTGTTCTTCGGCGACGGCGTCATCACCCCCGCCATCTCGGTCCTCTCGGCCATCGAGGGGCTGGAGGTCGTGTCCCCGGCGTTCAAGCGCTTCGTGCTGCCGATCGCCATCGTCGTCATCGTGGCGCTGTTCGCGGTCCAGGTCCGCGGCACGGCGTCGATCGGCCGGCTGTTCGGCCCCGTCATGGCGGTGTGGTTCTTCACCCTGGCGGCCCTGGGCATCGCCGAGATCGCGCGCAGCCCCGGCGTGCTGGCCGCCTTGTCGCCGACGTACGCCGTCCATCTCTGCCTCGGCCACGGCTGGCTCGCCTTCGTGGCGCTCGGCTCCGTCGTGCTCGCCGTGACCGGGGCGGAGGCGCTCTACGCCGACATGGGCCATTTCGGCGCCAAGCCGATCCGCTTCGCCTGGGTGGCGTTCGTGCTGCCCTGCCTCGTGCTCAACTACTTCGGCCAGGGGGCGCTCGTGCTGACCGACCCGGCCGCCCTCGACAGCCCGTTCTACCTGCTGGCGCCCGACGTGCTGCGGCTGCCGCTGGTCATCCTCGCCACTTGCGCGACGGTGATCGCCAGCCAGGCCATGATCTCGGGGGCCTACTCCATCGCGCGCCAATGCATGCAGATGTCGTTCCTGCCGCGCCTCACTGTGCACCACACCAGCACGACGGAGCAGGGGCAGATCTACCTGCCGCAGATCAACGCCGCGCTGCTCGTCGGCGTGCTGATCCTGGTGCTGTCGTTCCGCAACAGCGACGCCCTGGCCTCGGCCTACGGCATCGCCGTTACCGGCACGTTCATGTGCACCAGCGTGCTCGCGGTCGTCGTGTTCCGCCGCCGCTACCATTGGTCGCGCGCCGCCGCCCTGGGGGTGTTCGGCACCCTGTTCGCCATCGACCTCACGTTCTTCGCCGCCAACGCGCTCAAGATCCCGGAGGGCGGCTGGGTGCCGCTGCTGCTCGGCAGCGCCATGATGGGCATGATGACCTCGTGGCATCGCGGCCGCGAGCTGATGCTGGCGCGTTGGAAGCAGGACAGCCTGCCGCTGGCCTCGTTCCTCAAGCGGCTGCCGCAGTCGCGGACGGTGCGCGTGCCGGGCCTCGCCGTGTTCCTGACCGGCAATCCCGACTACGTGCCGGCGGCGCTGCTGCATAACCTCAAGCACAACAAGGTGCTGCACGAGCGGGTGCTGTTCGTCACGGTGCAGAACCTCGACGTGCCGGAGGCCGGGCCAGGCCGGCGCACCGACGTGTCGGAGCTGGCCCCTGGCGTTCACCGCATCGTCCTGCGCTACGGCTTCATGGAAAGCCCCAACATCCCCCGTGACCTCGAGCGCCTCGACGCCGAGGGCGTCAAGTACGACCCGATGCAGGCCAGCTTTTTCCTCGGCCGCGAGGTCCTAGTGCGGGCCATGGTCCCGAAGCTGCCGGCCTGGCGGCTGTTCCTGTTCCTGGTCATGGCCCGCAACGCCGTCCCGGCGACCGAATTCTTCCGCATCCCGAGCGACCGGGTGGTGGAACTCGGGGTGCGCGTCGCGATCTGACGCCGGCTTCAATAGACGGTGAGCCGCCGCCGCCCGGGACGGGCGCCGAGGGCGGGCCTGGCGGCTGACCGCCCTCCTGTCGCCGGATCGGCTTGATCCGAGCTGTTATTCATGCGTTGACACCTCCCGGCATGTTAAGGCGAGCGATGACCAAGTTGACCCTGATCCTGGCCCAAGGCCCTGGCAAGCCTGACGGCGACGTCGACGACCGGCTCATCCTTCACCTCGCCCTAACTGTTCAAGGCCACGTCGACCTCAACGCCTATGACAGCGCGCCCGAACCGTGGCTGGCCACCCATACGCGGAACGGCGCCGACCCGCGCACCCTGGAGGTGATCCGGCTCGACGAGGGCTTGGCGCTGCAGAGCACCAGCAGCATGGACGACCCGGTTTGGGCGTTCGAGGGCCACGTGTTCCGCCCGGGCGAGCTCGTCCGCATGCAAGGCCCGAACGGCGGTGAGCTGCTGTTCCGCATCGTCGCGTTGGAGGCGCAGTAGCATCCGCGCGACGCGGGCCGGGCCTCTCACCGGGGCATCCCGCCCGGCAACGCGACCCGGTCCGCGCCGGCCTGGGCGGCGAGGGCGAGGCGGCAGGTGGTGAACACGTGGGCTTGGGCCATTGCCGTGCCGGTGCGCTCGCGGCAGTCCCGGGCGAAGGCGGCGAAGTAGGGCAACGGCTCGCCGCTGCAATCGACGTAGCGGGTGCCGGCGCGGGTGCAGAGGAATAGGTGGTCGCCGCCGGGCCGACCCTCGACGTCGACGTGCTTGCGCAACTCGATCGTGCCCTCGGTGCCGACCACGGTGAGCCGGCCGTCGCCCCAGGTCGGCAAGCCGTCCGGGGTGAACCAGTCGACGCGGGCGTAGCCGGAGGCCGCGGCGCTGCGGAGCACGACCTCGCCGAAGTTCTCGAACCCCGGGGCGCGCGGGTCGTCGAACAGGCCCACGGTGCTGGCGACGACCCGCGCGTCGTCCGAGCCGGTGAAGGCGAGGAACTGGTCGATCTGGTGCGAGGCGAGGTCGCAAAGGATGCCGCCGCCGCGGGCGGGGTCGAAGAACCAAGCCGGGCGCAAGGGGGCGTTGAGCCGGTGCGGGCCGAAGCCGGCCGTCTGCACCACGCGGCCGATCTCGCCGGCGCGGATCAGCCGCAGCGCCACCGCGCTGGCGCGCGAAAGCAGGCGCTCGGAGAAGCAGACGGAGACGATGCGCCCGGTGGCGGCGACCGCGTTCTCGAGCGCGGCGAGGCCGGCGGGGGTGGTGACGCCGGGCTTGTCCAGCAGCACGTCCTTGCCGAGGCGCATCGCGCGGACGGCGAGGGCGGCGCGGTCGCTCGGGACGGCGGCGCAAACCATGATCGCGGCCGAGCGGTCCTCCAACAGCGCGTCGCGGTCCCGTGCGGCCGGAACGCGGGGGAAGCGCCGCCGGAAGCCTTGCAGGACGCGGGGATCAGAGGTTTCGGCGCAATAGCCGGCGCAGTCCAGCCCGGCATCCAGCAAGCCTTGGGTCAGGTCATAGACGTGGCGGTGGTCCAGCCCGACGACGACGAAGCGCTGCACGGCTCAGGGCGCTTCCTGGCCGGCCAGGAGCGGTCGGCGCGCTCCCGGTTCTTGCTCGAACGAGCATGTTGGTCCGATGGCTGACCCCGTGCGATCGGGCGACGCCCTGGCTCGGCCCCCTCGGGCAGGATCGGCGGCCTTGGTTTCGACGGGCTGGTGCGGCATACCGCCCTCGTCGCCGCGCGCGGGGCCGGCGTCAAGTCAGGAGCGGGAATGCGGTCCTTCGTCGCCACGGACCGGCGCGATGGCTGGGCGGCCGCTTGCGGGGCGGGGGCGGGGGCGTGATCGGCCCGGTGGTGATCGACACCGACCCGGGCCAGGACGACGCGGTGGCGATCCTGCTGGCGCTGGCGACGGGGATGGCGGTGCGCGCGATCACCGCCGTCGCCGGCAACGTGGCGGTGGCGCGGGCGGCGGCGAACGCGATCCGGGTGTGCGACCTGGCGGGCCGGGCGGACGTGCCGGTCCATGCCGGGGCCGCCGGGCCACTGGTGTTCCCACTCGAAACGGCGGCGTTCGTTTGCGGCCCGGACGGGCTGGCGGGCGCGACCCTGCCGCCGCCCGGCCGCGAGGCCGGGGCGGAGCACGGCGCGCTCGCGCTGGTCCGCCTCGCCCGGGCCGAGCGCCTCACGGTCTGCGCCCTCGGGCCGCTGACCAACATAGCCCTCGCGATCAGGCTCGCCCCCGACATCGCCGGGCGGATCGAGCGCGTGGCGATGATGGGCGGCGCGCCCGGGCTGGGCAACATGACGCCGGCGGCCGAGTTCAACGTTTACGTGGACCCGCACGCCGCCTCGATCGTGCTGGGCGCCGGCATCCCGGTGGCGATGTTCGGCTTGAACGTGACCCACGAGGCGGTGCCGACGGCCGACGAGCTTGCCGCCCTTGCCGCGCTCGGGACCCGGGCCGGGGGCGTCGTGCACAACTGGCTGACCCGGCCGCGGCCCGGCGGGCTCGGCACCGCGGCGCATCCGCTGCACGACCCGTGCGTCATCGCCTGGCTGCTGTGGCCGGAGTTGTTCGAGCTGCGCGATTGCCACGTGGCGGTCGAGACCGCCGCCGGGCCGTTGCGCGGCCGGACGACGATCGACTGGCACGGCCGCCTCGGGCTGGACGCCAACGCCGCCGTCGCCGGAAGCCTCGACGCGCGCGCCTTGTTCGCCCGCCTGACCGGCGCCCTGGCGGCGCTGCCGTGAGCGCGACCGATCCTGGGCGAGTTACCGATTGCCAGGACCGGGTGCGGTAGCGCAGTCTTGCGGCACCTACGGGGCGGCGCGCACGATCGCCCGGGAGAAGGAGGAACACGATGGACGACCAGGACACCGCCCCCGCGGGCCGCCGCCGCCTGCTCGCCGCCGCCAGCGCGTCGCTGCTGGGCGGCGTGGCGCTTCCGACGCTGTCGGCGCTGGCGGCCGAGACCGGCCGCTCCGAGAAGCCGCTGCGCGCCGCCTTCTCCAACGCCGGGCTGCAGGCAACCTGGTGCGCCCAGGGCAAGGCCGCCGCCGAGCACTGGGGCAAGCTGTTCAACGTCGATGTCACCTGGTTCGACGGCGAGCTGAGCGCGACCCGGCAGCGCGGCGCGATCGACAACATGGCCTCGCAGAAATGGGATTTCGTCGCCATCCAGGCGTTCGGGATCGGCACCCTCACCGCGCCCGTGCGCCGCATGATCGACGCTGGAACGCCGGTGATCGACATGGACACGCTGATCGCGCCGCTCGACCAGCTCGACGTCCACTCCTTTCTCGCGCCGGACAACGAGTTCATGGGCGCGTCGGTGACGCAGGCGCTGGTGGAGGCGATCGGCGGCGAGGGCACCATCATCATGACCCAGGGCGCGCTCGGCCACACCGGCGCGCAGGGCCGGGCGCGCGGCTTCGAGTCCGTGGTGAAGCGCTTCCCCAAGATCGAGGTGCTGGACACGACGCCGGGCGACTGGGACGTGACCAAGGTGGCGCGCATCTGGGACACCCACCTGACGAAATACCCCAAGATCAGCGCCGCCTACTTCCACAACGACGACATGGCGCTCGCCGCCTACAACGTGATGAAGGCCAAGGGGCGCACCGACATCAAGATCGGCGGCTGCGACGCGATGCCGCCGGCGCTGGCCGCGGTTTCGGACGGGCGGATGCTGGCGACGGTGCGCAACCCGTCCTGCCGCATCCACGGCGGCGCGATCGTGGCCGGGGTCGCGGCCGTGGTCGGGGGCGAGAAGACCGGCGAGGACGGCATCCCCAAGCACGTCATCACCGACGGCCCGGTGGTGACCAAAGCGAACGCGCCTGGCATGGCCTGGATGGAACGGCACTTCCTGATCTAGCCGCGCCCGTGGCCACGGAGGACGGCGCCCCCGTGCTGGCGCTGCGCGGCATCTCCAAGCGCTTCGCCGGCGTGTCGGCGCTCGACGGCGTGGACTTCGCCCTCGCCCCGGGCGAGGTGCACGGCCTGGTGGGCGAGAATGGCGCGGGCAAGTCGACGCTGATGAAGATCATCGCCGGCGTCCACGCCGACTACGAGGGCGAGATGCGGCTCGACGGCCGCCCGGTGCGCTTCCGCTCGGCGCGGGACGCGCGCGACGCCGGCATCGGCATGGTGCACCAGGAGCTGTCCACCGTGCCCGACCTCTCGGTGGCGGAGAACGTGCTGCTGGGCGCGCAGCCGGTCAACGGCCTCGGCGTGGTGTCGTGGCGGCGGATGCGGGCGCGGGCGCGGGAAGGGCTGGACGCGCTCGGCATCGACGCCGACCTTTCGGCCCCGGTCGGCTCGCTGCCGCTCGGCGTGCAGCAGATGATCGAGCTGGCGCGCGTCCTGCTGTCCGGGGCGCGCATCCTGATCCTCGACGAGCCGACCTCGGCCTTGTCGCCGCCGGAGGTGGAGCGGCTGTTCGCGCTCCTGGCCCGGCTGCGCGGCACCGGGCGCAGCGTGGTGTTCATCTCGCACTTCCTCGACGACGTGCTGCGCGTGTCCGACACGGTTTCGGTGTTCCGCGGCGGCCGCCGGGTCGGCGACGCGCCGGCGCGCTCGGTCGGCAAGTCCTGGCTGATCGAGCGCATGATCGGCGCGGGGCACGAGCGCCTGGAAGAGAGCTACGCCGGCGAGGTGACGCTCGCGCCGCGGCCGGACGCGCCGGTGGTGCTGGACGCCGAGGGCCTGGCCGTCGCCGGGCTGTTCGACGGCGTGTCGCTCGACGTGCGCGCGGGCGAGGTGCTGGGGATCTACGGCTTCATGGGATCGGGACAGTTGGAGCTGGCGCGGGCGCTGTCGGGCAAGCTGCGGCTGGACCGCGGCGCGGTGCGGGTCGACGGGCGCCCGGCCCGGCTGGCGCGCGGCACGCCGGCGGCCAAGCGCGCCGGCATCGCCTTCGTGCCGGAAAGCCGGCGGGCGATGCTGTTCGCGCCCGAGCCGGTTTACCGCAACATCTCCATCTCCGTCCTGGAGCGGATCGGCCGCGTGCTGCTGCGCCCGCAGGTCGAGCGGCGGATCGCGGACGGGCACGTGCGCGCGCTCGGGGTCCGGCCGGCCGGGGTGGACCTGCCGGTGGGCCAGCTCTCGGGCGGCAACCAGCAGAAGGTGGCGCTGGCGCGCTGGCTGACCCACCTGCCGCGGGTGCTGCTGCTGAGCGAGCCGACCCGCGGCATGGACGTGGGCGCGAAGGACGACGTGGTGCAGATCATCCGCGGGCTGCGCGCCCAGGGCGTGGGCGTGCTCGTCGTCTCGTCCGAACCGGAAACGGTGCTTTCGCTGGCCGACCGCATCCTGGTGATGCGGCGCGGCTCGCTTACCCAGGAGTTCGCGGGCGAGGCGGTCAGCAAGGACCGGCTGCTCGCCGCCGCATGAGGGGCCACGCATGTCCAGCCAGGTGACCCGCGCCGCGTCCCCGCGCACGCCGCTCATGGACCGCCTGCGCGGCCAGCTCCGCAACGTGGCGCCCTTCGCCACGCTGATCGCGCTCATCGCCCTGTTCAGCGCCCTCAGCCCCTCGTTCCCCACGCTGGGCAACCTGCAGAACGTGCTGCAGCAGGTCTCGATCACCGCCATCATCGCGGTGGGGCTGACCTACGTGATCCTGTGCGCCGAGATCGACCTCAGCGTGGCGAGCGTCGCCAACGCGACCGGCATCCTGGTCGCCTTCTTCACCGTGCAGGACGCGAGCGTGAACATCGCCAACCTGCCGCTGCCCGGCCCGGTCGCGATCCTGCTGGGCCTCGCGGGCTGCCTGGCGCTGGGCGCCGTCACCGCGTTCGGCGTCACCCGCGTCGGCATCCCGTCGTTCATCATGACGCTGGCGATGCTGCAGATCGGCAACGGCATCTGCGCGCTGCTGGTGCGCGGCCAGATCGCCTACAGCACGCCGCCGCTGGTCACGACGCTGGGCAGCGGCTCGGTCGGGCCGGTGCCCTGGATCGTGGTGGTGGCGGGGGTGGTGCTGCTGGCCGGGCACCTGGTGCTGACGTACACCCGCTTCGGCCGCTACATCTACATGGTGGGCGGCAACCGGGAAGCGGCCGAGCACTCCGGCGTCGGGGTGAAGGCGGTGGTGGCGTCGGCGCTGCTGGTTTCGGCGCTGTGCTCGGGGGTCGCGGGGATGCTAGGCGTCGCCTACTTCGGCAGCGCGCAGCAGAACCAGTTCGACAACTACCTGCTCGACGCCATCTCCGCCGTCGTCGTCGGCGGCACGAGCCTGTTCGGCGGCCAGGGCGGCATCGGCAACACGGTGATCGGCGTGCTGGTGCTGGGCGTGCTGAACAACGGGCTCGACCACGTCCGGATGGACAGCTTCCTCAAAATCCTGATCCGCGGCCTAGTCCTGCTGCTGGCGCTGGTGATCAACGTCTACGCGCAGCGGCTGCGGAGCCGGCAGCGGGTGGCGGGCTGACACGGGCTTCAGCTGGTCAGTTCGGCGGTGCCCGGGCCCAACCGCCGCCAACGCCCGGGTCAGTGGCCGCCCCCCGGCGATCCGCCGCGCGACGTGACCAGGAACGGCACCACCAGTAGGCTGAGCGCCAGCCCGGCGGCGATCAGGAAGAAGCCGTCGGCGTAGGCCATCACCCAGGCTTGGCGGCGGACCTGGTTGGCCAGGGCCGCGGTTGCCGGGCCGTCGCCCCCCAGGACGTGCGCGAGGGCCTGCAACCGCTCGGTCAGGCGCACGGAGGCGCGGGACAGGGTTTCGGCGATGATCGAGAAGTGGAAGTGCTCGCGGCCCTCCACCAGCGTGCCCAGCCCGGCGATGCCGACCGAGCCGCCGAGGTTGCGCGCCATGTTGAAGATGGCGCTGGCCGTCCCCGCCTGCGCCGGGGCGATGCCGACCGTCGCCATCTGGCTGAGCGGCGAGATGATGAACGGCTGGCCGAGCGCGCGCACGAGTTGGCTCCATTTGAGCTGGTCGATGGCGGTGTCGGGCGTCATGAACGCGTTCATCGCGCAACTGGCGGCGAACAGCGCGATGCCGAAGCCGACGACGACGCGGCCATCGACCCGTTTCAGCACGAACGGCAGGAACGGCAGGATGGCGAGCTGCGGCAGTCCCATCCACATCTGCGCCTGGCCGATCTGCAGCGCGTTGTAGCCCTGGGTGCGCGAGAGATAGAGCGGCAGCAGGTAGACGGAGCCGTAGAGCGCGAGGCCGGTGCCGAAGTTGACGAGGGTCGCCGTGCCGAGCGAGCGCCGGGCCAGCAGGCGGAAGTCAATCAGCGGGTTGCGCCGGGTGAACTGGATGACGAGGAAGACGCTGAGCGCGATGGCCGCGACCCAGGCGCTGGCCAGGATGCCGGTGTCGCCGAACCAGTCCTTGCGCTGCCCTTCCTCCAGCATGTACTCGAGGCAGCCGAGGCCGAGCGCCATGGCGGCGATGCCGCCCCAGTCGCCCTGGGCCAGCTTGTCGAGCCGCATCGGTGCGTCGTCGAGGCCCCAGCCGATCATGGCGATCATGGCCGCGCCCGGCAGCAGGTTGATGTAGAAGATCAGGTGCCAGGAGTAGCTGTCGGTCAGCCAGCCGCCGACCGTGGGGCCGATCGCGGGGGCGAAGGTGACGGTGAGGCCGAAGATGGCGCCCCCGATGCTGCGCTGGATGGGCGGGATGCGCAGCACCATCAGGGTGAACGCGCCCGGGATCAGCACGCCGCCGGTGAAGCCCTGGCCGATGCGGAACAGGATCATCTCGGGCAGCGACGTCGCCAGGCCGCACAGCACGGAGAACGCCAGGAACAAGGCCGCGTTGCCGAGCAGGTAGCGCCGCATCCCGAACACGGAACCGAGCCAGCCCGTGAGCGGGATGACGATGATCTCGGCGATCAGGTAGCCGGTGCTGATCCAGCTTCCTTCCTCCAGCGACGCGCCGAGGCTGCCCTGGATGTCGGCCAGCGAGGAGTTGGTGATCTGGATGTCGAGCACCGCCATGAACGCGCCGAGGGCGCCGCCGAGAAAGGCGACCCAGTCCCGCGTCGATGCCCGCGCCGGGGCTTGCGCCGGACCTCGCGGCGGTGCGGCGGCGACCGCGGCGCTCATGGCGTGCAGGCGCGGGTGTCGATCGTCGCGGTGACGCTGAGGCCGGGGCGGAGGCGCGCGAGGGCTGGGTTGTCGGCGAACGCGACCCGCACCGGCACGCGCTGCACGATCTTGGTGAAGTTGCCGGTCGCGTTCTCGGGCGGCAGCAGGGCGAAGGTGGCGCCGGAGCCGGGGGCCAGGCTGTCGACCCGGCCCTCGATCGCCGGGCCAGACAGCGCGTCGACCTCCACCGTCGCCGGCTGGCCCGGCCGCACGCAGCCGAGCTGGGTTTCCTTGAAGTTCGCCGTCACGTACAGCGCCGCGCCGAGCGGCACCACGTCGAGCAGGCGCTGCCCTGCCTGGGTGAACATGCCCGTCCGCACCTGCCGGTCGCCGACCGTGCCGGCGACGGGCGCGCGGATCTCGCCGTAGCCGAGGTTGAGCTTGGCCTGCGCCAAGGCGGCCCGCGATCGCGCCACCGCCGCCTCCGCCCGGCGGCGCTGCGCCGTCAGCACGGTGACTTGCTGGCGCGCGCCGGCGTAGGCCGCCCGCGCCCGGGCGAGCGCGGCGGAGCGGGCCTGCATCTCGGCCTGCGTGCTCTGCGCTCGCTGCAGCGAGCCGGTGCCGGTCCGTTGCAGCTCGGCGTAGCGCTGGCTCTCGTCCTGGGCGAAGCGCATTTGGCTGTCGGCCGCGGCGACGTCCGCCGCCGCCGCCTCGATCGTGCTGGACTGCGAGGAGAGCTGCGCGTCGAGGGCGGCGACGTCCGCTTCGGCGGCCTCCAGGTCCGCCTGCGCCGACTGCACCGCCACCTTCGCGTCCCGGTCGTCCAGCCGGGCCAGCACCTGCCCGGCGGAAACCGCCTCGTTGTCGCCCACCAGGACCTCGGCGACCTGCCCGGCCAGGCGCGACGCGACGCCCACGCTGTCCGAGCCGACGTAGGCATCGTCGGTCGATTGAAAGAACCGGCCCACCGTCCACCAATGCCAGCCGTACCAGCCGCCCCCGACCAAGGCGGCGAGGGCGAGGGCAGCGAGCACGACGCGTCGCCCGGCGCGGCGCCGCACCGGCGGCGGGGCGACCGGGCGCGCGTCCGCAACCTGAGTCATTCCGTCCATGCGGGCACGCCTTCCTTCGAGGGAGGTGAGGCGAACGGCGGGCCGTGGAACGCCAGCAGGTCGTCCAGCATGGCGCTGAACGCCGGCAAGCGGTTGCCGAGCCGGCCGAAGAACGCGTGCTGCGCCGCCATCACGAGCGGCACGGCGCGGTCCAGCACGGCGAGACCGGCGGGCGTCACCTGGACGTGGTGCGCGCGGGGGTCATCCGGATGAACGGGCCGGGCGACCAGGCCCTTGTGCTCCAAGAGCCGAAGCACCTTGCTCACCGTCATGCGATCGGTCGCGAGCAGGTCCGCCAGCCTGGCCTGGGTCGGGCGGTGCCCGGCGCCGGCCATGGTCTGCGTCGCCCGCAGCAGCACGAACTGCATGTGGGTCAGCCGCTCCGCCGTCAGCGCGGCTTCGACGTGCCGGGACCAGGCGTGCTTCAGGTGCCAGATGCGGAACCCGAACGACCGGGCCGGATCGTTGAAGCCGTCTTCGAGCAACTCGGCCGATGTTGTCATAGGGATTATTATAGACACGGTTACGAAAGCGGCAAGCGGGCCGTGACAGCGCCCTGCGCCGCCCGAACTGCGCGGGAAGCCGGCACGCTGCTGTGCCGCTCGCTCGGTGTGACGCGGTGTTCGACCGCACCCGGCGGCACGTCGGGTCCGACCCGATGGCTCAGTGCCGGCGGCGAGGCCGCCAGCCTGGCACGGGGCATCGCGGTCACGACCGTCGAGATTTCAGTGTCGGGGTTGGGGGGCGCTGGACGCTGGCCGGCGAACGGTCCGTGCCGCCCTTGTTCGGACGGCTGGGGCGCGGCGGCCCTACTCGGCGGTCCTGAACCGGCTGAAGCGGACGAGCGGGAGCGAGGCCAGCAGGCGCTCCAACGCCGGGATGCCGCGACGGAGCTTGAGGGCGTGCTTCTCGACACCGTGCCAAGAGGCCGCGGCGAACAGGGCGGCGAGCGGCACGCACACGCCGATGCTGATGAGCGGGTCGCGCCCCCACGGTCCCGTGGCGGCGACGGCTTGCTGGATCGGGAAGCCGTACAGGAACAGGCCGTAGGAATAGTCGCCGGACCGCATGAAGGCGGGCCGCGATGGGTCGAGGACGCCGAGGTAGACCGTGAGGTAGGCGGCGGGCAGGGCGATGAACACTTCCCCGGTCGGCACGGCCAGCAGCCCGAGCGTGGCAACCAGGCTGAGCGCGGCGAGGCCGTGGCTGTGCGCGACGTGACGACGGTTCAGGTAGAGCGTGACGCCGGCCAGGAAGCACAGCACGAGGGTGCGGCCCGAGGCCGGACCCTGCACGTGCGCGGTGAAGGACAGGTGGCGCAGCGCCAACAGGAAGGCGGCGACCTGCAGCGCCGCGAACACGGCGGTGAACGCCCGCCGGTGGCGGTGCAGCCCGACGACGGACAGCAGGGCGAGCGCGATGTAGCATTCCAGCTCGTAGGGCACGGTCCAGAGCTGGGCGTTGAGCACGTAGGGGATCGGGTTGGCCGGGAACACGCCGGGCAGCTCGTAGTGGATGTCGCCGATGATGTTGAGAAAGTAGGCGTGGGTGGCGGGGTCGGCGAAGTAGTCGCCCAGGGCGAGGGTGGTGAACAGCGGGCCGATGAGCAACGCCGACAGCGTGACCTCGACGCCCAGGGCCGGCACGAGGCGGAGGACGCGCAGGGCCAGGAAGGCGGCCAGCGTCTTGCATCGTTCGAGGCTGCCGGCGACGAGGAAGCCGCTCAGGGCGAAGAACATCGGCAGGATCAGCGCGATGAACGGCCGCCGCCAACCAGACCAGGCGACGTCTTGCACCGCCGGGCCGTAGCAGGTGGCGACGGTGTGCCAGACCACGACGGCGAGCGCCAGGAGCAGGCGCAAGTAGTCGAACCCTTGCGGGTGGGCGCGGGCGAGCGCCATGCGGGCCTGCAAGGTGACGCGCGGAGAAGTCTCGGAAGCCATGCGTCGTCGATCTCTCCGGCAACGGGGACGGTGGGCTTACATGCCGCTCCCGGGCGCGGTTGTCATCGGCCTGAAGTGATTGATGAGTGGATCCGGCAGTCGATCGTGATCGAGCCGTCAGAATTGATTGTGGTTCAGTTAGATTCCATCACATCGCGGTGCGATGCGTGTTCGAGCCTTACTTGATGAATGCTGGCATCAACAGCCGGGGCAGGAACAGGATGGCGTCCGGCACCAGGATGATGAACAGCAGCACCATCAGCATCAGCCCGAGCAGCACCACCGTGTCCTTGAACGCGGCGGCGATCGTGGTCTCGCCCAGGGCGCAGGCGATCATCAGGCACAATCCGTAGGGCGGCGTGACCAGGCCGAAGGCGATCGAGACGACGCCGATCATCGCGAAGTGCAGCGGGCTCATGCCGACGCTCTGGCTGAGCGGCTCCAGCACCGTGCCGACGATGATGATGGCGGGGATGGCGTCGATCAGGCAGCCGATCACGAGGAACGCGAAGGCGGTGATCAGCCCGACGCTGACCACGCCGCCGCCGAAGCCGCGGACCGCGTTCACGAACAGCTGCGGCAGGTGGAAGTAGGCCAGGATCCAGCCGAACGCGGACGCGGTGCCGATGCAGAACAAGGAGATGGCGGCGAAGCGGGCGCTGTCGTAGAGCGCCTCGGGCACCTGGCGGACGGTGATGGTGCGCAGCACGAACAGGCCGAGCACGAGCGCGTACAGCACGGCGACGACGGAAGCCTCGGTCGGCGTGAAGAAGCCGCCGACGATGCCGCCGACGATGATCGCGGGCGTGGCCAGCGGCAGCAGCGCGCCGAGCAGGGCGCGCAGGAACTCCCGCGCCGTCGCCCGCGCGTGGACCGGGTAGCCGCGCCGCTTGGCGTAGACGTAGACGGCGGCCATCAGCGCGCCGCCGATCATGAGGCCGGGCAAGACGCCGGCCAGGAACAAGGCCCCGATAGAAACCGAGATGACGCCGCCCCACACCACCATCAGGATGCTGGGCGGGATGATCACGCCCATCACCGCGGCGCAGGCGGTGAGGGCGACGGTGAAGTTGGTGTCGTAACCCTGCTTCTTCATCGCGGGGATCATGACGCCGCCGATGCCGGCCGCCTCGGCGGTCGAGGAGCCGGAGATGCCGGCGAAGATCATGCTGACGACGACGTTGACGTGGCCGAGGCCACCGGGGAAATGGCCGACCATGGTGCGGGCCAGCGTCATCAGCCGCTCCGTGACGCCGGCGGAGTTCATCAGGTTGGCCGACAGGATGAAGAACGGCACCGCGAGCAGGATGAACGAGTTGTAGGATTTCAGCATCTCGTTCAGCAGCAGGAACGGCGTCAGGCGGCCGTCGATGAAGAACACCGGCACGCAGGCGAGGCCCAACGCGAAGGCGACCGGCACGCGCAGGATGATCAGCACGGCGAGCAAGCCGAACAGGATCAAGCCGACGTCGAGCGCGCTCAAGCGGGCGTCTCGCGCCCGGGCCCCTGCCCGGCGTCGCCGTCGTCACCGATCTTCTCGGCCAGGAACATCAGCATCACCAGGCCCGCGACCGGCCAGGCGGCGTGGATGGTCAGCATGTTAAGCCCGGTCAGCTCGGAGGTCTGGTCGTAGCCGAACTCGGCGAAGCGGACGCCGAACCACACGAAGGTCAGCGCCACCAAGCCGATGCCGGCGTGGACGACGAGCCGGGCCAGGCGGCGGCCGCGCGCCGTCCGCGGCGCGGGCAGCACGTCGACGTCGAAATGCGTGCCGTCGCGCACCGCCACCATCGCGCCCAACATGATGATCCATACCAGGCAGAAGCGCGCCACCTCCTCGGTCCAGATGTAGCGCGGGACGAGCACGGTGTAGCGCGACACGATCTGCAGCGAGACGGGAAGGATCAGCAGGCCCATCAGCGCCGTGACGAGGACCCGCAGCCCGCGGTAGACGCCCTGGTTCACGCGCCGCAGCAGCCGGGCACCGGCCGAGCGCGTCCCGCTGTCCTGCACGCCCGCGTTCCGCTGGCCCTACCGCACCGCGTCCACCTTGGCCAGCACCGCCTCGGCGCCGATCTGCTTGGCGTAGGCGGCCTTGACGGGTTCGGCCGCCTTCAGGAGCTGGTCGCGCTCCGTGAACTCGTAGGTGCGCAGCTTGCCTTCCTGTTCCAGCGTGGCGAGCCGCTTCGAGTCCTCGGACGACTCGATCTCCCGGCCGTATCGCCCGGCTTCCTTGCCCGCCTTCAGGATCGCGTCCTGCAGGTCCTTCGGCAGCCGTCGGAACGTTTTGCCGCTGAAGGCGATCGGACGCACGGTGATGGCGTGCCTAGTGAGCGAGATGTCGGGGCCGACCTCGTAGAACTTCATCTGCTCCAGCCCGGCCGCCTCGTTCTCCGCGCCCTGGATGACGCCGGTCTGGATCGCGTTGTAGATCTCGTTATAGGCGATCACCGTCGGCGCGGCGCCGATGGCCTGGAACATCGTTGTCTGGATCGGCGCGCCCATGACGCGCATGGACAGGCCCTTGAGTTCCGCCATGTTGCGCACCGGCTTGTTGGCGATGATGTTGCGCACGCCGCCGCCGGCGTAGCCGATCAGCATGACGTCGGCGCGCTTGGCGACCTCGTCGGCGATCGGCTGAAGCGCGTCGCCGTCGAGCACCTTGTTCCACTGGTCGAGGTCGCGGAACAGGAACGGCATGTCCATCAAGGGCGCGGCGCGGGCGAAGGTGGACATATGGCTCGGCGAGACGATGCCGTAATCGACCGAGATGCCCTGGTTCATGTAGGCGAAGTAGTCCTTTTCCAGGCCCAGCTCGCTGTTGCGGTGGAGCACGAAGTTGACCGGCTTGCCGTAGTATTGCTGCGTCAGTTCCTGGAACTTGAGCAGGGTCTTGTTGAACGCGTGGTCGTCGTTGAACTGCACCGCGCCGTCCAGCGTGATCGGCTGCTGCGCGACGGCCGCGCCGGTGGCGAGCAACACCGTCGCGGCCGCCAACGCGGCGCACTTGATTCCATTGAGCATGGTCGTTTCCTCACGGGTTTTAGTTGTTGTTTGTCAACGACACTACGGGATGACCCCCGACCCGCGCAAGGTTGTTCAGAGCGGCGCTTGCCACGCGGGGCGTTCTGCGGATTGCTGGCGGCATGACCTCGCCGCCGATCCGATTCCGCCGCGCGCCGAGGGGCCGCGCCGGATGATTCGCGAGGCCCGGTGGACGGCGCTGCTGCCGTTCCTCGCCCTCTACGCCGCGCTGTTCGCGGCGTTCGGCGTCGCCTCGCCGTTCCTGCCCGCCTTCCTGCAGCAACGTGGGCTGAGCGCCGCGCAGATCGGCGTCGTGCTGGCAGCCGGGACGGCGATCCGGCTCGTGGCCGGGCCGGCCGGCGGCCGGTTAGCCGACCGATGGCGGCGGCACCGGCGTGTGTTGACGCTGCTGACCGCCGCCTCCGCCGCTGTGGCGCTGGGCTACCTGGGGCCGGGCGGGTTCACCGCGCTGTTGCTGATGAGCATGCTGCACGCGGCCGTGCTGGCCCCTATGGTGCCGCTGTCCGACACCCTGGCCAACGCCGCCGCGCCCGGCCGGTTCGACTACGGCTGGGTGCGGGCGGCCGGGTCGGCCGCGTTCGTCGTCGGCGCGTCGGCGGCGGGCCAGGTCATCGGCCATTTCGGCCTGGTCAGCATCGTCGTGCTCAACGCCGGCCTGCTCGGCGTGGCCGCGTGGGCCACGACGCGGGTGCGCGACGACGTGAGTCCACCCGGCCCGGCGCAGCGGACGGGTCGCGCGGCCGAGCTGTGGCGCGTGCCCGGCTTCGTGCGGCTGATGCTGGTGGCCGGGCTGATCCTCGGCAGCCACGCGCTGCATGACGGCTTCGAGGTGCTGCGCTGGCGCGAGGCGGGGATCGGCCCCGGCACGGCCGGGCTGCTGTGGTCGGAGGCGGTGCTGGCGGAAGTGGCGGTGTTCTCGGTGCTGGGTGCGCCGTTGCTGCGCTGGTTGGGGCCGCGCGGGGCGGCGCTGCTGGCCGCGGCCGCCGGCGTGGTGCGTTGGTCGGTCACCGCCGTCACCGCCTGGCTCCCGGCGATGGCGCTGGTGGAGCCGCTGCACGGGCTGACCTTCGCGCTGCTGCACCTCGCCTGCATGCAGGTCCTGGGCGAGCGCGTGCCGCCGCACCTGGCCGCGACCGCGCAGGCGTTCTACGGCACCGTCGCGGTGGGCGCTGTCTCGGCGACGGTGACGCTGGCGTCGGGCGTGCTCTACGGACGCTTCGGCCCCGCCGCGTTCTGGGCCATGGCCGCGCTCTGCGCCGCGGCCGTGCCGGTCGCGCTCGGCCTGCGCGGCCGAGGTCTGGCGCGTCTCGCCCCGGCGTCCGACGCCGACCCGGGCTGATTGAGATTGACGCCCGGGTCGTCAACTGGTTGTCGGACACTTGGTTGTCAGGCGGGCCGGAGCGAGGGCCTGGGCATGGGAGGGGATGCGAGCGCCAGGATCGTCTGCCCCGGCGAGGTCGTGATCGAGATCATGGCGGAGAGCCGGTGCTGCGCCGAGCGGCTGAGCACCGCCGCCGACAGGCTGGATACGCGGGAAAGCATGTTCCTCGCCCACTTGGCCAAGGTGGGCCCCGATCTTGCCCAGGCTGGCCAACGCGCAGCAGGCTTCGCTGCCCAGGCCAGAGGCAAGGCGGGCGAACACCGGGCACCGCAGTTCGAGGCTTGGCTGGCCAGCGCAAGAGGAACGGAGCTGAACGCCTTCGTGCGCGGCATCGACGGTGATCGGGATGCGGTGCTGGCGGCCTTGGTCGAGCCCTGGAGCACAGGACCCGTTGAAGGACAGATCAACCGGCTGAGGCTGCTGAAGCGGAGCATGTAGGGCCGGGCCGGCCACGACCTGCTCCGACAACGCGTCCTGGCCGCCGCATGAGGGCCTCGGCTTGCCAGGAGGGCAGCAACGCGACGTTCGGCACCGAAACAGCGGATGAACCCGGAACAGATGGCTGCAATCGTCGGAATGCGCACCGGCCTTGGTCGGGCGCCTCGCGCTTGCCGGTCGGGCGATGGCGCGACGGCAGTGCCGCCCCGGCCTGGCCCCCGGCCTTGATGACGTATAGAACGCCGCCCTGGAAGCACGGCGGACCGAGCGGGCTGACGATGGCCGCACCCAGCACGGCTGGGAGTGCTGCGCCCAGTCGGCCTCGGCGACGAGCGGCGGCGCGCGAGTTGCTGCGCTTCGCTCCGGAGCGCCGGCTCGCGACGTTGGCAGCGTTCACCATCGGGCGCCAGGCGGCGCTGACCGGCCTCGCCGCGGAGACATTCGACAAACGGCTCTGTTGCGAACTCGCCTGGGCTTCGGCGGGCTGTGGCCCGAGCTACGAGGGGCGGGGCGTTGCCGGGCCGCGGGCCAAGCCGAAGCGGTTGATCCGCCCGGTTCGGGGCCTCAAGGGCCTGAGAACGGTCGGCGCGGCCACCAAGGGTCGAGGCCAGGCGCGCGCTCAGGCAGGGTCAGGCGCTTGCCTTCATCGTCGCGGGCGGCAGCCGCGGCGAGGCCGGCGTCGTCAAACGCGCGCTCGGCGCCGGCGCGGGCGCGCGTGCCGGGGCTGTCCAGCGCGTCAACGGACGGCCGGGCCTGAACGCCGCGCGACCGCGAGGCCAGCGCGGGAGAACGCCCCCGCGCGCCTTAGCCGAAGTTCGCAACAGAGCCGTTTGCCTGACGCCCGCCTCGGCCATTCGACCAGGAAGCTCCCGCGATGTCCCGCCTCGCCCTGCCGACCATCGCCTTCGAGGACCTGACCCTCGGCTCCTCCTGTGTCGGCTGATCGACATCGACGAGGCCCTCAATCTCGGCCCCCAGCTCTCGGCCAAATGGGAACACGAGGCTCGAGATCATCGTCGCCGACGCACGAGATCAGGCCCGCGCCGCGGCCCAGCCTCGCCACGTGGTCAACGAAGATCGCAAGCGCCCGGACGGGAACGGGGCCAGCAATCGCAGCGGCTCGCGGACCCCGGCCTCGCGGTTCGAGGGGGCCGGCCACGCCGCCGTGCGCCGAACCTCGGCTGCTTGCGGCGGCGGGTCCTCGCGCCGCTGGCGCGCCGCCCAGCCGGCCACCGGACCTCGGCCGCCCGCGAAGCTCTGCCGGCACAGCCTCCCGCCAGAGCCGGCTCGCATCGCGGCATCTCCCAGCGCGGCCCCGCTGCCCGGCAAGCTGCCCCGATCGCAGGTCCGGCGCTCTCGTCAGTATCGGACGCGCCCTCGTGGCGGCCACCGGCCCGCGTCAGTCCGCCAGCGCCGGCACGATCTCGTCGGTCATCTTCTTCGCGTCGCCGAACAGCATCATCGTGTTCGGCCGGAAGAACAGCTCGTTGTCCACCCCGGCGTAGCCGGACGCCATGCTCCGCTTGATGAACAGCACCGTCTTCGCCTTGTCCACGTCGAGGATCGGCATGCCGTAGATCGCCGACTTCGGGTCGGTCTTGGCCGCCGGGTTGGTCACGTCGTTGGCCCCGATCACGTAGACCACGTCCGCCGTGCTGAACTCGCTGTTGATCTCCTCCAGCTCGAACACCTCGTCGTACGGCACGTTGGCCTCGGCCAGCAGCACGTTCATGTGCCCCGGCATCCGCCCGGCGACCGGGTGGATGGCATACTTCACCTCCACCCCCTCCTTCTTCAGCGTGTCCGCCATCTCCCGCAGCGAGTGCTGCGCCTGCGCCACCGCCATGCCGTAGCCCGGCACGATGATCACCTTGGACGCGTTCTTCATGATGAACGCCGCGTCGTCGGCGTTGCCGCTGCGAACGCTCCGGTCGCCGCCGCCCGCATCCGCCGCGGCGGCGCCGCCCGCGTCCGTGCCCCAGCCGCCCAGCAGCACGTTGAGGATGCTCCGGTTCATCCCCTTGCACATGATGTAGGACAGGATCGCGCCCGACGCCCCCACCAGCGCCCCGGTGATGATCAAAGCCAGGTTCTGGATCGTGAACCCGATGCCGCACGCCGCCCAGCCCGAGTAGCTGTTCAGCATGGAGACGACCACCGGCATGTCGGCGCCGCCGATCGGGATGATGATCAGGAACCCGAGGCCCAACGCCAGCAGCGCGATCAGCCAGAACAGCGCCTGGCTGCCCGTCGCCACGAACGCCACCACCAGCAGCACCAGCAGCACGCCCAGCGCCAGGTTCAACTGGTGCTGCCGCGCGAACAGGATCGGCGCGCCCTTCATCGTCCCTTGCAGCTTGACGAAGGCGATCAGCGAGCCGGAGAAGGTGATCGCGCCGATCGCCAGCCCCAGCGACATCTCGACCAATGACTGCTGGTGGATGTGCCCCGGCACCCCGATGCCGAACGCCGCCGGCGCGTTGAGCGCCGCCGCCGCCACGAACACCGCCGCCAGGCCCACCAGCGAGTGGAACGCCGCCACCAGCTGCGGCAGCGCCGTCATCTGGATGCGCCGCGCGACGACCGTGCCGATGCCGCCGCCGATGATGACCGCGAGCGCGATCAGCAGGAACCCCGACCCCGACATGCCCCGCTGCAGCAAGGTCGCCGCCACGGCGATGCCCATGCCGATCATGCCGTAAAGGTTGCCCCGCCGCGCCGTCACCGGGCTCGACAGCCCCCGCAGCGCCAGGATGAACAGGACCGCCGAGACGAGGTAGGCGAGCGCCGTCAGCGAGGCGCTCACTTGGCGCTCTCCGGCTTCATCGCGATCTTCTTCTTGTTGGCCTGGAACATGGCCAGCATCCGCTGCGTCACCGTGAAGCCGCCGAAGATGTTGACGCTGGCGAGCAGCACCGCCAGGAACCCGAACGCCCCCGCCCAGGCGCTGTCGCTCAGCCCCACCGCCAGGATCGCCCCCACCACGATCACCGACGAGATCGCGTTGGTCACGCCCATCAGCGGCGAGTGCAGCGCCGGCGTCACGTTCCACACCACGTAATAGCCGACGAAGCAGGCCATCAGGAACACGGCCAGCAGGAAGATGAACGGCGACACGACGGCCGCCACCGGCTCGATTCCGGCGCCGGCCAGCCGCAACTGCTCGGCCAGCACGGCCGCGCGCTCGGCGATGCGCCCCGCCTCGTCCGCGTAAAGGTTCGGGTTCATGGCGTCTCTCGGGTTAAGCGGCTTGCGCCGGCTGGAACAAGGCGTGCACGACCTGGCCGCCGCGCGTCAGCATGACGCCGCGCACGATGTCGTCGCTCTCGGGCAAGTCGGGCTTCTTGCCTTCCTTGTCCCAGAACGTGGTCAGGAATGTCAGCAGGTTGCGCGAATAAAGGTTGCTCGCCGCCACCGCGATGCGGCCGGGCCAGTTGCGGTGCCCCAGCACCTTCACCCCGCGCCCCGCGGTGACGACCTCGCCCGGCTTGGTCGCGGCGCAGTTGCCGCCGTTGTCCGCGGCTAGGTCCACCACGACGCTCCCCGGCTTCATGCTGTCCACCATGGCCTCGCTCAGGATCACCGGCGCGCGCCGCCCCTGCACCAGCGCGGTGCAGATCACCAGGTCGTTCTTCGCCACCGTCGTCGCCATCAGCTCGGCCTGCTTCTGGCGGAATGCGTCGCTCATCTCCCGCGCGTACGCCCCCGTCTGGCCGGCGCTCTCCTCGTCGTCGACGCCGACGTAGGCCGCGCCCAGCGACTTGATCTCCTCGCGCGCCGCCGGCCGCACGTCGGTCGCCGACACAATGGCCCCCAGCCGCCGCGCCGTCGCGATCGCCTGCAGCCCGGCCACCCCCGCCCCGATCACGAACACCCGCGCCGGCGGCACCGTGCCGGCCGCCGTCATCATCATCGGGAACCCGCGCTCGAACGCCCCCGCCCCCTCGATCACGCCCCGGTAGCCGGCGAGGTTCGCCTGACTGCTCAGCACGTCCATGCTCTGCGCCCGGGTGATGCGCGGCAGCAGCTCCATCGCCGCCACGTCGATCCCGGCCTGCGCCAGCCCGGCCACCAGCTCCGCGTCCCCGGCCACGTTGGCAACGCACACCAGCAGCACGCCCTTCGGCATCATCGCCCGCGTCTCGGGCGGCGGCAGCTGCACCGCGAACACGATCTCCGCCCCGGCCAGGGCGCCCTTCGCGTCCGGCGCGATCTCCGCCCCGGCCGCCTGGTAGTCGCCGTCCGGGATGGCGCTCGACGCCCCCGCCCCGGCCTCGACCGCGACCGTGAGCCCGAGCGCGATCAGCTTCTTGACCGTCTCCGGCGTCGCCGCGACTCGCGTTTCCGCGTCGGCCCGTTCCTTCAGCACCGCGAGGCGCATGCATCTTCCTCCCCGGGCGCCGCCCACCAGGACGCCGCCTTGACCGCCATCGCCTCCCCGCCGGCCTCACCAGCCGGCGGCTCGCGTCATCATCATCGTTGTCGTTGGATTAGCATGGCTTGGCAAGCGCGCGCCGTGCAAGGCCGGCCGCGCCGGGCCAGGCGCGCCCCCGGAAGGCGGGGACTACGCGCTGGGCGGCACCCCGGCCTCCGCCAGCGCCGCCGCCTGCCGCGCCGCCACCTGCTCGGCGTCGAAGTCCTGCACCAGCGCCTGGAACATCTGCGACCAGTTCAGCTCGGCCTTGAGCCGCAGGAACACGCTGCCCAGGCCCACCGCCGAACGGTCCATCAGCAGGAACTCCCGCGGTGGCCGCACGCCACCCGCCTTGCGCAGCCCGGCGTGGACCTTCTCCGCCACGCTGCGCCCGAAGTTCGGGTCGCCGTTCTCCTGGATGCGCCGCACCCGGTCGTCCAGCAGCGGCTCGTAGATGAACGACGCCCACTGGTTCAGCAACTCCATCTGCTCGCGGCTTAGGTCGAGGAACCCCCAGCCCTCGTAGGCGTGCCGCGCCTTGGCGTCGTCCTGGTCGCGGATCGCCTCGTAGAGGTCGATCACGCCGCGCACGAACCGCGGGTTGAACACCCGGATCGCCCCGAAATCCAGCAGGTTGACCCCGTTGTCCTCCCGCACCTGGTAGTTGCCCATGTGCGGGTCGCCGTGGATCACCCCGTAGCCGTACAGCGGCACATACCAGGCGTGGAACATCGCCCGCGCGATGCTGTTGCGCACCTCCATCGGCGGGTCGGCGTCGATCCGCTGCTGCAGCGCCTGCCCGTCGAGCCAGGTCATCGTCAGCAGCCGCTTGGTCGTCAGCGCCGGCACCGGCCGCGGCACGCTGACGCTCGGCTGGTCGCGCAGCATCAGCCCGTACAGCCGCATCTGCGCCGCCTCGCGCTCGTAATCCAGCTCCTCACGCAGCCGCTCGGCGATCTCGGTATAGATGTCGTCACCCTGGATCACGCTGTCGATGCGCTTGTACAGCCCCATCGCCAGCCGCAGCTGCTTGAGGTCGGCGTCCACCGTGCTCGGCATGTCCGGGTACTGCAGCTTGCACGCCACCTCCGCGCCGTCCGGCAGCGTCGCGCGGTGCACCTGCCCGAGGCTGGCCGCCGCCGCCGCCGCCTGCCCGAACGCCTGGAAGCGGGACTGCCAGTCCGGCCCCAGCTCGCCCGACATCCGCCGCCGCACGAAGTTCCAGCCCATCGACGGCGCGTTGGCCTGCAACTGCGCCAGCTCGGCGGCGTACTCCGCCGGCAGCACGTCCGGGATGGTGGACAGGATCTGCGCCACCTTCATCAGTGGCCCCTTCAGCCCGCCCAGCACGCTTTTCAGGTCCTCGGCGTGCGACGCCCGGTTGCCCTTGATGCCGAACACCTTCTGCCCGGCGACCCGCGCCGCGATGCCGCCGACCGCGCCCGAGGTGCGGGCGTAACGCCGCAGCTCGCCGAACAGGTTGGGAACGTCCTCGGCCATCAGGCTTGCTCCAACTCGTCGATGAAGCCCGCGATCACGTCGAGCCCCCGCCGCCAGAACGCCGGGTCGGAGGCGTCGAGCCCGAACGGCGCCAGCAGCTCCTTGTGCCGCTTGGTGCCGCCAGCGCGCAGCATGTCCAGGTACTTGCGCTCGAACCCCGGATGCCCGCCCTGGAACACGCTGTAGAGCGCGTTCACCAGGCAGTCGCCGAAGGCGTAGGCGTAGACGTAGAACGGCGAATGGATGAAGTGCGGGATGTAGGCCCAGTAAACCTTGTAGTCGGGCGTGAAGTGGAACGCGGGGCCGAGGCTCTCCGTCTGCACCTGCATCCAGATCTCGCCGATCCGCTCCGCCAGCACCTCGCCGCCGCGGCGCTCGGCGTGCAGCCGCGTCTCGAACTCGTAGAACGCCACCTGGCGCACCACGGTGTTCAGCATGTCCTCGACCTTGTTGGCCAGCATCACCCGCCGCCGCCCGGGGTCCGTCTCCGCGTCCAGCAGCGCCCGGAACGTCATCATCTCGCCGAACACGCTCGCCGTCTCGGCCAAGGTCAGCGGCGTGCCGCTCATCAGGTAGCCCTGCTCGCCCGCCAGCACCTGATGCACCCCGTGCCCCAGCTCGTGCGCGAGCGTCATCACGTCGCGCGTCTTGCCGTGGTAGTTGAGCAGCAGGTAGGGGTGGACGGACGGCACCGTCGGGTGCGCGAACGCCCCGCCCGACTTGCCCGGCCTGAGCGTCGCGTCGATCCAGGCGTTGTCGAAGAAGCGGCGCCCCACCGCCGCCAGCTCCGGCGAGAAGCCGTTGTAGGCCGACAGCACCCGCTCCCGCGCCTCGTCCCAGCCGATGCTGCCGTCCTGGTCGCCGGGCAGCGGCGCGTTGCGGTCCCAGTGCTCCAGCTTGTCCAGGCCCAGCCACTTCGCCTTTAAGGCGTAGTAGCGGTGCGACAGCCGCGCGTAGTCGCCGGTCACCGCCGTCGTCAGCGCGTCCACCACCTCGTCCTCGACCATGTTGGCCCGGTTGCGGTAGCTGGTCGGCCGCTCGTAGCGCCGCCAGGTGTCGATCACCTCTTTGTCCTTGGCCAAGGTGTTGGTGATCAGGCTGAACAGCCGAGTGTTGGCCGCGAACACCTCGCCGATCGCCCCCGCCGCGTCGGCCCGCACGGCGCGGTCCCGGTCGGACAGCTTGTTGAGCGCCGCCGACACCGTGAGGTCCTCGCCGCGGAACGGCACCCGCAGCCCGGCGATCGTCTCATCGAACAGCCGCGACCAGGCGCTGCGCCCCGTCACCTCCTTCTCGTGCAGCAGCTTCTCGGCCTCGTCGCTCAACTGGTGCGGCCGGAACACGCGCAGGTCGCGCAGCCAGGGCCGCCAGCGCGCCAGCGCCGGGTCCGCCGCCTTGGCGTCCAGCGCCGCGTCGTCGAGCCGGTTCAGCTCCAGGGCGAAGAACAGCAGGTCGCTGCTGATCGCCGTGATCCGCTCGTTGACCGACTGGTAGAACTGGCCGAGCGCCGGGTCGGTGCCGTCCAGGCTGAACTGCAACTGGGCGTAGGAGGCGAGCCGCCCCTGGATCTCCTCGATGCGCTGGTACTCGCCCAGCGCCTCCGCCAGCCCGGCCCCGTCGATCGCCGCCAGCCTGCCGGCGTGGCGCTCGTGGAACGCCCGCGCCGCCCGCGCCGCCTCGGCGAAGTCGGCTTCCACCTCGGCCGAGCGCAGGCCGGGGTAGAGGTCGGACAGGTCCCACGACGGCAGCGCCTCGGCCTGGGCTGGGGCGACGAGCTGGCCGTCGGGCGTGCGGGTGGGGGCTTGGTCCAGGGGTGGGTGCATCTGGTGCCGGTCCTGTCGTGCTGGTAGGTGCTTCGTCCTCAAAGTGGGGTTCTGCCCGGCCGGGGCAAGCAGCCCCCCTGTCTGGCGGCGTCCTGGCGGCGTCGAGGGAGGTTCGTTGGAGCGCGAAGCGGAATGGCCGAACCTGGCCGCGATGATGTTCGGCCTGGCCCGGCGCCGGGGGCCGCGCCCCATGCTCCGCCACCACCAGGCCGGCGCGTGGCACGCCGTCAGCTGGGCCGCCTTCGCCCGCCGCGCCGCCTCCGTCGCCCGCGGCCTGCGCGCGGCCGGCGTCCAGGCCGGCGACCGCGTGCTGCTGGTCAGTGAGAGCCGCCCGGAGGTGCCGATCCTGGAAACCGCGCTGATGGCGATCCGCGCCGTGCCGGTGCCGGCCTACGCCACCAACACCGTCGAGGACCACGCCCACCTGCTGCTGGACAGCGGCGCGCGGGCCGCCGTCGCCTCCACCGCCGCCCTCGCCGGGCGCGTGCGCGGGGCCGCGGCGCTGGTCGGCGGGATCGACCTGCTGCTGTGCATGGAGCCGGGCCGCGAACGCCCGTTCGACCCGTTGCAGCGGGACGGGGCCGCCCCGGACGACGTCGCCGCCGAGGCGGCGCTGATCCCGCCCGGCGCGCTCGCCTGCCTGATCTACACCAGCGGCACCTCCGGCCTGCCGCGCGGCGTCATGCTGCCGCACCGCGCCATCCTGTCCAACATCGCCGGCATCGCCCCCCTCGCCCGCCCGCTCGGCCTCGACGGCAGCACCTACCTCTCCTACCTGCCGCTGTCGCACAGCTACGAGCACACCGTCGGCCAGTTCCTGCTGCCCGCCTTCGGCTGCGAGGTCGTCTACGGCCGCGGGGTCGAGCACCTGGCCGCCGACATG
The DNA here is from genome assembly GCA_965260995.1 of Acetobacteraceae bacterium. Taxonomy (GTDB): domain Bacteria; phylum Pseudomonadota; class Alphaproteobacteria; order Acetobacterales; family Acetobacteraceae; genus JBBROS01. Next base: position 429,242 of record CBDHCD010000001.1, on the reverse strand, counting down.
CAGGCGATGCGGCCGACCATCCTGACCGTGGTGCCGCGCATCCTCGAAGTGGTCCGCGCCCGCATCCTGCTGCAGATGGGCCGGGAGCCGGCGTGGAAGCAGCGGCTGTTCGCCCGCGCGCTCGACGCCGGGCTGCGCCGGATCGACGGGGCCTCGACCCCCGCCGACCGGGCGCTCGACCCGGCGCTCGACCTGCTCGTGCGCCGCCGGGTGCGGGCGCGCTTCGGCGGGCGCATGGTCGGGCTGATCTCCGGCGGCGCGCGGCTCGACCCGGAGGTGGGGCGCTTCTTCCAGGCGCTCGGCCTGCCGGTGCTGCAAGGCTACGGCCAGACGGAGGCCGGGCCGGTGGTCAGCGTCAACCCGCCGCGCCGGCCGCGCAACGCGACGGTGGGGCCGCCGCTCAAGGGCGTGGACGTGCGGCTGGCCGAGGACGGCGAGGTGCTGGTCCGCGGCGGCCTGGTCATGGACGGCTACTGGAACCAGCCAGACGCGACCGCGGCGGCGCTGCGGGACGGCTGGCTGCACACCGGCGACCTCGGGCGGCTCGACCGCGACGGCTACCTCACCATCACCGACCGCAAGAAGGACATCATCGTGCTGTCGGGCGGCGAGAACGTCAGCCCGGCGCGGATCGAGGGCTTGCTGATGGCCGAGCCTGAAATCGTCCAGGCGGTCGTGATGGGGGATGGCCAGGCCGGGCTGTCGGCGCTCGTGGTCCCGACGGATGGCGGCGACGGCGCGTCGGTGGGGGCGGCGGTCGCCCGCGTCAACCGCCGGCTGTCGAGCGTGGAGCGCATCCGCCGCCACGCGCTGGTGCCGCCGTTCACGGTCGAGAACGGCCTGCTGACGCCGAGCCAGAAGATCAAGCGCGCGGCGGCGATCCGCCGGCACCGGGCGGCGCTGGCGGGGTGACGGGCCGGCTCGCCAGCCAAACGCCCCCCAGCACCACGCCGCCGCCCAGCAGCACGCGCGGCTCCGGCCATTCGCCGAGCAGCGCCGCCGCGAGGCCGATGGCCCAGACCGGCTGCAGGTAGCCGATCAGCGCCGCGTCGCCGGCGGACGCGGTGCGGAGCATCCGCAGGAACAGGGTGAACGGCACGGCGGACGCGAACACGCCGAGCACGGCGACCGCCGCCCACACCGGCCAAGGCTGCGCCAGCACGGACACCGGGTGCAGGGCGGCGGCGAGCAGGATTGCCGGCAGGAACGAGAACAACTGCTGGCCGAGCGCCAGCACCGGCGACGCGCCCGGCCTGGCCCAGCGGACGTAAACGGTGCCGGCGGCGTAGCAGGCGGCGGCGGCCAGCATCAGCAGGCCGCCGGCGAGCGAGCCTTCCCCCGACACCGCCAGCGGGGCGAAGATGGCGGCGATGCCGAGGAAGCCGACGCCGATGCCCGCCAGGCGGCGCGCGGTGAGCGGCTCCTCGCGCAGCACGAGGGCGGCGAGGCACGCCACCATCAACGGGCCGCAGGCCTGGATCAGCGAGCCTTGCGCGCTGGTGATGCGGCCGAGCGAGGCGGCGGTCAGCACGGTGGGCACCCAGCCGTTGATGCTGCCGAGCACGACCATGTCGCGCAGCATCCGTGGGCCGGGCCGGAGGCCGCGGCCCATCAGCCAGACGAACAAGGCGAGGGCGGCGGTGGCGACGCCGGCGCGCATCCCGGACAACGCGAGCGGCGGCATCGACTGCACGGCGAAGCGCATCAAGGGGAACGCCCCGCCCCACATCGCCGACAACGCGAGCAGGTAGGCCCACAAGTGCCAGCCTGGGGGTGATGGCGGCCGGGGCATGGCCCGGCGCGCTAGAGCGGTTTCATGTTACACGAAACCACTCTAGCCATCGTTCCACGCGGTTGCTCAATTTGGTCGGACGCGAGGTGCGTCCGACCAAACTGAAACCGCTCCAGGAGTCCGGGCTTGTCCCGGGCTTACATCCCGAGCGCACGGCGATAGACGTCGAGCAGCGTCTCCTGCTCCTCGACCTCGGCCGGCTCCTGCTTGCGCAGGCGGATGATCTGACGGATCACCTTGACGTCGAAGCCGGCGGACTTGGCCTCGGCGTAGATGTCCTTGATGTCGCTGCCGAGGGCCTTGCGCTCCTCCTCGAGACGCTCGATGCGCTCGATCAGGCTGCGCAGCCGCTCGACGGCGATGCCGCCGACGCGGGCGTCGTCCTTGCCCCCGGCGGGCGGGCCGTCCTTGCCCATGTTGTCGAGGGCGTCGGCTTCGGTGAGGGCGTCGTTGGCGGCCATGGGCGACTCGGCATGTGCAAGGGAGGAGGCGGCTTAGCCGCGCCCGCCCGCCGGGTCAATCGCGAGAGCGTGGGGCGCGGCGTCCGTCAGTGGCCGGAGCCGGCGGCGAAGGCGGCTTTCTGCTCGGGGGTGGCCTCCTTCTGGTGGCGGGCCTGCCATTCCTTGTAGGGCATGCCGTAGACGATCTCGCGCGCCTCGGGGTCGGTGAGGGCGACGCCGCCCTGCTCGGCTTCCTCGCGATACCAGCGGCTGAGGCAGTTGCGGCAGAACCCGGCCAGGTTCATCAGGTCGATGTTCTGCACGTCGCCGCGCTCGCGCAGGTGGGACACGAGGCGGCGGAAGGCGGCGGCTTCCAGCTCGGTGCGGGTGGCAGGGTCGATCTCGGGCATTGCTCGGTTCTCCTTCATGGTCAAAATGGCGCAAACGGGGCCTGGATCAACCGGGGCGCGGCGCGCATAAGGGCGGGCCTGTCCCGCGCCGGCCCCGTGGCCAGCCTTGCGGCCGGCCACCAAGGAGAGCACATGCCTCAACGGATCAGGATCCGCCGGCGGCGGCGGACCAAGATCGTGGCCACCCTCGGCCCGGCGAGCGCGACGGCGGAGGTGCTGTCGCGGCTGTTCCACGCCGGGGCGGACGTGTTCCGGCTCAACTTCAGCCACGGCTCGCACGAGGACCACCTGGCGCGCATCCGCATGATCCGGGCGCTGGAGGAGCAGACGGGGCGGCCGATCGGCATCCTGGCCGACGTGCAGGGGCCGAAGCTCAGGGTGGGGCGGTTCCAGGGCGGGCGCGTCGTGCTGCAGACGGGTCAGGCGTTCCGGCTCGACCTGTCGTCGGTGCCCGGCGACAGCCGGCGGGTGGCGCTGCCGCACCCGGAGATCATCCGGGCGGCGGGGATCGGCACGTCCCTGCTGCTGGACGACGGCAAGCTGCGGCTCAGGGTGACGCGGGTGCGCGACGACCACCTGGAAACGGAGGTGGTGACGGGCGGGCCGCTCAGCGACCGCAAGGGGGTCAACGTGCCGGACGTGGCGCTGCCGATCCCGGCCCTGACGGCCAAGGACCGGGTGGACCTCGAGTTCGCGCTACAGAACGGGGTCGACTACATCGGGCTCAGCTTCGTGCAGCGGGCGGAGGACGTGGCGGAAGCCAAGGAACTCGCCGCCGGGCGGGCGTGGATCATGACCAAGCTCGAGAAGCCGCAGGCGCTCGACAACCTGGACGCGATCCTGGCCGCGTCGGACGCGGTGATGGTGGCGCGCGGCGACCTCGGCGTGGAGCTGCCGCCGGAGGAGGTGCCGCTGGCGCAGAAGCGGATCGTGCGCGCGGCGTGGCTGCGCGGCATCCCGGTGGTGGTGGCGACGCAGATGCTGGAAAGCATGATCAGCGCCCCGGCGCCGACGCGGGCGGAGGCGTCCGACGTGGCGACGGCGGTGTTCGACGGGGCGGACGCGGTGATGCTGAGCGCGGAGACGGCGGCCGGGCAGTATCCGTACGAGGCGGTCAACATGATGGACCGGATCGTGGAGCGAGTGGAGCGCGACCCGGGCTGGCGCGGGCTGATGGAGGCCGGGCGGCCGGCGCCGGAGCCGCTGTCGGCCAGCGCCATCGCCGCCGCCAGCCGGCAGGTGGCGCACACGATCGGGGCGGCGGCGATCACCGCGTTCACCGAAGGGGGCAGCACGGCGCTGCGGATCGCGCGGGAGCGGCCGGACGTGCCGGTGCTGGGGGTGACGAGCACGATGCCGACCGCGCGGCGGCTGGCGGTGGTGTGGGGAGTCCACGCGGTGCTGGGGGGCGAGGTCAACACGATGACCGAGACGCTGACCCGGGCGTCGCGGCTGGCGCGGGTGGAAGGGTTCGCGACGCCGGGCCAGGAGATCGTGGTGACCGCGGGGATCCCGTTCAAGCAGCCCGGGACCACCAACGCGCTCCGGGTGGCGGTGGTGAAGTAGGGGGGCGGGCCCAGGAATGTTTCACGTGAAACATTCCCAGGTTGGAACGGCGCGGCCCGAGGGCCTCAGGCTGCCAGGTCGTGGAGATAGGCGGGGTCGAAGCCGCCCGCCTGCCGCAGCTCGGCCCAGTCCGGCACGGTCAGGGTGCCGCCGGACAGGCGGATGAGGCCGTCGCCGCGCAGCCATTGGAGGGTGCGGTTGACGTGGACCGGGGTGAGGCCGAGGGCGTCGGCCAGCTCCATCTGGGTGATGGGCATGTGGTAGTCGTCGCCGTCGGCGAGGCCGACGGCGCGCATGCGGGCGACGATCTCGCACAGGAGGTGGGCGGTGCGCTGGTAGGCGGTGCGGCGGCCGACGTTCATCACCCACTCGCGGACCATGGCCGATTCAACGAGGGAGGCGCGCCAGATCAGGCAGGCGAGGCCGGGCTGGCGGTCGATCCAGCCGAGGATGGTGGCGCGCGGGATGACGGCGACCATGGCGGTGGTGAGGGTCGTGAAGCTGCAGTCGAGAGCGCCGAGGAGCACGTTGCTGAGGCCGGACAGGTCGAACGGAACGTAGAAGCCGATGATCTGGCGCTGGCCGGTCTCGAGGGTCTTGGAGGCGCAGGCGAAGCCGTCGAGCATGAAGTGGGCGCAGGCAGGGGCGTCGCCCTCACGCAGGAGGTTGTGGTCCCCGGCGAGCTGCCGGACGGCGAAGGGCGCGGCGGCGAGGGCACTCTTGTCGGCGTCCGAGAGGACGCCGTAGCGTGAGAGGCATCGGGCGAGGATGTCGGTCACGTGACCTTGGGCGCTGACGTCAAGCAAAGATTTGTTCCTAATGCTGACGCGTAAAAGCCGCTGCACCACGAAACGTATAGCACAAGGCAATTCGTGTTACGCAGCTTTATTTTTGAGACAAGCGACTTATTGAATAACCAAATCAGCGATCCGTTGAACGTTTAACAACAACGCGGTCATGAACTTGCAATATTAGAGATGATGACCATCAACTGTGCGATGAGTGCGCGCCGTTGGTTTTGGCGACGCCGGGGCGTTGACGCGAGATTGGATGCCGCAGGGCCGTGACACGATCGATGACAACAGAACGCCAGCAAGGAGGGGCGCTCCTTGCTGGCGTTGCCGGCGATCAGCGGATGGGCGGCGTCAGGTCGGCTGGACGAAGGCCGCCGGCACGTCGATGCCCGCCGCCGAGAGGGCGTCCGACACGTAGCCCGGCAACGGTTGATCGCCACCCGACGGCACGCCGGCCGCCTCCAGACCGGACTTGAGGGCGTCGTAGCCGGCCGGGTCCAGGTTGACCGAAGCGGCGATGCCGTCGGCGATCAGGGTGGCGAGGTCGGGGTTGGCGCCGCCTTGGAACGAGGCGAACAGGTTGGCGGCGAAGTCGGAGTCGGCGAACGGATTGCTGCCGGAGGCGGAGACGGCACCATTCGCGCCGAAGATGTCCTCGGGGCCGTTGATGCCGGGGACGTCCAGCAACGGGCCGAAGGGGCTGGCGGCGAACAGGGCGTCTACGTCTAGGCCGGCGACGCTGCCGTCCCCGTTGTCCTCGTTCCCGGCCATGGTGGGAACGGGGGCGGGGGCCGCTTCGTCGCCGTCGTTGCCGCCCGCGGCGTCGGCGTTGCTGTCCGGCTCCGGCATGGGAGTTGCCCCGGCCGCTTGATCACTGCCATCGTCGGCGGCGTCAGCGCCGCCGGCGTTGCTGTCAGGCTCCGGCATAGGAACCGCTCCGGCCATCTGCTCATCGCCGCCACCGCCGGCGTTGCTGTCCGGCTCGGGGGCGGGCGCCGCCCCGGCCATTTGCTCGCCGTCTTCGGCGGAGAAGTCATAGGCGTAGTCGGGGTTGCTGTCCGGCTCGGGCGCGGAGGCCGCATCGGGCGCGGGGGCGGACGGAGCGCCGCCGCCGGGCACGCCGGCGAAGGGGTTGCCGCCGGAGAACGGGCTGCCGGCCGCGCCGCCGTCGCTGCCGAAGATGTCCTCGATGCCGTTGATGCCGGGGATCTGGAGAAGGGCACCGAACGGGCTGGCCTTGAACAGCTCGTTGAGGTCGCCGCCGGCCGGGGCCGCGCCGCCAGAGGCACCGCCGCCCGCCGCGCCGCCACCCGCCGCGCCGCCGGGCATCGCGCCACCCGCGAACGGGTTGCCGCCGCCCGCACCGCCGCCCGCACCGGCGAAGGGGTTGCCGCCCGCGCCGCCAGCCGCCGGGGCTTCGGCTTCGGACGCGCCGAAGTCGTAGACGTAGGCCGGGTCACTGGAGGGCGAGGCCTCGGCCGGAGCCGCGTTCATCCCGCCCGCGGGCTGGGCGCCGCCGGCACCGCCGAAGGGGTTGCCGCCTGCGCCACCGGCACCGCCGAAGGGGTTGCCGCCGGCACCGCCGGCTCCGGCGAAGGGGTTGCCGCCAGCGCCAGCGCCACCGGCGGCGGCACCGTCACCGAACGGGTTGGCGTCGCCGCCGCCGAGGTTGCCGAAGATGTCGGCCGCGCTGTTGATGCCGGGGAGGCCGAGGAGGCGGCCGAAGGGGCTTTGGGCGATGAAGGCGGTGGCGTCGTCGCCGCTCATGCCGCCGCCCATGCCGCCCATCATTCCGCCGCCCATGCCGCCCATCATGCCGCCAGACGCGTCACCGCCGGCGCCGCCGAACGGGTTGCCACCCATGGAGCCACCCGTGGCACCACCCTGGGCACCGCCCTGGGCACCACCCATGCTGCCGCCGAACGGGTTGCCGCCCATGGCGCCGCTCATGTTGCCACCGAAGGGGTTGGCGCCGGCGCTGTCCGCGCCGCTGCCGGATGATCCGTATTGAATGACATACTGGTTGTTGTCCCCGTTGACCGAGACGGTGTTGCCGTCCTGGGCGCCGATGGCGACACCCGCGTTGTTGTTGCCGGACAGGCCCGCGCCCTGCTGCTGGTCGGAGCCGCCCGCAGACATGTCGCTGCCGGACGCGCCGAGGCCGCTGAAGTCGTAGGCGTTGCCGGACGTGTTGTAGGCGACGACGAAGGCGTTGTTGCCGCCGTCGACGCTGACGGTGTTGCCGCCGTCGACGCTGACGGTGTTGCCGCTGCCCTTGGCGCCGGGGGCGTATTCGTAGGCGACGACGAAGGCGTTGTTGCCGCCCTCGACGGTGACGGTGTTGCCGCCGAGATCGGCGCTGGAGTCGGGCGTGGACGGGACGACGTATTCGACGACGAACTGCTTGTTGCCGCCCTCGATCGTCATGTCGTTGCTGCCACTGTCGATGGTGTAGACCTTGCCGTTGTCGAGGCTGGCGAAGTCGTAGTTGGGGTCGGTGTTGTTGAGCGACCCGGCGGCGCCGAACTGGGCCTGGACGCCTTCGGGCGGGCCGCCCGATCCGTCGGCGGCGCCGGCATACTTGTAGACGACGACGAACTGGTTGCCGCCGCCGGTGACGTTGAGGGTGTTGTTGCCGCTACTGTAATCACTCACTGGGCTGTCCTCCTGTTTGGTCCCGGACTGTTCGGCTTCGGGCGAGATCAACGCCGCCTCCGGGACCGATCGTTTCAAGGCGTCCACGGCATTCTGAAAAGCGCGGGGACGTTGCACTCTGTTCGTGTCAATATATTCGAAAACAGTGTTGCACAAGGCAATATTGCGTATTTGAAGATATTGATTATAACTATCGCTATATTGTTAAATTCCGATGTTGGCGTCATTGATCATTAAACGCGCTCGCCGATGCCCTGACTGGCGCTGACGTTGATCGGGCGACGCTTGTAAGCCTGGCCGGCGCGGACGACCTCGTGGCGGACGGCGCTGGCGCTGGCGAGCCGGGCGTACAGGGTGTCGGCCTCGTCCCAGCGAATGGCGCGCTGGAGGGCGACCAGGTCCTCGATGTAGCGGCCGACGACTTCGAGCACGGCGGCCTTGTTGTTCAGGAAGATGTCGCGCCACATGGTCGGGTCGGAGCCGGCGATGCGGGTGAAGTCGGTAAAGCCGCCGGCGGCGTATTTGAGGATCTCACCCTTGAGGACGCCTTCGAGGTCATCGGCGGTGTTGACGATGTTGAAGGCGAGCAGGTGCGGCAGGTGGGAGGTGATGGCGAGCACCTGGTCGTGGTGCCCGGCGTCCATCAGCTCGACGCGGGAACCGACGGCGTGCCACAGGGCGGCGACGCGGGCGGTGGCGGCCGGGTCGGTGTCGGCCGAGGGGGTGAGGATGCACCAGCGGCCCTCGAACAGGCCGTCGCGGGCGGCGCGGGGCCCGGACTTCTCGGTGCCGGCGACGGGGTGGCCGGGGACGAAGCGGCGCGGGTCGAGGCAGGGGGCGACGAGTTCCATCACCCGGGCCTTGGCGGAGCCGACGTCGGTGACGATGGCGTCGGGCGGCAGGGCGGGGGCGATGGCGCGGGCGACGTGGCCGCTCGACCCGATCGGGACGCCGAGCACGACGAGGTCGGCCCCCTGGACGGCGGCGGCTGGGTCATCCGTCACCTCGTCGACTAGGCCGAGAGCCTCGGCGTCGTCGAGCGTGCGGCGGCGGCGGGCGGTGGCGACCAGGCGCTGGGCCAGGCCGAGGCGGCGGATGTCGCGGGCGAGGGAGCCGTTGATCAGGCCGATGCCGACGAAGGTGACCTGGCGGAACAGCGGCGCGGGCCGGGGTTCGGCGGCGACCGGAGCCAGGTGGTTCAGGACACCACCTGGCCGGGTGCGTCGTGGCGGGGCTTGTCGTGGCGGGGCTCGCCGTGGTGGGACTTGTCGGCATGGGGCTGGGCGGCGCGGGCCTCCTTGAGGTGGTCGGCGAGGGTGAAGGCGACCTCCAGGCTCTGCTGGGCGTTGAGGCGGGGGTCGCATTGGGTGTGGTAGCGGGCGGACAGGGCCTCGTCGCTGATGGCCTGGGCGCCGCCGGTGCATTCGGTGACGTTCTGGCCGGTCATCTCGAGGTGGATGCCGCCGGGGTGGGTGCCCTCGGCGCGGTGAACGGCGAAGAAGCCGTGGATCTCGTCCATGACGCGGGCGAAGGGGCGGGTCTTGTAGCCGGAGCTGGACTTGACCGTGTTGCCGTGCATCGGGTCGCAGGACCAGACGACCCGGCCGCCTTCGCGCTCGACGGCGCGGATCAGCGGCGGCAGGTGGCGCTCCACCTTGTCGTGGCCCATGCGGGCGATGACCATGAGGCGGCCAGCCTCGTTGCGCGGGTTCAGCACGTCGAGCAGGCGGAGCAGCTCATCGGGGGTCATGGTCGGCCCGGCCTTGACGCCGATCGGGTTCTGGATGCCGCGCATGTACTCGACGTGGGCGCCGTCCGGGTCGCGGGTGCGGTCGCCGATCCAGGGCAGGTGGGCGGCGGTGTTGTAAGCGCCGCCCTCCGTGGAGTCCTCGCGGGTCATGGCCTGCTCGAAGCCGAGCAGGAGGGCTTCGTGCGAGGTGTAGAGGCTGGTGGCGGCCATCTCGGGGGCGGTCGTCTCGGACAGGCCGCAGGCGGCCATGAAGGCGAGGGCCTCGGAGATGCGGTCGGCGAGGGCGCGGTAGCGCTGGCCCTGGGCGGAGCGGGCGACGAAATCGAGGTTGTGCTCATGGACGCGAGCGAGCGAGGCGTAGCCGCCGCCGGTGAGGGCGCGCAACAGGTTGAGGGTGGCGGCGGCCTGGGCGTAGGCCTGGATCTGGCGGTCAGGGTCGGCGCGGCGGGCGTCGGCGGTGAAGGCCTGGCCGTTGACGATGTCGCCGCGATGGCTGGGCAGCTCGACTTCGCCCTGGCGCTCCATGTCGGAGGAGCGGGGCTTGGCGAACTGGCCGGCGAGGCGGCCGATCTTGATGACCGGCATGGCCGCGCCGAACATCAGCACGGACGACATCTGCAGCAGGATGCGCAAGGTGTCGCGGATGTAGTCGGCCTGGAACTCGGCGAAGCTCTCGGCGCAGTCGCCGCCCTGGAGGACGAAGCCGCGGCCCTCGGACACGTCGGCGAGCTTGCGGCGGAGGTCGCGGACCTCGCCGGCGAAGACGAGGGGCGGGAAGCTGCGAAGCTGGTCCTCGACGGCAGCGAGGCGGGCGGGGTCGCGGTAAGACGGGATCTGCCGGGCCGGGCGGGCGCGCCAGGAGGCGGGGGACCAGGGGCGGTCGGCCGCGGGGAGGAGGTCCAGGTCGTCGGTAGCGAAGTCAGCCATGATCATACTCTCAGTCAAGGCGCGTGATCGCGGGGCCTGCAAGGAGGCCCGGAGATGGCGGGACGCGCGGGGTGGATGGGGGCCGGAGGGGCATCTGCGGGGGTCAGCTCGCGATGCCGAGGTCGAGGTGGGAGGCGAGGCCGACCTCGGCGAAGCGGACGGCGTGCTCGGCGGCGCGGAGCAGGGCCTGCGCCTTGTTGCAGGATTCCGTGTATTCGGCCTCGGGGTCGGAGTCGGCGACGACGCCGCCTCCGGCCTGGACGTAGAGGACACCATCTTTGACCAGGCCGGTGCGCAGGCCGATGCAGGTGTCGAGGTTGCCGCCGGCGCCGATGTAGCCGACGCCGCCACCGTAGAAGCCGCGCCGGGTCGATTCCAGTTCGTCGATGATCTCCATGGCGCGGATCTTGGGCGCGCCGGAGACGGTGCCGGCGGGGAAGCCGGCGCAGAGCACGTCGAGCAGGTCGGCGCGGTCGGGGTCCAGCTCGCCCTCGACGTTGGAGACGATGTGCATGACGTGGGAGTAGCGCTCGATGACCATCTTCTCGGTGACGCGGACGGAGCCGACCTTGGCGACGCGGCCGACGTCGTTGCGGCCGAGGTCGAGCAGCATCAGGTGCTCGGCCAGCTCCTTGGGATCGGCGAGCAGGTCCTGCTCCAAGGCCATGTCGGCGGCGCGGGTCTTGCCGCGGGGCCGGGTGCCGGCGATGGGGCGGACGGTGACGGTGCCGTCGCGCAGGCGGACCAGGATCTCGGGGGACGAGCCGACGAGGGCGAACTCGCCCAGGTTGAGGTAGAAGGAGAACGGCGACGGGTTGAGGCGGCGCAACGAGCGGTAGAGGGCGAGCGGGGGCAGGCGGAACGGCAGCGAGAAGCGCTGGGACGGGACGACCTGGAAGGCGTCGCCGGCGCGGATGTAGCCCTGGGCGTGCTCGACCATGGCGGCGTACTGGGCCTTGGTGCGGTTCGAGCAGGGCGCGGGCATGTGGTGGGGCGAGGCGACCGGGGCGAGGGCGGGCACCGCGCGGCGGAGATCGGCGGCGACGTCGCCGAGGCGTTCGCGGGCATGCTCGTAGGCGGCGGAGGCGGAGACGCCGGGCGCGGGGTAGGCCGGGGTGACGAGGGTCATGCGGTCGAGCACGTTGTCGAACACGAGCACGACGGTGGGGCGCATGAGCATGGCGTCCGGCAGGTCAAGCTCGTCTGGGTTGGCGGTGGGCAGGTGCTCGATGAGGCGGACGAAATCGTAGGCGAAGAAGCCGATCAGGCTGGCGCTGCCCGGCGGCAAGGTGTTGGGCAGGTCGATGCGGCACTCGGCGACGAGGGCGCGCAGGCTGGCCAGGGCGGGCAGCGGCTCGGGCTCGTAATGCTCGCAGCCGTGGCGGACGGCGCGGTTGATCTCGGCGCGCTGGCCGTGGCAGCGCCAGATCAGGTCGGGCTTGACGCCGATGTAGGAGTAGCGGCCGCGGACCGCGCCGCCCTCGATGGATTCGAGCAGGAAGGCGTGGCGCTGGCCCTCGCCGAGCTTCATCATGGCGGCGACGGGGGTCTCGAGGTCGGCGACCAGGGTGGACCAGACCACTTGCGCCCGGCCAGACTCGTAAGCCTCGACGAAAGGGTCGCGGTGCGGTGAAACGTGCATCTTAGTCCCTCACCGCCGGCTCCCTCGTGGGACGCCGCGAATTGGTTGGCAGGATGGCTTGAGCGGGCCGACCCGGCGGGCGTCAGCTCGGTTGGGGTCGCAAGACGGGGGCCGCGAGCAGCGCGCAGGTGGCGGCGGCGACGTCGGCCTGGCGCATCAGGCTCTCGCCAACCAGGAAGCAAGGCGCGCCCATGGCCTGCATCCGGCGCAGGTCGGCGGCGGAGGCGATGCCGCTCTCGCAAACCAGGAGGCGGTCGCCGGGCATCAGGCGGGCCAGGCGCTCGGTGGTGGCGAGGTCGATTTCCAGGGTCTTGAGATTACGGTTGTTGACGCCGATCAGGGGCGAACGGAGGCGGAGCGCGCGCGCCAGCTCGGCCTCGTCGTGGACCTCGACCAGCACGTCCATGCCGAGGTCGGACGCCTCGGCCTCGAGCGCAATGGCTTCCGCGTCGGTGAGGGCGGCGACGATGAGCAAGATCGCGTCAGCGCCGAGCACCCGGGCCTCGGCCACCTGGTAGGGATCGAGGATGAAGTCCTTGCGCAGCACGGGCAAGGGCACGGCGGCGCGGGCGGCGGCGATGTACTCGTCGGCACCCTGGAAGTAGGGGGCGTCGGTGAGGACGGACAGGCAGGCCGCGCCGCCGGCGGCGTAGGCGCGGGCGAGGGTGGCCGGGTCGAAATCGGCGCGGATCAGGCCGCGGCTGGGACTGGCGCGCTTGATCTCGGCGATGAGGGCGGGGCGGCCGGCGGCGGCCTCGGCGCGCAGCGCGCGGAGGAAGCCGCGGGGCGGGTCCGGCGGCAGGGCGCGGCGGAGGGCGGCGAGCGGCAGGGTGGCGCGGGCGCGGGCGACGTGCTCGCGCTTGCGGCCACAGATCTCGGCCAGCTTGTCGCTCATGCGAACACCTGGTTCGAGGCGCGGACCAGGGCGTCGAGCCGGGCGCGGGCGCGGCCGTCGTCGATGGCGGCCTGGGCGAGGGCCGCGCCGTGGCGGAGGTCGGCGGCGCGGTCGGCGATCACCAGGGCGGCGGCGGCGTTGAGAGCGACGATGTCGCGGTAGGGGCCGCGCTCGCCGTCGAGCAGGCCGCGGAGGCGGGCGGCGTTGGCGTCGGCGTCGCCACCGAGCAAGTCCTCGGGCGTGGCGCGAGGCAGGCCGGCGTCCTCGGGGGCGACCTCGAAGCTGGACACGCGGCCGTCGCGCAACTCGGCGACGCCGGAGGTCGTGGTGGTGGTCAGCTCGTCGAGGCCGTCGCCACCGTGGACGACCCAGGCCCGCTCGGAGCCGAGGACGTTCAGAACCTGCGCCAAGGGCACGAGCCACTCGGGCGCGTAAACGCCGAGGAGCTGGCGGCGGACGTCCGCGGGGTTGGCCAGGGGGCCGAGCAGGTTGAACAGGGTGCGGGTGCCTAGCTCGCGGCGGCTGGGGCCGACGTGGCGGGCGGAGGCGTGGTGACGCTGGGCGAACAGGAAGCAGACGCCGATCTCGGCCAAGGCGCGGGCACTCGCGTCGAAGGGGAGATCGAGGTTGATGCCGAGGGCTTCCAGCACGTCGGCCGCGCCGGACTTGGAGGAGGCGGCGCGGTTGCCGTGCTTGGCGACCGGGATGCCGCAACCGGCAACGACGAAGGCCACGGCCGTCGAGATGTTGAGGGTGCCGGAGGCGTCGCCGCCGGTGCCGCAGACGTCGATCGCGCCATCGGGGGCGGGCACGGCGACCATGCGGGCGCGCATGGCGCGGACCGCGCCGGTGATCTCGTCCACGGTCTCGCCGCGGACGCGCATGGCCATCAGCAAGCCGCCGATCTGGGACGGGGTGGCGGCACCGTCCATGACCAGGTCGAAGGTCGCCTCGGTCTCGGCCGCGGTGAGCGGGCGGCCGGCGGCGAGCTGGTTCAGGATCGGGGCGAGGGAGGCGGTCACGGAGCGGCGGCCGCGATGGCCGGGTCCTGGGCCTGGGGCTGGCCCGGCCGCTGGCTTAACCGTTCTGGCACGAGGGCGAGGAAGTTGTGCAGGAGGTCGTGGCCGGCCGTGGTCTCGATGCTTTCCGGGTGGAACTGGACACCGTGGATGGGCAGGCGGCGGTGGCGCAGGCCCATGATGAGGCCGTCCTCGGTCCAGGCGTTGACCTCAAGCTCGGGCGGCAAGCTGCTGCGCTCGACGATCAGGCTGTGATAGCGGGTGGCGCGGAACGGGTTGGGCAGCCCCGCGAATACGCCGGTGTCGTCGTGGTGGACGGCGCTGACCTTGCCGTGCATCGGCGTGGGCGCGCGGATGACCCGGCCGCCGAACACCTGGCCGATGGCCTGGTGGCCGAGGCAGACGCCGAGCACGGGCCGCGTCTCGGCGGCCAGCCTGATCAGGGCGAGGGAGATGCCGGCGCGGTCCGGGTCGCAGGGGCCGGGGGAGATCACCACGGCGTCGTGGCCGAGGCCGAGGGCTTCGGCTGGCGTCATGGCGTCGTTGCGGCGGACATCGACGGTGGCGCCCAGCTCGCCGAAGCGGTGGAACAGGTTGAACGTGAAGCTGTCGTAGTTGTCGAGCAGCAGCAGGGTGCGGGCCAGCGGCGCCCTGGGCTGGGCCTCGGTCCTGGCGTCCACGGCGCGGAGGCTGGGGGTGGGCCGGGTGCGGCTGATGAGGCGTGATTCGACGATGTCGCTGGGCATGATCAGGCCGCCTTCTCGGAAATGTAGCTCATGCCCTTGTTGAACGAGGCGAGGTTGCCGGCCTTGTTCTCCAGGACGCGCTTCAGGCTCATGCTCTCCGCGCCGTAGTCCTCGATCTGCAGCTTGCCGTGCTTCGGCAGCGCGCCGTGCTCGAAGAACGCCACCCGGTGCTGGACGCAACCGCGCGCTTCGGGGTTGCCGAAGGCGTGGGCGCACGGCACCAGGAACAGGCAGGTGCGCTGCACCCACGCGCCGCCCTCGTACTGATGCTCGAACTCGATCAGCGCCATGTTGCTCAGGTCGTGCCGGCGGGCGACGACGGTGAACTTCTGGTCATACTCGTCGACGAACTGGCCCTGGCGCTCGCTGGCGGGCGCGTCGGCCGCGCCGTCGGGCTTCACCGAGAACGCCCATTCCGACAGGTTGCGAACGTCGCTCACGTGGTCGGCCGCCATATCGAACGGCGCGTCGATGAAGATGGAGGTGGTCTTGATCTCGAAGCGGCCGGTGGCGGCGTGGTCGAGGCCGGCCTTGCGCTCCAGGGCACCCTTCAGCGAGCGGATCTCGGCGGTGTGGACGTAGTGGATGCCCTGCATCAGCATCTGCGTCCGCCGCTCAGGGCCGACGAAGCTCAGCCAGTGGAAGTAGACGCCCGGCTCGTCCGAGCCGAGATAGGAGGCGGGGAACACCAGCGCCGGGTAACACTGGAAATACTCGTTGTACTTATAGCCGCAATGCCACTCGACGCCCCTGAAGATCGGGGTCTCGATGGGCCGGACGTGGTAGAACAGGTCGTGCTGGTAACCCGACGCGGTGCCGCGCCAGGTGTTGTCGTCCATCTGCTCGATCATGCGGCTGTAGAGCGTCCACTCGTCGAGGTTGCGCAGGTCGCGCAAGTACTCGTAGGCGGCGTCGGGCGAGGTCGCGATGTAGGTGGACGTGGCGAAGGTGTTGCTTTCCATCGGCTGTTCCTCCGTTAGCTGGTCGAGACGACGGGGAAGCTGATCCCCTCAGAGGACGAGGGGGAGGCCGCTGGTCCGGCCGTCACCGGGCCGTGGCGCTGGACGGTGCGGACCGGGCGCAGGCCCTCGTTGCGGCCCTGGGTGGGGGCGACCTGGTCGGGGTCGATGAGGACGTCGATGACCGCGGGGCCACCGGCGGCGAGCGCCTGGGCGATGGCGGCGTCGAGATCGGCTTCGTCGTGGACGCGCACGCCCATCGCACCCATCGATTCGCCCAGCTTGGCGAAGTCGACCGGGGGGAAGCAGGCGTCGGTGACGCCAGACATGCCGAGGGCGGCCATGCCCTGGTGGCACATGTTGTAGCGGCCGTCGTTGAGGACGATCCAGACGGCGGCGATGCCGCGCTTGGCGGCGGTGTTGATCTCACTGCAGTTCATCAGCATCGCGCCGTCACCGACGATGGCCACCGCCTTGCCGCGGCCCATGGCCGCGCCGAGCACGCCGGTGGCGGCGTGGCCCATCGAGCCGAGGTTGGTGCTGACCCGGTAGCGACCGGGCTGGGCGAACCTCAGGTTGTGAGTGGCCCAGGTGAAGGCGTTGCCGGACTCGGCCAGCACGATGGCGTCGCTGGCGTCGACGACGACGCGCTGAATGGACGACATCAGGGCGGCGGGGCGGACGAGGGCGGCGCCAGCGCCGTCAGCCGGCTCCGGGTGGGGGCGCGGCAGGGCGGCGACCGGGACCGGGGCGGCCGCGGCGGGCCACGCTTCGAGCAGCTTGGTGAGGAAGTCGCCGACGTCGGCCTGGACGGCGTAGGTCTCGGCCTGCGGGTAAGCGACGCCGGGCACCATCGGGTCGGTGTCGACGTGGACGAAACCGCCCTCGGGGACCAGGGCCGGGTGCCAGAACGAGGTCGGCTCGCCGAGGCGGGTGCCGAGAACGAGGACGCGGTGGGGGCGGTGCTCGTTCATGTAGGCGATGGCGGACGCGCCGTGGCCGCCCATGCCGGTGACGCCGATGAACAGCGGGTGGTCCTCCGGGAACACGCCCTTGGCGCGGGGGGAGCACATCACCGGGGCACCGGCCCGCTCGGCCAGCTTGCGGAGTTCGGCCCCGGCGTCGCGAGCGCCGAAGCCGGCCCAGATGGCGAACGGCCCGTCGTTGAGCAGCACGGCGCTGCGCTTGATCGCCGACGGGTGGACGGCCGGGCGCATCGGGCCATAACCGAGGGTGTCGGACATGGCGGGCAGCGGTTGCGACAGGGACGCGCCCTGGACGGCGTTGGGGATGCTGATGTGGGCGACGTAAGCGCCCGGGCGGCGGAGGCCGCTCTCGAGGCGGCGCAGAACCTGCGGCAGTTGCTCCGCGGTTTCCAGGATGACGGCGTCGTCGAACCAGGGGCCGGCCTCGAACAAGGCGCTGGTCGGCATGGTGTAGCCGCTCGTCTCCTGGATGCCGCCGCGGCCACGGCGCGGGGCGGAGGCGTAGGCGGAGACGAGGATGACCTTGGCACCTTCGCTGCGGGCGGCGAGCAGGCCGGTGAGCGCGTTGGTGATGCCGGGGCCGGTGGTGGTGAAGACGACGACGGGGCGGCCGGTGGCGAAGTGGGCCTCGGTCGCGGCGAAAGCGGCCCCGGCCTCGTGGCGGAAGTGCAGCAGGTCGAGGTGCTTGGACAGGGCGGCCCACAGCAGCGCCTGCGCGCCGCCGCAGACGCCGTAGGCGTAGGTGACGCCGAGGGCGCGGAACGCCTCGGCGAGACCTTCCGCCACCGTTTCCGGTGGCGGGCTGGCCTGGAGCGCCGGCCGATTCAGCGCGCTGGATCGGCCAGTGGGTGGGGCGACGACGTTCAAGCGAGAGCGCTCCGCGCGGTCTCGGCGATGATCGACTGGCCGAGCGCGGTGGGGTGGAAGAACGGATCGGTGAACAAGGTGGCGTGCTGGACGGCCGGATCCTGGGTCGGCGCGTTCGGGTTGAAGTCCTGGGTGGCGCCCGGCAACGGGCCGGGGACGAGGACCGGCTGGGTGATGTTGCTGAAGCCGTAGGCGGCCGGGTCATCGACGATGCCGCCGAACAGCTTGTTGAGGTCGAGTTCCTTCACGTCGAGGCCGGAGTTGGCCTTGAAGTCGTCCAGCGAGGTTTTGAGTTCGGCGTTGAACTGGTTGACCAACCCGGTGAGCTGCGCCGGATCGATGCCCGAGGCGGCCAGGAAGCCCGGGTCGCTGAACAACGGCGCGATGGTGATGTCCGGCAGGTTGGTGACCAGGAAGTGCTTGGCGCCCAGGCCGGCCATTGTGTCAAGGCCGTCGATAATCGCCTTCACGCTCGCCGACACGGTTTCCGCGGTCGGGTTGTCGCCGATCACGGTGAGGTCGTTGCCGCCGAAGGTGACGGTGACCAGGTCGGTGGACTGGAAAGCGCCGTTCTGCTGCTGGAACAGGTTGATCTGCCCCTGGAAGTTGAACACGGACTGGAACGGGTCGGACGGGTCGGTGATGACCCGGCTGGTGGCGAACTCGTAAGCGAAGTTGTGATCCTGGTCGGAGACCGGGACACCGAGGGACTTGGCGAGGTCCGCGGTCCAGTTCGGGCCGTCGGACAGACCGCCGTTGTAGTAGACGGGGTTGTTCGGCGACGGGCCGCCGAAGAACTGGCTGATCGCGTAGTTGCTGTAGTCGCCGCCATCATCGGCCAGGCGGTCGCCGAAGCTGAACACGTTGGAGACCGTGTAGGAGCCGCGGTCACCGGCCGGGATGATGAGCGGGTCGGAGGCGGCCGGGGCATAGTTGCCGACGAAGCTGTCGAAGTAGCCGGCGTAAATGTTGCCGGGCAGCACGGGCGCGCTCGTCGGATCGGACGGGCCGAGCAAGGTCGGATCGACCGGGCCGGTGGGCACGGTGGGCAGGTCGGTGCTGGCGTTCTGGCTGCCGACGATGGCGTCCTCGCCGCGCGGCGGCGGGGTGCCGGGAAGCGCGTTATCGCCCGTCGGGGCAGTGCCCGAGTCGCCGATGGAACCGGGGATCAGTGGCAGGCCGTTGGGGCCCTTCTGGGTGATGTTGCCGACCTCGGCCTGGTAGGTGGCCGAGGGATCGCCGCCGGCGGCGAAGGTGACGCCGTACTGCGCCGGGGTGAGCACCGGGGGACGCTTCTGCAGGACGGTGACGCTGTCGAGGGTCTTGCCGCCCTTATCGAGGCCGTAGACGACGTTACGGGCGGCATCGACGGCGTAGAGCTTGCCATCGGAGCCGACGGTGATGTCGTTGAGGTTGCTTTCCGTGTTGAACAGGGTGGTGGAGCCGTCCGGGCCGTTGGCGGCGGCGTAGGCCAGGGCGTCGAACTGCGGCGTGACGGTGGCGTTGGCCGGGTCCTTGCCGAACAGGCCGTCGACGCGGACGACGCCCTTGAGGTAGTCGGCGAGCGGGCCGATGGCGTCGGCCGTCTCAGGGGCGAGACCGCCGCCGGAGGCGATGTAGACGGTGCCATCGGGCGCGATGGTCATGCCGTTCGGGCCGATGGAGATCACGCGGTCGGCGTTGGTGGTGGGGTTGAACTCGCGGAAGGAGGCGAGGCCGGTGAGGACGCGCTCCTGGCCGCCCTCTGCCCCGAGGTCGATCTTGGTGATGGCACCGGTGTAGCCGCCGCGCTCGCTGATCAGGCCGGGGATGAAGGGGATGACGGGGGCGCTGGCCGCGTCGGGCGAGCCGGCATCGGTGCCGCGGCCGCCTTCGAGGACGTAGAGGTTGCCGTCGGGACCGAACGACATGCCGCGCGGGTTCTCGAGGCCGCTGGCGACGGTGCTGACGCTCGTGTCGCCGGTGGCGGCGTCGGTGTGGTAGCGGAGCACCTTGCCGTTGTCGATATCGGCGTTGTTGATGGCGACGAAGACGTCGCCGGTCGCCTTGTCGACGACGAGGTAGTTGCCGAGCTTCAGCTCAGGGCCGGAGATGGTGGCGCGGACGCCGTCGGTGCCGACGCGAATGAGCTTGCTGGGCGGCAGATCGCCAGGGTTCTGCGTCGGGTCGTAAACGGCGTTGGAGTTGACGTACTCGAGGACGTAGAGGGTGCCGTCGGGCGCGAAGCCGAGGCTCTGGATCTGGGAGAAGCCGCTGGCGAACACCTGGGGCACGCCGCTCGCGATCTCGCCGTCGAAGCCGGTGGTGGCGTTCGGGTCGCCGATGCGGAGCACGCGGGCGTAGCCGTCCGGGTAGGGAATGCCGGTCAGCTCGCCGACGTAAAGGGCGCCGTCGGGGCCGGTGGTCACCGAGGTGGGGACGACTTCGGTTTGGCGGGTGAAGAAGCCGAGGTTGCCGGTCGAGTACTGCGGCGGCAGTTCGGGCAGGTCAACGGTGGCGAAGACCGGGGGTGGGCCGAACACGGGCGCGGTGGGCAGGCCGCCGTCGGTGGTGGTGCCGGCGGAACCGCCGCCGCCGACCGCGCCGTTGACGTCGTTGGCGTTGTTGGTGTTGGGGAGGCTGACGTCGGGGGACATGCCGTCGTCCGTGGTGTCCATGTCGGTGATCTGGTCGGCCATAATACCTGTCTTTCGGTTCTGGGGCACTTAGAAGTCAAACGGCAGTAAAAGCACCGTGCGATCTAGAACTTTACTTCAACCGCTTGGTCGTTTTGATACCAAAATGCGCGGTCGAAATGAGGAGTTGAGTCTGGCATTCCGTTTCGATGCGGCTTCCTTCCGTGGTGTCCCATATCTCTTGTTGAAGTTGAACAAGGAAAGGGTTGGAGGCAATCACGATCCCTTAATGTTTGTCGAAAACAGATGCTGAATTGAGAAATTCAGAGTGGTGAAGGCGTATTTTCGATTGAATTCGTTACTATAGCATGTTTATGCAAAGTTTCACTGTTGTCCGCTTCGATCTGACATGCGGATTTACTATCAGGAATCGTTTGATCTGTACATTGCTTGGCCAGCGAAAGCCGGTGCTTCGCGTCGAGGCTCGCGCGGCGGCTCGTCCGCGCCGAACAGGTGGCGGAGAATGAGGTCGTGGACGGCGGTGGCGTCGATCTGGGATCCCGCGGCGCCCGCCTCCGCCGGGAGAAGGTGACGCGCCTGGGTTGCGACCAAAGGCGAGCCGGCACGGTCGGTGGTGACGCGGCCGTGGGAGCCTCGCACGAGCGCCGGGTCGAGCGGGATGACGTCGAGCAGGGTGCGGAAACCGAGGCGCTTGCGGGCGAGGATGCTGGCCACCTTGGCGCGGGGGAAGCGCAGGACCGGGTCAACGAACAGCTCCACCGGGTCGAAGCCGGGCTTGCGGTGGATGTCGACGGTGCGGGCGAAGTCAGGGGCGCGGCGGTCGTCAAGCCAGTAGTAGTAGGTGAACCAAGCGCCCGGCTCGGCGACCGCGACCAGCTCGCCGGCGCGAGGGTGGTCGAGGCCGTGCCCGCGCTTGCCGTCGGCATCGAGGACGGCGGCGACGCCTGGCTCGGCCTCGAGCGCGGCGCGGACCTCGCCGAGGCGGTCGGGGTCCTGGACGTAGACGTGAGCGAGCTGGTGGTCGGCGACGGCGAAGGCCTGGCTGGCGCCGGCGTCGAGCAACTCGCGGCCGAACTCCTCGCGCAACGTGAGCCAGCCGTGGCGGCGCAGGACGCGGTTGAGGTGGACGGAGCGCGTGGCAGGCTCGATGCCGTATTCGGAGAGGATGATGAGCTGGACGCCGCGGTCCTCGTAGAAGCCGATCAGGTCGCCGAGCAGGGTGTCGAGGGCGGCCAGGTCGCGGGCGACGGCCGGGTGGCCCGGCCCTTCGCGTTGCAGGACGTAATCGAGGTGGGGCAGGTAGACGAGGGACAGGCTGGGGGCGCTGTCGCGCTCGACGCGCTTGGCGGCCTCGGCGATCCAGCGCGACGCGTTGATGCTGGTGCGCGGCCCCCAGAACTCGAACAACGGGAAGCGCCCGAGGTCGGCCTGCAGGCTGTCGCGCAACCCGGGCGGGTTGGTCCAGACGTCGGGGATCTTGCGGCCGTCGGCGGGGTACATCGGGCGCGGCGTCACGGTGATGTCGGCCCGGGAGTACATGGCGAACCACCAGAACAGGTTGGCGCTGGTGAAGGCAGGGTCGCGGGCGCGGGCGGCGTCCCAGACCAGGGGGGCCTGCACCAGGTGGTTGGACTGCCGCCAGAAGCGGATCTCGGCGGCGTCGCGGTCGTACCAGCCGTTAGCGACGACGCCGTGCCGCGTGGGGGGCACGCCGGTCAGCATGGTGGCTTGGGCGGCGCAGGTGACGGCCGGCAAGGGCGGGCGCATCGACGCCACGGTGGCCTGGGCCATCCAGGCGGACAGGTTGGGCGTGTCGGGGCCGATCAGGCCCGGGGTGAGGCCGACGACGTTGAGCACGGCGGTGCGCCGGATCATCGGAGCCGGGGTCACGCCGCGCACGCGCGGGCCTCCAGGCTGGCGAGGACCCAGCGGAACTCGCGCAGCAGCGAGCCGGGCAGGTCGAGGCGAAGCTCGGGCGGCAGCACCTCCCAGGTGTAGGTCTCGATCTCGACGTGATCGGTGAAGGCGCGGGCGCGCAGGGTGTCGAGGGTATCGAGCAGCTCGGGCTGGGTGGTGGACAGGCCGCCGAGGTCGGGGGCGAACACCGGGACGTGGAAGTGGATGCGCCACTCGGCGGCGCCCGGGTCGGCGATGTGGTCGAGCGCGAGGGCGAGGTCGGCGTGGCGGCGCAGCGTGCCGTCGCGGCGGCGCTCGACGACCTGGTGCAGGTAGGTGCCCTCCGCGAAGGGGCGCAGGCGGGCAGCGAGCAGGTGGCGGGCGGCCGGGTCGCCGAGCGGGGCCTTGAGGGCGGAGCTGAGCTGGAGCTTGCCGACGCGCAGGCCGGCGGCGTCGAAGCGGGCCAGGGCGTCGGCCGTCGTCTCGTACTCGACGGCGGCGTGGCAGGCGTCCCAGCAGACGCGGACGTGCCGGCGCACGAGGTCGGCCTCGGCGGGGCCGGCGGCGCGGAGCAGGCGCTGGAAGAAGGCGGCGGCGCCGCCAGCATCCTTGAGCAGGCAGTCCGGCTCCGGCTCCAGGTCGAGGTGGATGACCTTGCCGGTGTCGCCGGCGAGGCGGGCGAGGGCGCGGGCGGCGGCGAGCACCTGGACGCAGCCGGCGGCGAAGGCGGCCTCGCGGGCGGCGGGCGTGGGGTGCCAGCCCGCGTAGGAGACGGGGACGGTGGAGATGCCGCCCTCGACGCCGTCGGGCAGCAGGCGGGCGAGGATGGCGGCGAGGGCCTCGGTGTAGCGGAGGCGGTCGGGGGTGGTCCAGTCGGGGGCGTAAACGGCGTCCTTGACGGTGGTGCGGTGGAAGCTGCCGTAGGGGAAGCCGTTGAGGGTGAAGACGTAGAGGCCCTCGTGGTCCAGCCAGGCCTCGAAGCGCGCCAGGGTGTCACCCGCGAGCAGCTCACGGGCGGCGCGGTCGGACAGGCGCAGGCCGACGCCGAACGGCCGGCCCGGCGACAGCGCGGCCTTGAGCGGCGGCAGGTGGAGCACGAGGCCGGCGAAGGTCTCGGCCCAGTCCTCGCCGGGGTGGACGTTGGTGCAGTAGGCCAGGTGCGGCCCGCGGCCGTGGCCGCTCGCGTGATCGAGGCGCATGGCGGCTCAGGCGATCAGGGCGGGGTCGCGGGCCTCGACGAGCGGCTGCTGGCCGCGCAGCACTGAGTTGCCGTCGAACAGCTCACGCTGGTCGATGGGCAGGGGGTCGAGCCAGTCGGACTCGGCGATGCGCCCGCTCTGGGCATAGGCGGCGAGCGCGTTGGCGTAACAGGTGGCGCGGACGGCGGCGGGGTCGATGCCGCGGGCGAGCATGAGGCCGGCGGTCTTGGGCACGGCGAGCGGGTCGGACGCGCCCCAGTCGGCGGAGCTGTCGACGATGATGCGCTCGGGGCCGTACTGGCGGACGACCTCCACCATGCGCTCGTTGCCCATCTTGGTGCGCGGGTAGATGGTGAAGCCGGCCCAGTAGCCGCGGTCGAGCGTCTCGCGCACGGTTTCCTCGTTGTTGTGGTCCATGACCACGCGGGCCGGGTCGAGGCCGTGCTCCTCGATGATGTCCATGCTGAGCCGGGAGCCGCCGGTCTTGTTGCGGTGGGGCGTGTGGACGAGGACCAGCATGTCGAGCGCGCGGGCCATCTCGAGCTGGGCGCGGAAGGCGCGGTCCTCGGCCGGGGTCATGTCGTCGAAGCCGATCTCGCCGACGGCGACGACGCCCTCCTTGCCGAGGTAGAGCGGCAGGACGTCGAGGGTTTCCTCGGCCAGGCGCTCGTTGTTGGCTTCCTTGGAGTTGAGGCCGATCGTGCAGTAGTGGCGGATGCCGAACTGCCCGGCGCGGAACCGTTCCCAACCGATCAGGGCGGCGAAGTAGTCCTGCATGGAGCCGATGGAGGTGCGGGGCTGGCCCATCCAAAAGGCGGGTTCGATGACGGCGACGACGCCGGCGGCGCGCATGGCCTCGTAGTCGTCCGTCGTCCGCGAGATCATGTGGATGTGGGGGTCGATGTAAGCCGGCCCGGGATTCGGAGCGGAATTGGGCGGGGTCGCGACGTTGTGGTCGGGCATGCAGCGGCTCCTTGCTGGCGACGGGGCTGGCGACGGGCCGGCGAGGCGGCGACGACGACCGCCTGCCTCGCACCGAACCCGTTCCCCGACCTTTAGGACGGGATGGCCAACGAAGGCGCAAGTGTTGTCACGGATTGCTGATGTTTGGGTTTTAGTTGCTTCTTATTGTGCGTTTACTGGTTCAGGTGACTGCGAAGGCGCGGGCCAGGGCCATGGAGAGCGGCCACAGCGCGAGAACGGCCAGCGCGGGCAGCGGGCCGGCGAGGGCGGCGGCGAGGGCGGCGTCGAGCAGGATCAGCGACAGCACGCCGGCCCTGACCGCCGCGCCGATCAACGCCGGCTCGGGGCGGCGGGCGGCGGCGGCGAACGGCGGCAGGGTGCGCCAGGCCAGCAAGGCGAGGAAGGGCAGCGCCCACCAGGCGGCGGACGACCCCGTGGACGACCCGGCGAACGCCAAGCCGAGCAGGGTGGCGAGCACGCCGCCCAGTAGGACGACGGCGAGCCAGCCGGTGCGCCGGTCGCCACCGTGGACCTCGCCCTGGCTGATGGCGGTGATGGCGGCAATGTAGGCGACGGGCAGCAGCGCGAGCGGCCAAAGGGCGGCGAGCATGGCGGGGATGGCGGCGACGCCGAGCAGCAGGTTGAGGCCGCGGCAGCCGCCCATCGTCAGCGGCCCGGCGACGCGGCGGCCCTTGGCGCGGGCGTCGTAGAGCAGGATCATGGCGGCGGTGGCGAGCGCGACCGCCCCGGCGGCGAGCGAGACGAGGACGGCGCAGGCGATGCCGAGCGCGAGCAGGGCCGCGCCCAGCCAAGCGGCGGCGGCGCGGCCGACCCGGCCGGAGGGGATCGCGCGCTCCGGCCGCTCGCGGGCGTCGAGGGCGGCGTCGAACACGTCGTTGAGCACGACGCCGCCGGCGTAAAGGGCGGCCGTGGCGGCCAGCAGGCCGGGCAAGCCGACCGATAATAGGTCGGCCAAGGGCAGCCCGGCCAGCCCGGCGCTGACGGCGGCCCCGGCCCCGATATCGGCCAGGGCGGTGACGACGTTGGCGGGGCGCATCAGGGTCAGGCAGGCCCAGAACTGGCCCCAGAACTGGCTCCAGAACTGGCCCCGGGGTTGATCTCTGGGCTGACCTCTGGGCTGGTCCCGGGGCTGGCCGCCGCGGTTCACGTGTTGCCGGCCCGCTGATTTCACCAATGTGCAAATCCTCTTCGGGCCACACCTCTGTCGGGAGCGGGACCTGTCAAGCGGCTTCATAACAGGAAAGGGCATAGGATGAGTGAGCAGCGGGATGCGCGGGCGAAGTTGCAGGCGTGGCTGTCGGGGCAGTCGGACGAGGGCGTGGCATGGCTCGACGGGGCGGTGGCGGAGCTGTCGGCGGGGGCGGGGGACCGGGCGCTGATGCTGGCGTTCTCGGCCGCGCCGCGCCGGGTCGGGCGGGCACTGCTGCCGGAGCGCCCGCCGCTGCGGGGCGTGCCGCTGCGCGGCTGGAGCCGGGACCAGGCGGCGCGGATCTCGCTGCTGCTGGCCCGCTCCGAACGCGACGGGGCGGCAGGGGGGGCGGGGGACGGCGGGATGCCGCGGGTGCTGGAGACGCTGTTCGGGGCGGCGGACCTGAGCGAGCAGGTGTGCCTCTACCAGGCGATGGCGCTGCTGCCGGAGCCGGGGCGGATGGTGGGGCGGATGGCGGAAGGGGTGCGGAGCAACATGCTGCCGGTGTTCTCGGCGGTGGCGATCGGCAACCCCTACCCGGCGGACTGGTTCGACGAGGGGGCGTGGAACCAGATGATCATGAAGGCGGTGTTCGTCGGGCGGCCGCTCGGCGGGGTGCTGGGGCTGGAGCGGCGCGCCAACCCGGCGCTGGCGGTGATGCTGGTGGACTACGCGCGGGAGCGCCGGGCCGCAGGACGGGTGGTGACCGCCGACCTGTGGCGGCCGGCGGGGGCGCACGCGCGAGGCGAGCGGGCGCTGGAGGAGCTGCGGCGGGCGCTGGGCGACGCCGACCCGGCGCGCCAACAGGGGGCGGCGCTGGCGCTGCACGCGGGGGGCGCTGCCGGGCTGGCGGCGGTGCGGGCGGCGCGGCCGGACCTGGCCGGGGCGATCGAGGCCGGGCGGCTGGGATGGGAGGGGGTGGCGGCCTGACCCGCGGGTCAGGCGAGCGGCAGGTCGATGGTGCAGGACACGCGCGACGCGTCGATGCCGAGCGCGGTGGTGGCCCCGAGCTCGGCCGGGAGAACGCGCTCGATCAGCTCCGTGCCGTAGCCGTGGTGGCGGGGGGCGTCGAGGGCGGCGACGCCGGGCTCCAGCCACTCGAAGCGGAGCACCGTGCCGGGGCCGTCATCATCGAGGCGCCACCGGATGGCGATGTCGCCGTCGCCATCGCCGGCGCGGCCGGACAGGGCGCCGTGCTTGACGGCGTTCATCGCGAGTTCGTGGACGGTGAGGCTCATCAGCTCGCCGAGCTTGCCGGGAAGGGTGACGTCGGGGCCGCAGACCGCGACGCCCTGGCCACCGTGAACGCCGTGAGCGAGGAGCGCGTCGGTGATGAGGTGCTCGAGGTTGATGCCGGCGTCGTCGTGGCGGGACATGATGCGGTGCGTGCGGGCGATGGCGTCGAGGCGGCTGTCGAGGTGGAGGGCGTAATCCTCCTTGGTCCGGGTGGCGGCGGCGGTGCGCCGGGCCACCGCGCGGGTGAGGCTCAGGAGGCCGTCGACGCGGCGCTGGACGGCAGCTTGGCGCTCCTCCATCATCTTGAGCTTGTGGATGTCGGTGCAGATGCCGAGCCAAACGGAGCCGAACCCGACTCCGGCCCTGGCCGCGTCTATCCCTGGCGTGGGGGCGGCGTGGGTGTGGAACCAGCGGGCGTCGTCGCCGGTGCGGACGTCGATGAAGCGATGGTCGACGTCGAGGACGCCGGTTCGGGTGGCGCGCTCCCAGGCGACGCGGGTGGCCTCGACGTCGTTGGGGTGGACGGCGCGATACCAGTCCTGGCCGCGGCTCGCTTGGGCGGAGAGGCCGGTGACGTCGGTCCAGCATGGGTTGGACCAGGTCCAGTGCCCGGCGTCGTCAGCGAGCCAGGTCGGCTGGGAGATGTTGGCCAGCAAGTCGGCGATCGTGTCGGCCATCGTGTCTGCTAGGATCCTAAGTACGATTCAAGTCGGTTCAAAGAGAGGTTTCTGCCGAACTGATGCCGGGCGCGTGTTTTTTGCGTCGCCTGTTTAGGGCAGAAAAAGCAGCCGAGCCAACACGAATTGTTTTCCGACGAACAAAGAGCAGCGCGGAACATCGGGATGTATCCGCGGCATCGCGCGCTTGAGCATTGCTGTCACAGATGCCGTACAGTGAAGCGCATTTGTTGGCTTTTTGTTCACGTAGGGGAGCGTTGTCTGGCGCGTCCCGTTAACGAACGGCCGTGGACGCCCGACGGTGGCCCGACCTCGTCGGCCGATGGCCTATTGTCAAAAAAATATCGCGCTCGTCGGATTCCGGACCGGATATTAACATTGGTTAATGTTGGTTTGAGCGTGATGTCACAGAGTGCCAAGTGAGAGTGATCACTTGAACGCCGCGACGCGCGGCTCAGGCCTGGGAGACATATGAGCATGATTCAAGCGAACGGCCGCGTTACGGCACCCGCCAACAGCCTGCTCGCCGCGTTGGGCGAGCGAGAGTTCGCCGAGTTCAAGTCGTGCTTCGTTCGCGTGCCATTGGTGCGGAGCCAGGTGCTGGCCAGCCACGGGCAGCCGGTGGACCATGCCTACTTCGTCGAGCAGGGCGTGGTCTCGGTCGTGTCCGAGGACGTGGACGACGAGAGCGGCATCCAGGTGGCGATGATCGGGCGGGAAGGCGCGATCGGCGACGTGTCGTTCGTTGGGATGCGGCGGCCGGCGTTCGCGCGGACGGTGGTGCACATCCCGGGCTCGGCGCTGCGCATCACCGGCCAGGACCTGCAGCGGGTGCTGGACGCGTGCCCGGCGTTGCAGGCGGCCTGCGCCCAGTTCGTGCAGTCGCTGATCAACCAAGTGATCCAGAACGCGGCCTTCAACGCCCGGCGCAGCTTGATGGAGCGGTGCGCGCGCTGGCTGGTGATGACGCACGAGCGGATCGACGGCAACGAGTTGTGGGTGACGCACGAGAACCTGTCGGCGATGCTGGGGATGCGGCGCTCGGGGGTGACGGTGGCGGCGGCGGCGCTGCAGCAGGCCGGGCTGATCAGCACTGGGCGCGGGCGGCTGACGGTGCTGGACCGGGATGGACTCGACGGCGTGGCGCGCGGGGAGAAGCCGGAGCCGGCGGCGGCGCGGCGGCTCGACAGCCGCATCG
Organism: Acetobacteraceae bacterium; assembly: GCA_965260995.1. Classification (GTDB taxonomy): domain Bacteria; phylum Pseudomonadota; class Alphaproteobacteria; order Acetobacterales; family Acetobacteraceae; genus JBBROS01. Next base: position 400,779 of record CBDHCD010000001.1, on the reverse strand, counting down.
ACGTCGGGCGCGCGATGCCGGAGCACCGCGACTACGCGTGAGCGGGCTGGCCGCGGGTGGCGCGGTCGCGGGCGGCGCGGGGCGGCATTTTGTCGGCGCGCCGCCGGCGGTCTAGGCTAAAGTCGCGGCGGGCGGACGACGCGCCGCCGCGACCTCTGGTGGAGCCGGGCTTCGAGATGTTCCAAACCTTGCAGCCGCAACCGGACGACGCGTTGCTGGCGTTGATCGGGCTGTTCCGCGACGACCCACGGGCCAACAAGATCGACGTCGGCGTGGGCACGTATCGCAACGACGCCGGGGAGACGCCGGTGTTCGCGGCGGTGAAGTCGGCCGAGGAGACGCTGTGGCGGACGCAGCCGACTAAGGGGTACCTGGGGCCGGAAGGCAGCCGGGCCTTCGTCGCGCGCCTGATGCCGATCGTGTTCGGCGAGGGCCACGGCCTCGACGAGCGGATGGTCGGCGTGCAGACGCCGGGCGGCAGCGGCGGATTGCGGCTGGGGGCGGACCTGATCGCCGCCGCCCGGCCCGGGGCGCGGGTGCTGCTGGGAGTGCCGACCTGGCCGAACCATCGGCCGGTGCTGGCGGCGGCGGGGCTGGAGGTGGTTGACTACCCGTATTTCGACCCGCTGACGCAGACCTTGCTGTTCGACGAGATGATGGCGGCGCTGTCGGCGGCGGAGACGGGCGACGTGGTGCTGCTGCACGGCTGCTGCCACAACCCGACCGGGGCCGACCTCGACGCCGGGCAGTGGGCCGCGGTGGCGGAGGTGGTCGCGGCGCGCGGGCTGGTGCCGTTCGTCGACCTCGCCTACCAGGGCCTGGGCGACGGGCTGGAGGCGGACGCGGCCGGGATGCGCGGGCTGCTCGCGCAGGCCGAGGAGGCGCTGGTCAGCTACTCCTGCGACAAGAACTTCGGGCTTTACCGCGACCGGGTGGGCGCGGTGTTCGTGCTGTCGCGCGACGCCGAGGCAGCGCGGACGGCGTGGGGCAACCTGCTGGCGTTGGCCCGGGTGACGTGGTCGATGCCGCCCGACCACGGCGCGGCGGCGGTGTCCGCCATCCTGGACACGCCGGCGCTGGCCGAGGCCTGGCGGGCGGAGCTGGACGGGATGTGTCGGCGGATCACCTCGGTGCGCCGGGCCTTGGCGGCGAGCGAGCCGCGGCTCGGGTTCATGGCCCGGCAGCGCGGCATGTTCTCGCAACTGTCAATGACGCCGGCGATGGTGGGGGCGCTGTTGCGCGACCACGGCATCTACATGGCGGGCAGCGGGCGGGTGAACGTGGCCGGGCTGCGGGCGCGGGACGTGGAGCCGTTCGTGCGCGCCTTGGGTGCGGTGGGCGCGTTCGGGAAATGACGGAGTCGCGGGTTGCACAGTCGAGTTCATGTATCGGGCGGGTCGCGTTCGTACGGAGTGGCCGGATCGACTTCGGACTCCAGGTCAAATGATGATGACGACGCGCTTCCCGGACCCGATGCGACCGCCAGATGTTATCGTGTTGTGTTGAAGGAGTGCCGAGCGTGAACGAGATCTTGCCCAACAGCCTGCGCAGCGGACCGGACAGCCGGGGACGGTTCGGCGACTACGGTGGCCGGTTCGTCGCCGAGACGCTGATGCCGAACGTGCTCGAAGTGGAGCAGGCGTACGAGGACGCCAAGCGCGACCCGGCGTTCGACGTGGAATGGCGGCGGCTGCTGCGGCAGTACGTGGGGCGGCCGAGCCCGTTATGGTTCGCGGAGCGGCTGACCAACCATTACGGCGGCGCCAAGGTCTACTTCAAGCGCGAGGAGCTGAACCACACCGGCGCGCACAAGATCAACGCCGTGCTGGCGCAGATCATGCTGGCCAAGCGGATGGGCAAGACGCGCATCATCGCCGAGACGGGGGCCGGCCAGCACGGCGTGGCGACGGCGACGGCGTGCGCCCTGTTCAACCTGCCGTGCCTGGTGTTCATGGGGGCGACGGACGTGGCGCGGCAGCAGCCGAACGTGTTCCGCATGAAGCTGATGGGCGCGGAGATCAACGCCGTGACCTCGGGCGCCGCGACCCTGAAGGACGCGATGAACGAGGCGCTGCGCTACTGGGTCGCGCACGTCGAGGACACGTACTACTGCATCGGCACGGTGGCCGGGCCGCACCCCTACCCGCAGATGGTGCGGGACTACCAGTCGGTGATCGGCGACGAGACGCGCGAGCAGATGCTGGCCGCGGAAGGGCGGTTGCCGGACGCGATCGTGTGCGCGGTCGGCGGCGGCTCGTCGGCGATGGGCATCTTCCACCCGTTCCTGGACGACGCCGAGGTGCGGCTGATCGGGGTCGAGGCGGCGGGGCGCGGGCTCGACAGCGGCGCGCACGCGGCGGCGATCAACGGCGGCGCGCCGGGGGTGCTGCACGGCAACAAGACGTACCTGCTGCAGAACAACGACGGGCAGATCACCGAGGCGCACTCGATCTCGGCCGGGCTGGACTACCCGGGGATCGGGCCGGAGCATTCCTGGCTGCACGACATCGGCCGGGTCGACTACGTGTCGGCGACGGACGACGAGGCCCTGGCGGCGTTCCAGCTCTGCTCGAAGCTGGAAGGGATCATCCCCGCGCTGGAGACGGCGCACGGGCTGGCCTACATCGCCAAGCTCGCGCCGACGATGAAGCCCGACCAGACCATCGTGCTCAACCTGTCCGGGCGCGGCGACAAGGACATCTACACGGTGGCGCAGCACCTGGGGGAGGCGCTGTGAGCGGGCGGGGCCGGATCGCGGCCCGCTTCAGCGCGCTCCGGGCGGAGAACCGGGGCGCGCTGATCCCGTTCGTGGAGGCGTTCGACCCCGACCTCGACACCTCGATGGCCATCATGCGCGGGATGCCGGCGGCGGGGGCGGACCTGATCGAGATCGGGATGCCGTTCACCGACCCGGCGGCGGACGGGCCGACCATCCAGCAGGCCGGGCAGCGGGCGCTCAAGGCCGGGGCGACGCTGCCCGGCACGCTCGACATGGTGCGGACGTTCCGGCGCGAGGACGACGACACGCCCGTGGTGCTGATGGGTTACCTGAATCCGATCCTGGCCTACGGCGTCGAGCGGTTCTGCGGCGAGGCGGTGGCGGCCGGGGTGGACGGCGTCATCGTCGTCGACATGCCGGCGGAGGAGGCGGACGAGATGCTGCCGCACCTGGAAGGGGCCGGGCTGGATCTGATCCGTCTGGTCGCGCCGACCACCGACGACGCCCGGTTGCCTTTGGTGATCGGCCAGGCGAGCGGGTTCGTCTACCACGTCGCCATCGCGGGCATCACCGGCACGCGATCGGCCGACGCCGGCGCGCTGGAGGAGGCGATCCCGCGGGTGCGGGCGCACACTGACCTGCCGGTGGCGATCGGCTTCGGGGTGCGGACCCCGGCGCAGGCGGCGCACGCTTCCACGGTGGCGGACGCGGTGGTGGTGGCGAGCGTGCTGATCGAGACGCTGGCGGCGTCGCTGGACGAGGATGGGCGCGCCCAGGCCGGGACGGCGGGCGCCGTGCTGAAGCAGATCGGCGACCTGGCGGGGGCGGTGCGGTCGGCCCGGTTGAGCGTGGCCGCTTAGGGCGTTCTCGCTTCACGCGAATCCGGTCCGGCCTTCGTTTCACGTGGTTGCTTAGTTCGGTCGGGCGGGAGAATGCGCCCGACTGAATTGAGACTGCATTGGCTGTTCGGTGGTGGCGTTTGATGGATGGGGTTGGACGTGAACCGTTCTGATGGAGGCGGCATGACGCATGCAGCCGGAGACGCGCATCGGTGATGAGACCCTAAGTCAGCCGACGGACGCCGCCGCAGCGGGTCGAACTCGGGTGAGGTCAGGTCGCGGGGCGGGCCAGGCCTACCGGCTCGTCGGCGACGATGCGGCCTGGTGCAGTCGTTGGCCAGCACGCGGATGATGGCGACGCATTTTTCACGTCGCCGGACAGTTGGCGCGGGCATGCGTCACGAAAGCGCTGCGGGCCGACCAGGTCCATGAAGCAGTCGGCGATGCGGGCGACCTCGGGGCGGGCAATGCCGCGGGCAGCCGGGCCGATGCCAACAGCCTCCCAGAGCGCACGAACGGCGAGTACGATGCCGAACTCGAACGCCCGCTTGATCTCGATCCCAGGGATGCCGGCCGCAGCCTTGCCGCCGCTCGCCCCGCTCGCGCCGGCCATGCGATTGACACTGCTCACCAACCGTTCGAGGGCGGCACGGTCGACGTGATCGGCGCGGCCGAAACAATGCATCACGCGGGTCTCGCGCCGTTTGGCTTACGGGTTCTAGACGCTTTCAGTAAGGGCGCGTTAGGCGACGTTGAGGCCGTTGCGGTCCTGCCGATGGGCGACGCGCGGGCATAGGCCTCACTGGCAGCGAGCGGCGCTGCATAGGGCAACCGGACGACTGCTCACTCGCACGCCTCACTGTCCGCGCCGCTCGCGGCCAAGTGCCAGACCGAAACCATCTGGCGCTGGGCGGTTAAGCTCGCAGCGGTCGATCATGCGTGCGCAACGGCCGCCAACTCGGGCAAGGTCGCCTGGCGTTAGCACGGCTCGCGCGGGAGCGTGGCCTCACCAGGTCCGTGCCACCGCAACGGGGGGGCGCGAGGGATTTCACCCCCGCGCCACCAGGAACGAGTTCGCAAGCCCCGACTGCTCGGGCGTTCGGGCCTGTGGCTTGGGAAGTCAAGGGCAGTGCCCTTGCCTTGTTTCACCGATCCGCCATGCTGGCGATCACCCGATCGACCATGCCATAGGCAATCGCCTCCTGCGCACCCATCCAGTAGTTGCGCTCGGTGTCGAGGCGGACTTTCTCGATGGATTGGCCGGTCTCGGACGCGATGATCTGATTGATCCGCTCGCGCATTTTCACGATCTCACGGGCTTCGATGGCGATGTCGGTCGCCGGGCCTCGCACCCCGCCCATCGGCTGATGCAGCAGAAACCGCGTGTTCGGCAGGCACAGCCGCCGCTCCTTGGTGCCGGCCAGGAAGATCAACGCCCCGGCGCTCGCCACCCAGCCAGTGCCGATCACACGGATGGGCGCCACCGGATCGACGAAGCGGATCATGTCGTGAATGGTGTCGCCGCTCTCGACGTGACCGCCGGGCGAGTTGACGTAAACGTCGATCGGCTTGTCGGAGTCGCTCGCCAGCGCCAGCAACCGCCCGGTCACGTCGCGCGCCACCTTGTCGTTGATGGCGCCGAACACGAGCACCTTGCGCGTGTTGAACAGCCGATGCTCCAGCTCGTTGATCGGCGAGGACAACGTGCGGTTGTCGTCCGGCTCCCTCGGCTCGGGGCCGATCGGCTCCGGCACGTCGGGCGTGGTCGGCTCGGGCGCGTCGGGATCGTCGTCGTCGCTGCGCGGTGCGTAATCATGCAAAGAGGCCAAGGTCAGCTCCTGAAGGGGACGTGTGCTTTACATGTAGTGACGCCGCTTGTGGAGGGCCACCGCCCGACAGCCCCCCGTGACACGACGGTGCGCTCGGGCACGGCCCAGCGATGCACCTGGCAGCGTTCGGCGTTATCAGGTGAAGGTTGAGGCGGCGCGAAGAGCGTGCGGCTGATCAGGAAGCGCTGGTCGTGACGGGCTGGCTTGAGCCGCCGCGCCTGCCGCTCTCGTCGCTAGGTCGGGCGGTGCGATGCCTCGGCTCGCGTGTTCAGGTGCTTGCTCGGCCGATGCTCCACGCCGGGCAGGGCCTTGCGCCGGCTGCGTGCCAGGAGATCGGGCGCGTGGCCGCGCTGGTCCACGGTGCGCCAGGGGTGACGCGCCTTGCCTTGAATGCGCGGGAACACCTTATCGAAGGGCCACGCACCGCCCGGGTTGGGCCAACGCCGTGCGGGCTGAAACCGAAGCAGCGGCACGGCCAGGCCGCGCGCTCGATGATCTCGGGCGGCATGCCTGCCACGGCGTCATGGCCTTACCGGACCGGCCAACCTGGCAGCGCCGCGGGCGATGCTGACGTCATGACCGGCCTCGCCGCGTTCCAGCTTGAAGTCATCGATCGCCCAGCGTCGCGACCGAGGCTCCTGGGCGCGGACCGTGGACGCCAGGGCAAGGCAGGGCACCGCGCAGGGGAGCAATGCCGCCCATGCTACTGCCCTAGGTGCTGGTCGAAGAACGAGGCGATCTCGCCGAAGGCTTCCTTGACCTCCGGGATGCGGTCGTCACGGTAGAACTGCGCGTGCGACTGGCCCTCGAACACCTGCAACGCCGCCACCACCCCGGCTTGACGCAAGGCCCGGTGCATCCGCACGGTGTTGCTGAGCAGCAGGTCGCGCGTGCCGGTGGTCAAGATCGTCGGCGGAAAGCCGGCAACGTCGCCATACACCGGCGAGAGCATCGGATCAGCCAGGTCATGGCCGTGGGCGTAGAACCGGGTCGCGGCGTCGCAGAACCCGTCTGGCGAGACGAGGACGTTGTCCACCATCGCGTTGGTGTGGAACGAGTCGCCCCGCTTGGTCACGTCGGACATGGGCGTGCCCGGCGCGATGGCGCCCGGCATCGGCAGGCCGCCCTGCTTGGCGCGGAGCATCATCTCGAGCGTGAGGGCACCGCCGGCCGAACTGCCGAACACGGCGACGTTCTGGGGAGGGACCATCTTGACCGCCGCCTGGTAGACCGTCATGGCGTCGTCGAGGGCGGCCGGGTAGTAGGCCTCGGGCGGCATGCGGTAATCGACGGCGATGACCTTCATGCGGGCGAATCCGGCCAGGTACATCGCTTCCGGCAGCGCGGCCTCGCGTGGGTTCAGCACGTAGCAGCCGCCGTGGACGTGCACCGCGAGGCGGTCGCGGTTGCGCGCCGGCATGTCCTCCGGGATGATGATGTAGGCATGCACGCCGTCGATGGTGGTCGACTCGACCGCGAGGCGCATCCGCCCGGCGATGGCGGGAACCTGCGGCGCGACGTTGGCGGCGATGCTGTCGGCGAGCTGACGCCATCCCTCGGGCGTGGTGGGCGGGTTGTCCCAGTTGCTGCGCAGCGGCTGGGCGATGACAGTCTGCATTTGTGGGCTGACGGTATCGGGCACCGGGATGGTCTTGGCCGGCTCCTCGCGCGGAGCCAGCGGTGCGGAGGCGGACGGCGCTTGAGCAAGGACTTGGCTGGAGAGGAGCGCGGCAGTCATGGCGGTTGCTCGGGCGAGCGCGCGTACGGTCACGGACGTTCTCCAGCTCATTTTGTTTGAGACTGCCTTTCACTGCGTTGGGCGGCAAGGACTTTCAACACCCCGGATCTGCGGCGACTTGCCGCGAAGCCGGCCATCTTCGGGGGCCATCAGCCTTCAGGGTGATGCGACCGGGTCGAACCGAGCCGCATCAACGAGGAACCATGACAGGTGGCATCCGGCGCGACCGCGCCCTGCTGCTGGTCGGCTTCGCCGGCGCGCTGCGCCGCTCGGAGCTGGCGGCGATCCGCGTCGAGCACCTTGAGGCGCGGGGATGCGGGCTGCGCCTCACCTTGCCGCAGTCCAAGGGCGGACGCGCTGGCCGGGCCGTCACCGTCGTCTTGCCCCACGGCGCCACCGTGCTGTGGCCGGCGCGCGCCCTGGGGCCGCTGGCAGGAGGCGGCCTTCATCACCGAAAACCCGGTGTTCCGCCAGTCGTGGCGGCCACCGACCCGGGGGCCGCGACCAGTCCCCATCCCGCCCTCGTGCTCGGGCGCACCGCGACCGACGCCGGCACCGTGCCGGCGCGGGGGGCGGCCGGCCATGACCGCGCCGCCCTCGGCGACGACAGCCTCAAGCGCGGCGGCGCTATACCTGCCAAGATTAAGACTGCTCCTGCGTTGCCCGGCCTGCCACCGGTCGGCGGCAAGCCCATGATCGCTCCTTCAACGGTGGCCGCATGCCGCGCCTGACGATCTGAACCAGGGGGCAGCGTGCCCCGTGACCGTCCGCTTCCACCAACTCTCAGCGCGGCCACATTGAGCCGCCTTCATGGTGCCCCGAGGTGGCAACAGGTCCGCACGTTCGCACAGCCGCCACGCGAAAACCATGCACCTCGAACGGAACCGGTTTCCAAGGCTTTGAATTGCGGCGGTTAGGTTGACGTGCTGGACGCGCAGGTGGCTGGCATAGCGACAGCTTTGGCGGGAGGGTTGGAGGACTTATCGAATTGAAAGGATTTCGAACTTTGTCCAAGGATTCTGAAAACCACTTCTCAAGGAAGCTGACTGTAGGCGTCCATCGCGCCGCGCACCTCCTCCTGCGTCAGGTCTGGCCGCAGCAGATGCTCTGCGGCAGCGCGATCGCCCGCGATGCTCAAGGCCATGGCGAGGTTGTGCCGCACACGGCGCGGTGCGTCAGGGCGCGCAGCAAGTGGACGAAGAATGGTGATGGCAGCGGCCGCATCACCGGCCAAGGCAAGCGACACGCCCATATTGACCTGGGGCTCTTCCGAATTCGGCGCCAAGGCGATTGCGCGCTCATACATGCCCTGAGCCTCACGGTGCTTGCCCTGCAGATCAAGAGCGATGCCAAGATCGGTGAGGACGGCGCTGTTCGTCGCCTGGCTCTCAGCCGACCGGCGCAGCGCGGCCTCAGCTTCGATCGGCCGCCCGGCCACCAGCAGCGCCCGGCCAAGATCGAGCTGCGCCGGGCCAGACTTGGGCTGCAGCCTCACGGCGTGCTGGAAACTGCTCAGCGCCTCATCGAATTGCCCCATCTGATTGAGCGCCGCCCCTTGCATCAGAAGCGCGTCCACGTCGTCCCGATTGATCGCCAAACGTCGCCGCGCCACGAACAGCGCGGTTTGCGGCACGCCGCTGCCCAGCGCCGCCTCGCCGACGCTCAGGCTCGGAACGCGATTAATGTCCGAGCGCACTCCCTGCGCACATGCCGTCAACATTGTCAGCAGAAGTGGGATCCAAAACACTCGCATCAAATACATCCATTTTGGATATGTCAGTGATAAATTGATTGGAGAACAGCCAGCATTGCAGGTCCACCAACGATGATGAAAACCGTTGGCAAGATGAAAATGATCATCGGTATGGTCAGCAAGACCGGGAGCCTTGCAGCGTTGGCTTCGAACCGGATCAGCATTTCCTCCCGCAACTCGACCGACAATATTCTGAGCGATTGGGAGAGGGGCGTGCCATATTTATGCGTTTGAACCAGGGTGGAACCAAGCCGCTTCAGGCTCTCCAACCCGGTTCGTTCCCCCATGTTCAGCAAAGCCGAACGCCGGTCCGCGGCGATGCGCAGCTCACTCGCTGTCCGCGTCATCTCCTCGGCGACCGCGGGGTGCGCGTAGCCGATCTCGGCCGCCACTCTCTGGAATGCCGATTCAAGGCCCAACCCCGCCTCGGCGCAGATCACCATCATATCCATCGCGTCGGCCAACCCGGCTTGCAGGCGGCGAAGATAGCGCGCCCGGCGGCGTCGGATCACGAAATCTGGCAGCAGCAAGCCGATCACGGCAGCAGCGACCAAGCTCAAGTTGAGCGCCGCCGTGGCGCTGATCGCGTGCCTCAGGCTCAGCCACGCGACCAGGGGAGCGATGATGACGAGCATCAGTTTCGAGCCAACGAAGAAGCTCAGCCCGGTCGAACCCCGCAGCCCGGCAGAACTCAGCGTCTGCTCAAGTTGCTGAAGCGTGGCGGTCGAGAGCAGGCCGCTCCGCGCCACTGCCGCACCCGCGCCGGCGATGAAGCGGATCAGGTGCGCTGGATCAGAAAGCTCGCTTCCGCCGCCCGCCGACCTGGAGGCATGCCGCACCAGTTGGAAGCGGCGCTGAAGCCGTTCCCGCCGCTTCAGTCCGGCCAAAGTGATCGCGGCCATGACGCTCGCCAACGCGCTCACCATCCCGGCCGCCATGAGCAACGGCGTCATGAGAGGCTCTTGCGAATCGTTTTCTTCATGATCCACAAACCGAGAACAAGCCAGATCACGCCGAACGCGAAGACGTTCTGTCCCGTGCCTTCCTGGAAAAACGGCTTGATGTAGAGCGGATTGAGCACCAGCAGGGCGACGAACGACAACACCGGAAGCGAAGCCAGCACCATCGCGCTCGTGCGCGCCTCCGCTGCCAGCGCGTAGCCGCGCGCTTTGAGCGCCACGCGTTTGCGGATGACGTCCGCCAAGCTTTCGAGCGTCTCGGTCAGGCTGCCGCCCGTCTGGCTTTGCAGCGTCAGCGCCGTCGCGAAGAAGCGATATTCCGGCAACCGGTTCCGGATCGAGAGCTCCAGGAGCGCTTCGTCGAGCGGCTTGCCGATCGAGACGTAGTCGTGCACCCGGCCGAACTCGGCCGCACTCGGCTGCCGCGCGTCCTGCGCGACGATGCGCAACGCCTCCGCTACTGGGATGCCGACCCGGACGGCACGCACGATCGTCGCGAGCACGTCGGGAAACTGCTTCAGCAGCGCCGCGTCGCGCTTCGCATCATCGGACTGATAGACGCCGCGGACACACAACAGCCAGCAAAGCGCGGCGGCTGGCAAAGCCAACGGCCCCAGCAACCGATGCAGCAGCCACCACACGATCGCCGCAGGCCCGACCGCCAAGGGCATGGCCAGCCAGGGCGAGAACCTGTAACGCTCGACCCGGCTCGGGTTCATGCCCAACGTGCGCTTGAACAAGGAGCCGATCCATGTCACGGGAAACACCAGCGCCGAGACCGGCGCGCTGATCGTCGCCTCCTTCGGCAACTGCTGCTGCCTGACCATCCCGTCGCGCCGCCGGGCCATGCGCGACGCCGCCTCGCTCCGACGCACCAGCATGAAGCTGACGACCGATGCGACGATCAGGATGCCTGTCGCGGCCAGCAGCAGCAGCGCCAGCCTCATGCGTCGGCCATCTCGAGCGCGTTATACCACAGCCGCTCCAGGCCGAAGTTGCTCAACCGGTCCTGGAAGCTCGGACGGGTCCGGCTGACGCGGTAGCTCCCGTAGAGGCGGCCATCATTCGCCTCGCCAGCGAACTCGAAGGCGAAGATGTCGTTGAGGATGACCGTCTCGCCTTCCAGACCGCACACCTCCGTCACCTGGGTGAGGCGCCGCCCGCCGTCGCGATGCCGCTCGACCTGCACGATGAGGTCGACCGCGCTCACGATCTGCTGCCGGATCGCCCGGGACGGCAGGCCGAAATTGCCCATCTGCACCATGTTCTCGACGCGGATCAGCGCGTCCCGGCTCGTGTTGGCGTGAATCGTCGACATGCTGCCGTCATGGCCGGTGTTCATCGCCTGCAGCATGTCGAACGCCTCGCCGCCGCGCACCTCGCCGATGATGATCCGGTCGGGCCGCATGCGCAGCGCGTTGCGCACCAGGTCACGCTGGGTGACCTCCCCCCGCCCCTCCAGCGACGCCGGGCGCGTCTCCAGCCGGACGACGTGCGGCTGCTGGAGCTGCAGCTCGGCCGCATCCTCGGCGGTGACGATCCGCTCGGCGGTGTCGATCAGGTGGCTCATCGCGTTGAGCAGGGTTGTCTTGCCGCTACCCGTCCCGCCGCTGATGATGACGTTGAGCCGGCACCGCGCCGCGATCTCGAGGATGCGGGCGACCTGCGCGGTCATCGCCCCGAACTCGACGAGTTTCGCCAGGTCGATGCGCCGCCGGGCGAACTTGCGGATCGAGATGTATGGCCCGTCCAGCGCCAGCGGCGGCAGCACGATATTGACCCGGCTGCCGTCCCGCAGCCGCGCGTCCACCATCGGGCTGCTCTCGTCGACCCGCCGCCCGACGTTGGCCGCCACCCGCTGGCAGATGTGGGCGACGTGCGCGGCGTCCCGGAACCGCACCTGGGTCTGCACGACCTTGCCTTTGCGCTCGACGAACACCCGGTCGAAGCCGTTGACCATGATGTCGGTGATCGTCTCGTCATCCAGCAGCGGCTGCAGCGGACCGAGGCCGAGCATGTCGTTGACGAGCTCGCCGGCGAGCTGCCGCTGCTCACGCAGGTTGAGCTGGATGCGGCGGTCGGTCGCGATGTCGGCGAGCAGCTTCTCCACTTCGGCCGTGAGCCGGTCCGGCGGGAGGGCGGCCACGGCGGCCGGGTCGAGCCGGGCCAGGCACAGCGTCCGCAGCTCGCCCATCGGCTGGAGCAGCGCCGCCGGCTCCGGGGGTGGCGTCGGCAGGACCGGCGCCGGGGTGACCGGCTGGATGACGTCGTTGGCGACCCGCCGCCCGAAGCCGGTCATCGGCGCCACCACCGGCGCGCCGGCGCGGCTTCCGTGCCGAAGAACGCCATTTGCTGGGCGAGCTCGACGATGCCGGTGCGGAAGGCGCTGCGCTTCTGCGCCGCCGGCTCACCGAGGTTCTCCGCCGGGCTGACGATCTTTGGCAGGTACGGGATGCTGACGTCGATCTTGACCATCAGCGCCTCTTCGACGGCCGACTTCGCGAGGCCACCTGGCATGTTGGCCCGGTTGAGCACCAGGACCGGCCGGCGGACCTGGCCGCTGCCGGCCGGCAAAGCGAGCAGGCGCAGCGTCTCGCGGATGGACTGCAGCGTCGGCTGCAGCACCAGGACGCGCTGCTGGGTGAGCGAGATCAGGTCGCGCGCGAACGGGCCGCCGTTGAACGAGGCGTCGGCGATCACGTAGTTGAAGCGCCGGCGCAGCATCAGGATCAGGCGCTCGGCCGCACCCGGCCGGCACATCAGCTGTTCCGTCAGCGGCTCCTCGGCCGCCAGCATGTGCAAGCGGTCGAGCACCGGGATGGCGGAACGCTCGATGAACAGCTCGTCCATGCGGTCGGGCGCCTCGAGGGCGAGGCGCAGGCCGGGGCCGGTTCGGCCGCCCAACAGCATGCCGGCGGTGCCGGTGTGCAGGTCCGCGTCGAGCAGCAGCGTGTGGCGCCGCCCGACCTCGCCGAGATACCAGGCGAGGTTGGTGGCGAGCGTCGTGGCGCCGACGCCGCCCCGCACGCCGGTGAGGCACACCACGCGGCCGCCGCTGTCCGGGGCGTGCGAGCCGGCGTGACCGAGCTGCGCGCCGAAATGCCGGGCCACCATCTCGGGCATCAGGGGCTTGTAGAGGTACTCGACCGCGCCGAGGTTGCGGGTGACCTGGCGATAGAACGTCACGTCCTGGCGGTCGCCGACGATCATCACCTTGACGTCAGGCTCGACCACGTTGCGCAGGTCGGCCAGCAGCGCCAAGGGCTGGTCCTCGCCGGTGATGTCGACGATCAGCGCTTGCGGCGTCGTCAGCCGCTCCAGCGCCTTAAGCGCGGTGCGAACGTTGCCGCGCCGCACCTGGAAGCCCTGCGGCATGACCTCGCTGAGGCCGTTGTACAGCATGGTCTCGCTCTCGGCGTCGCCGATGAAGGCGAGCAGCGGCAGCCGGTCCGACCGAGTCGTCGCCTCAGAGGCCTCGGGCGGCATTCCCGCGAGCCCGTCCATCAGTTCGTCAGCCCGGCGGCGGCCGGGGCCGCGCCGGCCCCGCTCGTCGTCAGCAGCGCGATGCCGCTGTCCTGCAACGGCCTGACCTTGCCGGCGCGGTAACGGGCGACGGCGTCGGCCGCGATCGTGCCGTCCGCGACCGGCGAGGCGGCACCGTTGGTCAGGTCGTAAGGATTCGCGACCATCGCCTGCAGGTTGGCCTCGTTGGCGCCGATTGGGCGCCAGACGCCGGCGCGCGTGAGCGGGTCGAGGCCGGCGCAGCCGCCGAGCGCGCCGAGCAGCAGCAGCGCCCTCATTGGATGAGGAACCCGGCGTCGCCCGGCACGGTCGGGCGCGCGGCGGCGTCCCTCGCCTGGCCGCGCGCCATCTGCCGCAGCAGCAGGATGCGGTCGAGGTCGCCGGGCGCCCGCCATCCCTTGTCGGGCGTGGTCAGGCTCGCCGTGTTGGTCGCGGGCTGGACGAGGTATGGCGTGACGAGGATGACCAACTCCGTCTCCTGGCGCTGGAAGTTGTCGGAGCGGAACAGCGCGCCGAGCACGGGGATGTCGCCGAGGAACGGCACGCCGTTGTTGACCAGCGTCGTCGTGTCCTGCAGCAGCCCGGCGATGGCGAAGCTCTGGCCGCTGCCGAGTTCCACGGTGGTGTCCGCCCGACGCACCAGCAGCGCGGGGATCTGAACCGCGCTGTTGAGGCCGACCTGCAGCGTCACCGCGCCCTGGGAGGTCAGCTGGCTGACCTCGGGGCGGACGTGCAGGCTGATGCGGCCGTCCTCCAGCACCGTCGGCACGAACGCGAGGCTGATGCCGTATTGCTTGAACTCGATGGAGATCGACTGGTTGGTTCCCGCCACCGGGATCGGGAACTCGCCGCCGACCAGGAAGCTCGCGGTCTCGCCGCTCATCGTGGTCAGGTTGGGTTCGGCGAGGATACGCACCAACTGGTCCTGCGCGAGGGCGCTGATGACGCTGTTGATGTCGACGACCTTGCCGGGCGAGTTGAAGCTGTAAGCGCCCGCCAGCGACGAGTTGGCGGCCTGCACCAGCGCCGGGGCCGAGGCGAAGGCGACCGCGCCGTAGCGCCCGCCGATGTTGGCCAGCGCCTGCCAGTTGACGCCCAGCTCGCGCGTCAGGCTGCGCGCCATCTCCACCACCCGGACCCGCAGGTTGACCTGGATGGCCTCGCGCACGCCCAGCCTGTTCTCGAGCTTCTGGCCTTCCGCGAGGTTGGACTTGGCGGCTTCGGCCGCGCGGTTGGCCTCGGCCGGGGTGTTCACCGTCCCGTTCAGCACCAGCCCGTTGTTGCGGGCGCCGGCCACGATGCCCCGGCCCGGCACTGCCGCCGCGACCTGCTCGTTGGTGACGCCGGCCGCGTACTCGTTCGGGCCGACGGTGACATCGAACTGGGCGATCGGCTGGCCCGAGGCGGACATCGCCGCCACCGTCGTGCGGCCGGCCGCGACGCCGAACAGGAACAGGCTCGTCGGGCTGGCGGGCCGGACCTCCACCACCTTGGGATCGGCGGCGAACACGCTGGCGGCCGGCGCGGTCAGCGACACGATGCGGCCGGTGCCGGCCTCCAGCTTCATGCCCTTGCCCGGGGGCGCGCCCCCGGCCGCGGAGCAGACCACCGCTGCGAGCAGCAGGCCGACGATGCGATGAACCATCAGAAGCGGAATTCCTTTCCGTCAGCCTTGCCCTGGTAGACGTGCACGACAGCGCTTTGCGCGTCCGGCGCGGCCTGCGGCGTGAGCGCGGGCGAGACGTCCCCGCCCCACGTTGTCAGCACGCGCTCGGCCCCTTCCCGCCCGTGGTCCTCCGCCGCCCGCGCCGCCAGCGACAGCCGCCCGAGCCGGGTCGCGACCGCGATGCGCTCCGCGCCGCCGGGCGTGACCTCGAGCGTCACGGTGCGGCCGAGGCCGGCGACCTCGGGGCCGGGGGAGACGCCGCGGGCGAGGAGCTGGTCGATGGCCAGCACCAGCACGTTGGACAGCACCGTTTCCGCCGCGACCCGCCGAGAGGGCGGCAGCGCCGGGTTGTCGAGCGTCTGGGTCAGGATCACGTCAACGTGGTCGCCTGGCCAGATCAGCCCCGCGCTGCCGCTCACGGCATCGACGGCGACGGAGGCCGCGCGCCGGTTCGGTGCCAGCACGGCGGCGAGGAAGCCGTGGTCGCCGGGCCGCAGGATGTCCGTCGCCTGCACCGTCTCGTTGGGGGACAGGCTGCGGCGCAGCATCGCGCCGACGATGGCGGCCCGGTTCGCCTCGGTGTCCTCCTGCGCGCCGGGCGGCAGGTCTGACAGTTCCTTCGCCGTGACGTTCTCCGGCCTCAGCAGGGTCCCGGCCCGCAGATCGCCCGACGCCGCCAGCACCCGGCGCACCACAGGCGGCGGCGGCGGCGCGGCCGGCGTCTCCTGCATGACGAGGACCGGCACGGGCGGCGGCGGGGCGGCGGGGTGGAGCGCCACCCAGCCGACGATGCCGACGCCACCCAAGCCGAGCAGCATCGTCGCGACGGCGGCCAGGCGAAGCAGCATGGTTCAGGCCTCGATCAAGGTGATGAGCGCGCCCGCCATCAGCGCGACGGCGTAGGGCAGCGGCCCGCCGCGGCGCAGGCGGCGGCGTTCCAGCCGGGCGACGCGGGCGACCAGGCCGGCGGGCCGGACGGGAGCAGGCGAGGCGGCCAGCTTGCCGGCGACGAGGTAGGCGACCGACAGCACGCCGCCGGCCAGGCAGGTGGTGAGCACGAAGCTGAACGCCAAGCCGGGCGGCACCAGCAACGCGCCGGCGCCGAACAGCTTGACGTCCGCGCCGCCGAGCCACCCGCGTCGCCAGCACAGGGCGGCAGCGATGAACACCGCGCCCGACGCGGCGACGCCGAGCGGAAGCGAGCCGTCCAGCGCGCGCAACGCCGCGCCGGACCCCGCGATGGCGAGCGGGACGGCGTTCGGCACCAGGCGCACCGCGATGTCCTGGGCCGCCGCCACGCCGAACAACACCGCCCCGAACAGCTCAAGCATCGTGGACAGCGAGGCGAGGGAGATGTCCATGATCGCAAGTTAATCCGCTTGTACGAGGTCGCATCGGCACTGTGTCGTCGGTATCAGCTTCAAAGCTTGCTGCTGATCGTGCTGAAGGCGGTGTTCAGCTTGGTGCCGACCGTGCCCACTGTGGTCGCGATCGCGACGGCGATCAGGGCGGCGATCAGGCCATATTCCAGCGCGGTCACGGCGCGGCGGTCGACCTTCAGCTCCAGCCAGGACTTCACATAGTTGATCATGTCGGTGTTCCTCGTCAGGTGGTTGAGCCCAACCTTGCCGATGCGCATGTCATAAGGCCTGCCCGGCAAAGTCATGTGAGTAAAGCAGCAAAAAGTCGCCAAATAATTAACGGAACAGGCGAGACGGCACGATTACGACCGGCAGACGCGCCCACGCCAGCGCCGCGGGCGTCACGGCCGCCCGTGCCCGTCCTGGCGCGCCGACCGGCACGCCCCGCGCCATGCCGACCTGCACGTCTGCCGGCACGCTGCCTCGCGCGCCCGTCGGCATGTTGCTTCGCGCGCCTAGCGGCACGTTGCTTTGCGCGCCTGTCGGCACGTTGCTTTGCGCGCCTGTCGGCACGACCACCCGCACCAGCGCCATCACCCGCGAGACGACCGGGGCCGCGAACCCGGCGACGCCGCCCCGCCAGCTCGCCAGCACCTGTTGGCGGTAGGGCTGGCCCAGGGTCGGGTTGGCGGAATGGTAGCGGCCAACCGCCTCCTCCCACTCGCCCGAGAGCGCGCGGAGCTGGCCGAGGAAGCGCCCGGCCGCCAGCGCGTTGGCCATCGGGTCGAACGCGTCGGCCAGGGTGGCGAAGGCATCCGGGTGATGCAGCAGGTTGACCTGGAAGCAGCCGACGTCGATCGACTGCACACCCCGCGCCCGCAGCCCGGCGACCAGCGCCGAGGCTTCCGCCGCCGATTGCGGGAAGTAGCCCTGCCCGGCCGCGTTGACCGCCCAGGGCCAGGCGGCGAACCCGCCCCCCGTCTCCGGCCGCCCGCTCTCGATCCGGCCGATCGCCGCCAGCAACCCGTCCGGCAGGCCGAACGCCTGCTCCGCCGCCCGCGCCCCCGCCTCGCACGGCCCGGCCGCGGCGCGGCCGCACGCGAGGCCGGCGAGGACGACGAGGGCGGCGCGCGCGATCACGCCCGCACCCATGCCAGGCTCGCGTTACCAGAAAGTTAATGAGGCGCGGCAAGCCGCGGGGCCGGATCAGCGGCGACGACGCGCTTCGGTTTGCCGTGCTGACCCCTGGGCGGCCAGCCGGACCAGGTTCGCCAGGCCTGGCGCGTTCTCGCTTGCCGCCATCGCCCCCGCCGTTCACACTCGGCACCAAAGGACCTGAGGGAGGGGCACGCGATGGCTGAAGTATCCGTCCGCAACGTCGTCAAGGCCTACGAGGGCGGCGTGCTGGCCGTCCGAGGCATCGACCTCGAGATCGCTGACGAGGAGTTCGTCGTCCTGGTCGGGCCGTCCGGCTGCGGCAAGAGCACGACGCTGCGCATGATCGCGGGGCTGGAGGAGATCAGCGACGGCGAGATCTGGATCGGCGGCGACGTGGTCAACGACGTGCCGCCCAAAGACCGCGATATCGCCATGGTGTTCCAGAACTACGCCCTCTACCCGCACATGACCGTGTTCGACAACATGGCATTCGGCCTCAAGCTGCGCGGCACCAACAAGGCCGACATCAAGAGCCGCGTGGACGAGGCTGCCCGCATCCTCGACATCGTCCCCCTGCTCGACCGCAAGCCCAAGGCGCTGTCCGGCGGCCAGCGCCAGCGCGTCGCGATGGGCCGGGCCATCGTGCGCCACCCCAAGGTGTTCCTGTTCGACGAGCCTTTGAGCAACCTCGACGCCAAGCTGCGCGTGCAGATGCGCACCGAGATCAAGAAGGTCCACCAGACCGTCCGCACCACGACGGTGTACGTCACCCACGACCAGGTGGAGGCGATGACGCTGGCCGACCGCGTGGTGGTGATGAACGGCGGCATCATCGAGCAGGTTGGGCCGCCGCAGGAGCTGTATCACAACCCGAGGACGCGCTTCGTCGCCGGGTTCATCGGCTCGCCGGCGATGAACTTCCTGCCCGTGACGCTGGAGCGCGGCGCGGTGCGGCTCGAGGACGGCCAGGTGCTGCCGATCCCCGACGAGCGCGCCGAGCGCTACGCCGCCCACGGCAACAAGCCGATGTTGCTCGGCCTGCGCCCGGAGCACATGAGCGAGATCCCGCGCCCAGGCTCCGCCCCGCTGCGCGCCATGATCGACGTGGTCGAGCCGATGGGCATGGAGACGCTGGTGCACTTCCGCGTCCACGGCACGCCGACGGTCGCCCGCATCGCCCCGGAAACGCCGGCCCATTCGGGCGTCGAGCTGCCGCTGCACGCCGACATGAACAACATGCACATGATCGAGCCGGACAGCGGCCGGGTGGTGTAGCGGTGGAGGACATCGCCGGCCAGGTGGCGTGGATCACCGGCGCTGGCAGCGGCATCGGCCGGGCCATGGCCGTCGCCTTCGCCCGCGCCGGCTGCCGCGTCGCCCTGACCGGGCGGCGGCGCGACATGCTGGACGAGACGGCCGCGCTGATGGCGGGCGCGGACCCGGCCGTCGTTCCCGCCGACGTGTCGGACGCCGCCGCCGTCGCCGCCGCGCACCAGGCGGTGACCGCGGCGCTGGGCGAGATCGACATCCTGGTCAACAACGCCGGCACCAACGCGCGCCGCCGCCATTGGCGGGACTTGTCGGCCGAGGACATGGCGGGCGTCGTGGACGTGAACCTCAAGGGGCCGTTCCTGTGCAGCCTCGCCGTGCTGCCGGCCATGCGCGCCCGGCGGCGCGGCCTGCTGATCCACACCGTCAGCAACGCCGCCGCCGGCATCTACCCCGTCTCCGGCCCGACCTACACCGCCAGCAAGCACGGCGCCCGCGCCATGTCGGCGACGATCAACGCCGAGGAAGGCATCCACGGCATCCGCAGCGTCTGCATCAACCCGGGCGAGGTCGAGACCCCCATCCTCGACACCCGCCCCCGCCCGCCCAGCACGGAGGACCGCGCCCTGATGATCCAGCCCGAGGACATCGCCGCCGCCGCGGTGTTCGCCGCCCAACTGCCGCCCCGCACCTGCATGGCGGAGATGCTGATCAACCCCACCGACAACAACTTCTACCGCGCCATCGCCCACGGCATCGCCGGGATGCAGGGCTGATGGCGCTCCCTACCGTCACCGTACCGCTCGACGGTCTGCGGCCCTACGTCGCCGCCATCTTCCGCGCCGCCGGCTGCGACGAGGGCGAGGCCGGCCGCATCGCGTTCCACCTCTCCTCGGCCAACCTGGCCGGGCATGACAGCCACGGCGTCATCCGCGTGCCGCGCTACGTGCAATGGCTGCACGACGGCCGGGTCCGCGCCGGGCAGCAGCCGACGGTCGTCGCCGAGAGCGCGACGCACGCCGTGGTGGACGGCAACCTGGGCTTCGGCCAGACGATCGGGCCGATCACCGTCGATCTCGGCATCGCCAAGGCGCGGGCGTCCGGCCTCGCTGTCATCACCTTGCGCAACTCCGGCCATGTCGGGCGCATCGGCGACTGGGCCGAGCGCGCCGCCGGGCAGGGCCTGGTGTCGATCCACTTCGTCAACGTGGGCCTGGGCGAGATCGTCGCCCCGTTCGGCGGCACGGAGCGGCGGTTCGGCACCAATCCCATGTGCATCGGCGTCCCCCAGCCGGACGGCCCGCCGCTGCTGCTCGACTTCGCCACCTCCATCGTCGCCGAAGGCAAAGTCCTGGTGGCCAGCAACGGCGGCAAGCCGATCCCGGGCGACGCCCTCGTCACCGCCGACGGGCGCATGTCAGACAACCCCGCCGACTTCTACGGCCCGATCGAGGGCACCCACGTCCGCGACCCCGGCAACGGCACCGGGGCGCTGCGCGCCTTCGGCGATCACAAGGGCAGCGCCATCGCCTTCATGTGCGAGATCCTGGCGGGCTGCTTCGCCGGCAGCCCGACCGCCGGGCCGATCCCCGGGGCCAAGCGCGGCGGCATCGTCAACGGCATGTTGTCGATCTACCTCGACCCCGGGCACTTCGGCGCGGCCGGCTTCGCCGAGACCGCCCGTGATTTCGCCGCCTACGTCCGCGCCACCCGCCCCACGGCCGAGGGCGGCGAGGTGCTCGTCCCCGGCGACGCCGAGGCCCGCACCCGCGAGGCGCGCACCCGCGACGGCATCCCGTTGCAGGAGAACACCTGGGCCGCCATCCAGGCGACCGCGGACGCGCTCGGCGTATCCCGGCCTGAGATGGAACCTCGCGCGCGAGCCTGACCCCCCTGCCCCGCAGCGGCCGACGAAGCTGACGCCAGCACCCGTCGCCGCCCATCGCCGCCTGGCCCACGGTCGTCGGCTTACCCGGCGCGGTCGGCGCTGCCAATGGTCGAGGACGCCCTCGTCCACCAGACAGCCCCTCAGGCTCTGCAGCAGATAGCGGGCCCGCTCGCGCGGCTACGGCTGGTCGGTGGCGCGCAGCGCCGCCAGCGTGACCTAGAGCGGTTACTCAGTTTTGTCGGACGCACCTCGCGTCCGACAAAATTGAGTAACCGCGTGGAACAATGGCTAGAGCGGTTTCGTGTAATACCAGCCGCCGAGAGTTCTGCCTCCTGGGGGGTTTCCCAAGTTCGCGAGGGTATGGGTCCATGCGCCCTGTGTTCGGTTCGGGGTGGGTGGCATGGCATCGGTTGCGATCACGCGGGACGACCTGGACAGTGCGGGGCGACGTGCGGCGGCGGCAGGCGCGCGGGACGTGAGGCAGGCGCGGCGGCGGCTGGCCTTGGCGATGGTGCTGGACGGGCACCCGCGGCACCTCGCGGCTCAAGCTGGCGGGATGGATCGGCAGACCTTGCGGGACTGGGTCCACCGCTACAACGCCCACGGCGTCGAAGGCGTGCGGGACGTGCCCCGCAGTGGCCGCCCGCCGGCGCTGTCGGCGGAGCAGATGCAGGAGTTGGAGGAGTTGGTGCTGGCTGGGCCGGACCTGGCCGAGGACGGCGTTGTCCGGCGGCGCTGCCTGGACCTGCGGGCGCAGGTCCAGGCCCGGTTCGAGGTGGAGGTGCATGAGCGAACCGTGGGCACGCTGCTGCGCCGGCTTCGGCTGACGCGCTTGCAGCCGCGCCCCTTCCACCCCAAGCAGGACTTGGCGGCGCAGGAGGCATATAAAACTTCGCCACCCTCGTAGCCACCGCCCTGCCGCCAGAGGCCGCCGGCAAGACCATCGAGGTCTGGTTCGAGGACGAGGCCCGGGTCGGCCAGCAGGGCACCCTGTCCTACGTGTGGGCGCCCATCGGATCGCGCCCGGCGCGGGTGCGCGACTGCCGGCACGAGAGCGCCTCCCTGTTCGACGCCACATGCCCCGCGCGCGCCATGGGCGCCGCCCTTGTCATGCCAGGGGTCAACAGCGAGGCCATGGCGCTCCACTTGGAGGAAGTCAGCACCCAGGTGGCGCCAGGGGCGCATGCCATGCTGGTCTGCGACGGCGCAGGATGGCACCAGCCCGGCGCAAGGCTGAAGGTGCCCCGCAACGTCACCCTGCTGCGCCTGCCGCCCTGCGCGCCGGAGCTGAACCCGATGGAGAACGTGTGGGAATACTTGCGCGGCAACGCCCTCGGCATGACGGTGTGGGACGGCTACACCGCAATCGTGGACGCCTGCTGCGACGCCTGGAACGGCCTCATGACCGACACCAAACGCATCACCTCCATCACCACCCGCACCTGGGCACAGGTCAGTGTTTAAGGCGATTGGTACAAGAGCACGCGGCGACAGCTCGCAAACGCATTCTTTACTCGACTTTGGCCATTTCAGGCTGGGTAGCATGCGGCTTCGGTGAGCCTATCGAGGAGCACGCGCGGGATTGTTGCGGTGTTCTGGGCATGCGGCGATGTTGAGAAAGCCTGTGCGATCCAAAGCTGGCGGCGGACGGCGGCGAGCGCGTCGGAGAAGGTGACGGCGTGTTTGGCATACCAAGCGGCGCGCCTGGGCAGGACGAGGCCGCGCGCGGCCAAGTCGCTGGCCCAGAGCGTCACGAGCGAGAACAGGGCGAGCAGGCACGGGGTGGTGCGGGCAACAGCCAGGTCCGACCATTGGCGCTGCGTTTCCACGCCCAGGTGCCGGCGCACCTCGGCGAAGGTCACCTCGACGGACCAGCGGCGCACGAACAGCTGCAGGATGGCGACCGGGTCGGCGGCTTGGTCCGTGCACAGGAACGCTTGCGGTTCGGCCTCGCCGGCCGGGTCGCGGACCAGCACCCAGCGGACCGGCACTTGCTTGCCAGGATGGTACCAGAGTGCCCTGCCCGACACGACGTCGAGCTGGCGTTCGCCCTGCTCGTACCAGCCCGTAATTGTGACGCGCTGCCACTCTGTTTTCGGGTCGGCCAGGCGCTGGAGCAGCGTCGGCTGGCGTGCGCCGGATACGCGCGGACGTCCTTTCGTTCCGGGCAAGCGTGGAGGGGGCGGGTCGAACAGGCGCGCGTCGAGTCGCAGCCGGGTAATCACGACAACATGCCGGCACACGGCTGCGAGCAGCTCGATAGCGGCGTAGCTGCTGTCGGCGACGGCTATGATCCGCCGATCCGGCAACCAGCGCGCGAGCCGGAGCAGCAGTTGGCGTGCCCGATCCGTCAGCAGCTTGTGCCGGCGTCCGTGGACTTGTGCGTAGCGCTCAGAGGGCGCCAGCGAGGTGAGGAACGGCAAAGCCCAAACACGCCCGGCGAACGGCACGGGCGCGAGCAGCATCAGGCTGATCCAGCGCAGGCCGGACGCCCTGACAAAGTGGCCGTGGCTGGATTGCACGGGATCGCGGTAGATGCCGCGCGCCTTGATCTTCGTGCCCCAGCGGCGCTCGATGGTTTCGTCAATACCGACCACGACCGGGCCGCTCGGCACGAAGGAGGCGACCAGCAGTCCGAGCAGGCAGCGTGCAGCAGCCTGGCCCGACCAGCGGCTGCGGTTAAGCGCACGGTGGTAGTTGGTGAAGGTCGCCGCCCCGCGCAGGCCCATGCTGCTCAGCGCTGCGGCGACGGTGCGCCGGCCCGGGGACAGGATGGCGCCTGCGGCAAGCACCAGCAGGTTGGCCCAGGTCGGGCGGGTGAAGCACCCGGCAAACGGCACCATCCAGGCGGCAAGAGGGCCAGGGTGGGTTTCGGGGTCGGTTTGTCTTGCCATGGTGGCCTCGCAGTGGTGTCGTTGCCGCCCGACAACTCCATACGCGCCAGAAGGATCAACCGTGCCGGCCAGCGACCCCATGTGGGAGCGCATCGAGGCATTCAACCAAGCCCGCGGCGGCGGCGTCGCGGTGCACAAGGCAGGGCGCGGCTATTCGCTCATGAGCCAACGCACCGGCGCGCCGCTTGCCAGGCTCAAGCCGACCGGGGACGCCGACAAGATGCAGGTGCTTTGGTGGAACGGCCAGCGCTGGGGCGCCTCAGGGCCGTTCGGCATCGCGGCCATGCCGCTTAACGAAGCCCTCGAACACATCGCCTCCGAGCCGCATTTCTGGATCAACGCATGACCGGAAATGGCCAAAGTCGAGCGGAGAGCCTGACTCACCCTACGATTGACCCCGTGTCATCGCGTTGACTTGTCGGCTTTCCGGGCAGCGCCTGCCGGTCCGCGGAACGTGGCTTCATAGGAGCTTGAGGGCAACCATCCCGTCACAGTCCTGTCCGCCCGCTGATCATCAGGCTCTTGTAACCAGCCTGGAGATGTTCACAGTGACCAGCACCATAGTCGTCCCCCTCTTCGTCGGCGTCGACACGCATAAGGACGTCCACGCCGCGGTCGCCATCAGCGTCACCGGCGTCCACCTTGCTGCGACAACTGTCCCGGCCAGCAGCAAGGGCTACGCCGCGCTTGAGGCCTGGGCCAAGTCAATGGGACCGGTTCGGGCATTCGGCGTCGAGGGCACCGGGTCGTATGGCGCTGGTTTGTCCCGGTTCCTGCGCGAGCGGGGACATCCCGTCGTCGAGGTCAATCGACCCAATCGACAGCTCCGCTATCAACAGGGCAAAAGCGACGCCGTGGATGCCGAAAGCGCCGCCCGTGCCGTGCTGGCAGGTCAGGCGGCCGGCCAGCCAAAGTCCGGCACGGGCACGGTCGAGATGATCCGCCATTTCAAAATCGCTCGCGACACCGCGGTCAAGGCCAGGACGCAGGCCATGCAGACGCTCAAGGCCCTCATCGTTTGCTCCCCGGATGCCCTGCGCGAGCAGCTCGACCCCGTCCGCGGCAAGATGGCGTTGCTGCGGCGCCTGGCAGCCTTGCGGCCAGGCCCGCTCACCTCCACGCTGGTATCGGTCAAGGCGAGTCTGCGTGCCATCGCCCGGCGCTGGCTGGCCCTGGATGCCGAGATCAAGCAGCACGATGCCCAGCTCGACACCCTGACGGCCGAGCGTGCGCCCGAGCTGCTCGCCGCGCACGGGATGGCGACCGGCACCGCGGCCGAAATGCTCTTGCTGGTGGGCGACAACCCCGAGCGCATCCGCTCAGAAGCAGCATTCGCGAAACTATGCGGCGCCTGCCCGATCCCGGCGTCAAGCGGCAAGACGATCCGGCACCGCCTCAACCGCGGCGGCAACCGCCAAGCAAATGCCGCTCTCTACCGCGTGGTCATCGTCCGCATGCGCGGCCACCAGCCGACACTGGACTACGTCCGTCGGCGCACTGCGGAAGGCAAATCCAAACCCGAGATCATCCGCTGCCTCAAACGCTACGTCGCTCGCGAAATCTTCGGCTATCTCTGCGCCAAGCCAGCCCAGGCCGATGCCCCGATAATCAGCTCTTGACCAATATAGGAGCATCAACGCCAAGGCGGAAAGCTTTATGAAGACGCTCAAGGTCGAGGCCGTCTACCTGGCCGCCTACGAGACGTTCGAGGATGTCACCGCAGACCTTCCGCGGTTCATCGACAACGTCTACAACTCACGACGCCTGCACTCGGCCTTGGGCTATCTCAGCCCCGTGTAGTTCGAGGATCAACACGCCCAGCAGACGGTCAAAACAGCGGCTTGAAACTGTCCACCCCCAGGGGCGCACTCCAATCAGGGGTCCCTTTTGAGCTCATCCGCAGCTTCGGTGCAGCCCGTGGCGGCGTCGGGTGCGCGGGGGCACATAGCGTGAGCATCTCGGAGTTCATGCTGTCCCGTGTCCAAGCGCCTTCTGCCCCTCGTGCCTGCCGACTTGGTGGTTGACCAGGTCGTGCCCACCCCTGACCACGTCACCATCATGTGCCGGTCCCGCATCGCGGCCCCTGTCTGCCCCGGCTGCGGCCACCCGTCATCGCGGCGGCACAGCAGCTACCCCCGCCGGCTGGCCGACCTGCCCTGGCAAGGCCGCCGCGTGCAGGTCGAGGTGCAGGTGCGCCGGCTTCGCTGCCGGCGGCCCGGCTGCGCGCACCGTATCTTCGCCGAGCGCCTGCCCGCCGTTGCCGGCCCGTATGCCCAGCGGACAGCGCGCCTGGGCAGCCTGCAGCATCACATCGGCCTGGCGCTGGGCGGCAAGGCCGGCGCGCGCCTGGCCGAACGGATCGGCACGCCCGTGAGCGGCGCCACCCTACTCCGCCTCGTCCGCCGCGGCGCGCCTGCGGCGCCCGACACGGCGCCACGCGTGCTCGGGGTGGACGACTGGGCGTGGAAACGAGGGCAGCGCTACGGCACGGTTCTCGTGGACCTGGAACGCCGTGCCGTCGTTGACCTGCTACCCGACCGCGAGGCGGACAGCTTCGCCGCCTGGCTGCAGGCCCACCCCGGTGTCGAGGTGATCGCCCGCGACCGGGGCGCCGGCTACGCCGACGGCGGTAGGCGCGGTGCGCCCGGTGCCGTCCATGTCGCGGACCGGTGGCACCTGCTGGAGAACTGCAGCGCCGCCGTTCTGGAGGCGGTGAAGCGGAACATGCCCGCGCTCCGGGCTGCGGCCAAGCCCGCCTCCAGCGCTCCTGCCGCCGCAGCGACAACCGTGGTGCCCGTGGCGGACCCGGACGCGCCGCCACCGATGACGAGCGCGCAGCGGCTGCAATGGCAGGGCTGGCAGCGGCGCGTGCAGGTGCATGGCGAGGTGATGCGGTTGCACCAGCAGGGCGTTCCGATCCGCCACATCGCCCGCGACCTGGCGCTGTCGCGCAACACGGTGCGGCGCTGGGTGCGGGGCGAGCAGCCCGAGTTGCACCGGCCGCGGACCCACTCGCTCGACCCCTGGCGGGCGGTGCTGGAGCGGCGCTGGGCAGAGGGCTGCCGCAACGGCGCCCGGCTCTGGCGCGACCTGCGCGACGCCGGGTTCAAAGGCGGGATGCGCGTCGTCACCGAGTGGGCCAACCGGCAGCGGCTGGCGGACCCAGAGCGACAGCCCGGACCAGCGCCGGCCTCGGCCACGCAGCGTTCCCCTCGGCCCGCGGCACACCCGGCGCGGCGGGTAGCCCGGATGCTCATGGCCGACCTGGCGCTGCTTGCGGAACCGGACCGCGCCTACGTCGAACGGCTGCTCGCGATGTCGCCGACGCTGGCCACGGTTCGCGACCTTGCCCAGCGCTTCGCTGCCTTGGTTCGCGCCCATACCGACGATGCCCTCACCCCCTGGCTGGCCGATGCCGAGGGCAGCGAACTGCGCGGCTTCGCCGCCGGCCTGCGCCAGGACGAGCAGGCGGTGCGCGCAGCCCTGACGCTGCCCTGGAGCAGCGGCCAAGTCGAGGGACAGGTCACCCGCTTGAAGCTGGTCAAGCGCCAGGGCTACGGACGAGCAAAGCTCGACCTGCTCAGGGCGCGCCTGATCCGTGCAGCATGATAACAATCTGCACCGAGGCTGCGGATGAGCCCCTTTTGGAAGCCGATTGACACCTGCCATCACTTGGGTGCCGGGTCTATGTCGGGTTACGGGTCAGACGGTTCTACTGCCGCAACGCCAAATGCGCCCGGCGCACCTTTGCAGAGCGCCTGCCGGAGCTGGTCGCGCCCCATGCGCGCCGAACCGACCGGCTGTCCAAGGTGCGAAGATGCTGCAGCACCTGGCCATGCCGACGAGTGCCGATACGGTGCTGCGCCTGATCCGTCGCCTGCCACTGCCCGAGGTGGAGGCGCCGCGCGTCGTGGCGGTGGACGATTGGGCGCTGTGCAAGGGTCGGACATACGGCACGATCATTGTGGACCTGGAGCGCCGGCGCGTGGTCGACCTGCTGCCCGACTGCACGTCCCCAACTGTGGCGGAATGGCTTCGGCAGCGGCCAGGGGTGGAGGTGGTCGCGCGCGACCGCTCGACAGAGTACGCCCGCGCCGCCGCCATCGGCGCACCCAAGGCAATACAGGTCGCCGACCGCTGGCACCTGCTGGCCAACATGCGCCAGGCAGTCGAGCGCTGGCTGCACACCACCCACGCCCGGCTCCGGCGCTTGCCGGCTTTGTCAGCCGATGTCGCGGCTATGCCGATCCCACCCCGCCGCGACCAGGCATTCCGGCGCACCGCCCCTGAGCGGGCGGCCAGGGCCGAGAGCAGCACGCGCTGGCAGGAGTGCTACGAGGAGGTCCGGCACCGGCACGGGGTGGGTGAGCCGCTGCTGGCGATCTCGCGGGCGATGGGCTTGGCGCGGGCGACCGTGCGCAAGTTCGCCTGGGCTGAAACCTTTCCGGCCCGCCTCCCGCGCGGCCCGGGTCCGAGCATCCTTGACCCCTATCTGCCCCATCTCGAACGGCGGCTGGCCGAAGGCTGCGAGAACGGTCTTGTTCTGTGGCGCGAGCTGCGCGGCATGGGCTTTCCGGGCGGGAGCAAGCAGGTCCACCGCTGGCTGGGTGAGCGGCGGACAGTGCCGGCCAGGGTCGGGCGGCCACGGACGGAGAACCCGGGCGACCGACAACCGGCTACGGCAGGCGAGAGGAGGACGCCCCTGCCAGGGCCGCGGCAACTCGCGTGGCTGCTGGTCCAGCCCGTTACGGCCCTGAAGGCAGCCGATGCTGCCGCGATAGCCCGGGTCGAACAGGACAAGGAGACAGGGATCGTGGCGGGGCTGGCACGCCGGTTCACCGCGCTCGTGCGCGCCTGCGGCGTCAAGGGCCGGCAAGGGAGCGACGTCCCGACCGAACCCGCGGCCGAGTTGGACCGTTGGCTGGCCAAAGCGCGTGCGTGCGGCGTCGGCGCCATCGAGACATTCGCCGCCGGGCTGGAGCAGGACGGCGCCGCGGTGCGTGCCGCGCTCACCGAACCTTGGAGCAGCGGCCAGGCTGAGGGTCAGGTCAACCGGCTCAAGCTGCTGAAGCGGCAAAGCTACGGCCGGGCCAGCTTCGACCTGCTGCGACGGCGCGTTCTGATGGCGGCATGATCCACGCAAAGTGCGGGAGAACCACGAGAGGGGCAACCTCAATCATCGGCGCTGATCTGTATCGGTGAGACGGGCGGTGGATGCTTGGAAAGACAGCCAGCTCCATGCCCGGCACGCATTGAGGCAGCGAAAGGCATAGGTAGCGGACGTCGTTGCATGCTCAGAGGTCGAGCTCAGCGCTGAGCCAGCCGATGAACGTCAGCAGGCCGCGGCGCAGTCGCCGGGCTTTCGGATGAACGAGAAAGTGCCCGACGTAGCGAATATCCTCGGCTACTCCCGCCAGTGGCCGCACGAGGCGCCCGTTGGCAAGCTCCCGCTCAGCCAGCCGTGTCGATTCGAGGGCGATGCCTAGACCGTTCACCGCAGCATCGATGGCCAGAAAACTACGATCGAAACGCACGCCATATGGTCTCGGCGTCGACAGGCCGTTCTGCGCAAACCAATCGGACCATCGCACCTGCTTGCTGTCGCTCTCGATCAGCACCCGGCCGAGCAAGTCCGACGCGCTCTTGACTGAGGGCGCGAGAGCCGGTGCGCAAAGCGGCGTTACCGTTTCTTCGCCCAAAGGCAGGATCTCGAGCCCGGGCAGGCGGGGAGTGCCGTAAACAATGTCGGCGTCGAAGTCGTCATTGATGAAACGAGTATAGTCCGTTCCCGCCGCTAGCCGGACCTCAATATCCGGATTGGCGCCCAGGAACGCGGCCAGGCGCGGGCTAAGCCATTGCGCTGCGAAGCTCGGCGCGCTGTGGATGCGCAGAAGTTGCGGGCCGCGCGTCGACACGGTCTCGAGGCCGCGCCGCAACTCGTCGAACGCCCGGCCCACGTGCCGCATCAGCGCTTCGCCTTCCGGGCTGAGCTGCACGGCCCGTCCGCTGCGCTCAAACAGGGTCGCACCCAAGGTTTGCTCCAGCTTGCGGATCGCGTGGCTGACCGCGCTTGGCGACAAGCCGAGGTCGGCCGCTGCTGCGCGGAACGAGCCGGTACGACCGGCTGCCTCAAATGCTCGGATGATCGAAAGGGGTGTTTGCTGCAACATGCGTCAGGTGAAATGGATTCATTCATTCGTGTAAAGAATGCGTTTGCGAGCTGTCGCCGCGCGCTCTTAGGCTCGGTCAACTCATCACCAAAGATGAGGTCGTTGGGAGGACTGCCGTGCTGCTGGCCGACAAGGTTTGCGTGATCTCGGGTGCCGCCAGCCCGCGCGGCATCGGCCTGGCGACCGCCCGGTTGTTCGCCGAACATGGCGGCCGCATCGCCATTCTCGATCTTGACGAGGCCGCGGCCCAGTCTTGCGCGTCCGGGCTGGGCGAAGGGCACAAAGGGTTCGCCTGCGACGTCACCGACCCCGAAGCGTGCGAAGCGGCCGCAAGCCGCATCATCGGGCTGTTCGGCCGCGTCGACGTGCTGGTCAACAACGCCGGCGTGACGCAGCCGGTCAAGACGCTGGACATCGCCCGGCACGACCTGGAACGGCTGCTCGCGGTCAACCTCAACGGCGTGCTCTACCTCAGCCAGGCGTTCATCCCGCACATGCGTGAACGGAAATCGGGCGCGATCGCCTGCATGTCGTCGGTCTCGGCGCAGCGCGGCGGCGGCATCTTCGGCGGCCCGCATTACTCGGCGGCCAAGGCGGGCGTGCTCGGCCTTGCCAAGGCGATGGCGCGCGAGTTCGGCCCGGACGGCATCCGGGTCAACTGCGTCACCCCCGGGCTGATCCAGACCGACATCACCGGCAGCCTGCTGACGGATCCGATGCGGGAAGAGATCAAGAAAGGCATTCCGCTGAACCGGCTCGGCACCGCCGAGGACGTGGCCGGCATCTTCCTGTTCCTCGCCTCCGACCTGTCCGGCTACGTCACCGGGGCGGTGATCGACGTGAACGGCGGCATGTTGATCCACGGCTGACCCTCGAAGCGATCGGGCAAGCCGCCGAAAGGACACGCGAATGGAAACGGACACCGCCCCCGGCCCGATGCAAGCTAATGTGTCGCTGGCCCGGCGGGCCTATCGCATCCGCCGCAACGCGCTCCGCATGGGCGCGGTGCAGGGCCAGGGCTACATCGCCCAGGCGCTCGGCGTCGCCGACGTGCTGGCCGTGGCCTACTTCCGCGCGCTCCGCTACCGGGCAGGTGACCCGGCCTGGGACGGGCGCGACCGCTTCCTGCTCTCGGCCGGCCACTACGCCATCGCGCTCTACGCGGCGCTGATCGAAGCCGGCATCGTGCCCGAGGACGAGATCGAGACCTACGGCGCCGACGGCAGCCGCCTGCCGATGTCGGCGATGGCGTCCTGCACGCCGGGCATGGAGATGAGCGGCGGCTCGCTCGGCCACGGCCTGCCCATCGCCGTCGGGCATTGCCTCGCGCTCAAGCGCAAGCGGTCCGCGCCGTTCGTCTACGTCCTGCTGTCGGACGGCGAGATGGACGAGGGCTCGGTGTGGGAAGCGGCGCTGTCGGCCGGGCACTGGCGGCTCGACAACCTGATCGCCGTCGTCGATGTCAACGACATGCAGGCGGACGGGCCGTCGTCGCGGATGCTCGGCTTCGAGCCGCTGGCCGCCAAGTGGGACGCGTTCGGCTGGCACGCGCAGCGGGTGGACGGCAACGACCTCGAAGCGGTCGCCGCCGCTTTCGACGCGGCCCGGGCGCTGGACGAGCCGCGCCCGCGCGTCGTCCTCTGCGACACCCGGATGGCCCGCGGCGTCCCGTTCCTGGAAGCGCGCGAGCGCGCCCACTTCCTGCGCGTCGAACCCGAGGAATGGGCCGAGGCCTTGCGCGTGCTCGACGAGGGCCAGCCCCGATGAGCGCCGCCCCCAGGCCACGGCTGACCACCTCGGCGATGATCGCCTCCATCGCCGCCCCCGGCCAGCGCACCAGGGCGGCGCCGTTCGGCCACGCCCTGGCCACGCTGGCCGGGCGGCGGCCCGAGATCGTCGGCCTTACCGCCGACCTCGGCAAGTACACCGACCTGCACGTCTTCGCCCAGGCCCACCCGGACCGGTTCTACCAGATGGGCATGGCCGAGCAGCTGCTGATGGCGGCCGCCGCCGGCATGGCGCGCGAGGGCCTGGTGCCGTTCGCCACCACCTACGCCGTGTTCGCCGCGCGCCGGGCCTACGACTTCATCTGCCTGGCCATCGCCGAGGAGAAGCTTGACGTCAAGATCGTCTGCGCCCTGCCCGGCCTCACCTCCGGCTACGGCCCCAGCCACCAGGCAACGGAGGACCTCGCCCTGTTCCGGGCCATGCCGAACCTGGTCATCGTCGATCCCTGCGACGCGCACGAGATCAAGCAGGCCGTGCCGGCCATCGCCGCCCACCGGGGGCCGGTTTACATGCGCCTGCTGCGCGGCCAGGTGCCGTTGGTGCTGGACGAGTACGGCCACCGCTTCGAGCTCGGGCGCGCGGCGCCGCTGCGCGACGGCGGCGACGCGCTGATCATCAGCTCCGGCCTCATGACCATGCGGGCGCTGGAAGCGGCGGCGCTGCTGCGGCGAGACAACATCGACGCCGGGGTGCTGCACGTTTCCACCATCAAGCCGCTCGACGAGGCCGCGATCCTCGGTGCCGCCGCGCGCTGCGGGCGGCTGCTCGTCGTGGCCGAGAACCACGGCGTCGTCGGCGGCTTGGGCGAGGCCGTGGCCGGCCTGCTGCTGCGCTCGGGCGTGGTGCCGACGGCGTTCCGCCAGATCGCGCTCCCGGACGCGTTCCTCGCCGCCGGGGCGCTGCCGACCCTGCACGAACGCTACGGCATCTCGTCCGAAGCGGTGGCAAGACAAGTAAGAACGTGGCTCGCATAGATCACGCGTACGGGCCAATCAGCCCGGCAACGAACAACGAATTGGAGGAAGCATGACGACAAATCAAGTCAGCCGCCGCACGCTACTGGCCGGGACCGCGGTCATGCTCGCAGCGCCGGCGCTCATTGAGGGTAGCCGCGCCAATGCGGCGACCCGGCTCACGCTCGGTCACGGCGCGGCACCCGGCAATCCACGCACCGTCGCCGCGGCGGAGTTTGCCCGGCTGGTGGAAAGTAAGACCGGCGGCCAGGTGACCATCAACGTCGCAGGCTCCGAACAGCTCGGGAACGACGTTGCCATGCTCACCAGCCTGCGCACCGGCGCGCTCGACCTCAGCGCAAACAGCCAGGGCGCAGCCTCCGCCCTGGTGCCGGAACTCTCAGCATTGGGCTTGCCCTTCTTGTTCAGCGATGCCGAAGAGGCGGTCAAAGTACTGCAAGGCCCGGCCGGGCGGGAGCTTTCAGCCAAGTTCCAATCCCTGGGCATCGTCGTGCTTGATTGGTGGGACAACGGCATCCGCCAGGTCAGCAACAGCAAGAAGCCGGTCGAGACGCCCGAGGACCTGCAAGGCATGAAAATCCGCACGCCGGCCGATCCAGTGACGATCGACATTTTCCGCGCCATGGGTGCCGCGACTGAGCAGATCTCGTTCAGCGAGCTGTATGTCGCGTTGCAGCAAGGCGTGGTCGATGGGCAGGAGAACCCGCTCGCCAACATCCTGAGCGCCAAGCTGTACGAGGTGACGCCCTACATCAGCATGACGGCGCATAAGTGGGAGAGCACGCCGTTCCTGCTCTCGCAAATCGGTGCCTCCAAGCTGAGTACCGCACAACGGGAAGCGGTGAACCAGGCTGCCATCGAAGCCGGCAAGATGCAGCGCCGGCTTATGGCGGAGTCTGGGACGGGCGACTTGGAAAAGCTCAAGGCGTTCCCGGACGTGAAGGTCAACACGGTGGACCGCGCGCCATTCAAGAAAGCGACAGATTCAGTGATCGCCGCTTGGGAGAAGAAGCCGTTCGGCCCCTTCGTCAAACAGATCGTCGAAGCCGCGCGGAGCTGACGTGACCGAGGCCGTTCGTCACCCGGTGAGCACGCGCCTGATCGGCGTGGCGGACGGCATTGATCAAGCTATCGGCGCCGTCTGCCGCTTCGTCGTGATGCTGACCGTGATCGCGCTGCTCGGCGTGCTGAGCGCCAATGTGTTTGTTCGCTATGCGCTCGGCCATGGCGGAATGACTTGGGCCAGTGAGGTCCCGGAGCAGTTGTTTCCCTGGTTGATCTCGGCCGGGATCGTGCTGGCGGTGCAGCAAGGGGCGCATATCGCGGTGACCCTGCTGCTCGAGAAGCTGGGGCGCGGTGCCCGGCGGTGGATGATCGTCGCGATCAGCCTGGCCGTGGCTGTGGCCTATCTCGTGCTGCTGCAACTGCTGTTGCAGGTAGCGGGCATTGCCGCGGCCGAGCGAAGCCCGATCCTCGGTCTGCCGCGCAGCCTTGGGTACTATGCCTTGTCGCTCGGTGCCGGACTGACGGTCGTCGCCAGCCTCACCGGCGCCGTGCGCGTGGCGGTGCTGGGGCCAGAAGCGGCCCCGCAACCGAACCCGGAGGAAAGCGTCACGTGATCCTGTCGCTGGTGGCCGTCTTCTTCGGCCTGCTGTTCCTGGCCGTGCCGGTCGGGCATGCGCTGCTGATCGCCTCGGGCGTCGCGATCGCGTTCAACGGCAGCTTGCCCATGATGATCGTCGCCCAGCAGATGTATAACCAGACGCAGTCTTTCCCTCTGCTGGCGCTACCGTTCTTCATCCTGGCCGGCAGCTTGATGATGAGCGGGCAGCTCGGCCAGAACCTGATCGATTTCTCCACCATCCTTGTCCAGCGCTATCGCGGTGGCCTGGCTTCCGTCTCGGTGCTGGGTTCTGCGGTGTTTGGCGGCGTTTCGGGCTCAGCGGTCGCGGACGCGACGGCGCTGGGATCCATGTTGATCCCTTGGCAGAAGCGCGAGGGCTATCCAGCCGCCTTCACCGCCGCGAACAACAGCGCCGCCGCAACCATCGCCATCCTGATCCCGCCATCTATCCCGCTCATCCTCTACTCGCTCGTCTCCGGCGTGTCGATCGGCGCGCTGTTCATCGCCGGGGTGCTGCCTGGCCTCTCGCTGATGATCGCCTTCGTGGCGGTCTGCAACATCTCCGCCCGCCTGCGCGGCTTCCCGCACGTCCGCGTGCCGTTCGCGTGGAACCGCTTCTTGCCGCTGCTGCTGCGTGCCAGCCCGGCGCTGCTGATGCCGGCTTTCATCCTCATCCTGCTGCGGTTCGGGATCGCGACGCCGACCGAGGTCTCGGTGCTGGCTGTGCTCTACGCGCTGCTGGCCGGGATCGTGATCTATCGCGACATGACATGGCGCCGCTTCTCCGACGCGGTCATCAGCGCCGGGGTGGCAACGGGTGTCATCATGCTGGTCATCATGGCCTCTGCCGCCATCGGCTGGATCATGACCTTCGTGCAGGCGCCGCAACTCTTCGCCGATTGGGCGATCTCGGCGTTGCAGGCACCGTGGCTCATCGTGCTCGCCATGATCGGCATCATGCTGGTAGCGGGGATGTTCATCGACCTGCCAGCCGCGATCCTGTTGCTCGGTCCCATTTTCGTGCCTCTCTCGCAGCAGATTGGCTTCGATCTGCTGCAGCTTGGCATCATCATGGTGCTTACGCTGGCGCTCGGCCTCTACACGCCGCCAGTCGGCACCACGCTGTTCATCAGCAGCTCGATCGCCCGCGTCTCAATCGTGCACGCCACGCGCGAGTTATGGCCCTACTACGTGGCGGCGCTGCTGATCGTGCTCCTGTTCAGCTTCGTGCCGACGCTGACGGTGCATTGAACGCCATGCGACCCATCTCGATTTCCGCAGCGCCTTATGACGGCTATCCGTTCCCCCAAGTGCTGGACAGCATGGCCCGGTGCGGAGCGCGATACGTCGAACCCGCGTTCATCGTCGGCTACACCGAACCGTTCGACGAGGCCGTTTTCACCGAGGCCAACGCCAGGCAGCACCGGGCCTGGCTGGACGCGAGCGGGCTCCGTTGCCACGCGTTCTCATCGCATATCGATCTCGGCCGCCCCGACGTCGTGCCGGTGTTCGCCCGGCGGATGTATTTCGCGGCCGCCCTCGGTGCTAGCGTTATCAACACCAATGCGGCCGAGCAGGGCAGGCGTGCCGGGTTCATGGCCAACATTGGCCCACTGGCGGAGCATGCGGCCTCGCTCGGCATGGTGATCGGGCTGGAGAATCCCGGAAATGGCGAGCAAAACTTAATGAATGACGCCCGGGAAGGGTTGGCGCTGATCGCGGAGCTCGGCTTGCCGTCCGTCCGCCTGAACTATGACCCCGGCAACACGGTGTCGCACCGCCCGGGCCAGATCGACGCCGCGGCCGACGCGATCGCCGCCCTTCCCGGTTGCGCCCATTTCCACCTGAAGGATGTACAGCAGGACGCGTCCGGGTATTTCTTCGTCGTTCCCGGGCGAGGTGATATCGACTGCGATATGATCATGGGAGCCCTGAGTACCAGGCCAGACTTGCCGTTCGCGATCGAGCTTCCGCTTCGCATGCGGCGCCGGCCGGATGCGCAGCCGGTCCGGGCACCGAAGCCGGTGCCGCTCGATCAGATCGAGGCCGAGATCCGGGCATGCATTGATTACGTCCGCCGCTGGTTCGGCGAGGCAAGTTATACGAATTCCATCTGATCAGTTCGGCTGAACCGGCTTGGGCCACCAGTGGAAGTCGGTGTGCGACTGGATGGTGGCAGCGTCGAGGCGACGGCAGCGCTCGGCAACGACGGCGTCGAGGTCGTCCAGGGTGGCGAAGTGCCGGTTGGCGACAGGTTCGTCGACCAAGGGCCACAGTCGCTCGACAGGTTGCAGCTCCGGGCTGTATGGCGGCAGGAACGCCAGCGTAATCCCGTCAGGGAGGGCCAGGTTCTTGGGGCCGTGCCAGCCGGCGTTGTCGAGCACCAGCACGACGTGGCGCTCGCGGCCTGCGCCGACCTGTTGTGCGAAGCTGGCGAGCAGGGCCTCAAAGAAGGGCTTGGACAGGCCGGTGGACAGGAACCAGACCGCCTCGCCGCTGGTCGGCTGGACACATGCCGTGACATGCAGCCACTTGCAGCGGTGGTGGCCGAGTGCGATAGGCCGCTTGTCGATGGGCGCCCACACGCGCCGGCGGATCGGCTTCAGCCCGAGGCGGCGCTCGTCCTCGGCCCAGGCCTCGACCGGCTGGTCGGGGTGCGCCGCCCTGGCGCGCGCGACCGCCGCGTCGAGCCCCCTTTGAACGCTGCCCGCTGCCCGCTGCCCGCTGCCCGCTGCTCGGGCGTCGCTGCGCGCGGGTGGCGCGGGCGCGGAGCCTGGGGGCGCGGAGCCTGGACCGACCACCCGATCCGCGTCAGCGCCTCCCAGCCGCGCTGCGGGCGCACCCGCTCCAGCCCAAGCCGGGCCGCCATCCAGATCGCAACCTTCGCACCGGTCCAGCGCGCGCCGTCCTCAGGCGGCGCGCGCAGCCGCCCGGCCAAGGCCGCCAGCACGGCCGTGGTCAGCACGCGCGCCGCACGCCCGTTGCCCCGTCGCCGGTCGGCCAGGGCGTCAGCACCCTGCGCGTTGTCGCGTGCGGCCAACTGCTCGACCCAGCGCGGGGCAAAGCCGAGCACGCCCGCCACGTCCAGCACGCCGCGTTCTTGCGCCAGCAACCAGATCGCCCGCGTGTGCCGCGCCTCGGTCGCGTCCTGCGCCGCCCGGTGACGCTGCTCCAGCTCCGCCACAGACAGGTGCCCAATGATCCGCGTCATGGTTCTGCTCCCGTGCCAGGGCCACAAGCTTGCTCCCAGTCAGCCGACCCGATCACCAGGAATTCGTATTATAAGCTGACGAGCTACGTTGCCACAAGATGAAGGCCATGCGCGACATCAAACACCGATCGCTTATTGTTGCTGTCGTCGCTCGCGGCCATTCGCCAGCTTAGTCGCGAAGAACCAAGCCGTGAGGCACGTGTTGCACGTGGCCGGTGAGTTCAGGTCCACGACTATGATCTTACTTCTGGCCAAAGTCAGCACCACGGTCAGTGGACGTTTGCGGCACCGCGAACCCGGCCAGTTGCGCGTAGCCGCCGACGATCCCGGCCAGCTCCTCGTCCGTTGCAACCTCATCGAGCCGGTCAAACCCGTCCGGCGCACGGGATGCGACCAGATCGATGACCCGCTCCGGCCCGCCGGCCCGGTTGGATCGCACCACCGCCGCCGTCGCCGGCCGCCGGTCGGCGTCGAAAGCTTTGAACGCCGCCGCGGCGGGACGGCTCACGAGCAGGTCCGCCAGGCAACGCGCGTCCAGGATCGCCTGCGATGCCCCGTTCGAGCCGACCGGATACATCGGATGCGCCGCGTCCCCCAGCAGCGTCACCCGGCCTCGTGTCCACCAAGGCAGCGGGTCGCGGTCGCACATTGGATACTCGAAGATCTCGGCCGTCGCTCGGATGAGCGCCGCGGTATTAAGCCATGGCAGCCTGATCCGCTCCGCCAGGTGACGGAAATCGTCGTAGCGGCCTGGCCGCGACCAGCTCTCCCGGCTGGGAGGCGTGGCCCCAGCCTCGGCGACCCTGGCGTAGATCACCCAGTTCGTCAGCCGCGTGCCCGGCGCGTCGCCCATCCCGATCGGGTAGAGCACCAGCTTGGCCACCGCGTCGCCGGCGACCATCATGTTGTCGCCGCCATCGTGAGCCGGCCACTCGGTCGCGCCACGCCACATGCTGATGCCGTTCCAGCGGATGCCGCCGTCGACCGGGTGCAGCAGGGCGCGCACGGTCGAGTGGATGCCGTCCGCCGCGACCAAGACGTCGCCGTCCACCTGCTCCGAGGTGCCGTCGGCCCGCTGCAACCGCACCACCACGCCCCCATCGTCCTGCGTCCAGTCGAGCAAGCGGCGGCCGGTGCCGGGCGGGGTGGCGAGGCGCTCGACGGCGGCGTCCCACAGCATCATCTGCAGCCGCCCACGGTGCAGTGAGAACTGCGGCGCGTCCGCCCCGGCATGCAGCCCCCGCGGCTCGGACCAGATCGGCTGCCCGAGCTGGTTGGCATAGGTGAGCTGTCGGGTGCGGATGCCGATGGCGTCGAGCGCGGGCAACAAGCCGAGGGTGGACAGCTCGCGGATCGCGTGCGGCAGCACGTTGATGCCGACACCCAGCGGCCGCACTGCTGGCGCCGCCTCGAACACGCGGGCCTCGACGCCGCGTGCCTGCAGCATCAAGGCGAGCGTCAGGCCGCCGATGCCGCCGCCCGCGATCAGCACGCGGCTGATCACCGGCTTCCGCCCCGCATGCCCTCGGCCACAAACAACAGCGCATCAACTTGGGACACGCAGCATCTCCATCGGCCTTGCTTAGCTTCAACGATGATGGTGTCACGCTTCACCATCCGTCCCACAGACTTTTGCGCCGCTATGCCGGCAACTTGAGTGGCACGCGCAGCGTCGGCTCGTCGTAGTTGCTTTGACCGAGCAAACCCTGAAGCTCAAATCGCTCACGCTTTATGCCCGGCCTCAGCGATGAGTCATCTTCTGGCAGTTGATCAGCGCGAGAAGGTTGGCGCGAAAACGCTGACCTGCGCAGTGCCTTGGTTTCAATCCCCGGATGGGCCCGCTGATCGAAGCGGGTGCTTGACCAATGCCTGCTCCGGCCGGCGCAGGTGGACGTCGGCCCAGGCCGCGTCCTGCTCCAGGCCGAGCGCGCCTTGGCGGGCGAGTTCGAGGCTGGCCACGAAGGTCGCGGCCAGGCCCAGGCGCGCTCGCTTGTCCCGCTCGGCCGGGTCCTTCGCCTCGGCCACCCCCGTCGTGACCGGGGGCAGGAACACCGCCAGCGTGCTGCCGTCCGGGACCACCCCGAGTTGCTCGGTGATGTGGGCGACGGCGTCGCCCATGCCCCAGACCCTGGGCCGTGGCCGGTAGGCCTCGACCGGTTGCGGCAGCCGCAGCGCGATGAGGCAGGCGCGGAACAAGGCGGTGACGTCGGCGTCCTCGGCCGGGGCGGCGCTCTCACCCACGTTGGCACTCGTCCCGCCCCCCTGCCCTGCCCCGCCGGGCTCCGCCTGGCCGCGCGCGAACACTTCTTGGCCGAGCCGGGGCCGCCGCTCCAGCCAGTCCGCGGCGCGCAGCGTCTCCGCCCGGTCGAGCACACGGCCTCGCCAGGCCTCGGCATCGTCTTCTCCTCGTCGCGCCTCATCCGTCTCGGTAGGCCGCAGCAGCCGCGAGCGCAGCAGCGTGAGCTGGGCCGCCATCGTGGTCCAGCCAGCCCAGCGGGCGAGGTCGAACGGGTCCTCACCGGTCCGCCGCGCCAGCGCCGCCTCCAGCGCCGCCCCGAACGCCTCGACGAGCGCCAGGATCGACAGCCGGGCGAGGTCGATGCGGCCGGCCCGCGACTGCTCCACCAGCCAGTCGAGCGGCCCCTCGAAGCCGTCCACCGCCAGCACCGGCGGCCCCGGCTCCGATGGCGCCCGCGGCGCGTCGTCCCAGGCCTCCGCCGCGGGCGTCCGCGTCGCAGGGGCGGTGTCCGTCATGGGCCGTCATAGTCCGGCTGGATGTCGAAGCGCAGATCAGGCCAGGCCGTGGCCACCTGCGCCAACGCCCGCCACGGGGTCCAGTCGGCCGACCAGAAGCGCAAGCGCCACGCCGCCGTGCCGGCCGGCAGCGGCTGCCGCAGGCGGGGCGGCGGCGCCGCGGCGACGTGGCGCAGCGCGGCCGTGGTGCCCCAGCGCGCCCACAGCCAGGCGAGGGCGTCCGGGTGGTCGGGGCCGAGCCGCAGCATCGCGTCCGGAACCGGCACGAGCGCATGCAGGTCGAGCCGGCAGGCGCGGCCGTGGCCGACCAGGCCGGTCGCCGCGTCGTGCCGCAGGGCCACGGCGTCGCGCAGCTGGCGGGCCAGCACCCGGGCGCCCGCGAGGCCCAACCGGCGCGGCGGCGCCAGCAGGCGGTGAACCCAGTCCTCTTCCATGCGGTCGAGGTCGAGCCGCCACGGGATGACGCCGGCACCGGCGGCACCCTCGCGGAACGCGGCCACCCCGTCCGCGGGCCCAGTAACCGTGAGCCGATGATACAGCCAGTCGGTGTGCGCCAGCGCCAACGGTGCCGCGCCCTGGCCGGCGCCATCGCCGGCCGCCTCACCGCTTCGGGTCGCCTCCACGGCCTGGCGGGCCCCCACGGTCCTCACACGGCCTGGTCCGCGCGGCGGCGTTTGCGCCACGCCGTGGCCCGGCGGCGCACGATGCGGCGCAGGCCGTCGGCGCTGAGCCGCTGGTGCTCGACGTTGCCCCAGCGGTCCACCTTGCGGAACACCGGGCCGAAACGGCCGTCCGACGCCGTCAGCCAGTCCTGCAACGCCCGCACCGGGCACTGTCCCGGCACCGGCCCGCGAACCAGGGCGCGCCGTTCGGCCGCCGCGTCCGGTTCCTCTCCTCCGAGCAGCAGCTCGAGGCCGTGCCGGGTTTCGCGCACGTGCTCGGCGTCGAGGGCGAGCACGGTGGGGCCGGGCAGGCCGGCGGCCAGCAGCAGCAGCAGGCAGCGGTCGCGCTGCCCGGCGGTGTCGCCCAGGCAGAGGGCGGCCAGGCGCGCGAGGGTCGCCGGGCCGGGCCGCGGGTGCCGGCGGACACGCGGCCGCGGCGCCGGCGCGGCATCCGCCTCGGCCCGGGCCAGGCTGCGGACGGTGCGGAGCCGGGCGCGCACGTTCGGGTCCGCGCTGGGCGGCGAATGTCCGGCGGCGCGGTGCTGGGCGGCGATGGCGGCGACGCGGCGGGCCAGCGCGCCGGGGCCGAGCCGGCCGGCCAGGCTGTCGAGGTAGGCGCACACGGTGGCGGGCGCGGCGGGCAGCGCGGGATGGCCCGAGCGCCGGCCCCAGGCGGCGAAGGCGGCCCAGTCGGCGGCGTAGGCGCGCCGGGTCTCAGGGGCGTGCCGACGCGCTGGCCTGGCGGCGGCGGTGCGCGCCTGGTCCGCGCCCGCCGGGGTGGGGCCGGCCGCGTCCGCCGTGACGCCGCGCTGGCCGTCGGTTCCGCTCATCCCGTCCCTGCCCTTTCCCGCCTGCTGCGCCATGACACGCGCCACCGCCAACCGTCTGAGCTTGGCCGCCTTCCTTGATTAAGGCGAGCCTTTATTAACTCTGGTAAACGTTTCCGCGGTTTTTTCTATGCCCGATAAATCGAGTCATTGGGCGTAAGATGCTTCGGTTGGAACCGTGCCGGTTGTCGCGTCTCCCAGATCGCAAGAAGATCAGCGCTGGTATGCTGCTGGTCTCCGCAACGCGCACCAGATCGCGATAGAAAGCCTTTCCGATCGCAACACCGGCTGATTTCAGGCCAGTTTATGCTGCGCTGCCCGGC
Organism: Acetobacteraceae bacterium; assembly: GCA_965260995.1. GTDB lineage: Bacteria > Pseudomonadota > Alphaproteobacteria > Acetobacterales > Acetobacteraceae > JBBROS01. The sequence continues at coordinate 358,851 of CBDHCD010000001.1, read as the reverse complement.
TTCACGCAGCGAGTCGCGGGTCAGAATGGCCACGTCTGCAAACGCTCGTTTGCACGCACTTTGTGTGATTGTAAAAACGGCTGCCCAGGAGACCCGAACCAGCATGGCACCTGCAATGACCCGCCAAATCGCCATCCCTGCCCGGCAGATCGGCTACGCCCGCGTCTCCACCGAGGAGCAAGGCACCGACTCGCAATTGGACGAACTCCACACTGCTGGCTGCCTTGCCGTGCTGGAGGAATGCGCCTCGGGCGCCGACCGCAACCGGCCCGTGCTGGCGCGGCTGCTGCGCGACATCGGCCCCGGTGAAACCCTGGTCGTGGTGCGGCTCGACCGCCTCGCCCGTTCCGTCAGCCATCTCCTGGCCGTCATCGAGCAGCTCGAAGCTCGCGGCGCCCATTTCCGCAGCCTGCGCGACCCGATCGACACCGCCACCCCGCAGGGCATGTTTTCGCTGCAGGTGCTCGGCGCCGTCGCGCAACTGGAACGCGCCCTGATCGCCGAGCGCACCAAGGCCGGCTTGACCGCGGCCCGGACCCGCGGTCGGACCGGCGGCAATCCCGGTCTGCGTGCCGGCAATCCGGAGGCGATCCGCAAGGCACGCGCCAGCCGCGACGCCCGCCATCTCGACCGCGTGCTGGCTCGCATGGACGCCTGGCTCCCGACAGTGCGGCACATGCGGCCCGACCAGCCCTGGGGCGACGTCGTCCGCGTCCTGAACCACGGCCAGGTCGAGGCCTGGACGGTCGAGCGTCTGCGCCGAACGGTCAAGCGACTGGCCGCCGAAGGCATCGTCGAGACGACGCTGCTGAGCCGCGCCCGCCGGCAGGGGGGCGACGACCGGCTGGTGCGCCTGGTCGCCGGGATCGAAGCCGCCGCACCGGACCGCACGCTCCAGCAGATCGCCACCCAGCTCGAGGCCATGCGGGAACGGACGCCGCGCGGCGGCACGCGCTGGCACCCGTCCTCGGTCAAGCACCTGCTGAGCCGCGCCGAGCAGATTGGCCTCGCCGGCACCACAGCCGCTCGGGTCAGAGCCGACCTCTGGCGCTGATCCCGCCCCCATTCTCAGGCCGCTATTTCCGCCCGCAGCAACGCCGTCCTCAGCCTTTCAGTGGCACCTTTCCAATGCATGATCCGGGTCCGCGGCCAACGCCGCGCAGGCGGTGGCAAGCACGCGATGAACATGTCCAGACCGAGAGGCTTCACGCCGTCCTGCCAGCGCCAGACCGTTTCTCCCGGAGCAAACGAACCGCTGGATTGCAGCACGGCCGCGGCGATGGCCAACGCTCCACGCGCCGCATACACTGACAACGCGGCCGGCCTGATCACAACCTTCTTCATGCAAAGCCAGGGAGGATTGGACGGTGCCTGCTCTCAACGGATCGGAAGATCGACGCGGATCATATGGCGTTGTCCGGCAAAGTGAAATTAAACCCGAGCGGGGCGATTATGAAGCCGATCAGCCCTTCGGTCTGATGCAAAGCCAGGGGGGACACGGCACACGACCTCAGCACCGTCGCGATCGCCAGGCCTGAGTAGCGGGCCTATCCAACTCACGTAGTCCGTGGCTGGACCTTCCACGCCGCGATCGCCTCCTGGGTAAACCAGACCATCAGGTTGCCACGCTGGCGCAAGGTGGCGTCATGAACGACCGAGTTTGTCGCGCTGTATTGCTTATTTTACTACATGGTGGAGACGCTTGGTATTAGCTTTGAGCGGCAAGATGGCACCCCTGAACAGCAATGATACTTCAGCCGCGTTGTCTTATCCAATCCGATCGAACCGGCTGTCCTTGCAACGCACTCTTTGAGTGTCTCAAAGCACGATCCAACGGCGGCGATGTCGATCACCAGCTAACTTTAAATAGCAATCTGCTCAATCAGGCTTAAGACGGCTTTTTGCAAATCCGCAATGGCGTGGTCGGCTGGCCGGGGGATCGTGACGGTGATGACCCCTTCCCTAGCCCGTTCGGCACTGGCAACCATGCGCCCCTTGGCGTCCCGGCGTTCAACAACCTTTCCTGGTTTCCGACCAAGTCTCCGAACGGCAATCAGCCGCTTGATGACTTCCGATGCCGTCAAGAAGGCGAGCCCTGCCCCCTTACGCTGCTGCTGCTCGGCCGACAGCTCTCCTGCTACCGTAACAATATTGCTGTGGGAGACCGGAACACGTAGCAGCGGTGCGAGTTGGGCCGCATGGCTGATGCCGAGCATGTGAGGTGAGCCGAACGCAGCGATTACCTCTTGAGGAAGTCGGGTCAGCTCGAGGTATCGGCTGAGCCAGCTCCGCGTCACCTGGAGGCGTTCGGCCATCCTGGCCTGGTTGCCTTCGTAGTATCGATCCATTGCACGTGCGTAGTCGATCGCCCGTTCATAATCGGACAGGTCCTTGCGCGAGCGGTTCTCGAGGTCGGCGACACGAAACGCTTCCTCGTCGGTCATTTCTCTGGGTTCGACTAAGAAGCGAAAATCCGGATAGTCGTGAGCACGCAGCCATGCGACTGACCAATGACGGCGCGCGCCACATATCACTTCGAACTCGCAATGCGGATCGTTGTGGACACGGCGGACAATCGCCGGGACCTCTTGCCGGCCCTGCGCACGTAGGCTGTCGATGAGGTCTGCACACACGTCTCTGTCGAGAGCGGCATAATCCCGGTTGTGGCTGCTCCAGATGCGACATCTGCTCGGGTCGACGAGTTCCTGTAGCCGGGTGACGGACGACCCAGTAGCCAGAGAGGCCAGGCGGTTTTCCCGACCGCCTAGGATACCGGTGCGGGGCGGCAAGCGAGATGTCGGCTGAAGCCCCTCCCCTGCGATCAGGTCGGCAAACCCACGATTGCCCTTAGCTGCCATTCCAATTCCTTTTCAGAGCCTTATCAGCGATTTGCAGACCTGCAACACGCACTCACAGCACACCCTCAGCTCGTAGCCGTTCGGCCTGACTAGGCGGTAGTGACGATTTCACCGAAGCAGGACGACTATGGCGGCGAGTTGGACGAAGCCTCTGTAGTTGGGCAGGAGCTTGTCGTAGCGGGTGGCCACGCGCCTGAACTGCTTCAGCTTGTTGAAGAACCGCTCGGCGAGGTTGCGCTCCCGGTAGAGCGCCTTGTCATGGTCGCGTGGCGTTTTGCGGTTGGACCGGGGCGGGATGACAGCCTCGGCTCCCATGTCGCCTATGGCATCCCGCAGGTGGTCAGCGTCGTATCCCTTGTCGGCGATCACGGCACCGGGCTTGAGGCCGTCCAGCAGTTCGTGGCCGCGCGTGACGTCATGGCGCTGCCCCGGCCCGAACAGCAGGCGCACCGGGTTGCCCAGCGCGTCGGTGGCGGCGTGTACCTTGGTGCTCAGGCCGCCGCGAGAGCGGCCCAGCCCCTGGGCATCAGGCCCCCCTTGGACCGGCGGGCCCCGGCCGCGTGCTGGTGGGCGCGCACGACCGTGCTGTCGATCATCAGCCATTCCAGGTCGCTGTCCGCCGCAAGCACGGCCAGGAAGCCGCCCAAGACGTCGCGCTCGACCCAGCGATAGAAGCGGCGCTTCACGGCCTGGTAATCACCATACCGCTCGGGCAGGTCGCGCCAGCGCGCGCCAGAGCGCGCCATCCACAGCAGCGCATCCACGAACCGGCGGTTGTCGCAACGCGGCCCACGCTGGCCCTCGCGCCCGCCCGGAACCAGGTCCCGCAAGCGCTCCCACTGGTCGTCGCGCAACGCATCCACCTCAACGCCCGCCATCGCCAAACCTCGAAATCAGCCTTGAACCACACCCAGCGCCGAACCGGAACCCAGCCGAGCTGAAATCGTCACTACGGCCTAGGCCATGTGAGCCGAATCAACTGTTCGACCTCAGCATTCACGCCGTTCAGATAGGTCATACAGCGTTGGTAGGTTTCACGCGACGTGACCGGGCCTTCAAGATCGTACACTGTCATCATACGTGCAGATGCGTTATCGATCTCGGCACTATCCTTCAGAGTCGTCCGCAGCATCGATTCACCAAACACCCGGCGCATCATGCCCAGCAGCTCCCTCTGAATCGACTTGCCCTCGTCCGCGCGGGTGGCCAGCATGCGAATCCATCGTAGGTCGATTGGATAGCCGCGGTCGCCCAGCACGCCCATAGTCTCGTGCAGCATGGCGAAGAACGATGCCGTTGACGTGAAATCGACTACTGTTGGTGGTACTGGCACCAATAACGCGTTCGCCGCGCGCATGACTGAAAGTGAAATTGTGCCCAGCGCTGGCGGTGGATCCATGATGACCACGTCGAAATGGTCGGCAATGGAGGCGATCCCCTCAGCGATGCGGTTCAGCAGCGTCGGCTCAGACCGAGCGACCCTCACCACCTATCAGTTGCTGGAACACTCCAAAGTTGTGGGATGGGCTGAAGGGTTTGGAGCAGGTTTGCGATGCGCCGTAGGCCGCGCGTGAACCACGACGTCATGCTGCGCAGGACGTTCTTCGGCTGTTGTTCCGGGCGTCTGCGTTCGGCAGGCGTGGCATGATGGACCGCATCCCATTGTCCTGTGGACACGGCGAAGTAGAGTGCCAGCGCCATGACCAGGATGAGCCTGGCCAGCCGGTCGGGGAAGCGGATCTGGCTGTCTTCCAGGCCGAAGCCACGCGTTTTGAAGTCGGAGAACATTGGCTCAATGCCCCAGCGCCGGGCGTAGTCGAGCGTGGTGAGGTAGCCCGGGGCCTCGGACATGGCGACGATCCAGGGCTCCTCATGGCCGGGGTCCTGGATGAAGCCGACGTTGGTGCGCACCCGGCGCGCGGTCAATTCCACTTCCGTCAGATAGGGCGTGTCCCGGGCCAGGCGCTCGACCGGCCCTGCGTCGGCACCGTCGATCCATAGATGCAGGTTGCCCTTCAGCCGCAGCCGGTAGTCCCAGCCCAGCACCTGGCAGTGGCCGATCAGCGCGGGCGTGCCGTAGAACCGGTCGCCCAGCAACCGCACACGAGCCTCTTCAGGCAACCAAGCCACTACGGTGTCGAGCAAGCCTTTCTGCACGCCAAAGCCAATGGCACCCTCGGTCTCCTCCACCCGCCAAGCCAGCGGCAAGGCGCGCTCACCCCAGCGCAGGGCCAGCATGAGGATCTGATGCCGCTCGGACGCCCGGCTCTGATCCAAGATCAGGTCCACCCGCTCGCCTGGCCCCGCTTCGGCCTGCGCCCGCGCCAACACCTCGCGTGCGAACGCCAGCATCACCGCATCGCACTCGATCAGCGGGTTCGCCAGCACGCGCACGATCCACTGGTAGCGCATGTCGATCCGGTCCGGCTGACGCGGCAGGGCGGCCGCCAGCGACATCAGGTTGGCGCTGCGCTCGCTCAGCATGGTCGCAACCAGAAGCGCCAAGTTCTCCCGCTGCGTCTTGCGCTGCCAGGGCAGCCGCTCATGCAGCACCACGCTGATGCTCCCGGCCACATGCTCGATCCCGCCCATCCAAACACCCAATCCGTCTAGGATTGGGCCTTCATCACACCACAGGTCGGACCGTCAACCACTCGGGGCCGAAACTGATAGGTGGTGAGCCGAGCGACCCGAGCCGCCAGTTCATACTCCGCGGAGTAGAGCCTGAGGTTGGCCGGAACAAGGAATAAGCCATCCCATGCCGTCGGCTGCACCGCGTATTCGAGGCTTGTCATCTCGGCATTGCGGATGAACGGGTAGAGCGTCGCGTCCTCTGCAATATCTAGATCGGGTATCATGCCGAACATGGCCGTGGACGAGCCTTGGCTGTCGCAATCGATTAGACATACCCGATAGCCCTGGATGGCCAGATACTGTGCGAGGTGCACCGATACGGTGGACTTACCAACTCCGCCCTTGAAGTTCTGAACAGCAATCACCGATATGGGATCACCGGGTTTACGCCATGGTCGCGTCGCAAACACCTGGCGCATGTGGTTCACCTCGGCCAGGGTATAGCCCACCCGGCGGCCGCTGATGGTACGGTCGACACTGGGCAGACGGCCGTCCTTTTCCGCCTCGCGGATGGCTGCAGACGTGCGTCCAACCATATCGGCTGCCCGAGTGATCGGGAAGCGCGGCGGCCGGTACCGTTCAGCGTCTGAAATGCCCTGCTGCCGTAAGCCCGCCAAGACGTCTAGTGAACGGTCGTAGAGACTGGCAACTGTCTCGCTGCCCGGCAGGGCAGGGGGGCTTGCGATGCGGCGCTGCTTCTGCCCCGGCGTGATGCGAGGGGTCATCGAGCCGCTCCGGTCCGCACGGGGCCGTGCACGCCAGGTGGTCCCGTCAAACCAGCTGCCAGAGCAGCCTGTTCGACGGCCACACTATATTGGGTTCGCACCCACGTCGCCTTGAATGCCGAAGGTAGCCTCAACACCCAGCCGTCCGCCTCTTCCTTGATCGTGGCCTCTCCCAGCATCGAGCCGCTCCGGTCCGCACGGGGCCGTGCACGCCAGGTGGTCCCGTCAAACCAGCTGCCAGAGCAGCCTGTTCGACGGCCACACTATATTGGGTTCGCACCCACGTCGCCTTGAATGCCGAAGGTAGCCTCAACACCCAGCCGTCCGCCTCTTCCTGGATCGTGGCCTCTCCCAGCCACGCTTTGGCCTCGACAGGACCGATACGACTACGCAAGTTCGCGAGAAAGCGGATCCCTGTACCGTTTGCATCGGTGGTATCGTCTGTTGACCTTGCCTCGGCGTGGGCTGGTAGCAACCCCTTCTCCGACACTAGGCGAAGATCAGCCCCTTTGACCACGGTCCGGCTCAAGGGAGGCGGAGACTGATACAAGCGGATCAGCGTTGAGTCGAAGTCCGCGCGGGCCTCTGGGTAAACCGCGGAGGCTCTTGTCGGGTTCCGGGGTGTTGGCATGCAGAGACGAGACTGGTGGTTCCGGCGAGCTTCTGATGTGATGAAAGCGGCGGGATGATCGACCGCCCGTTCTCATTTGAGGAGCTTTGGCGTTCATGGCTGCACCTGACTTGGTCAACCTGTCCGGCCTGATGGACGACGCCAAGTGCTTCGCCTTTGTGCGCCAGCACCGTTGGCCGGAAGGCGTGCGTTGCCCCGGGTGCGACAGCTCCGCGGTGGTCCGGGATGGGTGCGACGACACACAGCCTTGTCGGCAGCGCTACCGGTGCAAGGCGTGCACGTCCCGCTTCGACGACCTCACCGGCACCGTGCTGGCCGGGCACCATCAGCCGCTGCGCGTGTGGGTGCTGTGCCTCTACTTCATGGGCCTGAAGCTTTCCAGCCGGCAGATCGCAGGTGAGCTGGGCTTGGCCGTGTCGGACGTGCAGGCCATGACGGAGCAGCTGCGCCGGGGGCTGGTCGCCAAAGTGCCGGTGGTAAAGCTACAGGGCGCGGTGGAAATCGACGAGGTCTACGTCGTAGCCGGGCACAAGGGGCAGCCGGAAGAAGTGGCCAAAAGGGGCGGCTCGGCCGGTGCCGCAGGCTGGCAGGCGCGCCGGGCCGCGGCACGCTGGAGAAGGACAAGCCGCCGATCCTTGGCCTGATCCAGCGCGGCGGCCAGGTGGTGCTGCAGATGCTGGCCAACGTGCAGCAGAACACGATCAAGCCGGTCATCACCGCCGCCGTCGCCCCGGGCACTCTGATCCACACGGACGAATACAGCATCTACGCACGTCTGCCGGCTTGGGGCTACGGACACAAAACGGTCTGCCACGGGCGCGGCGAATACGCCCGCGACGAGGACGGCGACGGGTTCTGCGAGGTCCACGTCAACACCATGGAAGGGCTTTGGTCGCTCCTACGTTCCTGGCTGCGACCGCACCGGGGCATCTCGCAAGACAAGCTGCCGCTCTATCTCGGCTTCTTCCAGTTGGTTCTGTTGCAAATGGCGGATCGGCCACGGTCGGGATAGAAGCTTGCCAGGCAGCTTGACGGGTGGGCGAGATGGCGGCGGGGCAGGACGGCGTGTTCAAGGGGCGGCATTTCACGTCCGAGGTGATCCTGTGGGCGCTGCGCTGGTATCTGGCCTTTCCGATCAGCTATCGCGACCTCGCGGCGATGCTGTCGGACCGCGGCGTCACGGTCGAGCACACCACCCTGTTCCGCTGGGTGCAGGCCTATGCCGGTGAGTTCGAACAGCGGGTGCGCCGTCACCTGCGGCCCTGCACCGGGTCATGGCGGGTGGACGAGACCTACATCAAGGTCAAGGGCGCCTGGACCTACCTGTATCGGGCGGTCGACAGCCTGGGCCAGACCATCGACTTGCTGTTGTCGGCGCAGCGCGACGCCGCATCGGCCAAGCGGTTCTTCCGCAAGGCGCTGGCCCAGCCGCACACCGTGAACCCGCGCACGATCACCGTGGACGAAAACCCGGCCTACCCGCGGGCGGTGCGGAAGATGAAGCGGGCAGGCGAGCTGTGGCGCTTCTCAAAGCTGCGGCAGCGCAAGTATCTCAACAACATCGTGGAGCAGGACCACCGCCGGATCAAACGGCTGGTCCGGCCGGGGCTTGGCTTCGGCGGCTTGGAAACCGCGGAACGGATACTGGCCGGCTACGAGGCGATGGCGATGATCAGGAAAGGGCAGGTCCACAACGTTGGCGGTCGCGACATGCAGGCGCAAGCCGCCTTCGTCGCCGGGCTGTTCGAAGTTGCTGCCTGAAAACGCCGCTCTACAGCGCCTCGCTTGCCCCGATCCAGCGTTTGCAACAGAACCACTTGGTCGGACCCAGCCGGCGGAACCTGAGCTGGCAGAGCCTGGCGGAAGGGGCGTTCAGCGCGGCCGACTTCACCGTGGACTGGGACCGGCGGACGGCGCGTTGCCCGGAGGGCAAGGAGAGCGCCGGCTGGTATGAGGCCAAGACGCAACCGGGGCAGCGCGCTCTTGTCCGCGCCCAGTTCCGGGCCGCCGACTGCTTCGCCTGCCCATCGCGCAGCCGCTACACGCGGTCGCAGTCAGCGTCGCAAGACCAGGTGCTCGCGATCCTGCCACGGCCGGAATACAATGCCCTTGCCGCGGCCAGGGCACGGGAAAGCACGGCAGAGGGCAGGCGCCTCTACGACCAGCGGCAAGGGATCGAGAGCACCCTCTCGCAAGCCGTGCGCGCGTTCGGCTTGCGTCAGACCCGCTACCGCGGTTTGGCCAAAACGGGCCTGCAACACGTGGCCACCGCCGCGGCCATCAACCTCGATCACATGGCAGCTTCGTTCGGTGGTCGGCCCATCGCACCCACTCGCCTGTCGCGCTTCGCCGCTCTCGCCGCATAGCCAAGCAATTCGCCACCAGATGAACCGCGCGCTGGGCGCGCACCATCATGGGGAGGAAATGGGGTGCCCCGTTGTTGGCCGGCCGGCGCTGGTCCACCTTTCCTCCCGGTGGCCGTTTGGAGGCCGATTGACACTAGGAGACCCAATCCTGTCCACCAGATCGGTCCGCGCTGTTCTCAGGCACCATCCTTTGTCGCCACCATCCTTGGCGAGCACGAGCAACAGTATCTGACTTTGCCTGCAGCGCAGCGGCCGCCACCCCGTCCCCCTATGACAAGGTGCTGGCTATGGAGATTTTTCTTGAACGTTGCGCCGGCCTGGATGTCCACCAGGCCAGCGTCGTCTGCTGCGTCCTGATCGGCGCGCCAGGGCGCAAGGCGCAGAAGCTGCTGCGTAGCTTCGGCACGACCACCCGCGAGCTGGAGACCTTGCGGGCGTGGCTGGCCGGGCACGGGGTCACTCACGTCGGCATGGAGAGCACCGGCGTCTACTGGAAGCCGGTCTACGCCGTGCTGGAGGGCCACGTCGAGCTGATCGTCGGCAATGCCCACCACATCAAGAACGTGCCCGGCCGCAAGACGGACGTGAAGGACGCCGAGTGGATCGTCCAGCTTGTGCGCCACGGCCTGTGGCCAAAAGCTGGTGGCCAAAAGCTTCGTGCCGCCGCCCGCGATCCGCGACTTGCGCGAGCTGGTGCGTCACCGGCGCACGCTGATCGAGACCCGGACGGCAGGGCGCAATCGGGTGCTGAAGCTGCTGGAAGGCGCCAACATCAAGCTGTCTGGCGTGGCCAGCGACGTGTTCGGCGTCTCTGGCATGGCCATGCTGGAGGCGCTCGCTGCCGGCACGACCGATGCCACCGAGATGGCGGGCCTCGCGCGCGGGCGGATGCGGCGCAAGCACGCGGCCCTCGAAGCCGCGCTCGACGGGCGCATGCGCGAGCCCCAGTGCTTTCTGCTTGGCATGCAGCTCCGCGCCTTGGAAGCCATCGGTCGCGACCTCGACACGGTTGATGCCCGCATCGGGGCTCACCTCGAGCCCTATCAGGCGCAGCACCGGCTGCTGATGCAGATCCCCGGCGTGGACTGGGTGACGGCGGCCTCGATCATCGCCGAGATCGGCACCGACATGGACGTGTTCGCCACCGCGCGCCGTTTGGCCGCATGGGCCGGGGTCGCGCCAGGCAACTACGAGAGCGCCGGCAAGTCGAAGGGCGCCGGCACGCGCCGGGGCAACGTGTTCCTCAAATCGGCGCTGTTCGCCGCCGCCTCGGCTGCCGTGCGGACCAAGGGCAGCTACTACCGAGACAAGTACAACCGTCTCGTGCCCGCCGCGGCCCAGTGCGGGCGATCATGGCCATTGCCCACAAGCTGCTTATCGCCGCGTTCCACATGCTAAGCACGGGCCAGGCTTTCCGCGACCTCGGTGAGAGCTATCTCGATCAGGTCGCCCGCAAGCGCTCCACCGCCAAGCTGGTTCAACGCCTGGGCAACCTGGGATACGATGTCATGCTGGTTCCAAGGGCGGCGTAGTTTTTCTACCTGCTCGTCCAGGGCTTATTTCCGCAACAGTGACCAAGTTCGCCGCTGCCGGCTACACCGGCAGCGCCGCGATGCTGAGCGAGGCGATCCACTCCACCGTGGACAGCGGCAACCAACTGCTGCTGCTGCTCGGCATGAGGCGCGTCGCGCGGCCGCCGACGCCGCAGCACCCGTTCGGACACGAGCTGCAGCTCTACTTTTGGGCGTTTGTGGTCGCGGTGCTGATCTTCGGAGTGGGAGCCGGGGTGTCCATCATCGAGGGCATAACAAGATCAGGGTGCCGCACACGATCGAGAACCTTTGGGTTATCCCGTCACGCGTTGCCATTCCACGCGGCCGTGTTCGTCAATGGCTCGGATGGGGCGGTCGCGCGGAGTCTGCTCGTCCGGATCGGCCGCACTCGGCGCCGCAGAGGCGCGAGGCGGGATGATCGCGTCCGGGGATTTGCCAGGCTGGCGAGCATCTGCGGCCTGATGCACAGGGCCGCCGCCGCAGGCGCCGTCCGCGATCAGGCTGGCGATGTCGCCTTCCGGCTGGCGTGGCAGGTCCGGCGCTCGCGCCGCGTCGCCGGCCTGGCCGTCGGTCAGGACGTGTGCAGCGATCTCGCCGGTGGTGGCGTCCCCGCCGAGACGCAGCTTCATCCAGCGCCTGCGGGTCCGGCGGTGCTGGGCCGCACACCATTCGCCTTGGCCGAACAGGGCCAGCCCGGTCTGTCCAGCACCAGGCGCACCGGGCCGCTGCTCGCCCGAACACGCGGCTGCCGCCTGGCAAAGACCCGCTCACGACGGAATAGGGTGGAATGGTCCGGCATGCGCAAGTCCAATCCAAGCAGCGCCAGCACGCTTCTGGCGAACGCCTCGGCCTGGTGCAAAGCGAGGTGGAACACCAGGAGCACGGTCAGGACCAGTCCGACCGCCAGGTCGGAGTAGTGCGGCTGACCGCCGGGCGTGCTGCGCTTCGGGGCGGCCCAACCCATGAGGGCTGCCTGGTCCAGCCACAGTGTGAGGTCACCGCGTCGGCGCAGCCCAGCTTCGTAGGCCGGCCAGTTCAGGACGCGGCAGCGGGCGCGCGGAATGCCATAGCGTCGGGTGGCATCGTGCTTGAACGGCATGCTCGGAGCTTACCGCTCCTACCAGGGACAGACTATCCGGGCATCCACGCACCAACGCCTCGTAATATGACACCTGTCGCCCGGCCCGCTGCCCTGTCAGATCAAGCGTCGGTCGTTCGGTCGTGCCGCTCCGGCAAATGCAGCAGCGGAAAGGCGCTATGCACCCGGGGATCCGCCACCGCCTCTGCAGTGCACACGTACGAAGCATCCAGCCCGGCGAAGCTGGTCAGGCCCAGCAAACCCAGGCACTCCTGCACCTCCAGCTCCAGCAGTTCGATCACCCGGCTGATGCCGGCAGCACCCGAGGCGGCCAGGCCGTAGGTGTAGAGCCGGCCGATCCCCACCGCGTCCGCGCCCAGCGCGATCGCCTTCACCACGTCGGTGCCCCGGCTGATCCCGCCGTCCACCATGATCTTGGCCCGGCCGGCCACGGCCTGAACCACCTCCGGCAACACGTCCAGTGCCCCCCGGCCGTGATCAAGCTGCCGGCCGCCATGGTTCGAGACGTACACCACGTCGATCCCCTCGCGGCAGCACAGCTCCGCGTCCTCCGCGGTCGCGATGCCCTTCAGCATCAGCGGAATGGCGCAGCGCTCCCGCACCCGGCGCACCTGGGTCCAGCTCAGCGTGGCCTGATACTGCATTCCCGGCGTGTTGCCGCGCCAAGGCTTGGCGAAGCGGTTGGCGATGTCGCGCTCCCGCCGCGAATAGATCGCGCTGTCCACGGTGATGCAGAACGCGTCGTATCCCGCATCAACCGTCCGACGCACGTGGTCGTCCACGAAGTCGTCCCCGCCGCGCACGTAGAGCTGGAACACCTTGGGCCCGGCCCCGGCCGCCGCCACCCGCTCCAGCCCGAGCTGGTTCACGGAGCTGAGGAAGAACGGTACCCCCGCCGTCCCCGCGGCGCGGGCAACGGTCAGCCCACCCTCATGCCCCAGGGACTCAAGCCCGCCGACCGGGGCCAGCGCGACCGGCAGGCGCACCTGCTTGCCCAGGAACTCCGCGCCGCTGTCGATGCGCGACACGTCGTTCAGCACACGGGGCCGGAAGGCGATGCGGTCCAGCGCCAGGCGGTTCCGGCGCATCGTCGTCTCGGTTTCCGTGGCGCCCACCACGTAATCCCACATGTTGCGGTCCAGCGCCCGGTGCGCCGCCGCCACGACCTCGTGCAGCGTTTGGAACTCGTGGACGGCGGGATCGCCGGTGATCGGGTCCGGTGCTTTTTCCAGCGCGTCCTGCGGCAGGTCCGTCATGCTCGTGTCTCCTTCGGCGGTTCCGTTGCAAGCTCTAAACGTCAACGGACGTGACGCCCAGTTGCCGTGGCAGATCGCGCCAACGTCCGCCCCATCGGGCCATTCATGACAGCGCCGCGACGAAGCGCCGGTTGTTGCACCGCGGGCCGCGCTGCCCAGCCCGGCTCCCTAGGATCAACGCGCACCCGCTCCTGTTGGTCGCTTGCCGGCCATCCAGATCGCCACCCGACATGGCCACTCCCCAACAGTAGCCTTGAAACGCGCACGCCTCAGATCGAACATTCCGCGATCTCGTGATCTGTCACTACGATCGGGCAATGGTCCGTCGAACCAACATCCGCTGCCTCAGACCACCAGCACCGGATCCTTGGCGCGGCGGATCAACGCCTGCACGCTGCGGTAGGAGCTGCCGCCCGCATCCGTGTCGCAGCCGATGACGATCAAGCGTTGCTCGCCCTCCGCCAGCTCGATGACGCGGCTGACCAGGTCGCCTTGCCGGACGCTGCCCGGCAGCCCACGCCGCGTTGCTGCGCCGTGCGCTGCATGGCGGCGATCGACCCGGCCGTCTCCAGCCGTTCGAGCCCGGCGAGATGGTCCAGATCCGCGGCGTCGTGCTCGCCGATCAAGCCGGCGGCCGCTTCCAGCACCTTGTCATCGACCACGGCTACGACGTGGATGGTGCCGCTGTCGTCGATGACGCGCAGCGCCCAGGCCGCGGTCTGCAGATTTTCCTGCACGTGGATCGACAGCGCCAGCAGCAGGAGCTTCTGGCTGTCGGCAGGGTCCTCGCGCGGCTCGCGGATGACCAGCAGCGGTCGCGACTGGGTCATCAGCTTGTCCAAGGTCACGCCGATGCTGTCGCTGCCGAGCTCAGTGAAATCCTCCGGGCAAAACGCCGTTCCCGTGCTTGTCGGCGGCCCTATGCAAACAGGCCCACTCACCGCAGACTTTCACGTAGATCTCGTTCACGCGCCAGCTGGTCCAACGAAGCACCCGCCACTGCCAGCGCAGCCGCTCTTCCATCTTGGGTACATACCGCTGCACCTAGCGGCGGCAATACCACCGCACCCCCCACAGCACGATCTCACCCTCGAAGTGCCGCCCCTTGAAGTCCGACAAAGCCTCGTTCCCCCCGCTACAGCCCATCAGGCCGGGTCAAGGGAGAGTGGCTCTTGTCGGGTTCCGGGGTGTTGGCATGCAGAGACGAGACTGGTGGTTCCGGCGAGCTTCTGATGTGATGAAAGCGGCGGGATGATCGACCGCCCGTTCTCATTTGAGGAGCTTTGGCGTTCATGGCTGCACCTGACTTGGTCAACCTGTCCGGCCTGATGGACGACGCCAAGTGCTTCGCCTTTGTGCGCCAGCACCGTTGGCCGGAAGGCGTGCGTTGCCCCGGGTGCGACAGCTCCGCGGTGGTCCGGGATGGGTGCGACGACACACAGCCTTGTCGGCAGCGCTACCGGTGCAAGGCGTGCACGTCCCGCTTCGACGACCTCACCGGCACCGTGCTGGCCGGGCACCATCAGCCGCTGCGCGTGTGGGTGCTGTGCCTCTACTTCATGGGCCTGAAGCTTTCCAGCCGGCAGATCGCAGGTGAGCTGGGCTTGGCCGTGTCGGACGTGCAGGCCATGACGGAGCAGCTGCGCCGGGGGCTGGTCGCCAAAGTGCCGGTGGTAAAGCTACAGGGCGCGGTGGAAATCGACGAGGTCTACGTCGTAGCCGGGCACAAGGGGCAGCCGGAAGAAGTGGCCAAAAGGGGCGGCTCGGCCGGTGCCGCAGGCTGGCAGGCGCGCCGGGCCGCGGCACGCTGGAGAAGGACAAGCCGCCGATCCTTGGCCTGATCCAGCGCGGCGGCCAGGTGGTGCTGCAGATGCTGGCCAACGTGCAGCAGAACACGATCAAGCCGGTCATCACCGCCGCCGTCGCCCCGGGCACTCTGATCCACACGGACGAATACAGCATCTACGCACGTCTGCCGGCTTGGGGCTACGGACACAAAACGGTCTGCCACGGGCGCGGCGAATACGCCCGCGACGAGGACGGCGACGGGTTCTGCGAGGTCCACGTCAACACCATGGAAGGGCTTTGGTCGCTCCTACGTTCCTGGCTGCGACCGCACCGGGGCATCTCGCAAGACAAGCTGCCGCTCTATCTCGGCTTCTTCCAGTTCGTGCACAACGCTCGCCGACGCGGCAAAGCCTTGCTCGGTGCACTCGTCACCGCACTTGTCAGATGACGCAGGCCAACACCCCGGAACCCGACAAGAGCCTCCATTAATTGGCACATCTATCCCGCCTTCCTAAGCTTCGCCACCGGCAGCAGCGGCCGCAGGAACCGCCCCGTGTGGCTGGCCGGGTTGGCGGCGATGGCCTCGGGGGTGCCTTCGGCCACGATGCGGCCGCCCCCCTCGCCGCCTTCGGGGCCGAGGTCGAGCACCCAGTCGGCGGTCTTGATGACTTCGAGGTTGTGCTCGATGACGACGACGGTGTTGCCTTGGTCCACCAGGGCGTGCAGGACTTCGAGCAGCTTGCGCACGTCCTCGAAGTGCAGGCCGGTGGTGGGTTCGTCCAGGATGTAGAGGGTGCGGCCGGTGGCGCGCCGGGCCAGCTCCTTGCTGAGCTTGATGCGCTGGGCCTCGCCGCCGGAGAGGGTGGTCGCCTGCTGGCCGAGGCTGATGTAGCCGAGGCCGACGCGTTGCAGGATGGTGAGGCGGTCGTTGATGCGGGTGGCGGCGCTGAAGAAGGGGACGGCCTCGTCGACCGTCATGGCCAGCACGTCGGCGATGGACTTGCCGCGGAACTTGATCTCCAGCGTCTCGCGGTTGTAGCGGGCGCCCTTGCAGGTGTCGCAGGTGACGAACACGTCGGGGAGGAAGTGCATCTCGATCTTGAGCACGCCGTCGCCCTGGCAGGCCTCGCAGCGGCCGCCCTTGACGTTGAAGCTGAAGCGGCCGGACTTGTAGCCGCGGGCGCGGCTCTCGGGCAGTTCGGCGAACCAGTCGCGGATGGGGGCGAACAGGTCGGTGTAGGTGGCCGGGTTGGAGCGGGGGGTGCGGCCGATGGGGGACTGGTCGATGTCGATGATCTTGTCGAGGTATTCGAGGCCTTCGAGGCGGTCGTGCGGCGCGGGAGCCTCGCCCGATCCCATCAGGCGGCGGGAGGCGGCCTTGAACAGGGTGTCGATGACGAGCGTCGACTTGCCGCCGCCGGAGACGCCGGTGACGCAGGTGAAGACGCCCAAGGGGACGCTGGCGGTGACGTCGCGCAGGTTGTTGCCGCGCGCGCCGACGACGCGCAGCGCGCGCTTGGGATCGGCCTTGCGGCGCTTGGGGAGCGGGATGCCGCGGCGGCCGGAGAGGTAAGCGCCGGTGAGGCTGTCGGGGTGGGCGGCGACTTCGTCTGGGGTGCCCTGGGCGATGACGTGGCCGCCGTGGACGCCGGCGGCGGGTCCCATGTCGATCAGGTGGTCGGCGGCGCGGATGGCGTCCTCGTCGTGCTCGACGACGAGGACGGTGTTGCCGAGGGCCTTGAGGCGGCGCAGCGTGGCGAGCAGGCGCTCGTTGTCGCGCTGGTGCAGGCCGATGCTGGGCTCGTCGAGGACGTAGAGGACGCCGGTGAGGCCGGAGCCGATCTGGCTGGCGAGGCGGATGCGCTGGCTCTCGCCGCCGGACAGGGTGGCGCTGCCGCGGGCGAGGGTAAGGTAGTCGAGGCCGACGTCGACCAGGAATTGCAGGCGGTCGGTGATCTCGCGCAGGATGCGCCGCGCGATCTCCAGGCGCTGCGGGGTGAGGGCGCCCGGGACGGCGGCGAAGAAGTCGAGGGCGCGGCGGATGGGCAGCTCGCTCGCTTGGGCGATGGTGCTGCCGGCGACGCGCACGGCGAGGGCCTCGGGCTTGAGGCGGGCCCCGTGGCAGACGGCGCAGGGCTTCTGGGCCTGGTAGCGGCCGAGTTCCTCGCGCACCCAGGCGCTGTCGGTCTCGCGCAGGCGGCGGGCCAGGTTGGCCAGCACGCCCTCGAACGGCTTGGTGACCTGGTAAGCGCGGACGCCGTCCTTGTAGGTGAGGGTGATGGGCGTGTCGCCGGAACCGTCGAGGATGGCGTCGCGGACGTGGGCGGGAAGCTCGTGCCAGGGGGTGCGGGTGCCGGCCTTGTAGTGGCGGGCGACGCCGTGGAGGGTCTGGTCGTAGTAGGGGGTCTGCGCCCCGGCCCAGGGGGCGATGGCGCCGTCGGCGAGGGTCACGCGCTCGTCGGGGACGACGAGGGCGGGGTCGAAGAAGCTTTCCAGGCCGAGGCCGTCGCAGGCCGGGCACGCGCCGTGAGGGGAGTTGAAGCTGAACAGGCGGGGTTCGATCTCCTCGATGGTGAAGCCGCTGACCGGGCAGGCGAAGCGGGCGCTGAACACGGTGCGCGCGCCGGAGGCGGCGTCCTCGGCGTAGACGACGCCGCCGTCGGCGAGGCCGAGGGCGGTCTCGAAGCTGTCGGCGAGGCGCGGCTCGATGCCGGGGCGGGTGACGACGCGGTCGACCACGGCGTCGATGTCGTGCTTGGTCTTGCGGTTGAGGGCGGGGACGTCGGCGATCTCGTAGAGCGTGCCGTCCACTTTCACGCGGGTGAAGCCGCGGCGCTGCAGCTCGGCCAGCTCCTTGCGGTACTCGCCCTTGCGGTCGCGCACGACGGGGGCGAGCAGGAGGAGGCGGGTGCCTTCGGGCATGGCGGCGACTCGGTCGACCATCTGGCTGACGGTCTGGGCCTCGATCGGCTCGCCGGTGGCGGGCGAGTAGGGGGTGCCGACGCGGGCCCAGAGCAGGCGCATGTAGTCGTGGATCTCGGTGACCGTGCCGACGGTGCTGCGCGGGTTGCGGCTGGTGGTCTTCTGCTCGATGGAGATGGCCGGCGACAGGCCCTCGATGCTGTCCACGTCGGGCTTGCCCATCAGTTCGAGGAACTGGCGGGCGTAGGCGGACAGGCTTTCCACGTAGCGGCGCTGGCCCTCGGCGTAGATGGTGTCGAAGGCGAGGGAGGACTTGCCGGAGCCGCTGAGGCCGGTGATGACGGTGAGGCTGTCGCGCGGGATCTCGACGTCGATGTTCTTGAGGTTGTGCTCGCGCGCGCCGCGGACACGGATGTTGGCGGACACGGGCGTTCGTCCTGCGGACATGGGGCATTCGTCCTTCGGCGACGAGGGTCGGCGGCTGGTGGTGTTCTGGAATCGTTCCCCGTACTATGGCATCGCGGAGCGGGGTTGGGAAGGCCGCATCGCCCGGGGCTGGTTGGGTCGCGCTCGTGGGCTTGGGGCAGGGGCTTCGGACACCGGGTCGCGTGGGCGGCCTTGTCTGGTGGGCCGGACGGCCCTGACGCTCAGGCCTCGCGCGTCGGGTTTGGACCACTAGGACGTTTTCACTTCGCGCAAAAACGCTCTAGCGCCTGTTAGGACTTGATTGCTTGTTCTTGATTGTGGGTTTGAGCCAGTCCCGTGCGGCGGCGAGGCAGAGCACGCCCATGAAGGAGCGGGCTGTCTTCTCGTAGCGGGTGGCCACGGCCCGCCACTCTTTCAGCCGACCCCAAAGGCGCTCGATCCGGTTGCGATGAACGTAGATGAAGTCCGGGCAGCGCACGGGCGCCTCGTTCTTCTTGGTCGGGATCACCGGACGCGCGCCCATGGCCCAGGCCTGCGCGCGCAGAGCGTCCGAGGACAGGCCGCGGTCGCCCACCACCCAGCCGGGCGCGTCCGTCAAGCCGTCCAGCAGCGCGGGCGCCATTGGCGCCTCGTGCGCCTGGCCTGGGGCGAGCGCAAAGGCGATCGCCCGGCCCTGGCTGTCTGCCACCGTCACCGCCTTGGTCCCGAAGCCGCCGCGAGAGCGACCAAGCGCTTCACGCTCGTCTCGGCTTGCTGCAGATCCCCTTTTTTAGGCGCCCCCGCCGCTTTGGCGCGCGCCCGGATGTTGGTCCCGTCCAGGAAGGCCAGGCCCAGATCCAAGCCGCCCGCGCGCGCCTGCGCCAAACCCAGCAGGCGCTCCCACGCACCCTGCTTGGCCCAGCGGATGAACAGCTGCGCCGCCAGCCACCACGGGCCGAGTTCGGCCGGGATCGCCCGCCACTTGGCGCCGTTGTTGTGCCGCCACAAGATGGCCGCGATCGTGCGGCGCAGGTCTTTCGGCGGCGTCTTGCCGCGGGGCCGCACCAACTCGATCAGCGGCTCCCATACCGCCCACTCCGCGTCCGTAAAGCCCTCAGCCTCAGCAATCTCCGCCATGCCCCAAAGATGGGGCTAAAACTCAAGTTCTAACAGAAGCTAGTCCAGTCGGACGTGAGACTGAACTGAGCAATCGCTCTAGCGCCAGGGCGTGATCCGTGCCGATAGGCGCACGAATCACGCTCTACGCCGTCCCGTTGGCGAGCATCCCGATCCGATCGGTGAGCCCGTTCGGTCAGGTGATGCCCGAGCCGGAAACGTCCGCGGCCATCACGTGACCACGCGCCGTTCCGCCACTTGGCGTCAGTGACTTGCCCGGCCTGCTACGCGACGCGGCCGAAGCGCACGCGCGCGGCGCCGACGGCGGCCAGACCGAGGGCGAACAGGGCAACGCCACCCGGGGCCGGCACCGGCTGGCTCGACGCCTGGGTCGAACTCAACGTCACGGCGTCGTAGACGGCGTCGTTGAACGCCGTGCTGCTCTGGACGCCGGCCGGAGCGAGATTGTTCAGCGCCACCCAGAGCTGGCCGGCGCTGGCGGAGGCGGTGTAGCTGACGCTGTTCTGCGCCCAGGCCCGCAGCTGCGGCCGGTTCGCGTTCGGCGAGTTGGCATTGACCAGGCCGAGCAAGGCGCTGCCAGAGTCGAGCGGCCGGCCCGACCACAGTTCCATCTGCCACAGCCCCTCGTTGGTCGAGGCGTCGTCCGCGCCGACGAAGGCTTGGAAGGTGTAGGTGGTGCCGGCCTGCACCGTCGTACCGGAGTCGCGGATCAGCACGCCGCCACCCTGGGCGTTGTTGCCGCCGTAGCCGATGTAGCCGATTTGGTTGCCGTCCGGGGTGTAGCTGAAGCGTCCGGTCGAACCCTGGTCGTAAACGCCGGTGAAGCCGCCCCGGTCGATGAACTGCCAGTTGGCCGGCGCTTCCGACGTCGCTCCCCCAGGCCCGACGGCCGGAGACTCGAAGCTGTCCGTGAAGATGACGGCGGCCCGGGCGGGGACCGCGGCGAGTAGCGCCAGACCGAGAATTGCCAAACGCATCGACTGCTCCTGATACGAACCATGCCTCGCCTGTCGCAATGACCGGCGTTGGACGGTTGGTTAGCAACAGATAAACTTGACCGCAATGGCCTTTGACATATCAGAACAATGTTCACGGGCGACCCGCAAATGCTGTCAATCACCAAACAGTAACGTTCAGGACCAAACCCTAATACCAGCCGCCGAGAGTTCTGCCTCCTGAGGGTTTCCCAAGTTCGCGAGGGTATGGGTCCATGCGCCCTGTGTTCGGTTCGGGGTGGGTGGCATGGCATCGGTTGCGATCACGCGGGACGACCTGGACAGTGCGGGGCGACGTGCGGCGGCGGCAGGCGCGCGGGACGTGAGGCAGGCGCGGCGGCGGCTGGCCTTGGCGATGGTGCTGGACGGGCACCCGCGGCACCTCGCGGCTCAAGCTGGCGGGATGGATCGGCAGACCTTGCGGGACTGGGTCCACCGCTACAACGCCCACGGCGTCGAAGGCGTGCGGGACGTGCCCCGCAGTGGCCGCCCGCCGGCGCTGTCGGCGGAGCAGATGCAGGAGTTGGAGGAGTTGGTGCTGGCTGGGCCGGACCTGGCCGAGGACGGCGTTGTCCGGCGGCGCTGCCTGGACCTGCGGGCGCAGGTCCAGGCCCGGTTCGAGGTGGAGGTGCATGAGCGAACCGTGGGCACGCTGCTGCGCCGGCTTCGGCTGACGCGCTTGCAGCCGCGCCCCTTCCACCCCAAGCAGGACTTGGCGGCGCAGGAGGCATATAAAACTTCGCCACCCTCGTAGCCACCGCCCTGCCGCCAGAGGCCGCCGGCAAGACCATCGAGGTCTGGTTCGAGGACGAGGCCCGGGTCGGCCAGCAGGGCACCCTGTCCTACGTGTGGGCGCCCATCGGATCGCGCCCGGCGCGGGTGCGCGACTGCCGGCACGAGAGCGCCTCCCTGTTCGACGCCACATGCCCCGCGCGCGCCATGGGCGCCGCCCTTGTCATGCCAGGGGTCAACAGCGAGGCCATGGCGCTCCACTTGGAGGAAGTCAGCACCCAGGTGGCGCCAGGGGCGCATGCCATGCTGGTCTGCGACGGCGCAGGATGGCACCAGCCCGGCGCAAGGCTGAAGGTGCCCCGCAACGTCACCCTGCTGCGCCTGCCGCCCTGCGCGCCGGAGCTGAACCCGATGGAGAACGTGTGGGAATACTTGCGCGGCAACGCCCTCGGCATGACGGTGTGGGACGGCTACACCGCAATCGTGGACGCCTGCTGCGACGCCTGGAACGGCCTCATGACCGACACCAAACGCATCACCTCCATCACCACCCGCACCTGGGCACAGGTCAGTGTTTAAGGCGATTGGTATAACATCGTACTCGCGGCTTATTCCGCGTATGCACGCCGTGCAATCAGGGCGTGGACGCGATGCAAGCCTCACCAGCGGCGCCGGTTACGCCGCAGCCAGCCGCGCGCCGCAGGCGTCGAAGCGGGCGAACAGCGCCGTTGCTTGCTCGGGGGCGAGCCGGGTGTGGGGCGGGCGGATGTTGAGCCAGCCGTCGCGCCCGGTGTGCCGGGCCAGCAGCGCTTTAAGGCCGGGGATCAACGGGGCGGAGGTGACGGCGGCGCGCATGGCGGACAGGGTGCGCTGCGCTTCGGCACCTTCGGGGCCTCGCCAGCCGGCGTAGACCTTGGCGTTCTCGGCGCAACTGACGTTGCTCGCCGCCGAGATCGAGCCGGACCCGCCCGCTCGCAGCACTTGCAGCAGGTGGCCGTCGTCGCCGCAGTAGACCTCGAAGCCGTCGGCGGCGAAGGCGTCGATGTAGGCGCGGGTGTTGGCCCAGTCGCCGGTGCTGTCCTTGATGCCGCGCACCGCGTCGCCGTGGGCGCGCAGCAGGCGTTCGATCAGGGGCACGGTCAGCGGCACCGCGGACTGGGCCGGGAAGTTGTAGAGGTAGAGCTTCACCGCGCCGCCGACGCCCTGCACGACCTCGCTGAAGTAGGCGAACAGGCCGTCCTCGCTCGGGTTCTTGTAGAAGAACGGCGGCAGGACCAGGACGCCGCGGCAGCCGAGCGCGCCCGCACGCCGGGCCATCAGCACCGTGTCGGAGATCGCCGGCACGCCGCAGCCGGGCAGCATCGCCGGCCCGGGGACGCCGCGCTCGACGAGGCCCTCCATCAGCCCGATCCGCTCCGACACGCCGAGCGAGTTGGCCTCGCCCGTGGTGCCGAGCACGCCCAGCCCGTCGCAGCCGTGGGCCAGCAGCCAGCGGCAATGGGCGGCGATCGGCTCGATGTCGACCGACAGGTCCGGCCGCATGGCCGTCAGCACCGCGGCGTTGACGCCGCCGTAGAGCGCATCGCGCATCACGTCCTCCGTTTCTTGCCGGCACGCGGGGTCTGGCCAGGCCAGGCCACGACGTGCTCTTCCAGGTCGCCGACCCGGGATTCGTCCTGCACCCGGCCGCGGACCGAGACGCCGGCCTCGTGGACCGTGCCCGGGTCGCCCGAGACGAGCGGGTGCCACCAGGCGAGGCCCTTGCCCTCCGCCACGCGGCGGTAGGCGCAGGAGGGCGGCAGCCAGTCGATCTCGGCCAGGCCCGCGGGCGTCAGCGAGACGCAGTCCGGCACCCAGTCGCGCCGGGTCTCGTAGCGGCTGCACCGGCAGGTCTGGGTGTCGAGCAGGCGGCAGGACACGTTCGTGAAGGCCAGCGCCTCCGTGTCCTCGTCGCGCAGCTTGTGCAGGCAGCAGCGGCCGCAGCCGTCGCACAGCGATTCCCACTGCTCGGCGGTCATGCGGTTGAGCGGGGTGGTCTTCCAGAACGGCGGGTCGGCCGGCATGGCGCCCGTGTAGCAGACCTGCGCCCAGGCGGCGAGGGTCACGGCGACCCGGCCCGCAGCAGCACGAACGCCGCGGCGCCGGCGGCGAGCAGCAGGAAGGGCGACACCCGCGTCAGGCTCAGGAGCGCCGTGGACAGGCCCGCGACCACCCAGGCCGCCGCCCCGCCCCGCGCCGCTTCCAGCACCGTCAGGGCCGCCAGGATCAGCCCCGCCGCCACCGGCGCGAGGCCGCGCTCGACCGCCACCTGCCAGCGCGCGCCGCGGTGGCGGGCCCAGACCCGCGCCAGGCCGTAGAGCAGCAAGGACGACGGCGCGAAGATCGCCGCCGAGGCGACGAGCGCGCCCGCCCAGTCGGCCACCGACCACCCGATCAGCGTCACCAGCAGCGAGCCCGGCCCGGGGGTGAGGCGGGACAGCGCGAACAGCGTCAGGAAGCCCTGCTCGTCGAGCCAGCCGTGCTCGACCACCACCTGGCGGTGGATCTCCGACAGCACGCTCTGACCGCCGCCGATCGTGGCCAGCGACAGCGGCGCGAACACGGCGAGGAGCGCCAGCAGCGCCTGCGCCCGCATCAGCCGCGCCGCCAGGCCAGTGCCACGCTGAGCAGCGCGAGCGGCAGCAGCACCCACAGCAGCGGCAGGCGCAGCACGCCCACCGCCACGAACACCGCCAGCATCACGGCGGCCGGCCCGGGCGACAGGCAGCGCCGGGCCGCGCTCACTCCCATGGTCGCGCCCAGCCCGATTGCCGCCGCCGCCACCCCGTCCAGCGCCGCCTGCACGAGCGGGATGTCGGCGACGCCCGCGAGCAGGCTGACCAGGCCGAGCGCCAGCAAGCCCGGCGGCACCACCATCGCCAGCGCCCCGGCGACCGCGCCGCGGCCGCCGAAGAAGCGGTAGCCGAGCCAGATCGCCAGGTTGACCACGTTGATGCCGGGGAAGATCTGGCACACGCCGAAGCCGGCGAGGAACTCCGCCTCGCTGATCCAGCCGCGCTCCCGCACCACGACGCGCATCATCCAGCCGCTGACGCCGCCGCCGAAGCTGGTCAGGCCGATGCGGGTGATCACGGCGGCGAACTGCGACAGGGTGGGTGGGGCGCGGTCGGGCATCGGGCAGCCAGGCTCCCCGCCGCGGCCCGCCATGTCAAACCGCCCAGGGCCGGTGTATAGCCCGGCTCCAGCAACCCGGGATGCCGAGCCTTGCCGCAGACCGCTGTTCAAGCCGCGCCGCGCCGGACCGCCTCCATCAACTTCGTCCTGGCCACCATCGCCATCGACGCGCTCGCCTTCGGCATCATCGTGCCCGTGGTGCCAGGGCTGGTGATGCAGCTCTCGGGGCTGGGGGCGTCGGGCACGTCGCTGTGGCTCGGCTCGCTGCTCGGCGTGTTCTCGGCCATGCAGTTCCTGTGCGCGCCGCTGCTGGGGGCGCTCAGCGACCGGTTCGGGCGGCGGGTGGTGCTGCTGATGTCGTTGTCGGGGATCATGCTGAACAACCTCGTGCTCGCCTGGGCGCCCACCTTGGGCTGGCTGTTCGTCGGGCGGCTGGTGGCCGGGGCGACGGCGGCCAACGTGGCGGCGGCGACCGCCTCCATCGCCGACGTCTCGACGCCGGAGCAGCGGGCGCAGCGGTTCGGGCTGGTGGGGGCGATGTTCGGGCTCGGCTTCGTGGTCGGCCCGGCCATCGGCGGCCTGCTCGGGGGCTACGGGCTGCGGCTGCCGTTCCTGGTGGCGTCGGGCCTGGCCGGGCTGAACCTGCTGTATGGCGCGCTGTTCGTGCCGGAAACGCTGGCGCCGGCCAACCGCCGGGCGTTCCGCTGGCGGGCGGCGAACCCGTTCGGCAACCTGGCCATGGTGGCGCGCGACCGCGACTACGCCCGGCTGGTGTTTGCCTGGTGCTGCACCTGGCTGGCGATCGGGGCGCTGCAAAGCAGCTTCGTGCTGGCCAACGGGCTGCGGCTGGGCTGGGGACCGCAGGGCAACGGCCTGGCGCTCGGGCTGGTCGGGCTCGGCTCGGCGCTGGTGCAGGGCCTCCTGGTGCGCCGGGTGGTGCGCGCGCTCGGCGAGCGGCGGGCGGCGCTGGTTGGCTACGGGTTGGCGGGGGCCGCCTACCTGATGTTCGCGCTCGCCTACGCGCCGTGGGTGCTGTTCCTGGGGATCGCGTTGCAGGCGGCCGGCGCGATCAGCGGCCCGGCGGTGCAGGCGCTGGTTTCGGCCCGCGCCGGGCCGGACCGGCAGGGGGCGATGCAGGGGGCGCTGGCGTCGTTCCAGGGGCTGACGGCGGTGGGGGCACCGCTGTTTTCGGGCTGGCTGTTCGGCGTGTTCACCGCGCCGGGGGCGGCGGTCCATTTCCCGGGGGCGGCGTTCCTGATGGCGGCCCTGGCCTATGGGGCGGCGTTCTGGTCGGTGCGGGGGCTGCGCGCCGGGCCGGCCTCGCCTCAGCCGAGCGCGATCTCGGCGGCCGCGACCCGCAGCCGACCGAGCGCGTAGGCGGCAAACGAGCGCCAGACCTCGAGGCGGAACCGGTCCGCGTCCGGCCGCCAGAGCACGATTTCGGACTTGCCGAACACCGTGCGGGTGCACATCCCGGGCGGGAAGGCGCTGGGGTGCAGGTCGAGCGGGCAGCCGGTGGCCAGCGCGTCGGCGGCGCCCGGGCCTTCGAGCACGAGGCCGACTTGGCGGTGGCCGACGTCGACCGCGGCGGCCCCGTCGAGGGCGGGCGGGACGTCGGCGGCGCCCGGCGGGGCGAGCAGCAGCCACTCGTCCGGCCCGAGCCACAGCGCGGCGCGCTCGCTGACCGCGGCGGCGCGGCACGGCTGCGTGGGCAGCGCAAGGCCGAACGCGGCGCCGAGGGCAGCCGGGTCGCCGCGCAGCAGCAGCCGGGCCGAGTGGGGCGCGGGGGCGACGCGCAGCCGGCCGGGGACGACGAGCGGCCGGAGGCCGTCGAAGGGGCCGCGGGGGGTGGGCGCGTCGACGCGGGCGGCGCCGTCGGCGATGGCGATGTCAGGCATTGAGCCGAACCCCTTCCTTGTCCAGGAACACCGGATCGACGACGCTGACCGCCATCGCTCCCTGCCGGCGCTGCACGTAGAGCGTTTGCCCCAGGCGCGAACGGCCGTCCGCCAGCATCGCGAGCGCGATGGAGCGGCCGGTGGTGCCCTCGCCGTAGGACGAGGTGACGTGCCCGAGGGACTGCGCGCCGGCGGGTGCGCCCGGCTCGGCGGTGATCTGCACCCCTTCGTCGAGCACGAACGCCGGGTCGGCCGTGAGCAGGCCGACCAGTTGCCGCCGCCCCGCCGCGGCCATGTCGGGCCGGGCCAGCGAGCGCTTGCCGACGAAATCGGGCTTGGCTTTGCCGATCGCCCAGCCGAGGCCGAGGTCGTCCGGGGTCACGGTGCCGTCGCTTTCCTGGCCGACGATGACGTAGCCCTTCTCCGCCCGCAGCACGTGCATGGCTTCGGTGCCGTAGGTGCAGCCGCCGGCGGCGACGACCTGGGCGTGCAGGGCTTCCCACACCGCCTCGCCGTGGCCGGCCGGGACGTTGACCTCGAAGCCCAGCTCGCCGGTGAAGCTGACGCGGAACAGGCGCATCGGCGCGCCCAGGATGCTGCCTTCCACCACGCTCATGTGCGGCATCGCCTCCGGCCCGATGTCGGCCTCGACCAGCGGCGCCAGCACCTGCCGCGCCAGGGGTCCCTGCACCGCCAGCACCGCCCACTGCTCGGTGGTGCTGGCCAGCCAGACGCGCAGGTCCGGCCATTCGGTCTGTAGGTAGTCTTCCATGGTCGCCAGCACGCGGGCCGCGCCGCCCGTGGTGGTGGTGACGTGGAACCGGTCCGCCGCAAGCCGGCCGACGACGCCGTCGTCCATGACGAAGCCGTTCTCGCCCAGCATGACGCCGTAGCGGCAGCGGCCGGGCGCGAGCTTGGTCCAGGCGTTGACGTACATGCGGTTCATGAAGGCCGCGGCGTCGGGGCCCATGACCTCGATTTTGCCGAGCGTCGAGGCGTCGAACAGGCCGCAGGCCGAGCGCACCGTGCGGCACTCCCGCGCCACGGCCCGGTGCATGTCCTCGCCGTCGCGCGGGAAGTAGCGGGCGCGCTTCCACAGCGACACGTCCTCGAACACCGCGCCGTGGGCCTCGGCCCAGGCGTGGACGGGGGTGGTGCGGGCCGGGTCGAACAGCACGCCGCGGCTGTAGCCGGCCAGCGTGCCGAAGGTGACCGGGGTGTAGGGCGGGCGGAAGGTGGTGAGGCCAACCTGGGGGACGGGGACGCCGCGCGCCTGGGCCACGATGGCCAGGGCGTTCATGTTGCTGGTCTTGCCCTGGTCGGTCGCCATGCCGGTGGTGGTGTAGCGCTTGACGTGCTCGATGCTGAGGAAGCCCTCCTGGGTCGCGAGCAGGAGGTCCTTGCTGGTGACGTCGTTCTGGAAATCGACGAACGCGCCCTTGAGCTTGCCCGGGGGCGCTGCGGGCGCCGCCCAGGACGCGGGCGGCGCGTCGGCGACGGCGACCCGCTCGGGCGCGGCCGGGTCGAAGCCCGCCGCCTGCCCCGCGTCGATCCCGGCCGCCTGGCCGTCGGCCACCACGTCGGCGAGGGCGTGGATGCCGCGGCAAGCGCCGGCGGAGCGCTCGGGCGCGGCCGACGCGCCGGGCAGGAACACGCCGGCGGCGTCGTCGAAGCGGAGCGTGCCGCGCGACTGCGAGAACAGGTGAACGGCCGGGGTCCAGCCGCCGCTCATGGCCAGCAGCCCGGCGCGGACCCATTCGCGGCGGCCGTCGGGGTGGCCGAGGACGACGACGCGCAGCGCCCGCCGGCCGCGGGTGCCGAGCACGCGCATCCCGGTCTCGACGCGCAGGCCGGCCCGGCGGGCGGCATCGGGCCAGGCCCCGTCCGCGCGGCGGCGGAGGTCGGCGACCAATGCCACGCGCACGCCGGCCGCGTGCAGGTCGAGCGCCGCCTGGTAGGCGGTGTCGCTGCTGGTGACGACGACGGCGGCGGCGGCCGGGACCGCGCCGTAGCGGTTGGCGTAGGTGCGGGCGGCGTCGGCGAGCATGACGCCGGGGCGGTCGTTGCCGGGAAAGACGAGCGGGCGCTCGTGCGCGCCCGTCGCCAGCACGACCTGCTTGGGGCGGACCTGCCACAGGCGCTCGCGCGGCAGGGCCGGGTCGGGATCGGGCAGGTGGTCGGTCAGGCGCTGGGCGAGGCCGACGATGGGGCCGGGATACCAGCCGAAGGCGGTGGTGCGGGGCAGCAGCGTGACGTCGGGGTTGGACGCGAGGGCGCCGAGGCGGGCGGCGACCCAGGAGGCGGCGTCCGCGCCGCCGAGCGTCGCCCCCCGTTCGGCGAGCAGGGTGCCGCCGAAGCGGGGCTGCTCGTCGCACAGGATGACGCGCACGCCGGGGGCGGCCGCGGCCGCGGCCGCCGCGAGGCCGGCCGGGCCGGCGCCGACCACGAGCACGTCGCAATGGGCGTAGCGGCTGGCGTAATGGTCGGTGTCGGCGGCGTCCGGCGCGCGGCCCAGCCCGGCGGCGCGGCGGATCAGCGGCTCGTAGACGCGCGACCAGGCCCCGGCCGGGGCGATGAAGGTCTTGTAGTAGAACCCGGCCGAGAGCATCGGCGCGACGAGGTCGGCCGCCGCGCCGACGTCGAAGGCCAGGTTCGGCCAGCGGTTCTGGCTGCGCGCCACGAGGCCGTCGTACAGCTCGACCTGGGTGGCGCGCAGGTTAGGGGTGCGCCGGCCGTCGCCGCGGTCCACCTCCACGAGCGCGTTCGGCTCCTCCGACCCGGCCGCCAGCAGGCCGCGGGGGCGGTGGTACTTGAAGGAGCGGCCGAACAGCCGCACGCCGTTGGCGAGCAAGGCGGAGGCCAGCGTGTCGCCGGGGCGGCCGGCGTAGGGGCGGCCGTCGAACTCGAAGCGGATGGTCATAGCGGGCGAGGGCTTCCGGCCGGGTAGGAGGCGGCGAACTGGTCGGTGTAGGTGTCGCGCACGGCGTTGAAGAAGCGGCCGCAGCCGTGGACGTGCCGCCAGCGCTCGGCGTAGGCGCCGCGCGGGTTGTCGCGGGAGTAGAGGAAGTCGGCCCAGGCCTGGTCGTCGAGCGCGGCCGGGTCGGCCGGGCGGGCGACGTGGGCCTGGCCGCCGTAGGTGAACTCGGCTTCCGGGCGGGGGCCGCAAACCGGGCAGGGGATCAGCAGCATCTCAGTGGGCCACCGCGGCGGCGGCGGCCTCGTCGATCAGCCGCCCGGTGCGGAAGCGTTCCAGCCGGAACGGGGCGTTGATGCGGTGCGGGCTGCCGGTGGCGACGGTGTGGGCGAAGACGTGGCCGGAGCCGGGAGTGGCCTTGAAGCCGCCGGTGCCCCAGCCGCAGTTGACGTAGAGGCCGGGTACGGGGGTGAGGCCGATGATCGGGCTGCGGTCGGGGGTGACGTCGACGATGCCGCCCCAGCTCCGCAGCATCCTCATGCGGCGGAAGCGGGGGAACAGCTCGCAGATGGCGTCGAGCGTATGGGTAGCGATGTGCAGACCGCCCTGCTGGCTGTAGCTGACGTAGGCGTCGGTGCCGGCGCCGATGACCAGCTCGCCCTTGTCGGACTGGCTGAGGTAGGCGTGGATGGTGTTGCTCATCACGACGCAGGGGACGCAGGGTTTGACCGGCTCGCTGACGAGGGCCTGGAGGGGGTAGCTTTCCAGCGGCATGCGGACGCCGGCCATCGCCATCAGCACGCTGGTGTGCCCGGCGACGACGACGCCGACGCGGCGGGCGCGGACCGGGCCGCGCGTGGTTTGCACGCCGGTGACCTCGCCGGTGGGCGCGCGGTCGATGCCGGTGACGGCGCAGTTCTGGATGATGTCGACGCCCATGGCGCTGGCGGCGCGGGCGTAGCCCCAGGCGACCGCGTCGTGGCGGGCGGTGCCGCCGCGGCGTTGCAGGGCCGCGCCGAGGACGGGATACCTCATGCCGGGGGCGATGTTGAGCGGCGGGCAGAAGACTTGCGCCTCCTCGGCGGTGAGCCATTCGTTGTCGACGCCGGCCAGGCGGTTGGCGTAGACGTGGCGCTTGAACACCTGCACGTCGTGGACCGTGTGCGCCAGCATCATGACGCCGCGGGGGGAATACATGACGTTGTAGTTCAGCTCGGCCGACAGGTCCTGCCACAGGTCGAGCGCGTGGTCGTAGAGGGCCGCGCTCTCCTCCATGAGGTAGTTGGAGCGGATGATGGTGGTGTTGCGCCCGGTGTTGCCGCCGCCGAGCCAGCCCTTCTCCAGCACCGCGACGCGGCGGATGCCGTGCTCCTTGGCCAGGTAGTAGGCGGTGGCCAGCCCGTGGCCGCCGGCACCGACGATGACCACGTCATACTCGGTGCGCGGCGCCTCGGGGGAGCGCCACTGCTCGCCCCAGCCGGATTGGCCGCGTAGGCCCTCGCGGACGACGCGCGCGGCGGAGAATTGGGTCTTGGACATGGCCCGATCTTGGGCTGGCCCGGCGCGCGGGTGCTAGTCGTGAAGCGACATGCCGTTTGCTCATATGCGGCATGTGCTGGCGCGGCGACAGCAGGCCCGTTATGACCTGCTCGGCAGCGCCGCCGGTTTCGTCTCGACACCGTATCCGCTTTCCGCTATCGCACCCGCCGGTTCGGCTTGGCCGGTTTCTCCCGGCCCATTTCATGGGGATCGCGAGCCGTTGGCCTGCTATGCTCCGCGCGCCGAATGCCCGGCCGCGGCGCGGTAGCGTGACGCCCAGCCGCGGCAGATCCCGACCGATCCAACCCACTGCGCAGGGAGCCTCGATGCTTGCTCGATCTTGGTTGTTGGACCTCGCCATCGCTCTCGGCCTGATCCCAACGCGGCTCCCACGCTTTGTTCCGAGGCGGCGCGCGCTGGCCCGCCTGGTGCTGGCGGCCGGCCTCGCCGTCGCCACGCTTGCCGGGGGCGCCGGGCCGGCGGCGGCTCAATCACTGCCGGGCCTCTCGGCTCCCAAGGCCGATGAGGCCAAGCCGGCGGAGAAGCCGAAGGACCCGCTCGGGCGCGAGACGCCGGAGGGAATGGTCAATGGCCTGCTCAACGCCATCGCCGCGCAGGATTTCGAGCGCGCCGCCAAGTACCTCAACACGCAGGACATCCCGTCCTGGCGGCGCTCTCCCAGCGGCTACGTGCTCGCCAGCATGCTGCAGAAGGCGCTGGACCGCGCCGGCTACCTCGACGGCCGCTGGCTGCTGAGCAACGACCTCTTCGGCAAGCAGGACGACGGCCTGCCGCCCAATGTCGACCGCATCGGCGCCATCCGCACCACGGCCGGCACCGTGGACCTGCTGGCCGAGCGGGTCGAGGGCCGCGAGCCGGTGCCGGTCTGGCTCGTTTCGTCCGACACCCTCGCCCGCCTGCCGGACCTGCTGCGCACCGCGGTGTCCGGCCCGCTCGACAAGCTGATGCCGGCCGCGCTGGCCGACCGGCACTTCGCCGGCGCGCCGGTCGGGCACTGGCTGGCGCTCCTGGTGCTGGCCGTCGTCGGCTACGGCGTCGCCTACCTGGTCTCGCTTGGCATCAAGTGGGTGGCGGTCCGCGTGCTCACCCGGCTGAGGCGCAAGAACGCCTTCGCCGTGGTCGAGGCCGCCGACCAGCCGCTGCGCATCCTGCTGACCGTCGGCATTTTCCTGGCCGGCGGCTTCCTGCTCGGGGTATCGATCGTGGCCCGCGAGCGGACGTCGCCGGTGGCGGCGGTGGTGGGCTGGGCGGCGCTCGCCTGGTTCCTGTGGCGGGCAGTGGACGTGGTGACGGGGGTCGCGTCCAGCCGGGCGGCGATGCGCGGGCACTTCGCGGCCATCTCCATCATCTCGCTGCTGCGGCGCACCGGCAAGCTGGCGTTGGTGGCGCTCGGCGTCATCCTATCGCTCGACACGTTCGGCGTCGACGTGACGGCCGGGCTGGCAGCGCTGGGCATCGGCGGCATCGCCATCGCGCTCGGCGCGCAGAAAACGGTGGAGAACTTCATCGGCAGCCTGACCATCATCGCCGACCAGCCGATGCGCGTCGGCGACTTCTGCAAGTTCGGCGACACGGTCGGCACCGTGGAGGACATCGGCATCCGCTCGTCGCGCATCCGCACCAACGAGCGCACGGTCGTCACCGTGCCGAACAGCATCATGTCGTCCAGCACGATCGAGAACTACAGCCGCCGCGACCGCTTCTGGTTCCACCCGACCTTGACGCTGCGCTACGAGACCACGCCGGACCAGGTCCGCTACCTCCTCGTCCGCTTGCGCGAGATGCTCTACGCCCACCCGAAGGTCAGCCCCGACCCGGCGCGGGTCCGCTTCGTCGGCTTCGGGGCGGACAGCCTGAACCTCGAGATCTTCGCCTACGTGCTGGGCGACAACTTCGACGACTTCCTCGAAGTGCAGGAGGACCTGTTGCTCCGGATCATGGACATCGTGCAGCAGGCCGGGGCGGCGTTCGCGTTCGCGTCGCGGACGCTTTACATGGCGCGGGACAGCAAGGCGGACGAGGGCGCCGCGCGGGAAGCAGAGGCGCGGGTGCGGGACTGGGCCGGGCGGGGCGAGTTGCCGCTGCCGAGGTTCAGCCCGGAGCGGATCGCCGCCCTGCGCGGCACGAGCGCGTATCCGGCCGGGGCGTCGTCGGGGACGATGCGGAAGGCGGCGGAGTGAGGACTTCGATGCCGCCTGTCGTCCGTCGCCGACCTTCGCATCAGCGCGACGGCTGCACCGATAACAGCGCCACCTGCCACCCCATCGACCACAGTTGAAGGCTATCACATTCTACGGCTCATACCGGTAAACCATTTTTTCTCAATCAACGTAATGTAACAGACTTAAGGATCAGGAAACCCAAGTTCAGATCTCAAAGACTTTCTAACGGCAGTCTCTAACTTGTTAATGGTTTCGACAGCTTTGAGATACTCACCATTTTTCGTTTGCGCCAGAAATTCTTCGTAAAAACCAATCTCATTGTTGTACCCGTATAAGCTTAGTTCAGTAGTTATACTGTTAAGATCATTTAATGCGTTTATTTTACCTTCTTCCGGCATATTACCAACTAAAAGCTTATTCACATTTGGAACTGAATTCCTTATTATATGTTCTAACATTGTGACCCTTCTCTCAAATCTTTCCTTAAATATATGTTGGTTTCTGTCTTTCTTTGCAGCCTCTGACCAACCTCTAACCGCTATTACCGCTGACACTATTATAGCAAATCCAGGAAAAAGATCTTTGATAACAGATAAAATCATCGTTTGTTCTTCTTGACTTACGAATTTAGAGTGCTTGCAAGTGCAACATTGCATTGCAGGAAGCCGACACGATTTGATCGTGCAACTCGGCCATTATCTCCGCCAGCAGGTAACAAGCCTCACATGATGTCTGATGTATAATAGCAGAACGCCCATAAGCAGCTAGGATCAGATTTGTTCCCGATGCGCCGCTGTTCCGTTGCCTTTAAATGCGAACTGGCTATTGCGTGGGGTAGCTGCCCTCACATCGTCGCCCCGATCATCCAGGGCGCGAACTCGGCCTGGCCGGCGTCGAAGCCCTCGCTCTTGGTGCGCCCGCCGCTCGCGACGCTGACCATCATCTCGAAGATGCGCTGGCCGCATTCCTGCACGCTTTCGGCACCGTCGAGGACCGTGCCGCAGTTGATGTCCATGTCGTCCTCCATGCGCTCGAACATCGGCGTGTTGGTGGCGAGCTTGATGGACGGCGACGGCTTGCAGCCGAACACGCTGCCGCGGCCGGTGGTGAAGCACACCAGGTTGGCGCCGCCCGCCACCTGGCCGGTGGCCGACACCGGGTCGTAGCCGGGGGTGTCCATGAACACGAAGCCGCGGGCGGTGACGGGCTCGGCGTAGCGCACCACGTCCACCAGGTTGGTGGTGCCGGCCTTGGCCATCGCGCCCAGCGACTTCTCCAGGATGGTGGTCAGGCCGCCGGCCTTGTTGCCGGGGCTGGGGTTGGCGTTCATCTCGGCCCCTTCGCGCGCCGTGTAGTCCTCCCACCAGCGCATCAGGGCCACCAGCTTCTCGCCCACCTCGGGGCTGACCGCGCGGCGGGTCAGCAGGTGCTCGGCCCCGTAGGTTTCCGGCGTTTCGGACAGGATCACCGCGCCGCCGTGCCGCACCACGAGGTCGCTGGCCGCGCCGAGCGCCGGGTTGGCCGAGACGCCGGAGTAGCCGTCGCTGCCGCCGCATTGCAGGGCGACGGTCAGCTCGCTCAAGGGGGCCGGCTCGCGCCGCACCTGGTTCGCCTCCGCCAGCACCTCCATCACGAAGGCGATGCCCGCTTCCACCGTCTTGCGGGTGCCGCCCATGGTCTGGATGTCCATGTTGCGGACGCGGCCGGAGAGGCGCTGCTCGCCCAGGAGGCCGGCGATCTGGTTGACCTCGCAGCCGAGGCCGATCACCACGATGTGGCTGAAGTTGACGTGCCGCGCGTAGCCCGCGAGCGTGCGCCGCAGCAGGCGCAGCGGCTCGCCGTCCGTCATGCCGCAGCCGGTCTTGTGCGTCAGCGCCACCACGCCGTCCACGTTCGGGTAGTCGGCCAGCGGGTCGGCGCCGGTGAACGGGTTGCGGCGGAAGGCGTCGGCGACCAGGCCGGCGACGTGGGCGCTGCAGTTCACGCTGGTCAGGATGCCGATGTAGTTGCGGGTAGCGACGCGGCCGTCCGGGCGGCGGATGCCCTGGAAGGTGACGTCCTCGTTGGCCATCGCCGTCGGCCGCGCGTCCTGGGCGTAGGCGTAGTCCTTGTCGAAATTCCCCATGCCGCAGTTGTGGACGTGGACGTGCTGGCCCGGCGCGATCGGCTGGGTGGCGAAGCCGATGATCTGGCCGTAGCGGCGCACCGGGTCGCCGGGCATCAGCGCCCGGACCGCGACTTTGTGCCCGGCCGGGATGCGCTCGCGGGCCACGACGCCCGGCGCCACCTCCGCCCCGTCCGGCACCGTCGAGCGGGCGATCAGCACCCCGTCGTCGGGGTGGAGGCGGATGAGCTGGGTCATGCGTCCCGCGTCGCCTTCACCGCCGCCATCGCCGCCGTCAGCAGCAGGCCGCTGTCGTTGCCGAGCGTGACCAGGCTGAAGCCCATCTTGAGCATCCGGGCGGCGTAGTCGGGCTTCATGCAGTGGACGCAGGCGCGCTGGCCGCGCTTGTGCGTCGCCGCCAGGATCTTGTCGTAGATGTCGAGGATCTCCTTCTCCTCGCGGTCCAGCATCGGCTTGAGGCCCATGCTGAAGGCGAGGTCGCTCGGGCCGATGTAGACGGCGTCGATGCCGTCCACCTCGAGGATGCTGTCGAGGTTGTCGATCGCCTTCTGCGTCTCGATCATCGGCATGCACAGGATGTCGTTGTTGGCGGTCGTCTGGTAGGTGCTGCTGCCGCCGTAGATGCCGGCGCGGATCGGCCCGTTGCTGCGGGTGCCGTTGGGCGGGTAGCGCATGTAGCTGACGAAGTTGGCCGCTTCCTCGCGCGAGTTGATCATCGGGCAGATGACGCCGTAGGCCCCGGCGTCCAGCACCTTGCCGATGATGCCCGGCTCGTTCCACGGCACCCGCACCATCGGCAGCACCGGGTGGGCGTGCATCGCCTGGAAGCACGTCACCATGGACAGGTAGTCCTGCATCCCGTGCTGCAGGTCGACGGTGACGCTGTCGAACCCGCCTTGGGCCATGACCTCGGCCGAGAACCCGCTCGGGATGGCGAGCCAGCCGTTGATGGCGGTCTTCCCGTCGGCCCAGAGCTGCTTGACCGTGTTCGGCATGGCGTCGTTCCCTCGTTCCGTTCGCGTCGGACTGCTCGTCCCTGGTCGTCCTGGCCGTTCCGGCCAGGACGACCGTGAGGCTAGGCTCCCTGTCCAGAACGATCAACCAGTCCGGCTGGGCTGGCCTCCAGCAACGGGATCGAGCGCGATGGGCCGGATCGTTTCCGACGCCGCGGACGACCTCCGGCGGGCTGCTGGCGATGGTGCTGCGGGCATCGGCGGCCCCGGCATGATCACCATCCTGCCGGGGGCCGTGGGTGCTGCTGGCGACGCGCCCGGCGGACGCCCGCCGGCGCGCGCAGCTTGGCGGCGAGGCTCAGCGCCCAGGCGTGAGCCGCAGCAGGCGGCCATCCTGCGCGTCCGTCAGCACGTAGAGCGCGCCGTCCGGGCCTTGGGCGACGTCGCGGATGCGCGCGCCCAGGTCGGTCAGCAGCCGCTCCTCGCCGACCACCTTGCCGTTGTCCAGCACCAGGCGGACCAGGGCCTTGCTGGACAGGCCGCCGATGAAGGCGTTGCCGCGCCACTCGGGGAACAGGTCGCCCGAGTAGAACAGCAGGCCGGAGGGAGAAATCACCGGGTCCCAGTAGTAGACCGGCTGCTCCATGCCCTCGGCCTCGGTGACGCCGCGGCCGATCGGCTCGCCGGAGTATTCCTCGCCGTAGGTGATGGTGGGCCAGCCGTAGTCGCGGCCTTTCTGCGGCTGGTTCAGCTCGTCGCCGCCGCGCGGGCCCATCTCGACCTCCCACAGCCGGCCTTGCCCGTCGAGCGCCGCGGCCTCGACGTTGCGGTGGCCGTAGGACCAGATCTCGGGCCGGGCGCCGGGGCGGCCGACGAACGGGTTGTCGGCGGGGACGGAGCCGTCCGGGTTGATGCGGACGATCTTGCCGAGGTGGCTGCCGAGGTCCTGCGCCTGGACGCGGCCGGGCAGGATGGAGCGCTCGCCCAAGGTGACGAACAGGGCGCCGTCAGGGGCGAAGACGAGGCGGCCGCCGTAATGTTTCGTGGATTGGAGGGCCGGCTGCTCGCGGAAGATCACCTCGACCGCCTCCAACCGCGGGGATGGGCCATCGACGAGGCGGCCGCGGGCGGCGGCGGTGCCGGTCCCGCCTTGACGCGCCTCGGCGTAGGTCCAGTAGACCAGTTGGGATTGGGCGTAGTCGGGGGCGAGGGCGACGTCGAACACGCCGCCCTGGTCGCGCTCGTCGGCGGGGGGCAGGCCGGCGACCGGCGCCGAGATCGCGCCATCCTGGCCGATGATACGCATCGCGCCCGGCCGCTTCTCGGTGACCAGGATGCGCCCATCCGGGAGAAAGGCCATGCCCCAGGGCTGATGCAGCCCCGAGGCGAGCGTGGTCACCTGCGGCGCGGCGCGGGACTTCACCGCCGGGGCGCGGGTCTGGCCGGCGAAGGCGGGCGTGAACGACGGCACGTTGGGCGGCCCGGTTCGCACCGGCGCGCCGTCCTGCGCCCCCGCCGCCCCGGCGGCGAACGTCAGGGCGGCGGCGAGGGCGGTCAAGGTCGGAGCCAGGGTGGGGTGTCGTGGCATCGGCGGTCTCCATCTGCCCGCGCCGCAGCGTCGGCCGGGTCTGATGCAGATGAGGCGGGCGGGGCG
This sequence comes from Acetobacteraceae bacterium, assembly GCA_965260995.1. Classification (GTDB taxonomy): domain Bacteria; phylum Pseudomonadota; class Alphaproteobacteria; order Acetobacterales; family Acetobacteraceae; genus JBBROS01. Next base: position 321,310 of record CBDHCD010000001.1, on the reverse strand, counting down.
GGCGGGCAACCCGGCGGCCGGATCCGGCCGCCGGGCGGGCCTCAGAGGGCCATGACCGAACCCATGTCCATGTGCTCCGGGAAATAGCGGAACCCATCACCCTGCTTGGCGACGTGGCCGATGCCCGGCCAGGCGAAATGGTAGGCGAGCAGCGGCGTGCGGTTGCTGGCCAGCATGGTCAGCATCTTGACGCGGCTCTCGGCCGACTGCGCCGGGTCGGTGTCGAAGGCGAAGTGGGTGCGCGGGCGCTCCAGCAGCAGGATCGGATGGTGCGCCAGGTCCCCGATGTAGCACATCTGCTGGTTGCCGGAGTTGATCATGAAGATGCTGTGGCTGACCGTGTGGCCCGGCGCTGCGATCACGGTGACGCCCGGCAGGATCTCCTCACCGTCCTTGTAGAAGTGCATCCGGTCCTTGACCGGCAGCAGGTTGTTGCGGGCCTGGTCGAGGAAGTGCTGGCGGGCAGGGTAGATGGGCGGAATCTTGTCGTTGTCGGTCCAGTAGTTGAAATCGGCCTCGCCGACGTAATACTGGGCGTTGGGGAAGTTGGGCTTGCCGTCGCGCACCAGGCCGCCGCAATGGTCGATGTGGGCGTGGCTCATCACCACCGCGTCCACGTCGCCGGGCTTGATCCCGGCGGCTTGCAAGGTGTCGAGCATCTTGCCAGTGGTGTCGCCGAACAGCTTGTCCGTGCCCATGCCGGTGTCGAACAGCACCACGCGCGCGCCGAAGTTGACGACGAGGATGTTCTGTTCGAGCACCGCCGCCTTGCCGGGCAGGAAGTTGTCGCGCAGCTCGCGGGCGATCTCCTCCTTGCTGATGTTGAGGAAGGAGGCGTCCGGGTCGCCGAGCGGCAGTTGCCCGTCGGACACGACGGTGCACTCGGCGTCGCCCAGCTTGAACCGGTAGAAATAGGGGGCCTGCGGCTGGCCAAGCGGCATCTTGGCCGCGGCAGGAGCCGAGCCGATAGGCGGCAGGGCCGCGAAGGCGGCGCTGGCGGCGACGCCGGTCAGCAGCCGGCGGCGGGTGGCGCCGGGCGCGGCGCCGGACTTGGCGATGGGCATGGCAATTCCTCCTTTGACGTCTTGTCACGCCGCGATCCCTCCCTGGTCGCCGACCAGGTTGCCGCGGTTTCATCTAGCCTACGGGAGCCGGGATGGATGCCGCAACACTTCCGATGGCGGCCGGCCGGGCCCGGCGCTGGACCACGCCGGCCGTCGCCGTTAGGCTGAACTCGACGAAACGAACCGGGAGGACATCGAATGGAACGCCGTGGCTTGCTGACCGCCGCCGTCGCGGGCGGCGCGGTGCTGGGAACTCTGCCGATGCCCGCCATCGCGCAATCGACGCCGGACGTGCGCTGGCGGATGCCGTCGAGCTTTCCCAAGAGCCTCGCGACGCTATACGGCGGGGCGGAGTACATCTGCGCGCGGGTCGCGGCGATCACCGACAACAAGTTCCAGATCCGTCCCTTCGCGCCGGGCGAGATCGTTCCCGCGCTGCAGGTGCTGGACGCGGTGCAGGCCGGCACCGTCGAGGTCGGCCACACGGCGAGCTACTACTACGTCGGCAAGGACCCGACGTTCGCGTTCGGCTCCACCGTACCGTTCGGCTTCAACACGCGCCAGCAGCAGGCCTGGATGCTGCACGGCGGCGGCCTCGACCTGATGAACGACCTGCTGAAGGAGTATAACTGCCTCTCGGTAATCGCCGGCAACACCGGGGCGCAGATGGGCGGCTGGTTCCGCAAGGAGATCAAGACCGTCGACGACATGAAGGGCCTCAAGATCCGCATCGCCGGGCTGGCCGGCCAGGTGGTGCAGAAGCTGGGCGCGGTGCCGCAGCAGATCGGCGGCGGCGACATCTACCCGGCGCTGGAGAAAGGCACCATCGACGCGGCCGAGTGGGTCGGCCCTTATGACGACGAGAAGCTCGGCTTCGCCAAGGTTGCCAAGTATTACTATTACCCGGGCTGGTGGGAGGGCAACGCGCAGCTCTGGACCTACATCAACCTGCAGAAATGGGCGGAGCTGCCGGAGGCGTACAAGGCGGCGTTCAACGCGGCCTGCGCCGAGGCCAACACGTGGGTTCAGGCCAAGTACGACGCCGACAACCCGGCCGCCCTGCGCCGCCTCGTCGCCGATGGCACCCAACTGCGCCCGTTCTCGCGCGAGGTCATGCAGGCGGCCTACACGGCGGCGTTCGAGGTGTACGACGAGATCGCGGCCAAGAACCCGCGCTTCAAGAAGGTTTACGAAAGCTGGGCCGCCTTCCGCGAGCAGGAATACCTGTGGTTCCGGGTGGCGGAGAACACGTTCGAGAACTTCGTCTACTCGCAGCAGGCGAGCGAGCGGCGCAAGGGCTGAGCGGCCGGGGCTGAGCGGCGGGGCCAAGCCCCGCCATCCGGCGCGGACCGATCGGAACAGGACCGGGATGCCTGGTCCACGCTGATGACGCGTGGACCAGGTGGTCCGCCGCCACATCGTGGGCGGACGGTCCCCAGAGTCGACGGCAGGGCTCAGTGGCCCGGGCGACGCAGCGCCCTGGCGGCGCCCTTCGGCGCGAGCCTGGTTGGAGGCGGGTGCGAGACGGCACCCTGGCTTTGACGCACCCCGGCTTTGATGCACCCTGGCTTCGACGCGGACCACCGACCCGGCGCGCATCGCCGCCCTGGTCGCGGAGCACTGAGCATTGCCGGTTCTGTTGCAAACGCTGGATCGGGGCAAGCGAGGCGCTGTAGAGCGGCGTTTTCAGGCAGCAACTTCGAACAGCCCGGCGACGAAGGCGGCTTGCGCCTGCATGTCGCGACCGCCAACGTTGTGGACCTGCCCTTTCCTGATCATCGCCATCGCCTCGTAGCCGGCCAGTATCCGTTCCGCGGTTTCCAAGCCGCCGAAGCCAAGCCCCGGCCGGACCAGCCGTTTGATCCGGCGGTGGTCCTGCTCCACGATGTTGTTGAGATACTTGCGCTGCCGCAGCTTTGAGAAGCGCCACAGCTCGCCTGCCCGCTTCATCTTCCGCACCGCCCGCGGGTAGGCCGGGTTTTCGTCCACGGTGATCGTGCGCGGGTTCACGGTGTGCGGCTGGGCCAGCGCCTTGCGGAAGAACCGCTTGGCCGATGCGGCGTCGCGCTGCGCCGACAACAGCAAGTCGATGGTCTGGCCCAGGCTGTCGACCGCCCGATACAGGTAGGTCCAGGCGCCCTTGACCTTGATGTAGGTCTCGTCCACCCGCCATGACCCGGTGCAGGGCCGCAGGTGACGGCGCACCCGCTGTTCGAACTCACCGGCATAGGCCTGCACCCAGCGGAACAGGGTGGTGTGCTCGACCGTGACGCCGCGGTCCGACAGCATCGCCGCGAGGTCGCGATAGCTGATCGGAAAGGCCAGATACCAGCGCAGCGCCCACAGGATCACCTCGGACGTGAAATGCCGCCCCTTGAACACGCCGTCCTGCCCCGCCGCCATCTCGCCCACCCGTCAAGCTGCCTGGCAAGCTTCTATCCCGACCGTGGCCGATCCGCCATTTGCAACAGAACCAACTGGAAGAAGCCGAGATAGAGCGGCAGCTTGTCTTGCGAGATGCCCCGGTGCGGTCGCAGCCAGGAACGTAGGAGCGACCAAAGCCCTTCCATGGTGTTGACGTGGACCTCGCAGAACCCGTCGCCGTCCTCGTCGCGGGCGTATTCGCCGCGCCCGTGGCAGACCGTTTTGTGTCCGTAGCCCCAAGCCGGCAGACGTGCGTAGATGCTGTATTCGTCCGTGTGGATCAGAGTGCCCGGGGCGACGGCGGCGGTGATGACCGGCTTGATCGTGTTCTGCTGCACGTTGGCCAGCATCTGCAGCACCACCTGGCCGCCGCGCTGGATCAGGCCAAGGATCGGCGGCTTGTCCTTCTCCAGCGTGCCGCGGCCCGGCGCGCCTGCCAGCCTGCGGCACCGGCCGAGCCGCCCCTTTTGGCCACTTCTTCCGGCTGCCCCTTGTGCCCGGCTACGACGTAGACCTCGTCGATTTCCACCGCGCCCTGTAGCTTTACCACCGGCACTTTGGCGACCAGCCCCCGGCGCAGCTGCTCCGTCATGGCCTGCACGTCCGACACGGCCAAGCCCAGCTCACCTGCGATCTGCCGGCTGGAAAGCTTCAGGCCCATGAAGTAGAGGCACAGCACCCACACGCGCAGCGGCTGATGGTGCCCGGCCAGCACGGTGCCGGTGAGGTCGTCGAAGCGGGACGTGCACGCCTTGCACCGGTAGCGCTGCCGACAAGGCTGTGTGTCGTCGCACCCATCCCGGACCACCGCGGAGCTGTCGCACCCGGGGCAACGCACGCCTTCCGGCCAACGGTGCTGGCGCACAAAGGCGAAGCACTTGGCGTCGTCCATCAGGCCGGACAGGTTGACCAAGTCAGGTGCAGCCATGAACGCCAAAGCTCCTCAAATGAGAACGGGCGGTCGATCATCCCGCCGCTTTCATCACATCAGAAGCTCGCCAGAACCACCAGTCTCGTCTCTGCATGCCAACACCCCGGAACCCGACAAGAGCCTCCGCAGAATGCCCATGCAATACCGATCACACATCCAGGTTCGCAACCTTTAACGCGTTGCCGACGATGAAGTCCCGGCGTGGCTCGACCACATCACCCATCAAGGTGCTGAACACCTGCGCGGCGTCCTCGGCGTCGCCGATGCGGACCTGCAGCAGAGTGCGAACGTCGGGATCCAGCGTCGTCTTCCAGAGCTGGTCGGGGTTCATCTCGCCCAGGCCCTTGAAGCGCTGGATCGACAGGCCCTTGCGGCCCTGAGCCAAGATACGCGCATAAGCGCTGGCCGGCCCGGCGACAACGCTCTCCGTTTTGTCGAGGCCGAGCGTGGCCGGTTCGGCGAAACGGCGGGCGAGGGCATCCGTATGGTCGGAGAGCCAGCGGGCCTCGCTGCTGCGCAAGCTGCCGGCGTCGAGGCTGTGGCGCTCGGCGACGCCGCGGACGGTGCGGGCGAGGTGCAGGCCGCGCTCGTCGGCGACCACCTTCCAGGTGCGCTCGTTGGGGAGCGACAAGGCATTGAGCCGGGTCACGAGTTCGTTGCTGACGGCCATGGTGCGCTCCACGTCCGGGGTCAGCGCGCCGACGATCGCCGCCTGCTCCAGCAGCCAGGCGGGAACGGACGCGGCGAGGCGCTCGATGTGGCCGGCGGCTTCGCGCAGCCAAGCCAGTTCGCCGGCCATGTCAGCGCCGGCGAGCACGGTGCCGTCGGCGTAGGCGATGCGGGCTTCGGCCAGCGCCTTGTCGAGCAGGAAGTCCTCCAGCGCCTCGTCGTTCTTGAGGTAGCGCTCGTCGTTGCCGCGCTTGGCGCGGTACAAAGGCGGCTGGGCGATGTAGAGATGGCCGCGCTCGATCAGCTCCGGCATCTGGCGGAAGAAGAAGGTGAGCAACAGGGTGCGAATGTGGCTGCCGTCCACGTCGGCGTCGGTCATGATGTTGATGCGGTGGTAGCGCAGCTTGCCGATGTCGAAGCCGCCTTGCTCCGGCTCGCCGCGGCCGATGCCGGTGCCCAGCGCGGTGATCAGGGTGCCGATCTCGGCGCTGCCCAACATGCGGTCGAAGCGGGCGCGCTCGACGTTGAGGATCTTGCCCTTGAGCGGCAGGATGGCCTGGAACTTGCGGTCGCGGCCCTGCTTGGCCGAGCCGCCGGCGCTGTCGCCCTCGACGATGAAGATCTCGGACTTGGCCGGGTCCCTCTCCTGGCAATCGGCAAGCTTGCCCGGCAGCGTGCTGACGTCGAGCACGCCCTTGCGCCGGGTCAGCTCGCGCGCCTTGCGGGCGGCCTCGCGGGCGGAGGCGGCGTCCATCACCTTCTGGATGATGGTCTTGGCTTCCTTGGGATGGGTCTCGAACCAGTGGCTCACCACGTCGGCGACGGCGGCCTGGACCACGGGCTGGACCTCGGAGCTGACCAGCTTGTCCTTGGTCTGGCTGCTGAACTTGGGATCGGGGACCTTCACCGACAGCACCGCGGTCATGCCTTCGCGCATGTCGTCGCCGACCAGGGCGAGGCTGTCCTTCTTGCCCATGCCTTCGGCGTACTTGGTGACGACGCGGGTCAGCGCCTGGCGGAACCCGGCCAGGTGGGTGCCGCCATCCTTCTGCGGGATGTTGTTGGTGTAGCAGAGCATCGTCTCGTGGAAGCTGTCATTCCAGCTCAACGCGAACTCGACGCGGATGCCGACCTGGCTCTCCTCGGTGACGACGGAGATCGGCTCGGCCAGCACGGGCGCGCGGCTGCGGTCGAGCCACTGGACGAAGGCGACCAGGCCACCATCGAAGCGGAAGGTGGTTTCCTGGGCCGGCGCGTGGCGCTCGTCGCGGAGCGTGATCGCGAGGCCGGAATTGAGAAAGGCCAACTCGCGCAGGCGGCGTTCAAGGGTCGCGTAGTCGAACTCGACCTGGGTGAAGGTGCCGGTGCTGGGCTTGAAGGTCACTTCGGTGCCGGACGGCTTGCCGCTGGGGCCGACAACCTCGAGTGGCTTCACCGTCTCGCCGTGCTCGAAGCGGATCAGGTGCTCCTGGCCAGCGCGCCAGATACGGACCTCCATCCACTCGCTGAGCGCGTTGACGACGGCCGCGCCGACGCCGTGCAGGCCGCCGGACACCTTATAGCTGTTCTGGTTGAACTTGCCGCCGGCGTGAAGCCGGGTCAGCACCACCTCGGCGGCGCTGACGCCTTCCTCGATGTGGATGTCGGTCGGGATGCCGCGGCCGTCGTCGCGCACGGTGACGCTGCCGTCGGCGTTCAAGGTGAGTTCGCAGCGGGTGGCGTAGCCGGCTTGCGCCTCGTCGACGGCGTTGTCGATGATCTCGAAGGCCATATGATGCAGGCCGGAGCCGTCATCGGTGTCGCCGATATACATGCCGGGCCGCTTGCGCACGGCCTCCAGGCCCTTGAGAACCGAGATGGAGGCGGCATCGTAATGCTCGGGCGCGGCCAGCTCGGCTGGAGGAACCAGGGGCGCGGGATCAGGAGTCGGGACGACCTCGGACATGCCGGTCAAGTGTCTCTTTTTCAACGTTCAGGAACGAGTAGACATATAGGCCGAACGGTGCGGAAAAGACAGGGGTGCGGGACAGGGCCCGGCGTAAGAGCTGATATAACAAGGCGGGCGCAGCAGGGCTGGCCCAGCAGGATGGGGGCGCGGGATGGCGTTGGCGATGGAGGCGGCGCACGGGCCGATCCGGGAAGCGGTGGTGATCCTGGGCTCGGCGGCCGTGGTGATCCCGGTGTTCCACCGGTTCCGGGTCAGCCCGGTGCTGGGGTTCATGCTGGTCGGGCTGCTGGTCGGCCCCTACGGGCTCGGCGCGCTGACCGGGGCGGCGCCGTGGCTCCAATGGGTGACGATCACCGACCGCGAGCGGATCGAGCCGGTGGCCGAGCTGGGCGTGGTGATGCTGCTGTTCATGATCGGGCTCGAACTGAGCTTCGAGCGGCTGCTCGCGTTGCGGCGGCTAGTGTTCGGGCTGGGCGGGCTGCAGGTGCTGTGCTGCACGGCGGCGATCGCGGCGGTGGCGCACGGGCTGGGGGCGTCGCCGCGGGAGGCGGGCGTGGTCGGCGTCGCGCTGGCGATGTCGTCGACGGCGGTGGTGATCCAGGTGCTGGCCGACGAGAAGCGGATGACCGGCCACGTCGGGCGGGCCAGCTTCGCGGTGCTGCTGTTTCAGGACCTGGCCGTGGTGCCGGTGATGTTCGGGCTGGGCGTGATCGGCGGCGACGCGGGCGGCGGCCTCATGGTGCTGGGCGTGGCGGCCGGGCAGGCGCTGCTGGCGATCGTGCTGCTGGTGCTGCTCGGGCGGCTGGTGTTGCGGCCGCTGTTCAGGGGCGTGGCGCGAACGCACAGCCCGGAGCTGTTCATGGCCGCCTGCCTGCTGGTGGTGCTGGCGACGGCGCTGGCGGCGGCGGTGGCCGGGCTGTCGATGGCGCTGGGATCGTTGATCGCCGGGCTGCTGCTGGCCGAGACCGAGTACCGGCGGCAGATCGAGGTGACGATGGAGCCGTTCAAAGGCCTGCTGCTGGGGGTGTTCCTGATCTCGATCGGACTCAACCTCGACCTCGGGCGGGTGCTGGCGCAGCCGCTCGCGGTGCTGGCGGCGGCGGTGGGCCTGGTCGCGTTGAAGGCGGCGATCGTGGCGGGGCTGGGCATGCCGTTCCGGCTCGGGTTGCCGGTGGGCGGGCAGGCGGGGCTGCTGCTGGGGACGGGCGGGGAGTTCAGCTTCGTCATCCTGGGCGTGGCCGGCAGCTTCGGGCTGCTGCGGCCGGACCTGGCCGGGTTCGTCTACGTCGTCGGCGCGCTGACCATGGCGAGCATCCCGCTGCTGTCCTGGCTAGGAACCGCGGCGTTCCCGCCCAAGCCCGTGGCGACCGACCCGGCGCTGGAGCCGCCGGGCGAACTGGGCGAATCGCCGCGGGTGATCCTCGCCGGGTATGGCCGGGTCGGGCAGACGGTGGCGGCGCTGCTGGAGACGCACCGGGTGCCCTACCTCGCGCTCGACACCGACGCGCGGCGGGTGGGGCGGGCGCGGCGGGCGGGCAAGCCGGTGTTCTACGGCGACGTGTCGCAGACAGAGCTGCTGCGCCGGGTGGGCATAGGGGGCGCGCGGGCGATGGTGGTGACGGTGGACGACCGGGCGCGGGCGGACGAGGTGGTGCGGCTGGCGCGGGCGGAGAACCCGGCCATGCTGCTGATCGTGCGGGCGCGGGACGCGCAGCATGCGGCGCAGCTCTACGCCGCCGGGGCGTCGGACGCGGTGCCGGAGACGATCGAGGCCAGCCTGCAGTTGGGCGAGGCGGTGCTGGTCGACCTCGGCATCCCGATGGGCCGCGTGCTGGTGTCGATCCACGAGAAGCGGGCGGCGTTCCAGGCCGAGATCAAGGCGAGCGTGCCGGGCGTGGAGGTCAAGGAGCGTGGCCAGGTGCGGCTGGCCTCGGCCGCAGCCCCGGCGACGGCCACCTCGGCGACCAAGGAGGGGGTTGCCTGATGCGGGCGGGCGTTGCCACGTTCTCGGCGTGACGGGAGGCGGATGATGAGCAAGATCGTGTCGTGGGCAAGTGCGGCGCTGCTGATGGCAGCCATGTTAAGCGGCGCGCCGGCGCGGGCGGCGTGCGGCGACAGCGTGATGGTGCAACGGGGCGACACCGTGAGCCGGATCGCTGCCCGGTGCGGGGTCTCGGAATCGGCGCTGCTGGCAGCCAATCCGGCGGTGAAGGGCTCGGGGGATTTGCAGGTCGGTACGGCGCTGCGGACGCGGCCCGGCACCGCGGGATCAGGTCTCGGCACGGCGCTGAGCAACCTCGGCAACAGCGCGGTCAACGCGGTGACCGACCTGGCCGACAAGGTCGGGACCTCGACGCAGGATTTGCTCGACCGTCATCCCGAGCTGAAATCCAAGCTGCAGGACCTCGGCGGCAGCGTGGGCCTGACGGGCAGGCCGTCGGACGCGCCGTCGGTGGTGATGACGCCGGAGCGGGGCGCGCGGGGATCAACGGTGACGGTGGCGGCGACGGGGTTAGCGCCAGACGAGGCGGTGTCGATCGGGGCCGGGCCGCCGGGCGCTGCTTACGAGATCGTCGGGCGGGCGCGGACCTCGGGGAACGGCACGGTGGCGGCGGATGTCGTGGCGCCGGACGCCGAGGCCGGGGTGAAGGCGGTCGTGTTCGTGTTCGTGAACGGCGACGGCATGATCCTGGGCCGTTCGGGGCCGTTCCTGCTGGAGCCATGACGTGAGTTGAAGAAGCCTTGCCCTCACCGCACCCTTCGGACCGGAGCCAACGCGGCCTCGACTGGTTGAACTTCTTCATCAGCGACGTGGAAACGGCGTTCGGGCCGTTCGTCGCCGTTTACCTGACGACGGAGGGGTGGTCGCAGGGAGCCATCGGCACGGTCATCACGGCGAACAGCGCCGTGGCCCTGGCGAGCCAGTTGCCGGCGGGCTGGCTGGTGGACAAGGTGCGGCGGAAGCGGCTGGTGGTCGCGGTCTGCTTGGCCTGCATCGCGGCCGGGGCGCTGTTGATCGCGCTGTTCCCGCAATACCTTCCCGTCATGGCGGGCGAGGCGCTGCACGGCATCACCGGGGGCGCGGTCCGCACGGCGGTCGCGGCCGTCGGGCTGGGCCTGGTCGGCCACCGCGCCTACCATACGCGGGTCGGGCGCAACCATCGCTACGACGCGCTGGGCAACGCCTCGACCGCCGCGGGCATGGGCGCGCTCGGGTATTTCCTCTCGCCCGAATGGCCGTTCTTCGCGGCGGCGGCGCTATGCGTTCCGGCGGCCTTCGCGCTCCGCATGATACGGGGCGACGAGATCGACTACGCCCGCGCGCGGCAGTCGCCCAAGAGCGAAGGCGGGGACGGCGAGCAAGGCTCCTGGCGCGACTTGCTGGACAACCGCCCGCTCATGGTGTTCGCGGGCTGCATGTTCCTGTTCCAGTTCGCCAACGCCTCCATGCTGCCGCTGGCGGGCGAGCACTTGGCAGCGAACCACGAGTCGGAGTCAGAGATCATCACCGCCGCCCTCGTGCTCGTGCCGCAGCTCGTCACGGCGCTGATCGCCACCTGGATCGCGCGGAAGGCGGAGGACTGGGGGCGCAAATGGCTGCTGACCGCGGCGTTCGCCGCGTTGCTGGCGCGGGCGACGCTGTTCGCCTTCATCCTCGATCCCTGGCACCTGGTCGCCGTGCAGGTGCTGGGCGGCCTGACCGCGGCGGTGATCGGCATCCTGATCCCGCTCGTGGTGGCGGACTGCGCCAAGGGAACTGGCCGCTACAACCTGGCGCTTGGCGCGGTGGGGATGATCTCCGGCATCGGCGCCACCATCAGCACGACCGCCGTCGGCTACCTGGCGGAGACATGGGGCAACTTCTGGGGCTTCGCCACCCTGGCCGTCGTGGCCGCGGGCGGCCTGGGGCTGCTATGGCTGCTGATGCCGGAGACGGCGGAGTCGGCCCGAGAGGACGCTGACTGACTGCCGGGCCGCGCCGATGCGTCTCCACGGCCCAGGTTTCCGTCTGACGCCAGCCGGAGGGCAGGCGGCGCAGGGCCGGCGAGATACGGATCAGCGGCCGGAGTCGAAACGGCAGGGCGCCGGCTGGTCGGAAGAAGGCGTCGGGCGCGTCACCCTGACCTGCCGCGGACCCGCGGCGTCGGCACCGTCCGGGCGCGGGCGCCGCAACCTCCGAATCGCGGCACGCTGATCACCGGAGCGCGGCTCCCGGCGACGATCAACGCCCAACCAGCGCCAGCACTCGGCACGGGCTGCCCGACCCGCCCACGATCTTAAGCGGCGGCGCGATCAGCAACGCCCCAGTCGGCGGCAACTGATCAAGGTTGGCCAGGCTCGCCAAGCCGAACTTGCCCGCGCCGTGCATCAGCGCGTGGCACGGGAACGGAGGCTCGAATCCGAAGGCCTGGCCGGCGTCGGTGCCGACGCATTCGGTGCCGAATCCGGCCACGTCCCGCTCCTCGACCATGAACCGCACGCACGCCGCGTCCGGCCCGGGCGTCAGCGGCCCCGTGTCGCCGAGGTTGAGGAACGCGTCGCCCGTGCGGCGGGACCAGCCGCTCCGCAGCAGCAGCCACGCCCCCGCCGGGACGCGGCCGTGCTCGGCTTCCCACGCGTTCAGCCGCTCACGGGTCAGCAGGAAACCGGGGTTGGCGGCGCACTCCGCTTCGGCATCAACGACGCAGGCCGGGGCGGCGAGGCGCTGCGGCGGGATCAGGTCCGTGCTGTTGTCCGGCAGCGCCCGGCCGGTGACCCAGTGCACCGGCGCGTCGAAGTGGGTTCCGGTGTGCTCGCCCAGGCCGATGTTGTTCCAGTACCAGCTCGGTCCCGCGTCGTCGTAGCGCGAGATCGGCGTCATGGTGAACGGCGCCGATCGCGCGAACGGCGGCGGCAGGCCGATCACTGCCGTCTCGGGCGACAACGGCTGGCTCAGGTCCACCACGCGCACCTCGCCGGATGCGAGGGCGGCGATGAGGGCGGGCAACGGTTCGCTCATGGGGCTTCCTTCCGCGCCGATGTCGGGCCGGGTCATGCCGAGCCTAACTGCCCCGCGCCCGTCGTAAAGCGCCCCGATTGACTTTACCTATCCGAGAGCCTGGGAAGCCGGGTCAACGAGTATGGTTGACGGCACCGCGGCGGCTGCGTGTCGTCGCAACCGTCCCGGATCACCGCAGAGCTGTCGCACCCAGGGCAATGCACGCCCTCCGGCCAGCGGTGCTGGCGCACGAAGGCGAGGCACTTGGCGTCGTCCGTCAGGCCGGGGAGGTTGACCAAATCGGGTGCAGCCATGAACGCCAGAGCGCCTCGAATGAGAGCGCGCGGTCGACCATCCCGCCGTTTTCATCCCATCAGAAGCTCGCCGGAACCACCAGTCCCTCTCCCGCCTGGCACCACCCCGAAACCAGACAAGAGTCACTCGAAGTTAGCCCCGATCCGTCACGACGCTGGCTCGTTCCTGCCGGCCGCCGCCACCCGCGCGACCGTCATCACGATCCGCGACCCGGCTTTCAGTGTTCCCTTGACCGACCCGGCCACCTTCGACACCCCGGCCGCGCGGACCCGGTAGGGCACTGGAAGCTCCAGGATGCGCAGGCCAGCCCTCGCCGCCTTCATCTGCATTTCGATGTTCCAGCCGTAGGTCATCTCGGTCATCCCGAGATCCGTCAGCGCATCCCGCCGAATGGCCCGCAGCGCGCACATGTCGGTGTAGCGCACGCCGTACAGCGCGCCGATCAGCCGTCCTGCCACCGCCCCGGCCGCGACCTGGTGCCAGTTCATCGAGCCGGGCTCTCGCACGCCGCGGGTGCGCGACGCGATGGTGAAGTCCTGCTGGCCGCCCAGGATCGGGCGGCACAGCGCGGCCAACTGGTCCGGCCGGTCGGCGCCGTCGCCGTCCATGAAGGCGATCACGCCGAGGGAGGCCCGGGCCGCGGCGGCGCCCATGCTGCACGCCCGGCCGTAGCCGCGGCCGCAGTCGATCACCGTGGCCCCGGCGGCGGCCGCCCGCGCCCGCGTCCCGTCATGGCTGCTGCCGTCGGCGACGATCACTTCGCCGACCCCCTGGGCCAACGCCTCGGCCACCACCGGGCCGATCGCGTCGGCCTCGTTCCACGTCGGGATGACGACGGCGACCCGGCCGAGGCCGGTTGCGGCCGGGGCTACAGGCTCCACCGCAGCCCGCAGCCCTGGCACGGTTTGGGCGGCGCGTCGCTGACGAGGGCCTCGCGGAAGCCGCGATAGGCCGGGCTGTTCCAGATCTCGCGCAAGCTTTGCTGCGTCGCGTCGCCCAGCGTGTAGTTCTCGTAGCCCCGCGCGCTGAACGGCGCGATGCAGCACGGCAACGCGCGGCCGTGCGCGGTGAAGTACATCAGTGACCAAGGCCGGCGGCACACCGACCACGGCTTGTCGTCCGCCTGCTTCTTCAAGCTCAGGCCCGGCTCCGTCGCCCCGGAGGCGTCCAGCACCACGCCGAGCGAGCGCCCGATCGCCTGCGCCTCGGCGATGGTGGCCTCCTCCTCCGCCCGCGTCTGCTCGAACAGGCTGCTGTCCGCCCGCGCCAGGCCGAAGCCCTGCTCGTCGAACACCAGGCGCTGCAGGTGCACCGCCCGCACCCCGATCCGGGCGGCGAGGCGCACGAACGCGGGCAGTTGGTCCACCGTCTCCTTCAGCCCCGTCAGCCACAAGGACACCACCGGCAGCCGCGCCCCGGTCGCCGCCTGCAGGTTGGTGAAGCTGCCCACGTTGCGGACGATGCGCTCGAACATGTCCTTGCCGCGCACCTTGAGGAACGTCGCCGCCTCGGCCGCGTCCAACGACACGCGCAGCTCGTCGAGGCCGGTGTCGATGATCTCGCGGTGCTTCTTCGGCGCCAGCAGGGTGCCGTTGGTGTTGAACAGCACGTGGGTGTTGCGGCCCGGCTGCTTGAGGTGGCGGATCATGTCCGGCAGGTGCTTGACCAGCATCGGCTCGCCGACCCCGTGCAGCACGACGCGGGCGACGTCCGGCACTTGATCGACGATGGAGCGGAACAGGTCCATGCTCATGTCGGCCGGCGGCTCCAGCGCCTCGAAGGTGCGCGGGCACGTTTCGCACAACAAGTTGCACCGGTTGGTCACCTCCAGGTAAAGGCACACCGGCGGCCGTTCCGCCACGCTCGCCCCTGACGAGACCTGCTCGAAGTAGCGGCCAGGGTTCCCGGACAGGGAATGGGCGGCGGGACGGGTGTCGAGAGTGGTGTCCGGCATCAAAGGTTTCCTTCGGCAAACGCGGGGGACGTGGCCCGGCGAGAACGCAAGTCAACGGCCAGCAAGGCGAACGCCGGCAGGAACACCAGCGCCGGCCACATCACGTCCCCGCGCTGGTAATCGAGAAACAAGAGCGGCCCGACCACGGTCGGCCACAACGCGCTCCAGGCAGGCACGATGGCGGCAGGCAGCACCAGCATGGTCAGATACCACGGATAATGCGGCGAAAGCACGGCCAGCAACGCGGCCGAGAGCAGCAACGCGTCACGCCCGATCACGTCCGCCCGGGCCGCTGACGACATCGGCGGCAGCGGGCCGCGCAACGACACCCAGGCCGCGAGGCCGCCCAGCGCCGCCAACGCCCCCGCCGCGTAGGCCGCCGCGGCCCAGGGTGGCAACGGGCCGAGCAGCCGCAACAGCCGCAGCAGCAGGAAACCGCCGCCGCCCTCCAGGCCTTCCTCCTCGGCGTAGCCCGGCAGGTAGCCGAACACGAGCCACCCCGCGGACGCGTAGCACGCGTAGCCGCCGGCGATCACCGCCGCCGCCCCGAGCGGCGTCCACAGGTTCCACGGTCGCCACAGCGCCGGGAACAGCGCCGCCGGCAGCAGCTTGAACAGCACCGCGCCCCCGAGCGCGGCACCCGCCCAGCCCGGCCGCGCCCGCGCCGCCAGCAGCATCGCCAGCGCCGCCAGCGCCAGCGCCGCCGCGTCGATGTGCCCGGCGCCGGCGAACTCCCAGATCACCAGCGGGTTCCAGGCCCAGATCAGCACCTGCGCGGGCGGCCGCCGCGCGGCGCGCAGCAGCAGCAGCACGAGCCCCGCCGTCGCCAGGTCGAAGGCCAGCATCACCGCCTTCACGGCCCAGATGCTCGGCGCGGCAAGGCCGATCAGCGCGAACAGGCCCTGCGCCATCGGCGGGTAGATCGTGCGCGCGGTGTCGGCGCGGTTGATGTTGAAGTAGATGTCGGACGCCCCCTGGCCGGGGTCGCGCAACCGGGCCAGCGCCGGGTCGGCGGGCTTGTAGCGGTAAGGGTTGATGCCCGCCGCCTGCACCTTGCCGTCCCAGACGTAGCGATAGATGTCGGTCGACAGCATCGGCGGGGCCGACAGCGCCAGCAGGCGCGCGGCCAGGCCGACCCCCAGGATCACCGGCAGCGACCATCCCGGCAGCGGCCGGGCGCGCACCAGCCACACCGCGGCGCAGTACGCCGCCCCCGCGCCGAGCGCCGCGGCGATGTACTGGTTGGTGTCCTCCGCGTTCAGGCCGCCGTAAGCGCCGGCCGGCTGCGCCGCCAGCCCGGCCATCACGAGCAGCACGAGGCCGATCCCCAGCGCCGGCAGCACGGCGGCCGCGCGCATCAGCCGGTCGTGGCCCGCAAGCGACCGGCCACGCCGAAGGCGTCGATCAACGCCGCGGTGTGCGGCGCAGCATATGCCCTGCCCCCGCCGCCGACGTCGCGCACCAGGCGCGCCAGCGACGGCGGGTCGTCGATGTCGTACCACGTCGCCAGCTCGCGCGTGCGCAGCCCGGCTCCGGCCAGCCGGGCGCGGGTGGCCTCGGCCACGCCGCCGGTGCTCCACGCGATGCCGGCGTAGGGCGCGTGGTGCGCGGCGTTGAGGCCGAGCAGCCAGTAGCCGCCGTCCTCCGCCGGGCCGAGCACCGCGTCCGCCTCGCCGTCCAGCAGCAAGCGCGCGGCCCGCACCAACTCGCCCGTCGGCAGCGTCGGGCTGTCGGCCCCCAGCACGCAGGTCGCGGCGAAGCCCCGGCCCAGCAGCGCCCGCGTGGCATCGAGCAGCACCCGGCCGAACCCCTCCACCCCGGGGGCGTCGCCGCCGCTGCCGTCGGCCAGCAGCAACGCGGCGCCGGGCGGCAGCACGCCGTCGAACCGCGCCTCCTCGCCCGCCGGGGCGTAGGCCACGAACGAGGCGATCGGCGCGTCGCGGGCGGCCAGCGCCAGGTTGCCGAGCGTGTCCTGCAGGAACGCCGCCCCGAGCCGCGACGCCTCCTCCGGCCGCAGGACCGCTTGCAGCCGGGTTTTCACCTGGCCGGGACGAGGGGCCTTGGCGATCACGGCGATGGCGCAGGCCCGGGAGGCATCGGGAGGTGGCGTGGTCATCAACTCCTGGCGGTGGGCCGCGAGCGTTGTTCGTGGCGAATGGCCCGGCGGTTACACAAGGCCGCCGTCATCTTCAACCGTCGCGTGCATCAACAGGGCGTCAGGCCGCGCCATCCTCCCAGCCGATCGCCCCGCGCAGGAACGCCATCCCCAGCGCGGCGAAGCTCGCCACCTCCGCGTTGTCCTTGCCGTAGCCGTGCCCGCCCGCGGCCGGCTCGTAGAACAAGGCGTCGTAGCCCAGCGCCTGCAGCTTGGCCGCCATCTTGCGGGCGTGGCCGGGATGCACCCGGTCGTCGCGGCGGGTGGTGGCGAGCAGGATCGGCGGGTAGGGGCGGCCGGGTTCGGCGGCGTGGTAGGCGGAGATGGGGCCGAGGAACGACCAGTCCGAGGGCTCGTCCGGGTCGCCGTACTCGGCGATCCAGCTCGCCCCGGCCAGCAGGCGGCTGTAGCGGCGCATGTCGATCAACGGGATGGTGCAGAACAGCGCCCCGAACCGTTCCGGGTAGCGCGTCAGCATGTTGGCGATCAGCAGCCCGCCGTTGGAGCCGCCCTCGGCGGCGATGCGGCCCGGGCGGGTGACGCCGCGCCGCACCAGGTCGGCGGCGACGGCGGCGAAGTCGTCGTGGCTGGCGCGCTTGCCGGCCCTGCGCCCGGCCTCGTGCCAGCGGGTGCCGAACTCGCCGCCGCCGCGGATGTTGGCCAGCACCGTCGTGCCGCCGCGCTCCAGCCACAGCTTGCCCGCGGCCAGGCGGTAGCTCGGCTGGCTGCTGACCGCGAAGCCGCCGTAGCCGGTCATGTGGACGGGCGCGTTCCCGGTTTCTCCCGGCGGGCCGCACTGCACGTAGGGGATGCGCTCGCCATCCTCGGACACGGCCTCGTGCCGGGTCACGACCAGGCCGGCGGCGTCGAAGCCGGGCGGCAGCCGTTTCAGCACCTCCGGGGCCGCGAGCGAGACGTGGGCCAGCGACAGGCTCGGCGGCGTGACCGGGTTCTGCGCGATGGCGAGCAGGCTGCCGTCGCTTTCCTCGTCCTCGACGTCGAGCGCCCAGGCGCTGACGGTGCCGACCGCGGGCAGGCCCGGCAGCGGCCTCGACGTCCACTCGTCCGGGCTGAGCACTAGGTAGCACGGCCGCAGCTCGTCCAGCACGCTCAGCACCAGCTTGCCATCGACCCAGAAGAACCCCTGCAGCGCCCGGCGCGGCCCTGGCTCGAACACGGTCCTGAACTCGGGCGCGGCTTCGGGTTCGTCCGCCAGCAACCGGCCCAGCCGCGTCACCACCACCTCGTCCGGCCGCACCATCGCCTCCCCGGCGCGCCAGGCCGTCCGCCCGCTCACGGCCAGCCAGTCCCGCTGCCATTGCATCGTGGCGTCGGTCGGCAGCGGCACGCGCCGCTTCGGCCCCGTGCGGTCGCCGACCCAGATCACGTCGTCGAAGAACCCGGTCTTCTCGCCGAACACCAGGTGGCCGGTGTCGCGGTCGAACTGCGCCCAGGCGCTCATGCTGGCGGCGTCGACCTCGAACGGCGCCGGCCCGGCCGACCACGCCTCTCCCCGCCGCCACAGCCGCACCGTCCTCGGGTAGCCGGAGCGGGTGACGCCGCCCAACGCGCTGCACAGCAGCAGGGTGTCCTGGTCGAGCCAGGCCGCGCCGCCCTTGGCTTCCGGCAAGTGGAACCCGCCCGAAACGAAGCCGCGCCGCGCCAGGTCGAACTCCCGCACCACGGCCGCGTCGCTGCCGCCGCGCGACAGCCGCACCAGGGCGCGCTCGTGCCCGGGCGGCAAGGTGGCCGCACCCTGCCAAACCCAGTCCTCCCCTTCGGCCGCGGCCAACGCGTCGAGGTCGAGCAGCACGTCCCACTCGGGCGACGCCGCGCGGAACGAGTCGGGCGTCGTCCGTCGCCACACACCCTTGGGCCGCCCGGCGTCGCGCCAGAAATTGTAGAGCAGCCCGCCGCGCCGGGCCGGGATCGGCAGGTTGTCCGGCCGGTCGAGCAGGCGGCGCAGCGCGTCGCGGTCGGCCTCGAACCGGGCGTCGGCGAGGCGGTCGAGCGTCGCCCTGCTCTGCTCGTCGGCCCAGGCGGTGGCGCGCGCGCCCTCGACATCCTCGAGCCACAGATAGGGGTCGTCGTCGGGGGCGGCCAGCGTCGGGCGTGGGTCGGTCATGGCGGGGCTTTCGGAGGGCGGCAGGGGCGTCGTGTTGTCCTCTGGACAGCATCGGTGCATAGCGAGGCCCGCTCGGCAAGCCGCCGTGGTGGCGGCATCCGCACGGGGCGGGGCCGGGCCGGGCCGGAGGGGAGAAAGCTGAGGAGTGGGGGCTTGAAGGGTTGACGTCGTCGGTGCGGCTTTATCGGGTGGTGATCGCCGCTGTGGTGATCATTCCCGCGCTGCTGTTCGCCGCCGCCGCGTGGCAGAACCACGCCGACGTGCTGCGCGAAGGCCATAGCGCCATCCAGCGCACCGCGGCGGTGATGCAGGAGCACGCCCGCAAGGTGTTCGAGACCGCCGAGCTGGCCATCGGCCAAGTGGACGAGCGCACCAGCGCGCTCAGCCAGGAGGAGATCGCCGAGCCGGTCGTCAGCGACTTCCTGCGCCGGCTGAAGGCCCCGATGGACCAGATCGTCTCGATCTGGATCTCCGGCCCGGACGGCGTCGTCCTGGCCGGCAGCCAACCCTGGGACGCGGGCCTCAGCATCGCCGACCGCCGGTTCTTCCAGGCCCTCAAGCATGACGACGGCGGCACCTACGTCGGCGTGCCCTTCGTCGGCCGCGTCACCAACCTCGTCTCCTTCGCCATCGCCCGGCGGCGCATCACGCCCGACGGCCAGTTCGACGGCACGATCCACGTCTCCGCCAGCCCCGATTACTTCCGCCGCTTCTACGCCGAAACCTCGCCGCGCATCAGCCACGTCGCCATGCTGCTGCGCGAGGACGGCACCGTGCTGGTGCGCGAGCCGGCCGACGACGCGGCGCCGCCCCAGCTCGACGCCGACGCCCGGCTGATGCGCCGGATCGCCACCATGCGCGCCGCCGGTGCCCGCGCGTCCGACATGGTTGACGACGGCATGGGCGGCGACTTCGCGATCCGCCAGGTCGGCAGCTACCCGGTCTACGTCGCGTTCGCCGTGCCGCACGACGTGCTGCTGAAACCCTGGCATGAGAACCTGCTGATTTACGGCGCGGTCGCCGCCGCCGCGACGTTGACCCTCCTGCTGGTGTCCTGGTCCGCCTTGCGCCGGGCCGCGGCGGAGGAGGCGGCGTTGATCCGCTTGCGCGCCGAGACCGAGCAGCGCCAAGTGGCCGAGGACCAACTTCGCCACGCCCAGCGCATGGACGCCGTCGGCCAGCTGACGGGCGGGGTGGCGCACGACTTCAACAATCTCCTGACCGCGATCCTGGGCAACCTCGAGCTGATCCAGCGCGCCTCCGCCCTGCCGCCGGGGCGCGAGGCCGAGACCCGCGACAAGATCGCCCGGCTGACCGCGACGGCGATCAAGGCGGTGCAGCGCGGCAGCTCGCTCACCAAGGGCCTGCTTGCCTTCTCGCGCAAGCAGCCGCTCCAACCGCGCCCGATCGACGTCAACGCCCAGTTGCACGACGTCCTCGACTTGGTGCGCCAGGCCGTGGGCGTCACGGTCGAGGTCTCGTTCGAGCCGCAGCCCGGCCTGCCCCGCTGCGTCGCCGACCTCGCCGAGTTGCAAGGCGCGGTGCTCAACCTCGCCATCAACGCCCGCGACGCCATGCCGGGGGGCGGCCGGCTGCGCATCGGCACCCGCGCCGCCACGCTGACCGCCGCGTCGCTGATCGGCAACCCCGAAGCGGAGCCCGGCCGGTTCGTCGCCGTCGAGGTGGCGGACACCGGCGTCGGCATGCCCGCCGAGGTCAAGGCCAAGGCCTTCGAGCCGTTCTTCACGACGAAGCCGATCGGCCAGGGCACCGGGCTGGGGCTGAGCCAGGTGTTCGGGTTCGCGCGGCAATCGGGCGGGCACGTGACGATCGACAGCGACATGGGGCACGGCGCCGCCATCACCTTGTTCCTCCCGGCCGTCTCAGCCACGGCGACCGCGGCGGCCGCGCCCGGCGGCTGACCCGGCCCGACAGCGCTGCCTGGGCGTTGCAACGGCACGGTCCGTCTTGCCATCCGCTGAGGGGTGCGACTGGTGAGGGGTGCGACTGGCGGCGGGTGCGAGCTTTCGGGCCATGATCAGCGCAAGCGCCCCATCGTCAGCACGGCCTGGGGCGACGGCCCGCTATCGACGGTGCTGGCCCGCGAGGCAGGCTGGCCGGCGGCGCGGATGCACACCGCGTGATCGACGGCGCGGCGCTGCCGAACAAAAGCAAGCTCTCGGTCGGCGTCGCTCGGCAATAGTGCGGCCGATCCGGCAAGCGGGCCAACCGCCAGGCGCTGCACCCGGGCGGATGTGGCGTGGTGAACTCAGGGCGAGATCGCGCCGGCAGCACTGGACCGCGTGGCGACGCACGGCTCGGCGCGGTGCTGGCCGACGGAGGGGAACCAGAGGCAAACGCGTCACCCGCTTACGCAGCCATCCGCGTCCGCGTGGCCGCTGGGGCGGTGTGGGCTAGCAACCGCCGCCTGCCGGGCTGGATAGACCTGCATCCCCAGGCCGCAGCCGCAGCCGCGCCCGCCTGTGGTGCGCCGCGCCCTCAAGTGACTTTCAGTAGAAGCCCTTTTACCTGGATGCTCGACGTTGCAAATTCTTCTGAGAACGTCATCAATGATCCTATCTCAAGAACAAGGATTTGGCCAAGGCGGACGCGCTCCGGCTCCATGTGCTTGTCGCCCGCCTCGAGGCAGTGATTATCAACATGCTCAGGCAGGTCCGACAGCACCGCAGGCGTTCCTCGGCGCAGGACTTCATCTGCTGAGATCGGCGCTGCATGGCGCTGATCTCCGATCGTTGGCGAAAACCCGGTCGTTTTCCTGAACCGGGCATGGCGCCTCAGCCTACTGCGCGGCTTGGACCTCGTAGCCTTCCTCGAAGATCGCGCGGCGGACTGCGCCAGGGTCAGGGTTGCCCGTCACGGTGACTTGGCCGTTCTTGAGATCCACGCTGACATCATCGGCCCCCGGCACTGCCTTCACGGCCTTGGTGACGGCGGAAACGCAGTGCCCGCAGGTCATGCCTGAGACCTTCATGCTCAGCATTGTTCGCTCCTGATCTTGCTCGAAGCCTGCACCTGATTGCTTCCCAGCTTGGAAGGTCAAGCATGGGCCACGACTGCGTGCGACTGTTCCGGCGAACGTGATCCTGACCGCGGGCGCGTGGCCGGCGGGCACTTGACCTTCCCACGTTGGCAACTCCTATCTCACGGTGGAACGCAGGGCGGTGAAGGGGACGAAGATGGGCACGATCGTCGCGGAGGCGCCCGTTGCAGGCACGGGCGGGACGACTCGCCGAGGCAGCGCGCCCGAGTTGGATTTCGGCATCGAGGGGATGACCTGCGCGTCCTGCGTCGGCCGCGTCGAGCGCGCGATCAAGAGGGTGCCGGGCGTGTCCGAGGTGTCCGTCAACCTGGCCACCGAACGGGCGCGGATCGCTTACGACGGCCAGCCTGATACCGCCGCCGCCTTGATCGGCGCCGTGAGCGACGCCGGCTACACGGCCGCGACGCGGACGATCGACCTGACCGTGACCGGCATGACCTGCGCGTCCTGCGTCGGCCGCGTCGAGCGGGCGCTCAAGAAGGCGCCAGGCGTCGTGGCCGCGGAGGTGAACCTGGCGACGGAGCGCGCCCGGGTGACGGCCGCGGCCGGGACGGGCGTGGAGCGGCTCGCCGCCGCCGTGCGCGAGGCCGGATACGAGGCCAGCCCAGTGTCGCAGGCCGGCAACGACGAGGCGGGCGGCCAAGCGTCGCGCCGCCGCCGCGAGCTCACGCACGTCATCATCGCCGCCGCGCTCTCGGCCCCGCTGTTGCTCGGCATGCTCGCGCATTTCACCGGTTTGCCTTGGATGCTGCCGGGGTGGGCGCAGTTCGCGCTGGCGACCCCGGTGCAGTTCTGGCTGGGCTGGCGCTTCTACGCCGCCGGTTGGAGAGCCGTGCGGGCCGGGGCGGGCAATATGGACCTGCTGGTGGCGCTGGGCACGTCGGCGGCCTGGGGCTTGAGCGTCTATGAGCTCCTGGCCGCGCCGGCCGGGCGCGAGCCGGCGCTCTACTTCGAAAGTTCGGCGCTGATCGTCACGTTCATCCTGCTGGGCAAGTGGCTGGAAGCCCGCGCGAAGGGCCAGACCGCGGCCGCTATCCACGCGCTGATGCGGCTCCGCCCCGACACCGCCCGCGTGCGCCGGGACGGGGCCGAGCGCGAGGTGCCGTTGTCCGAGGTCGCGGTCGGCGACACCGTCATCGTGCGGCCCGGCGAACGAGTGCCGGTCGACGGCCAAGTGGCCGAGGGCGCCGGCAGCGTCGATGAGAGCATGTTGACCGGCGAGAGCCTGCCGGTGGAGAAGGCGGCGGGCAGCAAGGTGACGGGCGGCTCGATCAACGCCGACGGGCTGCTGGCCATCGAGACGACCGCGATCGGCGCCGAGACGACGTTGGCCCGCATCGTGCGCCTGGTCGAGGGCGCGCAGGCGTCCAAAGCGCCGATCCAGCGCCTGGTGGACAAGGTAAGCGCGGTGTTCGTGCCGGTCGTGCTCGGCATCGCGCTGCTGACCTTCGTCGTCTGGTGGGCGGTGAGCGGCGATCCGGTGCAAGCCCTGTTGAACGCGGTCGCGGTCATGGTCATCGCCTGTCCCTGCGCGCTCGGCTTGGCGACGCCGACCGCCATCATGGTCGGCACCGGCGCCGCGGCCCGGCACGGCATACTGATCAAGGACGCCGAGGCGCTGGAACGGGCGCACGCGGTGACGACCATCGCCTTCGACAAGACGGGCACCCTGACCGAAGGCCGCCCCGAGGTGAGGAACATCGTGGCGGCACCAGGCGTGGACGTCGGGGAGGTGCTGCGCCTGGCCGCCTCGATGCAGGCCGGCAGCGAGCACCCGCTGGCCGCCGCGGTCCGCCGCCGGGCCGAGGCGGAAGGCGTGAGCGCGCCGCCGGCGACGGCGTTCCGGGCGCTAGCCGGGCGGGGCGTCTCGGCGACCAGCGACGGACGGGAACTGATCATGGGCAGCCAGCGGCTGCTGGCGGAGAACGGCTTGGCAATGGGCGCTCTCGCCCAGCAGGCGGAGGCGTTGGCGGCGTCCGGGCGCACGGTGTCGTGGCTGGGCGAGGTGGCCCCCGGGCGGCGCACTCTCGGGCTGGTTGCGTTCGGCGATGCGGTGAAGCCGTCGGCGCGGGACGCGGTCGGCCGGCTCCAGAAACGGGGTCTGCGGACAGTCATGCTGACCGGTGACGGCCAAGGCGCCGCGAACGCGGTGGCGCGATCACTCGGCATCGACGAGGTGGTGGCCGAGGCGCTGCCCGACGGCAAGGCCGAGGCCGTCGCCCGCCTGCGCGGCGAGGGCGTCGTCGCCATGGTCGGCGACGGCATCAACGACGCGCCGGCGCTCGCGGCCGCCGACGTGGGCGTCGCCATGGCGACGGGCGCCGACGTGGCGATGAGCGCCGCCGGCATCACGCTGATGCGCGGCGACCCGTTGCTGGTCGCGGGCGCGCTCGACGTGTCGCGGCGCACCTACGCCAAGATCAGGCAAGGCTTGTTCTGGGCTTTCGCCTACAACGTGGTCGGCGTCCCGCTCGCCGCCCTCGGCCTGCTCAGCCCGGTCGTGGCCGGGGCGGCCATGGCGCTGAGCAGCGTCAGCGTGGTATCGAACGCCTTGCTGCTGCGGCGCTGGCGGCCACAGGAGGGCGGGCGATGAACATCGGCGAGGCGTCCACGGCGTCCGGCGTCTCGGCGAAGATGATTCGTTATTACGAGCGTATCAGCCTCATCCCGAAAGCTGAGCGCAGCGGCTCGGGCTACCGGACCTACGGCGATGACACCGCGCAGATGCTGCGCTTCATTCATCGGGCGCGCGGCCTGGGGTTCCCACTCGCGGCCATCCGCGAACTGCTCGCCCTTTGGCATGACCGTTCGCGATCCAGCCAGGACGTGAAGCGGATCGCGTTGGCCACGGTGGCCGATCTGAATCGCAAGAAGCTCGAGTTGGAGGCCATGGCGGGCGCTCTCGAGCACCTTGCCAAGCATTGCCGGGGCGATGATCGACCGGAGTGTCCCATCATTGATGATCTGGCTGAAACTGCCTTGCTAGGCCGTCCCGCGCATCGTGGTCGCACCAAGCCGCCACGGGATCCTGCGTCTTTGAACGCTACGGCGCTCCACCGACCCTCTTCGCCCGGCCGACGTTAGGCGATGATGCAAGGGATGGGGAGCGGCGGAACGGTCGGGACGGCGGCGGCATGGGCCTGTTCTGGCCGCCCGCCACCATTGCGCTCGCTTTGCTGATCGCTGCGCTGGCGACGCAGGTGTGGCGAAGGTGGGCCGGGAAATTGCGCGGGTCGGACCTGTTGCCCGTAAGATCGTGATGCCCGTGCTGATGTGTCGCCGCCTCATGCGGATCACGGTCGCGCCCGTGTTCTTGATGGCGGCAATCGTGCCCGCGTCGGCGGCTCGTCAGCCCAGGCAGCCAGGCCTCATCGCGATGATCGTTCGCGAGCCGCCGGAGACGTGCCGTGCTGCTCCGGCAAAACGCCGAAGCCTTGTCCTGGAGAATCGCCGCTTTTGCCAGTCAAGCGGTCGAAGACGCCGAGCGGATCATTGCTCATCGCGTTCCTCCTCCCGGAACCGTCAACTTGTCGGACTGGGGTCGCGATAGCGCGCGATCAGGACAGCGTGGTCGTGGTTATGCCGAAGCGGCGACGCCAGTGACCTCGGCCCAAACCTGAAAGGCTTGCATCCGGGCGGCTCGATACTGGGGAGCAGGCAGTTGATGGCGGCGGAGGTGGAAGAGGTTGTTGATCCCGTCGTGGGCGGTGAGGAAACGTTGTGCCTGGCCGGCCGACTTGAAGCGCTTCATCTGCCGTTCCCGCCGTCGCGTAGGCTGGTGCGAGTTTTCCGCCCGGTTATTGAGGCCTTTGTGCTTCCGGTGCTCGACGGCGGGCATCACCGCGCGTTTGGCCGCGCCGTCGCTCGCCAGCTTGTCGGTGATCAGAACACGAGGTGCCCGGCATTGCCGCTTCAGCAGCTTGCAGAGCAGGCGCTTGGCGGCCCGCATGTCGCGCCGGCTCTGCACCAGGATGTCCAGAACCATCCCGTCCTGGTCGACCGCGCGCCACAGCCAGTGCTTTACCCCAGAGATCGTCAGCACGACCTCATCCAGGTGCCACTTGTCTGCGGCGGCAGGCAGCCGGCGCCGGATCTGGTTGGTGAAGCCCTGCCCGAACTTCAGCGCCCACTGACGCACGGTCTCGTGGCTGACAAGGATGCCGCGCGCGGCCAGCAGCTCGTCCACCATGCGTAAGCTGAGCGGAAAACGGAAGTAGAGCCAAACGGCGTGGCTGATGATCTCAGCCGGGAACCGGTAGCCGGCATAGCTCGGGCAGGCAGGCGTGGTCATCCCGCCCGCCTACCTGGCTCAGCCGCGTCTCGCAAGCCGTTCGGCAGCCAAGTTGACGGTGCCCCGGCGAGCACGTCGGCGACCACGGGGCCGCCCTCGGCCCGGTGCGGCGGGACGAGGCCGGCGAGGCGGTGGTGGTGGCCGATGGCGGCGAGGACGCGGCCCACGGTGGCGGGCGCGAGCGTCCGGTCGGCCAGGGCCGACAGGTAGACGGCGACGTCGCTTGATATGCGTCTCGCTGCCGCTTGTGCTCGCCACATCAACCTGCCAAGCGGGATCGGCGGCGGAAGGGGGCGGTGCGGTGAGCAAACGCAAGCGGTGGGCGTTGGGGTTGGGGTTTGTTCTGGCCCTGCCGTTGCTGGCCGCTGCCGTCGGGCTCGCCGTCGTGAACCCGAACGACTTCAAGCCGCAGCTCATGGCAGCGGTGGAGCAGGCAACCGGGCGGACCCTGTCGATCGGCGGCGACCTATCGATCAGCCGCTCGCTCTGGCCCGTCATCGTCGTATCGGACGTGATGCTCGCCAACGTGCCCGGTGGCAGCCGAGCCGACATGGCCCATGCCGAGCGGATCGAGGCGCGGCTCTCGCTGCCGTCCTTGCTGCGCCGACGCATCGAGATCACGAACCTGGCACTGACCGGTCCGAATATCCTGTTCGAGACGGTGGGCAGCAAACCGAACTGGGTGTTCGACAGGGACGCGGGCGGCTCGAAGGCTGCGGCCGGACAGGCGGACCCGGACTGGAGCCTGCGGGTGCGAGCGGCGCACGTGCAGAACGGCATGGTGACGATCCGCCTGCCGCTGCGGACCCACGTCGTCGGCATCCGCTCGCTCGACCTCGACGCGCCGGCGCGGGGGCCGCTCGATCTGGCCAGCGTGCTCGTCTACAGCGACTACCAGCCGTTCCGATTGTGGGCGACGGCCCGGCCCACCGGGAGCGTGCGCGAGCCTTGGGACGCGCGGCTCCGCTTCGCCGCCTTCGGCACCGAGGCGACGGCAGCCGGGACGATGAGCTTGGACGGCCGTTACGACCTGAAGCTGGAGGGCACCGCCCCCGCGCTCGAAAAGCTCAGCGCCCTGCTGCCGCCCATGCGCCTGCCGCCGTTGCACGAACTCGACTTCACCACCCACTTGGTCAGCGCGGAGCTGAACGGTGGCCTGCCGGTGGTCGGGCAGACCCGGCTGCGGTTCGCGAGCGCCGACTTGCAGGGTCAAGTCACCGGCCTGATACTCGGCCCGGTCGAGGTCGCGCTGCCACAGGCGGGCGGCAACGCGTCAGTGGAGGGTGCCGGCAGCTATGCCGGGCAGGCGTTCGCGTTCAACGGCAGCGCCACCGTGCCGAAACAACTGGACGGACGGATCAGCACCGGTGTCGAGATGATGGCGCGCGCGCCGGCGGCTGGGCGTGGGCCGGGCACGAAGGAGGGGCTGGCCGGCGTGTCCGGCATGGTGAAGGGCACGCTCGGGCTGGACGCAGGCCGGTTCGACGGGCTGGACGCTCGCGTCGGGCTGCGGCTGCCGTCGCTCGCCGCGCTGCGCCCGGTGATGCCGTCGCTGCCGCCTGGCTTGCCGTCGCTCACGGCCTTGTCGTTCGACGGTCAGTTGAAGCTGCCGGCCGACCTCGCCACCGCAGACGTGAATGGTGCCACCCTGTCCGCCCGGGAGGGTGAGCTGTCGGGCAACGCGACGGTGCAGTTGCGAGGCATGCTCGACGTGCGGGCGGACCTGCGGGCATCCCGGCTAGATCTCGACGCCCTGACGCACGGCATGGGTGGCGGGGCGCGGCAGGGGGGCGGCGGCGGCCCTATGATCCCGGACACGTCGCTGCCCTGGGAGGTGCTGCGGGGCAAAACGCTGGATGTGTCGCTCGCCGCGGCAGCCGTCACCTTCCTGCACCGGCCCTGGCGCGACGTGCGACTCGCGATATCCTTGTCGGAAGGCCGGCTGCACGTGTCGCAGGCGCAGCTCGCCTTCCCCGGCGGTCCGCTGCGGGCGACGATGAGCGCCGACGCCGCCAAGCGCAACGTGCCGGTGACGCTGTCGCTGCGTGGCGCCGCCGTCCCGCTGGCGCTGCTCGCGGACGCCGCCGGACTGCCGGGGCGCACGACCGGGGCCTTTCGCGTGGAGACGACGCTGACAGCTCATGGGCGCAGCCCCCATGACTTGGCCGCGACGCTAGACGGACCGTTCGCCGCGACCATGATCGGCGGCAGCCTCACGAACTCGGCCATGATCGGTCTCGCCGGCCCGGCGCTGAAGGAGCTGAACATCGCCGTGCCGGCCCAAGGCGAGACGGCGATCCACTGCCTGGGCCTTATTGGTCGCTTCAGCCACGGCAAGGGCCGCTTCCCGACCATCGCGCTCGACACGACCTTCCTCCAGCTCGATGGCGCCGGGGAGGTGGACCTCGGCGCCGAGACGGTTGCGCTGAGGCTGCACCCATTGGCGCGGCTGTCGGGCTCGTCCGTGTCGGTGCCCGTGGTCGTCGACGGGCCGTTCCGCGGCATCAGGGGCCGGCTGGACGCATCGGCGTTCGACAAGCTCGGTCTGTTGTTCGACGCTTGGTTCGGCGGCGACGACCAGCAAGTCTGCTCGGATGCCGGGCTGGTCCCGTCCGGGCGACGCTGATGCGAAGGTTGGTTCATCTGTTCTGAAAGCGGTCGGCCTATCACCGGCATTGATGCCCGACTCGTTCAGCCGATGAGCGTCACCAAATCGGAGTAGGGCGGCAGCAGCGGATCGGCAGTATAGAGCCGCATAGGTTCGGCCATGGCTTGCACGACGAGCAAGCGGTCGAACGGATCACGATGGTGCGGCGGCAGATCCGCAACCCGGGCAGCCGCATCGGCGCTGACCGGCAACTCCGAAAAGCCGGTGTCGCGAGCGGCCTGGGCAACCTGGCTCGGCCGGACCGGAAAATCGGCCCGGCCCAGCGCCGACTTGATCGCGACCTCCCAGATGCTGGCGGCACTGAACAGCACCTCGTTGCGCGCATCTTCAATCAGGTCTCGCGTGCTGGCATCCAGTCGCGTCGGCTCGGCCACGGCCCAGAGCAGGACGTGCGTGTCGAGCAGCAGGCGCATCAACGTTCCTCGAAGCCGGCCAGGACGTCGTTCGGCAACGGGCTGTCAAATGCAGCAGGAATGGTCAGCTCGCCCGCGAGACGGCCAAGCACGCGCCGCGGCGCGATCGGGACGTTGGCCAACGGCACCAGCCTGGCAACCGGCTTGCCCGACCGGGCGATGATGATCTCCTCGCCTGCCGCAGCTTGATCGACGAGGCGAGACAGCTGTGTTTTGGCCGCATGGATGTTGATGGTCAGCATATGGCCTTCTACAAGCGGGCTAAGCTTAGTTCAAGTGTGTCAGCTCCTGCTTGAGCCGGCACCATCAGCGATGCCGGTGTCACTGATGGGCCAGACGCTCTGGAGCGGTCATCGAGATGGCCCGGCTCGTTAGCTGCTGCGCGCAGCAGCTGGTGATAGCGCCGCCGATACCTGCTCCGGCCGGCGCAGGTGGACGTCGGCCCAGGCCGTGTCCTGCTCCAGGCCGAGCGCGCCTTGGCGGGCGAGTTCGAGGCTGGCCACGAAGGTCGCGGCCAGGCCTAGGCGCGCTCGCTTGTCCCGCTCGGCCGGGTCCTTCGCCTCGGCCACCCCCGTCGTGACCGGGGGCAGGAACACCGCCAGCGTGCTGCCGTCCGGGACCACCCCGAGTTGCTCGGTGATGTGGGCGACGGCGTCGCCCATGCCCCAGACCCTGGGCCGTGGCCGGTAGGCCTCGACCGGTTGCGGCAGCCGCAGCGCGATGAGGCAGGCGCGGAACAAGGCGGTGACGTCGGCGTCCTCGGCCGGGGCGGCGCTCTCACCCACGTTGGCACTCGTCCCGCCCCCCTGCCCTGCCCCGCCGGGCTCCGCCTGGCCGCGCGCGAACACTTCTTGGCCGAGCCGGGGCCGCCGCTCCAGCCAGTCCGCGGCGCGCAGCGTCTCCGCCCGGTCGAGCACACGGCCTCGCCAGGCCTCGGCATCGTCTTCTCCTCGTCGCGCCTCATCCGTCTCGGTAGGCCGCAGCAGCCGCGAGCGCAGCAGCGTGAGCTGGGCCGCCATCGTGGTCCAGCCAGCCCAGCGGGCGAGGTCGAACGGGTCCTCACCGGTCCGCCGCGCCAGCGCCGCCTCCAGCGCCGCCCCGAACGCCTCGACGAGCGCCAGGATCGACAGCCGGGCGAGGTCGATGCGGCCGGCCCGCGACTGCTCCACCAGCCAGTCGAGCGGCCCCTCGAAGCCGTCCACCGCCAGCACCGGCGGCCCCGGCTCCGATGGCGCCCGCGGCGCGTCGTCCCAGGCCTCCGCCGCGGGCGTCCGCGTCGCAGGGGCGGTGTCCGTCATGGGCCGTCATAGTCCGGCTGGATGTCGAAGCGCAGATCAGGCCAGGCCGTGGCCACCTGCGCCAACGCCCGCCACGGGGTCCAGTCGGCCGACCAGAAGCGCAAGCGCCACGCCGCCGTGCCGGCCGGCAGCGGCTGCCGCAGGCGGGGCGGCGGCGCCGCGGCGACGTGGCGCAGCGCGGCCGTGGTGCCCCAGCGCGCCCACAGCCAGGCGAGGGCGTCCGGGTGGTCGGGGCCGAGCCGCAGCATCGCGTCCGGAACCGGCACGAGCGCATGCAGGTCGAGCCGGCAGGCGCGGCCGTGGCCGACCAGGCCGGTCGCCGCGTCGTGCCGCAGGGCCACGGCGTCGCGCAGCTGGCGGGCCAGCACCCGGGCGCCCGCGAGGCCCAACCGGCGCGGCGGCGCCAGCAGGCGGTGAACCCAGTCCTCTTCCATGCGGTCGAGGTCGAGCCGCCACGGGATGACGCCGGCACCGGCGGCACCCTCGCGGAACGCGGCCACCCCGTCCGCGGGCCCAGTAACCGTGAGCCGATGATACAGCCAGTCGGTGTGCGCCAGCGCCAACGGTGCCGCGCCCTGGCCGGCGCCATCGCCGGCCGCCTCACCGCTTCGGGTCGCCTCCACGGCCTGGCGGGCCCCCACGGTCCTCACACGGCCTGGTCCGCGCGGCGGCGTTTGCGCCACGCCGTGGCCCGGCGGCGCACGATGCGGCGCAGGCCGTCGGCGCTGAGCCGCTGGTGCTCGACGTTGCCCCAGCGGTCCACCTTGCGGAACACCGGGCCGAAACGGCCGTCCGACGCCGTCAGCCAGTCCTGCAACGCCCGCACCGGGCACTGTCCCGGCACCGGCCCGCGAACCAGGGCGCGCCGTTCGGCCGCCGCGTCCGGTTCCTCTCCTCCGAGCAGCAGCTCGAGGCCGTGCCGGGTTTCGCGCACGTGCTCGGCGTCGAGGGCGAGCACGGTGGGGCCGGGCAGGCCGGCGGCCAGCAGCAGCAGCAGGCAGCGGTCGCGCTGCCCGGCGGTGTCGCCCAGGCAGAGGGCGGCCAGGCGCGCGAGGGTCGCCGGGCCGGGCCGCGGGTGCCGGCGGACACGCGGCCGCGGCGCCGGCGCGGCATCCGCCTCGGCCCGGGCCAGGCTGCGGACGGTGCGGAGCCGGGCGCGCACGTTCGGGTCCGCGCTGGGCGGCGAATGTCCGGCGGCGCGGTGCTGGGCGGCGATGGCGGCGACGCGGCGGGCCAGCGCGCCGGGGCCGAGCCGGCCGGCCAGGCTGTCGAGGTAGGCGCACACGGTGGCGGGCGCGGCGGGCAGCGCGGGATGGCCCGAGCGCCGGCCCCAGGCGGCGAAGGCGGCCCAGTCGGCGGCGTAGGCGCGCCGGGTCTCAGGGGCGTGCCGACGCGCTGGCCTGGCGGCGGCGGTGCGCGCCTGGTCCGCGCCCGCCGGGGTGGGGCCGGCCGCGTCCGCCGTGACGCCGCGCTGGCCGTCGGTTCCGCTCATCCCGTCCCTGCCCTTTCCCGCCTGCTGCGCCATGACACGCGCCACCGCCAACCGTCTGAGCTTGGCCGCCTTCCTTGATTAAGGCGAGCCTTTATTAACTCTGGTAAACGTTTCCGCGGTTTTCTCTATGCCCGATAAGTGTGCTTGTCGGGCGTAGATGGGCCCGCTAGAATCCTGCCGGCAACGCGGCCGTGGGCCGCCCGGAGAGGCCATGGACGACAGCGCCGACAGCGCGAACCCGCTTCGCACCGGCAGCGCCGCCGAGGTCCCGCTTCCAGCCAGCAAGCCTCTCGGGTTCACGGCGCCGAGCCCGAGCGCCGTGCGCGACTGGTTCGACACCGCCGCGGACGCCGTGGTCCCGGCCCCCGACGGCACCGTCGAGACCGCCCGCCAGGCTGCCGACGCCTACGCCCGCCGGGCCAAGGCCGCCAATACCCGGCGGGCCTACCGCGCCGGCGTGCGCGCCTGGTGCGACTGGTGCGAAGCCCACGGCCTTTGCCCCCTGCCCGGCCGCGCCGCCGACGTCGGCGCCTTCCTCGCCGACAGCCACGGCCGCGGCCTCTCGGCCAACACCATCGGCCTGCGCCGGGCCGCCATCCGCTACCTGCACTTCATCGCGGGCCTCCCCGTGCCCACCGCCGAGGCGCAGGTCGCCGAGACCCTGGCCGGCATCCAGCGGGACGCGGCCCGGCTCGGCCGGCAACCAGCCCGCAAGCTCGCCGTCACCGCCGACATCCTGCGCGAGATCATCGCCCCCATCCCCGATGACCTGGCCGGCCTGCGCGACCGCGCCCTGCTGCTGGTCGGCTTCGCCGGCGCGTTGCGGCGTTCGGAGTTGGCGGCGATCCGCGTCGAGCACCTCGAGGCGCGCGAGCGCGGGCTGCGCCTCACCCTGCCGCATTCCAAGGGTGAACGCGCCGGCCGCGCCGTCACCGTCGCCCTGCCGTACGGCGCCACCGCGCTGTGCCCGGTGCGCGCCCTGCGCCGCTGGCAAGCGGCCGCGGGCATCATCGAAGGCCCGATGTTCCGCCGGCTGTGGCGGCCGCCGACCCGAGGGCCGCGGCCGACCCCCCTCCTCATCCTCGTGCTCGGGCACGCGGCGATCGACGCCGGCACCGTGGCCCGCATCGTGCAGGCGCGGGCGGCGGCGGCCGGCTACGACCGCGCCGCCCTCGGCGGCCACAGCCTCAAGCGTGGCGCGCTCACCACCGGCATGGACCGCGGCGTGCACCCGACCCGGCTCAAGCGCCTCGGCCGGCACAAGAGCTACAGCGTGCTCGACGACTACCTCGAAGCCGGCGACCCCTTCGACAGCCACCCGCTCAACGGCGTGCTGTAGAGAGGGCAGCCACTCGCAGGCGCCTCAACGGTGGGCGCGTGTGGCGCAACGGGCCTTGCAGGCAGTCCTTCTCAACACGTATGGCAATGCGTCAAGGAGTCTTGCCGTGCAGAAAAAGCTGACGATCACGGTCGATGCTGAGGTCTACGACGGACTGCACCGCGTCATCGGCCGTCGACGCATCAGCCGCTTCCTCAACGATCTCGCCCGCCCCAACGTCGTCGGACAGGATCTCGCAGCCGGCTACGCCGCCATGGCGGCCGACCAAGCACGTGAGACAGCAGCTGACGCCTGGAGCGAAGGCCTGGCCGTCGACGTCCGACCGTTACAGCATCAGTGAAAACCTGACGCCACAGCGTGGCGAGGTCTGGCTCGTTTCGTTCGACGCCGCCATCGGCGGCGAGATCCAGAAGATCCGGCCCGCCGTTGTCCTCAGCAACGACACCGCCAACGCACTGCTCAACCGTGTCCAAGTGGCGCCGGTCTCAAACCAGGTTGAGCGGCTCTATCCAGCGGAAGCGCACGTCACGCTCAATGGAGAACGGCGCAAGGCCATGGCCGACCAGATCACCACCGCCAGCAAGCGGCGGCTGATGCGACGGCTCGGCGCTCTGGAAGCGCGGCATATGAACGCGATCGGCCGAGCGGTCCGGCTTCAATTGCGGCTTTGACGACGAGAGATCGACGGCCGGGCTGATCATCTGCCGAAGCTGCATGATCGTGACCGCCAGCCCGCAAGCGACCGCGTCTGCCGCACCTTTCGGATCGTCGTAGAGAGACCTCGGGACGATTGGAGAAACGTTTCAGTCCAGCAGGCGGCTGATCCGCGCCAAACTGCTCCCAGCGCAGCCGTCCTGTCCTGGCCGTCCTCAAACGATTGACCTGCCCTGCCAACTGGCTCCGGCAACATTGCAGGTACGAGGACGCCGGTTCCCGCCACCTCAATCCGGCGGGCGAAGCTGCCAGGATCTTAACCCGCCATTAGGCAACGCCGTGTAGGTCATGGCGATGTGGCCTGCGCTCTAGCGCCTGGTCCTCCCCCTCCTGAGAAGACCCGTCGTGGAGCCCATCATATGAAAGAGTGCTTGGTTGACGTATTGAACGCCAGGGAAACGGTCCTGCACGTCTTCCCGATCGTCGTGGAGGACCAGGATGGCAGCCCGAAAGCTGTGGACCCTGAACAAGAGGCGTTGAAGCTTGCCAGCCTCCTGCGGATCGTACCCGAGGTGGAGATCGAGAGCCTGCATACGAGGCCGCACGTCAGCCGCGGCGGGCCGCTCACGCCATATGCCGACGTTCTGATCACCAAATGCCAAACGCAGGAGAGAGCCGAGCAGCGCATCCGCGAGCGCGCGTACTTGCTCTGGCAGCAAGAGGGCTGCCCGGAAGGTCGGGCGGATGAGTATTGGCATCGGGCGTGTGAGATCGAGGGCCGTCGCTGACAACGATCGCATGCATCCCGCAAGGCATGTTCTCGCTGCCGGCTGCCCACCGTAGGGCGGATGCACCCGGACCAGTTCTGGGGCGACGTGGTCCGGGTTCTAACCACGGGCAGGATGAGAGCTGGACGGCGGAGCGGCTGCGGCGAACAGTGAAGCGGCTGGTAAGCGAGGGCACTGTCGAGGCGGCGCTGCTGGGCCGAGCCCGCCGGCAAAGGGGCGACGACCGGCTGGTGCGCCTGGTCAGGGGCATCAACGCGGCGGCTCCCGATCGCACGTTACAGCAGGTCGCCACCCAGCTCGAGGCCATGCGCGAGCGCACTCCCCGCGGCGGGACGCGATGGCAACCGTCCTCGGTCAAGCACCGACTGGACCGCGCCGGGCAGCTCGGCCTGGCCGGCACGCCCCCAGCGCACGTGGCCCCGCAGGTCTGGCGCTGACTGGGTTCGGCCTCGCAGGGCGAGGCAGGCAGCCGAAGCTTGCAGCAGCATCGTGGCCCTGCCGCCCTGGTGCGGGTGCGGACAGCCGCTGACGGGTGCATGCCACGAGGTCGTCCTGCTCGTGCGTGATCTGGCCGCCCACGCCCGGCCGCACCTCCCTTGCGGTCAGGCCCGATCGCACGGAAGAATGCGGACATGGCCGCAACTCCCGAGACGGTGCGCCGGGTCATCCGATCCTGGCTGGCGATCGAGGTGCTGGCGCCGCTCATGGTCAAGGCCGACTGGAGCGGCTTCGCCGCCGACAAGCACGGGCGGCAGCGCAACACCTGGACGGTCGCTGATGACGACCCGGCGCTGACCCGGCCACCCACCGACCACGACCTGACGCCCTGGCCCTTGCGCGCCGAGGGCGCGGACGCGAGCGAGGCCGGGGACGAGCCAGGCGCGTCGCCCCCGGCCGGGTCGGCGGAGCAGCCGCGGTCCTGGTATTGCGTGGTGCTGGCCGCCCTTCCGGCCCGGCAGGCCTTCGAGCGGCTGGATGCCGTGTTCGGGCAGGAGCCGGACGAGGAGACCCATCGCACCCTCGACGGCCACGTCGTCGCCGCCTCCGTGGTGCTGGACGAGTGGGGCACGCTGGTGCCGGACAGCCTGGCCCTGGCCAGCTTCGCCTGGGGCGTCGGCCACCTGCTGGGCGGCGGCGATCCCGAATGCCTGGCGACCTGGAACGAGCACGAGCCGGATGCCAAGCGGCGCGTCGCGGGCGCGCTCACCCCGACCGGCGCCGGGAGCCGGCCGCGCTCGCTCACCTGGCGCGATCTGCGCCGCGTGTCGGCCGATCTCCGGGACGCCTTCGCCCTCCCGCCCGAGCTTTGGGTCGTTACGCCCTGCGCGGTCGCGGTGGTGAGCAAGTCGCCGCCCGCCGCCGACATCCTGTCGAGCTTCCACCTGACGGACCTCGGGCGCGTGCTGCGCGAAGCCGAGACCCTGCCGCGGGCCGCGGCGAGCTACCTCGGCCTCCATCCGCCCGAACAGCCGTGGAACCCTTTGGCCGACCGGGCACGGCTGTCCTCGCTGCTGCGGCCCGAGCTGTTCCCCTTGGCTCGCTGGCCTGGCCCGGGGCTGCACCCCCTGACCTTGCTGCAACAGGTCGCGGTCAACGCCGCCGTGCGCGACCTCGAGCAGTCCGGCCTCGCCGCCGTGAACGGCCCGCCGGGAACCGGCAAGACCACCCTGCTGCGCGACCTGGTCGCCCACGTCCTGGTGCGCCGCGCCGAGGCGCTGGCCGGGCTGGACGATCCCAGGGCCGGGGTCGAGGGCCTGGACCTGATGGACTTCGCCATCGTGGTCGCGAGCACGAACAACGCCGCGGTCGAGAACGTCAGCCTCGAACTGCCGGTGCGCGACAAGGCGCTGGATGCCTCCCTGTGGTCGGAGCGCGGCCTCGATCACTTCGCCCACACCGCCACCGCCGCCTTGCGCCTGGAACCGGGGGCGACCGAGGGCGAGCGGGCCTGGGGATTGATGGCCGCCCGGCTCGGGCGCGCGTCCCACCGCCGCCGCTTCGTCAACGACGTGTGGTGGGACGAGGAGTGGGGCCTCAACGACTGGCTCAACCAGGTCGCCTGGCCGGACGCGTCCCGCAACCGCGACAAGCCGCCGGGCAAGCTGGCGCAGGCCGATCCGCCGCCCCGGTGGCCGGAGGCGATGGCGGACTGGCGGGCGGCGCGGGACGCCTTCCGTCAGGCGCTCGACCGGTGCCGCCGGCTGCGCGCGGAGGCGGAGGCCCTCGATGCCGTGGCACAGCGGCTGCGTGAGGCGGAGGCGCAGCGCCCGACGACCGAGCAACGCCTGGTGATCGCCGAGCGGGACGCGGCCGCCGCGGCGCAGGCCGTGGCCGCGGCATCGGGTGAGCAGGACAGGCAACACGGGCGACAAGTGATCGAGGCCGGCAAGCTCGCCGCCCTCTCG
This sequence comes from Acetobacteraceae bacterium, assembly GCA_965260995.1. Classification (GTDB taxonomy): domain Bacteria; phylum Pseudomonadota; class Alphaproteobacteria; order Acetobacterales; family Acetobacteraceae; genus JBBROS01. Next base: position 284,338 of record CBDHCD010000001.1, on the reverse strand, counting down.
TCGGTGACGCCGTCGTGGATCGGGCGCCTGTTCCGCACCAGGGCCTGGCGCACGCACGAGGGCGAGATGCGCCAGCAGCTCTCGGCCGTGAGCGACGCCCAGGCCGCGGCCGAAGCGGCGCAGGCCCGGCTTGCCGCGGCCACAGCCGACGCGGCGCGTTGCGCCACCGAACGCCAGGCGGCGTTGGCCGCACGCGATGGCCTGCGCGACGAAGTGTCGCACCTGGCCTCAAAGCTTCAGCAGGCAACGGCGGCGCTGGGCGGCGCGGCGCCTGGACCCGGGTTCTGGTCGCAGCCGGCCGATGCCTTGTATCAGGCCAGCCCGTGGAACGGCGGCGCCTTTCGTGCCGCCCGGGACGAGGTGTTCGTCGCCGCGATCCGGCTGCACCGCGCCTTCATCGTCGCCGGGGCGCGCTCGCTGAAGCCTTCGCTGAACGCCGTCGCCAAGGCGCTGGGAGGCGGCGACGCTCCCTGGCCGAGTGCGGCCGACTGGGGCGCGTTCTTCCTGCTCGTGCCGGTGGCGTCCACCACCTTCGCCTCGATCGGCCGCATGTTCCGTGGGTTCGGCGCGGGCAGCATCGGCTGGCTGCTGATCGACGAGGCCGGGCAGGCGACGCCGCAGGCCGCCGTCGGCGCGGTCTGGCGGTCGCGGCGCGCGGTGGTGATCGGCGACCCGTTGCAGATCGAGCCGGTGGCCGCCACTCCCGCCCACACCACCCGGCTCATCGTCGAGCGTTTCGGCGCCGACCCGGCACGATGGGCGGCGCCGGGCCAGTCGGCGCAGACCCTGGCCGACCGGGCTGGCCCGGTCCAGGGCCGCTTCCCGGTGATGGACGGCGACGCCGGACGCGACGCGCGGATCACCGGCATGCCGCTGCTGGTGCATCGCCGCTGCGAGCAGCCGATGTTCGCCATTGCCAACGCCGTCGCCTACGCGGGCCAGATGGTGTTCGCGACGGTGGAGGGCACGTCCCCCGTGCGCGATCTGCTCGGCGCCTCGGCGTGGATCGACGTGGACGCGCCCTCTGCCGGCAAGTGGGTGGAGGCCGAGGGGCAACTGATCGCGCGCGCCCTCGGCGCCCTCTGCACCGCGTTGCAAGCGACGCCGGACCTTTACGTCATCTGCGCGTTCCGCGAGCCGGCGCAGCGGCTGCGCAGCTTGCTGGCGAGCACCCCGGCCGCCTTGCCGGGGCTGGACAAGCGGGCCGAGCGCGAGGCTTGGGCGAACAGGCGGGTCGGCACCGTCCACACCTTCCAAGGCAAGGAGGCCGAGGCCGTGATCCTGATGCTGGGCGCCGGCCAGGGCGCCAGCGCGGGATCACGGGCCTGGGCCGGCGGCACGCCCAACCTGCTCAACGTCGCCGTGACGCGGGCCAAGCGGGCGTTCTACGTCGTCGGCAACCGCGCCGAATGGCAGGGCGCGGGCGTGTTCAGCGCCGCGGCGCGGACATTGCCGGTGCGATCCGCCCAGGACTGGTTGCACCGCGTGTCAGAGACATCGACCCTGCTGTGAGACGTCCCGTTCGGGAAGCAGGCCCGGCCTGATCGCCCGCGCGGGATGCAATCTGCCTCGATCCGCATGCCTGCTCCTATAGCCACACCCCCCTGCCCTGCCCAGACATCAACGGCCGCAACTTGGTCGCCAACAGCAAGGGGGCACCTCACTGTTTGCCCAAAACCGCATTCTAAGCCGGGAACCAAGTTTGTTAGGGGCTTGCAAAAATGTTCGATTACGAAAGGACGCGGGCCAGCACGGCACTTTCTGGCAATCCTCGTTGCACAAACCCCTTTCAGAACCGCGCTAAAAGGCAAGCACCCTCACCACCTATCAGTTTCGGCCCCGAGTGGTTGACGGTCCGACCTGTGGTGTGATGAAGGCCCAATCCTAGACGGATTGGGTGTTTGGATGGGCGGGATCGAGCATGTGGCCGGGAGCATCAGCGTGGTGCTGCATGAGCGGCTGCCCTGGCAGCGCAAGACGCAGCGGGAGAACTTGGCGCTTCTGGTTGCGACCATGCTGAGCGAGCGCAGCGCCAACCTGATGTCGCTGGCGGCCGCCCTGCCGCGTCAGCCGGACCGGATCGACATGCGCTACCAGTGGATCGTGCGCGTGCTGGCGAACCCGCTGATCGAGTGCGATGCGGTGATGCTGGCGTTCGCACGCGAGGTGTTGGCGCGGGCGCAGGCCGAAGCGGGGCCAGGCGAGCGGGTGGACCTGATCTTGGATCAGAGCCGGGCGTCCGAGCGGCATCAGATCCTCATGCTGGCCCTGCGCTGGGGTGAGCGCGCCTTGCCGCTGGCTTGGCGGGTGGAGGAGACCGAGGGTGCCATTGGCTTTGGCGTGCAGAAAGGCTTGCTCGACACCGTAGTGGCTTGGTTGCCTGAAGAGGCTCGTGTGCGGTTGCTGGGCGACCGGTTCTACGGCACGCCCGCGCTGATCGGCCACTGCCAGGTGCTGGGCTGGGACTACCGGCTGCGATTGAAGGGCAATCTGCGTGTGTGGCTCGACGGTGCTGACGCAGGCTCGGTTGAGAAACTGGCCCGGGACACGCCTTATCTGACGGGAGTGGAGCTCACCGCGCGCCGGGTGCGCACCAACGTCGGCCTTATCCAGGACCCTGGCCACGAGGAGCCCTGGATCGTCGCCATGTCCGAGGCCCCGGGCTACCTCACCACGCTCGACTACGCCCGGCGCTGGGGCATTGAGCCAATGTTCTCCGACTTCAAAACGCGTGGCTTCGGCCTGGAAGACAGCCAGATCCGCTTCCCCGACCGGCTGGCCAGGCTCATCCTGGTCATGGCGCTGGCACTCTACTTCGCCGTGTCCACAGGACAATGGGATGCGGTCCATCATGCCACGCCTGCCGAACGCAGACGCCCGGAACAACAGCCGAAGAACGTCCTGCGCAGCATGACGTCGTGGTTCACGCGCGGCCTACGGCGCATCGCAAACCTGCTCCAAACCCTTCAGCCCATCCCACAACTTTGGAGTGTTCCAGCAACTGATAGGTGGTGAGTCCCGAGGACTCTGGGCGCACACTCTAATACAAAGAAATCTATTACCTTCTCAAATAGCTCATGCTACCAAAGTCCCTGCTGACAGCCCCCTGTGGCGCGTGCATGGTCATCGACATGGGATCAGTTCATGAGCTCCTAGAAGCCCACGGTAAGCAGCAGGCAATGCTCATGCATCTAGCTTCTGTTAGAACTTGAGTTTTAGCCCCATCTTTGGGGCATGGCGGAGATTGCTGAGGCTGAGGGCTTTACGGACGCGGAGTGGGCGGTATGGGAGCCGCTGATCGAGTTGGTGCGGCCCCGCGGCAAGACGCCGCCGAAAGACCTGCGCCGCACGATCGCGGCCATCTTGTGGCGGCACAACAACGGCGCCAAGTGGCGGGCGATCCCGGCCGAACTCGGCCCGTGGTGGCTGGCGGCGCAGCTGTTCATCCGCTGGGCCAAGCAGGGTGCGTGGGAGCGCCTGCTGGGTTTGGCGCAGGCGCGCGCGGGCGGCTTGGATCTGGGCCTGGCCTTCCTGGACGGGACCAACATCCGGGCGCGCGCCAAAGCGGCGGGGGCGCCTAAAAAAGGGGATCTGCAGCAAGCCGAGACGAGCGTGAAGCGCTTGGTCGCTCTCGCGGCGGCTTCGGGACCAAGGCGGTGACGGTGGCAGACAGCCAGGGCCGGGCGATCGCCTTTGCGCTCGCCCCAGGCCAGGCGCACGAGGCGCCAATGGCGCCCGCGCTGCTGGACGGCTTGACGGACGCGCCCGGCTGGGTGGTGGGCGACCGCGGCCTGTCCTCGGACGCTCTGCGCGCGCAGGCCTGGGCCATGGGCGCGCGTCCGGTGATCCCGACCAAGAAGAACGAGGCGCCCGTGCGCTGCCCGGACTTCATCTACGTTCATCGCAACCGGATCGAGCGCCTTTGGGGTCGGCTGAAAGAGTGGCGGGCCGTGGCCACCCGCTACGAGAAGACAGCCCGCTCCTTCATGGGCGTGCTCTGCCTCGCCGCCGCACGGGACTGGCTCAAACCCACAATCAAGAACAAGCAATCAAGTTCTAACAAAGGCTAGTGCTGCCGTGGATCAGTCGCATTCCCAATCTCTTTGAGATCAAAAGTCCCGACAAAACGGATGGCTGATGCTGGATGGATCGTACTCATGACCGCCACATTTCGGGCTGGGTTTAGCAACTACCATATCGCCAAATTTTGCCGCAGCCGCGTGATGGCGCCGGGCAGGCCGCGCACCTTTAGCACCCGGCCAGTCTCGTCGTACTCCTCCGACAAGACCCGCGCATTCTCGTAGACGTCGCCGATCAACCCTTGTTTGGCATAGGGCAGCACCAGCACCTCCTCCACCATCGCCGCCTCGAAGAACGCGATGATGGTGTCCCGCAGCGCACTCACGTCGTCCGGCAAGTGGGCAGAAAGCAGGATCGCGTCCGGGTGCTTCTCCGCCAAGACGGCGCGCCCGGCGGCGTCCACGCGGTCCAGCTTGTTCAGCACCAGGCGGGACGGCACAGCAGCCGCCCCGATCTCGCGCAGCACGCTGCGGCTCACCTCCAGCTGCGCTTCATAGGTTGGGTCCGACGCGTCGACCACGAACAACAGCAGCGAGGCTTCCAGCGCCTCCGCCAGAGTGGAGCGGAACGAGGCGACGAGGTCATGTGGCAGTTGCTTGATGAAGCCGACCGTGTCGGACACCAGCACACGCGGCCGGGTTTCCGGCTGCAGGACACGGACGGTGGTGTCCAGGGTGGCGAACAGCTTGTCCTCCACCAGCACCTGGCTTCCGGTGAGGGCGCGCATAAGCGACGACTTGCCCGCGTTGGTGTAGCCGACCAGCGCAACCCGCAGCTGGTCCCGCCGGGCGGAGCGGCGCTGGTCGCTGTCGCGCTGCACCGCTTCCAGCTGGTTCCTCAGCTCCGCAAGCCGGTCGCGAATCTTGCGGCGGTCGAGGTCGAGCGTGCTTTCGCCCGCGCCCGGCCCCTGTTGCCGGCCGCCACCGGCCGAGGACTCCCGCAGCCGCGGCGCCACATATTTCAGGCGCGCCATTTCCACCTGGAGCTTCGCCTCGCGGGTGTTGGCGTGGCGGTGGAAGATCTCGACGATCACGCCCGTGCGGTCCAGCACCTGGGCGCCGGTGGCCCGTTCCAGGTTGCGGATCTGGCTGGGTGAGAGCTCATGATCGACAATGACGAACTCGGGCCTGCGGGCCGGGGCCGAATCGACGGCTTCGGCCGTACCTCCGAACCGCAGCCGAGCCTTGGACTTTGGGGGCGGCACCATCGAGCCGACCACGCCGCTGCCGCCGGTCAGCGCTGCCAATTTCGCCAGCTTGCCGCTGCCCAGCAGCGACCCGGTACCGGTGCCCTCGCGCTTCTGCGACACCGTGCCCGCCACCTCGTAGCCCAGCGTCTTCGCCAACCGCCCCAGCTCCTTGAGGCTGGCTTCGTGTGCGACCTCATCGACCTCTGGCGTCTGGATGCCGACGAGAACGGCAAGCGGGATTGCGGGTTTGGTCTCCATGGGCGGTGAGGTAGCACGAACAGGGTCGAAGCCTGGCATTCGCACCTACCAGATCGACGGCATGCTGGTTCCGTTTCGTTACGGAAGTGACCGATGCCGGACAGTCCACCTCGAAGCACCTGAAACTGGAAAGCGAATGTCGGGCGGCTCCAGTTAGCTAACTTGACTAAACTGAATGTTGGACCATCTTGGTGTTCGGTACAAGGAGGAGCGAATGCAGCGGGTCACCATTCATGCCGCGAAAACTCACCTGTCTCGGCTGATCGAGGCTGCGCTCGCTGGGGAGGATGTTGTGATTGCTCGTGGCAGCACGCCGGTCGTGCGCCTCGTGCCGATCGCCAAGCAGACTTTCCAAATCGGATTGCTGGCTGGCCAGCTTGATATGGCCCCAGATTTCCTGGCTCCCCTGGACGAGAATGAACTCGATCTCTGGGAAGGCGGTCGGTGACGTCAGTTCTGCTCGACACCCACGCCTGGGCCTGGAGCCTCGCGGGCGATGACCGCCTTTCGCCACGTGCCCTAGCCGCCATCCAGGAAGCTGACACCGTGTTCGTGAGCCCGATCACCTTCTTCGAAATCGCCCAGAAGGTTCGGCTCGGCAAATGGCCCGAGATGATGGCCTTAACCAACCAATTGCCGAGCCTGCTGCAGTCGCAAGGCGGCGTGGTTGCCACCTTCGGACCGCAGACTTGCCTTGAGGCCGGCATGATGGACTGGTCTCATCGCGACCCTTTCGACCGACTGCTTGCCGCCACAGCACGACAGAGCAACCATCTCCTTGTCTCCGCTGATGTGGTTTTCGACGGCATCGTCACTCGGGTGTGGTAATGGGTGACGCTGGCCGGGAGCGGACTGTCCGGTGTCGAGCGAGCAGATGCCTGGAGCAGACACATGCCGCGGCTGCAGGTCCATCAGTGGTGGGCCCTGAAGGTGTCCTCATGTCGGTAAGCGGGTCGGCTCTGAACCATCCCAGCAAGGCGGCCGCGGCGCTCTGCGCTGCGTTGCGGACCGGGTAGAACATCGCCTTAATCAGATTGCATCCACTGTCGATGGCGGCGACTCTCATGCCGTTTAGCTGGAGAGTTCCGAGATATTAACGCATAACAAAACTAAAAACTAAGTACGGGATCGGGATCAGCACTAATGTATAATCAAAAGGGCACCGTCAACTTGGCGGCCGAACGGCTTGCGAGACGCGGCTGAGCCAGGTAGGCGGGCGGGATGACCACGCCTGCCTGCCCGAGCTATGCCGGCTACCGGTTCCCGGCTGAGATCATCAGCCACGCCGTCTGGCTCTACTTCCGTTTTCCGCTCAGCTTACGCATGGTGTCGATGGCGGTCAGAATCCGCGCAAATTTGGCGCGTAGTATCTGATCGGTCGGTTTGCCGCGTGGGATCATGATCGGCAGGTGGCGGCCTGCGAGCTTGCTGGGACGATATTGATGACGAGGTGCCGCGGGGTTTGATGCGGCTTTGCGGCGCGGGCACGGGCTGACGCAGCGGCGGGGGTTGGGGTAAGAGCTTGCCGGTATCGAGGGCAAGCACGGCGCCGATCTCGACTTGGCGGTTCTGCTCGGCGCCGTGCCCCACACCCGTGCTGGGCACGCATGCAGGGTCAGTATCCCGGCAATCGTGGCGTTCGTCCACGTGGCGTTTGCGGGTCCGGGCATGAGGACGACCTGCCGGCGCGGCTGTTCCTATGCGCGGGCTGCCGCGTCCAGGCCATTGTGTGCAGCGTCTGCGACCGCGGCCAGATCTACTGCGCCGGAGACTGCGCGCCCCGCGCCCGGCGCCGCACATTGCGGGAGGCCGGGCGGCGCTACCAGTGCAGCCGCCGGGGGCGGCATGCCCATGCCGCGCGGGCGCGCCGCTACCGGGCGCGCGGCAAGAACGTGACGCATCACGGTTCACCCCTGTCGCTGCGCGATGGTTTGCTGCCGCCTGGCTCGCCGATGGGTGCGAGCGACGCAGCTGCCTTGGACGAGCAGCCCCGGCGACCGGCCTTGCACTGCCACTGGTGCGGGCGCCGGTGCCCCGGCCTGGTCCGCCAGGAGTTCCTGCGCCGCCGCGTCCGCCGTCGAGGCTTGCGGCAACACGAGCGGACGGGACCCGGCCATGGCGACACCTCCTGACATCGAGGCGCAGATCCTGCGCTACCACCACGCGGAGAAATGGACGGTGGGCACCATCGCCCGCCAGCTGCACGTGCACCATGGCGTGGTGCGGCGCGTGCTGGCGCAGGCCGGCCTGCCCCGGCTCGGCCCGTCGCCTCGCCCGTCGCAGGTCGACGCCTACCTGCCGTTCATCCGCCAGACGCTCGAGGCGTTTCCCACGCTGACCGCCAGCCGGCTGTATGCGATGGTGCGCGAGCGCGGCTAGCGCGGCCGCCCCGATCATTTCCGCCACCTGATCGCCTGCCACCGGCCGCGGCCCAAGGCCGAGGCCTACCTACGCCTGCGCAGCCTACCGGGCGAGCAGGCGCAGGTGGACTGGGGGCATTTCGGCCATCTCGCCATCGGCCGGGCGCGCCGCCCGCTGATGGCGTTCGTCATGGTGCTCAGCCACTCGCGGCAGATCTTCGTGCGCTTCTTCCCGGATGCCCGGATGGAGAACTTCCTGCGCGGCCATGTCGGAGCCTTCGGCGCATGGGGCGGCGTCCCGCGTGTCCTGCTCTATGACAACCTCAAGAGCGCGGTGCTGGAGCGGCGCGGCGACGCGATCCGCTTCCACCCCACCCTGCTGGGCTTTGCCGGGCACTACCGTTACGAGCCGCGCCCGGTGGCGGTGGCGCGAGGCAACGAGAAAGGCCGCGTCGAGCGCGCCATCCGCTATGTCCGCGACGCGTTCTTCGCCGCCCGCAGCTTCGCCGACCTCGACGACCTCAATGCCCAGGCCGCGGCCTGGTGCGCCGGTCCCGCAGCCGACCGGCGCTGCCCCGACGCGCCGGAGCGCCGCGTCGGCGAGGTGTTCGCCGAGGAGGTGGGATGCCTGATGGCGCTGCCCGACAACCCCGCGCCGCTGCTCGAGCGCGTCGCGGCCTCGGTCGGCAAGACGCCCTATGTCCGGTTCGACCTCAACGACTACTCCGTGCCGCACGGCCACGTCCGTCGCATGCTGACGGTGCTGGCCGACCCGCACGAGGTGCGCATCGTCGATGGCGCCGAGCTGCTCGCCCGCCATCGGCGCAGCTACGACAAGGGCGCGCAGATCGAGGATGCCGCCCACCTCCAGGCGCTGGTCGACGACAAGCGCGCCGCGCGCCAGCACCGTGCGACCGACCGCCTCGCGCAAGCTGTGCCCGCCAGCCAGGTCCTGCTCGCGCGCGCCGCCGAGCGCGGCGCCAACCTGGGTGCCATCACCGCCGCCCTGCTGCGCCTGCTCGACCGCGCCAGCGCCGCCGATCTGCAGGCGGCCGTCCTCGAGGCGCTGGAGCGCGACGTGCCGCACCCCAACGCGGTGCGCCTCGCCCTCGAACGCCGCCGCGGGCAGCACGGCGACGCGCCCCCGGTCGCCCTGGTGCTGCCCGCCCATGTGCAGGCCCGCGATGCCCCGGTGCGGCCGCACGCGCTCGAACCCTACGACCAGCTCAAGGAGCGTTCCGATGACTGAGCCCGATCCCATGCGCGCCCGCGCCGAGGCGCTGCACCTGCACGGCCTCCTGGCACATTGGCCGGACGTGGCGGCCGAGGCCTGGGTGGCGCCGCTGCTCGGCTGGGAGGAGCAGGAGCGCGCCCGCCGCAGCCTGGAACGCCGGCTGGGCTCCGCCCACATCGGCCGCTTCAAACCATTGTGCGACTTCGATTGGGCCTGGCCCAAGCGCTGCGACCGCGCCGCCGTCGAGGCGCTGATGGCGCTCGACTTCCTGGCCGAGGCCGCCCACGTCGTCCTGGTCGGTCCGAACGGCGTCGGCAAGTCAACGCTGGCGCAGAACATCGCCCATCAGGCGCTGATCCTTGGCCATACCGTGCTGTTCACCAGCGCCGGCCAGCTGCTCGGCGACCTGTGCGCGCTCGACAGCGACTCTGCCCTGCGCCGCCGCCTGCGCCACTACGCCCGGCCGCAGCTGCTGGTGATCGACGAGGTCGGCTACCTGTCCTACTCCAACCGCCATGCCGACCTGATGTTCGAACTGATCTCGCGTCGCTACCAGACCAAAAGCACGCTGGTCACCACCAACCGCCCCTTTGCCGAATGGCGTGAGGTGTTCCCCAATGCCGCCTGCGTCGTCTCCCTGGTCGACCGACTCGTCCACAACGCCGAGATCATCGCCATCGAAGGCGAGTCCTACCGCCTCAAGGAGGCCCGCGAACGCACCGAGCAGCGCGCGCGCCAACGCCGCAAAGCCAAACCGTGAACAAGGCGCTGACTGCCCACCCTAGCCGCAAACCATGGCCGGCGGGCCGGCGACACGCGAAGCGCCAACACCCATCCTGTTGTTCGATCAAGACGGCCATCCTGTCGTCCCGACCTGCGCTCGCCCAGGCCGTCGCGCGCAGCGGCCCGTCCAGGATGGCCGCAGGCCACCGCGCTTGCGCGGCGCGCAGCGTCCTGGACGGCCGCGAGCACGGCGGCATCCTCATCGCAGACGGGCGACGATGCCCAAGGTGCCGGCATCTCCAGACACCCGAGGCCCCTGCACAGAAACGCCGCCACAGCCGTCACGCCAACCCGCCAGACGCCTTCAACCCAGCAAAATACGCGCCGTTTAAACGCGCATTCTTGCCGCCGCTAACACGGCCCCGCCCCTGGGGTGGCACGAGCCGCACGTCCGTGCCGTAGACCTTCTGGACGCACGGGATGCCCACTGCCCAGCGCAGGCCCCGCGCGTCGAGGCCCTGGCGGAAAGCAGCGCTCGCGCCGTAGCCCGCGTCGGCCAGCACGCAGCCGAACCGCACCCCCGCTGCCCGTATGCGGTCGATCTCCGCCAGCGCGATCTCGCCTTTGGTTCGCGACGCCACCTCCGCCTCGGGCACGCCTGCCTGAACGCAGCGTTCCTCATCCGCCGCCCACGCCTCGGGCAGGAACAAGCGCAGGCCTATGGGCATCGGCACCTCGCCTTGCGCCAGGGTCAGCGACACCAGCGCCTGGCAGTTGGCCTTCTTGCCGAGTTGGCCGCAGTATTGCCGGGCCACGCCCACCGACAGCGTGCCCTTTTTTGGCAGCGCCGTATCGTCAATCACGAGGCACGCGTCCGCGCCGCCCACCAGCCGGTTGGCCTCTTGGGCCAGCACCGTCCACAACGGCCCGTCGCTCCAGGCCGTGCTGGCGATGAAGTGCTGCAGTTGGTCATGGCTCGAAAACCCCAGCCCCGCCGCCATCGGCTGCAAGCTCTTGCGCGCGCCAGGGCCGAGCAGGCCACGCAGGTAAAACGGCGCCCAGGTCCGGCGCGTCTTGCGCCCCATCACGTCAAGGAACGGGGTCAACCACCCGTCCAAGTCGCTAGCACTCTCGTCGCCTCTCGCCATCAACACCTCCGTCATGGAGTTCAGCAGATGGCGGGCCGGATTACGTTGTTGAAGTGCCCAGGTAGTGCTAGGCGATTAGGTGGGCGTTACGCTCCAACCACTGATCCAGCGCTTCCTCAACAATGGCTTGTTTCGCCCGTCCGGTTTTGAATTGATGGACGCGCAGAGCCGCACTGGCTGCAGGGGTGAGTTTGAAATTCATCGCAGCAGGCCCGGGCGGCGGTGTTGGAGCACTGGACGGCGTAGGCTGAAGAGAGCGCAAGGAATCATCTCCTACGCTTTCAGGCACGTAGGCTGATCCCTTGGCTGCCGGCACGGCCATGGCAAGAGGGGTGATTGGACGCTTGCTCATGCCGTCAACTCCAACCTGGATGCAACGTAGGACCAAAGCGCCGACACTTCGCCGGGAGCCGGCCCTCGTGAGTCCAGTTCAGGAGCCGTCAGGCCATCGTTCATGGCAGCCGCATAATCGATGCGGTCATAAAGAAGAGGAGAAATGACGCCATGGGGTGCCAAGGCTTCATACGCCTGCACGGTCAGCCTGACACGGGGCTTGACGCGGTTAATTACGAAGGCGAGCGGTTTTTTCAGCCCATTTGCCATTCCAACCGTCGATCCCGCCGCACGCAGGTCATTAGGGGAAGGCTGAACCGGGATCAGCACTAAGGAAGCCGACCTTACAGCCAGTGAAACTTCCTCGCCAATGGAAGGAGGCGTATCGACCACCAACAAGCGATATCCTTGCTTCCTCAGTTCAGGAGCCAGTTCTGCCACAGCTCCCTTGAACAGCACCGGCACCGCTTCGTTGCGAGCGTCCCACCACTGGGTCATGCCCTGCATGGGATCAGTGTCGATAAGCGCGACAGGGCCAGCTCCCGCCCGCTGAGCTTCGACCGCAAGATGTACGGCGATGGTCGTCTTGCCCGCCCCACCTTTTCGGCTGGCACCGTCAACTTGTTGAACTAAGGTTGCGATGGGGTGCGATTGGGACGGCGTGCTCGTGGTTACGCCGCAGCGGTGACGCCGGTGACCTTGGCCCAAGCTTGGAAGGCTTGGCTCCGGGCGGCTCGATACTGGGCGGCAGGCACTTGATGGCGGCGAAGGTGGAAGAGGTTGCTGATCCCGTCGTGGGCGGACAAGAAGCGCTGCGCCTGGCCGGCTGATTTGAAGCGCTTCATCTGCCGCTCTCGTCGCCGGGTAGGCTGGTGCGAGTTTTCCGCCCTGTTGTTCAGGCCCTTGTGCTTCCTGTGCTCGACGGAGGGCATCACCGCGCGCTTGGCAGCGCCGTAACTGGCGAGCTTGTCGGTGATCACGACACGGGGTGCTTGGCACTGCCGCTTGAGCAGCTTGCGCATCAAGCGCTTGGCGGCCCGCGCGTCGCGCCGGCTCTGCACCAGAATGTCCAGCACGGTCCCGTTCTGGTCCACTGCACGCCATAGCCAGTGCTTCACGCCCGCGATCGTCAGCACGACCTCGTCCAGATGCCACTTGTCGCCGACCGCAGGCAGCCTGCGCCGGATCTGGTTTGCGAAACCCTGCCCGAACTTCAGCGCCCACTGGCGCACGGTCTCGTGGCTGACGACGATGCCGCGCGCGCCAGCAGTTCGTCCACCATGCGCAGGCTCAGGGGAAAGCGGAAGTAGAGCCACACCGCGTGGCTGATGATCTCGGCTGGGAAGCGATAGCCCGCGTAGCTCGGGCAGGCAGGCGTCGTCATCCCGCCCGCCTACCTGGCTCAACCTCATCCTGCAAGCCAGCCGGCCGCCAAGTTGACGGTGCCGTTGGTGGGCCGCCTCAAAGGTAAATGCTTGGGTGATTCTCATCTGATGCCGATCGCCTTGTGCGTCTGGAAGCTGAACCGCCATTTCGGGTGCGCCATGCAGTAGGCGATCGCCGCCCGGGTGTTCTCAAGATGGTCGGGACCATCCATGGGTTGGAGCAGGAAGTGGTCGAACTTGCAGTTCTCAAAGGCGGAGGGCGCTGCCCCTACCTGGGGATAAACAAGCTTGAGTTCGTCGCCCGTGACTTGGACAAGGCGAGCACCGGCCTTGGGGCTGACGCAGATCCAGTCGAGGCCGGGCGGAGCGGCCACAGTGCCGTTAGTCTCGACGGCAACCTTGAAGCCTTTCTCATGGAGAGCTGTAACGAGTTCCGCATCAACCTGCAGCAATGGCTCACCCCCTGTCAGCACCGCCAAACGGTGATCCGGCTTGTCCCCCCACGCGGCCGCAATCGCGGTCGTGAGGCTGTGGGCGTTCTGAAAGCGGCCACCGCCTGACCCATCCATTCCCACGAAGTCGGTATCGCAGAAACGGCAGGTTGCCGCCTGCCGGTCGGTCTCTCGCCCCGACCAGAGATTACAGCCGGCGAAGCGGCAGAACACTGCAGCGCGCCCGGCATTCTGGCCTTCTCCCTGTAAGGTGTAGAATATCTCCTTGATGCTGTAGGTCATGCTTAAGCTGCTTCGTCCGTCCGATCACGCTCACGCTTGAGCATCTGCACGAGGTGATGGGCGAGTTGCTTAACGTCGGTCGGTACGTTCTGCAGACCGTTCCAGCGCCTCTTCTCGGCGCCGAAGTCCCATTCTCCCGATGTCCAGGCGGTCCTACCGGCAAGCGGTCGCAAGCCTACGGCAAAATCAGCACGGCCTTCGCACCCCGTTGCCGAATGGATCGCCTCCATGACGTAGCCCATGGCAGTGATGCCCGTGCCGTGGATTAGGCGCGAGGACTTGGGGGCATGGCCATCCCAGTCACTCCGGAAAACGTGCTGGACCGCATGGAAAAACTCGCTGATGAGCGAATACCCTTTGTCGAGCAGGAGGGCATTCTCGCCGGCGTAAAGGCGCAGGGCGCCGTCCGAGATGGACGTCATGATGACACGCTGTAAAACGGTATCTCGGATCACGCCGCGCGGGTTGGTCTGCTGCCGGATGAGGCCGTTGAGCGAGGATCCGGCTCGGTAGTTCAGGGCCTCCGTTAGGAGCGCAGCCTGCGAGCGGTTCGACATGCGCCGCGGTAGGTCATCGACCTGTGGCAGGAGTTCATACACCAAGGCTTTTGGCAGCGGCCGCGTACTGTTAATCAGGATAAACTGTTTTTGTAATTCGGCAACGTTTTCGCAGATGAAGCCCGAGACAAGGACCTCGAAGTCGCGCCCGCCAGCCTCCGAGATTTCGCGGAGTGCGGTGAAGCGCTGCTGGCCGTCGACAATCCAGCCAGGCGGACCGTCCGAGACATCGATTGTGAGCATGCCGGTCCCGCCCCCTGCGCTATCTGTGGTAGCAGGTTTGATGGTCGCCGATCCGGTGAAGCCGATTACGATCGGATTGGGGAGGATGGCGCCGGGCTTCTCAAGGTAGTCGCGGATCTCGTGGATGTGCCCGGCGATCTGAGGCCTCTGGAAACCCCGCAGTTGGCCCTCCCCGTCGCGGCCGGCCCGCTCAATGCGGGCGAAGCGCACGACGTCGCGCGCCCTCGCCGCGAATGAGAAGACAGGCAGAGCCTGATTTTGGCGGGGTATCACGACGTCGAACCGCAGCGTCGTCGCGCTCACGGCCGTCCGGCCCGGTGCTGCCGCAGATGGTCGTGGAACACCTTGAGGTTGTGGAAGCCCCGCCGCTTGTTGCGGTTCGAGGAGCGGAAGATCATCGCTTCGACGCCTCCCTCGCGGCACACGCGGCATGCGCATGATTCCCATGGTCTGTCCTCCAATGTCCGTGCGTAGGTCTGACGCTGCCGATTGATGGCTTGCGAGTGCTTGGTCGGAGAGGATTCTCCCGTCCAGTTTAGTTGGCTCCAGTAGGACATCACGGCGTTGAGGGCCTCATCGAGCGCCGCTTCCCGCCTCGAGAAGCTCCGCACGCCCTCAAGCGCAGCCTGCTCGAGACAGCGGATGCGCTCTTGGTCAACCTTGCCCTCAAGAGCCATGGCCTTGAGATGATTGTTCTCCGTCGCCTGGGGGATACGGATCGCGGTGTAATAGGCGAGGCCCCCCGCCGCGTCCCGCGCCCAGTAGTTCTTGCGAGCGTCCTTGAACGCCCTCACCAGCGGTGACGTGCTGTCGAAGCTCGCAACGCCGTGCCGTTCGATGTCGGCGAGGTTCTCGATCTTGCCGAAGCCGAGCACGTGGAGCCTGACGTTCCCGGGGATGACGTTCCGGACGGCCGCGAGCGCCCGGCAGATCTGGTCGATCTTGAGCGGCACCATGCCGCCGATCGCGAGATAGTCGTAGCCCATCTCCACAAGTGAGGCTGCCGCATTCGCCATGCTGGGCGCAGACCAGCCTTGGACAACGCCCATGGGCGTGAAATGCCGGCCGATTCGGCGTGCAGATGCCTTGAACTCCGAGGCGTTCTGCAGAGTGATTTCGTAGCGGTCGAGCACCGCCTGCGGCGCACCAGCCGCGCTGCGGTCGGTCCCCTCGTCATCGAAGTCGAAGATGAGATGGTCGGGTGAGCAGCCGTGCGTGAATCCTCCATCTGCATAGAATTCGACGGTGTCGTCAGCGCCGAAGGGTGGTTTTGGCAGGTTTCGGTAGGTGAAGGCTCCGCAGTCGCCCATCATCATACTGCGTGGGAAACGCTCCTCGTCGTATCGGAGAAACCGTCTCGCGCCCTCCCGCCGAAATCGCATCGATTGCGCGATGGTGTACTTGCCGTTCCTGAGGACGTCCCCGACGATGCCGCGCGAGACGAGAATGCCGTCGTAGGGCGCGGCATCGAGGAACTCATGCGGGTACTCGTCATCCCGGTGCACATTCCGGCTTTTGCTATTGCGGTCGGTGACGAAGTCGTAAGTCGGGTCTACGAAGTCCATCCGCCCGCCTGCCTGGCTCAGCCGCGTCTCGCAAGCCGTTCGGCCGCCAAGTTGACGGTGCCCCCACGACGACCTCGCCTTGTGGAAGGAACCGACCAGCGACCCGGCCCTGCCGGACGTGCGGCGGTTCCACCCCAGGTGGACGGCCGCGTCCAGGACCGGCCACCAGCGGGTGGCATAGCCGCTGCGGCAGGTGGTCAGGTGTACCTCCATCGGCGAATGCCGATCTCATCCAGACGGTGTATCATCACGACCAAGGTCAAGGAGCCAGGGCCGTTGGCACTCACGCCAGAGCAGGAACTGCTTGAACACGAACTGAGGATCGAACTGATGGCCGTGCAAACCGAGCACTTCAAGACGCAGGTCAAGTGGGAACCCTGGAAGGCGATGGCCGTCGCCGCCGGCGCCGGTGCCGGTCTGATGGCCGCCGCGATCGGCGCTGTGACCCTGCTGCTGCGTGCGACTGGGCGCGTCGGCTAACACGCTTGACGAACAACCAGGTGCCGTGAGAACCGGAACCTCCAAGGCGTGATCGACAACGCTCATAATCGGTAGGTCATGTCTCCGTTCGCGGTTCGACAGATGGTGGTCGGGGAACGTTTGATTGCCGGTCAAGACATTCCGATAGGCCCGTTCCGCTATGAGCGCCTGAACCTGTCCGGGAGCAGTCCAGAAACAGGTCTCATCGTTAGTCCTGCCGACGCAGGCATGATGATCCGGGCGCCAGGAGCGTAGTCGCTGACGCCGGCCGGGGCCGCCTCAGCCCGATGCACTTTCAAGCCAAATCTGCCCTCCCCGGGGCACCGTCAACTTGGCGGCCGGCTGGCTTGCAGGATGAGGTTGAGCCAGGTAGGCGGGCGGGATGACGACACCTGCCTGCCCGAGCTACGCGGGCTATCGCTTCCCAGCCGAGATCATCAGCCACGCGGTGTGGCTCTACTTCCGCTTTCCCCTGAGCCTGCGCATGGTGGACGAACTGCTGGCCGCGCGCGGCATCGTCGTCAGCCACGAGACCGTGCGCCAGTGGGCGCTGAAGTTCGGGCAGGGTTTCGCAAACCAGATCCGGCGCAGGCTGCCTGCGGTCGGCGACAAGTGGCATCTGGACGAGGTCGTGCTGACGATCGCGGGCGTGAAGCACTGGCTATGGCGTGCAGTGGACCAGAACGGGACCGTGCTGGACATTCTGGTGCAGAGCCGGCGCGACGCGCGGGCCGCCAAGCGCTTGATGCGCAAGCTGCTCAAGCGGCAGTGCCAAGCACCCCGTGTCGTGATCACCGACAAGCTCGCCAGTTACGGCGCTGCCAAGCGCGCGGTGATGCCCTCCGTCGAGCACAGGAAGCACAAGGGCCTGAACAACAGGGCGGAAAACTCGCACCAGCCTACCCGGCGACGAGAGCGGCAGATGAAGCGCTTCAAATCAGCCGGCCAGGCGCAGCGCTTCTTGTCCGCCCACGACGGGATCAGCAACCTCTTCCACCTTCGCCGCCATCAAGTGCCTGCCGCCCAGTATCGAGCCGCCCGGAGCCAAGCCTTCCAAGCTTGGGCCGAGGTCACCGGCGTCACCGCTGCGGCGTAACCACGAGCACGCCGTCCCAATCGCACCCCATCGCAACCTTAGTTCAACAAGTTGACGGTGCCCGGCAACGCCCTCGGCAGTTGGTGGTCCTCCAACCTGTCAGCACCAAGGGCCAGAGCCGGTCCGTATTTGCGGTTCGTTACACGTAAGGTGATGGCGGCGAGCAGGGCGGAGACGATCAGGATGATGGAGGAAGGCTCAGGCACGACGGCGGCACCGGTGGTGAAGGTGCCGTTGGTTCCTGAACTGGCCGCGACCTTGGTCACTGTCTGAGACACGAAGGTGTAGTCGGCAGGGGGATGGAGGATCGTGAGATCGAGGGTATCGAGCCGGTTGCTGGCAAAGCCGGGCACGGCCTGGCTCACGGTGGAAGACACCTGGCCTTCGATGTTCAGGCCGGAAGCCGTTGGAACGAAGGCGATGGAGCCGTTGATGAGCGAGCCGGTGAAGAGGGTGGTCACGCTGTCCAAGGCACCGCCGACAACGACGTTGTTGTCCACGTCGAAGCCGTAGGTAGCAAAACCGTTGAAGCCCAGAACCTGGTAGCTGAGCTGAGTATAGGCGGCAGCCATGCCGCCCTCGGGCGTCGTAAGCGGGATGCCGGAACCGGTGATGCGCATGTAAGCGCCCCAGCCCGCGCCGCTCGGGTCGTTGAGGCCGGGGGCGGCCACGGGTTGGCCGCCGAGGGCAAACGACTGAATAGGAAGGTAGCCCGCTTCGGTGAAGCTTGCAGCGTCGGGAGCCTGAACAATGAGGTCGTAATCGGCGAACCGGATCGTGTCGGCGGTGAAGGATGCGCCGTTCAGGCCGGCGGCCTGAGGGGTCCAGGCGATCAGTTCCGCCGACTGGGCACTGCCTGACCTGATCGTCGGAGTCAGTACAAGGAGGAGGAGACACCAACGAGACAACGCTTCCGACGTTAGTCCGTACGTGATCCGATCGAACAATGTCATGTTTTTCTCCTTGACGATTAACATCTGCGCGCAACAACCAGCATACTTCGGTAGGTTATACGTCCAGTCTACTTGGATTCCGAATCATTCCTATCTGGTGATTTGCCGGACACGGCGGGCCACCAGTCTCACCACCTATCAGTTGCTGGAACACTCCAAAGTTGTGGGATGGGCTGAAGGGTTTGGAGCAGGTTTGCGATGCGCCGTAGGCCGCGCGTGAACCACGACGTCATGCTGCGCAGGACGTTCTTCGGCTGTTGTTCCGGGCGTCTGCGTTCGGCAGGCGTGGCATGATGGACCGCATCCCATTGTCCTGTGGACACGGCGAAGTAGAGTGCCAGCGCCATGACCAGGATGAGCCTGGCCAGCCGGTCGGGGAAGCGGATCTGGCTGTCTTCCAGGCCGAAGCCACGCGTTTTGAAGTCGGAGAACATTGGCTCAATGCCCCAGCGCCGGGCGTAGTCGAGCGTGGTGAGGTAGCCCGGGGCCTCGGACATGGCGACGATCCAGGGCTCCTCGTGGCCAGGGTCCTGGATAAGGCCGACGTTGGTGCGCACCCGGCGCGCGGTGAGCTCCACTCCCGTCAGATAAGGCGTGTCCCGGGCCAGTTTCTCAACCGAGCCTGCGTCAGCACCGTCGAGCCACACACGCAGATTGCCCTTCAATCGCAGCCGGTAGTCCCAGCCCAGCACCTGGCAGTGGCCGATCAGCGCGGGCGTGCCGTAGAACCGGTCGCCCAGCAACCGCACACGAGCCTCTTCAGGCAACCAAGCCACTACGGTGTCGAGCAAGCCTTTCTGCACGCCAAAGCCAATGGCACCCTCGGTCTCCTCCACCCGCCAAGCCAGCGGCAAGGCGCGCTCACCCCAGCGCAGGGCCAGCATGAGGATCTGATGCCGCTCGGACGCCCGGCTCTGATCCAAGATCAGGTCCACCCGCTCGCCTGGCCCCGCTTCGGCCTGCGCCCGCGCCAACACCTCGCGTGCGAACGCCAGCATCACCGCATCGCACTCGATCAGCGGGTTCGCCAGCACGCGCACGATCCACTGGTAGCGCATGTCGATCCGGTCCGGCTGACGCGGCAGGGCGGCCGCCAGCGACATCAGGTTGGCGCTGCGCTCGCTCAGCATGGTCGCAACCAGAAGCGCCAAGTTCTCCCGCTGCGTCTTGCGCTGCCAGGGCAGCCGCTCATGCAGCACCACGCTGATGCTCCCGGCCACATGCTCGATCCCGCCCATCCAAACACCCAATCCGTCTAGGATTGGGCCTTCATCACACCACAGGTCGGACCGTCAACCACTCGGGGCCGAAACTGATAGGTGGTGAGGGCCACCAGTGGAGCTTAGTCCGGGATTTGATCCGATTCGGGTCGCCGGCGACATCAACGCATCCTTTGGCGATGACCTGTTCGAGTTGGGCGAGATCGGCGATATGCTTGTTGACGATTGGCTCATCGACCGTAAGCAATGCAACAAAGCCCTGATCTCGACGTGCTGATGATCAGCAGGGTGCTGGTGTAGCTCGGTGCCAGGGCACGAGTGTCAATCGGCTTAAATGGGGCTTATCCACAGCCTCGGTGCAGGTCGTTGTTATGCGGCACGAACCAAGCGCGCCCTGAGTAGATCGAGCTTTGCTCGCCCGTAGTCCTGGCGTTTGATCAGCTTGATACGGGTGACCTGCCCCTCGACCTGGCCGCTGCTCCAGGGCAGCGTCAGGGCTGCGCGCACGGCCTGCTCGTCCTGGCGTAGGCCGGCGGCGACGCCGTGCAACGCGCTGCCCTCGGCATTGGCCAGCCAGGGGGTGAGCGCATCCGCAGAGCGGGCGCGGACCAGAGCACCGAAGCGGAGGGCGAGCTCGCGAGCCGCGGCCAGCGCCGGCGACGGCCCCAGCAGCTGTTCGACATAGGCGCGGTCCGGATTTGCAAGCGACGGCAAGTCAGCCGTGAGCATCCGGGCCAGCCGCCGTGCCGGGTATGCCGCAGGCCGAGGGAAACGCCGTGTGGCCGAAGCCGGCGCTGGCCTGAGCTGCCGCTCTGGTTCCGCCAGCCGTTGCCGGTTGGCCCATTGCATGACGGTGCGCACCCCGCCCTTGAACCCGGCATCGCGCAGATCCCGCCAAAGCCGGGCACCGTTGCGGCAGCCCTCTGCCCAGCGCCGTTCCAGCACCGCCCGCCAAGGGTCGAGCGCGTGCATCCGCGGCCGGTGCAGCTCGGGCTGCTCGCCCCGGACCCAGCGCCGCACCGTGTTGCGCGACAGCGCCAGGCCGCGGGCGATGTGGCGGATCGCAACGCCGTGCTGGTGCAGCCGCGTTGCTTCGTCATGGACCTGTACGCGCCGCCAGCCTTCATTGCAGCCGCTGCGCGCTTGTCATCGGTGGCGGCGCGTCTGGGTCCGCCGCGGGCGCCTTGGTCATCACTGCGGTTGCAGGAGCGCTGGAGGCAGGCTAGGTCGCCGCCCGGAGTGCAGGCATGTTCCGTTTCACTGCTTCAAGAACCGTGATGTTGCAGTTCTCCAGCAGATGCCAGCGGTCCGCGATATGGATGGCGTCGGGCGCACCGCGCCTGCCACCGTCGGCGTCGCCGGCGCCCCGATCACGAGCGATCACTTCAACGCCGGGGCGGGCCTGCAGCCAGGCTGCGAAGCTGTCCGCCTCCCGGTCGGCCAGCAGGTTGATGATGGCGTGACGTTCCAGGTCGACGAGGACCGTGCCGTAACGCTGGCCGCTGTTATGTTGCAAGGTGCCCAGGCGCGCCGTCCGTTGAGCATATGGCCCGGCAACACAGGGCATGCGCTCGGCGAAGATGCGCTGGGCGCAGCCGGGTCGCCCGCAGTGCAGGCGTTGCACCTGCACCTTGACCTGCACGCGGCGGCCTTATCAAGGCAGGTCCGCCAGCCGGCGGGGGTAGCTGCTGTGCCGCCGCGAGGACGCCTAGCTGCGGCCGGGACAGAATGGTGCGGCTATACGGACCGGCACATGACGGTGAGATGGTCAGGGGCGGGCAGCACCTGATCGATTCCAAGGTCGGCAGGCACGAGGGGCAGAAGGCGCTTGGACATGGGACAACACGAACTCCGAAGTGTTCATGCCATCTGCGCACGCGCCCGCGACTGCGACGACCTGCATCGAGGCTGCGGATGAGCCCCTGTTCCACGCCGATCAACAACCGTTTCCATCAAGGTCGCCTAGACAACGCCAGGTAAGGGTCGGCTCAGCTTCGCGCTACTCCCTGCAGCAACGCTTTTCCGACCAGAATTTGCGGCATCTGCAGCGACCCGCTCGGGTTACCTTGTCTCTGCCATAACCGGAGGAGAGTAACGCATGTTTGCCGTGATTTTCGAAGTCCAACCACATCCGGACAAGTGGAACGGCTATTTCGATGTCGCACGGGTGCTCCGGCCCGAGCTGGAAGGGATTGAGGGCTTCCTGGAGAATACGCGCTACCGCAGCCTTACAAGAGACGGCGTGCTGCTTTCGTTCTCGCTCTGGCATGACGAGAAGGCGGTGATCCGGTGGCGTACGAACGCGGTTCATTTCGCCGGGCAGGCCCGCGGCCGGGCAGAGATTTTCGCCGGCTACCGGCTCCGCGTGGGCGAGGTGGCGACGCTGTTCGAGCGCGGGCAGTTGCGTACCCTGCCGGCGCAACGCTTCGACGAGACTGAGGCCGGGGACGCCCGCGCCGTCGTGCTCCGATTGGGGCGGGAGGACGACGGCGGCGCGGGGTTCTACAGCACGGTCACGACGGACCGCTTCGAAGGCGTGGTGGACGCGGCGGACCGTGCAACGATGGCAAGTTTTACCATGATGGCGGAGGCCGAAGCTGCAATGGCGGCAGACACCAGCCCCGACCGGCAGCTTGCTGTGCGGGTGATCCGGGATTACGGATTGATGGACCGGCGGGAAGCACCGCAGTTCCACAAGTCTGTCAGGTGACGTTCTCAAGATCTCCCACTACGAGGCGTGCGGCACCTAAAGGCGGGTAGGCTCGAAAGGCAGGGGACTGCACCATGAGCGATCTGAGGCTCGATATCGCTTGCTGGAACTACGACCGCACGCGCGCACTGGCCGACGGCACGGTCAAGATCGCTGGCGTCGATGCCGGCTTCCATAGCGCGTGCATCGTTACTGAAATTTTTGAACAGATGATCCGGCAACGGGCATTCGACGTGTCGGAACTGGGCATGACATACTTTCTGCGCGCCATGGAGGTGAAACCGGAGTTCCTCGCCATCCCGGTGTTTCCGAACCGTGCGTTCCGGCACTCGGCGATCTACGTCAACAAGGCGAGCGGCATCCGCCGGCCGGAGGACCTCGCCGGCAAAACGGTCGGCGAGCTTGCGCTCTACGGCCACGACGCCGGGATAATGCCCAAGGGCATACTGTCGGACGACTATGGGGTGACGCCTAACCAGTGCCGCTGGGTCGTGGGCGGAATCGACTTCCCCTTGAAGCCGATCGACTTCGTGCCGCAGCCGCATCCCGCCGACGTGAAGGTGAGCTGGGCTGCCCCGGATGACGACCTGGGCAGGATGCTTGAAGCAGGCGAGATCGATGCCCTGATCTCCGCGGACATCCCCAAATGCGTGCTCCAGGGGTCGCCGAAGGTGGGGCGCTTGTTCAAAGACTACGAGGCGGCCGAGCGCGGGTATTACCGGCGCACCGGCATTTTTCCGATCATGCACACGGTGGTCGTCCGCAAGCAGCTGGCCGCCGACCATCCGGAAATCGTCAAGGCGGTCTACCAAGGTTTCTGCGCCGCCAAGGAGGCCGCCGCCGAGCAGCTCGTGCGGGGCATGACCTTCAACAACATGGCCGTGATGGTGCCGTGGCTGACCAAGCGCATCGAGGAGGACCGCGACGTGCTGGGCAACGACTGGTGGCCCTACGGCATAAAGGCAAACCGCACCGCGCTCGACGCCATCCTGCGCTACCACCACGAGCAGGGCCTGACGAAACGGCGGTTCGCCGTGGAGGACATCTTCGTCCCAGGTCTTCTCGGCACCTGACACCGGCGTCGGCGGGCAGACAGGGCAGGTGAATGCCTAGTCAATGGGCACCCGATGCCCACATCCAGGCTGACCGCGGCACGGGCAGCGCCCTTGTCAGGTTTCTCGGCTTCGAGTTGCTCAGCGATCCTCCGACGCGACGGCGATGTAGCGCTGCGCCGAGTGCTCGATGGCGGCGCTGCCGCCTTGGGTGATCTGGCGTCCAATGGAGAACCCGTAAACGCGCTCAATGCGCCATTGCTTCAAGGCATCAGCCATTCGCCTGACCGTCGCGGCGGAGAGCGGGATCATGTTGGGATAGCTCCACAGGAATGTGACCCGGCACGGGTCGGCCACCACCTGAATCGTGTCGCCCGTCAACAGCACTCCGTCCTTGTCAGCGTTCGTTGTCCAATAGAGCACGGTGGCACCCGGGAAGTGCCCGCCCAGGCGGATCAGGGTCAGGCCGGGACCGAGGGGGTGGGTGTCGCCGTCCCAGAACTGGATCGCCGGGTCGGGCCGCATGACCCAGTCTCGGTCGGCCGCGTGGAGGTGGACGGGGCAGCCGAACGCCGCGGCCCAGTCCTGGCAGGTCGTGTAGTAGTGCGGATGCGAGATCGCGATCCCGGCAAGGCCGCCCAGTCCCTTGATCAGCGCGACCGTCGCCCCATCGATCAGGGCGATGCAGTCCCATAGAACGTTGCCCGCGGGCGTGCGGACCAGCAGCGCGCGCTGGCCGATCGCGAAGTCGGGGTGGGTGTGGATCTCGAACAGGTTCGGCTCGAGTTGTCGCCAGGCGTTGACGTGGGTGGCGGCCAGGGCATCGGGCGTCGTCCAGGCCTGCCCGGTGCGCGGCACGTACTGCCGCTCGTCCTCGCAGACCGGGCAGCGGGCGGGCGGCGACGGCGCGTCGGCGTAGGAGGTGCCGCACTCCTTGCAGATATGGATGGGCATGAATAGGCGCTCTCGGGCCAAGGTGGAAGCCGGGTGGCCGCGCGCGGCACGGCCGTGGTCGGGGGTCCGGCCCGGTTCTACAGCAACGGCGCCACCGTCCGGGTGATCGGCACCTCCAGCACCGTGGGTCCCGGTCTCTGCAGCGCCTCCTGCAGGGCGCGGGCCAGGTCGTCCGCCGTGGCGACCCTGGCGCCGGTGCAGCCGTAACCCCCTGCCAGCGCGACGAAGTCGATCCCGGGGAGGTCCAGGCCGGGCACGCCGGGGGTGTTCTGCTGCTCGGCGAAGGCCTTTAGGATGCCGTACTGCTGGTTGACGAGCACCAGGAACACCACCGGCAGGCGGTGCCGGGCCGCGGTGTAGAGTGCCTGGATGCTGTAGTTGGTGGCGCCGTCGCCCAGGATGGCCAGCACCGGCCGATGGCGCCCGGTGTGCCGCTCGGCCAGCGCGTAGCCTACGGCGGCCGGCAGCGCCCAGCCCAGCCCGCCACTGGCAAACAGCGAGAAGGCGTGCGGCCGGGTGATCGGCACCCAGGCGTGGAACGCCTGCACGTTGGATGTCGATTCGAGCAGCAGCACCGCGTCCTCCGGGCGGTTAGCCTGCAGGATCGCGAACACCTGGGCGGGTGCGAGCACCGTGCCGGACGGCTCGAGCAGCTCGCGTTCGACGGCACGGTGCGGCACCGCTGGGTAGCGGCCCGGCTCGACCAGGTCCAGCAGGCCCTCGACGGCTAGGCGGGCGTCCGACAGCAGGCTGTCGCCGACCGGCGCACGGGCGGCCTCGGCCGGGTCGTCGGTGATGTGCAGCAGCCGCGCCCCGTCCGGCAGGTAGTCGCCCGGCACGAACGGATAGTAGCGGAACACCAGGGCTCCGATCACCACGACCAGGTCGTGCCCCCGCAGCGCCTTGGCGAGCGGCGCGATGGCGAAAGGCAGGAAGCCTTGGAACAGAGGGTGCTCCTCCGAGAACACGGCCCGCTCGGTTTCGGGCGGCGCCCAGACGGGCACGGTCAGCCGCTCGGCCAGGCGGTGCGCCGCATCCCAGCCGCCGACGCGGTCGAGTGCCGCGCCCAGCACCAGCACCGGGCTCCTGGCCTGGCTGATCTGCCGAGCGAAGGCCTGCAGGCTGTCCGGGTCCGGGCCGACGCGCCGGCTCAGCGTGCGGACCGCGGCGGTGCCCTCGGCTGGCTCGTCGAAGTCGTCCATCGGCAGGGACAGGAACACCGGCCCGGCCGGCGGCTGCATCGCGGCGGCATAGGCCCGCATGAACGCGGCCGGGACGTCGGCGGCCCGCACCGGCTCGTAGCTCCACTTCACCCAGGGGCGCGGCGTCTCCACGGCCTGCACGTTGGCGAGGTAGGGCTCGAGCAGCAGCATCTCGCGGGTCTGCTGCCCGGCCGTGATGATGAGCGGGGTCTTGTTGTAGGCGGCGCAGATCAGGTTGCCCATGGCGTGACCGACGCCGGCGACGGTGTGCAGGTTGACCAGCGCCGGCCGGCCGGTGGCCTGGGCGTAGCCGTCCGCCATCGCCAGCACGGAGGCCTCCTGCAGGCCCAGCACGTAGGTGAAGTCGGCCGGGAAATCCCGTAGGAACGGTTCCTCGGTGGAGCCGGGGTTTCCAAAGACGGTGGTCAGGCCCAGCTGCCGCAACAGATCGTAGGTGGCGTCCCGTACGGTCGGGGTCATCGGACGGTCTCCTTGCCAAGGTGTGGTGGGCTACTGCCGGACGAAGGCCAGCGTGTCGGCGACCATCTGGTCGGCGTTGGTGGCGTAGAAGCCGTGCGGATGGCCCTCGTACTCGATCAGCCGCGCGTGCGGGATCATGCGCGCGGCGCGGCGTGCGGTGGCCTTGATCGGCAGCGGCTTGTCCGCGGTGCCGTGCAGGATCAAGGTCGGCACCATCATCGCCGGCATGTCGGCGGTGAAGTCGCCGAAGCTGAAGGCGTGCGCCATGTCGATCAGCGGCTTCATGCCGGCGGTGAGCGCGGTGGTCACCGCGGCTTCGATCACGTCGCGGCTCGCGGTGTGTGGACCGCCGACGCCGTAGAACGGCGGCAAGAACGTATGGCGGAAGAAGGCGGCAATGTCGTCCTGGATGCCGGCCTTGATGTCGTCGAACCCGGAGGCCGGGTTGCCGTGCGGGTTGTCCTCGGACTTGAGCACGCCGGGTGTGACGGAAGCGTAGAGGCCGACCCTGGTCACGCCCTCGCCGCCGTGGCGGCTCATGTAGCGGGCCGCCTCGCCACCGCCCATCGAGTAACCGATGACGGCCACGTCCTGGGTGGCGCCGGTCGCCTGCATGACGTCGGCGAGGTCGTCGGCGAGCGCATCCCAGGTGTAGCCCGTCCAGGGCTGGCCGGAGCGGCCGAGGCCGCGGCGGTCGTAGTTGATGACCCGGTACCCGGCCTCGCCGAGCGCCATCGCCAGTCGGTCGAGACTGTCGGCGTTGAGCGGCCATCCATGAATCAGGATGACCGGGCGGCCGCCGCGGTCGCCCCATTCCTTGGCGTAAAGGTCGGTGCCGTCGCGCGTCTTGATCCAGGGCATGTTCGTTGTCTCCGCTTGCGCCGGGCTCCGGATCGGAGCCCCGTCGCCGCCTATCTACGGAGTGGGCAGAAGGGGAAAAACGGGGATAAAATGGACGATGACGTTCGAGGCAGTCGAACGTTGTCTAATCCGACGCCTGCGTCCGGAAGCGCTCGATCAACCAGGTCGCGGCCGGGCCGGGGAGCGTGTCGGCGCGGTGGACGGCATCGAGCGGGTAGGCGAACGGCGCCAGGTCGGGGATGGTGAGCTGGACCAGGTCGCCGCGGGCGAGGTCCTCCTGCACCATCGCCAGCGGCATCATACCCCAGCCGATGCCGGCCCGCAGCAGCATGTGCTTGGCGGACAGGTCGCCGATGCGCCAGGTGCGGTTGGCGACGACGCTGAAGTCGCGGCCCGCGGTGAGCGGCGAGCGGTCGTAGATGACGAGCTGCACGTGCGCCCGCGCCGCCCCGGGCGGGTACCCGGCCGTGGCCAACGGGTGGCGCGGCCCGGCCACCGGCACCATCCGCACCTGCCCCACGCCGGTCCGCAGCAACGCGTCGATCTCGGCGGTGAACGGGCCGCTGATGCCGAGGCCCGCCGTGCGCCCGAGCACCAGGTGGGCGACCGCGCCCAGCGTTTCCACGTGCAGGTGCAGCCGGACCGTCGGGTAGTGCTCGGCGAACGCGGTCAGGGCATCGACCAGGCGCGCCCGCGACAGCAGCGAGTCGACCGCCACGTGCAGTTCGCCTTCGAGCCCCTGCTGCATGCTCGCGACTTTGGCGCGCAATGTCCCGACGCCGCCCACGATCAGGCGCGCCTCGGCCAGCACGGCGCGCCCGGCCTCGGTCAGCCGTGGCGTTCGGCTCACGGTTCGATCGAACAGGATGGTGCCGAGCTGCGCCTCGAGGGTGCTGATCGTGTAGCTGATGACCGAGACGGCGCGGTTCATCTTGCGTGCCGCCGCGGTGAAGCTGCCGGTCTCGGCCACCCGGACCAGTACCTGCAACTGATCGATGGTCGGGGTGCCGGGGCCGGTCACCATGGCACGGTCCGCGCCATCCTCGGCATCAACTCGCCGACGCGTCGCACGGCGCCGGACGCAGCTCGAGCGTGGCGCCCAGTCCCGTCACCACCAGCGCGGCCAAGGCGAACGGCGCGAAGCTCAGCGCCGCCACGCCACTCAGGGCCGACAGCCAGCCCGCCAGCAGCGCCATCGCCATCGCCAAACCGTAGCTGACCGTGAACATCGCGGCGGCCAGGCGCGGCACGTCGGACGCGGCGCCCAGCAGCGACGGGAGCGCCAAGCCCAGCGTGAGCAGGGCCGCACCGGCGAAGCCCGCCACCGCGGCCCAGGCGACCGTGACCGGACCGGGCATCGCCACGCAGCCGAGCACTCCGGCCAGCAGCAGCACGCCCATGCCACCATACGCGGCCGGCCGCCGCACCAGTCGCTCGGCCAAGGCCAGCATCAGCAGCGAGGCCGGGATCTGCGCCAGGTTCAGCGCGGTCAGCGCCGGGCGCACCAGGTGCGGTGCCGCGTGGCCCACGAGCCAGCCCGGCAGGAACCCGTTCAGGCCGAAATAGGTGGCGTTGACGCCGCCCAGCAACAGACCGCAACGCCAAATCCGCGCGTCGCGCCAATCCGGCCACCAGCGCGGCGCCGTGCTCGCACCGGGCTGCGGCCGCCGGGCCAGGACCGCGACCAGCACCGCCGTTACCAACACGGGCGCCGCCCAGAGCGCGAGCGAGCTGCGCCAGCCGCCGCCGATCAGCGGCAGGACCGGTTGCGGCACCCAGGCGACCGGCACCAGCTCCCCCATCAGCAAGCCGTTGGTGTAGACGGCAGTGGCGAAGCCGATACGCGCCGGTGCCCAGGCCCGCACCAGCGGCGGCAGCGCCGGCTGCATCACCGCGACACCGAGGCACATCAGCGCCGTCGCCGCGTCCAGACCCGCGCCCCCGCCCGCCAGGCCACGCGCCGCCGCCCCGAGCGCGTTGAACAGCAGCCCGGCCACCAGCGTCGGCACCGCGCCGAACCGCACGATTAGGGCCGCACCCGGGATGGCCGCCAGCGCGAACAGCAGCGGCGGCAGGCCGGTCAGCAGGCCCACGCCGCCGGCACCGAGGCCGAACTCGGCGGTGATCTGCGGCAGCACCGGCGGCACCGCCAGGATGGTCGCCCGCAGCGCCGCACCCGAGAGCCACAGCAGCGCGAGCGACAGCAGGAACTCGCCCGACCAGGCCTGGGCCATCGCCGGCCGTGAGGTCGCGAGCGCCATCAAGGGCGCTGCAGGATGTAGGACACGCACTGCTCGCCGATGACGATGCCCAACAAGCCGAGCAGGGCCACCAGCGGCGGCGCCGGCGAGGGCACGCGCAGCGCGGCGTAGAGGCCGCCGACCAGCAGGCCGGTGGCCAGCGAGAGCAGGAAGCTCATCCCCTCGTCTCTCAGGCCGCGAGCACCTGCATGCCCTTGACCACCGCCGGGCGGCCGCCGACCGTGGACATCCAACGATGCAGTCCCGGCTTGTCTCGCAGCACGTCCGCCAGCGGCTCCTTCATCAGGGTGGTCGCACCCTCGATCCACGGATAGCAGGCGATGTCGGCGATCGAATACTCGGGCCCGGCGAGGTAGGGCGCCTCGGCCAGCCGCCGCTCCATCACACCCAGCAGCCGGTCCGCCTCCTCGGTGAAGCGCTTGATCGGCAGCGCCAGCTTCTCCTCCGCGCGGAGGGCGAAGAAGCCGAGCTGGCCCAGCATCGGACCTAGCCCGCCGACCTGCCAGTGCAGCCATTCGAGCGCCTTGAACCGCGCCGCCCCGGACGGGGCCAGCAGCTGGCCGGAGGTCTCGGCCAGGTAGGTCAGGATCGCACCGGACTCGAAGATCGCGAGCGGGCCGCCGGTGGCCGGGTCGGTGACGCGGTCGTCGGTGATGGCCGGGATCTTGTTGTTGGGCGCGATCGCCAGGAAGTCGGGCGCGAACTGCTCGTCCTTGCCGATGTCGACCGGGTGGACCGCGTAGGCCATCCCGATCTCCTCGAGCATGATCGGGATCTTGCGGCCGTTGGGGGTGCGCCAAGTGTAGAGTTGGATCATAGGTGCCGCTCCTGTCGTGATCAGCCGAAGATCTTGCCCGCGGTCCGAGCCACCAGCTCGCCTTGGAACCGCGCCCCGGCCAGCTCCAATTCGCTCGGCTGACGCGAGCCGTCGTTGCCGGCGATGGTGGTGGCGCCATAAGGCGACCCGCCCGCGATCTCGTCCAGCGTCGTCATGCCCTTGAAGCTGTAGGGCAGGCCGACGATGACCAGCCCGAGGTGCAGCAGGTTGGTGGTGATCGAGAACAGCGTCGTCTCCTGGCCACCGTGCTGGGTGGCGGTGGAGGTGAAGGCCGCGCCCACCTTGCCGTTCAGCGCGCCGCGCGCCCACAGCCCGCCGGTCTGGTCCAGGAACGCCGCCATCTGCGAGGAA
This sequence comes from Acetobacteraceae bacterium, assembly GCA_965260995.1. Classification (GTDB taxonomy): domain Bacteria; phylum Pseudomonadota; class Alphaproteobacteria; order Acetobacterales; family Acetobacteraceae; genus JBBROS01. The sequence continues at coordinate 254,071 of CBDHCD010000001.1, read as the reverse complement.
ATGCGGCCGTAGCGCGTGCCGGTGCCGACAACGATCGCGTCGTAGCCCTCCAGCTCGTCCACGGTCGCGACCGGGGCCGGCTGGTTCAGCTTGTAGCCGCTCTCGCGCGCGACCGCGTCGGGCACCGTCTCGGGCACCCGCTTCACGTCGGCCACGCCGCCCCCGGCCCGCACACCCTCGGCCATCGCGTGCGCCATGGCCTCGGTGTGGCCGTAGGACGAGTAGTAGAGCACCAGAACGTTCGCCATGTCCTTTCTCCTGCCGGGTTTCGCATGTCATCGGGTCGGCCGGGCAGCCGCGCTTGGGATGCAGGTTGGGACGCCGCGGCGTTCCGATCACCACGAAAATGCCGGTGGTCTCGTTCGAGGAAGTTGAACGATCCGCCGCGCGGCGTGACGCGGTCGCCGCGGATCAGCCCATGACCTGCAGCCAAGGTTCGATGCTGAAGGTGCGGACGCCCGCCTTGTGGAGCGGGTCCTGCTCGGCGATGCGGCGGCCCTCCTCGAGCGTGTCCACACGCAGCACGTAGAACCCGTTGCCGGTGTTCTCGCCCTCCGGCGTGAAGAACGGGCCGGAGATCGGCATGGTGCCGGCCTCGATCAGCGGCTTGGTGAACCGCAGGTGGTCGTCGAGGTGCCGGTTGAGCTGGTCGAGTCCGGGGGCCGCCAGGCGGCTGTGCACGACGAACTGGACCTCGTGGGTCTCGGCGACCTCGTCCGGGAGATTGATCGAGCGGGATGCGGCGTTGACCGTCATGGTGAACCTCGTTGGCTGTGGTGGACATCGGTGCGGGCCGGCGCGGCGCCGCTCTCGTGCAGCGGGTCTGGACGCCGGGTCACCCTGGCTGTTTCCCGTTCTCGAGCTGAGCGTCGCGCTCCTCGGTGAGCTGGGCGGCGGTTGCCTTCAGCTCATCCGCCAGCTCGCCCAGGAAGCGGAGGATGATCTCGAACTCCGCCGTGCTATGCCGGGCGAGCAGGCGGTCGACCCGCCGCGCGTGCCCGGCATAAACGGCGTCGACCCGCGCGACCGACGCCAGGTCCGCGCGCAGCAGCCAGCGGCGGCGGTCGCCCCGGTCCTGCTCGCGGCTGACGAAGCCCATCCTGGCCAGCTTGTCGACGATGACGCTCAGCGAGGCGCCGGTCAGGCCCGTCTCCCGCACCAGGTCGGACGCCGTCAGCGGACCCTCGTGCTGCACCAGGCGGAAGCACTCGAGCTCGGTCGCGGTCAGGCCAAGCAGGCGCGCCGCGGCGTGCTGGAACAGCGCGGTGCGGGCGCCGAACTGCTGCGCGAGCACGACGTAGCGGTTGAAGCGGTCGGTCGACATCACGATCTCAATGGTTAGGTTGACTATCAGTCAGGCTTTCTAACTAATATAGGGCAGGGCCGCGGTCCAGTGGCGGCATCACCACGAAGGAGGTCTCCCATGCAGTTCATCGTCTTCGGCAAGCTGTCCGACGCCTACGACGGCAAGCCGATCGCCGGCCTGCAAGAGGTGTTGAAAGGTGAGTGGCAGAAGTCGCGCGAATGGTATGCCAAGGGCTTGCTGCGCCAGAGCTGGCTGTTCGAGAACAACGGCGGCAGCATCGGCATCTTCGAGGTCGACTCCCGCGAGACGATGGACACGATGATCGCCGAATATCCGGGGATCAAGGAAGGCTTCGTGACCGCCGAGGTGCGGGTGATCAAACCCTATCCCGGCTTCTGCCCGGACATGGTCGGCTAGCGCCGGCTCTCACGCAACGCCCGCAGCACGACCCACGGAGGACAGCCATGAGCCTGGACGGAAAGACCGCACTCGTCACCGGATCGGCGACCGGCATCGGCGCCGCCATCGCGCGCGGCCTCGCGGACGCCGGCGCCCGCGTGGTCGGCACCGACCTCGCCGCCGGCCCGGACCGGCACGGGCGCGAGGACATCGAGCACATACAGTGCGACCTGTCCGACCCGCAGCGGGTCCAGGCGTGCTTCGACGATGTCGGGCGGCGTCACGGCGGGGTCGACATCCTGGTCAACAACGCAGCCATGGCCTCGGCGTTGGAGCCTAAGCCGTTCGACCAGATCGGCCCCGACGAGTGGTCCCGTGTCCTGACGGTCAACACCATGATGCCGTTCCTGTGCAGCCGGGCCGCGGTGCCGCATATGCGCGAGCGGCGGTGGGGGCGGATCGTCAATCTCACCTCGGCGACGATCTTCCTCGGCACGCCGTTCAACCTGCACTACATCGCGAGCAAGGGTGCGATCGCGGCGATGACCCGCTCGCTGGCTCGGGAGCTCGGCGGTGACGGCATCACCGTCAACGCCATCGCACCCGGCCTGACCGTGACCGAGGGCATCCGCGGCAACGGCGGCTACCCGGAGGAGATGCTGTCGCGCGTGGTGGCAGCACGATCGATCCAGCGCGAGGAGCGGGCCGACGACTTGGTCGGCACCTGCCTGTTCCTGGCCGGCGAGGCTGCAGCCTTCATGACCGGCCAGATCCTGACCGTGGACGGCGGATCCGCGTTCCACTGAACCGGGTGTTCCGGAGGAGGCAACACATGTCCACTCTCATCATCGGCGGCACTGGCCAGGTCGGGTCGCATGTGGTCCAGGCGTTGACAGAACGCGGCGCCACGGCCCGGGTGCTGACGACCGATCCGGCCAAGGCCAAGGTGCCGGACGGTATGACGCTCGTGCAGGGCGACCTGCTCGAGCCGGCCTCGGTGCGGGCCGCGCTCGATGGCGTGCAGACCATGTTCATGCTCAACGCCGTCTCGCCGGCCGAGGCGACCCAGGCCCTGATCGCGCTCGACCTGGCGCGCGAGGCTGGTGTCGAGCACGTCGTGTACTTCTCGCAGGTCGCGCTGGACTACGTCGAAAGCCCGCACACCGCGGCCAAGGCGAGTGCGGAGGCCCTGATCCGGCACGCAGGCATGCCTGCGACCATCCTGCGCCCGGCCTACTTCTATCAGAACGATGCCGCGCTGAAGGAGCCGATCCTGGGCGGCACCTATCCGATCCCGCTCGGGGCAATCGGCGCCCAGATGGTGGACGTGCGCGACATCGCGGCCGTGGCGGTGCTGGCGATCCTGGACCGGCACGCGGTCGGCCCGGACCCGGTCATCGAGCTGGTCGGCCCGGACGTGATCACCGGCAAGGGTGCGGCCGCGATTTGGTCGAAGGTCACCGGCCGGCCGGTGGCTTACGGCGGTGACGACTTGGTCGCGTTCGAGCGGCACCAGGCGCAGGTCATGCCGGGCTGGCACGCGCACGACCTCGCGGCCATGTTTCGCGGCTGCCAGCGCGAGGGCATGATGGGCGGCCCGGGCGCGATCGACCGCCTCGCCCGCCTGCTCGGCCAGCAGCCCCGCACCTACCGCGCATTCGCCGCGGAAGCGCACCGGAGCTGGCAGGCGGCTTGAACAGCCGCCCTCGATCACACCCAATCAAGAGGCATGACAATGGAGCTTTCAGCCGACACCTTCGTCGAACTCGTCGAGTTCGCGACGACCTCCTCCGCTCAGCAAAGTTCATTGATTGAGGCGATCGCGCGGGAAACGGAGGGCTGGGTGTCCGCCTCGCCCGGCTTCGTCGCGGCGGCGCTGCACAGGAGCGAGGACGGCGAGCGCGTGGTCAACTACGCGCAGTGGCGCTCGCGCGCCGACTGGCAGCGCTTCACCGAGGACGACCGGATCACGCGCCTGCGCGACGCGGTCAAAGCCACCGGCGCCGAACCGCGCGGCAGCCGCAGCTTCGCACTGGCGAGGACCATCGCCGCGCCTGGCTGACCGGGTGGGCTGGACGGAAGGGAAGTGACATGATCGCGGTGACAGCGCCCACGGGCAACATTGGTTCGCAGCTCTTACCTCACCTGCTCGCCGCGGGCGAAAGGGTCCGCGTGGTTGCCCGGAACCCAGCGAAGCTGCCCGACATGGTGCGGAATCAGGTCGAGGTGGTCGAGGGCTCGACCGATGATCCGGTCGTGCTCGGCACGCTCCTGGACGGGGCGCAGGCGCTGTTCTGGCTGGTGCCATCGCCCTACGACGCGCCGGACATCGCCGAGCACTACCTGCGGTTCACCGGTCCTGCCGCGGCGGTGATCAAGGCGCACGGCGTGGCCCGCGTGGTCGCGGTCTCGAGCCTGTATCATGGCCTGGGCCGCGAGACCGGGCCGGGTCTTGGCGTGCGCGCGATGGACCGGGCAATCACGGACACCGGCGCCCATTACCGGGCGCTGCGGAATGCCAACTTCATGGAGAACCTGTTGCGGCAGGTCGCGCCACTCCGCCAAGGCATATTCGCCCTGCCGGTCCGGCCTGACGTGAGGATGCCGATCGCCGCCACGCGCGACATCGCCGCGGCCGCGGCCCGGCTCCTGCTCGACGCGAGCTGGACCGGCCAGGGCGGGGTGGGCGTGATGGGACCTGAGGACCTGTCGCACGACGACCTAGCCGGCATCCTGACCGGCGTGCTCGGCCATCCGGTTCGCTTCGAGCAGACTGCGGACGAGACCTTCATCGCCACAATGGTCAAGCGCGGCGCGAGCCGCGAGGTGGCGCAGTGGCTGCTTGACATGTTCGCCCAGGGCGGCGAGCACCCCCACGGCGGCATTCCCCGCACGCCCGAGATCATGACGCCTACCCGCTTCTGGGACTGGTCCACCGAGGTACTCATCTCGACTTTGGCCATTTCAGGCTGGGTAGCATGCGGCTTCGGTGAGCCTATCGAGGAGCACGCGCGGGATTGTTGCGGTGTTCTGGGCATGCGGCGATGTTGAGAAAGCCTGTGCGATCCAAAGCTGGCGGCGGACGGCGGCGAGCGCGTCGGAGAAGGTGACGGCGTGTTTGGCATACCAAGCGGCGCGCCTGGGCAGGACGAGGCCGCGCGCGGCCAAGTCGCTGGCCCAGAGCGTCACGAGCGAGAACAGGGCGAGCAGGCACGGGGTGGTGCGGGCAACAGCCAGGTCCGACCATTGGCGCTGCGTTTCCACGCCCAGGTGCCGGCGCACCTCGGCGAAGGTCACCTCGACGGACCAGCGGCGCACGAACAGCTGCAGGATGGCGACCGGGTCGGCGGCTTGGTCCGTGCACAGGAACGCTTGCGGTTCGGCCTCGCCGGCCGGGTCGCGGACCAGCACCCAGCGGACCGGCACTTGCTTGCCAGGATGGTACCAGAGTGCCCTGCCCGACACGACGTCGAGCTGGCGTTCGCCCTGCTCGTACCAGCCCGTAATTGTGACGCGCTGCCACTCTGTTTTCGGGTCGGCCAGGCGCTGGAGCAGCGTCGGCTGGCGTGCGCCGGATACGCGCGGACGTCCTTTCGTTCCGGGCAAGCGTGGAGGGGGCGGGTCGAACAGGCGCGCGTCGAGTCGCAGCCGGGTAATCACGACAACATGCCGGCACACGGCTGCGAGCAGCTCGATAGCGGCGTAGCTGCTGTCGGCGACGGCTATGATCCGCCGATCCGGCAACCAGCGCGCGAGGCGGAGCAGCAGTTGGCGTGCCCGATCCGTCAGCAGCTTGTGCCGGCGTCCGTGGACTTGTGCGTAGCGCTCAGAGGGCGCCAGCGAGGTGAGGAACGGCAAAGCCCAAACACGCCCGGCGAACGGCACGGGCGCGAGCAGCATCAGGCTGATCCAGCGCAGGCCGGACGCCCTGACAAAGTGGCCGTGGCTGGATTGCACGGGATCGCGGTAGATGCCGCGCGCCTTGATCTTCGTGCCCCAGCGGCGCTCGATGGTTTCGTCAATACCGACCACGACCGGGCCGCTCGGCACGAAGGAGGCGACCAGCAGTCCGAGCAGGCAGCGTGCAGCAGCCTGGCCCGACCAGCGGCTGCGGTTAAGCGCACGGTGGTAGTTGGTGAAGGTCGCCGCCCCGCGCAGGCCCATGCTGCTCAGCGCTGCGGCGACGGTGCGCCGGCCCGGGGACAGGATGGCGCCTGCGGCAAGCACCAGCAGGTTGGCCCAGGTCGGGCGGGTGAAGCACCCGGCAAACGGCACCATCCAGGCGGCAAGAGGGCCAGGGTGGGTTTCGGGGTCGGTTTGTCTTGCCATGGTGGCCTCGCAGTGGTGTCGTTGCCGCCCGACAACTCCATACGCGCCAGAAGGATCAACCGTGCCGGCCAGCGACCCCTGTGGGAGCGCATCGAGGCATTCAACCAAGCCCGCGGCGGCGGCGTCGCGGTGCACAAGGCAGGGCGCGGCTATTCGCTCATGAGCCAACGCACCGGCGCGCCGCTTGCCAGGCTCAAGCCGACCGGGGACGCCGACAAGATGCAGGTGCTTTGGTGGAACGGCCAGCGCTGGGGCGCCTCAGGGCCGTTCGGCATCGCGGCCATGCCGCTTAACGAAGCCCTCGAACACATCGCCTCCGAGCCGCATTTCTGGATCAACGCATGACCGGAAATGGCCAAAGTCGAGCTCAGGACTATTGTTAGGTAAATACAAACCCATTCCTTATTCGCCAGGCCAGGCCAGGCCAGGCCAGGCCAGGCCAGGCCAGGCCAGGCAAGCCGGGCCGCTTGCCTAGATCGTAGCGGCACCTGCTCTCAACAGTCCACATCAGCAACCCGATTCAGCCAGGCCTTGCCGAACCCAAACACCATCAAGACCCGGCATGAGCCAGGATGGACACTTGGATCGACACTAAAAGGTATGCGTTCCACGACGTTAACAGCAACCTGCACCGCACGAACTAGATCAATCGGCTCATAACCAAACATCAACGATATGGTAAGACATAGGTCAGAAAAAAGGAATTGGCTTTATGGAGCAGACGGCGATGTCCGTGCTGCAAAGCATTGAGAGACGCCTTAGCTGGCCGTCCGTGATCGCTGCTGGACTGCTAGGGGCGTCGATCCTGATCTCGGCGATCGTCGTCTTCCTGAGGTCGGATCATCCGCGAACGTTGCGCGGCTTCGCTGCTTTCGCGCTCCCGGCACCGATCCTGACGCATCCCTCCGCCCGCACCGACGCGTTGTTCTGGATCACGCGCAAGCTGGTCATGCTGCCTTTGGCGCTTCCTGCCGGCATCACGGTCGCGGCGTCGGCGGGCTACGCGGTCAATGCCGGCTTGCAGGCCGTGTTCGGCCACGCCAACCTGCCGAAGACCGAGCCAAGTGTCTGGATCCTGATCCTGTTCACCGTCTCGATGCTGCTCGTCTATGACCTGTCATATTACCTTTACCACGCGATGCAGCATCGCTGGCCGATCCTGTGGGAGCTGCACAAGGTGCATCACTCGGCCGAGGTGATGGTTGGCACGACGAAGGATCGCGTCCACCCGCTCGACGAGATAATGAACAAGGTCTGGGACGGGCTGCTGACCGGACCGGTCTACGGCATCTGGCTGTTCTTCGCGTTCAACCCGGTCGAGCTGACGGTGCTCGGGATCAACGTCTACGTCCTGCGCAACATCATCATGATGGATTTCGTGCGCCATACCCACCTGAAGATCTCCTTCGGCCGCACCCTGAACGCCGTGTTGCTCTGCCCCCACTATCATCAGTTGCATCACAGCGTTGATCCGGCGCACTACGACCGCAACTTCGGCCTCATGCTGACCGTCTGGGATCGCCTGTTCGGGACACTGATGCCGCCCAAGCCGGACGAGAGCTTCGAGTTCGGCCTGATGAACCGGGAAGCCGAGGACTATCGTTCGCTCCGCGGCCTTTACCTGCTGCCCTTGCGGCGGATGGCACAGCACGTTCGCCTCCCACGCCTGTCGCGCACGGCTTCAACCTATGCGCAGGCGAACTCCATCCAGCCGGATGGCAATAGGTGACGCTTCGGGCGGAGGTCGTGACGTCCCCATCCCGGTTCGAGGAGATCGGCCCGGCCTGGGACGCGCTTTGGCGGCAAACCCGACGGGACGTGTTCCAAAGCCATGACTGGTTGAGCGCGTGGCGGGCAGCCCAAGGCTCCGAGCGTGGCTTTCGCTTGCACGTTGGATTGTGCTGGGACGGCGGCACGCTGGCGGCAGCGATCCCGTGCGTCATCCGGCGCTATCGAGGGCTGCCGGTGCTCGAATGGCTTGCGAAGGAGTGCAACGACTACAGCGACGCGATCGCCGGGCCGCTGGCGCGGCCGGCAGTCGAATGCGCCTGGAACGCGATGTCGGACGCCGGCGGGTTTCACGTGAGCTACCTGAGCCATGTCGCGCCAGGCGCCACCATTCGGTTCCTCACCGGCGAGACACAAGGCGGATCATGCGCCCTCCGCCCGAACCGGCGCAGCGAGCGGACCTTGCAGGTCCGCAACCCTGGCCAGACTGGCGGCGAGTGGTTTCGCGGCCTGTCCAAGAAGGCGCGCAACAATCATACGCGCGGCAAGCGCATCATCGAAGAGAGCGGCGCCGTCTCGCTGCACGTGAGCGATCGCGTGGATGGCAAACTTGACCGGATGATCCAGTTGAAGCGAGCTTGGCTCGTCGCCACGGGCCGGCGCAACCGTTTGTTGGACGATGACGCGCGGACCTTGCGCCACCTGGCGTCCAGCCTGCAGCGACAAGGCGTTTTGCAGGTTTTCAGCCTGAATTGCGATGACGCCCTCGTGGCCGGGCTGGTCAGCATCCTCTACGAGGACCGGACCGCCGTGTTCTTCTCCGCTTTCGACCCGCGATTCGACCGTGCCTCGCCCGGCACGGTCGTGCTGGCGGAGCACATCATGTGGGCGTTCGACACAGGACGCCGCGAGATCGATTTTCTCTGCGGTGATGAGAGCTACAAACTCAAATTCGCCAACGCGCAGACGGAGTTGGCTGCCTATTCCGGCGCACGCACGGTAATCGGCCACGCCGCACTGGCGGCCGAAAGCTGGCTCGATCGCGCCCGCACGCGCGCCGCCGCCCAAACGCGGCGACCTGCCATGGGACAGGCTCGCCCGGCGGAGGACCTGCTCGCCCCCGGTGGCCGGGCCATTTCCTGACGTTCACGCTGAGCGCGACAGCTGTTTGGCGGCGCCATGAAGCGGGGGTGGGCTTTGCAACTCGTGCATGGTGGGCGCGACGTAATGCAGGGAGTTGCGGAAATAGGCCGCCGCTTCGCCGCGGCTGCGCAGGTTAAGCTTCTCCAGGATGCTGTGCACGTGGTTCTTGACCGTCGCGTCGGCGATCCCGAGCCGATGGGCGATCTGCTTGTTGGCCTGTCCGTCCGCGAGCAGCCCGATGATGTCACGCTCGCGCGCGGTGAGCTGCTCGATATTGGACCTGTGGCGACTGACCGGTGACCGGCGCGCCAAGTAAGTCAGCAATAGGTTGGACAGGTGATCCGGGTAGATGATGTCGCCCTGAACGATTCGGGCGATCGTCGCGATAACGCGCTCACGAGGCGTGTCCGCCTCAATGTAGCCGGCGATGCCGATGCTGGCCCATTCTATGAACTCACTGTCACAGTTCTTCAATGCCATGACGCAAACGCTCGTCTGTGGATGAGCTTTGCGAAAATTGATGACGAGTGGCACTCCATCGCTGGTCTCGGCGAAAAGCAGAAGAAGCAATGGGGTGGTGACGCAGGGCCATGAAGGGTGGCCTAGACCCGCTGTCGCGATGGCGCTTCGAATATTGATCGGGGCCAGGCTGTCTGCCAAGGCCTCACGGAGGAACCGGGAATGACTCACGATGAGAATATCCATAACAGTTCCGAACTATATCCGCTCTTCGAGAAAAAGCAACGTTAATATAAAATTTACTTTTTATACTTTGAAACGTGTTGGCACTACTAACACAGGATGTTGGCACAATACGCTCTTATTTGGCTCTTTAATTTCCAGTTACCAGCATCTTTGCCCGTCTTTTCAGTTTTTGCAAAGCAATGATTGGGTGATAAGAGACTCGCTTACCGTCTATCAACGCCTGGTCTCCCTCAACCGCCAAGGTATGGAGGCCATCCGGGAATGGGCCGCTCGGATCAGGCAGAAGCTTGGCGACGGTCTCCTCGGCATAGTCCGACGGGGAACAGCGGACCACGTGGTTGATGGCCAACGCGCTGCCATACGCCTTTGAGCAATCCTGCGCCGGCCGGAACAAGCGTCCCGCGACCTGGAACGGCGTGCCGCCCGGCCGCGACGAGCGGACGTCCACCTTGACCGGATTGCCCGGATGCCGCCTCCAGGGGCCGCCCAGGCGCTCGGCGAAGAGCAGGCAGAGCGTGTCATAGGTGCCGATGTCGCCGTCGGAGTAATAGATCCAGTAAAGGCCGTCGTGACGCATGAGCGTGGGGTCGGCCATGGCCACGTCGTCCGCGACGACGCAGACCGGCCGCGCCGCGCCGTCGTCACCGAGCTCGAACAACACCTGGCGCCGCTCCGCCGCCATCTCTGGCAGGCAGAATGCCCGGCCGTCCTCGATCCAGGCGAACGGATACGACAGGTGCCGTCCCGTGCGCAGCACGTCGAAGCTGTCGACGCTGTTGCCCGGTTGGTCCAACGCGAAAGCGGCGATGCGCCCCAAGCCAGTTTGATGCGAGTAGGCCTCGCAGAGGACGACGCCGGGCCTGCCGGGCCAGAAGAACGGATCAGCAACGAAGCCTTGCTTCGCCGGAACTTGCAGCCATCGGGCCGGGGACAGCACGGCGCTCGACAAGAAGCTTTCAGGCGACTGTCGCAGCCTGGCGATCCCGTAGGTGTCCCCGCCGAGACGCGACCGCAGCCAATGCGCCTTGCTCGCGACATGGGCGCGGGCGATGGGCCAGGCCCGGGGCGCGGGCGGCGTGGCGGGCGTCCACCGGCGCGGGGGCGCCAGCACAGGGCCCTGTTCCGACGGGAACCGGGCCTGAACCGCTCGGCGCAGCATCGTGGCCGCGGTCGCGCCCAGCGTGTCGAGCAGACCGCCGTAGGGCGCGACGCTCGAGACGTGCGCCTCCGCGATGACCCGCCCGTCCGGGTCGTCCAAGCTGGTTTCAACCACGTGCAGCGAGGCGGTCCAGGGCGCGCGATGGCACCCGTGCAAGCCGTGGAACGCCTGAAGCAGCGGCGCACCGGCGGCGTCGACGACGCGCCACGTAATTCCTGGCCCCGGCTCCCGCGTTCCGTGCAGGTCAATGGTGACATCTGCCGCGGCGCGCGCGTCCGAGCCGGGTGCCGGCGACGCCTCGTCATCCCACCATCGCAGCAGGGTCCGGCCTGCGGCCCGGCGCCATGCGCGCCCGTCCGGACGCGCGCCGTCGCCGAAGGAGAGCCGCGCGAAAGGCTCAAGGGTGGATTGCAGACGCTGACCCAGGGGCGAGCATCCGGACACCGACGGCAGCACGACCTTCGGCGCATGGACCCGCGACCAACGTGCGTTGCTGGCGGCATCAGCCGGTCCGTCGAGAGAGGGCGGCGGGGCCGCGGCAACGGTCGCGCCCTCTTGAAGCCCGACGGCGGTCCCGGCCAGGGCGGCGGCTGACGAGAGGGGTTCGTCGTCATCACGGCCGGTGACGCACGCCATGTTCGGGTCCATCTTGGTTCGACGTTTTATCTGAGCGCCGCCCGGCGCAGCCTGCGAACCTGCTTCAAGGCAACCTGGCCCGCGCGCACCCAAACCGGCAGCTCCCGTTCCCACGACTTCTCCCACAAATGAATCCCGTAGCTCGCGGGCGTCACGCAGTCTTCTCGGAACGCCTCGCCGTAGGCCCACGGGAAGAACGCTTCCGTGGGAGCGACGAACACGTCCCTCACCTGCGCGCCGGCAGCGCCGTAGCTTTCAAGCCCTTCCTCGATGAGCAGACGGGTCACGAGCTTCGGCCCATACTTGGTCGGGCGATCGAAGCCGAACGGCGTGGTGGGGATCGACAGCACGCGATCGACCGCTTTGGCGATGAACCAGTGGCTGGGCTGCGCGCCGATCATGCCATTCGAGACCCAGTCCGTGCCGGGGGCCTTGGTCTGGAAGCCGAAGACGCATGGATGCGCGCGAAGCGGGTTCAGGGACCGATACAGGTGAAAATCCACGTCAAGATAGAAGCCGCCCTGCTGCCGGACGGCCATCAGCCGGGCGATGTCGGCGACCTTGGCCCATCGCCGCCGGGCATGGGCGTCGCGCACGGCCGCGTGGGAGAAGTCGATGTTGCTCTCATCCCACTGGATGATCTCGAAGTCGGGGTTGGTCCGGCGCCAGGTGTCGATGTGCCGCCGTTGATGGTCCGGCAGCGGGGTGCCGACCCAGACGTAATGCAGGAGCTTCGGGATCATCCGCTCACCTCATGCCGCATGGGCCGGGGCCGCCTGCCGCGCCAGGCCGAGCAAGCGGCCCAGGTGGCCTGGCAGCAGGACCCGGTCCATCATCCCGAGGAAAGCCGCCAAGCCGAGAAGTCCGGCCAGGCCGAGCGACCATAGGCTGCGCGGCAGCGCCAGCTCGGCCCCGAGCGCCACGGCGACGAGGCCCACGCCGCACAGCGCGATCCGGGCGCTCGCGGCCAGCAGCACCCGCGTGTCGAGCCCGGCGAGCCGCCGCAGCAACCGTAGCGAGATCGGAGCCATCACCGCCGAGAGGCCGGCCCAGGCCCAGCCGACGGCGACGACGCCGAACTGCGCGGCGATCGGCAGGACGACGCAGTAAAGCCCGAGCTGCCAGTAGGCCATGCGGGCGAACGCGTCCGGGCGGCCGAGCGCCGAGAGCGCCTGGCCGGAGAACGTCCAGAGCGGCATGGTCAAGGCGACGAAGCTCATGGCCTGCAACACGCCGCCCGCGCCGGCCCATTGCGGCCCGAACACCAGCGGGATCAGCGCCGGGGCGGCGAGGCCGAGGCTCGCCGCGGCCGGGAGCCATACCGTGCTGGCCATCAGCACCATCTCGGAATAGGCGGCGCCGAACCGCCCACGGTCGTGCGCGATGCGGCTCAGCGCCGGCATCATCACCAGTTGCAACGGCGTCATCACGAGGATGATGAGCGCGCGCATCACCCGCAGCGAGACCGAGTAGTAGCCGACCGCGACCAGGTTCATGTTGAGGCCGACCAGCACGCTGCCGAGGTCGTCGATGCATGAGCTGATCACGCTCGCGGCCATGAAGTGCCGGCTGAAGCCGAACAGCTTCAGGAAGGCGGCGCGCGAGAACAGGAAGCGCGGCCGCCAGTCGGTCGCGCGCCACATCACGATCGCGACCAGCACGGATTGCACGAATTGCGAGACCACCAGCGCCCAGACGCCGGCTCCGGCGAGCGCGAGCGCGACGCCGGTCAGGCCTCCGGCGACTGCGCCGAGAATGGTGCGGATCGCGAAGATGCGCAGGTCGAGCGTGCGGCGGAACAGCGCCGAGTGGATGCTGACCAGGGCGCGCGGGACGCACAGCAGCGAGAGCCACTGGATGACCGGCGCGAGCAGCGGCTCGTGGAACAGCGCCGTCGAGACGTAGGCCAGCGCCTGAAGCAAGCCGACCATGGCGGCGGCAAGCCCCATGTTGGTCCAGAACGCGGTGGACGTCGCCTCGTCGTCGAGCCGCTCGGCCTGGATCAGCCCGTCGCCGAAGCCTTGGAACAGGATCATGTTGACCGCGCCGACGATGGCCATGCCGAGCGCGTAGACGCCGAACTCGGTGGGGGAGAGCAGCCGGGCGAACACGACGAAGAACAGGAACGCCGCCCCTTGCGCGCCCGCGGTCTCCAGCGCCGCCCAGAAGGTCGCGCGCGCGACCTTCTGCTTCATCGCGCCGTCGGGTTCGCCCGCAGCTCGCGTCACGCCGCTCGTCTCCGGCCGCGGTGATAGCGCAACAGGTTGGGCGAGAACATGACCGAGTCGTCGTAGTTGTAACGGGCATGCTCACGGTGGGACACCATGGTCAGCACGACGCCCGCGAGCTTGACGCGCGCGACGGCGAGCTGCTCCATCGCCAGATCGACGGCCGAGCGCGGCGTCGTCCCCCAGCGCGTCACCATGATGGTCGCGTCGGCCGGGCGGGCGATCAGCCAGGTGTCGCCGGCCAGCAGCACGGGCGGGGTGTCGATCACCACGAGGTCGAACTGGGTTTCTAGGCTGCGCAGCGCGCGCTCCCAGGCATCGGTGGCCCAGAGCAGCATGGGGCTCTCGTCCGTCATGCCGGCGGGCAGGACCGAGAGATTCCACAGGCCGTTGTAGTCGTCCGCCCCGCCGACGGTGATCTCGTTGCGAAGCAGCCGCACCAGGTTGCATTCGCACGGCAGCAACCGGGCTTGCGTCGAGATCGAGCGGGTGCGCAGGTCGGCGTCGACGAGCAGCACGCGCAGGCCGCGCTTCCTGGCAGCGCTGGCGAGCGCGATTGCGGTCCGGCTCTTGCCCTCGCGCGGCAGGGCCGAGGTGACGACGATGCTGGCGGGCGCGCCGGACGGCCTGGCGTGCATCACCCGGGCCAGGATCTGCGCCGCCGCCTCGTCGAACACGCGGGCCATGCGCCGGCTGCGCCGGCCGACCAGCGGCATCATGCCGAGCCACCCCTGGGGCGGGCCGGGCAGGCTGCGCATGCTCCGGATGCCCTTGCGCCGGGTGTCGCGCACGAACCCGGCCGTGATCCCCAGTCCGAGCGAGACGACCAGGGCTGCCGGGAGCAGCACGGTCTTGTTCGGCGAGGCCGGGCGCAACGGCGCGATGGCGCGCGAGAGGATGCGCGCGCCCGGCGACTGATAGTTGAGCTGCGGGTCGGTCAGCCGGGCACGGCTCAGGAAATCGGCGTAGACCGATTGATCGGCGTTGGCATCCCGTTCGAGTGCCTGCGCCCTGGCGTTGCTTTCCTCCAGGACCGAGGCGTTCTGCTTGAGGGCGTCGAATTCGGCGTCCAGCCCGCGCACCGTGGTCGCGGCGGCACCGGCCCGCCGGCGCAGCGTGTCCAGGATGCGCTCGCGCTCGGACGCGATGGAGCGGTTGATCGCCGCAACCTTCGCCCTCGCGGCAACCACGCTCGCCATCAACGCGCCGCCGGTCGTCTCGCGCTCGGCCAGGAGCGCACTGGCCTGCGCCAACTGCTCGCGCAGCGTGGACAGGAGCTGCGAGCCGGAGGCGGCCGCGAGTTGGTCCAGCTCGGCGCCGGGGGCGTTGCCCGACGCCCCTTCGGCCTGCGCCAAGGCCGTGTTCGCCTCGTTCTGCGCCTGCCGCGCCTTGGCGAGGTCGAGGCTGACCTGCGTCACCTGCTCCTGGCCGACCGGGCCATCCTTGCCTCGCACCAGGCCGTTGGCCCGGCGGAACGCCTCGTACGACAGCGCCGACTGCGTCGCCCGGGCGCGCAGTTCACCGAGGCGCTGCTCGATCCACCGATGCGCCTCGGACGTCTCGGCCTGCTTGGCGTCGGCCAGGCGCTGGATGTAGGCGGTCGCCGTCGCGTTGGCGATCTGGGCCGCGAGGGCCGGGTCCTTGGCTTGCGCCGTGATGCGCAGCACGCGCGAGAGGCCGACCGGGCCAACCGAGAGCCGCTTGCGCAGCGCGGCGACTGCTTCGGCCGTTTCGCGCGCCGGCGGTTGCGGGCTTGACGGGTCGGGAGCATCGAGGTCGGTTTGCCCGTTCTCGTGCACCCACGTGCCGACCCGGCCGGCCACTTGCTTGGCGACGCGGGCGAGTTGGCTCGCGATTGAGGTCGACGATCCCGCCAAGGCCGGGTCATGGTCGAGCCCGAGCGTCGTGACGACCTGGGTCAGCAGTTCCTCGGACAGGATCGCCTCAACCTCGTTGGCCAGCGTGTCGGCGGCGAAGCCCGGTTCCCGCATGGCCTCGTCGCCGCGGGCGGCGCTCGGGCGGTCTCCCTGGAAAATGACGGCGCTGGTCGCCTGATAGCGGTTGGGAGCGAGCAGGATCATCGTGCTGAACGCCGCCATCGTGAGCGTCGTGACGAGGGCGATCAGCCATTTTCGCCGCCACAGCGCCCCGCTGATGTCCCACCCTTGCGCCTGACGCCCGGCCGAGGCCGGTTCGGCCGTGTCAGGTTCGGCAATCCAGTCCCGATCATGCCACGCCGGACCTTGCGTCGCGGCCGGCGCCTTATGACGATAAGCCTTACGGATCAGGCTTTGCATTCCGCGTCCCTCGCGCCAAGGCCGCGCAGAGCATCAAGCCGAACAGTCCATAATCCAGGACGTAGCGACGCCACAGTCGGCGTGGCTCGCGGGCCAGTCGGTAGGCCCAACGCAGATTCGCGCGGTCCACCCAGGCTGGATAGTATTCCGCCCCTTGCTGAAGCTGGTCGAGGAAGCCGCCGCAGGTGAAGCCCCAGCCACGCCATCCTTGCGCCGCCACTTGCAGCAGGAAGGCCTCCTGGCGCACCGCGCCCATGCCGCACACGATGATGTCGGGCTGCATCGCGGCGACCTGCGCCGCCTTCGCGGCCATGTCGCCGAAGCCGTCGGCGGCCCCGACGATCCGCAGGCTCGGGAACCGTTCGCGAAGCCGGTCGCGCGCCCGTTCCGCAATACCAGGGTCGCCGCCGGCCAGGGCCACGGTCAGGCCTCGTGCCTGCGCTTCCCCCAGGATCATGGGGGCCAACGAGGTCATGTCGAAGCTGATCCGTTGCGCTCGCACGCCATGCAGCAGACGCATCGCCACGCACATGCCGATGCCGTCCGGCAACACGAGATCGAAGGCGCTCAAGTTGTCCGCGAACCCTGCATGACGTCGGACGAGCTTGGCGGTCGCGGGGTTGGCGAAGGTGAAAAGGAAGGCGTTCCGCGGCCGCGCCTCCAGGAGCCGGAGCAGGAAACGCAGCCCCTCGGCCGCCGTCGGCGCGGTCACGGCGTGAACGGGAACGCCCACCGTTCGCGCGGGAGCAACCCGAGCCGAGGCGTCGCTCGGGGTTCCGGAGAGGGCGCCCGAGGCCCAGGCAGATGCCCGAACCGACATGGTTCGGGGCAGGCCCGTTTGCGTGAGGAGTGGCATCGCCATGAGACGCTTCACCGTCCTGCATTGTGTGTTGCAGCACACTAATGAAGGAAGTTCCGTCGCACATGAGCCGAACGATACTGTAGATGCGATGAACCAGCATGAACCAAAAGGTGTATAGGTACATATTAACTACGGCGCGTGCTTCGGCGGGACGCAGAGGCCCAGCGCGCGCCGGATGGAGTCCGGGTCGGCGCATGGACGGCCAAGCCCGGCATCGACGCCGAACCCGCCGCGATACTCCCACGCCGTCCAGCCGATGCCGGAGGCCTCGAGCGCCGCCCGGACGTCGCGCAGCCAAGCGCGGCGAGAGGCCGGGTCGGCTTCGTGGAACACGCCGAACTCCGTCACGAACAGGCGGGCGTGGTTGCGGGTCGCCCAGGCCGCGGCCTGGCCGATCTCGGCCCCGATGGCGGCGGCGCTCCCGTCGTGCCGCGCGTAGGCGTCGAGGTCCGGCTGCAGGCCGGGAGGCGCGTCGCGGCGGACCTGCGCGACGTTCGCAGGATCGGCGGGGTAGGCCAGGCCCTTGGCGGACGAGCGGTCGGGCGTTGTCCAGTCGGCGCCCTGATGGGTGAAGATCATCGGGCTGTAGAAGTGGAACACGTAACCGACTTCGGCATCCGGCGTCGGCGCGAGGAATGCGAGCGCCGCGGCCGTGCTGGTCGGCGCGGCGGTGAGCAGGACGGCGTGCCGGGGGGCGGCGGCGCGGATGCGGGCGAGCAGCGCGTTCTGGTCGCGCGCCCAGCGATCCGCGCTGGTGAGGCCCGGTTCGTTCAGCAACTCGAAGGCCATCATGCTGGGGGGGATGGCCGCGTAACGCCCGGCCAGGTGGTCCCAAGCCGTCGCCAGCCGCTCCACGGCGGCGTCACCGGACCCGTCCCGCAGCGCCAGGCGTCCTTCGGGGTGCAGGTCGATGATGATCGCCAGGCCGGCCCGAACGGCGGCGCACGCCACGGCGTCGAGCCGCCGCAACGTCGCGCCGGGCGGACCGGAGCCCGACCAGGCAAGCGCCGCGTCCGGGCGAACGGGCAAGCGGACGTGCCTCATGCCGAGACGTCGCACGGTTCGCATGTCTCGTTCGACCTGCGCCATCGGCGTCGAGAGACGGAGCGCGTCCGTCATGTTGACGCCGCGCGACAATGCGCCGGAACGCAGCGCAGACGGCCCGTCCGGCGCAGCGGCGGCGCAGCGGGACAGGCTTGAGGCGTCGGGCCGGGACGCCGCCGCAGCGCCCGGCATCAGGAGGCCGAGGGCGAGCAGGGCGGCGGCGCGGCATCGCATGGGTCAGAGGTAACGCGGCGGCACGGCGGCCAAGCGCCGCCCGTTGGCGACCACGACGCCGCACAGCAGGCAAAGCAGCCCGGCCGCGTAAGGGGAGTACGCCTCCTCCTGGAACACGCCGTTCACCAGGCTGATGCACAGGCCGATGAACAGGATGTCGGTCGGCCGCGGGCGCCCGGCGAACCGGAACGGGGCGGCGCGCAGCAGAGCGAGGACGGCCCCGAAGATGGCCAAGCAGCCGACGCCCATCTGATAGAGCAGCACGCCGACCGCGCTCTCGAGCCCGACATCGGCGCCATTGTGCTGAAACGCCTGCCATTGCTCGGGGGTGAGGCTGCCGACGCTGAGGTTGCCGCCGACGCCGATCCCGTGGCCGGCCGGGTTCTTGAGAAAGCCGTTCACGCCGCCGATGAAGCCGATGACGTGGAAGTCGCCGGTTCTCAGGCCGGAGCGGATGCCGAAGGCGACGTAGGCTCCCGTGAACAGCAGCCCGGCCGCGATGAGCGCGCGCCGGCTGCCGATCAAGGTCCACCCAAGATGCAGCAGCGCCGAGGCGGCGAACAGGATGACCGCCCCTTTGACGCCGGTCAGGAACGACAGGGCGAGCAAAGGCGGCACGAAGGCCCATAAGCCGAGCGAGAGCAGCATCAGCTCGGTGACCGCCAGCACGTAGCCGTAGCTGATGGAATGCATGTTGGGGCCACCCAGGCGGTAGGCCTTGCCGGCGATGAAGTCGGCGAGCAGGTTGGTGTTGAAGGGGAGCTGCGTCGCGCGCGCGACGACGTCGTCCGTCGTGTAATAGCGCGGCAGGTCGGAGGAGGCGTACTTGATGTTGCTGAACTCGGTCGCGTTGACCAGGCCGAGGTACCAGTCCGGATCGGCGACCTCGGCGGCGGCGAGCGTGACGCCGAGCAGCATCGAGACCGCGAGGCAGGCAGCGACTGTTCGGTAGCGCCACTGGCGGCCGATTTCTAGGCCGATCAGGATCGCGAGCAGCAGGGCGGTGGCGTTCCGGAAGCCGACCGCCGCCGGGGTTGGGCCGGCGACGACCGCTCCGAGCATCGCGTAGGCGCCAGCGATGCCGACCGCGGCGGTGACGAGCAGCACGAGGCGGTTGAGCGCGCGGCGCGCCGGGTCAGGGTCCGTCGGCGCGGCGAGCGAGCGCAGGGCTCTCCAAACCGGGCTTATGGCCAGCAACGCGGTGACGATGAACGAGGTGCCGGACAGCGCGGTGTAGTCGCCGCGCGTCATGCCGGGAGAGAACAGGCTGAGGGCGACGTTCTGGTAAAGCAGGATCTGCAGGTAGACGACGAAGCCAGCCAAGCTGTCGTAGCGGGCGACGGCGACGACGCAGGCCAGGATCAGCGGAAAGCACGCCGGCCCGAGCTCGCGCACCAGCGCCATGTGGCAGGCCAGGCACACGAGCGCGAAAGCCTGCCAGCGCAGGGCAAGAAGGATGAGGTCGAGCGTTGGGATTTGCCGCAGGCCGCGCGACGCGGGGAGCCGTTCGGCCCGGCTTGGCAGAGCGCGCGCGGAGAGCGGGCCTTCGCGTGACGCCATACCGTTCGCCTGGCCCGTTGCCATCGTGCTCCCAAACTGTGCCAGAGATTGTCTTGGGGCGCGTGCCAGACTTGTTCGGACAACGCAATGGACCAAAAGGGCTATGCGGGCCGCAGGCCGGATCGAGAGACGCTCCCTGCCTCTGATCGGGTGATTGGAAGCAGCGCACGCCAACTACTAAAACAATAATTCAGTGCGAGATCAAATCATAAATCTTTCTATCTACCTTAGCAACATAGATTCAAGATTATGAATTGTAATATCTCACCACCTATCAGTTGCTGGAACACTCCAAAGTTGTGGGATGGGCTGAAGGGTTTGGAGCAGGTTTGCGATGCGCCGTAGGCCGCGCGTGAACCACGACGTCATGCTGCGCAGGACGTTCTTCGGCTGTTGTTCCGGGCGTCTGCGTTCGGCAGGCGTGGCATGATGGACCGCATCCCATTGTCCTGTGGACACGGCGAAGTAGAGTGCCAGCGCCATGACCAGGATGAGCCTGGCCAGCCGGTCGGGGAAGCGGATCTGGCTGTCTTCCAGGCCGAAGCCACGCGTTTTGAAGTCGGAGAACATTGGCTCAATGCCCCAGCGCCGGGCGTAGTCGAGCGTGGTGAGGTAGCCCGGGGCCTCGGACATGGCGACGATCCAGGGCTCCTCGTGGCCAGGGTCCTGGATAAGGCCGACGTTGGTGCGCACCCGGCGCGCGGTGAGCTCCACTCCCGTCAGATAAGGCGTGTCCCGGGCCAGTTTCTCAACCGAGCCTGCGTCAGCACCGTCGAGCCACACACGCAGATTGCCCTTCAATCGCAGCCGGTAGTCCCAGCCCAGCACCTGGCAGTGGCCGATCAGCGCGGGCGTGCCGTAGAACCGGTCGCCCAGCAACCGCACACGAGCCTCTTCAGGCAACCAAGCCACTACGGTGTCGAGCAAGCCTTTCTGCACGCCAAAGCCAATGGCACCCTCGGTCTCCTCCACCCGCCAAGCCAGCGGCAAGGCGCGCTCACCCCAGCGCAGGGCCAGCATGAGGATCTGATGCCGCTCGGACGCCCGGCTCTGATCCAAGATCAGGTCCACCCGCTCGCCTGGCCCCGCTTCGGCCTGCGCCCGCGCCAACACCTCGCGTGCGAACGCCAGCATCACCGCATCGCACTCGATCAGCGGGTTCGCCAGCACGCGCACGATCCACTGGTAGCGCATGTCGATCCGGTCCGGCTGACGCGGCAGGGCGGCCGCCAGCGACATCAGGTTGGCGCTGCGCTCGCTCAGCATGGTCGCAACCAGAAGCGCCAAGTTCTCCCGCTGCGTCTTGCGCTGCCAGGGCAGCCGCTCATGCAGCACCACGCTGATGCTCCCGGCCACATGCTCGATCCCGCCCATCCAAACACCCAATCCGTCTAGGATTGGGCCTTCATCACACCACAGGTCGGACCGTCAACCACTCGGGGCCGAAACTGATAGGTGGTGAGATTGTAATATCTAGTTTTGTGACTGTATGTGACAATTTTACATTTAACATTGATTTATCATACTAATGTACGAGCGCGAAAATCATTTCGCCATGCTACGGCGTGTTTCCAGTTTCTATAGCGAGACTGGGAAGCAATTGATCGATCTCAATCAGTACAAACTGACGTTCTCCGACGAGTTCGATAGCTTGTCCTTGAACACGGGCAACGGCGGCACGTGGCAGCCCTCCTACTCATGGTCGCCCAACGGCTTCACCGACTCCACTCTAAGCTCTTGGACCGTCAATCCCGCTTGGGGGCCAACGTCCGGCCCGGACGCCCGCGTCTATTCCAACAGCGGCGGCGTCACTTCGCTGGCGATCAAGCCAACGCCATCGAGCGTCAAGCCTTCCGACGTCGGGAACAAGCCGTTCCTGTCCGGTCAGCTGACGACCAAGCTTAGCTTCTCCCAGACGTACGGCTATTTCGAGGTGAACGCCAGACTGGCCGCCGGGGCCGGGGTCAACTCAGCGTTCTGGCTGCTGCCGGCCGACGGCACGTGGCCCCCTGAGCTCGACGTCGTCGAGCTTCTCGGGGCCGATCCGACCACGATGATCATGACCGCGCACCAAAAGGTCGGCGACGCGGACGAGGCCGATCCCTCCTGGACCACGATCCCCGACGCCTCCAAAGCCTTCCACCGGTATGGCATCGATTGGAAGCCCGATCAGATCACCTGGTATTTCGATGGCAAGGAGGTCGGCCAGAAAACGACTCCGGCCAGCATGAACAAGCCGATGTACCTGCTGCTGAGCGTCATGACGGGAACGTCGGATTCATGGATCGGAGCGCCCGGGCCCGGCCTCGCCGCGCACATGGACGTCGACTACGTCAAGGTGTACGCCGCCAACCCGGACACCGCGCCCGCGGCGTCGGAAACGGCGGCGTCGCCGTCCGCGGCAGCGAACACCTTGTCCGTGAGCATCTCGCAAGACGCCTGGCGTGGCGACGCGCAGTACACGATCGCGGTGGACGGCAAGACGATCGGCGGCGTCCGCACCGCGGCCGCGCTGCACACGACAGGCGACAGCCAGGTCGTGACGCTCAGTGGGGATTGGGGTTCCGGGGCGCACACCGTCGAGATCGCATTTCTGAACGACGCCTACGGTGGAACGCCGACCACGGACCGCAACCTGTACGTGGACGGCGTCAGTCTTGACGGCCGCGCGGCTACTCCGGCAAGCGCCGTCCTGTACGCCGCTGGAAAACGGGGTTTCTCAGTTCCGCCGGCCGCGAAAGCCAGCAAGCTGACGCTGCACCTCGCCGAGGACGCGTATCAAGGCGACGCGCAGTATTCCATCGCCATCGATGGACGGCAGATCGGACCGGCCGGGACCGTCACCGCCTCCAACGCTGCCGGGCAGACGCAGACGGTGGACATCGCGGCAACGCTCGCGCCGGGCCGGCACGAGCTGACGCTGAGCTTCCTCAACGACGCCTACGGTGGAACGCCGGGGACAGATCGGAACCTGTTTCTGAAGGGAGCCGAGGTGGATGGAACGCCGATTCCAGGCGCTTTGGCGAACCTGTACAAAGCCTCAAGCGAACATCTTTCGTTCGTTGTGGTGTGACATCGCCGCCGCTAGAGGGGTTTCAGTTCTATCGGGCGCATTCTCGCGTCCGATAGAACTGAGCGACCGCGTGAAACAAGGGCCGGAGCGGCTGCGCATGAAGTGAAGCGCCCTGGCGTCCGTCAACATGATGGAGCTTGGGATTCGGGCCGAGGTGGTCACGCGTCAGGCTGCCACCGTGGAAATCTGTGGTGGGACTGCGTCGATCAGCGACGATGCTGAACTTATCACTCGTCGTTGGCTTTGAGCGGCACGGCGCCGATCCGCCGGATGATCGCGCCTTCGTTCGGAACGATGCCGATGACAGCGGCACGGCGCTTCACTTCGTTGTTTAGCCATCTGAGTGGACTTGTTGGATAGGGCTTGGCCCGGCGCGCAGCGGGAAAATCCATGTGGGCCAGCAGTCGATCCCGTTGTCGTCAATGAATGCGCCGAGCTTCGGCCGCTTGCCGCGGCCCTGGTCGCAATGTGGCGCGGCCTTGAGACTTTCCATGCGCGTCCGAGATCAAGAGCTCGGTGCCATCCAGGCCCCGGCGGACAAGGCTCTCGAGCAGCACAGCCCGGCGCTGACCACCGTGCTGCCACGCTTCGGTGTCGCCGCGCCGAGCGAGGCCTCGGCGCTGGCGGTGCTCTACGCGCCGCGCCCCGCTCTATCGCGATATGGCCTGGAGCCGCTCCGCCGCCTTCATCGCGACCGGCGTCGTGATGCTGGTAATCACAGCGCGGCCGCGATCGCCTGGATCATGACCTTCGTGCAGGCGCCGCAAGCGTTCGCGGCTCGGGCGGTCGCGACGCTGGAGCGAGCGCCCGGCGCGAACGGATCGAAGCGGGTTCAAGCGGCGTGGTCGGCGGCCCGGCGTTCGTAGGCGGTGATGCGCTCGACCTTGGCGCCGGACCGGCCGGCATCGAAGGCGCTGGCCAACCAGGCGTGCAGGATGGATTTGGCCAGCTCCGGCCCGATCACCCGCGCGCCCATCGTGATCACCTGGGCGTCGTTGCTCTTGCGCGCCCGCTCGGCCGAGTAGGTGTCGTGGCACTGGGCGGCGCGGATGCCGGGCACCTTGTTGGCGCTGATCGCCATGCCGATCCCGGTGCCGCACAGCAGCACCGCGCGGTCGTTGCGCCCCTCGGCGATGCTGGTCGCGGCGGCGAAGGCGATGTCGGGATACAGCACCGGCCGCGCGTCATGCGTGCCGAAATCCTCGACGTCGTGCCCGGCCTCGATCAACACCTGCTTGAGCTGCTGCTTCAACTCGAATGCGGCCTCATCGCAGCCGATCGCGATCGCCATGATCCATGCTCCACTTATCGAGGGTCGATCATAGCCGCCGATCAAGGCCGCGCCAAACCGACTGGAGCCGCTGCGCCGGCATCCCTCCGCCGCTTGACAACGCCCGCCCGAGTCCCGAGCGTTCAGCGCAACGAGGGCGCGCCGGCATTCAGCCCCAAGGCTGGCGTCACGGGAGGACCTGATTTGAGCGCGCTGCTGCTCGAAGCCGACGGCGTCGCGAAATCTTTCGCGGGCGTGCAGGCCCTGCGCGACGGCCGCCTGGCGCTCCGGCCTGGCAGCGTCCACGCCTTGTGCGGCGGCAACGGCGCTGGCAAGAGCACCTTTCTCAACATCGTCATGGGCCTGCTGCGCCGCGACGCCGGGCGGATCACCGTCCGCGGCCGCGACACGCACTTCGCCGGCCCGGCCCAGGCGCTGGCCGCCGGCATCGCCATCATCACCCAGGAGCTGTCCCCGGTCCCGGACATGACGGTGGCGGAGAACCTGTTCCTCGGCCGCGAGCCGAAACGACTCGGCTGCCTCCTCGACCGCGCCCGCCTCAACCGGATGGCGGCCGACCTGCTCGGCCGCCTGCGCTTCCGCATCGACCCCAGGCAGACGATGCGCGCCCTCAGCCTGGCGCAAACGCAACTGGTCGAGATCGCCAAGGCGATCAGCCGCGAGGGCACGATCCTGGTCATGGACGAGCCGACCTCGGCCATCGGCGAGGCGGAAACTGAGGTGCTGTTCGACGCCATCCGCACCCTCACCGGCCAGGGCGTCGGCGTCATCTACGTCAGCCACCGCCTGACGGAGATCTTCGCCATCGCCGACGACTACACCGTGTTCCGCGACGGCGGCTTCGTCGCCGCCGGCCGCGTCGCCGACATCGACCGCGCCGGCCTGGTCCGCCTCATCATCGGCGCCGACGTGCGCGACGAGTACCGCACCCACCCGGCCCCGGGCGGCCCGGCCATGCTGCGGACTGAGGGCTTGGGCCGCGACGGCCGCTTCGAGGACGTGAGCCTCGACGTGCGCCGCGGCGAGGTGCTGGGCATCTACGGCCTGATGGGCGCGGGGCGGAGCGAGTTCTTGGAAGCCGTCTACGGCACCGCCCCGGCCGACCGGGGCGCCATCCGCATCGACGGCCGGGTGGTGCCGATTCGCCGCCCGGCCGACGCGCTCGCCGCCGGCCTCGCGATGGTGACGGAGGACCGCAAGGCGACCGGCCTCGTGATGACCGGCACCATCCGCGAGAACGCGACGCTGTCCTGCCTCGACCAGCTCAGCGCCGGGCCGTTCGTCCGCGCGGCGCGCGAGCGGGCGCAGGTCGGGCGGGCGATGGAGCAGTTCCGCATCAAGGCGGCGTCGATCAACGCCCCGGTCCGCAGCCTGAGCGGCGGCAACCAGCAGAAGGTGGTGCTCGCCCGCTGCCTCGGCACCGGGCCGCGCATCCTGTTGTGCGACGAGCCGACCCGCGGCGTGGACGAGGGCGCGAAACGCGAGCTGTACGCCTTCATCTCCGGCTTCGTGGCGGACGGGCGCTGCGCCGTGCTGGTGTCGTCCGAGCTGCCCGAGGTGCTTGGCATGAGCGACCGCGTCGCGGTGTTCCGGCGCGGCCGGGTCGCGGGGGTGCTGAGCGGGCCGGAGGCGACCCCGGAACGCCTGGTGCAGCTCGCGTCGTGAGCGAGGCGGCCGAGCGCCCGGCGGTGGCGGCCCGGCTGCGGCTCGGGGCCGGGCAGGCGCTGTCGCGCTACGGCATCGTCATCGCCTTCTTCGCCTTGTGCGCGGCGCTCAGCCTGCTCAACCCGTACTTCCTTACCCCGCGCAACATCGGCAACGTGCTGCGCCAAGCCAGCATCAACGGCATCCTCGCCGTCGGCCAGACCTTCGTCATCCTGACCGGCGGCATCGACCTGTCGGTCGGCTCGCTGCTCGCGCTGTGCGGCCTGCTCGGCTCGATGGTCGTCACCGGCGCCGACCCGGGCAGCCCGGCCGTCGCGATCCTGCTCGGCGTCGGCGCGGGGCTGGGCCTGGGCATGGTCAACGGCCTGGTGGTGGCGCACCTGCGCGTGCCGGCGTTCGTCGCCACGCTCGGCATGTTGAGCGTGGCGCGCGGGCTGACCTTCATCGCCAACGACGGGATGCCGGTGCCGAACCTCGCGCCGTCGTTCCTGCAGCTCGGCCAGGGCGTCGTCTACGGCGTGCCGGTGCCGGTGATCCTGTTCGCCGCCACGGTGCTCGTCGCCTCCGTGGCGCTGCGCTTCACCACCTACGGCCGCTACGTCTACGCGGTCGGCGGCAACGAGCGCAGCGCCCGCACCAGCGGCATCAACACCCGGCGCATCGTGTTCTCGGTCTACGCCGTGTCAGGGGCGCTGGCCGGGCTGTCCGGCATGGTGCTCGCGGCGCGTACCACGTCGGCGCTGCCGCAGGCGGGCGTGAGCTACGAGCTGGACGCCATCGCCGCCGTGGTGATCGGCGGCACCAGCCTCACCGGCGGCGTCGGCAGCCCGGTCGGCACCTTGTTCGGCGCGCTCATCATCGCCGTCATCAGCAACGGCCTCGACCTGATGGGCGTGTCGTCCTACTACCAGCAGGTCATCAAGGGCGTCATCATCGTGCTCGCGGTGCTGCTGGACACGTCCCGCCGGGTGCGGGACTAAAGACTGGACACGTCCCGCCGGGTGCGGGACTAACGAAACGAAACAGGAGGACACCAATGATCGGACGCCGGACGCTGCTTTCCGCCACGGCGGCGACGCTCGCGATGCCCGCCATCGGCCGCGCACAGGGCAAGACCTACAAGATCGGGGCCGCCGTCTACGGGCTGAAGGCCGAGTTCATGCAGCTCTGGGTGGGCGCGATCAAGGCGCACCCGGCCGCCAAGAGCGGCCAGGCCAGCATCACCGTGTTCGACGGCCAGTACAACGCGCTGACCCAGTCGAACCAGTTCGAGACCATGATCACCCAGCAGTACGACGCCATCATCTTCGTGCCGATCGACGCCGCCGCCGGGTCGGACGCGGTGCGGAAGGCCAAGGCGGCCGGCGTGCCGGTGATCGGCTCCAACACCCGCGTCACCAGCGACGACCTCACCTCGTTCGTCGGCTCGGACGATGTGAAGGCCGGCGCGATGGAAGCCGAGGCCGTGGTCAAGGCGCTGGGCGGCAAGGGCAGCATCGTCGTCATCGAGGGGCCGATCGGCCAGAGCGCGCAGATCGACCGCGGCAAAGGCAACCAGCAGGTCCTGTCCGCCAACCCCGGCATCAAGGTGCTGGAGCACAAGACGGCCAACTGGTCGCGCGCCGAGGCGCAATCCTTGATGGAGAACTGGCTGACCGCGCACCCCGGCCAGATCCAGGGCATCATCGGCCAGAACGACGAGATGGCGCTCGGCGCGTTGCAGGCGGTGAAATCCGCCGGGCTGGACGCGAGCAAGATGCCGATCGCCGGCATCGACGGCGTGAGCGACGCGCTGCTCGCGGTCAAGGCAGGCGAGATGGTCTCGATCCTGCAGGACGCGACCGGCCAGGCGCAAGGGGCGCTCGACGTCACCTTGCGGCACTTGATCGGCGAGGCCTACAAGCCGCAGGCCGAGGCGTGGACGGAGTACGGCGACCAACTGGCCTGGAACGGCGGCACGGCCAAGGCCTACAGCGTGCCGTGGACGCCGGTGACGAAGCAGAACGCCGACGCCCTGCTCGCCAAGCGGCAGAAAGCCTGAGCGCCCGGTGCTGAGGCGGCGCTCGGTGCCGGCCGGAGTTCGGGCGTGACGCCGCCCGATTTCGACCAGTCGTTCGACTTTTCCGGCAGGGCGGCGCTCGTCACCGGCGGCGCCGCGGGCATCGGCGGCGCCATCGCCCGGGCATTCGCCGCGCGCGGCGCCCGGGTCGCCATCGTGGACGTGAGCGCCGCCGCGACCGACGCCCTGCCCGGGGTGGGCCACGTCAGCCACTTGGCCGACCTCACCGAGCCCGGGGCCGCCGACCGCGCCGTGGCCGCCGCCGTGGAGTCGCTCGGCCGCCTCGACATCCTCGTCAACAACGCCGGCATCGTGCTGCTCGAACAGGCGGAGGCGGTGTCGGACAGCGACTGGGACCGGACGATGGCGATCAACCTCCGCGTCCCGTTCGCCATGGCGCGGGCGGCGTTCCCGGCGCTCAAGGCGGCGGGCGCGGGGCGGATCGTCAACATGGCCTCGCAAGCCGCGTTCGTCGCCCTCGACCGGCACCTGGCCTACTGCACCAGCAAGGCCGGCATCCTGGGCATGACCAAGGTGCTGGCGATGGAATGGGCCCCGTACGGCATCACGGTGAACGCCATCTCGCCCACCGTCGTCGAGACGGAGCTGGGCCGCAAGGCGTGGGCGGGCGAGGTCGGCGAGGCCATGAAGCGCAAGATACCGGCCGGCCGTTTCGCCCAGCCGGAGGAGATCGCGCTCGCCGCCCTGTTCCTCGCCAGCGGCGCCGCCGGCATGATCACCGGGGCCAACCTGGTCATCGACGGCGGCTACACGATTCAATAGCGGAGAGTGAGCGTGAACCGCATCATCAACGACCCCGACCGCGTCGTCGAGGACGCCGTCCGCGGCTACCTGCGCGCCCATGCGGACCTGGTCGCGCCGACCGACAACCCGCGCGTCGTCCGCCGCCGGGCCGCCCCGGCGACGGGCAAAGTCGGCGTCGTCACCGGCGGCGGCTCGGGCCATGAGCCGGCCTTCATCGGCTACGTCGGCGACGGGCTGCTCGACGCGGTGGCGATCGGCGAGATCTTCTCCTCCCCCACGGCCAAGAGCTTCGCCGACGCCTTCGCCGCCGCCGACGGCGGGCGCGGCGTCGCCTGCCTCTACGGCAACTACGCCGGCGACAACATGAACGTGAAGCTGGCCGGCAAGCAGGCCGCCGCCGCCGGGCGCACGGTCCGCACCGTCGTCGCCAACGACGACGTGCCGTCCGCGCCCAACGACGAGCGGGTCAAGCGCCGCGGCGTCGCCGGCGAGATCCTGATGTGGAAGGCGGGCGGGGCGCGAGCGGACGAGGGCGCGGACCTCGACGAGGTGATCGCCAGCGCGCAGAAGGCGATCGACAACACCCGCAGCATCGGCGTCGGCCTCAGCGCCTGCACCATCCCGGCGGTCGGCAAGCCGAACTTCAGCGTCGCCGACGGCCAGATGGAGGTGGGCATCGGCCATCACGGCGAGCCCGGCGTCGAGGTGGTGCCGATCCAGCCGGCGCGCGAGATGGCCGACCTGATGCTCGGCCACGTGCTGCCCGACCTGCCGTTCGGCTCGGGCGACGACGTCGCCGTCCTGGTCTCTGGCCTGGGCGCGACGCCGGTGATGGAGCTCTACATCCTGTATGACCGCGTGGCCGAGGCCCTGGAAGGGCGCGGCATCGCCGTCCGGCACGTGTTCATCGGCAACCTGTTCACCTCGCTCGACATGATGGGCGCGACCCTGACCCTCATGCGCCTGGACGGCGAACTCGACCGCCTGATCGCCGCCCCCGCCCACGCCCCCGGCCTCACCCGGTTGGCCCGATGAGCGCCCCGGTGAGCGCCCCGGTGAGCGCCCCAGTAAGCGCCTTGGCGGACGGCCCATGAGCGGGCCGCCGATGCAGGCGCTGTCCGGCCTGGTTCCCGCGCTGGCCGACGCCATCAACGCCAACCGGGCCTGGCTGTCGGAGATCGACGGCGCGATCGGCGACGGCGACCACGGCATCAACATGAGCAAAGGCTTCACCCAGGCCGCGGCGGCGCTCGGCGACCCGCCGCCGCCGCTGCCCGAGGCGCTCGCGGCATTGGGCAACACCCTGCTCGAAGACGTCGGCGGCTCCATGGGTCCGCTGTACGGCACGTTCTTCATCGACATGGCGGACACCCTGCGCGGCGCGGACGCGCTCGACGGCCTCCGGCTGTCTCAGGCGCTGCGCGCCGGGCTCGCCGGCATCCAGGGCCTCGGTGACGCCAAGGCCGGGGACAAGACGATGCTCGACGCGCTGATCCCAGCCATCGAGGCGCTCGACGCGGCGCTCGCGGACGGCGCCGACCTGTCCGGCGCGGCGGCGGCGATGGCCCAGGCGGCGGAGCGGGGACGCGACAGCACCAAGGAGATGGTGGCGCGCATCGGCCGGGCGAGCCGTCTCGGGGAGCGGTCCCGCGGCGTCCTCGACGCCGGCGCCGCGTCCTGCTGCCTGATCCTGCGAACGATGGCCGAGCGCATCGCTGGCGCGACCTGATCGGCTTCGGCCTGTCGTGGCCCCACAGAACCCGGGGCACGAGGGAGCGCGGCGCAGCACGTGTCGGCATCCCGGGGCGTCGCGATCGGCCCGTCGTGGCGCGGCACGGGCGCGTCGCTCCTGACCCGCCTGCCGCCTCCGCCCAGCCCTCGATGCCGCGCGCGCAGCCGTCGAGCGTGCGGGCGGCCTCGCCGGCCGAGGACGCGCAGGGCGTCGTCAGCATGGCCTTGGCGTGGGCGAGGTGGGATCAAGCCAACCGCGTGTCAGCCGCCTACCCGGCCCGATCGCCCATACAGCAGCAGCATGGCCAGGATCACCACCCCGTAGATCACTTGCCGCCCGGCATCGCTGATCTGCATGACCGACAGGATTGACTGCAGCAGCGTGATCAGGATCACCCCGGCCGTGGTGCCGAGGTAGGAGCCGCGCCCGCCCAGGATGGACGTGCCGCCCAGCACCACCGCGGCGATGGCCGGCAGCAGGTAGGCGTCGCCCATGCCCTGATACGCCTTGGCCGAGTACCCGGCCAGCAGCGTGCCGGCGAACGCCGACAGGCCGCCCGACAGCGCGAAGGCCGCGAGCACCACCCGCCGCGTGCGGATGCCGGACAGGTAGGCCGCCTGCTCGCGGTTGCCGATGCCGTAGACCGCGCGCCCGAAGGTGGTGCGGTTCAGCACGAACACGGCCGCCAGCCCCACCAGCAGCCACACCCACACCGCGTTGGGTACCGCGCCGACGGCGTGCCCGGTCGCCAGCGCCCGCATCGCCGGCGTCGCCTCGTCCTGCGGCGCGGAGCCGCCGGTGCGCAGGATCATCAGGCCCTGCGCCGCCGCGTTGACGCCGAGCGTGAAGATCATCGACGGCACCCGCAGGTAAGCGACGCCGACCCCGTTGACCAACCCCAGCGCCGCCCCGCACGCCACCCCGGCCGGGATCGCCAGCGCCGAGCCCCACGCGCCGTGGCCTGCCGCCGCCCCCGCCGCCGCCGTCGACATCATGCCGCCCACCGCCACCGCCCACGGCACCGACAGGTCGATCTGGCCCAGCAGGATGACGACCATCATCCCGGTGGCGATCACGGCCAGGAACGCGCCGACCTGAAGCTGCTGCAACAGGTAGTCCGGCGATAGGAAGCTCGTGGAGTAAACGCTGCCGACCGCCAGCAGCAGCGCGATGCACCCGAACGCCGTCGCAACCGCCGGGTCGAAACGGGCGCTCACGGACCGAACAGCTCCAGCCGGTTGCGGACGCGCAGCAGCCGCACCGAGCCGAGCGACACCGCCACCAGCAGCACCAGGCCGAGGAACAGCGGCTGCCACAGCGGATCGAGGTCGAACACGAACAGCAGGTCGTTGATGGTGCGGAAGATGAACGCCCCGAACACGGCTCCCACGGCGCTCCCCGAGCCGCCGAACAGCGACACCCCGCCGATCACCACCGCCGCGATCGAGTTCAGCGTGTAGGTCGAGGCGTTGGTCGCCGACGCCTCGCCCGAGTAGGTGATGAATGTCAGCATCAGCCCGCCCATCGCCGCGAACAGCCCGGCCAGCATGAACGCGGCCAGCTTGGCCCGCCGCACTGGCACCCCCGACATGTAGGCCGACGCCTCCGACGATCCCACCGCATAGACCGACCGGCCCAGCACCGAGCGGCGGAACGGCGCCCAGACCAGCAGCATCACCCCGACCAGCGTCGCCACGCTGGCCGGCACGCCGCCGCCGAGCTGGCCGGTCACGGCGTCGGCCAGGTCGCCGTTGACGTCGCCGCCGGGGCTGGGCCGCAGTTGCAGCGCCAGCCCGAAATACACGGCTCCGGTGGCGATGGTGACGACGATCGGCTGCAAACGCCCGTAGATCACCAAGGCCCCGTTCAGCGCCCCGCACGCCAGCCCGGCCCCCAGCACGCCCACGACGCCGAGCGCCGTCATCAGCGGCGGCCCCAGCACGATCCAGGACGCCAGGCAGTTCGCCAAGATGAACACCGCGCCGACCGAAAGGTCGATCCCCGCCGTCAGCGCCACGAAGGTCTGCGCCACCGCCACCAGCGCCAGCAGCACCCCCTTGTTGGCCGCCGTCTGCACCACGTTGGCGCTGAACCCGGCCGGGTGGTTGCTCGTGTAGGTCGCGAAGATCACGACGAACACCAACGCCGCCGACAGCGTCTCCCTCTGCGCCGCCAGCCAGTAGCGCCACTCCCTCACGCCGGCGCGGCCTCGGCCCCGATGTTCAGCGCGCTCGCCACCAGCGCGTGCTCGTTGATGTCGGCCCCCGCCAGCTCCCGCCGGACGGCCCCGTCATACATCACCAGCACCCGGTCGCAGCAGCCGATCAGCTCGGCGTAGTCGGTCGAGTACAGCAGGATCGCCGCCCCGTCGTCGGCGAGCCGGCGCAGCAACCGGTAGATCTCCTGCTTGGTGCCCACGTCGATCCCCCGCGTCGGATCGTTGAGCAGGATGATCCGCGGCGCGGTCATCAGCCACTTGGCGATCACCACCTTCTGCTGGTTGCCGCCGGAGAGCGTGGCCACCGGCGTCATCCCGGGGTCCGCCGTCTTGATCGCCAGCAGCCGCAGCATCTCGTCGATCGCCGTCCGCTCCGCCGCCCGGTCCACCACCCCGGCCCGCGACAGCCGGTCCAACGACGCGAAGGACAGGTTCTCGCTCACCGTCATCGGCAGCATCAGCCCCTCCGTCTTGCGGTCCTCCGGGATCAGCGCCATGCCGTGCCGCGCCTGCTTCGCCTCGCTCGGCCCGCCGATCAAGGCCGGCCGCCCGTCGATCAGCACCTCGCCGCCGACGCCTCGCAGCACCCCGAACAACGCCAGCAGCAGTTCCCGCTGCCCCTGCCCATCCAGCCCGCCGAGGCCCACCACCTCCCCGGCCCCCACCCGGAGCGAGATGCCGGACAGCCGCCCCGCCCAGGACAGCCGCCGCACCTCCAGCGCCGGCGCCGCCGCGGCCGGCGGGCGGGCGGGTTTCGGCGGGAACGCCTGGCGGGTGTCCCGCCCGATCATCATCCGCACCACCTCGTCGTCCGACTTGCCCCCGGCCTCGAAGGTCGCGACGTGGCGGCCGTTGCGGAACACGCTGCACTCGTCCGCCAGCTCGGCGATCTCCTGCATCCGGTGCGAGATGTAGATCAGCGCCAGCCCTTGCCCGCGCAGCTCCCTCAACACTCGGAACACCGACCTGACATCGCCCGCTGTCAAGGCGGACGTCGCCTCGTCGAGGATCAGCAGCCGCGGCCCGCGGGCCAGCGCCTTGGCGACCTCGACCAGTTGCCGCCGCGACAGCGACAGGTCCCGCACCAGGGCCATCGGATGCACGCCCTCCGCCCCGGCCCGGGCCAGCGCCGCCTCCGCCGCCCGCCGCTGCGCCCGCCGGTCAATCATGCCGAACCGCCCGGGCGGGTTGCTGATCAGGATGTTGTCCGCCACCGACAGGTCCGGCACCAGCGACAGTTCCTGGAACACGCAGGCCACGCCCGCGTCGTTGGCCGCGGCCGGGCTCGGGAACCGCACCGCGCGGCCATCCAGCGCCATCGTCCCCGCGTCGGGCTGCACCACCCCCGCCATGCACTTGATCAGACTCGACTTGCCGGCCCCGTTCTCGCCGAGCACGGCGTGGATGCGACCGGCGCGGACCACGAGATCGACGCCGTCCAGCGCCTGAACGCCGCCGTATCGCTTCGCGATCCCCCGCATCTCGAACAGCGGGGCTGGGGCCTCCACGCCGGGCGCTGCGCCTACTTGCCGCCTTCTGATTGGCCCATGATCTCCTGCGCCGTGAAGTTGATGCCGCAGGTCGGGAACGAGTTGCCGACGAAGAAATTGTCGCTCTGTTCCGGGA
Source organism: Acetobacteraceae bacterium (assembly GCA_965260995.1). Taxonomy (GTDB): domain Bacteria; phylum Pseudomonadota; class Alphaproteobacteria; order Acetobacterales; family Acetobacteraceae; genus JBBROS01. The sequence continues at coordinate 220,012 of CBDHCD010000001.1, read as the reverse complement.
ACACGTTCTCCCCGGCCTTGAAGTCCGGATGCTCGACGTGCGCCAGCGGCAGCCGGATCGACTGCGGCACCACCTCGCCCTGCAGCGCCGCCAGCGCCGTCTTGATGGCGACGGCCACCTGCGCCGGCCCCGTCCCCCCGGAGGCACACGTCAGTCCCTTGTCCCCATCCGCCAGGCACAACTTGCGGAACCCGTTCTCCGTCTCGGCCGCCGCCGGCACGAGCGGCAACCCGGCGTCGATGAACGCCCGCACCATCCCCGTCGATCCACCCTGCGCCGTCATGCCGTCGAACCGCTGGTGCACCGCAATCGCGTCGGCCGCGACCTTCTGCGCTGTCCCGTCGTCCCAGCGCCCGACCACCTCCGTCGTCTCGAACGTCTGCCCCGACGCCTTCAGCGTGTCCTGCAGCCCCTTGTGCCGGTCGTTGTCGACCGACGTGCCCGGCACGCCGCGCACCTCCAACACGCTGCCACCCTTCGGCAACGTCTTGACCAGCCAGTCGCCCCAGTACTTGCCCAATCCCTCCTGGTCGACGTTGACGTTGATCGCCTCGTCGGTGTCGATCGTGTTGTCGAACGCGACCAGCACCACGCCCGCCTGCTTCGCCCGCCGCACCACTGACTTGAACGCCGTCGGGTTCTGCGCGTCGATCACCACGGCGTCGTAGCCGGAGTCGATGAAGGTGTTGACGGCGGAGATCTGCGCCGCGATGTCGTCCCCGGTCGAGACCACCTTGAACTCTTTCAGCATCTTCGCCACCTGCGGCTGCTCGGCATAGGCCTTGGCGGTCTTGATCATCTGGATGCGCCAGGTGTTGCCGATGAAACCGTTGGCGAGCGCGATCCGGTAGGGGCCGGGCTTCTTCGCGTATTTGAAGAACGTGGTTTGCCCCGTCCACGGCACGTAGCACTCCGGGTCGGCGCTCGGTCCCGAGACGATCGCCGGCCCGGCGGCATGGGCCATCGTGGCGGCCGCGACAAGCCCGGCTCCGGCCAGGGCGCACAGTGCGAACTTCATGCTGGGTCGCTCACGTTGATTGTTCCCTCCGGGTCGGAACAGCTTCGGCCGTTTCCGCCGCGACGTTAAAGCGTTCTCACGTCAACTGGAAACCCCATTTCCCCCGTCGCGCGCGATGGATTAGGCGCAGATGGGGCATGGCGCTGGCGTCCGGCGCCGCTTGACCGGACAGGCGCGGCGTCGGCCGGCCGACGACGGGCAGCACCGGGCCGCCGTTCGGACGCGCCATGCACGTGGCCGGCGTTGCAGCGCGCGACCGAGCAGCAGGGCGCGGACGCCAGGCCCGCGACGCCCATCCCCTCAGGTCCGGCATTGCCAGGAGGCTTGCGCCGGCCCCGCCCCGACCAGAGGCGCGGCCGACGAGGCGCTCCTCGCGGGAGAGGATGGGACGAGTCTCCGGTCGCCCCCGGAGGAACGCCGCCAGGTCTGTGCCAGTGACCGGTCGCAGCGACATCGTCCAAGAGCTGCCGCGAGCGGCATCTGTGCCCTTGTCCGCGGACCAAATGTCACACATGCCAAGAAAACTGACCTCCGCGAGCGGCATCGCGGTTGACCGCGCCGGCCAAACACGATCCAACGTCGCGCTGCTGCCCAACTGCCGTGTAGATTACTTACGTTATATTTATAATAACACGATCACTCATTCAGTCCGATTAGAAGGAGAATGCGCAATGCTATCCAAGCACGCTGGGCTATCCAAGCACGCTGGATCACGTTTCAGCCCTCCCATCAACCAGCGCCAGGGCCGCGCGCGATGAGCGGCTCTGGTTCGACGAACGCCGCCTATTACGTCGCGGTCAAGGGCGACGACCGCGGCGACGGCAGCGCCGCCCACCCGTTTGCCACCTTGCAGCGCGCCGCGGCGGCGATGGCCTCGTCCGACATCAAGACCACGATCATCTCGGGCGGCGCCTACACCGGAACCCTGGCGCTGGGCGTCGCCGACGCTGGCGAGAGCTTCGTGGCCGCGGACGGCGAGACGGTGACGTTGACCGGCGCCGCGACCCTGGTCGCCCTCAAGGCCGCCGACCACGTCACCCTCTCGGGCCTCACCTTCGCGGGCAGCGGCGCGGGCGCGGCCGTGGTCAACGACGGCGGCAGCTACGGCGCCCTGACCGACTCCACCTTCACCGGAGCCTACGCCGGCGTCGTGCTGCAGAACGGGGCCAGCCACAACACCATCTCGGGCAACGCCATCCGCGACAGCGCGTTCGCCGCCATCGAGGTCAAGGACGGCAGCGATTGGAACACGATCGACGGCAACCTGATCGACGGCGTCGGTCCGGTCGCTGCCAATACCTACGGGGGCGGCATTTACCTGCACGGCTCGTCCAACGACCAGATCGTGCGCAACGAGATCCGCGGCACCGCAGGCACGGCGATCAACCTCTCCGACTTCAACAGGGATGGCTCCACGCGCAACCTGAACAACACGATCGCGGGCAACACCCTGCTGAACACGAACCTCACGGCCGAGGACAGCGGCTCCATCTACATCCTCGGCCGGTCAGCCGCCGAGACGGGGACGCTGGTGGCGATGAACTTCATCGACGGCACCGGCCGGGCCGACCGGCACAGCGTGGGCGTCTACCTCGACGACAACGCGAACGGCGTCCGTGTGCAGGACAACGTGATCCGCAACATCGGGTCGGACGGGGTGCAGATCCACGGCGGCAACAACAACAGCGTCACCGGCAACGTGATCGACCTGGGCGGCGGCCACGCCGCGGCCGTGCTGTTCCAGGCAAGCCCGGACGACCAGCGGATGCCGTCGTCGCTGCAGAACAACCTGGTCAGCGGCAACGTCATCTACTCGCAGAGCGGGACGCCGGGGCCGCTTTACGTCAACCTCTCCGACCAAGCGCCGGCCGTGTCGGGCAACGACTACTTCAGCACGGTGGGCGTCGCTTTGGACACCAGCCCGGACACCGCCCCCCGATACGCCGACCCGGGGTTCGCCTCGGCCGCCACGGGCGATTATCGAACGTCCGCCGGGACCGGCATCGGCTTCGCCTCGGTCGGCTCGCCACGAGAGCTATGACGAGGCCGGGCGACGCCCCGGTCTCTCGGCCAACGTTGATCGTCTGATCGCTGGACAGCGTTGCGTTGGGCGGCCTGCCGGATGCCCTGCCCAGTTCTGCGACCAGATGGCTCGTGCGCCGCTCACGGGTTTCCGCATCCGGCCACCTGACGAGAAGGCCGAATGCGGTTGGTGCGGGGCAGACAAGGGCGTTCAGCGGCGACGGTTCTGCGACCGTCGCCGTTGCCGGCCGCCGTCGTGCGGTAGGCCGGGGCACGACGGCCGCCCGCGCCTTCACCGCATCGGGCAAGGCCGGGAGCGGTGAGGACGCCGGGCTGCGTGAAGCGCGCGACCAACATCATCTCGTCTCCGGCGTCGCTGGCGTGGCGGGCCAGGCAGGCCGCTCCTGCTGACAGAAGCCGGCGAGGCTGGTGGAGGCGGCGGGATCTGACGGTTCGTAGGCGCCGCCGCCGCCGCAGGACGCCTTGGGCGTGGCGAAACATGCCGCCTCGGCTCGGCGCCATCTGCCCGATGCGACGGCGCGGGTCAGGACCGAAAGTGATCGGCTGGACTGGTGCGGTCGCGTGTTGGGCCGGCGCGGGCGCGAGGCGGGTGGCAACGCGCTGGCGCAGATCGGGGGCTGCTCCAGGCCGCTCTGCTGGCAAGAGAACCAGAGTCCGGGAGGGGGTCCAGGGCCGGCCGGGCGTGGCCGCCCACTGCCGCGACCGGCGGGCGTGCACGACGCCATCATCGCCCGCCGGCCGCCCCACAGCCCCGGCCTCAACCCGATTGAGCGAGCCTTCGCGACGCTCAAGGCGCTGCTGCGCAAGGCCGGCGCCCGAACTCAACAGGCGTTCTCGATCACGATCGGCAGCCTGCTCGACGCGTTCAGCCCGCGCGAACGCCGGAACTGCCTCACCAGCTCAGGGCATGAGATGGAGTGAGCTGTAACTGCCCTAGAGCGATTTTATGTCATACCAATCGCCTTAAACACTGCCCTGTGCCCAGGTGCGGGTGGTGATGGAGGTGATGCGTTTGGTGTCGGTCATGAGGCCGTTCCAGGCGTCGCAGCAGGCGTCCACGATTGCGGTGTAGCCGTCCCACACCGTCATGCCGAGGGCGTTGCCGCGCAAGTATTCCCACACGTTCTCCATCGGGTTCAGCTCCGGCGCGCAGGGCGGCAGGCGCAGCAGGGTGACGTTGCGGGGCACCTTCAGCCTTGCGCCGGGCTGGTGCCATCCTGCGCCGTCGCAGACCAGCATGGCATGCGCCCCTGGCGCCACCTGGGTGCTGACTTCCTCCAAGTGGAGCGCCATGGCCTCGCTGTTGACCCCTGGCATGACAAGGGCGGCGCCCATGGCGCGCGCGGGGCATGTGGCGTCGAACAGGGAGGCGCTCTCGTGCCGGCAGTCGCGCACCCGCGCCGGGCGCGATCCGATGGGCGCCCACACGTAGGACAGGGTGCCCTGCTGGCCGACCCGGGCCTCGTCCTCGAACCAGACCTCGATGGTCTTGCCGGCGGCCTCTGGCGGCAGGGCGGTGGCTACGAGGGTGGCGAAGTTTTATATGCCTCCTGCGCCGCCAAGTCCTGCTTGGGGTGGAAGGGGCGCGGCTGCAAGCGCGTCAGCCGAAGCCGGCGCAGCAGCGTGCCCACGGTTCGCTCATGCACCTCCACCTCGAACCGGGCCTGGACCTGCGCCCGCAGGTCCAGGCAGCGCCGCCGGACAACGCCGTCCTCGGCCAGGTCCGGCCCAGCCAGCACCAACTCCTCCAACTCCTGCATCTGCTCCGCCGACAGCGCCGGCGGGCGGCCACTGCGGGGCACGTCCCGCACGCCTTCGACGCCGTGGGCGTTGTAGCGGTGGACCCAGTCCCGCAAGGTCTGCCGATCCATCCCGCCAGCTTGAGCCGCGAGGTGCCGCGGGTGCCCGTCCAGCACCATCGCCAAGGCCAGCCGCCGCCGCGCCTGCCTCACGTCCCGCGCGCCTGCCGCCGCCGCACGTCGCCCCGCACTGTCCAGGTCGTCCCGCGTGATCGCAACCGATGCCATGCCACCCACCCCGAACCGAACACAGGGCGCATGGACCCATACCCTCGCGAACTTGGGAAACCCCCCAGGAGGCAGAACTTTCGGCGGCTGGTATAAGCTGCGATCCTGGTTTTGGGAACGGAATCATGGTGCAGATCGTCGAACACCTGTCTGTGGCGGAGCTGGAGCAGCGTCACCGGGCGGCGCAGGACGCGACCGAGGCGCGGCACACACGGGCGATCTGGTTGCTGGCGCAAGGACGCGGCGTGCTGGACGTGGCGGGCGTGCTCGGCTTTGCCCCGCGCTGGGTCGAGCAGTTGGCCGCACGCTGCAACGCGCAGGGTGCCGGCGCCCTGGGCGACCGGCGACGGGGCAACGGGCGTGCGGCGCGCGTGCTGACCACGGCCGTGCTGGCGGCCTTGGCCGGGCGGCTGCGCGCGCCGCCTGAGGACGGCGCGCGCTGGACCGGTGCGAAGGTTGCGATCTGGATGGCGGCCCGGCTTGGGCTGGAGCGGGTGCGCCCGCAGCGCGGCTGGGAGGCGCTGACGCGGATCGGGTGGTCGGTCCAGGCTCCGCGCCCCCAGGCTCCGCGCCCGCGCCACCCGCGCGCAGCGACGCCCGAGCAGCGGGCAGCGGGCAGCGTTCAAAGGGGGCTCGACGCGGCGGTCGCGCGCGCCAGGGCGGCGCACCCCGACCAGCCGGTCGAGGCCTGGGCCGAGGACGAGCGCCGCCTCGGGCTGAAGCCGATCCGCCGGCGCGCGTGGGCGCCCATCGGCAAGCGAGCCATCGCGCTCGGCCACCGCCGCCGCAAGCGGCTGCATGTCACGGCATGTGTCCAGCCGACCAGCGGCGCGGCGGTCTGGTTGCTGTCCACCGGCCTGTCCAAGCCCTTGTTCGAGGCCCTGCTCGCCCGCTTCGCACAACAGGTCGGCGCAGGAGGTCGGCGCAGGAGGTCGGCGCAGGCCGCGAGCGCCACGTCGCGCCGGCGCCCGACAACGCCGGCTGGCACGGCCCCAAGAACCTGGCCGTCCCTGACGGGATCGCGCTGGCGTTCCTGCCGCCATACAGCCCGGAGCGGCAACCGGAGCGGCAACCGGCCGAGCGACTGTGGCCCTTGGTCGACGAACCTGTCGCCAACCGGCACCTCGCCACCCTGGACGACCTCGACGCCGTCGTTGCCGAGCGCTGCCGTCGCCTCGACGCTGCCACCATCCAGCCGCACACCGACTTCCACTGGTGGCCAAAGCCAGTTCAGACGAACTGATTAGACGGAATTCGTATCAGACCGCAAGAATGCCGCAACGACCTCACCAACTCAGGATATGAGTTCGAGTAAGCCAAAAATGCTCTAAACCACGTCCAGTTTGAGATCCATGGTCGGAGTGCTTGGCTGGGTGAGGGTCGTTTCCCATATGACGGTTTTCCTGAAAGGCCCTGCTCCGACTGGTGTTACGAGTTGATCATGAACGCTGGGGACAGACGTTGGCGGACTGGCGCCGTCTGGCCCTGACTGCCCCGCATGCCCGCAGCCGCGAGCGCTTCCTGCCCTCCACGACATCGCACAAGGGACCTGTGCCACGCAGGTCGCAGCACGAACAGGGCGCCACCCGCAGACGGTGATGGGCTGGCTGCACGGCTACGGCGAACACGGCCCCGAGGCGCTGCTGTATCGGCGCACCGGCGGCCGCCCCCCTTGTATCTTGCCGTTGTCGGCGGAAACCAAGCCGGTGAAGCTATCGGTGGACGGGAGCCCGCAGCCCCCTAGGGTGATCGAGCCCGTGCAAAAGCAAGGTGCCCCGTCCACCGGTTCCAGTCGGAACCCGAACAGTCGCCTGGGCCGCAAGCCGAGCCCGAATTTGCAAGGACGGGTCATGGAACAGCCACTCTCGTCGCCAGCCTACGTCGGCGTTGATGTCTCAAAGGATCGTCTTGATGTTCACGTGCGCCCATCGGGCCAGGTCTTCGCCGTCGCTCGTGACAGCCACGGCCTCGAGCAGCTTGCCAACAAATTGCGCGCGCTCGCGCCGGCCCTCATCGTCCTTGAAGCAACGGGCGGGTTCGAGGTCGCTGTCGCGGCGGCGCTTGTCAGCGCCCAACTGCCGTTGGCGATTGTCAATCCGCGTCAGATACGCGATTTCGCCAGAGCGACCGGACGACTTGCCAAGACCGATGCGCTCGACGCTCAGGTGATTGCGCTGTTCGCGGAACGCATTCGTCCCGAACCGCGTCCCATCGCAGACGCCGACAGCCAGATCCTTGCTGAACTCATCGCACGCCGGCGGCAGGTCATCGAGATGATCGGCATGGAAAGCAACCGCCTCAGGCAGGCGCGCGATCTGCGTGTCCAGCGCGCAATCGAGGCGATGCTGAAGACGCTGAAAGCTCAACTGGCCGTGTTGGATCGGGATACCAACGACACAGTGAAAGGCTCACCGGCTTGGCGAGAAGCCGACGAACTGTTGACGTCGGTCCCAGGCGTCGGGGAGGTCACGGCGCGAACGTTGATCGCTGATCTGCCCGAACTGGGCCAACTCGATCGACGGCGCGTCGCAGCTCTCGTCGGCGTCGCCCCAATCAATCGCGACTCCGGTCAGATGCGAGGCCGACGATTGATCGCTGGTGGTCGCACCGAAGTCCGAAACGCCCTCTACATGGCAACCCTGTCTGCCACCCGGTGGAATCCCGTCATCAGCAAGCACTACCAAGCCCTGGTCGAGCGCGGGCGACCCAAAAAGGTCGCGCTTGTCGCATGCATGCGACGCCTCCTTGGCATCCTCAACGCAATCGTCAGGACCAAGGCGCCATGGCAAAGCGTTTGAACACAGCGTTCGAGCCGACCAAAGCCAAGACTGACACGGGCCGCAGCGGGTCAAGGCCGAAGCCGCCAAAGGCGGTGTCGCGTAGCGACAGCCTGGAGGCGCTGCGGCCCGTGTCAGACCATAAAAGGTCGAAACAACGCTTGACCGACAAGACAGTCGCTTTTGCCCGGACATCGCAGCAGCCCTCGGCGCAGAGGTCCGCGCAGCCCAGCAAGAAGCAGCTGCGCCGCCCGTCGCCGGTGCCGACCCGAACCTCCGTTGGACGCTGAAGCGGCTGGTCGGCTTCGTGCAGGCGCGGTTTGGCCGCCTGTGCTGCCGCGAGACCATCCGCACGGCCCTGCACCGGCTCGACCTGTCGTGGAAGAAAGCCAAGACGCTGCTTGGCCGTGCCCACCCTGAACGGCGGGCAGCTTTCATCGAACAGCTCCGCCCCTTGCTGGACGGCGCCCAGCGTGACCGGCATCAGCTGGTCTACTGGGACGAGGCCCCCATCCACCAGGATGTCGATCTCGGCCATGGCTGGGGCGAGCGGGGCGAGCGGTTCTTTGTTGCGTCCAGCTCGCCCGGGCTCTCGGCCAAGGTCTCGCTCTACGGCCTATACCTCTACAACGAAGGCCAGGTGCGGCTTTGGCCCTATGCGCGTGCCAACGGCGAGCACACGGTCGGCGTGCTGCGCCGGCTGCGTGCCGAGATCCCCGGCGGCAAGCTCGTCGTGGTCTGGGACGGCGCCCCGTATCATCGCGCCAAAGCGGTGTGGGCCGAAGCCGCGAGCCTGGGCATCGAGCTTGCGCCGCTGCCCGGCTACAGTCCCGACCTGATGCCGGTGGAGGCACTCTGGCGCTGGCTGCGCGAGGACGTCACCTACCACCATTGCCACGCGACTGTGGACGACCTGACCCGGCGCGTTGCCGCGTTCGAGAGGCAGGTCAATCAGGACCCCTGCGTCGTTGCTGACCGCCTCTGGGTCAAGGACCACCTCGATCCCGACGAAGAGAAACTACGGTTCCCAAACTAGACGTGGTTTAGATGGCCGAATCGCACAGCTTCGCAGTCACGAGGCCAGCCACAGGCTGCATCCCGGCTACGGCGCGACCTTTGATGCTGCCTGTGACGCCTGGAAACGGCTCACCCCGGAAAAGCTTTGATCCTTCACCAGCGATACTTGGCTGCTGCAGGTCAGTTCATAGCCTCGGTGCTACGGCGCGATGGACAAAAGCGAACGTCTGATCGACCTCAAGTCCGGGCCAGGACTTGAAGCCGCCTGGCGCAGCGAGGTCGCCACCAGTGTCGGTGCGCTCAACCGAATGGTCCGGACCGACCAACCCCATGGCTGTTGGAGCCGTCTGATCATCAAGGAGAAGGACAAGCCACAGGCCGATGGGTCTTCCTGTAACAGGGTCATCCAGCAAAGGGGCCTGCCGCGAACAGGCCGCATGTGAAGGGCGACATCAGCGTCGTAAAACCACTCCCGCGTCCATATCCGTCCGCGCCCCGTCGCGCATCGCGAACTGGCCATTGACCAGGACGTGCGCGATCCCGGTCGCATACTCTCGTGGCCGCTCCACCGTGCAGTGACTCGCCACCACCTCCGCGTCGAATACCGTGATGTCGGCCCAATGCCCCGGCGCGATCCGCCCCCGATCCTTGATTCCCAACCGTGACGCGGGCAGCGACGTCAATCGCCGCACTCCCTCTCCGAGCGTCAGGACATTCTTGTCCCGTACGTAATACTGCAGAAACCGCGCCGCCCACCCGTATCCGCTTAATGACCCGATGTGATGCTTCAAGCACCCGTCCGGCGCCAACGCCAACGTGTCGGAGATGACCGCGCAATCGTTCTGCCGCAACGCCAGGCTGATGTCCTCGTCGCGGAACGAGTGCGACGTCCACATCATGTGGTTCATCTCCTCCCCCGCCTCCAGCAGCATGTCCAGGACCGCATCGTAAGGGTCCTGGCGTCGCCGCTGCCCGATCTCCTCCAACGTCAGTCCCACCAGCTCCCGATGCTGGTCCGCCTGCATCAGCACGATCTCATCCCATTTGCCGGCCGAGACCAGCCGCCACATCGGCCGCGGGTTGCGCTTGATCTGCGCCCGCGCCGCCGGGTCTCGCAGCCGCGCCGAGACTTCAGCGACACCCCCCTCCTGCGCCCATTGCGGCAGGATGGCGAGGATGCGTGTGTGCGACCAGTCATGCGGGATCACGTCGTATGCGACGTCCACCCCGTGGCGCCGCGCCGTCTCCACCATCTCGATCGCGTGCTCCATCGCGTGAGCCGGCGCGCCGAACTTCGGCTGAATATGCGAAATCTGCAGCCGCGCGCCCGAAACCCGCGCCGTCGCCAACGCTTCCCCGAACCCAAGGTCGTAAAACACGTCCCGGTTCCGCACGTGCGTCGCGTATAACGCGCCCTTCCGCGCCGCGACCCCGCACAACTCCGAAAGCTGGTCCGGCGTCGCCAAGCTGCCGGGCCAGTATTCGAGGCCGGTCGAGAACCCGTAAGCCCCCTCATCGAGCGACCGCTCCAGCAGCGCGCCCATCTCCCCCACCTCGGCATCCGTCGCCGGCCGCAACGCATCGCCCAGAACGGCCCGGTGGATCGTCCCATGCCCCACGAACGCCGCCACGTTCACGCCCAGAGTCCCGCGATCCAGATGATCGAGATACTGCCCGAACGTCCGCCAGTCGATCGTCGCGCCGTCGGCCACGAACCCTGGCGACATCAACTCGATGTCCCGCACCGACCGCGCCGGCGCGCACGACACCCCGCACTGCCCTACCACCTCGGTCGTCACGCCCTGATGCACCTGGCTTTGCGCCCGTCCATCGCTCGCCAGCGTGAAATCCGAATGCGTGTGCAAGTCGATGAACCCCGGCGACACCGCCAGCCCGCTCACGTCAACGATCTCGGCGTTGCCCGCATCGCCGATGCTCTCGACGGCCACGATCCTCCCGTCACGGACCGCGATATCTGCCACGTAGGGCGTCCCGCCCGACCCATCGTAAATCGTCCCGCCAGCGAGGATCGCGTCAGTCATCGCCAAGTCTCCTCAACGCCGTGTCACGCCGTAAACCAAGTCAGGCAGCCATAACGTGGCCTGCGGGTAGAACACCAGGAACAGCAATCCACCGATGTAAGCCGCGATGAACGGCAGCACCGCCGCGCTCACCTGCTCGATCGTCGCTCCCGAAATCCGCGACGCCACGTTCAGGTTGCCCCCCAGAGGCGGGGTCAAGAAGCCGATCTCGCACGTGATCACCGTGTAAACCCCGAACAGCACCGGATCGACCCCGAGATCTCGCACCAGTGGCAGGAACACCGGCGTGAACAGGATGATCTGCGCGATCGACTCCATGAAGGTGCCGATGATGATGTAAAAAATCCCGATCAGGATCAGCACGATGTACGGGTTGCGCGTCACCGAGGTCATCGCGCCCTCCACCGCCGCCGGCACGTCGAAGAACGCCGCCAGTTGCCCGAACGCGATCGTCGGCGCCAGCAGGATCAGCAATCCGGTGATCAACGCCGTGAAACGCAAGCTCTCGACGATCTTCCCGAGCGTCAGCTCCCGGTAGACGAACACGCCGATCACCAGCGCGTAGAACACCGCCACCCCGGCCGCCTCGGTCGGGGTGAAGATGCCGCCGTAGATGCCCCCCAGGATCAGAACCGGCGTCCCGATCGCCCACTTCCCCACCCAGAGCGCCTCCGCGAACGGCCGCCAGGCGAACGGCCGCCCGCTCCCGCCGAACCCCCGCCGCCGGGCGATGGCGTAGGTGATGATCAGCAGCAGCGCCGTCACCAGGAAGCCCGGCACGAACCCGGCCAAGAACAGGCGTGGGATCGAGGTCTCCGAAACCAAACCGTAGATGATCATGAGATTGCTGGGCGGGATCAAACTGCCCAAGGCCCCGGCCGAAGCCGCGATCGCTGCCCCGAACGCCCGCGAATACCCCTCCTCTTTCATCGCCGGCAGCATCACCGACCCGATCGCCGCCGTCGTCGCCGGCCCGGATCCCGACAAGGCCGCGAACAACATGCAGCCGAACACGGTCACCAACCCCAGGCTGCCGCGATACGCCCCCACCAAGCTGGTCGCGACGCCGATCAGCCGCGTCGCCATCCCCCCCACCTCCATCAGCCGCCCGGCCAGCACGAACATGGGGATCGTCAGCAGCGGGAAGGGCGTCAGCGACGTGTAGCCAGTCTGCGCGAGCAATGTGTAGGGAATGTCGATGATGAACAGCGCCAACGCGGTCGTCAGCCCGACAGCGGCGAACAACGGCACGCCGATCACCGTGAGAACAGTGAACGCGATCCCGAGCAGGACGAGGTCGCTCAAATCAGACCTCGACCGCGTCCAAATCGTGTTCCGGCCGCAATCCCGGGATGTCCGGCCGCCCCGCTCGCAGCCAGGCGACGTAGATCTGCAACAACCGGAAGATCATCAGACCGTAGCCGATCAACTCCACCGCCTGCGGGTAGAACTCATCGATTCCCAGCGCGGGCGTCCGGCTCGTCTGCCGCCACAGCAGCGACAGATACTCCCACGTCACCACCACCATGAACATCAGGAACGCCAGCCACAGCGCGTCGGCGAACACGACCACCCACCGCGCCACCGCCCGCGGCAACAGGAACACACCGGCGAAGATCCGGATGTGAAACCGCTCCCGCACGCACGCCGCCGCGCCCATGTAGACGGCCCAGGCCATGGCGATCGCCGCCACCTCCTCCGTCCACAGCAGCGGCACCGACAACACGAACCGCACCGCCACCTGAAGAATGACGCACGCGGCGATCACCGTGAGCGCCACGCAGGCCAAAGCCTCCTCCAGATGGCGGTCGATCCACCCGATCACCGCGCCGCCCTACTCGGCGGCCGCCCGGATCTGATCCACCAGCGCCACGAAGTCCGGCCCCCGCTCGGCCGCCACCTGCTTCTGCACCGTGAGGCCCGCCGCGATGAACGCTTTCAAATCGGGCCGGGTCATCTGCATGCCGCCAGTGTTCACCAGCCAGGTCCGGACCTCCTCCGTCGCCTTGCCCGTCGCGACGGTATGGAACTCCCCGGCCTCTTTCGCCGCCCGCAGCACCGCCGCCTTCTGATCCGCGTCCAACCGGCCCATGAACCGGTCCGACGCGAACAACGGCGAAAATCCGGCGAACGCATCCATCACCGTCAGGTGCTTCGCAAACTCGTAGAACTTCATCTCCTGGATGACGCTCGTCCCGTTGTCCGCCCCGTCGATCGTGCCCGTCTGCAATGCCGTCGGCGTGTCCGACCACGCCAGCGGCACTGGCTTGGTCCCGAACGCTTCGAACGTCTTGATCATCACCGCGTTCTTCGGCACCCGAACCTTCAGGTCGCTCATGTCCTTCAGCGTGTTGATCGGCCGCACCGTGTTGTAGAAATCGCGGTAGCTTGGGCCTCCGAACGTCAGCAAATGGACTTTCGTGTCCTTCAGCAACCGGTCCTTGATCGCCTGCCCGACCGGCCCCTCGCTGACCTTCACCAGGTGTTCCGGGCTCTGGAAGATGTACGGCAGCACCAGCACGTCCATCAGCGGCCAGCTCGGCGACACGTTGTTTTGCGAGATCAAGTAGCCATCCACCGTCCCGAGCTGCAGCGCCTTGAATGCGTCATCCTCGCTCGCGATCTGCCCGCAGCACCGCTGACGCACCGTCACCGTGCCGTTCGAGTATTTCTGCGCCAGCTCAGCAAACTTGCTCGCGAGTATGCCGTAATCGCTATCCAGTGGCGTCGCCCAGCCCAGGTTCATCGTCACGTCCCGCGCCTGCACCGGGATCGGAACCGCCATCGCCGCCGCAACGGCCATCCCGAGCAAAGCTCGTCGATCGAGAAAACGCATGGCCAGCTCCTGACAACGATGGGTTCCACAAACTAGCCGCCATAATTCATGGCTTTGAGACCGGCTCCATTTGAGGCGTGCGGTTTTCGTGTGTTGGTTGTGCAGGTGTGCGGACCCGTTACCACGTCGAGATGGCATGTTGGCGGCTCGATGCGGCGGCGCTGAGGGTTGGTGAAAACGGGTGACGGTGGGGCACGCTGCCCCGGAGCTTAACTGATGATGCGCGGCATACGGCCGAGGACGAAAGCCAGGATGGACTGGCACGGGGCGCTGCTGGGCAGGTGCAGCTTGACCTGGGTTTTGAGTTCGACGACGCGCACGGCCAGCTTGACCAGGCGCAGCCGCAGGGTGTCGAACTGGGCGGTGCGCCAGGACGAGCGGCGCGGCATCAGCGTGCGCAGGCTCCACATGAGCCAGTAGGCGGCCCCATGCAGGAACAGGCGGAACTGGTTGGCGGTGGCCTTGGTGCACGAAGTGCGGTCGGCGGCCAGGTGGCGTTTCCAGCTCTTGATGTGGTTTTCCGCCTGTCCGCGCGCGCAATACCGTTTTTCGTAGAGAGTGCGGGCCGAGCCGCCCGGCAGGCTGGTGACGACGAAGTGCGTGTCTGTCCCGTCCGGCCCGGCCTCGACGCGGGCGACGATGCGCTCCACGCGGTCCCAGCTTGCGGCACTGTCGTAGAACTCGGTGAAGCGGCGGAGCTTGCCCGAGCCGTCCGAGGCGGCAAAGCGGGCGGCGGTGCTGGCCTCCAGGCACTCGACATGGCGGCGCAGCGTGCTGGTGGGCGCGACCCCAATCAGATAATCGACCGTGTTCGCCCGGCACCAGCGCAGCACCTCGGGGCCGCAGTAGTGGCTGTCGGCGCGCAGCAGGACCTCGACCCGGGGCCAGTTGGCGCGGAGCTGGCGCAGCAGGCGGCGCAGGAAGGCCCGGACCTCGCGCCCGCTCGGCCGCTTGGCCGGGCGCAGCACGGCGGTGACGAAGCGGCCCTCGCCGTCGAACACCACGATGGGCTGGAAGCCGTACTCGTCATGATGCGCATTGAACAAGCGCATCTGCTGCCCGCCGTGCACGGCGTCGAACGTGTCGTCCACGTCCAGCACGATCCGGCGCGGCACCTGGCGGAACGACGCGCAATACAGGTCGACCATGGCCCGGCCCATCCGCAGCAGCGCACGCGTGCCGGGCAGGTTCTCCAGGCGCGAGATGGTGGGCTGCGAGCACAGCGCCGCCCCGTCCCCGAGCTTTGCCAGGGCCAGCTTGAACATCGGGTCGGTGCGCAGCTGGTCGGCGTCGTTGCCGTCCTCGTAGCCCGCCGCGATCATCAGCAGGCGAAAGCGGATGATCTCGTCGAGCCCGTGCACGACGCGCTCCGGGTCGCGCGGATCCTTGATGCACCCTGCCAAGCGTCCGGCCACGTCGAGGCGGCGCTCCACCTCGCGCAGCACCAGCAGCCCACCGTCGGAGGAGAGGTGGCCGCCGTCGAAGCGGGCGATCACGGGCTTGCCGCCGACCGGTGACAAGCCGGGCAGCGCAGCGGTAGTCTCAACCTTGGCGGGCATGGCGCTCCGGTTCCGTAGAATTGGCCTCGAGAACCACATTCTACGCTGGATCAAGGGCTTGTACTATGCCCGCCAACCCTCATGAATTTTCCAGGCTAGCTGAGTCGCCGCCACGCGTATAATGCTTATTGAACCAAGTGTTTGGTCCCGGGGTCAGGTGGCGCGGGTTGCGCTCGAAGACGTCGGGGGCCGTGGTCCAGGCGTGTCAGACGGCTTCGAGGGGAGGCTTCCACGGCATGGCTT
This sequence comes from Acetobacteraceae bacterium, assembly GCA_965260995.1. Taxonomy (GTDB): domain Bacteria; phylum Pseudomonadota; class Alphaproteobacteria; order Acetobacterales; family Acetobacteraceae; genus JBBROS01. The sequence goes on along the minus strand of CBDHCD010000001.1, from coordinate 204,450 downwards.
CGAGGCGCTCGGCGACGGCGCAGGCCGACACGAACGCGAGCGCGTGGGCTTCGAGGCGCGCGCGAGCATCAGAACGCCGAGGCGTTCCGGCAGCGCTGCGTCGGCCATCCCGTGATCGAAGGCACGCCTGCCCAGGCCATCAGCCGCTGCGGCTCGCGTCGGTCTCGCGAAGACGCGCCTGCAACACGTCATGACGGCTGCGGCCATCAACTTGGCCAGGGCCGCGGGATGGTTCGCTGGCGCCGCTATCGTCAAGACACGCCACGCGCGTTTCGCCGCTTTCCGAATGGCCGCTTGACCCATCGCTGACCTCGCCACCAGCGTCACCGCCGGGAACAGGCCGTATCGGCTCACGAGCGCGCGCGCCCCGGATCGGGAGGACGTGCGCAAGCGACGGCATGGAGGTTGTCCGACAAGGCCTACGCGTGCCGGGGGGCGCTTCCCCCAGTTTCGGTCTTCAGCCGCGGGGTGCGGTCGATCGCGGCGATCTCCCTCATGCCGGGCCGCGCGGATCGCCGATGATCGAGCGCCGGATCGACGCGCCGAGGGTGTATTTCGGGTCGACCATGTTGCCGACCCGCATCTTGCCGCATTGCGTCAGCAACAGGTAGGCCTCGTGCTCGTCGAAGCCGAAATCGGCCGCCATCCAGCGCACCAGCTCGCGGTAGGCGATGCGGGCGGCGTCCTCCATCGGGCGGCCGGAGCCGATCGTCATGAAGAACTGCTCGGTTTCGAGCCGGGGCCAAGCGAGCGTCCAGCCTTTGATAAGGTCGACGTGCACCGTCGTGTGGGTCGGGTGCTCGAGGGCCACGCCGCATAGCTCGCCGTCCCCCTGGATCGCGTGGCAGTCGCCGAGAAAGAGCAGCGCGCCGGGCGCGTTGACCGGCAGGTAGATGACGGCGCCGGGCGCCACGTCCGGCAGGTCCATGTTGCCGCCGTAGTAGTCGGGCACGAGGGACGAGATCGCCTCGATCTCCGGCGAGGTGCCGATCGTGCCGATGAACGGCTCGTAGGGCAGCGTGATCCGCTCGCTCCACTTGACGCCGCCCTCGACGGTGACTTCGAGCTTCTTGACCTTCTCCGGCAACGGCTGGTTCAGCAGCGCCGTCGCCCCGGTCGCGACCAGGCCGCCGAACTCGGTGATCAGGCAGGTGGTGCCGACCGGCTGCGGCCCGCGCGGCTTGATCTCGTGGATGTGGACCGCGAGGCAGTCGCCCTTCTCGGCGCCGCGGACGCGGATCGGGCCGTTCTGCGGGTTGAGGTAGGGGAAGTTGAGGATCTCGCTCGGTTTGTCCGTCTCGTGGCGGATCTTGCCCTCGAAGGCGTCATGCGTCTCGCAGGTGACGAGGTCGCCCGGGTCGATCGTCAGCACCGGTTCGGCGTAGGGGCCGTAGACGTAATGATACGTGCCCTGGGCCGCCTCGGTGAGGTCGTGCCGGCGGCCGGGCTTGCCGCCGGCCTGTCCCCTGCGCGCCATGATGGAGTTGTCAAACCAGGGCATCCCTCGCTCCCTTGCCGTTACACTGCCAAGTGACGCCGAACCGTTTCGCGATCTTCCAGCATCGCGGGCGTGAGCGTCGCGACCAGGCTTCCCTTGTCCATGACATGGCACCGCTGGGCCATGGCGCGGATCATGTCGATGTTCTGCTCGACGAGCACGATGGTAAGCCCAGTCTGCCGGTTCAGCGCGATGCCGATCCGCGCGATGTCCTGCACGATCGAAGGCTGGATGCCTTCCGAGGGTTCGTCGAGCAGCATCAGCGACGGGCGGGCGACGAGCACGCGCCCGATCGCGAGTTGCTGCTGCTGCCCGCCGGACAGCGTGCCCGCGGCTTGCCGGCGGCGCTCGCGCAGGACGGGAAAGCTGTCGTAGACGAGGTCGAAATCGCCGGCAGCCCCGCCGCGCCCGGCGGCGCGGCCGAGGCAAAGGTTCTCCTCGACGCTCATGCGCGGGAACACGTCGCGACCCTGCGGCACGTAGCCGATGCCGAGCCGGGCCCGGCGGTAGGCCGAGAGGTGCCCGATCGCCTCGCCCCGGAAGCGGATCGAGCCTTCGCCGGCCGGCAGCAAGCCGATCAGGGCGCGCATGAAGGTCGTCTTGCCGACGCCGTTGCGGCCAATGACGGCGACGATCTCGCCGGATCGGATCGTGAGGTCGATGCCTTGCAGCACGGGCTTGCCGCCGTAGCCGTTGCGCAGGCCTGTCACGCTGAGCAGCGGCGGATCGGAGGCCGCGTCAGGCATGGGCGTGCCCTTCGCCGAGATAGATGGCGGCGACCCGCTCGTCGGCGGTGATGGCGTCGATGTCGCCCTGGGCGAAGATGCGGCCGAGATGCAGCACGGTGACGCGTCGCGCGACTTGACGAACGAACGCCATGTCGTGCTCGACCGCCAGGATGGTCATGCCGTCGGCGTTGAGCGCCTTGATCATCTCGCCGGTCGCGCGCGTTTCCTCGATTGACATGCCCGCGGTCGGCTCGTCGAGCAGCAGCAGGGTGGGCTTCAGGCTGATCGCCATGCCGATCTCGAGCCATTGCTTCTGGCCGTGGCTCAAGTTGCCGGCGCTTTGGCCGCCGTCGGCGGTGAGGTTCAGGAAGGCGAGCAAGCGGGCGATCTCGGCTTCGAGGCTCGCGCCCTCGAGGTGGTGCTGAAGCGCGATCTCGAGGTTCTGCCGCACTTTGAGCGCCTTGAACACGCCCGGCACCTGGAACTTGACGCTCATGCCGCGGCGGACCCGCTCGTGCGACGGCAGGCGGGTGATGTCGGCGCCGTTGAACAGGATCTGTCCGCTGCTGGGCGGGTACTCGCCGAGGATGAGGCGGAAGAAGGTGCTCTTCCCGGCGCCGTTCGGGCCGATGAGGCAGTGCAGCTCGCCGCGCCCGAGCCGCAGATCGACGTCCTGGGTCACCTGCAAGCCGCCGAAATGCTTGTTCAGCGCGCGCGTCTCCAACATCGTCATGGCTCCTGGCGGCCTCGCCACCGGTCGCCCAGGCGGGCGGCGGCCATGACGAGGCCTTCAGGCGCCAGCAGCACGGTCAATACCAGCAGCGCCCCCATGGCGACGAGCGCGTACTGGCTGCCGTAGATCGTCAGCGCCTGGAACGCGCCGATCACGAGCAGCGTGCCGATCAGCGTCGTCGTCAGGTCACTGCGGCCGCCGACGGCGACCCAGACGACCGGCAGCGACGCCGCGGTCAGGCCCATGCTGGACGGCGTGATGTATTGCCCCCAACTCGTGTAGAGCACTCCGCTCAGCCCCGCGAACGCGCCGCCGATCGCGAACGCGGCGAGCTGGTAGCGCCTGATATCGTAGCCCAGCATGGTCGCGCGCCGCGGGTTTTCGCGAATGGCGACCAGGACGTTGCCGAACGCGGAGTTCACCAGCATGCGCAGCCCGAGATAGGCCAGCACGAGCAGCCCGAGCACGACGTAGTAAAGCGGGATGTCGGGCATCAGCACGAGGTCGTCGCCGCCCGGCCATGGGATGGTGAGCGGGGCCATGCCGCTCATGCCGTTGAAGCCGTTGAGCCGCGCGGCGCCCACGCGCCATTCCGGCCCTGCGGTTTGCGCCATGAAGCGTTCGAGCACGAGCGTGATCGAAAGGGTGACGATGCCGAGGAACACACCGCCGATGCGGCCCCAGAACAGGAAGTAGCCGACCACGGCGGCGAACAGCGCGGCGGCGGCGACGGCGAGCGCGGCGGCGACCAGTGTCAGCCCGTGGTCGGAACCGAAGTTGATCACCAGGATGCCGTAGCTGTAGCCCGCGATGCCGAACAGCGCGGTTTGCCCGAAGCTCAGCATGCCGCCGTAGCCCCACACCAGGCAGAGGCCGAGCGCCATGAACGCCCAGTTGAAGAAGTAGATCGTGTTGCCGACGGTGTAGGCGTCCTGAAACAATGGGTAAGCGGCAGCGAGGGCGACGACGGCGGCGAAGCCGAGCCAGAACCACGGGCCGCGTCCGAGCGTCTGCGGCCCTTCGAGCCGCCGCAGCGCGCCGCGCCCCGGCGGCCCCGGGCGCTTACGCGCGCTCATGCAGGAGCAGCCCGGAGACGCCGCGCGGCAACACCCGGATGACGATGATGACGGCGACCAACAAGCCGATCTGGCCGGCGAGCTGGCCCTCCCAACTGGTCATGGCGGCCTTGATGAAGCCTAGCAACACGCCGGCCGGGGCCGTGCCGAGGAACACGTCCGCGCCACCGACGACGACGGTGACGAACGCTTCGATGATGAACTGCGAGCCCATGGTGGGAACCAGGGTCATGGTGGGCGCGTAGAGGCCGCCCGTGGCGCCGGCCAATGCTGCGCCGATGCCGAACGTCGCAGTGTAAATCAACCCGGTGTTGACCCCGAGCGCCTGAGCCATGTGCGGCACCTGGATGGTCGCGCGCGCGAACGCGCCGAAGCGGGTGCGGGTGAACAGAACGTAGAGCGCGAGCAGGATGGCGATGGCGGCGGCCATCAGCACGAACCGGTAAATGGAATAGGACAGGCCGCCGATGGCGATGCTGCCGAAGGGGGTGCCAACGCCGGCCATGCTGGGGCCGAGCGCGATCAGCGTGCCCTGCGAGACGATCAGGCTGATGCCCCAGGTGGCGACGATGGTGTCGAGCGGCCGTTGGTAGAGGCGGTGGATGACGAGGCGTTCGATCACCACGCCGGCGAACCCGGCCGCGAACGCGCCGCAACAGATGGCGAGCCCGAGCGGCAGGCCGCTCCGCGCCGCGGCGCTGGTGACGTAGGCGCCGCACATGATGAACTCGCCGTGGGCGAGATTGATCACGCCCATCATGCCGAAGATCACGGCGAGGCCGCTGGCGCACAGCACCAGGAAGGCGCAGGCATCCCCGAACTGGTAGAGAAAACCGAAGACCGTATCGAACCCGAACAGACGGCTGCCTCCGCGCGACGCGCCTAGGATGGGCGAACGGGGGATGGCGCGCCACCCCCGACCAGGGCCTATTTCGGTGGCGGACTGCTCGGCGTGTACTGCGCGTTCGGGTTCTTCTTGGTCAGGTCACAGCCCGCTTCGCCGAGCCAATACGGCTTGATGTCCTGCCATTCTTTCGGAAAAGAGATGGAGTGGTCGTCGTTGACCTTGGCCAGGTAGATCGTGTGCGACATGTGCTGGCTCTTGGGGTCGATGCAGACCTTGCCTTCCGGCGCGCCGAAGCAGACGTCGCCCTTGGCGATGACCTTGCGCAGATCGTCACGCTTCGTGGAGCCGTCGGCGCGCTCGACCATCTGTTTGTAGAGGTAAACCGCGAGGTAGGAATTCTCGGCTTCTTGGTTGATGTAAGGCTCGTTGGGGAACTTGGCGCGCCATTTCTGCACGAACGCCTTGCTCGCCTCGGTGGGCACCTCCTCGATCCAGTTGGTCGTGACGTACATATTCGCCAGGCTCGGCGGCTTGAACCGCTTGTGCTCGTAGGCTTGGCCGACGTTGACCGAGCTTCCCATCGGCACCTTCAGGTTGGCCGCGGCCGCCTGCTCGTAATACGACGACTGCGCGGCGCCGACGAGCAGGGTGATCAGGATGTCAGGCTTGGCCTTTTGAATGTTCTGGATCGTCGATGAGAATTGCGACACGCCGAGCGGGATGAACTCCTCGCCAGCCATCGTGCCGCCCTGTTCCTTGACGATGTTGCGGACCCATTCGGCAGAGATCTGGCCGAAGTTGTAATCGGCCGCGATCGTGTACACGGTCTTGCCGAACTTCTCCATCATCCAAGGAATGAGGGTGGAGAACTGTTGTTCCGGCACGGCGCCGGTGACGATCATGTGGGCGTCACAGACGCCGCCCTCATACTGGTTGTTGTAGAACGCCAGGCCGTTCAGCTGATCCACGATCGGGCGATACGCCTCGCGCGAGGCGCTGGAGAACCCGGCGAACACGGCGTCCACCTTGTCGCGCTGCAGCACGCGGCGCATGAACTCCTGGTAGCGCGTGTTGTCCGACTGCGTGTCGTAGATGACGAGCTCGAGCTTACGGCCGGCGATGCCGCCCTTGGCGTTGATCTCGTCGGTCGCGAGCTGGATGCCGTGCACCTTCCCGATCGTGGCGAGCGCGAAATCGCCGGATTGATCCTCAAGCACGCCGAGCTTGATCGAGTCGGCCGCCCAGCTCCTCGGCGTCATCGCCGCGATCAGCGCGGTCGCCGTCATGGCCAGCAGCGCGGTTCTGGTTCTCGACATCGTCTGTCTCCTGTTGAGGGGCATCTAGGCTGCCGCCCGGGCCTGCCCGGTTGCAGAGGGAGAGGGCGCATTCCTCCGAGCCGATCCGCCGGCGCATGCCTTCCCGGCGAAGATGGGCGTAGGCTTGCTCGTCGCACATGCCGCCCTGCATGAGGGCGATCACCGACTCGAAGCCCTCGTCGTGTGAGCGGGTGCCACGGCAGCGCGCCGGTCCGTTCAAACAGCGGGATGCATTCTTCGCGGCTGGATGACGTGCAGCAGCCGACAACGTGGCGAATGCCGGTCTTGAGAAGGTCCGAGCGAGCGGTCGCGCATCGGTCCGGCCACCCGGCGGGATCGGCGGCGCGAGGCTGCAACAATATGGCGCCATCAGGCCGCGCATTCAGCTCTCCCACGGCCAGCGACGCGCCATCGCGCATAGCGTGAGAGACGATCGCGTAGGAGCCCTCGCACGAGAACACGAGACCGAACGGGGTGGCGGTTTTCGTCCGCTGCGGCACAGCGTATCCGATCGAGGACGCCGATCACGCATCAAGCGTGGGCCACAATGCCCTGAGGCGTCTGGTTGCTCGCTCGGCATGTGAGTTCGGCATCGTTGCCACACACGCCACAATCCCGTTCATCTCGGCGCTTCGCAGCGCTTGCAACAACCACAGCAAGGATCGAGCAAGGATCGTGCCACTGGTGAAGCGACTTCCGCCCCAGCGGTGTCGGTCGATCTGTTCGGGGAGCCGAGCATGCGCGCCGGGCACATGCTTGTCCGGGAGGCATTTGCCTCAGTGTGCGCTTGCCCTGCTCTACGTGGCGTCTACTTGGGTGAGGACGATTATGGGTGATCGTCAAAGCCTCTCGATGGCCTTGTCAACTTGGTAAACCGAGGTCGCAGTTTCCCGTTCCGCCTGTCCCACGTGCTGAGCGACGAGGGCAGCGGCTTCACGCCCGCCTTCGCCCGTGCCTGCGCCGGGCTCGGCGCGCAGCACCGCCACACCAAGCCGGGCACGCCGCGGACGAACGGCATGGTCGAGCGCTTCAACGGACGGACCGGCTCCGAGGTGCTGGGCGGAGCTGGCCAAGGGTCCGGCCGCGCAACGGCTGGAATGCCAGCATGAGGAATCACCATCTCCTCGCGCCGGGATCTCGAGCCGCTCCTACTCGGCTTCAACGCCGCCCGCAACGACCGGAGGCAGCGCGTGCTGGACGGCGAGGCGGCAAACCAGGAGGTCGCGCCGGGCCAGACGATGTCCCCCGCGCACGCCTCGTCGCTGAAGCCGCCAAGGAGGCCTCACAACCAGACAGTTAGCCCAACGCGGCGACGCCGGTGACCTGGCCCAAACCTGGAAGGCCTCGGCCCGGGTGACGCAACGATGGACGGCTGAGACCTGGCAGCGGCGGCGGTTCGATCGTCAACACGCCCTCAGCCGCCGGACGTCGTGGCCACACGTTCCGGCCGCCACGTCCCTCAGCCAAGTGGGGGACCATCGATTTTCGTCGCTCGCACCTCATCGCCTCGCCGCCAAGCGGTCTGGAGCGGCCCCGCACGGATCATGGCCGCACTCCCATCACGGCCGTGACAGCCAACGCCAGGAGTCTGAACGAACTCAAGCAGCGCCCCACCGTTGACCTGCCTTGAACAGGAGATTGCCCATGCGTCTTTCATTGCTGCTCGCCCCCCTGGCGATGCTGGTCACATTGTCGGCCTGTGACCGGGACCGTGATCGAGACAATGAACGTGATCGCCGGCCCGTGCTGTCCGCTCCGAACGCCAACCCGAACAGCAACATCAAACGCAACCAGGGTGAAGAAGACTGAACGCGGAGACAGGCAGGGTTACCCATCGTTGACCTTTATGAGATATGATCGCCACCAACGAATCGGATCCAGGTGCGCGCAGTATGGATGGCAACGAGGGGCTCACGCGCAGGAGCGCCAGGACTCTGGGCGCGCCTGGCGTGGGTGGGCGCGAGCGTCGTCGGGTGGTGATCGTCGGCGGCGGCCCGGCCGGGCTGACGGCCGCCGTCGAATTGTTGCGCCGCGAGCCTGGTGGCCAGCCATTGGTGCTGGAAGCAAGCCAGCAACTGGGCGGCATCGCCCGCACTGAGTCGCACAAGGGTTTCCGCTTTGACATCGGCGGCCATAGGTTCTTCACCAAGGTCGGCGAGGTCGAGCAATTCTGGCATGACGTGCTCGGCGCCGAGATGATCGACGTGCCGCGGTCGAGCCGCATATTCTACGAGGGCAAGTATTACGACTACCCGCTGCGCATCAGCAACACGCTCGAGAACCTAGGACTGTATGAGAGCGTGCGAGTCATGCTGAGTTACTTGAAATGGCAGGTGAGGCCGTCCCAGAACGAGGACAACTTCGAGCAATGGGTCAGCAACCGCTTCGGCGGGCGGTTGTTCATGCATTTTTTCCGCAGCTACACGGAGAAGGTATGGGGAATCCCCTGCACCGAAATCCGCGCCGATTGGGCGGCGCAACGCATCAAGGACCTGTCGTTGCTGAAAGCGGTGCGCGATGCGCTGACCGGGCAAGGCGACAGCACGAGCCTGATCAAGACCTTCAAGTATCCGCGCCTGGGGCCTGGGCAGATGTGGGAGCGGGCGGGAGCCATCATCGACGAAGGCGGCGGGGAGGTTCGGATGGGCTCACCGGTCGTTGGCCTGAGGCGCGACGGATCGAAGGTGGTGGGAGTGACGGTCCAGCCGTCCGACGGACCGCGTTACGAAATCGAGGCGGACCACGTGATCAGCACCATGGCGATCACCGACGCCGTCGCCGCCCTGAATGACGTGCCCGATGGTGTGCGCGAGGCAGCAACCGGCCTGCGCTATCGAGACTTCCTGATCGTGGTGCTCATCCTCGACCACGCCGACCCGTTCCCCGACAACTGGATCTACATTCACACTCCGGTCGTCAAGGTTGGGCGGATCCAGAACTTCCGCGCCTGGTCGGCCGCGATGGTTCCGGAACCGAACCGGTCAAGTATCGGGATGGAGTATTTCTGCCAGGAAGGCGATGGGCTGTGGGCGAGCGATGACGCGGAGCTGATCAGCCTCGCCGCCGGGGAGCTGGAGCACCTCGGGCTTGCGCCGCGCGGCAGCGTGCGCGACGGCACAGTAATACGCCAGCCGCGCGCCTATCCGGTCTACGACGCCGACTACCGGCAGAACCTCGACACGATCAAGAGTTGGTTCGACACGATCGAGAACTTCCAGACGGTCGGGCGCAACGGGATGCATCGATACAACAACCAGGACCACTCGATGCTGGCGGCGATGCTGGCGGCGCGCAACGTGTTGGGCGAGGCGCACGACATCTGGAACGTCAACGTCGAACGGTCGTATCACGAGGAGTTCGTCGTTTCCAAGAAGGCGGCATGAACCAGGCCGCGGCCGCGCTCAGCCTCAGTGTCATCGTTCCCGTCCACAACGGAGAGGCCACGTTAGGCCGGTGCCTTGCCGCGATTCGGCGCTCACGAGCCGAGATCGCCCAGTTGATCGTGGCCGATGATGGCTCGACGGACACTTCGGCGAAGCTGGCGCGGCAGGCCGGGGCGCAAGTGGTGGCGATCCCTGGCGGCCCGTCCGGCCCGGCGCGCGCGCGCAACCTGGCCGCGGCGCAGGCGAGCGGGGACGTGCTCGTGTTCGTGGACGCCGACGTCGAAGTGTCGCCTGACACGTTGGAGCGGTTGACCTTGCCGCTCCGGAACGAGCCCTCGCTCGCCGCCACCTTCGGCAGCTATGATGACTGCCCGGCTTGCACCGACCCGGTTTCGCTTTACGCCAACTTGCGGCATCATTGGGTGCACCAGTCCTCTGCGGGGGCGGTGTCCACGTTTTGGGCGGGTTGCGGCGCGATGCGGCGCGACGCGTTCACCGCTCTCGGCGGCTTCGACGAACAGCGGTTTCGGCGGCCTTCCATCGAAGATGTCGAGCTTGGCCTGCGGCTGAGTGCGGGCGGCGGACGCATCCGGCTGCTCGGCGACGCGCAAGGCAAGCACCTGAAGCGTTGGCATCTCTGGACGCTGTGGCGCACCGAAATCCTGCAGCGCGCCATCCCGTGGGGCCGCCTCATCGAGGCGCCGGGATCGCTGTCGCCGATGCTGAACGCCAACAGCAGCCAACGGCTTGCCGCAGTGTTGGCGTTGACGACCTTGGCGGGATCAATCGTGTTCGCGCTTCCCATCGCCATGCCGGTGCCGGTGAGGCTGTTGGGAGCGGGCGTTGCCGGGTCGGCGCTGTTGGGCTGGGCATGGCTCAATGCCGAATTGCTGCGGCTGCTGACGCGACGCGGCGGCGTGCTAGCGTTGGCTGCGGGTTTCGCGCTGCACGTCGCGTACACGTTCTACGCGCCGGCAGGGTTGATAGCCGGCATCGCCTGGCAGCGTTGGCTCGCCATGCGGGCGGCGAAGCGAGGGAACGCATGCCAGCCGCCTCCTGCTTTGACCGGATCCTAACCACCCCTGGCCGGGTGCGGCGTGATCTGGTCTGCCTCTGAACCCAGGGTGGCTGGGACGGCAGCTTCGGTCACCGGACCGAGCGCATCATGGCCGATCCATTCTGCGTAACATTCAAGAGCGGACTGCTCCGTTGTTGACCCGAGCGGGCATGGCAGCGTTGGCCGGGCCGTTCCTAGATGGCCTCTCTGCTGGGGCCAGAGCGTCGCGAAACAGTGTGGATGCGCGCGCCGAGGTGGCGGGCGCTCCCGGGCCGTGGCGCCGGCGGGCCATCGCCCGTCTCGACGCAGCGGAGCGCCTATCACAGCGCGAGCGGTGCTTCGTGCCCTGGCTTGACGGCGAGCCGGCGCCTTGGCCACCGATGCGGGCATTCAGCCAATCGTGGATGAGGCGGGTCACCAGGCCGGTGAGTCGGACGCGCGGCTCGACGCCAACTCGCCACCCCTTCATCGCTGCCCGCCAAAATGCGCCGCCATCGGCGCGACTGCCTTGCCAACCTTGGCCTCGCCCGCCGCCCTCGACCACCGCCGCTGACGAGCCAGGATCGCGGCGAAGAACAAACTAGGAATGTTTCACGTGAAACATTCAGGCCCGCGGCAACCGCACGATGAACCGCGCGCCACCGATCTGCCCGGCCGCGTCCACGACGTTCTCGGCTGTGATATGCCCTTTCAGCGCCTCGATGATCTGCCGGCTGATGGAGAGGCCGAGACCGGAGTGCTGTCCGAAGGTTTCGCCGGCCGGGCGCTCCGAGTAGAAGCGATCGAAGATGCTGTCGAGCTTGGCCGGCGGGATGCCCGGTCCGTCGTCCTCGACGACGATCTCGGCCCACGCGCCGGCGTAGCGGCCCCGGAGCGTGACGGTGCCGCCAGGCCCCACGAAGCTGCGGGCGTTGCTGATCAGGTTGCGCAGCACCTGCACCAGCCGCCCCTCGACCGCTTTCACGATCAATGACGCGCTGTGCAGGTCGAGCCGCATCGCCGGCTGGCCGGCGGTCGCGGTCGCCTCGTGGATCTCGGCCAGCGTGGTCAGGATCAGGGCGACGTCGATCACCTCGGTGGCGGTGCGCGACAGCTCGGCGTCCACCCGGCTCGCGTCGCTGATGTCGCTGATGAGGCGGTCGAGCCGGGCCACGTCGTCGCCGATGATCGACAGCAGGCGGCGGCGCTGGTCCGCGCCCTCCACCCGGCGCAGCGTCTCGATGGCGCTCCTGATGCTGCTGAGCGGGTTCTTGATCTCGTGCGCCACGTCGGCGGCGAAGCGCTCGGTGGCGTCCATCCGCGCCCACAGCGCGGTCGAGCTCTCGCGCAAGGCCCCGGCCAGCTCGCCGATCTCGTCCGCGCGCCGCAGCAGGGCCGCCGGCACCGTGCCGACCCGGCCGCGGCCCTCGCGCATGCCATCGGCGGCGACGGCCAGTTGCAGGATCGGCCGGGCGATGGTCAGTGACAGGTACCACGACAGGCCGACGGTCAGCGCCAGGGCGAGGGCGAACAGGCCGAGGATGCTCATCCGCACCACGAACAGGCTGTTGTCCACCTCGCGCGCCTCCCGGGTCAGCAGCACGATGCCGACGTTGTGGCGGTTGCGCAGCACCGGCTCCGCCACCGTGACCAAGAGGCGGTTGTCCTTGGTGCGGCGGATATAGGCCGGCATCTCGCGGCGGCTGTTGGTGCCGAGGCTGCGCAGCTCCTCCTTCACGTCAGGCTGCCAATCGGCCCCGGCGGCGTTGGGGCTCACCTCCACCACCGGGCCTTGGGAGGCGTGCGGCAGGGCGGACAGGACGGTGTCATAAATCGCGCCGACCATCGACAGCAGCGGCCCGCGGTCGACGGCCGGCGGCAGCGGCTCCGTCGTCACCGCGCCGCCGACGCCTTCGCGCACCCGGCTGTCGGCGACGAGCTGCCCGTCGGGCGCGAACAGCCGGGCCTGGGCGCTGGGCGTTGGCTCGGTCAGCCGGCGCAGCAGCGACCGGGCCAGGTCGGGTTGCACCATCGGGTTGTCCGGGTCCTGCTCGCGCACCGCGCTCTCGCTGAGGGCGCCGGCGTAGATGCGGGCCTGCTCGCGCAACGCCTGGATCTCGGCCTCCAGCAGGCCGGTCTGATACTGGTCGAGGTAGAGTAGGGCGGCCAGCAGCAACGCCAGCGGCAGGGCGTTGACCAGCAGGATGCGGCGCAGCAGCGGCGAGGCGCGGCTGGCCCGCAGCTCGCGCCGGGTCGGGGACGGCGCCCGGGGCGGCGAGCTGACGGGCGCCAGGCCACTGTCAGGCATCGGCGCCCCGCCGGCCGGGGCTATTCCTTGTAGCGGTAGCCGATGCCATACAGCGTCTCGATGTGGTCGAACTCGGCGTCGCCGGCGCGGAACTTCTTGCGCACCCGCTTGATGTGGCTGTCGATGGTGCGGTCGTCGACGTAGATGTTCTCGCCGTAGGCGGCGTCGATCAACTGGTCGCGGGATTTCACCATGCCGGGGCGGGCGGCGAGCGTCTTCACCAGCAGGAACTCGGTGACGGTGAGCTGGATGTCGGCGCCGCGCCACAGGCACTGGTGCTTGGTGTCGTCGAGCTGCAGCTCGCCGCGCACCATGACGCCGCCCGGCGACGCGCCGGAGCCTTCGGCCCGGCTGGTCTCGTTGCGGCGCAGCAGGGCGCGGATGCGCTCGATCAGCAGGCGCTGGCTGAACGGCTTGGTGATGTAGTCGTCGGCCCCGAGGCGCAAGCCCATCAGCTCGTCCACCTCCTCGTCCTTGCTGGTGAGGAAGATGACCGGCAGGGCGCTGCGGGCGCGCAGGCGCTGCAGCAGCTCCATGCCGTCCATGCGCGGCATCTTGATGTCGAGCACGGCGAGATCGACGGGGCGGGCGATCAGGCCCTGGAGCGCGCTCTCGCCGTCGGTGTAGGTGCGGACCTGGAAGCCTTCCTGCTCCAGGGTCATCGACACCGAGGTCAGGATGTTGCGGTCGTCGTCGACCAGGGCAATCGTCTGCTTCATCAACTGTCCGCCTGTTCCACTTGCAGGATCGCCGCGCCTGCCCGACCTTCTCGGGGGCTGACCATGACGGAAGACGGCGATGAGCGGAAGTGGCGACACCCCTGGGGGCGATGCCCCGAAAGGCGAGACCCCCAAGGACGACACCCCTGGGCGCGAGGCGAGGCTGCTGCTGCGGGCGGCGCGGGCGGGCACGCTCGCCACCCAGGTGGACGGCCAGCCGTTCGCCTCGCTGGTGACGCCGGCCACGGCCCCGGACGGCAGCGTGCTGATGCTGCTGTCAGGCCTGTCGGAGCACACGCGGCACCTGAAGGCCGACCCGCGCTGCGCGGTCATGGTGGTGGGCGAGCCGGGCGGGCCGAACGCGCAGACAGCGCCGCGGGCGACGCTGACCGGGCAGGCCGCGCCGGAGCCTGACCCCCTGATGAAAGCGCGCTGGATCGCGTTGCACCCTTACGCGGCGTTCTACGCCGACCTGCCGGACTTCGTGCTGTGGCGGATGCGGCCGCAGGCCGGGCAGTTCATCGGTGGCTTCGCGCGGGCGTTCCGGCTCCGGCGGGACGACCTGGCGCCGGACGCGGCGGCGGTGGCGGCCGTCGCCGAAGCGGAAGCCGAGGTGATCGCCCACTGCAACGCCGACCATCCGGACGCGCTGGCGGCCATCGCCCACGGGCACGGGCATGGGCACGGAGAGGGTGGCGAGGACTGGCGCATGGCGGCGTGCGACGCGGACGGCTTCGACTTGGCGCGGGCGGAGACCGTGCGGCGCATCGCCTGGGGTGAGCCGGTGGATGGCCCAGGGGCGATCCGGCGGGCGCTGATCCGGCTCGCGCGGGACGCACGACAACGTGGCCCGGGCGGCGCTGGACGCGCCGGGGAACAGCAACTATAGCCGATCAACAGCGAAACGACCGCGCCCGCAACGACGGGCCGGGCCAGGGGGAGGACAGCATGACGGTGACACAGGTGATCGACCACGCGACGGCCGCGACCAAGGGTTCGGGGGTGGCGGCGCGAGGGCCGGTCCACGCCAACCTGCTGGCGCACGAGCTGGTGGCGCACGCGCTGCGCCGGGGCGAGGGTGTGCTGTCGGCGGACGGCGGGCTGGTGGTGCAGACGGGGGTGCACACCGGGCGGTCGGTGGCGGACAAGTTCACCGTCGACGACCCGTCGATCAGCGGCGACGTGTGGTGGCGGATGGGCAACCAGAAGCTGCCGCCGGCCCGCTTCGCGGCGCTGAAGGGACGGGTGCAGGCATATCTCCAGGACCGCGAGCTGTTCACCCAGGACCTCTACGCCGGGGCCGACCCGGATTACCGGGTGCGGGTGCGGCTGGTGAGCAGCGAGGCGTGGACGACCTTGTTCGCGCGCAACATGTTCATCCGACCCGATGAAGCGGACCTGGCCGGGTTCGAGCCGGACTACGTGATCCTGCACGCGCCGAAGTTCACCGCCGACCCGGCCATCGACGGGGTGCGGTCGGGCACGGCCATCGCGGTGTCGTTGACGGAGAAGATGATCGTCGTCGCCGGCAGCGAGTACGGCGGCGAGATCAAGAAGTCGATCTTCGGGGTGATGAACTGGCTGTTGCCGCCCAAGGGCGTGCTGCCGATGCACTGCAGCGCCAACGTCGGGCGCGGCGCGGAGGGCGGGGCGGGCGAGGTGGCGCTGTTCTTCGGGCTGTCGGGGACGGGCAAGACGACGCTGAGCTCCGACCCGGCGCGGCCGTTGATCGGCGACGACGAGCACGGCTGGGGGCCGAACGGCGTGTTCAACTTCGAGGGCGGCTGCTACGCCAAGGTGATCAACCTACGGGAGGCGCAGGAGCCGGAGATCTACGCCGCGACGCACCGGTTCGGGACGGTGCTGGAAAACGTGGTCACCGACGGGCGCGGCCGGGTCGACCTCGACGACGGGCGGCTGACGGAGAACACGCGGTCGTGCTACCCGATCGAGTTCATCCCCAACTGCGACCGCTCGGGCCGGGGCGGGCAGCCGCGCAACGTGGTGATGCTGACCGCGGACGCGTTCGGGGTGCTGCCGCCGATCAGCAAGCTGTCGGACGCGCAGGCGATGTATCATTTCCTGTCGGGCTACACCGCCAAGGTGGCGGGGACGGAGAAGGGCATGGGGCGGGAGCCGCAGGCGACGTTCAGCACCTGCTTTGGCGCGCCGTTCCTGCCGCGGCGGCCACAGGTGTACGGCGCCATGCTGGCCGAGCTGATCCGCCGGCACGGGGCGGACTGCTGGCTGGTCAACACCGGCTGGACCGGGGGCGGCTACGGCGTCGGCCAGCGCATGAGCATCCAGCACACGCGGGCGTTGCTGTCGGCGGCGCTGGACGGCAGCCTGAGGGAGGCGCGTTACGTGCGGGACCGGCATTTCGGGCTGATGATGCCGCAGGACGTGCCGGGCATCCCGAACGCGGTGCTGGACCCGCGCCAGTCCTGGGCCGATACGGCGGCCTACGACCAGGCGGCGCGCGACTTGGTCGGGCGGTTCGAGGCCAACTTCGAGCAGTTCCGCGACGGGGTGGACGAGGACGTGCGGGCGGCGGCGATCCGGGTCGCGGCTTAGTCGCCCTCCGAGCGCCCCGCCCGGAGCGCGCTGTCCGGGGCATGTTGCCCGGAGCAGGCCGGGTCCGGGCCTGGTCCGTGGCCATCGGCGCTTGGCTGTCGCGGTCAGGGTAATCACCGCCTTGGCAACGGCGGCCAGGAGCGTCGTCGGGCGCGGCTGATCCATCCGCCTTATCGGGCATGAAAATTGCATAATGAGGCTGTCAGGGTGGGTTGTTCGGCGGCGCAGACGGCGCGCGTTGCGCCTCGCCCGGCTCGCCGCTTATCGTTTCCTTGCTGCCCCCCCGCGACCTCATGGAGGAACCCTGATGCGCCTGTCCCGGATGATGCTGCTGGTGCCGATCGCCCTCGCACTGTGGGCGGGGGCGGCGTCGGCTAAGGAGTGGAAGACGATCCGCGTCGGCATGGACGCGAGCTACGCGCCGTTCGAGAGCGTCGATCAGTCGGGCAAGATCGTCGGCTTCGAGGTCGATTACGCCAACGCGATCTGCGCCAAGCTGCACGCGACCTGCGTGTTTCAGAACCAGGACTGGGACGGGGTGATCCCGGCGCTGCTGTCGGGCAAGTTCGACGTGATCATGTCGTCGATGAACGTCACCGACGCGCGCAAAGAGAAGGTGATCTTCTCGGACGTGTACTACGCGACGCCGATCGTGTTCGTCGGCCAGGCGTCGAGCAAGAGCGACGACGTGTCGCCGGAGGCGCTGAAGGGCAAGACGATCGGCACGCAGTCGTCGACGATTCACGCCAACTTCCTGGAGAAGTTCTACAAGGACTCCGAGATCAAGCTGTATCCGACGCAGGACGAGCCGAACCTCGACCTGGCGAGCGGGCGGATCGACTACGTGGTGGGCGACAAGCTGGTCGAGGACGACTTCATCGAGAAGAAAGGCGCTGGCTGCTGCCGGGTGATCTCCGAGATCAAGCGGGTGCCGGACATCCACGGGCCGGGGGTGGGGGCGGCGTTCCGTCCGGAGGACACCGAGCTGCGCGACATGTTCAACAAGGCGATCGCCGAACTGGACGCCGACGGCACCTACAAGACGCTGGCGGCGAAGTACTTCAAGATCGACATTCGCGGCAAGACGAGCTGAGGCGGGGAACAAGCACCGGGCGGGGGTGAGGGCGGGGTGACCTCGTTCGGCCTGTTGTTCGGGCCGGAGGGCTGGGGCGGGCTGCTGCTCAAAGGGGCGGTGGTGACGGCGCTGCTGGCGCTGGTGACGGCGCCCCTGGGGTTCGGGGCCGGGCTGGGGCTGGCGCTGGTGCGGCTGTCGGGGTCGCGGGCGGCGCGGATGGCGGGGGAGGCGTATACGACGTTCTTCCGCGGCATCCCGGACCTGCTGGCGCTGTTCATCATCTACTTCGGGCTGCAGGCGGCGATCAACCGGCTGGGGCCGCTGCTCGGCCTGGGCGGGCTGGAGGTCAACGCCTTCGCGGCCGGGGTGATCGCGCTGGGCACGGTGGTGGCGGCCTATTCGAGCGAGGTGTGGATCGCCTCCCTGGGCGCGATCCCGGCGGGGCAGGGCGAGGCGGCGCGCTCGCTCGGGCTGAGCCGGGGGCAGGGCTTCCGGCTGGTGACCTTGCCGCAACTGGTGCGGGTGGCGCTGCCGGGGATGGCGAACATCTGGGCGGTGCTGGTCAAGGACACGTCGCTGATCTCGACGCTGGCGGTGATGGACGTGCTGCGGGCGGCGTCGGAGGCGGCGAAGAACACGCGCGAGCCGATCCTGTTCTACTCGGCGGCGGGGGCGGTCTACCTCCTCATCAGCATCGCGAGCACGGCCGGGCAGACGGTGCTGGAGCGGCGGATGGCGCGGGGGCGGGCCTGATGCTCACGTTCCTGTTCGACCCGGCGCTGCTCGGCGAGTACGGCTGGCGGCTGTGGGCCGGGCTGGTGATCACGGTGGAGACGGTGGCGATCGCGGTCGCGCTCGGGTTCCTGCTGGCGATGCCGCTGTGCCGGGCGCGGATGTCGTCCAACCCGCTGGTGGCGTGGCCGGCGCTGGCCTACGTGACGGTGCTGCGCGGGACGCCGCTGCTGTGCCAGCTTTACCTCGTGTACTACGGCGGCGGGGAGATGCGGCCGGCGTTGCAGGCGCTGGGGCTGTGGACGCTGTTCCGGGACGCGTTCTTCTGCTGCGTGTTCACCTTCACGCTGAACACGGCGGCGTACCAGGCGGAGATCTTCCGCGGCGCGCTGCTGTCGCTGCCGAAGGGGCAGGGGGAGGCGGCGCAGGCGCTCGGGCTGTCGTGCTGGCAGGCGCTGCGGCACGTGGTGCTGCCGCAGGCGTTCCTGGTGGCGCTGCGGCCGTTGGGCAACGAACTGGTGAGCATGGTCAAGAGCAGCGCGCTGGCGGCGATCGTGACGCTCTTGGACCTGATGGGGCAGACGCGGCTGATCTTCGCGCGGACGTTCGACTTCTCCATCTACCTGTACTGCGCGCTGATCTACCTGGCGATCACGGAGGCGATCCGGCGGCTGTGGCTGGTGATCGAGCGGCGGGCGTCGGCGCACCTGCTGGCCGGGCAGGCGGCACCGGCGGAGCGGGGGCGGGCGCCGGCATTGCGGGCGGAGGGCGGGGCGGTGGCGCGGGAGGCGGGGGTGGCGGGGTGAGGGCTTTCTGGGGAGCGGGGCTCAGGTCGGGGCGGCGGCGCGGGGCATGGCGACGCCGGACAGGAGGCTGATCAGCAGCAAGAGGCCGGCGACGCCGAGGAAGGCGGCCGGCAGGCCAGCGGCGTGGGCGACGGCGCCGATGGCGGCGGGGCCGACGAGGATGCCGGCGTAGCCGAGGGCGGTGACCGCGCCGACCGCGAGGTGGGCGGGCATGGCGCGCTGGCGGCCGAGGGCGGAGTAGAGCACGGGAACGATGTTGGACGCGCCGACGCCGACCAGGGCGAAGCCGGCGAGGACGGCGGATGATGAGGGCGCGAGCACGGCCAGCGCCATGCCGGCCGCGGCGCATGCCCCGCCGCACAGCAGCACCAGGTGGCCGCCGAGGGCCGCGACGATCCGGTTGCCGGACAGCCGGCCGGCGGTCATGGTGATCGAGAACACGGTGTAGCCGAGGCCGGCCCAGGCCGGGTCGAGGCCGTGCAGGGCGGTGAGGACCAGGGCGCTCCAGTCCAGCATCGCGCCCTCCGCGAGGAAGGAGATGAAGCACAGGCCGCCGATGAGCAGGACGGGGCCGCGCGGGACGGCGAAGCTGGCGCCGCCCTCCTCGCCGCCGTCTCGTGGGCCGATGGGGGGCAGCAGGCCGGGGCCGAAGGCGAGCAGCGTCGCCACGACCACGCCGGCCACGCACAGGGCGGCGAGGAGCGGCGAGCCGGCGGCCCAGAGCACGGCGCTGGCCCCGGCGGCGCCGGCGATGCCGCCGATGCTGAAGAAGCCGTGGAAGCCGGACATGACGGCGCGGCCGACGGCGCGCTCGACGATGACGGCCTGGACGTTGATGGCGACGTCGATGGTGCCGACGGCGGCGCCGAACAGCACCAGGGCGGCGGCGAGCAGGGGGACGCTGCCGGCGGTGGCGAGGCCGGGCAGGGCGAGGCACATCAGCAGGCCGGAGGCCCAGATGACGCGGCGGCAGCCGAAACGCCCGGCCCAGACCCCGGCGAGCGGCATGGTGGCGATCGAGCCGGCCCCGAGGCAGAGCAGCAGCAGGCCGAGGGTGCCCTCGTCCACGCCGAGGCGCTGCTTGGCATAGGGCACGAGCGGGGCCCAGGCCGCCATGCCGAAGCCGGCGACGAAGAAGGCGGCGCGGGTGGAGCCGAGGTTGGGGCGGCCGGGCGTGAAGCGGTGGGGGGCGGGCTGGGGCGGGAGTGGGCCGCTCGCGGGGGGCGGCCCGGCGGACGCGGGAGGGGCGGTCATGGACGTGGGGCGGCGGCGCGAGCTGTTGGGCATCGGCCGTGACATAACCGGAGCCAGGGCTTGGGTCGAGGCGAGAGGGTCGGGCGACAGGGTTGGGCGAGGCGCAGCGGCCTTGCCAGGCGCGCGGCGCGGCGTAGGCTGCGGCGATGATGTCCCTGTCGCTGGCCGCGTTGTTCTTCATCGCCATCCACCTCGGGTTGTCGGGCACGCGGCTGCGGGACCGGGTGCTGTCGGCACTGGGGCTGCGCGGCTACATGGTGGCGTTCTCGCTCGGGTCGGTGGCGGGGATGGCGTGGCTGGTGTCGGCCTACGCGGGAGCGGAGTACGTGCCGACGTGGGGGCAGTTGGAATGGTGGAAGCCGGTGGCGATCGTGCTGATGCTGCCGGCGTTCCTATTGGTGGTGCTCGGGCTGACGACGCCCAACCCGACGGCGGTGGGGCAGGAGGGGCTGGTGGGGCGGCCACCGCCGGGGATCGTCCGGGTGACGCGGCATCCGTTCCTGGTGGGGATGGCGCTGTGGGCGGGGGTGCACCTGGTCGGCAACGGCGACGTGGCGTCGCTGGTGTTCTTCGCGTCATTGCTGGTGGTGGCGGCGGCGGGCACGGTGTCGATCGACGCCAAGCGGCGGCGGGCGCTGGGCGGGGCGGCCTGGGACGCGTTCGCGTCGCGCACGTCGATCGTGCCGTTCGCGGCGATCCTGTCCGGGCGGACCCGGTGGGTGCCGGGGGAGGTCGGGTGGTGGCGGCCCGTCGCGGGCGTCGCGGCGTACGCGCTGATGCTGGGAGGGCACGCGCACATCATCGGCGTGTCGCCGTTTCCGGGATGAGCCGGGCGGTGAGCTGAGGCATGAGGCGCGGGGAGGAGAGGCCGGATGATCGGGGATGGTGAGGAGCGGGGCACGCCGCGGCGGCGGGCGGCGTTGATCGGGTTGGCGGCGGCGGCGCTGCCGCAGGCGGCGGGGGCGGCCTCGGCGGGAGACATGCCCTCGACGGGGCCGGGCCGGCCGCGCACGCTGGGCGGGGCGATCACCGATG
The DNA here is from genome assembly GCA_965260995.1 of Acetobacteraceae bacterium. Lineage (GTDB taxonomy): Bacteria > Pseudomonadota > Alphaproteobacteria > Acetobacterales > Acetobacteraceae > JBBROS01. Next base: position 183,330 of record CBDHCD010000001.1, on the reverse strand, counting down.
TGCCGGGCATCCGGGTCGGGCACTTCACCGACGCGCGGCGGCCGACCGGGTGCACGGTGGTGCTGACCGGGGCGGGCGCGGTGGGCGGGGTGGACGTGCGCGGGGCGGCTCCGGGGACGCGGGAGACGGACCTGCTGGACCCGAGCAACCTGGTCGAGCAGGTGCACGCGGTGCTGCTGACGGGGGGCAGCGCGTTCGGGCTCGACGCGGCGTCGGGGGTGATGCGGTGGCTGGAGGAGCACGGGATCGGGTTCCCGGCCGGGCCGGCGCGGGTGCCGATCGTGCCGGCGGCGGTGCTGTTCGACCTGGGCGTGGGCGATCCTTCGGTGCGGCCGGACGCGGCGGCGGGTTACGCGGCGTGCGAGGCGGCGAGCGGGGCGGCGCCGAAAGAAGGGTCGGTCGGCGCGGGGGCGGGGGCGACGGTGGGCAAGCTGTTCGGCATGGGGCGGGCGATGAAGGGAGGCATCGGGACCTGCTCGGTGAAGGTCGGCCAGGTCACGGTGGGGGCGATCGTGGCGGTGAACGCGGTGGGCGACGTGACGGACCCGGCGACGGGAGCGATGGTGGCCGGGACCCGGGGGCCGGACGGGGCGCGCGGGCCCGGGGCGGTGGCGGCGATCCTGGGGGGCGAACTGCCGCCGGGGCTGCAGGCGGGGATGGCGACGACCATCGGGGTGGTGGCGACGGACGCGGCGCTGACCAAGGCGCAGGCGCGCAAGCTGGCGCAGATGTCACACGACGGGCTGGCGCGGACGATCGAGCCGTCGCACACGATGTGGGACGGGGACACGATGTTCGCGGTGGCGACGGGGGCGAGCGGGCTGCCGGGCAACATGATGGCGCTGGGAACGATGGCGGCGCGGGCGACGGCGTCGGCGGTGCTGCGGGCGGTGCTGGCGGCGACGGGCGTGGGCGGGCCGGGGGTGCCAGCGGTGCCGGCGGCGTCCGATTTAGGCTGAGGGCCGGGCCGGCCGCACTGTCACTGTTCGGCCACAGTGTGGCGGATTTGGTGGCGGCGTCGGCATCAACCCTTTTTTGAAACGTTGGCCCTCATTATATTCCTAGGCGTTGAACACCGCCGTGAGACGCGGCGGGGTGTCGCCTGGACGGGCCCGCGTCGGTGGACGAAGGTCCCGGGCGGTGACCCGCGGCGGCCCGGCTCACTGATAGAGCGAGATGATGCGCGATTTTTCCCGTGGGCCTCACCGGCTCCGACGCCTCGTGGCCGTCGCCTGGTTGGCGGCAGGCGCGTGGCTGGCGACGACGCCGGCCGCGGCGACGATGCCCGAAGCGCCGTTCGGCAACTGGCTGACCCAGGACCGGGACGCGGTGATCTCAATTGTGCCGTGCGGCGCGGCGGTGTGCGGGAGGATCGCGGGCATCCCGCTCGACCGCCCGGACGAGCCGATCCCGACCGACAACCACAACCGCTCGCAATGCCACCTGACGATCCTCTGGGACGGGCAGCCGGACGGGACGGACTGGAAGGCGCGCATCATCGACCCGCGCAACGGGAGCACCTACCAGGCGCTGCTGGAAGTGGACAGGCAGGGGCGGCTCAAGGTGCGGGGCTATCTCGGGATCCCGTTGCTCGGGCAGACGCAGGTGTGGACGCCGTTCACCGCCCCAGTGGCCGACGACTGTCGGCTGCCGCCGCGCGCGCCTTGAGCGGGACGGGAACGGGGACGGGGAGATCGGCGGGGGCGGCGGCGGGTGAGGGGCCGACGCGCATGACGCGGCCGCGCCAGACGACGCGGGTCCCGAGGTAGCTGGCCAGGACGAGGCCGACCGAGAGGGCGTCGCGCAGCGGCAGCAGCAGCAAGGGCGCCCTAGCGCGGCCCGGCGGGACAGCGAGCAGGCGGTCGACGGCGTGGGCGAACAGCGCGCGCGCGGCCCAGGCGGCGGCGAACAGGCCGGTGGCCCAGGCGGCGAAGCCGCTGAGGGGGATGAGGGCCGCGGACCAGAACAGCGGGAACTGCAGCGCCGAGGTGGCGAACAGCCAAGGCTCGACGGCGCGGATGGTGCGGGCCCAGCGCAGCTCGTGCTGGAGCAGGGGGGCGAGGACGCGCTCGGGCACGGCGGTCATCGGCACGACCGCGGCGAGCCCGACCTTGAGGCCGAGGCGGCGGACGCGCTCGGCGAGCACGTAGTCGTCGGCGACGTGGCGAACGAGTGCGCCGAGGCCGCCGACCCGGGTGAGGACGCCGCGGCGGAGGGCCATGGTGGTGCCGAGGCAGTCCTCGCGACCGAGCGCCCGGGACATGAGCGCGCCGGGGAGGAAGGAGTGGCTGATGGCGGTGGCGCCGAGGCGGCCGACGAGGCCCGGTGTGGTGGGCAGGCCGGTGCACAGGGTGGTGACGAGGCCGACGCCGGGCTGGTCGAGGGCGGCGACGATCCGCTCGACGTAATCGGCGGGGACGTGGAGGTCGCTGTCGGAGAACACCAGGATGTCGTGCCGGGCCTTCGGCAGCATGTTGATGAGGTTGCTGATCTTGCGGTTGGGGCCGGCGACGTGGGCGTCGATGACGAGGGTGACGTCGGCGGCGGGATGGCGGCGGCGGACGGCTTCGATGATGGGGAGGGCCGGGTCGGCGGCGTCCTGGACGCCGAGGACGATCTGCAGGCCCGGGTAGGATTGCTCGAACAGCGTGGCCAGGGCGTCGCCGAGCATAGGCTCGTCGCCACAGAGCGGGCGGAGCAGGGTCACGGGCGGCCGGTGCCGGGGCGGCGGGCGGCCGCGCCTGCTGAACGACCAGACGGCGAGGGCGCCGGCGGCCACCGAGGCGATCCCGGCCAGGGCGAGGGCGGCGACGATGAGGAGAAGCAGGCTGGCCGCGGTCATGCCGGGGGGGTCATGCCGGGGATCACGTCGAAGCGGGCGCGCGGGCGGCGGCGCGCCAGAGCAGCAGGCCGAGGCTGCCGACCAGGATTTCGCGCAGCCGCTTGACCAGCGACAGGGCGAGGGCCGGCGTGGCGGCGACGCCGACGGCGGCGGCGGCGAGCAGGAAGCCGCCCTCCTGGGCGGCGAGGGCGGCCGGGATGGCGAAGCCGGCGCTGCGGGCGGCCATGCCGAGGCTCTCGACGATGAACGCCTCCGCCGGCGAGACCGGGGTGCCGAGGACGTTGAGGATGGCCCAGGTCTCGGCGGCTCCGAGCGCCCAGGCGAGGTAGTGCAGGGTGATGGCGAGGCCGAGGCCGCAGCGGCGGCGATAGCTGGCGAGGGCCTCGGCGTGGATGCCGTCGAGCGACGCCCCGCCCAGGGCGGGCCAGCGACGGGCGATGCCGCGCAGCAGCCCTTCGAGCAGGCGGAGGCCGCCGAACCGCTGCAAGGCGGCCAAGGCGGCCAGGGCGGCGAGGCCGGCGAGCAGGGCGGCGAGCCAGTTGCGCCAGGCCGAGCCGTCCGACACGGCGGCGAGCAGGGCGATGGCGGTGAGCAGGAAGGCGACCTGGGTGAGCAGCTCGATGGTGAGGTCGACGACGACGCTGGCGCCGGCGCGGGCGGGGCCGACGCCGGCGCGGGCGAGCAGGCGCGCGCCGACGATCTCGCCGCCGACCTGGGCCACGGGTAGGAGGGAGTCGATGCCCTCGCGGATGATGCGCAGGCGGTGGAAGGCGTTGAGGCCAGGCAAGGGAGTGGAGAGGGAGGTGGGAAGGAGGGCGCGCCAGGCGACGCCGGAGAGGAAGAGCTGGCCGAGGTGGAGGGCGACGAGGCCGGGCAGCAGCCAGGCGGCGCGGAGGACGCCGTCGCCGACGGCGGCGAGGCCGGTCCAACTGGAGGCGAGGCCGAGGAGGACGCCGAGGGCCGCGACCGCGCCGAGCAGCACGGTCCAGCGGGCGGGCGGGCGGCGGGGCGTGGCCTGCGGCCCGGTCATGCCGATGGGAGGGGAGGGGCGGCCGCCGTCCCGCGGGCGGGCGCGGCGCAGGGGGACGCCGGAGCGTTGTCGTGCATCGTCAATCCTTTCCCTGGCTCGGCTCCGCGGCCACTGGAAGCGCATAGCACCGCGACAGGGGCGTGACGACCCCATTTATAACGTCGTCGTGATCGGGGCCAGCTCCTGGCCGGCTCCTAGTCGGCTCGGGGGGGCGGAGGCTATGGTGGGGCGGGCGGCGCGCGGGAGGACGGACGCGCCGGGCCGAGACGGGGAGCGTCGATGAGCGGATACGTGCTGGCCCTCGATCAGGGGACGTCGTCCTCGCGGGCGATGGTGTTCGGGGGCGGGGCGGAGCCGCTGTCGCAGGCGTCGGAGCCGTTCGCGCAGCACCATCCGCGGCCGGGCTGGGTGGAGCACGACCCGGAGGACCTGTGGCGCACGACGCTCTCCACCGCCCGCCAGGCGTTGCGGCGGGCCGGGATCGAGGCGGCGCAGGTGGCCGCCGTCGGCGTCGCCAACCAGCGGGAGACGGTGGTGCTGTGGGACCGGGCGACCGGGCGGGCGGTTCACAACGCGATCGTGTGGCAGGACCGGCGGACGGCGGCGGCGTGCGCGGCGCTGGAGGCGGCCGGGCACTTGCCGCTCGTGCAGGCGCGGACCGGGCTGTTGCTTGATCCTTATTTCTCGGCGACCAAGCTCGCCTGGCTGCTCGACACCGTGGACGGGGCGCGGGACGCGGCGGCGGCGGGACGGCTGGCGTTCGGGACGGTGGACACGTTCCTGCTGTGGCGGCTGACCGGGGGGGCGGTGCACGCGACGGACGCGACCAACGCGTCGCGGACGCTGCTGCTCGACATCCACACCGGGCAGTGGGACCCGGCGCTGCTGGAGGTGTTCCGCATCCCGGGCAGCGTGCTGCCGGAGGTGCGGGACACGAGCGGGCCGTTCGGCACGGCGCTCGCCGCGCATCTCGGGGCGGCGCTGCCGGTGCGGGCGATGGTGGGGGATCAGCAGGGGGCGCTGGCCGGGCAGGGCTGCTTCGCGCCGGGGATGATCAAATCGACGTACGGCACGGGGTGCTTCGCGTTGCTGCACACCGGGGCGCGGGCGGTGGCGTCGTCGCACCGGCTGCTGACGACGGTGGCTTTGCAGCGGGGCGGGCGGCGGACCTACGCGCTGGAAGGGTCGATCTTCGTCGCCGGGGCGGCGGTGCAGTGGCTGCGGGACGGGCTGGGGATCATCGGGCACGCGGCGGAGACCGACGCGCTGGCGGCGGCGGCGGACCCGGCGCTGGAAGTTTACTTGGTGCCGGCGTTCGTCGGGCTGGGCGCGCCCTATTGGGACCCGGAGGCGCGGGGGGTGATCACCGGGCTGACGCGGGACGCCGGGCGGGCGGAGCTGGCGCGGGCGGCGCTGGCGTCCGTCGCGCACCAGACGGAGGATCTGGTGGAGGCGATGCGGGCGGACTTGCGGGAGGCGGGGCTCGAGCCGGCGGCGGGGGCGCTGCGGGTGGACGGAGGGATGAGCGCGTCGGACTGGACGATGCAGTTCCTGGCCGACACGCTGGCGATGCCGGTGGACCGGCCGGCGTCGTTGGAGACGACGGCGTTGGGGGCGGCCTACCTGGCCGGGCTGGACGCGGGGATTTACCCGGAGCCGGAGGCGTTCGCGGCCGCCTGGCGGATGGAGCGGCGGTTCGAGCCGGACGGCGACGCGGCGGGGCGGGCGCGGCGGCGGCTGGGGTGGCGGGACGCGGTGCGGCGCGCGCGGGGCGCGCCGCCGGATCGCCTCGGGGCGGCGGAGGGCGATGGGGGCTTGCGGGACGCGGCCTCGGGCTGACACTCTCGCGGCGGACGCCGGAGGATGCCGGCCGTGACCATCGAGGGAGGCCCACCCATGTCCACGACGATCGAACGTCCGCAGGCCGACGCCGGCCGGCCGCCGGCCGCGGACCCGGCGAGCGCGGCGGTGGAGGCGTGGCTCGGGCGGTTCGGGGCGGCGCTGGCCTCGGGCGACGCCGGGGCGGCGGGGGCGCTGTTCGCGGCGGAGTGCTATTGGCGCGACCTGGTCGCCTTCACGTGGAACATCGTCACGGTCGAGGGCCGGGACGGGGTGGCCGACCTGTTGGGGGCGACGCTGGCGGCGACGCGGCCGCGGGACTGGCGGCTGGAGGAGCCGGCGCGCGAGGCGGACGGGGTGGTGTCGGGCTGGATCCGGTTCGAGACCGAAGTGGCGCGGGGGCGCGGGCACGTGCGGCTGCGCGACGGGCTGTGCTGGACCTTGCTGACGACGATGGACGAGCTGAAGGGGCATGAGGAGCGGTCGGGGCCGCGGCGGGAGCTGGGGGCGGCGCACGGGGCGGAGCCGGGGCGGCGGACGTGGCTCGAGCGGCGGCAGGCGGAGGCGGCGGAGCTGGGGGTGTCGCGGCAGCCCTACGTGCTGGTGGTCGGCGGCGGGCAGGGCGGGCTGGGGCTGGCGGCGCGGCTGGGGCGGCAGGGCGTGCCGACCTTAGTGATCGACAAGCACGCGCGGCCGGGCGACCAGTGGCGCAGCCGCTACAAGTCGCTGTGCCTGCACGACCCGGTCTGGTACGACCACATGCCTTACCTGCCGTTCCCGGAGCATTGGCCGGTGTTCGCGCCGAAGGACAAGATCGGCGACTGGCTCGAGATGTACGCCAAGGTGATGGAGCTGAACTGCTGGAACAGCACGACCTGCGAGCGGGCGCGCTGGGACGAGGACGCGCGGGAGTGGGTGGTGGAGGTGGTGCGCGACGGCGCGGCCTTGACGCTGCGGCCGAAGCACCTGGTGCTGGCGACCGGGATGGCGGGGGTGGCGAACGTGCCGGCCTACGAGGGGGCGGAGACGTTCGAGGGCGAGCAGCACCATTCGAGCCGGCATCCGGGCGGCGAGGCGTATCGCGGCAAGCGGTGCGTGGTGATCGGGTCGAACAACTCGGCGCACGACATCTGCGCCGACCTGTGGGAGCACGGGGCGGACGTGACGATGGTGCAGCGGTCCTCGACGCACGTGGCGCGCTCGGAGTCGCTGATGGAGCTCGGGCTGGGGCCGCTGTACTCGGAGGAGGCGGTGGCGGCGGGGATGACGACCGACAAGGCGGACATGACCTACGCCTCCATCCCCTACCGGTTGATGCACCAGTTCCAGAAGCCGGTCAGCGACGAGATCCGGGCGCGCGACGCCGCGTTCTACCGCCGGCTGGAAGCGGCCGGGTTCATGCTCGATTTCGGCGACGACGAGTCCGGGCTGACGATGAAGTACCTGCGGAGGGGGTCGGGCTACTACATCGACGTGGGCGCGTCGGAGCTGATCGCGGATGGCCGGATCAAGCTGAAGAGCGGCGTCGACGTGGCGCGGATCGAGCCGGAAGGGGTGGTGCTGAGCGACGGGACGCGGCTGCCGGCCGACCTGATCGTGTACGCGACCGGCTACGGGTCGATGAACGGCTGGGCGGCGCGGTTGATCTCGCAGGAGGTGGCGGACAAAGTGGGCAAGTGCTGGGGGCTGGGGTCAGACACGACCAAGGACCCGGGGCCTTGGGAGGGCGAGCTGCGCAACATGTGGAAGCCGACTCGGCAGGAGGGGCTTTGGTTCCACGGGGGCAACCTGCACCAGTCGCGGCACTACTCGCACTACCTGGCGCTGCAGCTCAAGGCGCGGACGGAAGGCATCCCGACGCCGGTGTACGGGCTGGCGGCGGCGCACCACCTGTCCTGAGGCGGGGGTGAGGGCCGAGCACGCGGTCGGCGGCGGCACGCCGGGGGTTTCGTATGGGCTGGCGCTGCACCGGTTCGGGCGGGAGGGGGCGCGGCCGAAGGCCTACGTGCAGGCCGGGCTGCACGCGGACGAGGTGCCGGGCATGATCGCGGCGCGGTGGCTGTGCGACCAGCTGACGGCGCTTGAGGCGGCGGGGGAAGCATCCATTCACGCTGATGAAGGAGGACGGGATCACGACGGACGGGTCGTAACGCCTGGTATCGCTATGGCTGGGGTTGGAAACCGGGATCGGCGAGGCTGGAGGTGGAAGCGAAGGGGGGCGGACCAGCGGCGAAGGTAATGTGGGGGCGACGCCGGGAACACGCAGTCGAGAGCGATGGCTCAACGACCGCATGAGCCGGCAGTCCGTTGACGGACCATCTGGGATGCAGGGCGGGTCCGGTCCGAACAATCAAGACAGTTTCGCTTTGCCAGTCGCCTTGCTGGTTAGCACTGCTTCGCGTTCACTAAGCCCGAAAACCGCTTCCAATTTCCGTACTCCTCGGCGACAAGGTTTCTCGACCAACGCGTGGGCGAGCCCGGCGCAGACCATGAGCACGATAACGAAGCTGATCCGCCATGCCGCGTCCGTTCCGATTGATCGTGGCAGCGATGCCGCCAACGGTTTCCAAAGCGTCGATAACCGCGGGTGGAGCAGGTAGATGGCATATGAAAGCTCACCGAGGATGAGCACCGGCCACCAGCTGAGAAAACTTTGTACAGGCCCCCGGCCGATCGCCATGCTGATGATGAGGAACGGAAGCAAAGCGACGACAGCGACATCGCTGTTCGGCTGCATAAGAAAAGCGATGACGCAGAGACTGGCGACGGGTGCGAATGCCCAGTGACCAAGGACGGCTTGTACGTCGGTGCGATCTGCTGCCCGGAACGCCGCAAGTCCTAGGCTGAACTCGGCCAAGCACCGCACGACGGGCAGCAGACTTCCAACCCAACTGATGTCCAGCGGTCCTGCGCGCCAATCGGAAGGTGAGGACTTCGGCGCCAGCGACAAGCCAACCAGTATCACGCCGGCGCACGCACACAGCAGTAAGGTCACTCGCCGACGCGAGAAAAGAAACAGGGCGGCGAAAATTGGGAACATCAGGTAAGCCGCCCATTCCGCGCTGATGGACCAAAGTGGGCTGAGAATACTGGCCGTAAAGCCCCAAGCCTGAATCATTAATACATTGGCGATAAGAGGCCACCAGCCGATTTGCAGGCCGTTGCGATCGATCACGTTCGCCATCATGGCGAATCCGTAAATACAGGTCACCAACAGGTAAAGCGGATAAACGCGAGCCAGGCGCCGAACCAGAAATGCACCATAGTGCCGCCAAGAGGTATTGTGAGCAAACATCCCGCTGTAGGACATTGCCATGACGAATCCGCTTAGTACGAAAAACAGATCGACGGCTAGGTAGCCATGACGCAGGAAGGACGATTGATTGAACCAAGGAAGAAATGGGATATGATATGCGACAACATACAAGGCAGCTAGGCCGCGAATACCTGTTAGTGGTTTAATTTGACTTGGGATTGATCGCGACATCATGTGCGCTGCACCACGTTTACGATACTCACTGCCCTTGCCAGAATTGAAATATTGAACTACTTATCGGTAAGTTAGAACAATAAGGTTAATTAAATGCTAATAACACTTGTTTAGATTTGCTAAGCCAACCTGAGCATCCATTAGTTTGAGGATCATCGGTTGACGTGCTGGGGCTGGGCGTGATCCGGGATGCCCCGTTGCATGCGGGTAGGTTTGGATCGTGTGTGGGATCAAACGGGTTGCTGACGGGCTGGTGCTGCACCGCTTTGGGCGGGAGGGGGCGCGGCCCAAGGCTTACGTGCAGGCGGGCTGCACGCGGACGAAGTGCCGGGCATGATCGCGGCGCGGCGGCTGTGCGACCGGCTGACGGCGCTGGAAGCGGCGGGGGCGGTCCGGGGGAAGGTCGTCGTCGTGCCGGTCGCGAACCCGATCGGGCTGGGGCAGCGGGTGCTGGGGGGCGGCGTCGGGCGGTTCGACCTGGCGGACGGGGTGAATTTCAACCGCGGTTACCCGGCGCTCGGGCCGGGGGCGATCGGGCGGGTGGCGGGGCGGCTCGGGGCGGATGCTGCGGAGAACGTTCGGCTGCTGCGCCAGGCGCTGCGGGGCGGCCGGGGCCGTAGAGATAGCAGCGGGCGCGGGCATCCTCGGCGATCTGGCGCGGATCGGGCGCGTGCGTCCACTGTGAGTAGAACGGAGCGGGCCTGCGCCGCGCCCCGACGGCTTGCCGTGTTGTCTCGCCGTATTGTCTCATCGTGAAATGCCCACGGGTGGGAACGACCATTGCCCATTCACGTTGACCGGAGGACGCGACAACGAAAAACGGGGAAAGTCGATGCACACACGCAACACGCTCTGGGCCGGGATGATGGGGGTTGCGGCCAGCCTCGCGACGGTGCCCGCCATCGCCGGGCCTTGCACGGCCGAGATCAATGAACTCGGCCGCACCTTGAGCCAAAGCCCCGCGCTGGGGCCGGTGACGACGGGAACGTTGCAGGGGTCTGGTCCCGGCGCGGCCTCGGCGGCGCACGAGAGCCAGCCCGGCGCACCCACGACCAAGGGCACGTCAGCGGCCGATAAAGTGGGCGGCACGCTCGGCACCAAGGAGGCCAATGCGAGCGTGGGCAACCTGGTCGCGACATCGCCGCAGGATGTTCGCCGGCAGCAACAGGGCTTGCCGACGGCGGCCGCGACGGCGGCGGCGGCGGGGCATGGCTCGACCGAGACCGTGCCGAAGCTCGGGTCCTCCCAATCAGAGAACAGGGCCATGGCCGAAGCCAAGATGGAGCTTGAGAAGGCCCGCGCCCTCGACCACGCCGACGACAAGGCATGCATGGAGGCGATCCAGCAGACGCGTAAGCTGCTTCAAGGCTCCTGACGATCCCGGGACCGGATCGTTGGGGCGGTTTCAGTTCAGTCGGGCGCATTCTCGCGTTCGACTGAACTGAGGACCCGCAGGGACGAAGGCTGAGGTGATTTCGTTTCGAGTGAAAAGGCCCTGGATTGCGCCATGACCGACGCGTCCCTTTGGGACTGGCGGCGACAGGTCGCTGACCTCTACGCCGCCATCCGGGCCGAGCCGGACGCCGAGGCCGCCTGGCACCATTGGCGGCGCACGCGCGACCAACTGTTCTGCGACCACGACCAGAGCCCGCTCGACCCTCCGGCCCGCGCCCGCTTCCAGGGGTTGCCCGTCTTCGCCTACGACCCGGCGCTTCGCTTCCTAGTGGACCTCACGCCGGCCGACGGCGACGACCTTCGGCTCCCCGCCGGCGGCGACGGGGAGGTGCGCGCCCGCCCCTTCGCCCGCACTCGCGGCCTCGCCGACCGGCTCGGCGCGGAGCTCACCGCCTACTGGCTGCTCGGCTACGGCGGCGGCGTGTTCCTGCCGTTCACCGACGCCACCTCGGGCCGCGACACCTACGGGGGCGGCCGCTACCTGCTCGACAGCATCAAGGGCGCGGACCTCGGCGCCGCGGCGGATGGGCGGGCGGTGCTCGACTTCAATTTCGCCTATCACCCGTCCTGCGCGCATTCGGCGCGCTACGTTTGTCCGCTGCCGTCACCGACAAGCCGCCTACCATCTCCGGTGCGGGCCGGGGAGCGGATGGCCGCTTGCGCCGCGCCGCCATCTGGTTGAGCGCCTCGACCACGACCGAGAAGCCCATCGCGGCGTAGACGTAGCCCTTGGGGATGTGCGCCCCGAAGCCGTCCGCCAGCAGCACCAGCGCGATCATCAGCAGGAAGGCCAGCGCCAGCATCTTCACCGTCGGGTGCCGCTGCACGAAGCCCGACAGCGGCCCGGCCGCCACCAGCATCAGCACCACCGCGATGACGACGGCGGTGACCATGATCGACAGCTCGTCCACCATGCCGACGGCGGTGATGACGCTGTCGAGCGAGAACACCAGGTCGAGGCCGATGATCTGCGCGATCACCGGCCAGAATCGCGCCGGGGCGGCCCCCGCATGCGCGTCGTCCTCGCCCTCGACGCGGTGGTGGATCTCGGTGGTGCCCTTGTAGAGCAGGAACAGGCCGCCGCCGATCAGGATCAGGTCGCGCCAGGAGAAGCCGTGCCCGAACAGGCTGAACACCGGCTCCACCAGCCCGATCAGCCATGACAGCGACGCGAGCAGGGCGAGCCGCATGATCAGCGCCAAGCCGAGCCCGATCCGACGCGCCGTCGCTTGCTGCGATTCTGGCAGGCGGCCGGACAGGATGGCGACGAAGATCAGGTTGTCGATCCCGAGAACGATCTCGAGCGCGGTCAGCGTCAGCAGGCTGATCCAGGTCTGCGGGTCGGCGAGCAGGTCCAGCATGGCGGGCGAGATTCCTGTTTGGTGGAAGGCGAGGGCGTGGCTTCCGACTCAGTGGGTCGGCATCAAGCAGGCGAGGGCGTGGCGCTCGACCCGCCGGGGCCGAGGCCCCAGACCCCGTAACTAGCCCACGGCCGTCGCGAGCGGGCCGGTCACGGAGGTGATGAAGCGGCGTCGGCCCGGGCGGCCAACATCAGCGCCTTCATCCGCATCACGACGCCGGGCAAGCCGTCCATCAGCGCCTGGCCGACCAGGAAGTGGCCGATGTTCAGCTCGGTCACCTCGGGCAGCGCCGCGACCGCCTGCACGTTGGCGTAGGTCAGGCCGTGCCCGGCGTGGCATTCGAGGCCGAGCGAAGGCAGCAGGCGCGCCGCGGTTCGCAGCCGTTCCAATTCGCCCTCGTGGCCGTCCGCGTAAGCGCCGGTGTGCAGCTCGACCACGGCCGCGCCCAACGTTGCCGCGGCCTCCAACTGACGCGGGTCGGGGTCGAGGAACAGGCTGACGCGGATGCCCGCCGCCCGCAGCGCCGCGACCTTCGGCCGCAACGCGTCCATCTGCCCGGCCGCGTCCAGGCCGCCTTCCGTCGTCACCTCGGCCCGCTTCTCCGGCACCAGGCAGCAGGCCGGCGGGCGATGGCGCAGCGCGATCGTCACCATCTCGTCCGTCGCCGCCATTTCCAGGTTGAGGCGGATGTCGGGCGCGGCGGCGATCTGGTCGAGGTCGGCGTCGCGGATGTGGCGCCGGTCCTCGCGCAGGTGGACCGTGATGCCGTCCGCCCCCGCGCCCACCGCCACGAGGGCGGCGGCCAGCGGGTCCGGGTGCGCGCCGCCGCGGGCGTTGCGGAGCGTCGCGACGTGATCGACGTTGACGCCGAGCCGGATCGTCACGCCGCCTGCCCCGCCCCTCGGCCCGCCCCTCGGCCCGCCGCCCGGCGTCCCGCTTGGCCCAGCGCGTCCGCCATCCGCAGTGCCGCGATCAGGCTCGACGGGTCGGCCCGGCCCTGGCCGGCGATGTCGAACGCGGTGCCGTGGTCGGGCGAAGTCCGGGTGATCGGCAGGCCGAGCGTCACGTTGACGCCGCTCGCCATGTCGAGCGTCTTGAGCGGGATCAGCGCCTGGTCGTGATACATGCACAGCGCCGCGTCGTAGCCGCGCCGCGCCGCCTCGGTGAACATGGTGTCGGGCGGGAACGGGCCGGCGGCGTCGATGCCCTCCGCCCGCAGCGCCTGGACCGCGGGCCGGATCAGCAGCGCCTCCTCGCTGCCCATCGCCCCGTCCTCGCCGGCGTGCGGGTTGAGCCCGGCCACGGCCAGCCGCGGCTTGGCGATGCCGAAGCGCTCGCGCAGCGCCGCGGCGGCGATGCGCCCGTGCGCCACGATCAGCGGGATGGTCAGCCGGTCCAGCGCCGCGCGCAGGGCGACGTGGACGGTGACCGGCACCACGCGGAGATGCTGGTTGGCGAGCATCATCACCGGCTGCTTGGCGCCGGTCAGCGCGGCCAGGAACTCGGTATGGCCGGGGTGTTGGAACCCGGCCGCGTACAGCACCGATTTGGCGATCGGGTTCGTCACCACCGCCCGCACCGCGCCGTCCTGCGCGAAACGCACGCCCGCCTCGATGCTGGCGAGGATGGCGGGCGCGTTGGCCGGATCGGGATGGCCGGGCCGGGCCGCAGCGGCGAGCGGCGCGGACAGCACCGGCAGCGCCTCCGGAAACGCCGCCTCGGCCTCCGCCACGCTGGCGACGACGCGGATCGGCACGGCGGCGTCGATCGCGGCCAGGCGGTCGGCGTCGTCGAGCGCCAGGAAGCGGGGGCCGCCTTGCCGCAGCGCCGCCCAGGCCTTCAGCGTCAACTCGCCGCCGATCCCGGCCGGGTCGCCCATCGTCAGCGCGAGCACCGGGCGCTACTCGCCGGCGATCAGGAACACCGGCTCGTGGCGGACCGGGAAGTTGACGGAGTTGGCGATGAAGCAGGCCGCCCGCGCGTCAGCGTGCAGTGCCCGCGCCCGCGTGAGGTCGGTGCCGGGCGGCACCGTGATCTCCGGCTGCAACACGACCTCGGCAAACTTGCCGCCCCCGGTCGGCCGTTCGACCATCACGCCCTCGGCCAGGTCCTGGTAGGCGGACACCGCGATGCCCTCGGCCGAGCAGAAGTGCAGGTACCACAGCATGTGGCAGGTCGAGAGCGAGGACACCAGCATCTCCTCGGGATTGTAGCGCGCCCGGTCGCCGCGGAAGGCCGGGTCGGACGAGCCGAGGATGGGCGGCTTGCCCGGGATGGTGATCTCGTGCGCCCGCGCGTAATCGCGGTAGGCGGAGGTGCCGGTGCCGGTGTTGCCGGTCCAGGTGACGGTGACGGCGTAGACGTGGTCCTTGGAGGGTTCGATCGACATCAGATGTGCAGCGCGCGGCCTTCCACCGCGAGCGCTGCCTCCTTCACGGCCTCGCTGAGGCTGGGATGGGCGTGGCAGATGCGCGCCACGTCCTCGCTGCTGGCGCCGAACTCCATCGCCGTCGCCAGTTCCGCGATCAGCGTGCCGGCGTCCGGGCCGATGATGTGCGCACCGAGGATGCGGTCGGTGTCCTTGTCGGCGAGGATCTTCACGAACCCGTCCGTGGTGCCCATCGCGCGGGCGCGGCCGTTGGCCGTAAACGGGAACTTGCCCACCCGGTAGCTCGATCCTTGCTGCTTCAACGCGTCCTCCGTGAGGCCGATGCTGGCCACTTCCGGCCAGGTATAGACCACCCCGGGGATGACGCCATAGTTGACGTGGCCCGCCTGCCCCGCGAGCTGCTCGGCGATGGCGACGCCCTCCTCCTCGGCCTTGTGCGCCAGCATCGGCCCGGCGATCACGTCGCCGATGGCGTAGAGGCCGGGGACGTTGGTGGCCCAATGCTCGTCGACCACGACGCGGCCGCGCTCGTCGAGCGCGACGCCGGCGTCGGCCAGGCCGAGGCCCTCGGTGTGGGCGCGGCGGCCGATGGCGACGAGGACGACGTCGGCGGTGAGCGTTTCCGGCTCGCCCCCCTTGGCGGGCTCGACGGTGAGTTCGACGCCGCCGTCGCCGACCGTGGCGGCCGTGACCTTGGTGGACAGGCGGAACTTGATGCCCTGCTTGCCCAGGGTGCGCTCGAACTGCTTGCCCACCTCGCTGTCCATCCCGGGCACCAGCCGGTCGAGGAACTCGACGACCGTGACCTCGGCCCCGAGCCGCTTCCACACGCTGCCCAGCTCAAGGCCGATGTAGCCGCCGCCGATCACCACCAAGTGGCCCGGCACCTGGCCCAGCTCCAATGCCCCGGTGCTGCTGACGATCCGCGCCTCGTCCACCTCGACGCCGGGCAGCGGCACGCTCTCGCTGCCGCTGGCGATGACGATGTGGCGGGCCTCGTACTCGGTCCCGTCCACCGCCACCCGGCCCGGCCCGGCGATGCGGCCGGCGCCCTTCAGCCACGTCACCTTGTTCTTCTTGAACAGGAACTCGACGCCCTTGACGTTGGCGCTCACCACCTCGTCCTTGCGGGCCTGCATCCGCGCCAGGTCGAGCTTGATGCCGTCAATCAGGATGCCGTGGTCCGCGTAGTGGCGCGACGCCTCCTCGAAGTTCTCGCTCGACTGCAGCAGCGCCTTGCTCGGGATGCAGCCGACGTTGAGGCAGGTGCCGCCGAGGGTTTCGCGCTTCTCGACGCAGGCGGTGCGCAGGCCGAGCTGCGCCGCGCGCAAGGCGCAGACGTAGCCGCCGGGGCCGGCGCCGATGACGATGACGTCGAAAGACTCGCTCATGGATCTATCCACCCTGAAGGGATCAAGCGGCGTGGCCGCCCGGGACGGCGATGCCGCCACGCCTCGGACGCCACGCCTCGGACAGATGTGGCGTCGCCCGGCCTACAAGTCCAGCAACAGCCGGCGCGGGTCCTCGACGCCTTCCTTCACCCGCACCAGGAAGCTGACCGCCTCGCGGCCGTCGACGATGCGGTGGTCGTAGGACAGCGCCAGGTACATCATCGGCCTGATCTCGACCTTGCCGCCGACCGCCATCGGCCGGTCCTGGATCTTGTGCATCCCCAGGATGCCGGACTGCGGCGCGTTCAGGATCGGCGTGCTCATCAGGCTGCCGTAGACGCCGCCGTTGGTGATGGTGAAGCTGCCGCCACCCAGCTCCTCCAGCTTGAGCTGGCCGTCGCGGGCGCGGCGGCCGAAGTCGCCGATCGCGCGCTCGATGGCGGCGAAGCCCATCTGGTCGGCGTCGCGCACCACCGGCACCACGAGCCCGTTCGCGCCGCCGACCGCGATGCCCATGTGGACGAACCGCTTGTAGACGATCTCGTCGCCGTCGATCTCGGCGTTGACCGCGGGGAACTCCTGCAACGCGGCGACGCAAGCGCGCACGAAGAACGACATGAAGCCGAGCCGCACGCCACCGTGCTTCTTCTCGAAGGCGTCCTTGTACTCGGCGCGCAAGGCCATGGCCGCCGTCATGTCCACCTCGTTGAAGGTGGTCAGCATGGCGGCGGTGTTCTGCGCCTCCTTCAGCCGCTGGGCGATGGTGCGGCGCAGCCGGGTCATCTTGACCCGTTCCTCGCGCGCGTCCTCGGCCCGGGCGGCGCGCGCCGGGGCGGCTGGCGGCGCGGCCGGCGCGGGCCGGTCCAGGAACTGCAGCACGTCGCCTTTGGTGACGCGGCCGTCCTTGCCGGTGCCGGGCACGCCGCCGGCCTCGATGCCGCGCTCCTGCATCATCTTGGCCGCGGAGGGCATCGGCGGGTGCTCGGGCGACGACACCGGCGCGGCGGCCCGGGTGGCGGCAGCCTCCGACGCGGCGGCGGCTGGCGGCGTCGCCGGGCGCGACACCGGGCCGCGCGGCTGCGGCGGCGGGTTGACGCCGGGGTTGGCCTTGGCCGCCGGCGGCGCCGCCGCGGGCTGGGGGGAGGCCGCCGGCTTGGCGTCCCCGGCTTCCAGCAACGCCAGCACCGCGCCGACGCCGACCTCGGCCCCTTCCTCGGCCTGGATGTTGGCCAGCGTCCCCGCGCCGGGCGCTGGCACCTCGACCGTCACCTTATCGGTCTCGAGCTCGACCACCGGCTCGTCGAGAGCCACCGCCTCGCCCGCCTTCTTGAGCCAGCGCGCCACCGTCGCGGTGGTCACGCTCTCGCCGAGCGTGGGGACCTTGATCTCGGTGCTCATTGCCTGCTTCCTCAGTTCCTATTCGAGGCCGAGCGCCTGCCGCACCAGCGCCTGCTGCTGCTGGGCGTGCACCTTGGCGAGGCCGGTGGCCGGGCTGGCGGCGGCCTCGCGCCCGACGTAGGTCGGCCGCCGCGCCGCGCCGCCCACCTGGGCCAGCACCGCCTCGATCCGGCGGTCGACGAAGGTCCAGGCCCCGTTGTTGGCCGGCTCCTCCTGGCACCACACCACCTCGGCGTCCCCGTAAGGCCGCAGCGTCTCGACCAGGGTGCGCTCCGGGAACGGGTAGATCTGCTCCAGCCGCACGAGGGCGACGTCGTCCACGCCCTTGTCCTGCCGCTCGGCCAGCAGGTCGTAGTAAACCTTGCCGCTGCTCAGCACGACGCGCTTGACCGGCTTCTCGCCCGTCACGTCGGCGTCCGGGATGACGAACCGGAAATGGCTGTCCTCCCCCATCTCCGACAGGCGGCTGACCGCCTGCTTGTGCCGCAACAGGCTCTTGGGCGTCATGATCACCAGGGGCTTGCGGAAGTTGCGCTTCAACTGCCGGCGCAGCGCGTGGAAGTAGTTGGCCGGCGTGGTCAGGTTGCACACCGTCATGTTGCGCTCGGCGCAGAGCTGCAGGTAGCGCTCCAGCCGCGCGCTGCTGTGCTCCGGCCCCTGCCCCTCGTGCCCGTGCGGCAGCAGCAACGTCAGCCCGCTCATGCGCAGCCACTTAGTCTCGCCGCTGGCGATGAACTGGTCGATGATCACCTGCGCCCCGTTGGCGAAGTCGCCGAACTGCGCTTCCCACAACACCAGCACCTTCGGGTCGGCGAGCGTGTAGCCGTACTCGAAGCCCAGCACGCCCGCTTCGCTGAGCAGCGAGTTGAAGACGTCGATCTTCTCCTGGTCGGGCGCGATGTTGTTGAGCGGCACGTACTCGTTCTGGTTCGATTGATCGACCAGCACGGCGTGGCGCTGGCTGAACGTGCCGCGCTGGCAGTCCTCGCCCGACAGCCGCACCCGGCTGCCTTCCAGCAGCAAGCCGCCGAACGCCAGCGCCTCGCCGGTCGCCCAGTCGATGCCCTCGCCGCTCTCGAACATCACCCGCTTGGCTTCGAGCTGGCGCGCGATCTTGGGGTTGAGGTCGAAATCGGCGGGCGGCGTGGACAATGCCCGCCCAACCTGGCGCAGCCGCTCCGCGGACAGGCCCGTCGCGGCCTCCTGCCGCTCATCGCCCTGGTCGGCCTGCTTCAGCCCGGCCCAGTGGCCTTCGAGCCAGTCGGCCTTGTTCGGCTTATAGCCCTGCGCCGCCTTGAACGCGTCCTCCAACGTGGACTGGAACCCGTCCCACAGGCGCTTGGCCTCCTCGGCCGGCACCGAGCCCTCGGCGGCGAGGCGGTCGGCGTAGAGGCTGCGGATCGTCGGCCGGTCCTTGATGGCGCGATACATGATCGGCTGCGTGAACGCCGGCTCGTCGGTCTCGTTGTGGCCGTGCCGGCGGTAGCACACGATGTCGAGCACGATGTCGGTGCCGAACCGCATCCGGAACTCGGCGGCGAAGCGGGCGCAGAAGATCACCGCCTCCGGCTCGTCGCCGTTCACGTGCAGGATCGGGCACTGCACGCTCTTGGCGATGTCGGTGCAATACATCCCAGAGTAGGCGTGCGCCGGCACCGTCGTGAAGCCGATCTGGTTGTTGACCACCAGGTGCACGGTGCCGCCGGTGCGGTAGCCGATCAACTGGCTCATCGCCAACGTCTCGTAGACCAGGCCCTGCCCGGCGAACGCCGCGTCGCCGTGCATGATCACGCCCATCACGCTGCGCCGCGCCCGCGTGTCGCCGGCCTCGTCCTGCCGCGCCCGCACCTTGCCGACCACCACCGGATCGACCGCTTCCAGGTGGCTCGGGTTCGGCTGCAACGACAGGTGGACCGCGTGCCCGGCGATCTCCACGTCCGTGCTGGTGCCGAGGTGGTACTTGACGTCGCCCGAGCCTTGCACGTCCTCGGGCTTGAAGCTCTCGCCGCCGAACTCGCTGAACACCGCGGTGAACGGCTTCTGCAGGATGTTGACCAGCGTGTTCAGCCGCCCCCGGTGCGGCATCCCGATGACGACCTCATTGACTCCGTCCCGCGCCGCGACGTCGATGATCGCGTGCAGGGCCGGGATCGTCACCTCGCCGCCTTCCAGCCCGAACCTCTTGGTGCCGACGTAGCGGCGCTGGCAGAAGGTCTCGAACCCTTCCGCCTCCGTCAGTTGCCGCAGGATGGTGCGCTTGGCTTCGGCGTCGAAGCCCGTCGTCCAGGGCGCGCCCTCGATGCGGCGCTGGATCCAGGTTTTCTGCTCCGGGTCCTGGATGTGCATGAACTCGACGCCGATCGGCCCGCAATAGCTGGCGCGGACGATGCCGATGATCTCGCGCACCGTGGCGCTGTCCCGGCCCAGCACCCCGTCGATGAAGATCGGGCGGTCCATGTCCTCGGCGCCGAAGCCGTAGGCCGCCGGGTCGAGCTCGGAATGCGAGCCCGGCGTTTGCAGCCCGAGCGGGTCGAGCGTCGCTTCCAGGTGGCCGCGCACGCGGTAGGCCCGGATCAGCATCAGCGCCCGCAGGCTGTCGAGCGCCGCCGCGCGCACCTGCGCCTCGGTGAAGCCGCCCGCGGCGGCCGCCTTCTTGCCCGCGGGGGCCGGCGGCTCCGGCTCGGCGACGCTGTAGCTGCGAGGTGACCACGACGCGCCGGAGGCGTCCTCCAGCACGCCGCGCGCCTCGTCGTTCAGCGCCTCGAACAGCTCGGCGAAGCTCGGATCGACGCTCGACGGCTGGCGTGCCCAGCGGGCGTATAGGTCAGCGATGAACGCGGCGTTGGCGCCGTTGAAGGCGGAGGCGATCAGGTCGATGCCGGGCATGGGTGCCTCTGTCTGGAAATCGGGCGGGGCAAGCAGCCCCTAGGAGATGGGCCTGCCGCCTGGCCGCCGATGCGCCGGCAGGGTTGCACTCAACGCATGCCTGGCCCGCTCAGCCGACCAGCTTGCGGCTCGCGTCGATCAGTTCCCGCACGCTGGCGCAGCTCTTGTCGAACGCCGCCTGCTCCTCGGCGTCGAGCTTGATCTCGACCACCCGCTCCACCCCGCCCGCGCCGATCACCACCGGCACGCCGACGTAGAGGTCCTTGACGCCGTACTGGCCGGACAGGTGCGCCGCCGCCGGCAGCACGCGCTTCTTGTCCTTGAGGAAGCTCTCGGCCATGGCGATGGCGCTGGCCGCCGGGGCGTAGAACGCGCTGCCGCGCTCCAGCAGCTTGACGATCTCGCCGCCGCCGTTGGCCGTGCGCTTGACGATGGCGTCCACCTTGTCCTGCGTCGTCCAGCCCATCTCGACCAGGTCCGGCACCGGGATGCCGGCGACCGTGCTGTAGCGCACCAGCGGCACCATCGTGTCGCCGTGGCCGCCCAGCACGAACGCCGTCACGTCCTCGACCGAGACCCCGAACTCGTGCGCCAGGAACAGGCGGAAGCGCGAGCTGTCCAGCACGCCGGCCATGCCCACCACCATGTGCGGCGGCAGGCCCGACTTCTGCTGCATCACCCACACCATGGCGTCGAGCGGGTTGGTGATGACGATGACGAACGCGCCGGGGCAGTGCGTCTTGATGCCGTCCGCGACCGTCGCGATCACCTCGGCGTTCTTGGCCACCAGGTCGTCGCGGCTCATGCCCGGCTGGCGCGGGAACCCGGCGGTGACGATCACCACGTCGGCGCCCTCGATGGCGGCGTAGTCGCTGCCGCCCACCATCTGGCTGTCGAAGCCGTCGACCGGGCCGGACTGCATCAGGTCGAGCGCCTTGCCCGCCGCCACGCCGCCGAACACGTCGAACAGCGCGACGTCGCCCAACTCCTTCAGCCCGATCATGTGGGCGAGCGTGCCACCGATGTTGCCGGCGCCGATCAGGGCGATCTTGCTGCGTGCCATCTGTTTCATTCCCGTCGTCGCGCCCCGGGCGGGCCAGGCGGGGCGCCCGGGGGCTCGGAATGCCGGGGGGTGGTTACTCCATCGGTCCGATCCGGGCAACCCGTGGCGGCGGTTTTGTCATTGCCTTCGCCGCCCGCCGGTCCAGATTGCGTGCATGTCCCAGGACGGTGAACCCGACGGCGCGCCCGGCCGCCAGCCCGACGGCACGGCCGACGCGGTCACCTTCGAAGCGCTGATCACCCCGCACCGCAGCCTCAGCCCGGCCGGGCTGCGACGGCTGATCGCGGTGCTGCTATTGCTGAGCGGCGGCGTCTCCACCGGCCTGTGGCTGATCGGCGCCTGGCCGGTCATCGGCTTCAACGGGGCCGAGATGCTGCTCGCCATCGTCCTGCTGCGCCGCAACGCGCGCCAGCGGCACACGACCGAGCGGCTGCTGCTGTCCGACGCCGGGTTGCTGGTGATCCGCACCGACCCGGCCGGCCGCCGTTCGGAACGGCGGCTGGGCCAGGCCTGGTTGCAGGCATTGCTGGAAGAGCGCCCGGGACGCGCGCCGGCCTTGCTGATGATCGAGCGCGGGCGGCGGCTCGAAGTGGGCGCCGACCTGGGAGAGGAGGAGAAACGGAGCCTGGCCGCCGCGTTGCGCGACGCCCTGTACCGCCGCCGCAACCCGGTGTTCGACAACCCGCAACTGCGCGGCTGACGGACGATGACACGGGTGCCATGAATCACACGCGGACGTGCATGGTTTCAACCACGCGTGTCATCGCCGGACGAGAACCAAGCGGATGATCGGCGGTTGCAGGCTCGTTGTTTCCGGCCCGGCCGGGGACGGCGTCACAAGCGACCGACAGGATACCGCCATGACCTCGAAGCTTCTGGCCGCCATCGGCCTGACCCTCGCCTTCGCGCTGCCCGCCGCTGCCCAATCGACGCAGCAGCCGAGCGGCTTCTCATCCTTGAGCGCCGATCAGCAAAACACCCCGGCGCTGCAGCAGAAGATCAAGTCCGACATGGAGCAGGCGGGTTTCACCCAGGTTCAGGTGATGCCCCAGTCCTTCCTGGTCCGCGCTCACGACAAGCAGGATCATCCGGTCCTGATGGTGATCAACCCCGACTCAGTCACGGCGGTCACCCAGATGAGCCAGGCCTCGGGGTCCGCAGGCAAGCAGTCCGGCAACAGCGGCGGCTCGACCAAGCAGTAAGGTCCCCCCAACCCGTTTCCCTGACGGCCGTGCCCTGTCCGCGAATCTGAACGGCCAGGGCGCGGTCTGCCGGAGGGGGCAAGCACGACCGGCTCAGGTTTCCGGCGGGCCCATCGTCTTCACCAGGTCGAACACCCGCTTGCGCACCGCCGGGTCCGTAATGCGGTAGTAGGCCCGCACCAGTTCCAGCGTTTCGCGCCGGTTGAGCGCCTCGTCGGCGCCGAACGAGTCCTGCCGCTCGGCGAAGCCGCCCGCCGCGTGCGTCATGTGGCCGGTGCCGTGCATCCCGGCCAACTGCTCCGGCATGTCGTCGAAGAAGAAGCTGATCGACACGTCCAGCACGCGCGACAAGTCGAACAAGCGTGACGCGCCGACCCGGTTGACGCCGCGCTCGTACTTCTGCACCTGCTGGAACGTCAGCCCGAGCGCGTCGCCCAGGCGCTCCTGCGACATGCCCAGCAACGTCCGGCGCAGCCTGATGCGCGATCCGACGTGCGCGTCGATCGGGCTGGGCCCGCTGTCCTTCTCAGGGCTGGCATTCGCCTGCGCCAACATGATCGACCTCGCTCCTGCACGATATAGCTGAATAACATCTTAATGCCACAACCTGAGGGCGTCGGCAAGTCACAAGAGCATAGATATTCTCAATTTGTTTACATTTTCGTACTCATCAATGGCGTGGTGGCTGCTCCGGCTCGCCTCATAAGCGCAATCGGCGGCTGAGCGTCGCACCCACCAGGCAGCACGCGAGCAAGCCGGGCAGCACCAGGCCCCAGCGCGAGAACGACGTCGGCGGCCGCTTGCCCGGCAGCGCCAAGGTCAGTTCCCCCGCCACGTTCATCGGCAACCGGCCCAGCTCGCGTCCCAGGCCGTCGAAGCCCGCGGTGATGCCGGTGTTGGCCGCCCGCATCACCGGCAGCCCCTCCTCCACCGCCCGCAGCCGCACCGCCGCCAGGTGCTGCCGCGGCCCGCTCGAATTGCCGAACCAGGCGTCGTTGGTGATGTTGACCAGCCAGTCCGGCCGGTCGGCCTGGTCCACCACCTGCGCCGGGAAGATCGCCTCGTAGCAGATCAAGCCCCCGAACGGCGGCAGGCCAGGGAGGCGCAGCGTCGCCGGGCCGCGCCCGAAGCCGAACTGGCCCGGCACCACCTGGATCGCCAGCGGCACCCAGCTCGGCGCGTACTCCCCGAACGGCACCAAGTGCCACTTGTCGTAGATGCCGCCGACCGAGCCGTCCGGGCGCAGCGCCACCATGCTGTTGAACGGCTCGTTGGACGGATCGGCCGACGGCGACCCCGCCCGGAACGTCAGGCTGCCGACGATGGCGCCGCGCGCCGGCGCGATCGCCTGCGCGATGGCCTGCCGCGCCGCCGGGTCGGATTGCAGCAGGAACACGCTCGCGGTTTCCGGCCAGATCACCACGCTCGGCCGCCCCGCCGCCGCCACGCCCTCCGCCGAGAGCGACAGGTAGCGCCGGAAGGTCGAGACCGCCTCGGTCCGGTCCCACTTCCGGCCCTGCGCCACGTTGCCCTGCGCCAGCACCACGCGGACGCCGGGCGGGGCGGCCACCGGCGTGTCGAGCCGCCACAGCCCGGCCCCGACCCAGCCCGCCAGGATCGCCGCCCCCCCCGCCCAGCCCCGCCCGCCGAGCGTCGGCAGCGCCGCCAGCAGCACCGTCAGCAGCGTCAGCCCCGGCGTGCCGATCCAGGCCGCCGGCTGGATCATCACGTCGCCGGCGGCGCCCGGGATCGCCCACACGCTGCCCCACGGGTTCCACGGGAAGCCGGTGCCGATGAACTGGCGGGCGAACTCGCTCAGCACCCAGCAGCCGGCCAGCATCGCCACCCGCCGCCAGCCCGCCGGCACCGTCCGCGCCGCGGCGCAGGGGGCGGCGACGAACAGCGCCAGCAGCGCCGACAACCCAGGCACCGCCAGCGGCACCAGCCACCAGTAGCGCGCCGCCTCGATCAGGATCGCTTCCGTGATCCAGTAAAGCCCGATCAGGTGGTGCCCGAAGCCGAACCAGAACCCTCGCCGCGCCGCCGCCCACGGTCCCCGCGCCGCCCCGATCAGCGCCAGCAGCCCCGGCACCGCCAGCAGCAGGACCGGGATGAGGTGCAGCGGCGGCAGCGCCAGCGCCGACAGCAGCCCGAGGCCCGCCGCCCAGGCGTCCGCCCGCCAGCCGACCGCCGCCCGCGCCTTCGTCCATGTTAAGCGCGCAGTCCACCTCAAGCGCGCACGATCCGCTCCGGCGGCGGCTCCCGTCCGGCCAGGACCGCGGCGATGCACTCCGCCGCCATCACCCCCATCGCCACCAGGCTCGCGTCGGTGACGCCGGCGACGTGCGGCGTCGCGATCACCCGCGTGTGGCGGCGCAGCAGCGCGTCGGCGGCCGGCGGCTCGGCCTCGAACACGTCGAGCCCGGCCCCGGCGACCCGCCCGGCTTCGATCGCCGCCAACAAGGCCGGCTCGTCGATCAGCCCGCCGCGCGCCGTGTTGACGACCATCGCGCCGGCCGGCAGCCGCGCCAGCGCCGTCGCGTCGATCAGGTGCCGGGTGGACGGCAGCAGCGGCAGGTGCAGGGACAGCACGTCCGAGCGGGACAGCAGCGCGTCCAGGTCCGCCGCCCGCTCGACGCCCCGCCACGGCTCCCCGGGGGCGTCGCCGGCCGGGTCGTAAGCCGCGACCGCCATGCCGAATGCCCCGGCCAGCGCCGCCACCGCCCGGCCGATCGCGCCGAACCCGACCAACCCAAGCCGCAGCCCGGCCACGTCGCGCACCTTCGTCCCCGCCCCGCGCCAGCCGCCGCCGGCGACGTCGGCCGACAGCGGGTGCAAATCCTTGGCCAGCGCCAGGATCATCGCCATCGCGTGCTCCGCCACCGCCCGCGTGTTGGAGCCGGGCGCGCGCGTCACCACGATGCCGCGCCGCGCCGCCTCGGCCAGGTCCACGTCGTCGACGCCGACCCCGTGCCGGGCGACGATGCGCAGCCGCGGCGCGGCTTGCATCACCGCCGCCGTCACCGGCCCCTGGCGGGACAGGATGGCGACCGGGTCCAATCCGGCGGCGAGCGCCGCGACGGCGGCGGCCGGCGGGAACGGGTCCATGTAGTGCAGCCGCCCACCCGCGGCCTCGATCAGCGCCACCGCCTCCGGCGCGAGCCGCGGCGCGGTCATGATGACGTTCATGTGAGCTCCTGGGCAATCTCGCGCGCCCGTGCGAGGGCGAGGCCGCGCGCCTGGCCGCGCGCCTGGCCGCGCGCCTGGCCGCGCGTCGGGTGACGCGTCACTTGGGGCCGAGGCTCACGAGTCGCCGCGGCGGCGCTCGTAGTGCTTCCAGTACTTGTCCGTGACGAGGTCGCTCCTGACCACGATGGCGACGTCGGTGGTATTGAACTGCTCGTCGATCACCGCGCCGTCGCCGACGAACCCGCCCAGCCGCAGGTAGCCCTTGATCAGCGGCGGCAGCATCAGCGTCACCTGGCGCGAATCGACCGACAGCGGGTCGCGCCGCCGCATCTCGACGTAGCGCTCCGGCAGCGCCCGCATCCGCAGCGCCGGCGGCGCGAGGTGGTGGCCGTAGAGGTAGGTCAGCTCCTGCGCCAAGGCTTCAGGATCGGTGCCGGGCAGGCTGGCGCAGCCGAACATGAGGTCGATCGTCTGCTCGGCGATGTAGGCGGCGATCCCCCGCCACAGCAGCTGCATCACCGCCCGCCCGCGATACGCGGAGTCGACGCAGGAGCGCCCCAGCTCCAGCACCCGGCCCGGGAAGGCGTTGATCGGCCCGAGGTCGTACTCGTCGGCCGAGTAGAACCGCCCCACTTTGGCCGCCGCCTCGCGCTGGATCAGCCGGTAGGTGCCGACGACGCCCGCCGGCCCCGCGCCGAGCGCGTGATCGAGCACCAGCAGGTGATCGGCGACGGCGTCGAACGCGTCGGCGTCCCGCCGCGTCGCCGTGGCGCGCGGATCGGGGATCGCGCCCATCTCGTCGAAGAACACGCGGTAGCGCAGCGCCTGCGCGGCGTCGATCTCGGCGGAGGTGCGGGCGATGCGCACGCCGAGGTTGCCGGCGCGCAGCTCATTGAAATGGTCGTGACGCGGCGGCCGCGGCCGCGGGCTGGCAGGTCTCGCGTGGTGGTGCGGGGTCACGGGGTCGGTCCCGAGGGGTCCGCCGGCGGCGCTTCGCCCCGATGCGCGCGGCCGTCGCTGGCCGGCGCGCGCCGGCGGCCGAACAGCTCGAGCCGGTAGGACACCAGGTCGAACCCCAGCGTCTCGGCGATAGCCTTGATCAAGGCCTCATGCGCCGGATCCCCGAACTCGATCACCCGGCCGCTCTCGACGTCGATCAGGTGATGGTGCTTGCCGTGCTCGGTCGGCTCGTAGCGGGCCCGCCCGCCGCCGAAGTCCCGCCGCTCCAGGATGCCGCGCTCCTCGAACAGCCGGACCGTTCGGTACACCGTGGCGATCGACATGCGCGCGTCGATCGCCGCGGCCCGGCGGTATACCTCTTCAACGTCGGGGTGATCCGCCGCTTCGGACAGCACGCGGGCGATGACGCGGCGCTGGCCCGTCATCTTCAGCCCTTGTTCGACGCACAGACGTTCGATGCGCGATTCCATGAGGTCCTTAGTCGATGCCGCTCACGCCTGGCTCGCCCGATGGCGTAGCCGAACACCGCACCGCCTGTCGAATCGCATGGCCCGCCTCGCATGGCCCGCCCGAGTCGCATGGGCCGCCGCGCCCGAACCCGGCCGCGCCGGGCCCGCCCGGCGCGCTGCCGCCTCAGCGGCCGCGCGGCTTGGTGCCCAACCCGATCTTCTTGGCCAGGGACGAGCGGTGCTTGGCATAACTCGGCGCGACCATCGGGTAGTCCGGCGGCAACTGCCACTTCTCCCGATATTGCTCCGGCGTCATGTTGTAGGAGGTCTTGAGATGCCGCTTCAGCATCTTCAGCTTCTTGCCATCCTCCAAACAGATGATGTAGTCCGGGAACACCGATTTCTTCACCGGCACCGCGGGTTGCTGCTTGTCCGGAAGCACCTGCTCCTTGCCGACGCCGGCCAGCGTGCGATACACGTCCTGGATCAGGCTTGGCAACGCGTCCGCCCCGATTGCGTTGTTTGACACGTGCGCCGATACGATTTGCGCGGTAAGTCCAAGCACGTCGCTGCTCTCTGTCTGCTCGGTCATGAGCCTCATCCTCTACTGCACGATAACACGCATATACATCCCCGCCCCCCCGTTTCGCAATAGTCCGAGAAGAAGAAAGCACGTTATGAACCCACATTTCGCACCGGTTCCCGATTTCTTGCTCCCCGCGACTGACTCGCCCGCCGATCTGCAAATCGACATCACCGCGGAGGTCTGCCCCATGACCTTCGTGCGTACGAGGCTGGCCCTTGACCGGTTGCAACCCGGTCAAATCCTCGCCGTCCGACTCCGCGGCGACGAGCCGCGCCGCAACGTGCCCCGCACCGCCGCCGAGCAGGGCCACCAGGTCCTCGCCCTCACCGATGCCCCCGACGGCACGGCCGACCTGCTCATTCGCAAAGGTTGAGCGCGGCCCGCAGCACCAGCGCGTCCGTCCCGCCCGCGTAGTAGCCTGGCCGCCGCCCCACCGGCCGGAACCCGGCCGCGGCGTACAAGGCCCGCGCCGCATCGTTGCCGGCCGCGACCTCCAGCACCATCGACGCCGCCCCCCGCTCCGCCGCCTCGGCCATCGTCCGCGCCAGCAACCGCCGCGCCACCCCCTGCCGCCGGGCGCCGGGCATCACCGCGAGCGTCAGCACCTCCGACTCGTCCGCCGCCACCCGCGCCAGCACCATGCCGCCCGCCGGGTCGATCCAGCCGAACGCGCCCGGCAGCGCCAGTTGCAGCGCCATCGCCTCGGCCCCCCAACGCGCGCCGGGGGGGAACGCCTCGGCGTGGATCGATGCCAGCGCCGCCGCGTGCGCCGGGGCGGCGGCGCGCATCAGCCGTGCGGCGCGGGCCGGCCGGGCCGCGGCCGGGCTTCCGGCGCGTCCACGTAAAGCGGCTGGGCCGGCCGCGGCAGCAGGATGGCCGCCCGGGCGATCCCCACCGCGGTCGGCCTCTCGCCCAGCACCTCGACGTCGTGCCCGAGCGCCCGCCACGCCCCGGCCACCGCCGCTGCCGCGTCACCGGCCAGAGCGACGGGGCCGGGCGGTGCCGGCAGCGCGTCCAGCGTCACCGTCCTCGGCCCCGCGCCGTCGTCCAGGAACACTCGGCCGCGCCTGCTGTCGATGGCGACCCACACCGGCCGATACGTCGCCGCCGCAACCCGGAAGGCGTCACCCAGGCCCACCCCGACGACCGTCAGGCCGGTGCCGAGCCCGATCCCGTGCGCCAGCGCCAAGGCCGCCCGGATGCCGGTGAAGCTGCCCGGCCCGACCGTCACCGCCACGCCGGCCAAGCCGCCGGAGTGAAGCCCCGCCTGGGTCAACAACGACCGCGCCAAACCCGGCAGCGCCGCGGCGGCGCCCCGGCCAGCGCCGTGCCGGCGTTCGATGATCGCCTCGCCGTGCCGCACGATCCCCGCCGCGCAGTCGCCCAATGCCGCGTCGAGCGTCAGCATCGTGGCATCGGGATCGAGAAGGCCGGCGATCGGAGCGTCCCTCGCGGGATCCCTGGAAGCGCCTACAGCAACCGGCACGCCTCGTCGAAACCGAGGCGTGGGTCGCGCGGGCCTTGAGCGGCCGGGTCGGCGTGGCCGAGCGCCACCAGGAAGTTGCTCCGCCAGCCGGTGGCGATCAGGAACTCGCTGTCAACCTTGCCGTTGTCGAACCCCGACATCGGGCCGCAATCCAGCCCGAGCGCCCGGGCGGCCATGATCAGGTAGGCCCCCTGCAGCGTGCCGTTGCGGAACGCCGTCGTCGCCGCCAACTCGTCGTTGCCGGCGAACCACGAGCGCGCGTCGCCGTGCGGATACAGCCGCGGCAGGTCCTCGAAGAACTTGGGGTCGTGCGCGACGATGCAGACCACCGGCGCGGCCAGGGTCTTGTCGACGTTGCCCGCCGACAGCGCCGGGCGCAACCGCTCCTTCGCCGCCGCCGTGCGCAGGAACATGAACCGCGCTGGCGAGCAGTTCGCCGACGTCGGCCCGTATTTCAGCACGTCGTAGAGCCGCCGCAACGCGTCGTCATCGACGGGGGTCGGCCGCCAGTCCCACCGCGTGCGCGCCTCGCGGAACAACAGGTCCAGCCCGGCGTCGTCGAGCAGGGGCCGGGCCGGCTCCACCTCAACGGAGGCTTCGTGCGGCTCCGGCCCGGCGTCGTCCAGCATGGGTCAGGCCTCGACCTGCTCCACCGACACCACTTCCGGCACGTAGTGGCGCAGCATGTTCTCGATGCCGTGCTTCAGCGTGGCGCTGCTCGACGGGCAGCCGCTGCACGCACCCTGCATGTGCAGCCGCACCACGCCCTCGCGGTAGCCGCGGAACACGATGTCGCCGCCGTCGCCCGCCACCGCCGGCCGCACCCGCGTGTCGAGCAACTCCTTGATCTGGTCGACGACCTCCTGGTCCTCCGGGGACACGTCCTCGAGCGCGGCGTCGCCCTCGCCCTCGATCACGGGCCGCCCGGCGACGAAGTGCTCCATGATCGCGCCCAGCACCTGCGGCCGCAGCGCCTGCCATTCGGCCAGGTCGTTCTTGGTCACGGTGATGAAATCGGAGCCGAGGAACACCCGCGCCACCCCCGGCAACGCGAACAGCGCCGTCGCCAGCGGGCTGCGCCCGGCGAGGTCAGGCCCGGCGAAATCGGCCGTGCCGTCGCCCATCACGTCGCGGCCGGGCAGGAACTTCAAGGTCGCCGGGTTCGGCGTGCCTTCCGTCTCGATGAACATGCGAACATCCTCGTATTGTTGCCTCAGACTTGGCCAACATCGCGCGCAAGTGCAAGGCCGGGCGTGCTAAACCCTTCGCCATGCTGCTCGCCCGACGCTCCCTGCTCGCCGCCGCCGGCGCCCTGCCGCTCACCCGCGCCGCGCGCGGCCAGGTCGCGCACCGCCTGACCGTGCTGCACGTCAACGACTTTCATTCCCGCCATGCCCCGGTCAACGGCCGCGCCCTGACCTGCGCCCCCGGCATGGATGCGCCGGGCACGGACGCCTGCTTCGGCGGCAGTCCCCGCCTGGCCGCCGCCATCCGCGAGCAGCGCGCCGCCGCCGAGGCGGACGGCCGCGCCGTGCTGCTGCTCGACGCCGGCGACCAGTTCCAGGGCAGCCTATTCTACACCGCCCATCACGGCCTGGCCGAACTCGCCGTGCAGCACGCCGTCGGCACCGACGCCATGGCGGTCGGCAACCACGAGTTCGACAACGGCCCCGAGACGCTCGCCCGCTACGTCGCCGCCGCCCGCTTCCCGGTGCTGTCGGCCAACATCGACGCCTCCGCCGACCCGCATTTGGCCGGCCTGCTGCGCCCCTTCGCCGTGTTCGGCCGCGCCGGCCTGCGGGTCGGCGTCGTCGGGCTGACCACCGCCGAGACGCGCACCTCCTCCTCCCCCGGCCCTCACGTCCGCTTCACCGACCCGCGCGCCGCCCTGGCCGAATCCGCCGCGGCCGCGAGGGCGCAGGGGGCCCGGTTCGTCATCGCCCTCTCACACCTCGGCCTGCCGATGGACCTCGCGCTCGGCGTCCCCGGCGTCGGCCTCATCGTCGGCGGCCACACCCACGCCTTGCTGTCCAACACCGAAGCGGGCGCGCTCGGCCCGCACCCGACCCAGGCCCCCGGCGGCGCGCTCGTCGTCCAGGCCGGCGCTTACGGCCGCTACCTCGGCCGCCTCGACCTCGACATGGCCGACGACGGAACCGTGCTGGCCTACGGCGGCGCGTGCCGCCACGTCGGCATGTCCCAAGCGGAGGACCCGGAGGTCGCCGCCATCGTCGCCCGCTACGCCGCCCCGATCGAGGCGCTGCGCAACGAGCCGGTCGCCACCTTGGCCGCGCCGCTCGACATCGCCGCCTGCCGCGTCGCGCCGTGCCGCATCGGCCGGATCGCCGCCGAAGCGCTGCGGGCGGCGGCCCACGGCGCGTCCGTCGGGCTGATGAACGCCGGCGGCCTGCGCGTCGGCCTGCCGGCGGGGCCGGTCAGCCTCGGCCAAGTGCTGGACACCATGCCGTTCGGCAACACACTGGCCACCCTGACCCTGACCGGGGCCGATCTCGAAGCCGCCGTCCGCCACGGCCGGGGGCTGATCGGGCGCGGCGGCTTCCCGCAATGGGCGGGGCTGCGGGCCGGGCCGGCATCGACCGAGATCGAAGACCCGGCCGGCCAGTGGCGTCCCCTCGACCCGGCCGCCCGTTACCTGGTCGCCACCAACAACTTCCTCCGCCAAGGTGGCGACGGCTACCTGGTGCTGCGCGACAACGCCCAGGACCCCTACGACGGCGGCCCCGGCGTCGCCGACCTGTTCGCCGACGCCCTGGCGCGCGGCGCGGCGGCGGACGTGCCCTAACCAATCCGCCGCATCGTCCAGCGGTGCTCGCACTGCTCGCTGCTGACCGTGATCTCCAGCACCCTGTCCTCGACCTGGCCTTCGAGCGTGCCTTCACCGTCGCTGGCGCGGAACCGCCCGTCCGGCTGCACGGTGGCGGACAGCGGCACCCGCGACCGGCCGCCCCCCGAGTAGGACAGCGTCACCTCGCCGCCGCTCAACTGATAGACCCGCGGCCCGCTCCTCGGGCAGAACCGGTCGGCCGCGCGCACCAGCCGCGCCGTGCCGCGATAGCGCCCGTCGACGCTCACCGGCGCCTCGGGCGGGCGCTGCAACACGATCGGCTTCGGCCCGCCGCATCCCGCCAGCAGCAGCCCGGCCAGCAGCAGGAGCGAGGCCGAGGCCGCGGTCCGCCAAGGCATCAACTGGCCCGGGGGCATCAGCCGATCCAGGATCTCAGCCGATCCGAGGCGTCAGCCAACGATGTCGGTGCCGGCGAAGAAGTAGCCGATCTCGGTGGCCGCCGCCTCGGGGCTATCCGAGCCGTGCACGCTGTTGGCCTCGATGCTCTCGGCGAACAGCTTCCGGATCGTGCCCTCGTCGGCGTTGGCCGGGTTGGTGGCCCCCATCAGCGTGCGGTTCCGCGCGATGGCGTCGTCGCCTTCCAGCACCTGCACGACGACCGGGCCGCCGGTCATGAACGCGACCAGGTCCTTGAAGAACCCGCGCTCCTTGTGCGCCCCGTAGAACGTCTCCGCCTGCATCTGGCTCAGCCGCAGCCGCCGCTGGGCGATAATGCGCAAGCCCGCGTCCTCGAACACGGCGTTGATCTTGCCGGTGAGGTTGCGCCGGGTCGCGTCCGGCTTGAGGATGCTGAGCGTGCGTTCCGTGGCCATGAGAGGTCGTCCTCGTGATGTGGCCGCGCGTTTAGGCCAAGCCCGCCCCCCGCACAACCCGCGGCCCTTTTCCGCGGCCCCGCCCTCGCGTATCTCCCGTCCATGAGCCTGCTCGTCCTCGACCGCGTCACGCTCCGCATCGCCGGCCGCACGCTGCTGGACGCCGCCGAGCTGCGCGTCGATCCCGGCCGGCGCATCGGGCTGGTCGGCCGCAACGGCGCTGGCAAGAGCACGCTGCTGCGCGCCATCGCCGGCGAGATCGCGGTCGATGGCGGCGACATCAGGCTCAGCAGCCGCGCCCGGATCGCGCAGGTCCGGCAGGAAGCTCCCTCCGGCCCCGCGACCCTGCTCGACACCGTGCTCGCCGCCGACACCGAGCGCCTGGCGCTCATTGCTGAGACCGAGCGCCTGGCGCTCATTGCTGAGACCGAGCGCCTGGCGCTGCTGGCCGAGCAGGACCAAGCCGGGCCGATGCGCCTGGCCGAGATCCACGAGCGCCTCCGTGCCATCGGGGCCGACGCCGCCCCGGCCCGCGCCGCCGCCATTCTGGCCGGCCTCGGCTTCGACGCCGCGGCGCAGGCCCGTTCCGTGGACAGCTACTCCGGCGGCTGGCGGATGCGCGTCGCCCTCGCCGCCGCCCTGTTCGCCGCCCCGGACCTGTTGCTGCTGGACGAGCCGACCAACCACCTCGACCTCGAAGCCACCCTCTGGCTCGAAGCCTGGCTCGCCCGCTTCCCCGGCGCGTGCCTGATCGTCAGCCACGACCGCGGCCTGCTCGACCGCGCCGTGGAGGCCATCGCCCACCTCGACCGCCAGAAGCTCAGCCTCACCCCCGGCGGCTACGACGAGTTCGTCCGCATCCGCACCGAGCACGCCATGCAGCAGGCCCGCGCCGCCGAGCGCATCGCCGCCCAGCGCGCCCACATGCAGGCGTTCGTGGACCGCTTCCGCGCCCAGGCGACCAAGGCGCGGCAGGCGCAGTCCCGCCTCAAGGCGCTGGAGCGCCTCCCCGCCATCGAGGGCGTGATCGAGGACGCCCCCAGCCGCTTCCAGTTCCCCGAGCCGCGCCGCCTCGCGCCCCCGATCCTGTCCCTGGAGCGCGTCGCCGCCGGCTACGGCGGCACCCCCGTGCTGCGGCACATAAGCCTCGGCGTCGAGCCGGACGACCGCATCGCGCTGCTCGGCGCCAACGGCAACGGCAAGAGCACGCTGGCCAAGCTGCTGGCCGGCCGCCTCGACCCCCTTTCGGGCGAGATGCGCCGCGCCAACCACCTCAAGGTCGGCTACTTCGCCCAGCACCAGACGGACGAGCTGGTGCTGGACGAAACCCCCGTCGCCCACATGGCCCGCGCCCTGCCCCGCGCCACGCCGCCCCAGGTGCGCAGCCAACTGGCCCGCTTCGGCCTCGACGCCGACCGCGCCGACACCCGCGTGGCCGCCCTCTCCGGCGGCGAGAAGGCCCGGCTCCTGCTCGCCCTCGCCACCCGCGACGCGCCGCAACTGCTGATCCTCGACGAGCCGACCAACCACCTCGACATCGACGCCCGCGAGGCCCTGGTCCGCGCCCTGGCCGACTACCAGGGGGCCGTCCTGCTCATCACCCACGACCCGCACTTGGTGGAGCTGGTCGCCGACCGCCTCTGGCTCGTCGCCGACGGCGCCGTCCGCTCTTACGACGGCGACATGGACGACTATCGCGCCCTCCTGGCCGAGCGCGCCCGCCCCGCCCCCCGCCCCGACGCCGCCCCCACCAAGAAAGAGGAGCGCCGCGAACGCGCCGAGGCCCGGGTGCAGACCGCGCCGCTGCGCCGCCGCGCCCGCGACGCCGAGGCCCGCATCGCCCGGCTCGGCGTCGAACGCGCCCGCATCGAGGCCCAACTCGCCGACCCGGCGCTCTACCAGCCCGGCCGCGGCGCGGACGTCGCCGCCGCCCAGCTCCGCCTCGCCGCCCTGGCCCGCGAGCACGAGGCGGCGGAAGCCGCCTGGCTGGAGGCGGAAGAGGCACTGGAACTGGCCGGGTAGCCGCGCGCCACCGCGGGGCCGCGCCGCCCCCGTTCCGCTCGTCTGATGTGAACTTGCCACAAGTCCCGCGCGTGCCACCGCCCGTCACGCCCCGGGAGTTGTGCGATGCCGGCCATCACCGCTAATAAGGAATTCACAACTAGGTGTTGACGGTTGTGAAGGCCAACAGGGCGAGGGGTGATGCCGAGCACGAGGACACGAGCCAAGCTGACCGACGCGCCCGCGCCCGCAGTCCCCGGCGACGCCGGGTTCGACGAGCAGCTCTACCTGGCGCTCAACCCCGAAGTCGCGGCCGCGGTCCAGGACGGAACGATCGCCTCGGGCCTCGCCCACTGGCGGCAATGCGGCCGCGACGAGGAGCGGGCCAATCGCCGCCCGTCCATCCTGCATGAGCAGCACTACCAGCCCCTGGCCGGCGCGGCCCAGCCGACGCCCGAGCAGGTCGCCGCCTTCGACGCCGCGTCCTACCTCGACGCCAACCCCGACGTCCGCGCCGCCATCGGCCCGGACAGCGGCGCGGCGCTGAGCCACTGGATCAACCACGGCCGCTTCGAAGGCCGGCTGTCATCCAACCGCCTCTATTTGTCCCGCTCGAAGGACCCGACGCGCACCGCGGCCAAGCCGTTCGGCGTCAACCTCTACGCCCCGTTCGCGGCCCGGAGTGGCCTCGGCACGGCGGCGCGCGGCTGCCTCGCCGCGCTGCGCGCCGCCGGCGTCCCGGTCCACCTCGTCAACATCGACGTCAGCCTCGGCCACTACCGCGTCGCCGCCCGGGACTGCGACGCGCCCGGCCCCTACCGCGTCAACCTGCTCCACGTGAACGCCGACTCCCTCGACCGCTTCTACGGCCTGTTCGGCCACGGCCAGTTCGACGACGCCTACACGATCGCGATCTGGGCCTGGGAGCTGAACATCCTGCGCCCGGACTGGTTCGGCACCTTCGCCGCCGTGGATGAGGTCTGGACGCTGAGCGACTACAACACCGCCGCCATCGCCCCCGTGTCGCCCGTCCCCGTCCGCACCATGAACTGCGTCGTCGCCCCCGCGCCGCCCGCTTCGTTCGCACGCGACCAGTTCGGCCTGCCGCCGGGCTTCCTGTTCCTCGCCGTGTTCGACGTCGGCAGCTCGATCACGCGCAAGAACCCGCAAGCCGTGGTGGCGGCCTTCGCCCAGGCCTTCACCCGAGCCTGCGCCCAGGAGTTCCCCGGCCGCGACGACGTCCACCTGGTGCTGAAGCTGCACTCCGGCCACTCCGACCCCGGCGCGATGCGCGACTTCCTCGGCAGCGTCCACGGCGCCGCCAACGTCATCGTGCGCGCCAGCACGCTGACCGAGGCCGAGATGCGCGGCCTGCAGGCCTGCTGCGACTGCCTGGTCTCGCCCCATCGCAGCGAAGGTTTCGGCCTCAACATCGCGGAATTCATGCAGCTCGGCCGCCCGGTGATCGCCACCGCCTGGTCCGGCAACATGGACTTCACCGACGACGCCAACAGCTACCTGATCCCCTGCGCGCCGCGCCAGGTGACGCGCGCCTCCGGTCCCTACCTGCCTGGCTATCAATGGGCCGAGCCGGACGTGGACGCCTTGGCCGGGCTGATGCGCCGCGTCGTCGACCATCCCGGCGAGGCCCGCGACAAGGGCCGCCGCGCCGCCGACACGATCCGCCAGCGCCTCGCCCCCGAGGTCATCGGCGCGCGCATCCTCGCGCGGCTGGACGAACTCGGCCTGCGGCAGGACCTGCCGGCCTACGTCCGCAACATGGCCCGCCCGCCGCTGCCCGCCCCGCCGCCCGCCGACGCCGTCGCCGCCCGGCCCAACCCGGCCGCCAGCGCCGCCCGGCCCACCCTCAGCGTCATCGTCCCGGTTCACGACGCGCCGCCCGACTATCTCGACAAATGCATCCGCTCCGTCACCGGCCAGACCTATTCCCGCTGGGAGCTGTGCCTGTGCGACGACGCCTCCGCCCGCGCCGACACGCTCGCCGTGCTGGACCGCTATCAAGGCGCCGACCCCCGCATCCGCATCAAGCGCCTGCCCGCCAACCGCGGCATCGCCGGCGCGTCCAACGCCGCCGTCGGCATGGCCACCGGCGCTTACCTGGTCATGCTCGACCACGACGACGAGCTGACCCCCGACGCCCTCGGGGCCATCGCCGACGCCGTCGCCGCCGACCCGGCCATCGACGCGCTCTACGCCGACGAGGACAAGTACGACTTCCAGGGCAAGCTGTGCGACACCTACTTCAAGCCCGACTGGTCGCCCGAGCACCTCGAATCCGTCATGTACACCCTGCACCCGCTGACGGTGCGCACCAGCCTGTTCCTCCGCCTCGGCGGCTTCCGCGACGCGTTCAGCGGCGCGCAGGACTGGGACCTGATGCTGCGGGTCTCGCGCGAGACGCAGGCGATCCACCACATCCCCCGCATCCTCTACCATTGGCGCATGATCCCCGGCTCGTCGGCGGCCGAGGTGGACGCCAAGCCCGCCGCCCTCGCCGCCGGCCAGCGCGCGCTGGAGGACCACGTCGCGGCCAAGTACGGCGAGGCGGCCCGCGCCGAACCCGTCGCCCCCGCCGGCCATTTCCGCGTCCGCCACGCGGTCGCCGGCAACCCGCCCGTGACGCTGCTCGTCACCACCAACAACACCCGGCTGGCGCTGCCCGGCCGCAAGCCCTTCATCATGGTCGAGAACCTGATCGCCTCCGTCCGGGCGCACACCGACTACCCGGACTACCGGATCGTCGTCGTCGACAACCACAACACCGCGCCCGCGCTCAAGGCCCGCTACGCCCGCTGGGGCGTCGAGCTGCACGGCTACGACGGGCCGATGCAGCCGTTCAACTTCGCCGACAAGGCCAACGCCTCGCTGCGCCGCGTCCGCACCGAGCACGTGGTGCTGATGAACGACGACATGGAAGCCTTCGACGGCGACTGGCTGCGCGCGCTGCTGGAGTTCTCCCAGGACCCGCGCATCGGCGGCTGCGGCGGCAAGCTGCTCCACGCCGACGGCACCATCCAGCACGTCGGCACCGTGCTCGGCGTCAACGGCGGCGCGGCCCACGTCTACCACGGCTTCCCGGGCGACTTCGTCGGCTACAACGGCTACACCCACGTCATCCGCAACTACTCGGCGATGACCGGCGCCGGCCTCGCCACCCGCATGGGCGTGCTGCACGAGATGGGCGGCTTCGACCCGCTGTTCGCCATCGACTTCAACGACACCGACCTCTGCCTGCGGATGCGCCAGCACGGCTACCGCCTGGTCTACACGCCGCATTCGAGGCTCTACCACTTCGAGAGCAAGACCGCCGTCCGCACCAGCCAGGACCCGGCCGAGGCCGCCCAGTTCCGCAGGCGCTGGCAGCCCATGCTCGACAACGACCCGCAGTACAACCCCAACCTGTCCCGCGTCCGCCATGACTTCGCCCAAGCCTGAGCCGGAGCCTGACGCCGCCCCCGGCGCCAGCCCGTGAAGGCGGCGATCCTGGCCGGCGGCCTCGGCACCCGCCTCATGGAGGAGACCGAGACCCGGCCCAAGCCGATGGTCGAGATCGGCGGCAAGCCGATCCTGTGGCACATCATGAAGCAGTATTCGAGCCACGGCATCAACGAGTTCGTCGTCTGCCTCGGCTACAAGGGCTACGTGGTCAAGGAGTACTTCGCCAACTACTATCTGCACATGGCCGACGTCACCATCGACATGGCGCGCAACGGCCTCGAGATCCACCGCAACACCGCCGAGCCCTGGCGCGTCACCCTGGTTGACACCGGCGCCGCCACCATGACCGGCGGCCGCCTGCGCCGCGTGCGCGACTTCCTCGGTGACGCCCCGTTCTGCATGACCTACGGCGACGCCGTCAGCACCGTCGACATCGCCGCCTCCGTCGCCTTCCACCACGCCCACGGCAAGCTCGCCACCGTCACCGCCGTCCGCCCCCCCGCCCGCTTCGGCGCGCTCGACCTCCACGGCGGCCAGGTGCAGGGCTTCCGCGAGAAGCCGCTCGGCGAGCAGCTCATCAACGGCGGCTTCTTCGTCCTCCAGCCCGAGGCCCTCGACCTGATCGACGGCGACGACACCACCTGGGAGCAGGAGCCGATGCAGCGCCTCGCCGCCACCGGCGACCTGCAAGCCTGGCGTCACGACGGCTTCTGGCAGCCGATGGACACGCTGCGCGAGAAGCGCTTGCTGGAAGACCTGTGGCAGTCCGGCCGCGCCCCCTGGCGCGTGGACGAGGCGTGACGCCGGGGCGGCGGCCCGATTCCGCGGCCTGGTCCGGCCAGCGCGTGTTCCTCACCGGGCACACCGGCTTCAAGGGCGCTTGGCTCGCCTGCTGGCTCCACCAGCTCGGGGCCGCCGTCACCGGCTTCGCCCTGCCGCCCGAGCCGGGCAGCCTCGGCGCCGAACCCGGCCTCGCCGGCCTCGCCCCCGGCGCCCACGGCGACGTGCGCGACGCCCCGGCGCTGGCCCGCGCCGTCCGCGACGCCGCCCCCGCCACCGTGTTCCACCTCGCCGCCCAGCCCCTGGTCCGCCGCTCCTACGCCGAGCCGGCCGCGACGCTCGCCACCAACGTCATGGGCACCGCCCACCTGCTCGACGCCGTCCGCGCCGCGCCGTCCGTGCGCGCCGTCGTCGTCGTCACCACCGACAAGGTCTACGACAACCGCGAATGGCCGTGGCCCTACCGCGAAACCGACCCGCTCGGCGGCCACGACCCTTACAGCGCCAGCAAGGCCGCGGCCGAGCTGGTCACCGCGGCCTGGCGCGCCTCGTTCCTCGCCGGGTCGGGCGTCGCCGTCGCCTCCGCCCGCGCCGGCAACGTCGTCGGCGGCGGCGACGCCGCCCCGGGCCGCCTGGTCCCCGACTGCCTGCGCGCCTTCTCCGCCGGCGCGCCGGTCCGCCTCCGCAACCCCGCCGCCACCCGCCCCTGGCAGCACGTGCTCGACCCGCTGTGCGGCTACCTGCTGCTGGCCGAGAACCTGCTCGGCGGCCAACGGCACGCCGCGCCCTGGAACTTCGGCCCCGGCCCCGGTGACGTCCGCCCCGTCGGCGACGTCGTGCGCCTGCTGGCCGAGGCCTGGGGCGAAGGCGCGTCCTGGGCGGCGGACGACGGCCCCCACCCCCACGAGGCCGGGCTGCTCGCGGTGGACGCGGCCCAGGCCCGCGCCCGGCTCGGCTGGCGTCCCGGCCTGGCGCTCGAGGACGGCCTCGCCTGGACCGTGGCCTGGCACAAGCGCCGCCGCGAAGGGGTTCCGGCGCGGGACCTGGTGCGCCGCGACATCGAACGCTACGGCGCCGGAGAGCTTCCATGACCAGTCCCCCCGCGGCCACGCGCCCCTGCCGCCTGTGCGGCGCCCACCTGATCGAGACCCTCGCCGACCTTGGCATGTCGCCGCTGTCCAACGCCTTCGTGCCGCCGGAGCGGGCGCGGGCGATGGAGCCGACCTACCCGCTGCACGCCTGGGTGTGCAGCGCCTGCCGCCTGGTCCAGCTCGAGCAGTTCGAAACGCCCGCCAACATCTTCGGCGACTACCTCTACTTCTCGTCCTACGCCGACTCCTGGCTGCGCCACGCCGAGGCCTACGTCGACGCCGTGGCCGCCCGCTTCGCCCTCGGCCCGGAGTCGATGGTGGTGGAGGTCGCCAGCAACGACGGCTACCTGCTGCAGTACGCGCAGCGCCGCGGCTGCCGCGTGCTCGGCGTCGAGCCGGCCGCCAACGTCGCCGCCGTCGCCGCCGCCCGCAGCATCCCGACCGAGGTCGCCTTCTTCGGCCGCGCCACCGCGCTGCGCCTGCGCGACATGGGCCACGCCGCCGACCTCATGATCGCCAACAACGTGCTCGCCCACGTGCCGGATCTGCGCGACTTCGTCGGCGGCTTCGCCACGCTGCTGAAGCCGGAAGGCGTCGCCACCTTCGAGTTCCCGCACCTGCTGCGCTTGATGCGGGACAGCCAGTTCGACACCATCTACCACGAGCACTTCTCCTACCTGTCCCTGCACGTGGTCCGCCGCATCCTCGCCGGCGTCGGCCTGCGCGTGTTCGACGTCGCCGCGCTGCCGACCCACGGCGGCAGCCTGCGCGTGTTCGCCTGCCACGCAGCCGCCGGCCACGCCGGCGAGCCGGGCGTCGCCGCCGTCCTGGCCGAGGAAGCGGCGTTCGGCCTCGAAGCCCCGGAGGTCTACCGCGACTTCGCCCGGCAGGTGGTGGCGGTGAAGGCCGGGCTGCTCCGCTTCCTGCTCGACGCCCAGGCGGCGGGCGAGCGCGTCGTCGGCTACGGCGCGCCGGCCAAGGGCAACACGCTGCTGAACTACTGCGGCGTCGGCCCCGACCTGCTCGCCTTCACCGTCGACCGCAGCCCCCACAAGCAGGGCACCCTGCTGCCCGGCAGCCGCATCCCGGTCCTCGCCCCCGACGCCATCCTGCAAGCCCGGCCCGACTACGTGCTGATCCTGCCCTGGAACCTCAAGGACGAGATCATCGACCACATGGGAGCCGTGCGCGGCTGGGGCGGGCGGTTCGTCATCCCGATCCCGGGCCTGCAGGTCGTCTGATGCGCCTCCGCCCGCTCGGCCCCGGCGGCCACCTGTGGCTGATTGAGCCCGAGCGCCGCGCCGACGCCCGCGGCTACTTCGTCCGCACCTTCTGCGACGAAGCCTTCGCCGCCCACGGCCTGCCGGTCCGCTTCCCGCAGTGCAACGCCTCGTTCAACGCCCGCCGCGGCACCCTGCGTGGCCTGCACTGGCAAGCCGACCCCGCCCCGGAAGGCAAGCTGGTCCGCTGCGTCCGCGGCGCGGCGTTCGACGTCGCCGTGGACCTCCGGCCCGGCTCGCCCACCCGCGGGCAGTGGGCGGCGGCCGACCTCACCGCCGCCAACGGCCACGCCCTCTACATCCCCCCGGGCTTCGCCCACGGCTTCCAGGCGCTGGAGGACGCGACCGAGCTGTTCTACCAGATGACCGAGCGCCACCAGGACGGTCTCGCCCGCGGCGTGCGCTGGGACGACCCGGCCCTCGCCATCCCCTGGCCCATCGCCGACCCGCTCGTCTCCCCGCGCGACGCCGCCCTGCCCCTGCTGGCCGACCTGCCGTCCCGCTGACCGTACCGCCGACCACAGGCCGCCGGCCCCGCGCCGCCGTCCTCGCGCCGCCGCCCCTGCGCCGTTGACCCGCGCCGGCGACCGTGCCCACATCTCCCGCCAGCCACGCCGAGATGAGAACCCTGACCCTCCCCCGCCACGGCCGACCAACGATCGCCTCGCCCCTGGGCGCCCCGTGATGGACTTGGTCAAGCTCGCCCCGTCGCGCATCGTCGCCGTCGCCCGCGCCGCCTTCGCCTGCCCCGGCACCGAGTTCCTCTGCTTCGGCGAGAGCGACCACGCCGCGCCGCAGGTCGCGGCCGAAGCCTTGCAAGCCGCCGTCGCCCGCGGCGATGCCCTCTACCCCGACGTCCGCGGCGTCCCGGCCCTGCGCCAAGCCCTCGCCCGCCACCTCACCGCGCTGCACGCCCGCCCGGTCGAGGAAGCGCGCGTCCAGGTCACCAGCTCCGGCATGGCCGCCATCAACGCCGCGCTGCAAAGCGTCGTGCGCCCCGGCGACCGCGTCGTCGTCCACACCCCCGCCTGGCCCAACCCCGGCAACGCCGCCCTGCTGCGCGGCGCGGCCCTCGACCAGGTGCCGCTCGACCCGCTGCCCTCCGGCGGCTTCCGCCTCGACCTCGGCCGCCTCGCCGCCGCCCTCGACGGCGCCCGCGCCCTCATCCTCAACTCCCCCAACAACCCCACCGGCTGGACCGCGACCGCGGACGAGCTGGCGGCGGTCCTCGCCTCGTGCCGCAGCCGCGGCACCTGGCTGATCGCCGACGAGGTGTATTCCCGCCTGGTCTACGACGGCCGCCCCGCCGCCCCCTCCCTGCTCGACCTCGCCGGGCCGGACGACCGCGTGATCGTGTGCAACAGCTTCAGCAAGACCTGGGCCATGACCGGCTGGCGCCTGGGCTGGATGGTGCTGCCCGACGGCGCCCGCGAGCGGGTCGCCGAGGTGGTGGAGGTCACCCAGTCCGGCACCGCCCCCTTCGTCCAGGCCGGCGCGCTGGCCGCCCTCACCGACGCCGCCTTCGTCGCCCGCTTCCGCGCCCATTGCGCCGAAGGCCGCCGCCTCGCGGCCGAGGGCCTGGCCGGGCTGAACGGCGTCCGCTACGCCGAGCCCGAGGGCGCGTTCTACGCCTTCGTCGGCGTCGACGGCCTGACGGACAGCCTCGCCCTGGCGCTGCGCCTGGTCCGCGAGCACGGGGTCGCCGTCGCGCCCGGCAGCGCCTTCGGCCCCGGTGGCGAGGGCTTCCTGCGCCTGTGCTTCGCCCAGACCCCGGCGCGCATGGCCCGCGCCATGCAGCGCCTCCGCGCCGGCCTGCGAGCCGCGTGAGCGCCGCCCGCGCCTGCGCCAACTGCGGCACGCCCGCCCGCCCGCCGTTCCAGGCCCCGCCGCCCGAGCTGGCTCCCGACCTCGACCTGCGCCCCGGCGAGCCGACCCGCTCCACCCTGCCGCGCTGGGTGGCGACCTGCCGCCGTTGCGGCTTGTCCGCTCCCGACCTCGCCTGCCCCCCGGCCGGATCACGCGACACGGTGGCGACCGACGCCTACCGCGCCCTGTCCGGTTCCGCGCCGGGGCGCGCGTTCCTACGCCACGCCCTCCTTTGCGAAGCGGCGGGCGACTTGTCCGACGCCGCCGAATCCGTGCTGCACGCCGCCTGGGCGCTCGACGACGCCGGGCAGGACGCCGCCGCCTTGCGCCTGCGCGCCGCCGCCCTCTGGGGCGAAGGCCCGACTCATCAGGACGCCCTGCGCCTCGTGGACGTGCTCCGCCGCGCCGCCGCCTTCGACGCCGCCGACGCCCAGGCCGCCCGCCTGCTCGCCCGGCCCGGCCTCGATGACACCGACCGCGCCGTCCTCGCCTACCAGCGCAGCGTCATCGCCGCCCGCGACGCCGCCCGCCACCTAATGTCGAGCGCCCTCCGCCCGCCCGCCCGCACGCCCCACGCCTCGCACGGCAAGGCGGGTTCCAAGCCCTTCTGGCAACGCCTGCTCGGCCGCGGATGACCCCCGACCCGGAAGGCCACCCAGGGCTTCGCGCCGAGCTTCGCCAAGCCCTCGACCGCAAGGCCAAGCCCCTCGGCTCGCTCGGCCGCCTGGAGGACCTGGCCGTCACCCTCGGCCTGATCCAGGGCACCCTGCGCCCGGCGGTGACGCGCCCCACCGTTCTGGTGTTCGCCGCCGACCACGGCGCGGCCGCCGCCGGGATCTCGGCCTACCCCTCGGCGGTCACCGCCGCCATGGTCGGGGCCTACCTGGGAGGCCGGGCGGCCATCAACCTGTTCGCCGCCCAGGCCGGCGCGCGACTCCTGGTCGTGGACGCCGGCGTCGCCGCCGACCTCGCGCCCCACCCCGGCCTGATCCCGGCCAAGATCGCTCCCGGCACCCAGGACTGGACCCGCGGCCCGGCCATGACCCCCGCCCAGGCGCGGCAGGCGCTCGCCGCCGCCGCCGGCCTCGTCGACCGCCTCGCCGACGAAGGGACGACCGTGCTGGCGCTCGGCGAAATGGGCATCGGCAACACCGCCAGCGCCGCCCTGCTCGCCCACAAGTTCGCCGGCCTGCCGCTCCGGGTCGGCCGCGGCGCGGGGCTGGACGACGCCGGGCTGCGCCGCAAGCAGGGCCTGGTCGAGGCCGCCGCCGCCCGCACCCCCGGCCGCTTGCCCCCCGAGGCGGCCCTGGCCGAGTACGGCGGCTTCGAGATCGCCATGCTCGCCGGCGCGA
Source organism: Acetobacteraceae bacterium (assembly GCA_965260995.1). GTDB lineage: Bacteria > Pseudomonadota > Alphaproteobacteria > Acetobacterales > Acetobacteraceae > JBBROS01. Next base: position 138,807 of record CBDHCD010000001.1, on the reverse strand, counting down.
TCCTCGGCGCTGCCCGCCGCCGCGTCTGCGTCGTCGTCGACGGCGTCATCGTCACCGCCGCCCTCCTGGTCGCCCACGCCATCGACCCCGCCTGCCTCGCCGCCTGCGTCTTCGCCCACCGCTCCGCCGAGCCCGGCCACGACGCCATGCTGGCCCACCTGTCCGCCGCCCCGCTGCTCGACCTCGGCCTGCGCCTCGGCGAGGGCACCGGCGCCGCCCTCGCCATCCCGCTGCTCCGCGCCGCCGCCAGCCTGCTCGACGGCATGGCCGACCTGGCCGACCTTGCCTGACCGGCTCCACCGCGAATGGGCGCTCGTCCTCGTCGCCGCCCAGGCCCTGACCCGGATCCCGGTCACGGTCGCGCACGAACCCGGATCCCTGCGCCGGGCCACCCGCTACATGCCCCTGGTCGGCATCGGCATCGGCCTCGCCGCAGCCGCCGCGTTCGCCCTGGCCTCGGCCGGCCTGCCGCCCGCCGCCGCCGCCGTGCTCGCCCTGGCCACCACCCTGCTGCTCACCGGGGCGCTGCACGAGGACGGCCTGGCCGACAGCGCCGACGGCCTGTTCGGCGGCCGCGCCCGCGACGACGCGCTCCGCATCATGCGCGACAGCCGCGTCGGCGCGTTCGGCGTCCTGGCCCTCGTCGCCGTGCTGGCCGCCAAGCTCGCCTGCCTCGCCGCCCTGCCCAACCCCGGCGCGGCGCTCGTCGCCGGCCACGCCGCCAGCCGCTTCTGGGCCGTGCTGCCCCCGGCGCTGCTGCCCTACGCGCGTCCCGACGGCATGGCCGGCGGCATCGCCGGCCCCGCGCCCATCGACCTCGCCGTCGCCGCCCTCTGCGGCTTGCCGCCGCTGCTCCTGCTCGGCCCTCGCGCCGTCCCCGCCTTCGGCCTGTCCGCCCTGGCCGCCCTGCTGTTTGGTCTCTACGTCCGCCGCCGCCTCGGCGGCTACACCGGCGACACCCTGGGCGCCACGCAGCAGCTGACGGAGGCCGCCATCCTGCTCGCGGCGCTATGGCGCGCGGCCTAATTCTCGCCGCCCGGCACCCCCGCCCGCGCGTGCCCGGCCGCATCTGCTACGGCCGCACCGACGTGCCGCTCGCCGAACCGCCCGAAATCGGCGCCGCCGCCCTGATCCGCGCCGCCGCCGACCCGGTGGAGCGCATCGTCACCAGCCCGTCCAGCCGCGCCCTCCTGGTCGCCCGCGCCGTCGCCGCCCGCACCGGCGCGCCCTTGCACGCCGACGACCGCCTGCAGGAGATGGATTTCGGCGCCTGGGAAGGCCGCCTCTGGTCCGCCTTGCCCCGGCCCGAGATCGACGCCTGGGCCGCCGACCCCCTCCGCTACCGACCCGGCGGCGGCGAGAGCGTCGAGCAGGTGCTGGCCCGCCTGCGCCGCGCCTGGACCGGCATCGCCAGCTCGTCCGACACCACCCTGGTCGTCACCCACGCCGGCCCGATCCGCTGCCTGCTGCACCTCGCCGCCGGCGTGCCGCTCCTGGACGCCATCGCCGCCAGCATCGCCTACGGGGCCGTCACCCGCTTCGAACCCTGACGCCCCGCCGCCGCGCGCCTGCCGCCCGGCCTGTCGAGCGGACCCGCGTCAAGGCGTGGCCGCCGGGCCGGGATGTGCTTTAACCTGCCGCACCGGCCACCCTGGCCGACAGCTTCGAGGAAACCGCCGACCATGAGCGACCGAACGACCGAGACCGCCCCTGGCAAATCCTTCACCGCCGAAACCGCCCACGCCCAGGAGGTCAACATGAAGATCCCGGGCGCCGAGCCCGCCGACGGCGTCCTGGCCCACCTCATCAACGCCGACCCCGCCCTCGGTCTCGTCGCCTCCATCATCCACCTCAAGCCCGGCACCAGCATCGCCGCCCATTCCCACCAGGGCTTCAGCGAGGCGCACTACGTGCTGGAAGGCGTGCTGGTCAACGACGGCGCGGAGTTCGGCCCGGGCGGCTACATCACTCACGCCGCCGGCGTCGTGCACGGCCCCCACTCCACCAAGGACGGTTGCCGCGTGCTGACGGTCCAGACCGGCCACCCCGGCCCGGAGCAGTCCGATCACGAGATCGCCCCCGGCGCGTCGAGCTGAACGGCTCACGCCGGACATGCTCCGGCCTATCGTTCTGACGGGCATTCCATCGGGTCGCGCGAGTTGGCTCGGCCCGAAGGTGCTTTAGGGCCTGGTCCGTGCGCCGATCGGCACGGAGCAGGCTTCAACGCCCCCGCGTGCGGCTGCCCGCCTCCTTGTCCCAGCGCAGCGGCCGGTCCGATTTCGGCAGTGGCGCGTCGCCCGGCCCCGGCGTCACGCCCTCGGCCCAGTCCGCCGGGCAGATCGCCACGTAGCGCGCGTAGCCGCCCGTGCCGCCCTTGAACTTGGGATAGCCGATCGACACCAAGCAGCCGACCGCCGCCACCTGGTCGAGGTGCGCCACCCCTTCCGCCTGCGCGTAGCCGTGGTGCATCAGCCACGCCTCGCCTTCCAAGGTCGGCGTCGTGTCGGTGTCGAGCGGCTCGTGGCCGTGCATCAGGATGTGCCGTTCGAGGTGCAGGTATCGCAGCGCCGCCAGCGACACGCCGGGGAACTCGGTTTCCGCCGCCAGCGCCGGGTCCGGCCAGCGCTTGGACCAGTCGGACCGCACGAACACCACCGACCCGGCCGGGATCGCGCCGTGCTCCGCCTCGAACGCCTTCACGTCCTCGACCTGCAGGTGGTAGCCGCGGTCGCCCTGGACCTTGTCCACGATCGAGATTACCACCAGCGGCCGGATGGCGTAGGTCGGCGGCAGCTCGTCGATTGACGGGTACTCCGGCGCCCAATGCGCCGGCGGGTCGAGCTGCGTCCCGAGCTGGTCCGTGGACAGGTCGTACTGCGTCGCCTCGAACCCGTCCGCCTCGTACGTGTAGGCCTTGCCGGTCTTCGGATCGACCGTCGGCGCGAACCGCGACGGCCCGAACCCGTGCCAGACCGGCGTTCCCGGCGTGATCGTGTGCGTGAGATCGATGTACTTGGCCCGGCTGAGCGTCTGCTCCCACAACGGCCACAACCCCGCCTCCGCCGCCCAGGCCCGTCCACTCGCCGCCCCGTCCGCCAGCAACGGCGCCAGCATCATCGCGGCCAACGCCGGCAGGACCCTGTTCTGGCGCATGGCGTACCCTCCTTCGCGGTGTCGGCGCCCGCTCACGCTACCGGCTGGCGCGGCGGGGTCAACACCGCGCCTTCCGCGTCCGGCTCGATGTCCACGCTCACGCGCAGCGAATGACGACCGCCGCCGAGCAGGATGCCGCGGATCGGGCTGACGTCGCCGTAGTCCCGCCCCCAGCCGAGCCAGACGTGCCCGTCCGTCGCCACCACGTCGTTGGTCGGGTCGAGGCCAATCCAGCCGTGCGCCGGGCCGAGCCAGCACGACACCCAGGCGTGCGACTGGTCCGCGCCGCGCAGCCGCGCCTGGCCCGGCGGCGGCAGCGTCCGCAGGTAGCCCGACGCGTAGCGCGCCGGCAGCCCGAGTCCGCGCAGCCCGGCGATCATCAGGTGCGCGAAATCCTGGCACACCCCGGCCCTGAGTTGCAGCACCCGCGCCACCGTGGTCGAGACCGTCGTCACCTCCGGGTCGAAGCGGAACTCCTGCCGGATGCGGCCCATCAGGTTCAGGAGCGCGATCAGCACCGGCCGCCCGGGCGGGAAGCTGTGCGCCGCGTACGCCCGCACGTCGGCGTCGAGCGGCGCGCGGGTGCTGCCGAACACGAACTCCGCCACCTCGCGCGCCGCCGCCGGCCGCCGCGCCAGGGCGGCGACCTCCTCCCACGCCGGCGTCGCCGCCGCGTCCGGGACCGGCCGCGCCTCGATCGCCACCAGCGCCTCCGCCGTCACCCGCAGGAAGCGGTGCGGCCGGTCGAGGAACAGCCAGGCGACCGGGTTGCCGAAATGGTCCTCGCCCCACCGCACCCGGCTCGGCGCCGGCTCGGCCCGCAGCGCGTAGTGCAGCACCCGCTGCCACGGCAGCGACCGCGGCCGCAGGTGTGTCATGTGCGCTGCCAGCTCGACCGGGTCGGCGTAGTCGTACTCCGTGACGTGCTCGACCCGCAGCGTCATGCCGCCTCAAACCCCACCGATTGCTGCTTCGGCAGCAACGCGAAGAACCGCCGCGTGATCCGCTCCGACAGCGCCGCCGCCCCCTCGCCCACCTCCGCCAGCGCCCCGGCGCACGCGCCCGTCTCCCGCGCCGGGTCGGCCGAACGCTCCACCCGGTCCACGACCGCCTGCACCCGCCGCTGCCATTCCAGCGCGGCGTCGGCCAGCTCCGGGTCGCCCGCGTTCTCCAACGACACCGCCGCGGTCTCGAACTGGAACGCCAGCGCCCTCGGGTTGCCGGTGTCGGCCAGCACCAAGTCCAGCACCGGCGCCGGCTGCAGCACGCCCAGGTAGCGGCCGCGATAGGTGATCGCGCTGTCGAACAGTTCCAGCACCAGCCGCAGCGTGCCGTCGATCCGCGCCGCCGGCTGGTCCAGCACCGTCGCCAGCACGTGGCCGCCGACCCGCACCCGCTCGATCCGCCGCCCCAGGTCGAGGAACAGCCGGCCGCCGCCGCGCACCATGCCCTCCGCCGCCACCCCGGCCACCGTCGTCGCCAGCCGCTGCAGCCCGCCCAGCGCGTGCACCAGCCCGTCCGGCCCGGCCCGCGCCGCGCCGCCCAAATCCGTCCGCGCCGCCCGCACCGCGTGGCTGAACGCCGCGTGCGTCTCGATCGTCATCCGGTCGCGCAGCGCCTCGATCAGCCGCCCCGCGTCATCGAGACCGGCCATGACCGCCCCCCCTGGCTGCGAGGCGGCCCGAACCTGCTCGTCGAACGTGGCGCCCGGCTCGGCGGCCGGGAACCGCGCCGCGCCCAGGCAGCGCGACAGCACCGCCAGCTCGGCGATCTCCCGCGGCAGCGGCGCGCCCCGCGCCCGCCGCAGCAGCCCGGCCCGGCCCAGCCGCGCCTGCGCCTCCAGCCGCTCCACGTGCCGGCCCAGCCAGTAGAAATCATCCGCCACCCGGCTCGGCAGCTCCCCCGTGCCGCGCCGGATCGGCAGCCGCGCCTGCGGCGCCGGCTCCGGCCCGACGATCAGCCCGCTCTCCTCCCGCAGCACCCACACGTCCTTGAACACCGCCCCCGCCGGCAGCGCCTCCACCACGTGCTCACCCGGCGTCAGCACCCGCGCCAGCCCGCCCTGCAGCGTCCGCCAGCCCTCGCCGTCGTGCACCAGGAACATCCTGAGCGCCACCGGCCGCGGCGTCAGCCCGTCCGGCCCCAGGCACGGCGCGCGCGACGGCGGCTCGTCGGCCCAGCCCACGAACCCCCACGGCGTGGCCTCGACCTCCTGCTGCAACGCCGCCCACGCCGCCGACGACGGGTCGAACCGCCGCGGGGCCGCCGCGCCATCCAGCGCCGGCCGCACGCTCCATCGGTCCGGGGCCGCCATCACCGCCCGTCGCCCCGCCTCGTCGCCCAGCCACACCGCCTCCGTCCCCGGCAGGCGCAGCGCCTCGCCTAGCAGCCGCCGCGCCAGCGCCGGCAGGAACGCCGCGAAGCCCGGGGCCTCCACCGCCGCCGCCCCCGGGTGGTTCAGCACCCGCACCGACCCCGACCGGATCGCGTCCAGCAGCCCCGTCACCCCCGCCCCCGTCCACGCCAGCTCCAGCGGATCAAGCCCCGCCCCCGGCACCCGCCGCATCAGCACGTCGACCGGCTGCAACCCTCCCAACGTCTTGATCGACAGCACGCCGCCGCGCACCGTCAGGTCCCGCGCCTCGACCAGCGCGCAGGCCAGGTCCCGCGACAGCGCCAGGTGCTCGGGCCAGTGCGGGTCGGCCGGCCCCGGTGTCATCATCGCCACCACCGGCGGCGCGCCGTCCGCCCGCGCCCCCAGCCGCAGCAGCGCCTCCTGCCACGCCTCGAAGAACGGCCGGAGCTGCTGCACCTGCGCCGAGCGGAACAGCTCCGGCAGCACGCGGGCCAGCAGCCGCCGCGTCTCCCGCGCGTAGCCGACGCCGACGGCACCCCCGGTGCGGTCGGCCAGCACGCGCCAGCGCCGGTCCGGCCCGCGCACCAGGTCGGCGGTGTAGGTCAGCAGATGCCGTCCCGCCTCCGCCGTCCCCGCGTCGGCCCCCCCGTCCGTCTCAGCATCGCTGCGGCAGGCCCGCAGGTAGCCCGGGTTGGCGTGCACCAGCGCCGGCGGGATCGCGCCCTCGGCCAGCAGCGCCTGCGGCCCGTAGATGTCCGCCAGCACCGCGTCCAGCAGCGTCGCCCGCTGCGCCAACCCGTCGGCCAGCGCCGTGAACTCGTCCGCGGTCAGCGGCAGCGGCACCGGGTCGCACCGCCAGTCGGGCGCGACCCCGTCCTCCTCCGCGGCCTCGTCCAGCCGCCGCGCCCGCGCCGCCAGCATCGGAATGTCCAGCGCCGACAGCACGCCCAGCACGCCGCGCCAATGCGGGCGCACGCCGCCGCGCCCATCCACCATCTCGTCCACCATCCCGTCCACCGGGATCATCGCGCCCGCACGGCCGCCGCCGGCTCGCCCTGCCGCAGCGCGATCGACGTCTCGAGCCGCGTCTCGGTCGGCTCCACCGTGCCGCTGAGCGGCGCAGTCCCCGCCGGCTCCGGGCTGGCCGCCAGCGCGACGTGCCCCTCCGCGGTCAGCAGCCCCGACGTCGCGTCCACCCCGACCCAGCCCGCCCCCGGCAGGAACGCCTCGGCCCAGGCGTGCAACTCGGCACCCGCCGCCCCGTCCTCCGGGCGCTGCACCAGATAGCCGGACACGAACCGGGCGGCGACCCCATGCAGCCGCAGCAACTGCACCAGCAGCCACGCGGCGTCGCGGCACGAGCCGCGCCCCTCCGCGAGGGTCCGCTCCGGCAGCCAGACCCCCGGCTCCATCCGCACCTCGTAGTCCAGCCGGTCGCGCACCGCCGCGCCCCAGGCCAGCAGGGTCTCGACCGTCGCCCCGCCCGCCGCCGTCGCCGCCCGCAAGCCGTCCAGCAACGGCCCGGCCTGGTCGGCGCGCCGCAACGCCGCCAACGCGTCCGCCTCCGCAGGCTGGTAGCGGAACGGCCACGCCGCCGCGTCGCCGTCGAGCACGAAGTCGAACGGGTTGCGCGGCGACAGATCCAGGCCGAGCACGACCTCGATCGACAGCCGCCGCACCGGCTCCGGCAGCAACAGCCGGCCGACCTGGTTGCCCCACGGGTCCATCTGCCAGTGCAGCCCCCCCGGCACCGGGTCCACCGTCAGGCGGAACTCCGGCGCTGCCCCGCGCGGGTCCGGCAACGGCCGCAGCCGCAGCCATTGCGGCCCGAGCCGCACCGGCCGCGCGTAATGGTAGATGGTCCGATGCACCAGGGTCGCGCCCGTCGTCACGCCGCCCCCGGCCCGGCCGCCGGGACGGCGCGCCCCGCTGCGGCCGCCGGGACGGCGTGCCTTGATCCGCCCAGCCGCCGGGGCGGCGCGCCCTGGTCCGTCCGCGCCGCCCTCACGCGCCCGCAACGGCGGCCAGCGCCGGCGAGGAACGGCCCGCTCGGAACCGCGCCGGGTCGATCGCCGGCAGGATCGACCCCGCCGGCCCCGGGTCCCGCCCCGCGATCACGTCCGCCACCAGCCGCCCCGCCGCCGGCGAGGTCTGGATGCCGTAGCCGCCCTGGCCGACGCACCAGAAGAACCCCGCCGCGTCGCCGTCCCAGCCGAACGCCAGGCTGCGGTCCGGCGTGAAGGTCCGCAGCCCCGCCCAGCTGTGCTCGACCCGGCGCACCTCGATGTCCAGGGCCTGCTGCATCCGGTCGATCGCGATCGCCACGTCCAGCTCGTCCGGCTGCACGTCGTGCGGGTGCATGTCGGTCTCGTCGGCCGGGCTGACCATCAGCCGGGTGCGCGCCTCGGGGCGGACGTACCAGGTGTGGCCCACGTCGTTGACCATCGGCCAGTCGCGGGCCTGGTGCGGCGCCGGGTCGATGACGACGCCGGTCCGCCGCTTCGGCGCCAGCCCGAGCGGCGCGACGCCCGCCGCCTCGGCCACCGCGTCGCCCCACGCCCCGGCCGCGTTGACGATCACCGGGGCGGTGAACCGGGTGCCGTCGCTCGTGTCCAGCCGCCACAACCCGTCCCGCCGCTCGATCCGCCCCACCCGGCTGCGCAGCGCCAGCCGGCCGCCCCGGCCGCGAAGCTGGCGCAGGAAGCCCTGGTGCAACGCCGCCACGTCCATGTCGAACGCGTCGTCCTCGATCGCCGCCCGCACCGCGTAGCCGGGGCGCAGCGGCGGCACCAGCGCCTGGATCTCCGCGATCGAGGCTTCCCGCACCCGCGTGCCCCCGTCGAGCAGCCCCTGCATCTGGTCCTGCTGCTCCGGCGGCGCGAGGAACACCACCGGCCGGTGCGCCAGGATCGGCGATTCGGCGAACCCGTCCGGCGGCTGCTCGAAGAACCCGCGCGACAGCCCGGTCAGCACCCGCACGTCCGGCGGCCCGTAGTTCTGGATCCAGATCGCGGCGGACCGGCCGGTGCTGTGGTAGCCCGCCGCTTCCTCCGCCTCGACCAGCGCCACGCCCCGGTCCGCCGCCAGGTGAGCGGCCACCGTGGCGCCCGCGATCCCCGCGCCGATGACGATCGTCTCGAAGTGTTCCGTGTCCATCCCCGGAAGATTGCTGCTCGCCCGCCGCGGCGCAAGGCGAACCGTGACGCCCTCGCCGATCAGCCCGCCCCCGTTTCGCTACTCCGGTCGGCCCGCCCCCGCGCCGCTCCCGCGCCGCCCCCGCGCCGCTCAGCGAACCGCGCCCGCGCCCGCGCGAACACCGCGAGCTGCCCTTCGCTCGTCGGCTCCCAGCCGAACTGCTCGGCGTAGGCCCGGACCGAGGCCCGGTCCGGCAGCTCCGCCCAAAGCGCCCGCACCCCGGCCGCGATCCCCTCCGGCGTGCGCTCGACGATCAGCCCGGCCTCGCGCCGCCGCACCACCTCCGGGTTGCCCGGGATGTCGCTCGCCACCACCGGCGTGCCGCACGCCATCGCTTCCAGCAGCACGTTGGCCCACCCTTCCCGGCTCGACGCCAGCACGAGCAGGTCCGCCGCCCCGTAGAACCGGGCCAGGGCGTCGTGCGGATGGGCGCCCATGAACCGCACCCGCCCCGCCACGCCGAGCCGGGCCGCCAGCGCCTCCAGCCCGGCCCGCTCCGGACCTTCGCCCACGATCAGCAGCGCCCAGCCCGGCAACGCCGCCAGCGCCTCGATCACGTGATGATGACCCTTGCGCGCGATCAGGTGCCCGACCGACAGCAGCGTCGGCCCCCCCAGCCCCAGCGCCGCCCGCGTCGCCGCCCGCGCCGCCGCGTCCGCTGGCGGCCGGAACATCGCGAGGTCGACGCCGTTGCGCAGCACCGTCACCCGCGCCTCCTCCGCCCCCAGCGCCACCATCGCCTGCTTCAGCCCGGCGCTGACCGAGATCATCGCGTCCGCCCCCGCCATCGCCCAGCGGATCATCCGCCGCGGCGCGCGATAGTCGGGCAACTGGGTCACGTCCGACCCCCGCGCCGTCATCACCACCGGCAGCCCGAACCGCCGCCCCAGCATCACCGCCGCCACCCCGTCCGGGTAAAGGTAGTGCGCGTCGATCACGTCCACCGCCTGCCCCTCGGCCAGCAAGCGTCCCAGCGCCGGCGCTGCCGCGGCGTAGAGCAGGCCGGGGGCCGCCGTCATCCCCACCTTCGGCGCCACGGCGTAGCGCGGGTGCAGCACCGCCAGCCCGTGCCGATGCTCGGCCTCCGGCGCGCGCGCGAACCGCGCCCACGCCCCGAACCGCGGCGAGCGGAACGGGAACCACGGCACCGGCGCCAGCACGACGCTCGACGCCCGCCCGGTCGCGACCAGGTGCCGCAACCGGTTCTCGACGAACACCCCCTGGTTCGGCATCCCCGCGTGCGGGTAAAGCGTCGTGAACGTCAGCAGGCGCACCAACGACGCCGATGCGCCCGCCACCCCTCGCGTCCGAGCGCGGTCAGCTCTTCTTCAGCTCCTGCAGCAGCTTGCGCGCCGCCGGCTTGTCCGCGAACTCGCCCGGCCCGTTCACGATCGGCTCCAGCACCGACACCGCCTCCCCCGTCTGCCCGGCGGCTTTCAGCGCCGCCGCGAGGTGATACTTCACCGTCAGGTCATCCGGCCGCTGCTTGCTCGATTGCTGCAGCAGCGGCACCGCCTCCTTGGCGTCGCCTTGCCCGACCATGATCCAGCCCAGCGTGTCGGCCGTTTCCGGTGTCGGCGCTTGCAGGTAGGCCCGCTGCGCCAAGGTCCGGGCGCGGGCGTCCCCTTTCTGCTGGTAGACCCAGGCCAGGTTGTTCAGCGCGATGGTGTCGTTCGGCTGCTTGCCCAGCACGGTTTCGAGGTTGGTCGCCGCCGCGTCGTAGCGCTTCGCCTTGATGTCCAGCAGCGCCAGCATCTGCGACGCGTCCGGGTCCGACGGCTCCCGCGCCAGCCAGTCCCGCAAGGTGCGCGACGCCTCCTCCTCCTTGCCGGACGAGGTCAGCGCGGTCGCCAGCCGCAGCACCAGCGGGTCCGTCTGCCGCAGCTTGTACTCCGACTGGAACGCCTGCGTCGCCTGGTCGTACTTCTTGGCCCGCATCAGCGCGTCGCCCTTCAGCACGGCCGAGTTCGGCAGGTTGGCCGGGTCGTCGCGCAGATCGGCCGCGAGCTTCAGCCCCGCCGCCTCCCCGCCCGTCTGGGTTTCGAGCGCGACCATGCTCGTCATCACGCCGAGGTTGCCCGGCAACTGCGCCAAGGCGTCGCGCAACGACGCCTTGGCCCCGTCCAGGTCCTTGTTCGCCAGCAGGAAATCGACCTGGCCGCGCCGGGCCTCCAGGTCCTTCGGTGCCTTGGCCACCAGGTCGCGATAGGTCGCCTTGGCCTCCTCGGTCTTGCCGCCCGCCGCCTGCGCCCGCGCCAGCGCCGCCAGCAGCACCGGCGGCAGCTCGTCCCGGGTTCCCTTGGCCAACAGCGTCGAGATCGCCTGCTGCGAGTCCCCGGCCCGCACCATCAGGTCCGCCGCCGTCGCGGTCAGGCCCTGGTTGTCCGGCGCCGCCGCCCGCGCCGCCTGCACCGCCTCGATCGCCTGCGGCACCTGGTTCGCCTGCACCAGCACCTGCAGCAGCGTCGTCAGCGCCGGCCCGTTGGCCGGCTGGCTCGCCAGCACCTCGCGCAGCAAGCCTTCCCCCTCGGCCCGCTTGCCTTGCAGCAGCAGCACCTTGGCCAGGTTGAGCTTGGCGTTGAGCGAGCCCGGATACCGCTGGAGCGTGTCCGCGAACGCCGCCCGGCCGCCCTCCAGGTCGCGTTGCGTCAGCTTGAGCATCCCCGTCAGGATGCCCACCGCCTCGCTGTCGCCCTGCTGCGCCTTGAGCTGCGCCAGCCCCGCCGCCGCGCGGTCCAGCTCCCCAGCACTCAGCGCCGCCGCCACCAGCGCTTCCCCGGCCCCCGGCTGGCTCGGCGACAGCTCGACCGACTTCTCCAGCGCCGCGGTCGCGCCGGACGCGTCGCCCGCCCGCATCTGCGACGACGCGAGACGCGTCAGGATCGCGGCGTCGCCGGGCGCGGCCGCGGACGCCTTCTCGAACGTGCTCACCGCATCGGGCGCTTTGCCCAGCGCGGCATAGGCGCGGCCCAGCAGGTCCAGCGTCCGCGCGTCGCCGTGCCCGTCCCGCACCGCCTTGGTCAGCAGGTCAACCGCACGCTGCGGCTGCTTCGCGTCGATGTCGAGGCCGGCCGCCAGGTGCAACCCGTCCGAGTCCCCCGGCGCTTGGTTGGCGTAGCGCGCGGCCAGTTCCGCCGCCGTCGCCGTCTGCCCGAGCTTGGCCGCCGCCAGCGCCTGGAAATAAAGCCCGCGCGGGAAGCGGTCGATCACCGGGCCGAGCTTCTGCAACTCGGCCTGCGCCTCCTGGTCCTTGCCCGCCCGAACCAGCAGCACCGCCCCCAGGTAGGCCGCCCCCATATCGCCCGGCTTGCGGGCCAGCACGGCGTCGATGTCGGCCTTCGCCTTCGCGTCCTGCCCGGCGGTGATGAGCTGGTTCGCCCGGTCGAGCCGCGCCGCCAGCGAGGCCGGATCGAGCGCCACCGCGTCGTCGAGCGCGGCCAGCGCCCCGGCCTGGTCGCCCTTGAACGACAGCACCTGCGATTTCAGCAGCAAGGCGTCGATCAGCTTCGGGTTGAGCTTCAGCGCCGCCTCGATCTTCTCGCTGGCGGCCGCCACGTCGCGGCGGAGCAGCGCCAGCCGCGCCCCGGCCAGCAGCACGGGCGCGTCGTCCGGCGCTCGCGCCTCCGCCGCCGCCTGGCTCGCCGCCGCCGCGTCCATGTCGCCCAGGCCGGCCTGCGCCAGGCTGCGCAGCATCAGGTTCTGCGCCGCCTGCTCCGGCTTCGGCCCCTCCGCCAGCCCCTCCGCCGGCACCGCCTTCAGCACGTCGTCGAACAGGCCTTGCGCCAGGTAGGCCTGGCCGAGCAGCGGCGCGGTCAACGCCGGGTCGCTGCCCAGCCGCTCGGCCACCTTGATCTCGCGCTCCGCCGCCACCGGGTCGGCCAGTTGCAACTGCGTCTGCGCCAGCCGCAGGTGCGCGAGCGCGTTGCCCGGCTCGGCCCGCACCGCGTTGCGCAGCTCGAGCTGCGCCCCGCGCACGTCGCCGGCGGCCGAGAGCTGCGCCGCCCGCTTCACCGGGTCGTCGTGGCGCAGGAACGCGTACCAGCCGCCCCCCGCCGCGACGAGGAGGGTGGCGGCGGCCGCCGCCGAGAGGAGGACGCTTTTCGTCTTCATGCCTGATCCATGCTTTCCGTCGTCAAATCGGTGTCGCCGCGCTCCGCCGGCTCGCTCAGCCCCGCCGCCATGCCGTGCGTGTCCAGCAGCGAGTAGAGCGTGGGCCGGCTGATGCCCAGCAGCTTGGCCGCCGCCGACAGCCGCCCGCCGCTGCGCGACAGCGCGCGTTGCAGCACGTCGCGCTCGGCGCGGGCGCGGGCGGCGCGCAGGTCGTAGGCCGCGAGGTCCTCTTGGCCCCCCTGCAGCTCGAGGTCGGCCGCGGTGATCAGCCGGCTGTCCGACATCACCACCGCGCGCTTCACCCGGTTCTCCAGCTCGCGAACGTTGCCCGGCCACGAATAGGCCGTGAGCGCCGCCACCGCGTCGTCCGACAAGCCGCGCACCGAGCGCCCGAACTCGCGGTTGAACGCGGCCAGGAAGTAGCGCGCCAGCACCAGCGCGTCCCCCGCCCGCTCGCGCAGCGGCGGGATCCGCAGCGTGATCGGGTTCAGCCGGTAGAACAGGTCGGAACGGAAGCCGCCCCGGTCCACCTGGTCCTGCAGCATCTGGTTGGTCGCCGACACCACCCGCACGTCCACCTGGATCGGCGCCCGCCCGCCGATCCGCTCCACCCGCTGGTCCTGCAGGAACCGCAGCAGCTTCACCTGCAGGCTGTGCGGCAGGTCGCCGATCTCGTCGAGGAACAGGGTGCCGCGGTGCGCCGTCTCGATCCGCCCCGGCGTCTGCTTCACCGCCCCGGTGAACGCCCCCCGCTCGTAGCCGAACAGCTCGCTTTCCAGCAGGTTCTCCGGGATCGCGCCGCAGTTGATCGCGACGAACGGCTGCCGCGCCCGCGGCCCGAGGTCGTGCAGCGCCCGCGCCAGCGCCTCCTTGCCGGTGCCGCTCTCGCCCAGCAGCAGCACCGTCACGTTGGCGCCCGCCAGCTTCTCCACGTCGCGGCACACCTTCAGCATGCCCTCGTCGCCGGTGACGATGCGCTTGATCGGCGACGGCGCGCCCGCCTCCGACAACCGCCGGTTCTCCCGTTCCAGCGTCGCCAGCCGCAAGCCCCGCTCGGCGATCAGCCCGAGCACCTGGATGTCGATCGGCTTCTCGCAGAAGTCGTAGGCCCCCGCCGCCACCGCCCGCAGCGCGTGCGTCTTGTCCCCGTGGCTGGTGGCGATGATCACCTTGGTGTCCGGCGCCTGGCGCAGCACGCCGTCCAGGGTCGCGAACCCTTCGCTCACCCCGTCCGGGTCCGGCGGCAGGCCGAGGTCCATGATCACGAGCGGCGGCTGCTCCTTCTGCGCCGCCGCCAGCGCCTGCCCCCGGTCGTGCGCGAACACCACGTCGAACGCCGGGAACGCCCAGCGGTACTGGCTGCACAGCCCGAGGTCGTCCTCGACGATCAGCAGCTTCGGTTTCACGCCCAACGCCTCAGCCCTCCGCCACCGACAGCGTGCGCGCCGCCAAGCCAGGGACCGCCAAGCCAGGGACCGCCAAGCCAGGGACCGCCAAGCCAGGGACCGCCAAGCCAGGGACCGCCAAACCGGGGGCCGCCGAGTCCGGCACCCCGGCCACGCCCTCCTCCGCCGCCGAACGGCCCGGCGCGCCCGTGCGCGGCAGCAGCAGCCGCATCGTCGTCCCCGCCCCCGGCTGGCTGATCGCCACCAGCTCCCCCCCGGCCTCGCGCACCAGCTCCCGCGCCTGGAACGCCCCGATGCCCGAGCCGGACGCCTTGGACGTGCTGAACGGCCGGAACAGCTCGTCGCGCACGAACTCCGCCGACATGCCAGGCCCGCCGTCGATCACGTCGATCACCACCTGACGCGCCTCGTGCCGCACCTGGATCATCACCCCTCGCCCGCCCGACGCCTCGACCGCATTGTTCAGCAGATGGGTCAACGCCGTCTCGAACGCCTCCACCCCCATCGCCACGGCCCCGGTCGAGCCGTCGTTGTCGAGCGTCACCTCGACGCCGCGCACCCGCCGGTAGGTCCCGACCAGCGCTTCCAGCCGCGGCAGCGGCGCCAGCGCCGCCGGCGCCCGGTCCACCTCCGGCCGCTCCAGCCGCTCCAGCAGCGCCGTGATCTTGCGCACCGACGCGCCCACGGTGTCGAGCATGTCTTGCTGGAACGCGGGGTTGCTGATGTGCGTCTGCGCGTTGCTCAGCAGCAGCGCCAGTTGGCTCGACACGTTCTTGATGTCGTGCGCCACGAACGCGAACCGCTTGCCGTAGTCGTGCATCTGCCGCGTTTGCAGCAGCACCTGCGTCATCTGCTGCTCGGCCAGGTACGTCGCCACCTCCTGGCCCACCACGCGCAGCAAGTCGAACACCTCCTGTTCCAGCGGGAACGGCGCCCGCGGCGGCGCGAGCAGCACCAGCCCCGTCACCTGCTCCCGGTGCACGAGCGGCACCGCCAGCCACAGCGGCCCCAGCCCGTCGAGCGGCGCTCCGAGCAAGGCGGCCGCGTCGCCGTCCAGCCGGGCGATCCACGACCCGTCCCGCACCGCCTCCGCCACCGGGTGCCCGGCCGGCAGCGCCTCGACGGACGGCATGTTCCACGACCCGGCCCAGCCGAACGGCCCGGTCCCGCCGTCGCGCAGCAGCAGCAGCCCCGCCGGGCTGTCCACCAAGGAGGCCAGCGTCCGCACCGCCCGGGTCGGCAACGCGCTGTGCCGGTCGCCGTCGTCGCCCGCCAGCGTCCGGATGCAGGCCAGCCACTCGCGGCGGTAGTCGTAGCGGTCGACGAAGAAATGATCGACCACCAGCCGGTGGATGCGCGACCGCGCCGAGGCCGAGGTCAGCATCAGCCCGATCGCGATCAGCGCCGCGAACGCGAGCCCCGCCTCCGCCAGCCAGCCCCAGGAATGGTCGAGGTGGCGGAACACCTCGCCCATCACCGCCAGCGCCAGCAGCACGCCGCCGCTCAGCACCAGCGTCGCGCTGTGGAACACGGCCGAGCGCGACAGCTGCATCCGCCCCTGCCGCCGCTGCCCCCGCGCCGCCGCCACCATCAGCAGCGGCGCGATGATGATCATGCCGAGCGTCCGCGCCCCGATCAGCGGCCCCGACGCCGCGTGGAACACCGCCATGTCGGCGCACAGCACGATGTCGAAGCACGCCAGCGCGCCGAGCAGCACGGACGGCAGCGCCACGTGCCACCGCGCGTGGCTCGGCAGGTTGAGGTAGAGGTTCTCGATCAGCAGCAGCTCCGTCACCGCCAGGCCGAGGCGCGCCATCACGATCAACGAGAACAGCGACGGCCGGTCCACCGGCATCAGCAGCGCCGCCGCCCCCGCCGCCGCGGCGCACAGCCCGGCGGCCCCGAACCCCGCGACGTGCGCCCGCGTGCCCAGCCCCGCGTCGCAATACAGATAGTACACGAAGCCGAACCAGGCCAGCGCCCGCACCAGGTCCGCCCCGCCATTGATCCCGGTCGTCGCCGCCTCCGGCCACAGCAGCCCGGCGCCGGCCCAGCCCGCGGTCACGAGACAGCACACCGCCAACAGCAGCGGCTCCCGCCGCCGGGTCCGCCAAACGATCATGGTCGTCAGCGCCAGGTAGAGCGTGGCGCAGGAGCCGAGCAGGAGCGCGTTCGGGCTCACGTCCGGCCCCTATCCCGCCGCCCCGCCCACGCCGTCGCCGGCCTCGGACAGTCGCGTCATCGCCTCACCGCGCGCCTTCCTGGAACAGGATCACCCGCACGGTCGCGAACAGGATCAACACGTCGAGCAGCAGGCTGCGGTTCTTCACGTAGTATAAGTCGTACGACAGCTTGGCCCGCGCGTCCTCGACCGAGGCTCCGTAAGGGAAGTTGACCTGCGCCCAGCCCGTCAGGCCGGGCTTGACCCGGGCCCGCTCATGGTAGTGCGGGATCACCTCCGACAATTGCTCGACGAAATGCGGCCGCTCCGGCCGAGGCCCGATGAAGCTCATCTCCCCGCGCAGCACGTTGAGCAGCTGCGGCAGCTCGTCGATCCGCGTCCGCCGCATGAACGCGCCGACGCGCGTCACCCGCGGGTCGCGCAGCTGCGCCCAGGCCGGGCCGCGCGCCTCGGCGTTGGTCCGCATGCTGCGGAACTTCAGCAGCACGAACGGCCGCCCGTCCAGCCCGACCCGCTCCTGCCGATACAGCACCGGCCCGGCGCTATCCAGCCGCACCAGCAGCGCCACCAGCAGCATCAGCGGCAAAGTGAACACCAGGAACACCAGGCTCAGCAGGACGTCGCCCACCCGGGTCACCGCCGCCTGCACCCGGCCGTACGGCCGCCGCTCGAGTGCGGCGAACCACTCTGCCGTCAGCCCGTCGACGTCGATGCGCCGCAGACGCCGCTCCCAGAACACCGGCTCCGGCTCAAGCTTCACCTTGGCCGCCGTGAAGGCCTCCCGGACCTCGCCTCCCATGGCCGCGAACGTTGCCGCGGTCGTCACGACCAGCCGCACCCCCGTCGCCCGCAGCCCCGACGGCGCGTCGCCGGGCGAGACGACGCCGGTGACTTCGAGGAAGCCCGCCCGCCCGGTCCGGATCGCCGCCACCGTGCCGGCCACCTCCGCCGGCGCGCCCAGGATCGCCACCCGGCCCACGAACACCTTCGAGCGCACCGCGAGCAGGAAGCACAGCCGGATCACGAGCAGGGTCGCGACCCAGGTCGCCAGGATCTTTCGCGGCCACACCTGGTCAGGCCCCACCAGCCAGTCCGACGAGATTCCCATCGCCTCGCTCACCAGCCACACCACCGGGAACGCGACCACCCCGCCCAGCGCCGTGTTCAACATCAAGGACCGGGTCTGCGTGAACAGCTGCGGCCGATACAGCCCGAGCAGGAACGACGTGAACGCCACCGTCAGCGCCACCACCAGCGCGTGCGAGGCCGCCGACGGCTGCAGCCCACCGTTCAGCCCGTCCGGCGACAGCACGGCGTAGGCCAGCAAGAACGCGAGGCCGACTTCAAGTAACGAAAGCGCAAGCATTTCAGGCGCAATATGACGACCGACGAACCTTGTCATGCCACACCCTCATCGCCGCCAGCAGCCGCGGCCACCTCCCGACAGCCTGCGCCGAATTGCTTATAGCACGAACGCAACGAACTGGAATACGTTACCGTGCTATTCACACCGACGACACCATTTCGTTAACGTCCACGACGCAAAACAACAGGCGATGAAGCAGTTGGCCGCCAACACGCCGCCACACCGTCCACTAGCTCATTCGAGCTTAAGCCGCAATCGAGACGAGCGAAACTGATGCCTCAGCTTGAACCTGAATTGTTGAGTTTCGTCACAAAAATGCCGCGGCGGCCACCAATCAGGCCCGCATCGCGTGACGCGCAACAACTAAAGTGGTACGAGTACCGCACGCGACGCCGCGCCGACGACTTCATCCAAGGTGCCATCTCGATGAAACATTACCTGATGTTCAGTCGGTGTGCCGGCCTCGTGCTGGCCCGGCAGGTCGGCCGCCCGGCATGAGCCCCCGTTCCGACCACCTGATCGAGCGCGCCGCCGCCCGCCTGCGCGACGCCGCCTCGGGCAATCCCCCGCCCGCCAGCCTTCCCCCGGCCAGCCTTCCCCCCGCCGGCCTCCCCCCCGCCAGCGTCCCGGACGGCGCGGGCGAGCCGCTCCCGCCGCCGGGCCGCCCCGGCCACGACCCGGCCGCCGACGCCGCGCCCAACGCCCTCGTCCGCGCGTTCCAGCCCTTCGTCCTGCCGCCCGCCGGCACGCCACCTTCCGTCCTGCCGCCCGCCGGCACGCCTTACCCTCCGCCTCCCCCGGCCGACGACGCCGCCCGGCCGTCCCCCGTTCCGCCGGCCGCGCGGCCCTCGCCCGACCCGTTCGCCATCCCGCCCGGCCAGCCAGCCGCCGCGCCCGCCGAGCGCCCGCCGCCGCCGCAGCAGGTCGAGCTCGACGCCCTCGAGCGCGCCGGCATGGTCGTCGCCCGCGCCACCCGCTCCCGCATCTCCGAGGAATACCGAATCTCGATCGGCCGCATCCTGCGCACCCGCCACGAGAGCGCCGCCGCCCCGGCCGTGCGCAACGTGCTCATGGTCACCAGCGCCCGGCCCGGCGAAGGCAAGAGCTTCACCGCCCTCAACCTGGCCGGCAGCATCGCCCAGAACGGCGCCGACGCCGTCATGCTGGTCGACATGGACTCCAAGGTCATGCCCCTCTCCGAGCAGCTCGGCCTCGGCAAGGCCAAGGGCTTTCTCGACCTCGTCGCCGACCCCTCCCTCTCCCCCGACAGCGTGCTGCACGCCACCGCCATCCCCAACCTCACCATCCTGCCTGTCGGCACCAAGACGCCCGGCGCCGCCCAGAACGGCGCCGGCCCCGCCGCCTTGCAGCCGCTCGTCCCCGCCCTCACCCGCCTCGCCCGCCGCTTCCCCAAGCACCTCATCATGCTCGACGCCCCGCCCTGCCTGTCCACCAGCGACCCGCACACCCTTGCGCCCCACGTCGGACAAGTCGTACTGGTCGTCGAAGCGGAGCGAACCCAGCGGACGGAGGTTGAAGCGGCCATCGATCTGGTTCACGTCTGCCCGAACATCACGATGATCTTGAACAAGGTGCGCATGACCACGAGCCACACCTTCGGCGCCTACGACTACTTCGGCTCCTACAACTGAGGCATGGGCGGCTGACGCCATGGCTCACCGTTTCCTCGCCGCCAGCGCCGCCGCCGGCGCGTGCCTGTCGATGCACGCGGCCGCCGCGCAGGGCTTCTACGGCGCGCGCCCCTACGCCGGCGGCCTGCTGCCCAACGTCGGCACCGACACCCGCGTCGGCGACCTCAGGCCCCAGCTGCAACGCTACTTCGAGACCACGGCCGCCTCGTCCATCACCCCGGCCTGGATCATCACGCCCTCGCTCGGCATGGAGGTCGGCGTCACCGACAACGCGCTCCGGTCGAGCCGCCGGCGCGAGGCCGACGTGTTCACCCGCTTCATCCCCCAGATCATCGTCAGCGGCGACCGTCCGCGCCTGCAGGTCAACCTCAACTACAGCCCGCTCTACACCGTCTACGCCGGGCACGGCAGCCAGAACCGCTTCGACCAGTTCGGCAACGGCCAGGCCCTGGCCACCATCGTGCCGGACGCCGTGTTCCTCGACGTGCGCGGCAGCATCGTCCGGACCTCGCTCACCGGCGCCGGGCTGAACCAGTACTCCAGCACGACCTACAACCGCCAGGACGACGCGCAGACCGCCTCCTTCGCGGTCACCCCCTACGCCCAGCACCGCTTCGGCGGCTGGGGCACCGGCCAGATCGGCTACTCCTACGCCCGCACCACGCAGAACGCCCAGGACCAACCATTCGCCGCCGCCGGCCAAGGCGCGTTCGGGGCCTTCAACACCCCGGGCTACGGCGCGCTCGGCAACCTGACCACCCAGCGCGAACGCGCCTCCTTCACCACCGGCGAGAACCTCGGCCGCTTCAACGACCTGATCTTCGCCGAGGCGACGCAGTATAACGGCAGCGGCTCCTACGCCAACGCCCACCGCAACCAGGTCGAGAACGAGTTCGGCTTCGCCCTCACCCGCCAAGTCACGCTCCTGGCCGGCGTCGGCTACCAGGACATCCGTTACAGCGGCCTGCCCGACGTCCGCATCAACGAGCCCACCTGGAACGTCGGCGCGCGCTACGCCCCTTCGCCCGACACCACCCTGACCCTGCTTTACGGCCGCCGCGACGGCATCAGCTCCTTCTTCTTCACCGGCCAGGTCGCCCCCACCGCCCGCACCAGGCTGATCGGCCGCTACACCACCGGGCTGACGACCGACCTCGAGCAGGCGCAAAACGTCCTCGAAGTCACCAGCGTCGGGCCGACCGGCCTGGTCACCGACACCATCACCGGCGCCCCCGTCGGCTACGGCAGCACCTTCGGCGTCCAGAACGGCATCTACCGCGCCCGCCGCCTGTCCGTGACCGCGCTCCTGCTGCGCGACCGCGACAGCTTCTCCCTCGGCGTGGTCAGCGAGGAGCGCACGACGCTGACCACCCTGCCCACTTTCTTGAACGGCGGCGCGGCCCCGGCCCTCATCCCGCCCGGCACCAAGTCCAACAGCGTCTACGCCAGCGCCTCCTGGCAGCACGACCTCGCGCCCGACCTCAACAGCCTCGCCTTCGTGCAGTACGGCACCACCGACAACACCTCCCGGCTGCGCTCCGGCTCCGGCGGCCAGCAGCGCACCCTCGCGATCACCGCCGCCCTCAACAAGCGCTTCACCGAGACGCTGAGCGGCAGCGTCCGCTACAGTTTCATTAACCAATCAGGCGGTAACCTCAGCGGCCTGCCGGCGGCCAACGCGAACTTCGTCCTCGGCCGCGGCGACTACACCGAGAACGCCGTGATCGTCGGCCTGCGCAAGAGCTTCTGAACGGATCGCACCGTGTACGAGACCTTCTACAACCTGACGGCCACGCCGTTCCAGCTGACGCCCGACAGCCGCTTCTTCTTCGGCAGCCGCGGCCACAGCAAGGCGATCGCCCACCTCAACTACGGCCTCGCCCAAGGCGAGGGCTTCATCATCATCACCGGGGAGGTCGGCGCCGGCAAGACCACCCTCGTCGAGTGGCTCCGCTCCCAGATGGACGCGTCCGCCTTCGCCGTCGCCCGCATCAGCACCACCCAGCTCTCGGAAGGCGACCTGTTCCGCCTCGCCATGGCCGGCTTCGGCCTCAACGACGAGTCGCTGACCAAGTCCGCCCTGCTCACCCGCTTCGAGCACGTGCTGCGCCAGCACTACGAAGCCGGGCGCCGCTGCCTGCTGATCGTCGACGAGGCGCAGAACCTGTCCATGGCAGCCCTCGAGGAGTTGCGGATGCTGTCCAACATCACCGTGGAAGGCCGCACCTCGCTGCAGACCATCCTGCTCGGCCAGCCCCAGTTCCGCCGCATGCTGGCCAGCCCCAGCCTCGACCAGCTCCGCCAGCGCGTGCTGACCAGCTACCACCTCGGCCCGCTCAGTCAGGACGAGACCCGCGCCTACATCGAGCACCGCCTCACCGCCGCCGGCTGGGCCCAGGACCCGGCCTGGGACGACGACGCCTTCGCCGCCGTGTTCGACCACACCGGCGGCATCCCCCGCCGCATCAACCGCCTCTGCTCGCGCATCCTGCTCTACGGCGTGCTGGAGGAAACCCACCACATCACCCGGGAGGTCGTCGACAGCACCGCCATCGAGCTGGCCCAGGACCTCGAAGGCGTGCGCCAGGATTACCAGCCGCCGGAGCTGCATGACCGGCCCGCCCTCAACGGCGCGAGCCACGGTGCGGACGCCCCCGACCTGCTGCTGCGCGTCGAGGCGCTCGAACACCAGATGGCCCAGCGCGAGCGCGTCTTCCGCCGCCTGACCCAGATGCTCGGCGTTTGATGCCGCCCGCCCCGGCGCACGGCCCGGTCAACGCCCCGGTCAATGCGATGTCCGTGGACGTGGAGGACTACTTCCATGTCCAGGCCTTCGCCTCCGTGATCGACCCGTCGCGCTGGGACGCCATGCCCTGCCGGGTCGAAGCCAACATGGACCGCGTCCTCGCCCAGTTCGACCGCGCGGGCGTTCACGCCACCTTCTTCACCCTGGGCTGGATCGCCGAGCGCTACCCGCAAGTCGTGCGCCGCATCGTCGCCGCCGGCCACGAGCTGGCCAGCCACGGCCACGGCCACGCCCTGGTCCACACCCTCACCCCCGCCCAGTTCCGCGACGACCTGCTCCGCGCCAAGGGCGCCCTGGAGTCGGTCGGCGGCGTCCCGGTGGCCGGCTACCGCGCGCCCACCTTCTCCATCGGCCCCCGCAACCCTTGGGCGTTCGACGTGCTGCGAGCCACCGGCCACCGCTACAGCTCCAGCGTCTATCCAGTCCGGCACGATCTCTACGGCGACCCCGGCGCGCCGCGCTTTCCCTACCGCCCCACGGAAGGCCTCGTCGAGATCCCGATGACCACCGCCCGCCTCGGCGGCCGCAACCTGCCGATCGCCGGCGGCGGCTACTTCCGCCTCATGCCATACCCCCTGTTCCGCGGCCTGCTCCGCCGCTTCCACGCCGAGGACGGCCGCCCCGGCGTGTTCTACTTCCACCCCTGGGAGATCGACCCCGGCCAGCCGAAGGTGGCCGGCGCTTCCCGCCGCGCCCGCTTCCGCCACACCGTCAACCTGGGTGCCACGGCCGCCCGGCTCGACCGCCTGCTGCGCGACTTCCGCTGGGACCGCGTCGACCGCGTGTTCGCCTCCGAGATCGGCCGACAGCCCGTCGCCGAACTCGAACGCGCGGTCGGCTGACCCGTGGCCGCCCGCTGCACCGACCTGGCGCCGGCCGCCGCCCCGGCCTGGGACGCCTTCGTCGCCGCCCACCCGGGCGGCACCTTCTTCCACCGCGCCGCCTGGGCCGGGGTGCTGCGGCAGGCGTTCGGCCACGCGCCCCATCACCTGATGGCCGAGCGGGACGGCGCCGTGGTCGGCGTGCTGCCGCTCGTCCACGTCAAGACGATGCTGTTCGGCAACAGCCTGATGTCGGCCCCGTTCTGCGTCTACGGCGGCCCCCTCGCCGCCGACGCCGAGGCCGCTCAAGCGCTGGAGGACGCGGCCATCGCCCTGATGCGCCGCCTGCGCGTCCCCGTGATGGAATGGCGCCTGCGCGACCCGGCGCCCGGCGGCCCGCCGCCGG
Organism: Acetobacteraceae bacterium; assembly: GCA_965260995.1. Taxonomy (GTDB): domain Bacteria; phylum Pseudomonadota; class Alphaproteobacteria; order Acetobacterales; family Acetobacteraceae; genus JBBROS01. The sequence continues at coordinate 115,354 of CBDHCD010000001.1, read as the reverse complement.
AGAGCCGCTGGCAGCGCCGCGACGACCTTTACGTCACCTTCCGCAAGCCGATCGCCGCCAACGACGACGCCAACATGAAGGCGATCCCCCGCAAGCAGCGCGCCATGGTCCGCAAGGGCATCGACCGCGGCCTCGCCTCCACGGCCGGCCGCGACGTGGACACCCTGCACCGCGTCTACGCCGAGAGCGTGCGCAACCTCGGCACCCCCGTGTTCCCCCGCCGCTACTTCCGCATCCTCGCCGACACCTTCGGCGACGACCTCGACATCGTGGTCGTGCGCGACGGCGACGCGCCCGTCTCGGCGGTGATGAACTTCTACGACCGCGGCGAGGTGCTGCCCTACTACGGCGGCGGCACCGCGGCCGCCCGCCAGGTCGCCGGGCACGACTTCCTCTATTGGGAGGTGATGCGCCGGGCCGCCGCCCGCGGCTGCACCGGCTTCGACTTCGGCCGCAGCAAGCACGGCACCGGCTCCTTCTCCTTCAAGAAGAACTGGGGCTTCTCCCCCGCGCCGCTCGCCCACGACTACCACCTGGCCGAGGGCGCCGCCGTCCCCGACCACAACCCCCTCAACCCCAAGTACCGCCTGTTCATCGAGGCCTGGAAGCGCCTGCCGCTGCCCGTCGCCAACTTGGTCGGACCCCGCATTGTCCGCGGCGTCGGCTGACATGCGCGACCTGCTGTTCATCGCCCACCGTATCCCCTACCCCCCCGACAAGGGCGAGAAGATCCGCGCCTTCAACATCATTAAGCACCTCGCCCGCGGCCACCGCGTCCACCTCGGCTGCCTGATCGACGACCCAGCCGACCACCGGCACCTCGCCGCCCTGCGCGAATGGTGCGCCGACGTCGCCGGCTTCGAGATCGACAAGCGCCGCCAGAAGCTGTCCGCCCTGCTGCGCGCCCGCCCCGGCCGCCCGCTCATGCTCGACTACTACCGCCACCCCGGCCTGCACCGCTGGGTGCGGAACGCGGCCGCGCGCACGCCCATGGATACCGTGTTCGTCTACACCGTCGCCATGATGCCCTACGCCGAGGACCTCGCCTGCCCGAGCCTGGTCCTGGACGCGACCGACATCGACAGCGAGAAATGGGCCGCCTACGCCGAAACCGCCCGCCTGCCGATGAAGGCCGTCTGGTCCCGTGAAGGCCGCACCCTGCTCGACTACGAGCGCCGCGCCGCCCTGGCCAGCGACGCCGCCCTGTTCGTGTCGCCGCAGGAGGTCGGCCGCTTCGCCAAGCTCGCGCCCGAGACCGCCGGCCGCCTGCACGCGATCGAGAACGGCGTCGACCTCGACCGCTTCGCCCCCGGCCACGCGTTCCCCCGCCCGTTCGACGGGCCCGGCCCGCACGTCGTCTTCACCGGCACCATGGACTACTGGCCCAACGCCGACGCCGTGTCTTGGTTCGCCGCCGACGTTGTGCCGCGGCTGCGCGCCGCCCGGCCCACGGCGCAGTTCCACGTCGTCGGCGCCAACCCCGGCCCGAACGTCCTGCGCCTGGCCGGGCAGCCCGGCGTCCGCGTCACCGGCCGCGTCGCCGACACCCGCCCCTACATGGCCCACGCCGACGTCTGCGTCGCCCCGCTCCGCATCGCCCGCGGCATCCAGAACAAGGTGCTGGAAGCCATGGCCATGGCCCGCCCGGTCGTCGCCACCTCGCCGGCCTTCGAGGGCATCCGCGCGACCCCCGGCGCGGAGCTGCTGGTTGCCGACGGCCCGGCCCCGACCGCCACCGCCATCCAATCGGTGCTGGACGGCGGGCACCCCGGCCTCGGCCCGGCCGCCCGCCGCGCCGTGGAGGAGCGCTACGCCTGGTCGGCCACCCTGTCGCCGCTCGACGCCATCCTATCCACCCCCCGCCGCCGCCTCGTGAGCTGACGTGAGCGCGACAGCCCCCCAAGTCCGCCAGCCGGCGCTGGCGCTGCCGGCCGTCGCCGCCATCGGCCTCGGCCTCCTGGCGCTCGTGGCCGTGTTCTGGCCCGAATGCCGCGCCGCGGTGAAGGTCTGGATCGATTCCACCGCCTACGGCCACTGCTTCCTGGTCGCCCCGCTCGCCGCCTACTTGGCGTGGGACCGCCGCCGCGCCCTGGCCGGCCTGTTGCCCCGGCCGACGCCCGCCCTCGCCCTGGCCGGCCTGCCGCTGCCCCTGCTCTGGCTCGCGGCGCAGCGGCTCGGCATCATGGAAGGCCGCCAGCTCGTCGCCATGGGTTTCGTCGAGCTGCTGTTCCTGGCCGTGCTCGGCTGGCGGCTGTTCCGCGCCCTTAGCGGCCCCCTGCTCTACCTCGTGTTCCTCGTCCCGTTCGGCGCCTTCATCACCCCGGCGCTGCAAAGCGTGACCGCGCACTTCATCGACGCCGGCCTGACCGTGCTGGCCATCCCGCACTTCTCCAACGACATGTACATCGAGATCCCGGCCGGCGCCTTCTTCGTCGCCGAGGCCTGCGCCGGCCTGCGCTTCCTCATCGCCGCCGTCGCCTTCGGCGTGTTCTACGCCCTGCTGAACTACCGCAGCACCGGGCGGCGCGTCGCCTTCATCGCCGCCTCCGTCGTCATCCCCATCATCGCCAACGGCCTGCGCGCCCTCGGCATCGTCGTGCTCGGGCACGTCCTCGGCAGCGCCGAGGCCGCGGCGGCCGACCACCTGATCTACGGCTGGGTGTTCTTCTCGTTCGTCATGCTGCTCCTGGTCGCCGCCGGCCTGCCGCTGCGCGAGGACCCCGCGCCGCCGCCCGCCTCGGCCGAGCCGGCGCTGGACCAAGCCGCTTCCTATCTGTGGCCGGTCGTGAGCGTCGTCGCCCTCGCCGCCCTCGGCCCCGCGCTCGTTCTCGCCCTGAGCTACGCCCGCGCGCCCTGACGCGCCCCCGGTCACGCCCCTGGTCACGCCCCCGATCAGGCCCTGGCCAGGCCGCCCACGCCCTCATCCCTTCAACCCGGCCCCCGGCGTCGCCCGCCCCCCGGCCAGCGCCGGCAGCACCGCCGCCACCAGCCCGCCGCCCAGCACCGCCGCCGCCAGCCCGGCGTCCGCCCACGCCGGCGACGCCGCCACCGCGACGCCGGCCGCCCGGCCCAGCGCCCGGCCCGCCGCCGCGGCCCCGGCCCATCCCAGCCCGGTGCCCACCGCCACCGCGACCAGCAGGATGCTGCCCAGCTCCAGCCACAGCGCCGCCAGCAGGAACCCGGGTGGCGCGCCGATCGCCCGCAGCACCGCGTGTTCGCGCGACCGGGCCGACACCAGCGCGCTGAACGCCAGGAACACCGCCGCCACTACCAGCACCGCCGTCGCCGCCGCCATCCCCGACAGCACCGCCCGCACGTCACCCAGGGTGCGGAACAGCCCGGCCAGCACCTCCCCCGGGAACACCGCCGTGCTGCCCGCGCCGCGGTAGCGGGCCCGGAGCTGATACGCCCCGGCGACGCTGCGCGGCTTCAACACGATCGCCGGCACCGCCGACGCCTGCTCCCAAGGCGGCCCCACCCGCTCCACGCCGGGCGGATGCCCGTTGCCCAAGCCGTGGATCTCCCATACGCTCTCGATCGGCACCAGGATCGCCCGGTCCCACGGCGTGCCGGTCGGGGCCAAGCGGCCCACCACCTCGTAGGCGATCTCGGCGTGGACGTGCCCGCCCTCCGGCACCTCGATCAGCCCGTGCTGCGGCGAGATGCGCTCGCCGAGCCGGAGCGGCACCGCCGCGCCGATCACCGCCTCCGCCTCGAGGCCGAACACCCGGCCCGAGGCCGGCGCGCGCCGCCCGCCCTGCGTCACGAAGTCGGGCGCGACGCCGACCACGGGATGGCCGTGCCAGGCGTCGCCGAAGCCGATCGGCGACGCCCACGCCGCCTCCCCTTCCGCCAGCACCCGCCCGGTAGTCGCCGCATCGAGCAGTGGCAGCGCGTCCGGCTGCAGGTAGACCGCCGCCAGCACCAGTTGCGTCGCCCCGCCCGGCGCGCCCACCACCAGGTCGAACGCGTCCGCCGCCCGCGCCGCCGAGCGCCGCATCCCGCGCTCCAGCGCCCCCACCCCGGTGCCCAGCGCCGTCGCCAGCGCCACCAGCAGCCCGAGCGCCAGCGCCGTGCGCCAGCCCCGGCGCAGCGCGGCCCGCGCGATCGGCCACGGGTTCACGCGCCGTCCAGCCGTCCGCTGCGCAGGCGCAGCCGCCGCGGCAGGCGGGCCAGCAGCGCCGGGTCGTGGGTGGCGACCACGAGCGTCGCGCCCGCCTCCGCCGCCGCCCGCAGCAGCAGGTCGCCGACCACGGCGCCGGAGGCCGCGTCGAGGCTCGCCGTCGGCTCGTCGGCCAGCAGCACCGCCGGGCGGCGCAGCAGGGCGCGGGCCAGCGCCACCCGCTGCCGCTCGCCCCGGCTCATCACCGCCGCCCGCCGCCGCGGCCCGGCGACGCCCAGCGCCGCCAGCAGCGCCCCGGCGCGGTCGCGCAGCACGCGGGGCGCGCGGGCGTGGTCGAACAACAGCGGCAGCAGCACGTTGTCGAGCGCCGACAGACCGTCGAGCAGGTGCATGTCCTGGAACACCAGGCCCAGCCGCTCCCGCCGCCAACGGTCGCGCGCCCGGGCCGGCATCGCCCACAGCGCGGCAGCGCCCCAGCGGACGCTGCCCGCCTCCGGCCGCTCGATCCCGGCCAGCGCGTGCAGCAGGCTGCTCTTGCCCGCGCCCGACGGCCCCTCGACCGCGACCGCCTCGCCCGCCGCCAGCGCCAGGCGCGGCACGTCCAGCACCGGGCCGACACCGGGGAAGGCGATCACCAGCCCCTCGACCGCGAGCGCCCCCGGCACCGGCTCAGGCCCCGGTCCGAGTGCCGACGCCCCTGCGTCAGGCCCGGCGGACGCTGGCATCGCGCAGCCGGGCCTGGCTGACGAAGCCGGTGACCGGGTCGGTCCAGGACCCGATCTCGAGCGTGCCCGTGACCTCGATCACCTCGTTGGCCGAGGTCGGCTGCATCTCGTGGCCGAGGTAGGCGACCACGATGTCGGGGGGCCACTCGGCGTCCGAGGAGCAGAACGGGCACAGGCTCATCGGCTCGCGGGCCAGCACGAAGAAGTCGGCCTCGGCCTTGAGCGGCGGGGCCATGAAGCCGGCCATGGTGGCGGGCCGCCCCGCCAATGCCCGGGCGCGGTCGGAGAAGCGCAGCCCGGTCACGCTCCAGCCGGCGTAGAGGTCGTCGAAGCGCAGCCGCTCCGCCGCCCGCGCCGCGCGGGTTGTGAGCAAGGGGGGCAGCAGGGCGGCCAGCAACGCGGCCGCGGCCCGGCGGGTCAGGCTACGGCCGGCCAAGGCCCAGCGCCTCCGCCATGGCGCGGAACACGGTGGTGTTGTCGACGAAGCCGTGCAGCCGCTCCGACCCCGGCCCGGTCGCCCGCAGCAGGGCGTCGTCCGCCGAATGCACGCCGCTCTGCGCGTCGTGCGGCAGGTTGCCGACCCGGAGCTGCGCGCCCGGCCCCTCGAACTTCTCGTTGGCGACGTAGGGTGCGTCCTTGCCCGCCCGCACCGCCGGCACGCGCGGCCCGTCGAGGCTGGGGCGATAGGTTTCGTAGTAGTCCGGGAAGGCGGCGTAGAACATCGCCAGCCGGCGCGACACGTCCACGCTCGGCGGGTAGCCGCGCGCGTCCGGCGGCGGGTAGTTCGGGAAGCCGGCGTGCTCGTAGACGCCGACCTTGTCGCGCATCTGCTCGGCCTGGACGCCGTCGTCCACGGTGCCGACGATGCCGACCCCGTGGGTGTGGTCCGGCACCACGATCACCAGGGTGTCGTCGCGGTCGCCGATCCAGTCCAGCACCACCTTCAGCGTCTTGTCGAGCATGATGGTGTCGTAGACGGAGCGCTCCCAGTCGAGCGGGTGGTTGAACTTGTCGATCAGGCCGCTCTCGATCATCAGGAAGAACCCGGCCGGGTTGCGCTCCAGCACGCGCAGCGCGGCGGACACCTCCTCCGTCAGGTCGGGCTGGTCGGGGAACTTCGAGACCGTGCCCTTCTTGAGGTAGAACCGGTCGAGCGCGCCGTCCATGTTGCCCAGGTGGAACAGGCCGAGCAGCTTGTCGGGGGGTGCGCCCGTCGCCGCCAGCAGCGCGTCCCGCGAGTCGGCGAAGGTGTAGCCCTTGTCGCGGAAGGCGGCGATCACGTCGCGGTCGTCGTGGCGCTTCGAGCCCGGCACCGACTTCGGCAGGAACGTCGCCGAGCCGCCGCCCATCGCCACGTCGGGCGCGAAGGCCAGCATCTGGTCGGTGATCGGGCCGTAGTCGGCCCGCCGCCGGGTATGGGCGAACACGGCCGCCGGCGTCGCGTCCTGGATCTCGGTGTTGGTGACGATGCCGACCGACATGCCGAGGCGTCGCCGGACGATCTCGGCCAGCGTCTCGACCTTGGGGTGCTGCAGGGTGTCGGCGGCGCGGCTGCCGTAGGCGCCGAGCGCGTTCACCACCGTCTTGTGCCCGGTGTTGTAGGCGCTGGCGCTGTTGGCGCTGTCGGTGACGATGCTGTCGCTGCCGGACGTGCCGACGGTGGCCATGTGCGGCAGGCCGTCCATGGTCAACGGGTGGCGGTAGCGGCCTTCCTTCAGGCCGCCGGCCAGGATGCGGGCGGCGGTGACGTTGGCCATCGCCATGCCGTCGCCGATCATCAGCACGACGTTTTTGGCCCGGCGCGGACCGGGGGCGGCGTAGATCTCCCAGGTGACGGAGGCGCTGCGGTCACCATCGGTCGCGGTGACGGTGTAGGCGCCGGGCTCGTTGATCGTGACGCCGCGCAGGATGACGGAGGACACGTCCTTGCCGTCCTCCTTGGCGATCAGGTCGCCGGCGTGGCCCAGCGCCTCGGCGTAGTCGCGGCCGTTGACGGTGATCTTGACCCGGCTCGCCTCCGCCGGGCCGGGGAACTCGACCTTGAGGTCGAAACGGCTGCCGGCCAGCATCTCCGCCTGGTCGATGGGGTAGATGGCCTGCCCCCGCGCCGCGCCGCACGCCAGCCACGCCGCCGCCACGCCGATCACCGCTGCCCGCATCGAGTGTCCTCCCTTGCCTCATGCGTCGTCACGTTAGACGACCGCGGCCGACGGCGTGAGTCGGTCATGAAAATATCATGCGGCGATGCCGGGGACTGCGGGGCGGCGCACCGGACTCACGAGCCGCGGCCAGGGCGGCGCGCCCGGGCTCGCGCCTCGAACTCGGCCCCGGCGATGACGGCGGGATGTTTCACGTGAAACATTCCGCACCGCCCGCGGCGGCCCTCGACGGGTTAGCCGTTGCCGGGCCGCGACGGGCGCGAGGCGGCGAGCGCCGGGGCGGTGTGGCCGGAATGGGCCAGCATCCAGCGCCGCACCGAGCGCGACTGCGCGTGGAGCACGGTGCCCTGGCCGAAGTTCCGTGGCAGCGAGCCGACGGTCTGGACCGCGCCTTCCGCGCCGTCGCTGGGCAGGGTGGCGACGGCGAGGCCGGGCAGGTCGGCACCTGGGCAGCCGGCGAAGTCCGGGTAGGCGGCGGCGCCGGTGTCGGGCGCGAGGGCGGCGGCGCGGGTGGAGCGCGTGCCCAACAGCGAATGGTTGGGGAAGGGGTCGCCGTTGCCTTCGCCGGCGAAGGCGGTCCCGACGCCCAGACCCAAGAGGGCGGCGGCAACGATCCTGATCATCATGGCGCTTGTCCTTTGCTCGGCACTGGGCCGGCGGCGGCGTTGTTCGACCTGAAGCGCATCGCCGGCCCCAAGTGTGGGCACCGGCGCCGTCCGGCGTCAGTGCGGCGACGGGCATAGGATCTATGCCGCAGGCGTTGCCTGCGCGGGGCCTCAGGCGCTGCCTGCCCGGGGCTCAGGCGTTGCCTGCCCGGGGCCTCAGGCGCTGCCTGCGCGAGCGGGCCGGGGTGGGAGGGCAGCGGGTCAGCCGGGATGTGAGGGCGCCGCCGTGGTCCAAGCGTCGACCAGGTGGCGGGCGGCGTCGGGCACGGGGCCGCGGACGACGACCTCGAGGATGCGGTCGCGGCCGCCGCGTCGGCGTCGCCACGCGGGGTAGGGCATGGCGAGCAGGGGGGTGAAGGTCGACGCGCCGCGCCGGGCCGGCTTGCGGATGGTCGCGCCGGAGTTGATCGGGCTGATCTCCACCCGGGCGGCGTGGGCGGCGGCGAGGCCGAGGGTGTCGAAGGCGAGGATGAGGCGGGGCCGGGCGCGGTTGACGCGCGCGCCGAGCAGGCGGGCGAGGCCGTCGCGGTCGGCCCAGAAGAACACCCGGGCGTTGAGCAGGCGGAGCCAATCGGGCGGGGCGAGGCCGTCGTCGAGGCAGGCGGCGAGGGCGCGCTCGCTCAGGGGCAGGTTGTCGCTCAGGGTGGCCGCGCCGTGCCGCGGGTGCTCGATGCTGACCTCGGCGGGACGCCGCCGCGTGGTCAGCGCCGCCCGCCGTTCCGGCTCGACCTCGAACATGTCGAGCAGGCCAGAGGCCGGCAGGAGGCCGAGCCGGGCGATGGACGGCCATGCGCCGGGCGAGGTCACGTGGTAGAGCAGCGGGTGCCGGGCGGCGAGGTCGGTGGGCGTCATGCCGCATGGCAACGCCCGGCGAGGCATCGCGGCTTCGCGGGCGGGGGCGCGCATCGGCCGGCCGGCGCGGAGACGCCCGGCCCAGGCGAGCCGGGACGGCGCGCTCCGTTCGACCGCGGCGGGCGTGTCGCGGCGGAGGCCGGCCAGACTGCGCTCGCCCTAACTGGACACAGTCAGGGCGACAAGGGTCTAGAGCAGGGCGCTCACCGCCCAGCGGCCGACCTCGATCAAGCCGAACCACAGCATCGAGCTGGCGCTGCCGGCGAGGGCCAGGCCGATGACCGGCCCGAGCGTGTCCTTCTGCACCCGGCCATCAGGTCTGAACCGCGGCGGCGTGGTGCGGGTGGAAGCAAACCCGACCATGATCGTCTCTTTCTGGTTGTTGGACCTCGCACAATGCGAAACCCGGCAAAAGATGATGCGCTTTTCATTCGCATAGGTTTGTCAATTACGCCTTAAAAGCGCGTCAAACTTCGTTTCTGCTTATCATTTCATTGAAAAAATGATGTGGGCCGCCGAGCACAGGGCGTCAGGCTCGGTGCGCGGGCCGGTCAGCCGTCGCCGCCCGGGCCGCGATCAGGGCCGCGAATGGAGCCGTCCGCGCGGGCGCGGGCCTGCGCCTTGCGGCGGCGAAGGTTCTCGCGCAGCGCCGCAGCCTCGCGGACGGCCCGGGCGGCGCGGGCGACGTCCCCGGCCGCCTCCGGCGCGGCGGGTGGGGCGGCGGCGCGGCACTTGGCCATCACGTGGCGGACCAGCTCCTCGGCGGGCCGTGTCCCGATCGGGTCGAGCTGGGCGGCCCCGGCGCCCGCGGCGAGTGCCGCCGCCAAGGCCGCGCCGTCGGACACGCCGCCGCTGGCCACCAGCGGCAGGCCGGGGCGCGCCCGGGCCACGGCGCGGGTGAGCGACAGGGTGGCCGGGAGGTCCCGGCCCGTGAGCAGCAGGGCGTCGGCCGTGGGTGCCGCGAGGAGCGCCTCGGCCAGCGTGGCGGCGGCGCCCAGGATCACGGCGCCGGCCTGCCTGGCGGGAGCCACACCAGCGGGCAGCAGCGGCGCGGGCAGCAGCAGCGCGGGCACGGCTCGGGCCAGCAGCCACGGGAGCAGCAGGGCCAGGTCGGCCCCGGGCGGGAGGGCGACGGCGAAAGGGGCCGGGCCGCCGGCCCGGAGCGTGCCGATGGCGGCGGCCAGCGCGTCGTCCGGGCGGGGCCGGGCCACGATCACGCCGAGGCCGCCGGCGCGGGACATCGCCAGCGCGGCGTGGGCGTCGCCAGTGGGCTGCAGCAGCAGCGGGGCCGCGATCCCGAGGAGCCGGGTGACAAGAGTCGCGGGCGGCGGGGCGTGTTGCTCGGGGTCATCGTTCATGGCGGCCAACTTCGCACCGGACGCGGCGTTGGGTCGAGGCAGAGCAGGGAGTCGGGTCATGGGTCAGGTCGTGGTCATCACGGGCGCGGGGGCGGGGGTTGGGCGGGCGACGGCGAGCGAGTTCGCGCGGCACGGCCACGACGTGGCGCTGCTGTCGCGCGACCCGGCGCGGCTGGAGCACGCGGCGGCCGAGCTGCGGCGGTTCGGGGTGCGGGCGCTGCCGATCCCGACGGACGTGGCCGACCCGGCGGCGGTGGAGGCGGCGGCGGACCAGGTGGAGCGCGAGCTGGGGCCGATTGACGTGTGGGTGAACGTGGCGATGGCGACGGTGTTCGCGCCGGTGCACGAACTGACGGCAGAGGAGTTCGGGCGCGGCACGGCGGTGACGTACCTGGGCCAGGTGCACGGCACCATGGCGGCCTTGAGGCGGATGCGGCCGCGCGGCCGGGGCGCCATCGTGTTCGTCGGCTCGGCGCTGGCCTATCGCTCGGTGCCGTTGCAGTCCATCTACTGCGGTGCGAAATCGGCGATCCGCGGCTTCCTCGACGCGCTGCGCTCCGAGCTGATCCATGACAAGGTGGGGGTGACGCTGACGGAAGTGGACCTGCCGGCGATCAACACGCCGCAGTTCGACTGGGCGCGCAACAAGACCGGGCGCAAGGCGCAGCCGGTGCCGCCGATCTTCCAGCCCGAGGTGGCGGCGCGGGCGATCTACTTCGGGGCGACGCACCCGCGCCGGCAGATCTGGGTCGGGTTCCCGACGGTGAAGGCGATCCTGGCCAACCGGATCGCGCCGGGGCTGATCGACCGTTACTTGGCCCGGGCCGGCTACTCGGGCCAGTTGACGGACCAGCCGGCGCCGGCGGACGCGCCGGGCAACCTGTTCGAGCCGGTGCCGGGGGCCTACGGCGCGCACGGGCGGTTCGACGGCCGGGCGCGGGGGTCGAGCTGGGAGATGTTCACCGACCGGCACCGCAACGTGCTGTGGGGCGCGGTGCTGATCGCGGCGGCGGCGGGGGCGCACCAGGTGGCGAAGCGGCTCAACATTTAGCGACGCCAGCTTTCGCCGCGCCGGGCGGCGTTGCGCGCGCCGCTCGTTGCTGCCAGGCTCTCCGCCCAAGGGCCAGTGAACAGGTCCGTGCGGGAGGGAGAGCGTCATGCGCCGATTGCTGCTGGGTTGCGTGCTGGCCGGGTTGGCCGCGATGGCGCAGGCAGGGGAGCTGCCGCGGGCCGCGCCCGAGAGCGTCGGGCTGGACGCGGGCCGGCTGGACAACATCACCCGGATGCTGAAGGTGGACGTGGCGGAGAAGAAGCTGCCGGGGGCGGTCGTGCTGGTCGCGCGGCACGGCAAGGTGGCGTTCGAGACGGTGGTGGGTCAGCGCGACCCGACGACCGGGGCGGCGGCGGTGCGGGACGACATCTACCGTATCTACTCGATGAGCAAGCCGATCACCGTGGTGGCGGCGCTGATGCTGGTGGAGCAGGGCCGGATCGCGCTCGACGAGCCGGTGGCGAAGTACTTGCCGCAGTTCAAGTCGATGCAGGTCGGCGTGCCGGACGGGGACGGGATGCGGCTGGAGCCGGCGGCGCGGCCGATGACGATCCAGGACCTGATGCGGCACAGCGCCGGGCTGACGTACGGGTTCTTCGGGCAGTCGCCGGTGAAGGCCGCCTACAACGCGGCGCACCTGCACGCGGGCGACCCGGACAGCGCGGAATTCATCGACCGGCTGGCGAAGCTGCCGCTGGCCTACCAGCCCGGCACGACGTGGGACTACAGCTACTCGATCGACGTGCTCGGGCGGCTGGTCGAGGTGGTGTCGGGGCAGACGCTGTACGCGTTCGAGAAGGAGCATCTGCTCGACCCGCTGGGGATGGCGGACACGGCGTTCGGCGTGCCGGAGCCGGGCAAGCAGGGGAGGATCGCCGAGCCGTTCCCGGGGGATCGCTCGTTCGGGGTGGACGCCAGCTTCAACGACCCGCGCAAGCCGGACCGGTTCCAGTCGGGCGGGGGCGGGATGGTGTCGACGGCGGAGGACTACGCGCGGTTCCTGCAGATGATGCTGAACGGGGGCACGCTGGACGGGCGGCGCATCCTCGGGCCGCGGACGGTGGACTACATGACCTCGGACCAGTTGGGGCCGGTGAAGCCGGGGCCGCTCTACCTGCCGGGGCCGGGTTACGGTTTCGGCCTGGGCGTCGCGGTGCGGACGCAGGACGGGGTGGCACCGTTCCCCGGCAGCGCCGGCGACTGGTACTGGGGCGGGGCGGGCGGCACCTACATGTGGGTGGACCCGGCGGTGGACGTGGTGGTGGTGTTCATGATGCAAGCGCCGAGCCAGCGGCTACATTACCGGGGCGTGCTGCGGGACATGGTCAACGCGGCGATCGTGGAGTGAGGGCGGGTGTTCGCAAGTTGGTGTGGCGTGTGAAGTTTTCTTTGTAAGCTCATCTTCGGGCGCTATGATCTGGGAGTCGAGGTCGGAGGGTGTCATGCGTGGTTTGTTGGCTGGGCTGCTGATCGCGCTGCCGGTCGCGGGTATCGTCGCGCTGCCCGGCGCGGCCCGCGCGCAATCCGAGCAGCAGCAACTGGTCGACCGGGCGACGCTGGCGGCGCAGGACATGCTGAACAACCGGGATGGCACGGACGCGCAGGGGGTGCTGCGCCGAGCGCGAGCGGTGATGATCTGCCCGCAGGTGTTCCGGGCCGGGTTCATCTTCGGCGGGCAGGGCGGCAGTTGCGTGCTGGAGGCGCGCGACGGGGGCGGGTCGTGGTCGTCGCCGGCGTTCTACGGGCTGGGGGGCGGGAGCATCGGGCTGCAAGCCGGGGTGCAGGACGCGCAGGTGATGCTGTTCATCATGAGCGACCGCGGGCTCAAGGCGATCATGGACAGCCAGTTCAAGCTGGGCGCGGACGCGTCGGCGACGTTCGTGGACCTGGGCGGCGGCGTGGAAGGCGCGACGACGGCGGCGCTGCGGGCGGACATCGTGGGCTTCACGCGGGCGCGGGGGCTGTATGCCGGGCTGACGCTGGGGGGCGTGCTGCTGAGCGCGAAGTCCGACTGGAACCAGGCGTATTACGGCCGGCCGGTGGGCGTGCAGCAGGTGGTGATCACGATGGAGGCGAGCAACCCGGCGGCGGACGCGCTGCGTGAGGTGCTGACGCGGCACGGGGCGCAGACGGGATCGGCGGGCGGGTCGAGGCTGGGCGCGCCGGTGGCGTCGAACACGGAAGGGCCGGTGCAGATCGCGCCGCGGACCGCGCCGGTGCAGCAGCAGCCGCTGCCGCCGCCACGGTGAGGGTGGCGTCGGCACGCGCATCCATCCCGTTCCGCGGCGCTCCGGCCACGGCAGAGAGGCTGTCCAGGATCGACCCTGCCGACACCGCCGCGCGCGCCTGGGTTGACAGCGGAGCAATCGTTCCGATGCCGTCCCCGCCGAGGCTCTCGCCACCCGACCAGCCCCGCTGCGCGCCAGCGCGGAACAGGAACCCTTCGGCGCGGGACCGCAACAACGCGGCGAGAGACCTGATGCGCCACGATTCGCGAAACGGGCGAGCTTGATTTCTCTGCTGACCGTCGCCGTCACAGATGCCGATACACGCGCGCCGCGCCGCGCGGCTGGGACACGAAGACTTTTTCGTAGCGCGACAAAAGCGGGGCTATTCCCGAGAGGAACGCCTGGTCGGGCTTGCCGAGCGCCGTTCCGTCGTCCCACACCACGATGATGTCGACGGGATCGCGTTCGAGCAGCTCGCACAACCCGCGCACCAGCGCGTCCGCTTTTCGCGCCATGTCCGGCGTATCCCAACGAAGATCAAATGCTCGGAGGCTGTAGAAGCTGAACTCGTTCCAAGGGGCACGCAGCGTCACCGGAAAATAGCCCGCCTCCGACGCGAACTGGTAGTTGGAAAGCCACGCCACGCCACGCCCGACCACGGCACGGCCGAGAAAATGCGCCGTCGGCTGGAACCGGCACGGCAATGCCCCGACATTGATCTCCAGACAGCGATGCCCCAATTCCTTGGGGCTCTCGATGCCGAGGACGCTGGCGCCGGGAGGCAGCGCCGCAGCGACCGTCGCGTACTCCGCCAATATGCTTTCGACCGCGATCGTGCGGTCGAGCCGCCAAGCCAGCAACCCGACGTTCAGCGCCAGGCCGATGGCGAGCAAGCGCCGCGCCGCCGCGCGGTCCAGCTCTTGGCCGGCAAGCCAGGCGATGACGAGGATGAAGAAACAGGCGCTCAAACGATCCGGCAGGAAGCTCTCGAATCGACGCGGCACGAACATGACCAGAAGCGCGAGCGTCACGACCGCGGCCAGCCAGCTGTCGGTCAGCAACACGCGGCGCCCGCGCAGGAACGTCCGCAGCCAGCGCCACGCGAGCCAGGCAATCGTGAAGCTCAGCAGGCCGGCGAAGACGAAGTCGATTGCCGAGTAGCTGACCAAGTAGGAACTGCTCACCAGCCTGGCCAGACGGTCGAGCGGTCCGTCGCCGGTCAGCGCGTTGGCCAACAAACTGGCGGAGCTGCTCGCTGCTTCATCGAGGAGGCGAACGATTTGCGGCCAGGCGTCGTGGACGGCCAACAACAGCAGCAACAAACCGGCGAGGCCGCAGGCGAGCACCACCAGCCAAGAGAAACCGCCCGAGACCCGCACCGGCTCTCGCCCGGGCGGCCAGGCGGCCAGGCCGCCGAGCGCGAGATAGCCTGCGGCGAACGAGCACTCCGCCGCGGCAAGCCCCAGCCCGGCCAGCGGGTGCGCGACGTAGGTCGCCCCGCTCAGCGCCACCACGGCCAGAACCCAGCCGGGCGATGCGTGGCCCAACCCGCGCTGGACCACGAACACCGTCTGCGCGAACAGCGTCAACGCGATCACGAAATTGAGGAACCCGAAATGCGTCAACGAGCCGGCGGCGATCACGAACAGCAGTGGCGCGAACGCGGTCGCGCCCATGAGCGCCAGGTTGACCGTGACCGCCGCGGCGAAGCCGCCGAACACCATTGTCCAAACCAGGCTCTCCGCGTAGGCGGCCGGCACGAGGTGGGCGGCGCCGGCGATCAGCCAACTGCCCAACTGATTGGCGAACGGGACCGGCCGCACTTCGAAGTAGCGGGCCACCAGCGGGCTCGGCTCGGAGCTCAATGCGCTCAGCAGCAGCCCGGTGTTGAGATGCGCCGGCCCGTCCTGGGTCGGGAAGTAGCGAAATGCGACCACCGGCAAGGCGAGCGCCGCCCACCCGAACAGCGTCATCGACAGAACCGCCCTGAAGCCGGTCCAGCCCGGGCGCGCGCTCGCCTCCGTGCCTGGCCTCACCAAGCGCCACGCGTGTCGATCACGAACTTGTCCTTGAGCGTATCGCGATCAACCTGGAGGAAGCTCATGTGATCGACCAGCAGCAGCACCAGGTTGGCCCGCTCGAGCGCCCGGTCGAAGTCCCATAGCTCGAGCCCGAGGCTCGCCAGTTCGCTCGGCAGGGTGGAGATATGCGGCTCCACCACCATGATCTCCCCGGCTTGCTCTTCGGCGAGGCGGCGGACGATCTCGACCGCCGGGCTCTCGCGCAGGTCGTCAACGTCGCTTTTGTAGGACAGGCCGAGGCAGGCGATCACCGCGTGCTTCAATTGCGACGCCCGCTCCCGCACCTTGGCGACGACGAAGCCGGGCTTGGCGTCGTTGATCAGCCGCGCCTGGCGGATCAGCCGCGCCTCGCCCGGGTTGGTGGCGACGATGAACCACGGGTCGACCGCGATGCAGTGCCCGCCGACGCCGGGGCCGGGGCGCAGGATGTTGACCCGCGGGTGCAGGTTGGCGAGCTGGATCAGCTCCCAAACGTTGATGCGCAGCTTGTCGCAGATATATGAAAGCTCGTTGGCGAAGGCGATGTTGACGTCGCGGTAGGCGTTCTCGGTCAGTTTCGCGAGCTCGGCCGTGCGCGCGGTGGTGACGCGGCATTCGCCCTTCACGACGATGCGGTAAAGGCTCGCTGCCCGTTGCGCGCACTTGCGGGTCATGCCGCCGATCACCCTCGGGTTGTGCACCACTTCGTGCAGGATGCGGCCCGGCAACACCCGCTCCGGGCAGTGCGCGACCTGCACCTGGGCCAGCTCGCCAACCTGGTGAGGGAAACTGAGATCGGGCCGCATCTCCCCCAGGATGGCCGCGACCCGCTCCGTGGCGCCGACCGGGATCGTGCTCTCGACGATGATGAGCGCGCCGGCCGACAGCACGGGCGCCACGGCGCGGGCGGCGGCCTCGACGTAGGAGAGGTCGGGAGTCGCCGCCTCTCCGTGGCCGCGCAGCGGCGTCGGCACCGCGATGATGATCGCGTCCGCCGCCTCGGGTTCGGCGGTGGCGCGCAGCTTGCCGCCCTCCACCACGCGGCGCACCAGGGCGTCGAGGTTAGGCTCCCCGAAATGCGGCCGCCCGGCGTTGATGCTAGCCACCACCGCCGGGTTCGTGTCGACGCCCAGCACGTCGATCCCGTTCTCCGCGAACACGGACGCCGTCGGCAGGCCGATGTAGCCCAGGCCGAGCACGCAGATGCGATTGAAGCTATGCATCGCGCAGCGCCTCGATGATGCGCGCGGCCGCTTGGCCGTCACCGTAGGGATTGTGGGCCAGGCTCATGGCGGCGTGAGCCGCCGGGTCGTCGAGCAGGCGGGTGGCGCGTTCCATCAGCCGCTCCGTGCTGGCGCCGACCAACTCGACCGTGCCGGCCTCGACGGCTTCCGGGCGCTCGGTCGTGTCACGGGTGACGAGCACGGGCTTGCCGAGCGACGGCGCCTCCTCCTGCACCCCGCCGCTGTCGGTGATGATGAGGTGGGCGCGGCGCATCAGGTTGACGAACGGGAGGTAGTCGAGTGGCGGGATGAGGTGGATGCGCGGATGGTCGCCGAGCACGGCGTTCGCCGCCGCCTGCACGGCCGGGTTGAGGTGGACGGGATAGACGACCTCGATGTCGCCGCGGTCAGCCAGGCGGCGCACGCCGCGGGCGACGCGCTCCAGGCCGCCATCGAAGTTCTCCCGCCGGTGCCCGGTGACGAGAACGATGCGCCGCCCGGCGCCGAGCCCGGGCAGGGCGGCGTCGAGGCGGGCGGCGCGGGCCGGGTCGGCCCCGAGGATGGCGACCGCGTCCAGCAGCGCGTCGATGCCGGTGTTGCCGGTCACGCGCACGCGGGCCGGGTCGATGCCTTCGCGCAGCAGGTTGGCGCGCGAGGTCGTGGTCGGCGCGAAGTGCAGGTCGGCGATGGCGGTGGTGAGCTTGCGGTTGGTCTCCTCCGGCCAGGGCGAGAGCGGGTTGCCGGTGCGCAGCCCGGCCTCGACATGGCCGACTGGTATTCTCGCGTAGGCGGCGGCCAGGGCTGCGGAGAACGTGGTGGTCGTGTCGCCCTGAACGAGCAGGCGGTCCGGCCTGGCCGCGGCGAACACCTCGGGCAACCGCCCCAGCACCGCCGCGGTCACGTAGGTCAGCCCTTGCGCGCCGCGCATGATGTCGAGATCGAACTCGGGGCGGATGCCGAACAGCTCCAGCACCTGGTCCAGCATCTGCCGGTGCTGCGCCGTGACGCAGACGATCGGGACCAGCCCTGGCGCGTCCGCCAGGCGTCTGACCAGGGGGGCCATCTTGATCGCCTCCGGCCGGGTGCCGAACACGAGCATGACACGGCGCGGCCGCGTCAAGAGGAACCCGCCTGCGACCGGGTGCGCGCGGCACGCCTCGGCGCGCCGCGCTCGATCAAGTAACCGGCCGTGGTCGCCACTTGCGCCACCAGCAGCAGCCCCGAGCGCGCCAGCGCCTCTCGCGGCGGCGCCCCGTCCCGCATCGGTCGCGAGAGCAGCGCGGCGTAGTAGCCCGGCGTCTTCAAGGCCGCCCGCCGCTCCGCTCCCGCTGCGGGCAGCGCGTGGAACTGGCGCGAGCCGCGCCCGTAGTTCATGTGCTGACGCCAGAACGAGCGCAGCGTCAGCCGATGCCGATGCTCGACCACGGCCTCGGGCGCCGAGACGATCGGCCAGCCCCGGCCGCGCCACGCGTCGCAGAAGGCGCGGTCCTCGCCTGCCGCCAGGCGGTACTGCTGATCGAAGCCGCCGAGATCGAGGAAGCGGTCGCGCGGCATCGCGAGGTTGTTGGACGCGAGGAAGCCGGCGCTTCCGGCTTGGCGGTTCTCGGTGTCGTAGAGGTGGTCGACAACGTCCTGGCTCGCCGCCGAGTACATGTTGCGCCTCAGCGCGTTCACCGTCGCGCCGCCAGCCATCGCGTTCGCGGCCGCGCGGTTGAGCGCCGCATCCAGGCACGCCAGCCAATCAGGCCGCGGCTGGCAGTCGTCGTCCGTGAACGCGAGCCGCCGCCCCCGCGCGAGCCGCGCGCCCGCGTTGCGCGCCGCCGCCGGCCCGGCGTTCGCCTGCCGGTGCAGCCGCACCCCGGGGCCGACGGAGCCGAGAGCGGCCGGGCTGCCGTCATCGACGACGATGACCTCGAACCCCCCTGGCGGCGGCCGCAGCCGCGTCAGGGCCGCCACCGTGCCGCGCAACGGCTCGGGGCGGCCGAAGGTGGGCACGATCACCGTCCATGCCGGCTCCCCGGTCATGCCAGCCCGCCGTAGATCGGCGCGTAACGGCTGACCGCGTTGTCCCAGCTCAGCTCACGTTCGGCGTAAGCGCGGGCGCGGGCGCCGATGCGTTCGCGCCGCGCCGGATCGCGCGCGAGCGCGCGCACCGCGGCCGAGAACGCGGCAGGGTCGCCGGGCGGCACGAGCACGCCCCGGCCCTCCGCCAGCAGGGCCGGCACGTCGCCGAGCGCCGTGGCCACGATGGCCCGGCCCATCGCCATGGCCTCCACCACTTTGAGCGGGCTCGCGAACCGGGTGATCGTCGCGTCCCGGCGCGGCACCGCGAACACGTCCATGGCCGCGAGGTGCCCTGGCACGTCCTGCGGCGGCACGCGGCCGGTGAAGCTGGCCGGCACGGCTCCGCCTCGCGCGGCCTGCTCCAGCTCGCCCCGCGCCGGCCCGTCGCCGACGAACAGCGCGTGACCGTGAGCGAGCCCTACGGACGCTTCGATGATCGCGCCCAGGTTCTCGTAGCGCAGCATGTTGCTGGTCGTGCCGATCACCGTCGCGCCATTCAGGCCGAGGCGGGCCCTGATCGCGTCGCCGTCGCTGGCGGCGTCGGGCGGGGCGAGGTCGATCCCGTTGGGGACCACGCTGAGCCGGGCACCCGGCACGCGGCAGTCGCGCTCCAGCAGGGCCGCCAGGGCATGGCTCGCCGCCACCACGGCCCGCGCGCCCGTGAGGTGACCCTCGAAGCGCCGCCGCAGCGCCGGTTCCAGCCACGACGCGCGCCCGCGCAGGCTCTCCGTCGTCACGGCGCCGGCGAGGTCGAAGCGCACCTCGGCCACCAGCGGCCGGCCGGCGCGCCTGGCTCCCTCCGCCGCGGCCCGGCCGACGCCGCTCGACCAATGCGCGTGCACCAGGTCGCAGCCGCGCGCCTGCTCGGCGATCGCGTCGGCGAGCGCCGCCCCGTCAAGGTCGAAGCGCCGCAGCTTGCGCGTCAGCCGCTCCCGCGGGGTCGGCGGCATGAGCGAGACGGGCACGCCGGGCGGCGCGTCCACCGCCGAGACGCCGTAAACCCCTTGCCGGCTGGTCACCAGGACCTGCGGACGGGCGATGCCGAGCCGCTGCTGGCGCTCGACGATGCGCCACGACCGGCTGGTGTAGCCCGAGATGACCGGCCGCCAGCTCTCGACCACGTGCAGGACGCGGGGCGGCGCGGGTTCAGGCAACGTCCACCACCGCTCGCCACCGCCGCTCCACCTCGGCCAGGGTCGTCACGTCCCAGCCCTGCTCCAGCGCGCCGACCAGCATGCGGCGAAACGCCCCTCGCGTCTCGTCGTCGCGCATGACGTCGAGCGGGTCGAAGTACACCGAGGCGAAGCGCAGCGGCCACGCCTGGCGCAGCATCGCGCTCCAGAGCCGCTCCCACTCCGGCACGGTATGCAGCCCGGCTCCGCGGCCCCGGTCGCTCGGACGGCGGATGGAGCTGTAGGAGCAGAACGGCGACCAGCGCAGGCCCGGGCAAGGCGTGAGCGGGATCATCAACTGCGGCCACCCGTGGCCCGCGCTGGCCGGGAGATGCAGGCTCAGCTCGCCCAACGGCAGCGCGCGCGTGGGGAAGTAAGGCACAGGGCGCGGGCAGCGGCTCGCGAGCGCGGTGCTGACGTAGCTGATCTCCGGCACCTCGGAGAGCGCCTGCATCATGCGCGGCGCGTCCTTGAAATGGGGCGTGCGGAACCCGCGCGGCCGGGCACCGGCGTGGTGCTGCAGCACCGCCTGGCAGCGCCTGATCTCGTCGGCCATCTCCTCGGTCGTGAGGTGCCAGAACTCGTTGGCTGGGTTCAGCACCGGATTGTCGGGGTGCGACCAGGTGTGGTTGGCGATCTCGTGGCCCCGCCCGGCGGCGGCGGCGTAGGGCGCCGGGTCCGCCTCCACCAGCTTGCCGATGCAGAACAGCGTCACGGCGACGCCCAGCTCGCCCATCATGTCGAGGAGCGGCGGCAAGGCGTCGGTGTCGGCCTGGTAATCGAGGTCGAAGCTGAGCGCCAGCACCGGTGGCCCGTCCGGCAGCCGGAAGCCGCGGCGGCCCGGAACGGCCCCCCACAGCTTGCGGGCCGTCAGCGTTCGCGTCAGCGCCGTTCCGCCGTGGCGCAGCACGGCCTCCGCTATGCTCATCCAAACACCTCCTGCGCCGCTTCATGCCCGATCCGCGCCCGCAGGCCCGGATCGCGCACCACGCTCGCCAGCAGTTGCCAGGCGACCGCGGGCGGCGTGAGCGGGCAATCCGATCCGAACAGCAGCTTCCCCGGCACCCGCTCCACCGCGTAGGCGAGGAAATCAGCGATCCATATGCCGCTCGTATCGAGGTAAACCCGATCGTCCCGCGCCGCGAGCGCGACCGCGGCCTCGAGCTCGGCCTGCCGGTCCGGGAAAGCGCCCAGGTGCGCCAGCACCAGTTTCGTGCGCACCTGAGGCAAGATCGCCCGTTCGATCCAGCCGGCCGGAACGTAGTGCCCGGCATGAGTCAGCACCGGCAGCCCGAGTTCGGCCACGCGGGCGAACACGTCGGGGCCAGGCACGCCATCCAGGTGCGGCAGGAGCTTGATGCCGGCGTAGCGTGGCAGGTCATCGAGCGCCAGGTCATCCGGCCGCGCGCCCACCATCCGCCGCAGCTTGCGGCGCAGCAGCCAGGCTTGCGGCTCGGTCAGCCCGATATGCCGCCCGCCGACCCGGGCGAGCGGACGCACCTGGCCCCCCGTCGTGGCGCACCACGCGAGCAGGCCCTGGTTCGCCGCCGCGTAGCCGTTGGCCTGCAACGGCGGGAACACGATCGCCCGCTCGACGCCCGCCTGCCGCATCAGCCGCAGATACTCCGCCCCGGTCAGGTGCCCGTAGTAGAGCTCGCCGGTGTCGCTCGCGCCGACATGCGCGTGACAATCGAACAGCCGGGCGGCCATCTAGCCGAACAGCTCCCGCGCCGTCCCGGACGCGATCCGTTCCAACGTGCGGTCGTCCCGCACCGCCGCCGCGACGTGCGCCCATTGCACCGCGGGCGGACACATCGGCGCGTTGCTGCCGAACACCACCTTGCCCGGCACGCGCCCGGCCGCGTAGGCGATGAAGTTGCCGATGCTGGCCCCGCTGGTCTCCAGGTGCACCCGCTCATCCCGCGCGGCCAGCTCGACCGCGTCCCGCAGGGCTTCCGCCGCGCAAGGCCAACTGCCGAGATGGGCCAGGATGACCGGCCCGCGCAGGCGCGGCAGCAGCCGCCGCGCGATCCACGCCGGCGGGCACAGCGCCCCGGCATGCACCAGCACCGGCAGCCGGCGTCGCCCGATCTCCTCCAGCACCTCGATGTCCGGCACGCCCGAGACCGGCGGCATCAGCTTCACGCCCGCGAAACCGTCGAGCGGCGGCATCGCCTCCCGCGGCCGCACCGCGCCTCGCAAGGCGGCACGCACCTGCCATCGGCCGGTGACGGGGCGCGGGCCGCGCCGGCCGCCCAGCCGGGCCAGCGGCCGCCAGCGGCCTGGATGCGCCGTCGTCCAACCGAGCAGCCGGCGGTTGCCGTCCATCAGGTCATCGAGCGCCGGCGGGCTTACGCAAGCGCCGGCCAACCCGAACCCCTCGGCCTGCGCCGGCGTCAGCGCGGCGTAGAACCCGGTCGGCGCTGGCGCCCCGGGCGGGAGCAGGTTCACGTGCACGTCGAACAACGGCAACTCCGGCGCCGACCCGTCCCGGAACAACGCCTCGCTCATGCGACGGCCCGGGGCACGCCCGCCCCTGGCCGCGAACGCCCCGGCGGCCCGGCGGCGATCGCTGCCTCATAGACTTGGAGGTAGCGCCCGATCTCGCTCTCCCAGCTCCGCTCCCCGATGCCTCGCGCGTCACCGCTCCAAGGCGTCTCCGCGAACGCCAGCATCCCCGCGGCGATGGCCTCGCTCGTCGGCTCGACGAAGTGGACGTCCGAGCGCCCGCCCAGCAGCTCCCGCATCGCCGGCAGGTCGGAGGCCAGGACCGGCACCCGGCAGGACAGCGCCTCCAACGGCTTCAGCGGCGTCGTGTCCTGCGCCACCGCCGCCGCCCGCCGCGGCACCAGGAAGAGATCGAGCGAGCGGTAGAAGCCGGGCATCTGGCTGTAGGGCACGAACCCCGGCAACTGCACCGTGCCGCGCAGCCCGAGCTGCTCGACCAAGGCGTTGATCCGCTCCCAGTCCCGCCCCGTGCCGGCCAGCACCATCTCCAGCCGCCGCCCGCACCGCGCCAGCTCCGGCGCGGCGATCGCCGCCGCCCGCACCGCGCCGTCCAGGTTTTCCATCGCCTCGAACGTCGTCGCGTAGCCCACCCGCAGCACCGCCCCGTCACGCGCCTCCCCGTGACGCGTCTCCCCGTCCTGCGCCTCCCCGCGACGCGCCTCCCCATCCTGGGCTGGGCGGAACAGGTCGGTGTTGACGCTGTTGCGCACCACGTGGATGCGAGCCTCCGGCACGCCTTGCCGGGCGATCCGCCGCGCCAGCCCACCGCTGATCGTCACCACCGCCGAGGCTTTCCGGCATAACGCGTACTCGAAGGCGTTCTGCCAATGCCCGCGGAGCCGGAAGTAAGGCCAGGCATACGGGTCTTGCCGGTCCAGGTCGTAATCGCCGTTGATGCAGCGCAACTCGTAGACGCCCGGCAGGCCGCGCTCCCGCGCCACCCGCAACGCGGTCCTGGCCACGTAATGCGGGTGATGGGCGTGGATCACGTCGGGCCGCACCGTCGTCACGACCCGGTGCAGCGCCTGATGAAAAAACGCGCTGCTGACCGGGCTGAGGCCGATGCCGGGCCGCTCCCAGGAACGAGGGTTCGCCCCATCGCCGAGCGCGAGCTGCTGCGGCCCCCAGTCCGCCGTCTGGAACGCCGTGTCCCGCGCTCGCGTCAGCGGCGTGAACGGCGAGGGCACGACGAGCGCCTCAAGTCCCAGGCGCCGGCGCTGCGCCGTGACCAAGCCCATGGACCTGACGGTGTAACCATCAATGAGCGGCCAGGCGTAGTTCACCACGTGAAGGACGCGCATCGCCTCACCAACTGATGTGGGCGTCGGCGGCCGACAGCCAGGGGCAGGGGCGGTGCGAGATCACGAAACATATCCGATCCCGGCACCAATCCAGCAGATGAGACTGAATCTTCTGTTCCGTCGCCATGTCAAGTGATCCGGTCGCTTCGTCCAGGATGATCACGTCCGGCTGCTTCAGGACTGCGCGCGCCAGCTGCACCAATTGTCCTTGGCCGGACGAAAGCCCGGTTCCCCCCGGCGTCACCGCCCCCTCGTCGTCGAGGTCGAACTGCCCGCCCCGCAGCAGTTCGGCCCAGATCGGCTGCACGAGCGGCGAGTCCGCGTTCCCCCCGAAGAGGTTGTCCCGCACGCTGCCCGCCAGCAGCACCGGGCGTGGCCCGACGTACAGGACCTTCCCCGGCGGTAGATCCCGCACCGGCCAGCCCGAGTCCCCGTTCACCGCGACCATCCCCTCCGTCGGCTCGAGCAGCCCGGCGAGCAGCAGCGCCAACGTGCTTTTGCCCGAGCCGGTGGCGGCAGTCAGCGCCACCATCTTGCCCCGCTCCAGCGCGACGTTGACGCCGCGCAACACCGGCGCGCCCTCCCCGTAGGCGAACCAAAGATCGCGGGTCTCCAGCCGCGCGAGCCGCCCGCCCGCGAGGCGCGGGATCGCCTCCGCCCTCGCGTCCGGCGCGGACCAGTATGCCCCGATCCGCTTGCCCGCCGCCGCCGCCTCGGCGCTCCGCCCGGCCAGGTCGCCCAACTGCGCCAAAGCGGCCAGCATCTGTCCGATGACGAACAGCACCGGCGCCAGCGCCGCCGCGTCCAATCCCGAGCGGGCGACCAGCGCTCCGCCGACCGCCACCACGCCGAGGAAGGCCAGCGCGTTCAACGCCAGCAGCGACGCCCGCACCGTCGCCGCCAGCGCCGCCTGGCGCTGCAGCGCCTCGCCGTAGCCGTCGTGCGCCTTCATCATCAGCCGCACGAACCGGTCGCCCAGGCCGAACTGCCGGGCCAGCATCACCCGCTCGACCTCCGCCACGTCCCGTGCCCGCTCGCTGAGTGCCGCGAGCCGGCGAAAGCGCTCCCCTGTCAGCCGCAAGTGCCGCAGCAGCCCGAGGCCGAGGGCGCCACCGAACAACGCCAGCAGCACCCCCAGCAGCGCGAGCAAGGGCGCTGACAGGTAGCCGAACACCAGCACCGCCGCGCACATCCAGAATGCCAGCACCACGCTTTGCCCGGCGAGATCCACGAAGAAGCGCGTCGCGAACGGCGCATCGGTCATCACGATCTCACGCAGCTCCGCCATCGGCACCGCGGCGAGGTCTTCCAGCGACCCGGCCGCGATGCTCCGGCTCAGCCGCTCGACGCAGCGCCGGCGCCACGCCAGCGCCACCGTCTCCTGCGTGACCAGGCGCACGCGAGCGACGACGAAGAACGCGCAAACGCCGGCGGCCGCCACGAGCAGAGGCCGAACATCGATGCGGGGCGTCGCCGCCGTCACGCCGTCCAAGGCAAGCTTGCCGGCGATGGCGACGACGAGTTGGCACGCCACTTCGACCGCTGGCAGGAGCAGGAGCAGCAGCGCCGACCTGAGCGGCCGGGGCAGCTCCGGCGCCAGCATGCGAAACGTGCGCGGGACGTCAGCGGCGTGGACTGGCCGGCGGAGGATCTGCTCGATCGTGATCTGCTGACGACCGGGATGCTGCGACATGAAGGAAGCTCGCTCAGGGCGACGATGTGAGAGGGGGCGACGATGTGAGAGGGCGGGCGATCAGCATCGGTTGCGCGAGGCCGATGAGTGTTGCGAGCCGACAAGATGACGTCGAAACGATGAGGTCCATTTCCGAATCTAGGTGAAGCACCGGTCGGCCAGAAGCAGCACTGCTTCCCCAAGTCGCTATGGAAGTGATACGCTTGGCCTTTCTCAACTTCACTATTTTAGCGTGTTCTGCATCTCAGTGAAAGGGCTGGCATTTCGACGGCCGCGAACAAGCCGCTGGACTCGGTGGCCCCTGGCGCGGCCTGGGCGAACCGCTCGACGAGCGGCGCGATCCTGCGCCCGGGCATGTTGGGGATGGATTCGTGGAGCACGCAGCCTTGCCGCGAGTTGCCCCGCGCCGAGCACGATCTGGCGCTCGCTCGGCCGTCACCACGTCACCTTCAACGCCTGAAGTGGTGCGGGCTGTTCGGCTCACGCGCCGCGCCACCTGGCCGAGCGGTCAGGCGGCGGCCGGATCGGTGGCGCGCCCCGCCGTGCCGCGCCGCGCCGCGCGACAGGTCCCGGCCGCGTCACCGGCGGGCGAAGCGTCCAGCAACGACGGCGCGCTCTAAGCCCCCCGCCCAAGCCCGCCGCGCTCAGCCGGTCGCGGCCTCGCGGTAGATGGCGATGCGGGCCTCGCCGTCGGCGCCGATCATGCCGCGGTACATGCCCTCGGAGTTGAACGGCATCGCCACGGTCCCCGCCGCGTCCACCGCGATCAGCCCGCCGTCGCCGCCGGCGCGGCCCAGCTCCGCCACCACCTCCCCCGCGGCCCGCTCCAGCGCCTGCCCGGCCAGCCGCATCCGCGCCGCGACCTCGTGCGCGGCGGCGAAGCGGATGAAGGTTTCGCCGTGCCCGGTGGCGGACACCGCGCAACAGCCCTCCGCCCAGGTCCCGGCCCCGAACACCGGGCTGTCGCCCACCCGCCCCGGCAGCTTCGCCGTCATGCCGCCGGTGGAGGTGGCGGCGGCGAGGTTGCCCGCCGCGTCCCGCGCCACCGCGCCCACGGTGCCGTGCCGCACGGAGGCGTCGACCGGCCCGCTGGCGTCCCCGCGCCGACGCCCCAGCTCCCGCCGCAGCGCGTCCTGGCGCCGGGCGGTGTGGAAGTACTCAGGGTCCTCGAACGCCAGCCCTTGCGCGCGGCAGAACGCCGCCGCGCCCTCACCGACCAGCATGACGTGCTCGCTGCGCTCCATCACCGCGCGGGCGGCCAGCACCGGGTTGCGCGGGCCGCAAATGCCGGCCACGGCCCCGGCGGCGCGGGTGCGGCCGTCCATCACCGCCGCGTCCATCTCATGCCGTCCGTCGCTGGTGAGCACGGCCCCGCGGCCGGCGTTGAACAGCGGATCGTCCTCCAGCGCCATCACCGCCGCCGTCACCGCCTCCAGCGCCGCCCCGCCCCGCGCCAAGGCGGCGTGGCCCGCCAGCAGCGCCGCCCGCAGCCCGTTGCGGTAGGCGGCCTCCGTCCTCGGCGTCATCGCCTCGGCGCGGAGGGTGCCGGCCCCGCCGTGAACGGCGAGGGAGAACGTTGAGGCCATAGGATGTCTCCTCGGGCGGATCAGGGTGTTGGCGGACGACGGCGCCCATCATCGCAGCTTCTGGTCCAAGCGTCCCGCGGCCGCTCGCCCAGCAGGCCGAAGGCGGGCCGCGCCGCCAGGATGGCAGAGGGTCGTCGCGGCAGGGCGCCCCATCGACCAGGGCTGCCCGGGGCCGGGCCGAGCGAGCACTGTTTCGTATGCGGCGGCGCGGCCCGATCTCCGCGATCTGGCGAAGAGGCATCACCGCCACCCAGCGCAATCACCTATTGCAAGCTGCGCCACTGCAAGCTGCGTCGCTGCAAGCTTCGTGCCAGGGCCACCATGTCGGGCGAGGCGGGGTTGTTTCCGCCGCCCAGCCTCTTTGCCCAGCCCCTGACCTCCCGCTCTACGAGGCGAACGCCCACCGCAGCGTCCGCGCGATCCCCAGCGTGCCCGCCCGCACCAAGGGCCGGCTCAGCGTCGGCGTCCGCAGCCCGTGCATCTGCCGCGCCCAGGCCGGCAGCAGGTCGATCCCCGCCTGCACCGTCAGCGCCTGCAACGGTTCCGTCGCCGGCTTGGGCGGCCGCTGCGTCAGCACCAGCCGGGCCACCTCGCGCGTCCGCGCGTCGCTGCGCATCCGGGGTTGCATGGCGTGGAACAGCTTGCGCGCCTCCGACTGGCTGCGCGGCACCGGGTCCGCCCCCAGCGCCTCGCCCACCCGCGCCATCTCGGCGAAGTAGCGGTCCTTGTCGCCCGCCGACATGCCCGGCTCGGCGTAGCGCACCCAGGCGTTGAGGAAGCTGCTGGTCTCGGTCAGGTGCACCCAGGCCAGCAGCGACGGGTCGTTGGCGCAGTAGGGCGCGCCGTCCGGCAGCGTGCCGCGCACCTGGCCGTGAATGCGGCGCACCCGCGCCATCGCCGCCTCCGCCTCGGCCGCCCCGCCGTAGGTGGTCAGGGCGATGAAGCGCGCCGTCCGCCGCAGCCGGCCGTGCATGTCGGCGCGGAAGTTGGAATGGTCCCACACCCCCGCCAGCACCGCAGGGTGCAGCATCTGCAGCAACAGCCCGGCGATCCCGCCCACCATCATCGAGCCGACGTCCCCGTGCACGCGCCACGCCACCGCCCGCGGACCGAACAGCCCGTCGGTCCGACGCGGCACCGGCCGCTCGCCCCGTGCCCGGTCGTTGAACAGCGCCACCACCTCGGCCGCGATCGCGCCCTTGACCGGCCGGGCCAGTGCAGCGAGCGACAACGGGGGTGTTGAAAGGGACGACTCAGGCATCGGCGGTTTTCCACGTGCGGCGAGACCTTAGACAAGGGGCCGATCGGCCAAATGTCACGCCCGCTTCCGTGCCGGCGTTCCTTCAAGCTGAGCCGTGGCGACCGCCTGCCACGGCGCTTCCTCTCCCTTCCGGGTCAAAGCAGAGTCATGGCTCGCCGAGGCCAAACGCCTAGCCGGGCGCTGGCCGTTCTGCTGGAATGCCGTCGTGTCCCCTTATTTTGGCAGCTTCACCCATGAGCCGCGCGCCGCCGATGCCGTGCTCGGTTGGCAGGACGGCGCGTTCCGGCGCGACGAGCGGCGTTGGCCGCTTCAGTCAGGCGCTCACGGTGCTCGCGATGCTCTGGCATCTGCTCGCCGCGTTGCTGCCCACGCCGAATGCCGCGGCCGTGGGCTTCCTCGCCGACATGGGCGTGATCTGTCACGCGGGCGGTGGCGCGCCACCGCCGGATCACGCGCCGGCTCATCATCCGATCGATCGCGCCCTGTGCCCGCTCCGCTCGGCCCCGGCGCTGCTCGCGCCCATCCCGGCGGCGGCCCTGGTTGCGGCCCCGCGCGTGAGCCAGCTCGCCGCGGCGCTGCCGCCGGTCCGCGCGGGGCCTGTCGCGACCGGGCATCGCCTCGCCGCGCAGCCCAGAGGACCGCCCGCTCCGGCCTGATCCCGCCGCGCCCCGCGCCGGCCCTCGATCCACGACCGACGGAGCACCTCATGAAGCAATCAATGACGATCCGCACCCGCGCGCCCCCGCGCGCATTCATTCTGGTCGCCGGCCTTCTCCTTTGCCCTGCGTGGCCCCGCGTTCGCGCACGCCCACCTGCGCACGGCCGGGCCGCGCTTCCGCCACGTCACGATGACCGGCTCCGGCGGCGAGCCGGTCGAGGCCGCCGAGCCAGCAACAGACCCGGCGGCCGCCGCCAGGACGCGGGTCGCGCGCCTGCCCCACGCGCTGCCGCCCGGCGCTTGCACAGTGGACTGGCGCGCGACGGCCGTAGGATGTTGCGCCTCCATCCTGCACACCCATACGGAGCCTTCGCCATGACCCGACGCATGACCCTCTTCGCCCTCGCGCTCGCCACGCTGGCCGCCGCGCCCGCCTTGGCCCAGCCCGCGCCCGTGACGGCGCAAGACGTCTGGGCGCGCGCGACCCCGCCCGGCGCGCCCGCGGGCGCGGTCTACCTGACCCTGACCAGCCCGGCTGACGACAAGCTGACCGGCGCATCATCCTCGGCGGCGGGCCAGACCGGGGTGCATGAGATGCGCATGGACGGCAACGTCATGCGGATGCGCGAGGTCGAGGGCGGCCTCGCGCTGCCGGCCGGCCAGGCGGTCACGCTCCGGCCGGGCGGCTATCACCTCATGCTCGAAAGGCTCAAAGCGCCGCTGAAGGTGGGGCAGACGGTGCCGGTGCGCCTCACCTTCGAGCGCGCGCCGCCGCTCGTCGTCGAAGCGCATGTCGAGCCGATCGGCGCGTCCGGACCTGGCAAGGCCGGGCAGGGCGCGATGCCGGGCATGGGCAAGGCCAAGTAAGGCCGCGATGAAGCGCGCCCCGACCCTGCCAGCCAGCGCCGCCGCCGTGGCGATGGGGCGATTTCAGCGACCTGTCCCAGAGGTCTCTACGCGCGTCGGGACCGAGCCTCAGAAGCGCGGCGGCGGAGCGGACAACGCAGACGAGGGTGTGGTTGGCGGTTTTGGTCCGTCGGAACGGCTCGGTTTCGGCAGTGCGGGCTTGGATGTCGTCGGTGATGGCGGAGTCGAGTTGCGTGGTGAGACGATGTGCGCCACGCCTGATCTGCTGATCGCTCCGCAAGCCGAAGAAGCGCCCGGCCGGTTGAAAGTCCCGCTCCATGCCTTGGCCATCGACCGCGCGCCCCGATGCGTCGCGCCGCGGTGCGCTGCCTCCGGAGTGGCCGCCGCCACTTCGGCGATCTTGTCCCGCTGGCCCAGCCCTATAGGGCAACGCCTCACTGAGAGGGCGTGCCGGCCAAGACCCGCCATCTCGCCCGCGTTCGGGCTTCGTTTGTCCGATCGGGGCGAAATCCCTCCTCACCCATCCGCGGCCGCGCGCTGGTTTTGAGAAAGATCGCGCCCATATGGAATGACAAGCACCGGAGACGCAGGTTCCGCCACGTCTGGCATGCGACGCGCGCATTGCTGGTCGGCCGATCAGCATGACGAGGCCAGCGGAGGCGCGGGCGCGGCGGCATCGACGGCGTGGACCCATTCATCACAACTGACGATCACACCCAACCCAGACGTTTCGCTATCACAGGCAGTGATGGATCAGTTGCCGGACGTATGGTATGCGCGGCGGCCGAGCCATTCACTGCCATGATCCGTCACCCTGGCGAGCGCCGGGCCACGCACCGCGCGAGCGGCCTCAACCCATCGGACCCCTGAATTGAGCGAGACCCCCGACACGCCCGCCCCCGCATCGCCGCCGGTGATGCTCGAAGAGGAGATGCGGCGCTCGTATCTCGACTACGCCATGTCGGTCATCGTCAGCCGGGCGCTGCCGGACGCGCGCGACGGGCTGAAGCCGGTGCATCGGCGCATCCTGTTCGCGATGAACGAGGGCGGCTACACCGCGGACAAGCCCTACCGCAAGTCGGCGCGCGTGGTCGGCGAGGTGATGGGCAAGTACCACCCGCACGGGGACGCGGCGATCTACGACGCGATGGTGCGGATGGCGCAGCCGTTCAGCATGCGGGTGCCGCTGGTGGACGGGCAGGGCAACTTCGGCTCGGTGGACGGCGACCCGCCGGCGGCGATGCGCTACACCGAGGTGCGGCTGGCCCGCTCGGCGGCGCTGCTGCTGGAGGACATCGACGAGGACACGGTCGACTTCGGCCCTAACTACGACGAGAGCTCCGAGGAGCCGAAGGTGCTGCCGGCGCGCTACCCGAACCTGCTGGTCAACGGCGCCAACGGCATCGCGGTCGGCATGGCGACCAACATCCCGCCGCACAACCCGACGGAGGTGATCGACGCCGCCCTGCACTTGATCGCCCATCCCGAGGCCGAGCTCGAGGACCTGATGCGGATCGTGCCCGGCCCCGACTTCCCGACCGGGGGCATGATCCTGGGCCGGGCCGGCATCCGCCAGGCGTTCGAGACCGGGCGCGGCAGCCTGGTGGTGCGCGCCAAGGCCGGGTTCGAGGAGATGCGCGGCGGACGCACCGCGATCGCGATCACCGAGATCCCGTATCAGGTGAACAAGGCGACGCTGCTCGAGAAGATCGCCGAGCTGGTGCGCGCCAAGCAGGTGGAGGGCATCAGCGACCTGCGCGACGAGAGCGACCGCTCCGGGATGCGGATCGTGATCGAGCTCAAGCGCGAGGCGACGCCCGAGGTGGTGCTGAACCATCTGTACCGCTTCACCGCGCTGCAATCGAGCTTCGGGGTCAACTTCCTGGCGCTGGACGGCGGCCGGCCCCGCCTGATGGGGCTGAAGGACGCGCTCAGCGTGTTCCTGCGCTTCCGGGAGGACGTGATCCTGCGCCGCAGCCGGTTCGAGCTGAACCGGGCGCGGGAGCGGGCGCACCTGCTGGTCGGCCTGGCCATCGCGGTGGCCAACATCGACGAGGTGATCCACCTGATCCGCGCCAGCCCCGACAGCGCCACGGCGCGGGCGGCGCTGATGGGGCGGGACTGGCCGGCGACGGACATCCAGCCGCTGCTCGACCTGATCGACGACAGCGGCAACCAGATCGTGGGTGGCCGGGTCCGGCTCACCGAGGCGCAGGCCCGCGGCATCCTGGAGCTGCGGCTGGCGCGGCTGACCGGGCTGGAGCGGGACAAGATCCAGGCCGAGCTGGCCGAGGTGGGCGCCAGGATCGGCGAGCTGCTGCTGATCCTGGGCAGCCGGCCGCGGCGGCTGGAAGTGATGCGCGACGAGCTGCTGGCGGCGCGGGGCGAGGTCGCGTCGCCGCGGATGACGGCGATCGTCGACGGCCTGGCCGAGCAGGACGACGAGAGCCTGATCGAGCCGGGGCAGATGGTGGTGACCATCACGCGGGACGGGTTCATCAAGCGCACCGCGCTCGAAACCTTCCGCGAGCAGAACCGCGGCGGGCGCGGGCGCACCGCGGCCGGGCGGCGCGGCGACGACGTCGTGACGCGCAGCTTCAACGCCCACACCCACCAGTGGGTGCTGTTCTTCAGCAGCGGCGGCAAGGCGTTCCGCGAGAAGGTGTGGCGGCTGCCGGAAGCCAGCCCGACGGCGAAGGGCCGGGCGCTGGTCAACCTGTTGCCGGAGCTGGGCGGGGACGGCATCACCGCGGTGCTGCCGCTGCCGCAGGACGAGGGGCTGTGGGAGAACCTGCACCTGGTGTTCGCGACGGCGAGCGGGACGGTGCGGCGCAACCGGCTGTCGGATTTCGGGCGCATCCGCGCCTCGGGGATCATCGCCATGAAGCTGGACGAGCACGACGGGAAGGCCGACCGGCTGATCGGCGTCGCCACCTGCCGCGAGGGCGACGACGTGTTCCTGGCGACCCGGCTCGGGCGCTGCCTGCGCTTCCAGGTCGGCGGCGACAGCCTGCGGGTGTTCAGCGGACGGGACAGCTCCGGCGTGCGCGGCATCCGGCTCGCGCCCGGGGACGAGGTGATCGGGCTGTCGATGCTGGGCCACGTCGAGGCGACATCCGACGAGCGGGCAGCCTACCTCAAGGGCGCGGCGGCGCGGCGGCGCTCGGCCGGCGAGGAGGTGGAGGCGTCGGCGGAGCCGGACGACGCCACCGACCTGGCGCTCAGCCCGGAGCGGATGGCGGAGATGGAGGCGGCGGAGCAGATCCTGCTGACCGTCACCGACGCGGGGTTCGGCAAGCGCTCGTCCGCCTATGACTACCGAGTGACGGGACGGGGCGGCCAGGGCATCGCCAACATCACGCTGGGTGGCGGGCGGCGCGGCGGCGCGGTGGTGGCGAGCTTCCCGGTGCGGCCCGGCGACGGGGTCATGCTGGTCACCAGCGCCGGGCAACTGATCCGGGTGCCGGCCGACCAGGTGCGCGTCACCGGGCGGGCGAGCCAGGGTGTCACGGTGCTGCGGGTGGCGGACGGCGAGCGGGTGACCAGCGTGTTCCCGGTGATCGAGACGGCGGAGAACGGCGAGGACGGCCCGGAGGGAGTCGAAGCGGGCATCGAGGGCGTCGCAGGGGACGCCGCGGGGGACGCCGCGGGGGACGGCCCGGCGGATGGCTGAGCCGCGCCGGCACGTCGGCCTCTACCCGGGCACGTTCGACCCGGTGACCAACGGCCACGTCGACATCATCAGCCGGGCGACGCGGATGGTGCACCGGCTGGTGGTGGGGGTGGCGGAGAACGTCGGCAAGGCGCCGCTGTTCCCGCTGGAGGAGCGGGTCGAGCTGGTGCGGGCGGAGACGGAGGCGATCGCGGCGCGGACCGGGACCGAGATCGTAGTGCGGAGCTTCTCGGGCCTCCTGGTCGAGTTCGCCCGCGGCGTCGAGGCGGGCATGATCGTGCGCGGGCTGCGGGCGGTGTCCGACTTCGACTACGAGTTCCAGATGGCGGGGATGAACTACCGCCTGGACAGCGCGATCGAGACGGTGTTCCTGATGGCCAGCGAGCACCACCAGTTCATCGCGTCTCGCCTGGTCAAGGAGATCGCCCTGCTGGGCGGGGACGTGGCGAGCTTCGTGCCGCCGTTGACGTTGGAACGCATGCTGGCGCGGGTTCGCGCCCCGTAATGGAGGCCTCTATGCACCGTCGAAACCTGCTCGCCTTCGCCGCGCTGGCGGCCGGGGCCGGGCCGCGCGCGGCCCGGGCGCAAACGCCGCCCACGGCGCAGTCGCTGGGCCTCGACCCGGAAAACACGCTCTACATGGACCTGAAGGACGGGCGGGTGGTGATCCGGCTGCGGCCGGACCTCGCGCCGAACCACGTCGCGCGGGTCAAGCAATTGGCGCGCGAGGGGTTCTACGACGGCACCGTGTTCCACCGGGTGATCGAGGGTTTCATGGCGCAGGGCGGCGACCCGACCGGTACGGGGACGGGCGGCAGCAAGTTGCCGGACTTGAAGGCGGAGTTCACCAACAAGGCCCACTTCCTGCGTGGCGTCGTCGGCGCCGCGCGCAGCGGGAACCCCAATTCGGCCAACAGCCAGTTCTTCATCATGTTCGGCCCGGCCCCGTCGCTCGACGACAAGTACACCATCTGGGGCCAGGTGGTGTCCGGCATGGAATACGTGGACAAGATCAAGCGTGGCGGCGGGTCGAACGGCCAGGTGCAAAACCCGGACAAGATCACCAAGCTGCAGGTCGCGGCCGACGCCAGCTAGAGCGATTTCATGTTACACGAAACCACCCTAGCCATTGTTCCACGCGGTTACTCAGTTTTGTCGGAGGCGAGGTGCGTCCGACAAAACTGAAACCGCTCTAGGCCGGCCTCACGCCAGCTTGAAGCCGCTCCAGCCTTTTTCATGCGATCACCCAACCTTGGCCGGGCGCGAGGGTGCGTCTGGCCAAGGGCAACCGCCCCTAGGCCCCGACGCGCGGGCTGTCCTTCTTTCTTTCGATCGGAGATACGATGTCTGACGCACAGCCGCCCGCCGGCGACACCGAGAACACCTTGCGGATGGAACTGAAGGACGGGGTGGTGGTGATCGAACTCCGCCCGGACCTGGCGCCCAAGCACGTCGAGCGGGTCAAACAGCTGGCGCGCGAGGGGTTCTACGACGGCACCGTGTTCCATCGGGTGATCGAGGGGTTCATGGCGCAGGGCGGCGACCCCACCGGCACGGGGACGGGCGGCAGCAAGCTGCCGGATCTGCCGGCCGAGTTCACCAAGCAGGCCAAGTTCGTGCGCGGCACCGTGGGGGCGGCGCGCACCGCCAGCCCGAACAGCGCCAACAGCCAGTTCTACATCATGTTCGCCCCGGCCCCGCACCTCGACGGCCAGTACACCATCTGGGGCCAAGTGGTGTCAGGCATGGAGCACGTCGACAACATCAAGCGCGGCAGCGGCGGCGGCGGGACGGTGCAGAACCCGGACAAGATCATCCGCGCGCAAGTGGGCGCGGCCGGCGCGTAGCCGGGTCATCCTGGCCGCGGTTCCCATCCCGCGCCGGACGCCCTATATTCCTCCCTGACGCCGGCGCGTCCGCGCCACTCTCGCTGGTGGGAGGGCCTGTAGCTCAGCTGGTAGAGCACGGGACTTTTAATCTTGTGGTCGTGGGTTCGAGTCCCACCGGGCCCACCACGGCGTCCGCGCCTGGGCTGCGATCGCGGACGGCCAGTCATACTGGCGTGACGCAGATCATATCGATGTGACCTTTCGCGGCGCGCCCCGCGGCAATCAGATTAAATGGGTGTTATTTTACCGACGTGCGGTGTAACGTCACGGCACGGCTGAACTTTTCAGCCGGGGTCAGATTCCGCTCGTCCTACCCGTCGCGCCGGTCCCCCCACTTGGAAAGTCGAAACGTCCCGCACGTCCGCGGGGCGCAAGCCAGTTATGGAGACGCGTGATGTCAACAGGATCAGTGAAGTGGTTCAACCCGCAGAAGGGGTTCGGCTTCATCCAGCCGAGCGACGGCTCGAAGGATGTGTTCGTGCACATCTCCGCCGTCGAGCGGGCCGGGCTCAGCACCCTCAACGAGGGCCAGCAGGTCAGCTACGAGCTGGAGCAGGGCAAGCAAGGCAAGGTGTCGGCCGTCAACCTCAAGGCGGCATGAGGAATCGGGCGGCGCTTCAAGAGCGCCGCCCGTCCGATCTGGAGACGATCATGCCCATCCATAAATTCGCCGTGGGCGACCGCGTGACGTTGCTGCCGGATCGGCTGA
The DNA here is from genome assembly GCA_965260995.1 of Acetobacteraceae bacterium. Classification (GTDB taxonomy): domain Bacteria; phylum Pseudomonadota; class Alphaproteobacteria; order Acetobacterales; family Acetobacteraceae; genus JBBROS01. The sequence goes on along the minus strand of CBDHCD010000001.1, from coordinate 79,529 downwards.
ACGCCAACGTGCGGCCGGGCGTCTACACCATCGTTCGCACGCTGCCGGAGACCCCGCAAGGCTGCCAGTACCGGGCCAAGAACGCGCTCGACAGCCATGAGCGCGTGTTCGACGAAGCGCAGCTTCGGAGCGCCAAGGCCGGGTAGCGAGGCAGCGTTCAGGCCGCGTCGCTGAACGCGTCCATGTAGCCGAACAGCCCCGACGCGCCGCCGGTGTGCAGGAACACCACCGTCTCGCCCGGCTTGAACGCGCCCTTGCGCACCAGGTCGACCAAGCCGGCCATGCCTTTGCCGGAATAGACCGGGTCGAGGAAGATGCCTTCGCTGCGCGCCAGCATCCGCACCGCTTCCACCATGCCCGGCGTCGGCTTGCCGTAGCCTTCGCCGACGTAATCACAGTTCGCCTGCACCGCCGCGTCGGGGATCGGGCGGTCGATGCCCATGTGCTTTGCGGTCGCGCGGGCGAGGGCGAGCACGTTGGCTTCCTGCTTTTCCTTGGGGTTGCGCACGCCGATGCCGAGCACGCGCACCGGGCTGTTGAGCGCGTGCAGCCCGGCGACCAGCCCGGCCTGGGTGCCGGCGCTGCCGGTGGCGTGAACCAGGCGGTCGATTGAGAGGCCGTGCTCGTTGGCCTGCGACACCAGCTCGAAGGCGACGTAGGCGTAGCCGAGCGCGCCGACCGTGTTCGAGCCGCCCCCGGGGATCAAGTACGGCTTCGCGCCCTCGGCGCGCAGGCGGGTGCCCACCTCCTCGATCGCGGCCTGCATGTCCGTGCCGCCGGGGCGGTACTCGATGTCGATGCCGAGCAGGTGGTCGAGCAGGACGTTGCCGTTGTTGAGGTAGGTGCCGTCGTTGGTCTCGATCCGGTGCTCCAGCACGGCGGTGCAGCGCAGCCCGAGCTTGGCGGCGACGGCGGCCGTCTGGCGGACGTGATTGGACTGCACCGCGCCTTGCGTCACCAGGTGGTCGGCGCCTTGGTCGAGGGCGTCGCCGGCGAGGAACTCCAGCTTGCGCACCTTGTTGCCGCCGAGGCCCATGCCGGTGAGGTCGTCGCGCTTGATCCAGATGTCGGGGCCGCCGAGCAGGCGGGAGAAGTTGGGCAGGCGCTCCAGCGGAGTGGGAGCCTGGCAGAGCTTCACGCGGGGGAACTGGGCTAGGTTCAACGGGGCGGCCTCCTGTCTGGACGGACCCTTGCACCGCGGCTTGGATAAGGCAAGGCGGCCCTCCCGCGCGTCCGAAGCCGGCGCCCGGCCAAGCCGCTGGGTCACGCCGGCCGAGCAGCGGATCGGTTCAGCCCGCCGCCGCCAGCGTTCCCGGCGCGCCTTGCCAACCTCGCCGCGCCGCCCAATCCGCTTCCAACCCGTCGAACCGCGACAGCCTCAGCGGACCGAGGTCGGCGAACCCGCACGCCCCCTCCGTCACCAGTTGCTGCACCGCGTGCCCCGAAGCGGGCGACAACCCGAACCCGATGCTCGACAGCGTCGCCAGCACGGCGTTGTCGAGACCCGGCGCGTGGTCGATCACCGGCCGCCCGTCCGGCGTGTTCTCGATCACCCCGGCCCAGCTGCGCAGGACCCGGGCGTGCCGGGCGCGCGGGAACATCCGGGCCAGCCGCCCGGCGATGTTGCCCATCAGCGGCGTGCTGAGCCGCGGCGGCACGTCCATGCCCTCGCTCTCCGCCAGCCACTCGTGCGGCCCGCCGCCGTAGGCCAGGTTGCCGCGCCGGGTCTGCCGGCCATACAGCCCGTGCCCGTCCACGCCCCCCACCGGCATCAGCGGCAGCGCCTCCGTCACGATCATCTCGGCGCGGGCGGCGGCGACCGGCATCGTGATCCCCAGCATCGCCGCGAGCTTGCCGCTCTGCGGCCCGGCCGCCAGCACCAGGTGGTCGCACCCCAGCCGCCCGCGGTCGGTCTCGACGCCCGTGACCCGGCCGCCCCGCACCTCGAAGCCCCGCACCGTCGTGTGCTGCATCAGCCGCCCGCCTCGGTCCTGCATCGCCCAGGCGTAAGCCTGCACGGTGCGGTGCGGGTTCGCGTGGCCGCCGAAATGGTGCCAGTACGCCCCATGTGCCTCGTCGCCGACGAGCGGCGCGAGCTCGCGCAGCCGCGCCGGGTCCAACGCCTCGCTCTGGAACCCGTGCCGCTCGCCGTTCACCACCATGCGGCCCGCGTCACCCCATTCCGCCGCGTCCATGGCGATGCGGATGCGCCCGGAGCAGAACTCGGTCGGGTAGCCGAGCAGGTCATCCATCTGCGGCCACAGCCGCTGCTCCTCGGCGAACAGCGGGCTGAACCCGTGCGTGCAGCCACCGCCGTTGCGCCCCGACGCCTCCCACCCGACGATGCCCTTGTCCAGCACCATCACGTCCACGCCCTCGCCGGCCAGCCACCACCCGGCGCTGAGCCCGGTCGCGCCCCCGCCGACGATGACGACGGCCGCGCCCATCCGGTCGCTCATGGACCCTCGCTCGCGTCCCGCGCCACGGCCGGCGCGATCTCCCAGTAGGGCGTGACCTGGCCCGGGATGCCGAACCAAATGTCCCAATGCCGCGCCATCTCGTCCGTCTCCGCCACCGCCCCCAGCAGGCCGAGCGGCAACGGGCGCACCGGCGCGCGGAACGTCGCCAGCGGCACCTCGCCCAACCCCGTCCCCGCGCCGAGCGCCAGCAGGGCCGCGACCTGCTCGCGACAGCGGCGGCCCTGGCACAGACCCATGCCGGCGCGGGTCAGCCGCTTCACCTGGTCGGGATTCGGCGCGCCCTCGCCCAGCAGGGCGCTCAGGTCGGCGCTGTTGCGCCGCGGCCGCTCCCACTTCAGGTAGCGCGGCGGGTGCACCTCCAGGATCTCCCGCGCCGTCACCTCCTCGCACTGGCAGACGTAGGCCTCCGGCGTGCCCGGCGGCATCGCCGCCTCCACCACGGCGTGCCGCACCCAGGCGAGGCGGTAATCCGCCGGCGCGGTCGCGGGCGGCGGCGCGTCCGGATCCGTCATCGGCTCCCTCTCCACCCCAGTCTCCCCTCCTGCGACCCGCCGCGCCGCGTCGGCCGCCGCCCGCCGCCCCTCCGCCTCGGCGACCCCCCGATCCATCGACTTCGCCGCCCACACCCCCGCGCAGTCGCCGACCGCGTAGATCCCGGCCACCGACGTCATCTGCGCCGCGTCCGTCACCGCGACGTGCCCGCCGCGCTCCGGCGAGAAGGCCGAGCGGCACCCGGCCGCGTCCAGCAGCTCGATCACCGGCACCGCGCCCACGCCCAGCACGATGGTGTCGCACGCGATGGTATGAAGGCTGTCCGCGACCCGCCCGCCCTCCGCGTCCAGCCGGGCCAGGGTGGCGCCGGTCACGCCGTCCTCGCCGCCCTCGGCCGCCGCGATGACGTGCCGCGCGAGCACCGGCACGCCCGAAAGCGCGTCGAGCAGCGCCGCCGGGCCGACCGGCGCGCGCGCCTGTTCCACCACGGCCGCGATCTCCACCCCGGCCGCGCGCATCGCCAGCGCCGCCAGCAGCGCCTCCGCCGTGGTCCCCAGCACGACCGCCCGCCGCGCGTCCAGCGCCCCGTATCGCGCCGCCAGCCGCTCCGCCGCCGTCGCCCCCATCACGCCGGGCCGCTGCCAGCCGGGGAACGCCAGCCCCATGTCGCGCCGCCCGGCCGCGACGATCGCGGTCTTGCACCCCAGCATCCATGACCGCTCCCCGTCCGACAGCCCGGCCACCGTGCCGGGCAGCCAGCCGACGCTCGGCCCGGGCGCGTAAAGCCCCCAAACCACCACCCCCAGCCGCACGTCCACCCCAGCTTCCAACGCCTCGCCCAGCATCGGCTCGCTGTCCAGCATCGCCTCGGTCATCGCGGTCCGGTTGCGCACCGCCCCGCCCATGCGCCCGCCGAAGTGCAGCGGCACGTCGTCGCCCATCACCTCGGCCGCCACCGGGTTCTCGTCGGCCAGCACGACCGAAAGGCCGGCCCGGGCACCCGCGATGGCCGCGGCCAGCCCGGCCGGCCCCCCGCCGACGACGAGCAGGTCGGCCCGTTCCCCCACCGCCAGCGTCGCGTTGGCGGTGGAGCGCGGGTCAGTGACGCGGGTGGCGGTCATGGCGGAACCTACGCTGAAACAGGGTCGGGGACGCGGCCGGCCACGGCGTCCTGCGGCGGCGGGCCGCCCCGCCGCCCGAGCGACGCCGCCGGCAGATGGCAGCGGATCGCGTGGCCGGCGTCGGCGCGCATCGCCGGTTCGGTGGTCTCGCACACGGGGCCGATCTTGCGCGGGCAGCGCCCGTGGAACACGCAGCCCGACGGCGGCGACAGCGGGCTGGGAACCTCGCCCTCCAGCCGGATGCGCGCCCGCGGGACCCCGCCGTCGATGTCCGGCACGGCGGACAGCAGCGCCTCGGTGTAAGGGTGGTGCGGCCCGTTGAACACGTCCTCCGCCGGCCCGATCTCCATCAGCCGCCCGAGGTAGAGCACGGCGATGCGGTCGGACAGGTAGCGCACCACGCCGAGGTCGTGGCTGATGAAGATGTAGCTGACCCGCGCGCTGGCCTGCAGGTCAGCCAGCAAGTTCAGGATCGCCGCCTGCACCGACACGTCGAGCGCCGAGGTCGGCTCGTCGCAGATCACCACCCGGGGGTCGCCGGCGAACGCCCGTGCGATGGCGACCCGCTGCTTCAGCCCGCCCGACAACTGGCGCGGCCGCATCGACAGGTGCCGCTCCGTCAGCCGCACCGCCGACACCAGCTCCGCCAGCCGCTCCGCCTTGCGCGACCCGAACAGCCCGGCCAGCCGCGACAACGACCGCCCGATCAGGTGGCGCACGGTGTGCGAGCGGTTCAGCGCCGAATCCGGGTTCTGGAACACGATCTGCAGCGCTTTCTGGTCGGCGCGCGACCGGGCGCGCGCTTGCCCCGCCACCGCGTCGCCGCCGAGCTCCACCCGCCCGCCCGGATCGGGGGCGGTGAGGCCGAGCAGCAGCCGCGCCAGCGTGGTCTTGCCGCTACCCGACTCGCCGACCAGCCCCAGCGTCTCCCCGGCCCGCAGTTCGAGCGACACGTCCGCGACCGCCCGCACCGCCACCGAACCGGAACGGAACGTCTTGGACACGCCGACCGCCCGCAACGCCGGGCCGCCCGCCGCCGCCGCCGCCGCCGTCTCTGGCAGCGCCGCCGTCTCTCGCAGCGCCGCCGGCGCGACCGGCCGCGGGGTCGCCGGCTCGGCCGCCGTCGCCTCGTCGATGTGGTGGCACCGCGCCGTCTGCGCCCCCACCCGTGTCGGGCCGGGGGCGGCCGTGCGGCACAGCCCGTCGGCGAAGTCGCAGCGCGGCGCGAACACGCAGCCCGGCGGCGCGCTGCCCGGTGGCGGCAGGAACCCGGGGATGGTGTCGAGCCGCCCGTCCGCCTTGCGCCGCCCCGCCGCCGGCAGGCAGCGCAGCAGGCGCATGGTGTAGGGGTGCAGCGGCCGGGCCAGGGTCGCCGCCGTCGGCCCTTCCTCGACCAGGCTGCCGGCGTAGAGCACCCCCACCCGGTCGCACATCCGCTCGACGATGGCGAGGTTGTGGCTGATGAACAGGATCGAGGTGCTGAACTCGTCGCGCAGCGCCGCCACCAGGTCGAGCACCTCGGCCTCCACCGTCGCGTCGAGGCCGGTCGTCGGCTCGTCCAGCACCAGGAGCGCCGGGTTCTTGGCCAGCGCCATCGCGATCACGACCCGCTGCTGCATGCCGCCCGAGAGCTGGTGCGGGTAGGCGGCCATCACCCGGGCCGGGTCCGGGATGCGCACCTTGGCCAGCATCGCCTCCGAGCGGTCCCGCGCCTCGCCGCGGCCCACCCCCGGGAACGCCTCGCCGAGCTGCCGCGCCACCGTCATCGACGGATTGAGCGCCCGGCCGGGGTCCTGGTACACCATCGACACCTTGCGCCGCCGGAGCTGGCGCAGCCCGGCCTGGTCGAGCCCGGTCACGTCCTGCCCGTCCACCAGCACCTGGCCCGCGCGGATGAAGCCCTGGCGCGGCAAGGCCCGCAGCGCCGCGAACGCCGCCGTCGACTTGCCGCAGCCGCTCTCCCCCACCAGCCCGTACGTCTCGCCCGGCGCGATGGCGAACGACACGCCCCGCAGCACGAGCTGCTCCACCCCCCGCGCGCGATAGCCCACGCTGAGGTCGCGCAGCTCGAGCGCCGGCGCGGCGAGGACCGCGCTCATTCCACCGCCGCCTGGATGCCGTCCGCGACCAGGTTGACGCCGATCACCAGCGACGCCGTCGCCCCGGCGGCGAAGGCGACGGTCCACCAGTAGCCGCCGCTGATCAGCCCGTAGTTCTCCGAGATCGTCAGCCCCCAGTCCGCCGACGGCGGCTGGATGCCGAAGCCGAGGAAGCTGAGCGAGGCCACGGTGAAGATGGCGTAGCCGAGCCGCACCGTCGTCTCGACCAGGATCGGCGGCAGCACGTTGGGCAGGATCTCCACGAACATGACGTGCAGCGCCCCTTCGCCGCGCAGCTCGGCCGCCGCCACGTAGTCGAGCGAGCGCTCGTTCAGCACCGCCGCCCGCACCGTCCGCGCGATCAGCGGCGTGAAGATGACGCCGATCACCGCGATCACCGTGCCCGACGACGGCCCGAGCGCCACCAGCACCAGCAACGCCACCACGATCAGCGGCAGCGCCAGCAGCACCTCGATCAGCCGCCCGATCAGCGCGTCGAGCCAGCCGCCGGCGTAGCCGGTCAGCAGCCCGAGCGCGGTGCCGGCGACGGTGGCCAGGAGCGTCGCCGCCGGGGCGACAGACAGGATCGGCCGCGCGCCGACGATGACGCGCGACAGGATGTCCCGCCCCAACTGGTCGGTGCCGAACCAGTGCGCGGCCGACGGCGGGGCCAGGGTGCGCATCAGGTCGTCGGCGTAGGCGTCGTAGGGCGCGATCGCCGGGCCGAACAGGGCGCACGCCACCCAGAACAGCAGCACGCCCGCCCCCACCAGGAACACCGGCGAGCGCAGCACCCGCCCGAGCCGGCTCGGCAGCGCCACGGCGGGCTCCGTCGCGGTCGCGTCCGCGGCCGACGGCAGCGCCGCCCCCGGTCGGCCGGGCAGGGTGGCCGACACGCTCATCGTCCCGCCCCGTCGCGCAGCCGCGGGTTGAGCACGACGTAGAGCGTGTCGGCCACCAGCGTGGTCAGCACGAAGATCGCCCCCACCGCTAGGATGCCGGCCTCCAGCATCGGGAAGTCCTTGCCGCGGGCGGCGGTCAGGATCAGGCTGCCGATGCCCTGGTAGCGGAACAGCGACTCCACCACCACCAGCCCTCCGATCATGTAGCCGAGCTGCGCCGCCACCACGGTGATGGTCGGCAGCAGCGCGTTGGGCAGCACGTGCCGCAGGATCACCGTCCGCCGCGGCAGCCCCTTCAAGGTCGCTGTGCGGGCGTAGTCGGAATCGAGCGCCTCCAGCGTGCCCGCCCGCGCCATGCGCGCGATGTAGCCGAACAGCACGATCACCAGCGGCAGCGCGGGCAGGATCAGGTGGCGCAACTGCTCCAGCGCTCCCGTGCCGGGCCGGGTCGCCGCCGAGATCGGCAGCCAGCGCAGCCAGATGCCGAACACGAGAATGAGCGCGATGGCGGACACGAACTCCGGCACCACCGTGAGCGACAGCCCGGTGACGCTGATCGCCCGGTCCGGCCAGCGCCCCGCGTTCATCGCGGCGTAAACCCCGGCCCCGATCGACAGCGGCGCCACGATGACGAACGCCACCGCCGCCAGCTTGACCGAGTTCAACAGCGCGCCGGCCACGAACGGCGCGACCGGCGTGCGGAAGATGTAGGACGTGCCCATGTCGCCGGTGAGGACGCCGCCGATCCAGGTGAAGTACTGCTCCACGGCCGGCCGGTCCGCCCCGATCTGCTGGTTGACCGCCGCGACCGCCTCGGGCGACGCGAGCGGCCCCAGGATCGCCCGGCCCACGTCGCCCGGCAGCACCTGCGCGCCCGCGAACACGACGACGCTGAGCAGCGCCAGCGTCAGCAGGCTCAGCGCCAGCCGGCGTCCCACCCGCCTGCCCACCCGTGCCAGCACCGGGCGCGTCCCGCCGCCCCCGTCAGCCGATGGTGGTCTCTGCCAGGAACAACTGCGAGATCGGGTTGATCCGGACCCCGTGCACATCCTTCGCCGTCGCGGTCAGGAAGTCGTAGAAATAGGCGTAGATCACCGGCGTCTCATCCAGCAGCAGGCGCTGGATCTTGCCCGCCGTCTCCGTCTGCACGCCGAGGTCGGTGGCCGCGACGTATTGCGCCACCAGCTTGTCGTAGTTCGCGTTCTTGAAGTGCGCCGCGTTCCAGGCGCCGCTGCTCAGCAACGGCGCGCCCAGCAGCACGTTCGGCACACCGCGATGGCCGTAGTCGGTGATGCCCATTTCGGAATCAAGCCAGTCCGACTGCCCGAACTGCGCCTTGCCGTAGTAGGCGCTCTCCGTCTCGACCTTCAGGTTCAGCTTGATGCCGATCTCGGCGACCGCGTTCTGGATCAGCACCGCGTAATCCGGGATCTCCAGCACCCGCATGGTGGTCAGCGTCGCCTCGAACCCCGTCCCCGCCCCCGCCTCGGCCATCAGCTTCTTCGCCTGGGCCACGTCCTTCTTGCGCTGCGGCGCCGACTTGTCCGTGGACGGGTAGACCGGCGCGAACGGCGAGTCGTTGCCCGGCACCGCCAGGCCGCGGAACAGCCCGGCCGCGAGCCCCTCCCGGTCCAGCGTCAGCGCGATCGCCTGGCGCACCCGCTTGTCGGCGAGCTTCGGCGCGTCGTTGCGGAGATGGAAGGCGCGGTGCGTCGCCGACTTGACGTTGATGATGTTGATGTCCGGGTCGTTCAGGATGCCCTGCGCCCCCTGCACCGCGACCTGCTGGATCACGTCCACCTGCGCGCCCTGCAAGGCGATGATCATCGGCGCCTGGTCGGCGTAGAAGGTGAACTCGGTGCGCGCCGGCAGCGCCTTCTCGCCCCAGTAGTCGTCGTTGCGCACGAAGCTCACGCCCACCTTCGCCGTGTAGCGCTCCAGCTTGAACGGCCCGGTGCCGTTGAACGTCTTCTCGAAATCACCCGCGTAGTCGGCCGGCAGGATGACCGCGTTGTAGTTGTCCGACGACACGATGTAGGGGAAGTTGCCGTTCGGCGCGTCGAGGTGGAACGCCACCGTCAGGTCATCGACCTTGCGCGTCCCCCCTTTCGACAGCACCCCCTTGAACGCCGACAGCGCGTTCGACCCGTTCTTCGGGTCCGCCAGCCGGTCCATCGTCGCCACCACGTCGTCGGCGTTCAGCACGTGGCCGCTGTGGAACTTGACGCCGGGGCGGAGCTGGAACGTCCACACCGAGCCGTCCTCGTTCGACTTCCACGACAAGGCCAGCATCGGCTTCAGCACCAGGTTCGCTTGGTCATAGACCAGGAACTCCCCGGTCTGCTGCAACAGGATCAGCCCGCCGGAGTTCGCCGTCGTCACCGGCTCCACCGCGCTCGCCGGCATCTGCGACGCCACCCGGATCGTGGCGTCCTTCTTGCCCTGCGCCCGCGCCAACGGCGTCGCCACCGGGCTCGCCGCCCCCAGCAGCCCGCCCAGCAGCGGCAGCGCCAGCCCGAACCGCGCGCCCTCGCGCAGCAGCCCGCGCCGGTCGAGCCGCCCGGCCAGGAACGCGTCGACGACGTGGTTCTCAAGGTCGCTCGCCTGGCGGCGGAGGCTGTCCAGGAACTTGGGCGAGGAGCGCATGGCGGTGTCCTTGGCGCGAGGTTGGCAACGAGGTCGGAACGTCCCGAGGCCGACCACCGCGCAGTCCGCCCGGCGATCACGTCGGAGTCATGCAACGATGGTGCCGGCGACTGGCCCCGTCCGCAACGTCAAACTCGTGCCAGTTTTTGTCCGTCGCGCCGCGCATGTCAAAAAATGATCGCGGCCCAGAGCTGCGGCCCAGAGCTGCGGCCCAGAGCTTGCGGCGGCCGGCCCCCCTGTGCCGTTCCTGTCACGGCCCCGGCGCGCCCGGCGCGTCGTCGCGCCCGCCGGTCGCGCTTCTCCACCATCGTTCAGGCTTTACTCACGATTTCGCGCGACAAGCAGGCATTCGCAACACCGGTGCATCATGCTCAAGCTCGCCCTCGTCAGCCCGCTCGTCCTCCTGTCCGCCTGCGCCACCGTCATGAGCGGCACCAGCCAGACCGTGACCGTCTCCACCAATCCGCCCGCCGCCACCTGCACCCTCGATCGCGTCGGCCAGCGCGTCGGCGCCGTCCCGCTCACCCCCGGCAGCGTGCGCCTGGACAAAAGCAAGAACGACCTCTCCGTCACCTGCTCGAAGGAAGGCTACCAGACCGCGTCGGTCACGCGCGCGTCGTCCTTCAACGGCGCGACCTTCGGCAACATCATCGCCGGCGGGGTCGTCGGCGTGATCGTCGACGCCTCGTCCGGCGCCAACTTCAACTACCCCTCCGACATCCGCCTCGACCTCGCCGCCAACCCGCCGCCCACCCTGCCGCCAACCCTGCCGCCAACCTTGCCGCCCCTGGCCTCCCAGGTGCCGGCGGCCGACGTCCAGTCGCCGATCCGGCTCCGCCCGGCGACCTTCGAGACTCCGGCCCAGTCGCCCTTAGCCCAATCGCCCTTGGCCCAGCGCGTCAACGCGACCATCCCGGCCCGCTGAGGCGTCATCGAACCGGACGGGACCACCCGTCGGTGACAGGCGCTCGCTGAGGCAGCGGCCCGAGGCAGTGACCCGCGCCTCGATCGGCACGGGTCACGCCCGAGGACCACGAAGGCTTCACGCAACGATGGCGGCGGCGGCCGGCCTCATCTGCGATGCCTCATCCGCGGCGATGCGTGCCCGTCCCGCCGCCCATGTCAGAAGTTGATCGCCGTTCGCACGCCGAAAACGGCGGCGTTGCTGATGCGCCGCCCCGGCCGGCGCGGGTCGGGCGCGTTGGCCCCGGGGCTGTAGACGTACTGGAAATCCGGCTGCACCTGCCACCAGGGCGCGATCTGATACTGGTAGGTGAGCTCCACCACGGTCTCCCCGCCCGACACGCCGGGCAACCCGGCGCGGGCGGCCCCGGTCCGGCTGACCCGCGCGTAGCCGATGCCGAGGCCGGCGGTGTCGTTGACCCGGCCCGGGAACGGCGCGCGGTAGGTCAGGCCGGCGTCGGCGAAGACTTCGATCACGTTGCGGTCGCCCGGCGCGCCGGTGACGCGGGCGAACACGCCGAGGCCCCCGGTCGGCGAGTTGGGCGACACCCAAACGAGTTGGTCCATGATGGCGTAAGCGCCGTAGTTGGCCGGGGACCGCCGCCCGAGCGATCCCCGGTCAGCGAAGCGCTGGTCGTTGACGCTTTTCGAGTTGTGCCAAGCGCCGATCTTGTAGGTGCCCGGCAGCGGCTCGCCGCGTCTCGCCGCGTCGATGCCGTATTGCGCCTCGGCGATGGCGAACACGCCGTCGCCGAGGGGGAACGTCGTCCCCGACGGGTTGCGCACCTGCGGGTCATTCAGGCCAGGCCCAGCCGGGTTGCCGTTGTAGACGCCACCGAGCAGCGTCAAGCCCGGCAGCGCCGCCGGGGCGAGGCGCAGCCGCACCCCCGGCGTCGCCAGCGGGAAGGCCGGCCCGCCGGCGCGCAGGTCCACCCCGGCCAGGGTCGGCCAGCCGAAGCTCGCGTTGACGAAGGCGCCGGCATACAGGCTTAACTGGAACTCCTGGTCGGCGCTCTGCTGGCCGACGCGCACGCTGACCTGGCCGTCGGCGAAGTCCTGCTGGTACCACAGCTCGAACAGCCGGGTCGCCGGGATCGACTCGAAGCTGCTGACCGTGTTCAGGTTGCCGATGTTGTTGAAGCTGATCGAGCGTCCGTGGATCTGCAACGCGCTGACGTTGAACGTGCCGCCCCTCAGCCCGATTGCTTGCTCCATGTCGATGCCGAGCTGCATCTGGGTCACGCCCTCGTACGCCATGCCTTGGCGGAAGCCGCCGACCGGGTTCCACAGCACCTCGCTGGTCTCGATCACCCCGATTGAGATGCCGTACTGCTCCAACGCCGGGCGCAGGCCGCCGATGCCGCCCAGCAACCTGTCCTGCCCGAAGATGCTCTCCGGCGGCGCGGTGATGACCGTGGTCCCGGTCGGCCCGCCGATGGGCGCGGCCCGTTGGGTCGGGCCGCTCGTCGCCTGCTTGGCCGCCGGTTTGGTGGAAGGCAAGGCTTCAGTGGGGATCGTCTGCGCGACGGTCTCCGGCGAGGCGATGAGCCACGCAGCCACGAGCGCCGCCCATCGGGCGACGGTTCGGCGTGATCGCCAGGGTGGCGAGAGGTGGGCCGGCTTGCTTCGCAAAAGCGTGTTCCCCGCGCCCGCGGACCACCGGGGACGACCGGCAGCGCCCATTCGGGTTCACGGCCGAGTATCCGAGAGGACGCGCCCGGCCGCAACGCCCGCGGCGGGAGCCGACGTTAGGTTCGCGTCAGGCCGCCGCCAACGCCGCCTCCCGCCGCCCGATCTGCGCCCGCGCCGCGCCGCAGTACCAGTCCACGAACCGCAGCACCAATCCCTCCGCCTCCGGCGAGTAAGGCCCCGGCACGAACCCCGCCGAGTTCACCCCCCGCTGGTTGTTCTCCGCCAGCGCCCGGTCCTGCAGGTTGGTGCGGTCCCACAGCTCCGTCAGCTCCGGGATGGTGTAATCCACCCCCTCCACCGCGTCCTCGCTCACCAGCCACTTCGCCGTCACCACCGTCTCCTCCGGCGCGGTCGGCATGGCGCTGAACATGAACACGTAGTCGCCGAGCGCGTGGGCGAAGCTGTGCGGCTCCAGCGCCCAGCGCAGCGAGCCCACGTCGCCGTTGCCCACCCGCCCGATCGTGCGCTTGACGCACGGCCGCCCGTCCATCGTCATCGACTGCGTGCCGGGGTTGAGCGGGAACCGCCCGGCCTGCCACCACGCGCCCTCCACCGGGCCGGTCGGCAGCCCCTGCTCCGCCATCCGCGCGGAAAAGGCGTCGGTGATCTCCTGCTGCTCGTCCGCCGACAGCGAGCGGCGCATGATCGGGAACGTCGCCGCCAGCTCCGGATGGTTGGACGCGCAGTGGTAGCACTCGCGCGCGTTCTCCATCACCAGCTTCCAGTTCGCCTTCTCCACCAGCGTCATCTGGTGCGCGACCTTGCCGCGGTGCAGTTGGTGCGGCGCGAGCAGCGGCTCGAACTGGTCGTGGAAGTCGTCGAAATCAGGTGGCGCGTCGGACAGGCAGACGTAGATCGTCCCCGCGATGGCGCGCAGCGCCACCGGGCGCAGGCCGTACTCGGACGGGTCGAACCCGTCCCCCATCCGCGCCGCGTGCACCAGCTTGCCTTCCAGGTCGTAGGCCCACTGATGATACGGGCACACCAGCCGCGGCCGTCTCGATAGCCCGTCGGCGCAGATCTGCGCGCCCCGGTGCCGGCAGGAGTTGTGGAACGCCCGCAGCGCCCCGTCCCGCCCCCGCGCCACCACCACCGGCGAGCGCCCGATGGTCAGCGCCAGCGTGCTGCCGGGGGAGGGGAGCTCGGCCTCGAACCCGGCCATGATCCACGATTGGCCGTAGATCGCCTCCACGTCGAAGGCGAAGATCGCCGGGTCGTTGTAGAACGCTTGCGGCAGCGCGTGGCCGGGGCGGCGCTGGTCGAGGAGGGCGCGGATGCGGGCGAGGTCGGTCATGCCCCAGCATCGCCGATTTCCCGCCCCGGCGCTCATCGCTTTTCCCGATCCCGCGATCTGTTTTGCGCATCCGCGCCGAGGACAGCGCCCCGGGCGCCGACCCAGGCGCCAACCCGGGCATCGACCCGGGCACTTGCCGGCCCGGCGCATCGGACGGACACTCGCTCCCGATGCCACCAGCCCCCACGAGGACGGCGTGAAGCCCGACCGGCCCCCATCCCACCGACCTCCCATCGACCGGCGCTGGCTGCCGCTCAACGCCCTGCGCGCCTTCGAGGCGGTCGGTCGCCGCCTCAACTTCACCGCCGGCGCCCAGGCCCTCGGCGTGTCCCAGAGCGCCATCAGCCGCCACGTCATCGGCCTCGAAGCCCTGCTCGGAACCCAGTTGTTCGAGCGCCGGCCCCAGGGCCTCGCCCTGACCGAGGCCGGCGTCGCCCTGCTGCCCGTCGCCGCCAAGTCGTTCGACCGCATGGAGCAGGCCCTCAACGCCATCGTCGCCGACGGCGTCGGGCCGCGCACGCTGCGCATCCACCTGCCGCCCAGCTTCGCCCAGATGATGGCCGTCCCCCTCCTGCGCGACCTCCGCCGCGAGTGCCCCGGCATCGCGCTCGACATCGCCAGCCCCGGCACCGTCGGCCCGCCGCCGCAGGACGTCGACGCCGCCGTCGTCTACGCCCCGCCCCAGGGCGGCGCTCACGTCTCCGCCCTGCTCTGGATGGCGCGGGTGACGCCGATGTGCCACCCGGACACCGCCCGCGCCGCCAGCGCCGCCCTTGGCCTGGAAGCCTTCCTCGCCGCCGCCGAGATCATCCACGTCAAGCTCGAGCGCCAGCCCCGCTACCGCCTGTGGGAACGCTTCGCCCGCCAGGCCGGCGTGCGGCTCGACGCCGCCCGCGGCCTCGTGTTCGACACCGCCTGCCTCGCCGCCCAGTACGCCATGGCCGGCGAGGGCGTCGCCCTGCTCGACACCCGCCTGTTCGCCCGCGACCTCGCCGAAGGCCGCCTGGTCGCGCCGTTCGACGCCGCCGCCGACGACGGCTACGGCTACTTCCTCAACATCCACCCCGAGGACCTGGCCGACCCGGCCATCGCCGCCTTCCGCGCCTGGATCATCGGGCGCTTCGCCGACCCGGCGGACGGCCAGCGGCCCCGCCCGCCCGAGGACGAGTCCCCCGAACACGAACCCCATGCCGCCTGACTGGAGGAGACGCGAATGACCAAGGCCCTGATCGTCGGCGGCGGCATCGCCGGCCTGTCCACCGCCTGGGCGCTCGCCCGCCGCGGCTTCGACGTCGAGCTGTTCGAGCAAGGCCCGCTGCCCAACCCGCAAGGCTCCTCCTACGACGAGCACCGCATCACCCGCCACGCCTACGGCGCGATGGAAGGCTACGCCCACCTGATGCCCGAGGCGTTCCGCGTCTGGGACAGCCTGTGGCGGGCGATTGACGCCTCCCACTACGAGCCGTGCGGCGCCGTTTACTTCCTCCGCCACGAGACCGATTGGTACGCGGGCGTCGCCCGCTCGCTCGCCGCCATGAGCATCGGCTTCCACGACATCCCGCTCGACGAGGCCGCGCGCCGCTTCCCCATGGTCCGCACCGAGGGCCTCCTCCGCGTCGTCCACACCGAGGGCGCTGGGATGCTGTTCCCCATCCGCATCCTCACCGACCTCGCCGCCCTGCTCGGTCGCCTCGGCGTGCGGCTCCACACGCGAACCCACGTCAGCGAGGTCGATCCCGAGCACGGCCGCCTGGTCGCCGACGGAACCACCCACGCGGGCGACGTGGTGGTGGTCGCCGCCGGCGCTTGGGCCGACCGGCTGGTGCCCGGCCTGCGCGGCGTCGGCGTGCCGTCCCGCCAGGCCGTGCTCTACCTGGCCCCGCCGCCCGACTTGGCCGAAGCCTGGGCCAACGCCCCCGTGATGCTCGACCTTCAGCCTGACGGCGGCCTCTACACCCTGCCGCCCCGCCGCGGCACCCGCCTCAAGGTCGGCGACCACGTGTTCTCCCGCACCGGCGACCCCGACGAGGACCGCGTCGCCACCGAGCACGACCTCGCCCGCCTGTGGCCCGCCGCCCGCGCCACCTACCACGGCCTCGACCGCTACGCCGTGCTGGAACCCAAGGCCTGCTTCTACACCGTCACTGAGCGCGAGGAGTTCCTCGTCCACCAGACGGGCGCGGCCGGCTGGCTGGTCAGCGCCTGCTCCGGCCACGGCTTCAAGCTCGGCTCCCTGATGGGCGAGCTGGTCGGCCGCGCCATCGCCGGCGAGATGACCGCCGCCGACGTGACCGAGCACGCCGCCGGCCGCGTCCTCGCCCCCACCTGGCGCGCGGACGCGGCGGCGTGAACGACGCCCCCGACAGGCCCAACCGCCGCCGCGGCTTCGCCACCCGCGCCATCCACCACGGCTTCGACCGCGCCGCCGCCGAGGGCGCGCTCGTGCCGCCGGTCTACATGACCTCCACCTACGCCTTCGACACCAGCGCCGAGAGCGAGGCCATCGCCGCCGGCGAGGTCCGCCGCCCGCTCTACGGCCGCGAGGAGAACCCGACCCAGACCGTGCTCGAGACCCGGCTCGCCGAGCTGGAAGGCGCGGAGGCCTGCGTCGCGTTCGCCTCCGGCATGGGCGCGGTCGGCTCCCTGCTGCTGTCGCTGCTGTCCCAGGGCGACGAGCTGGTCGTCCACCACACCGTCTATTCCAATACCTTCGCCCTCACCCAGAACGCCCTGCCGCGCTTCGGCATCAAGGTCATCCCCGTCGACATGGCCGACCCGGCCAACCTCGGCCCCGCGCTCTCCCCCCGGACCAAGCTGGTCTATTTCGAGACCCCGGTGAACCCGACCGCCGAGACGCTCGACATCGCCGCCCTCGCCAGCCGAGCCAGGGCGGCGGGCGCGGTGGTCGTCGTCGACAGCACCTTCGCCTCCCCCGCCGTGCAGCGCCCGCTGGAGCACGGCGCGCACCTCGTCCTGCACGCGCTGACCAAGTACATCAACGGCCACGGCGACCTGCTCGGCGGCGCGGTGCTCGGCGATTTCGCCACCACCGAGCGCATCCGCCGCCACGGCCTGCGCTACATCACCGGCGCCACCCTGTCCCCCATGTCCGCCTTTCTCGTCCTGCGCGGGCTGAAGACGCTGCCGCTCCGCATGGAGCGCCACGGCCACACCGCGCTCCGCGTCGCCGAGGCGCTGGCCGGCCATCCCGCCGTGTCAGCCGTCCGCTACCCCTACCTCGCGTCCGACCCCGGCCACGCCGCCGCCCGGCGTCAGATGGCCAACGGCTCCGGCATGATCTCCTTCCGCCTCCGCGCCGGCGGCGACGCCGCCGACCGCTTCATGGACCGCCTCCGCCTGGTCCTGCGCGCCGTCAGCCTCGGTGACGCCGAATCCCTGATCATGCGCCCCGGCGCGCTGCTGCGCGGCGCGCTGCGCGCCGACCCGGCCGCCCGCCTGGCCTGGGGCGTCGACGAAGCCATGATGCGCCTCTCCGTCGGCCTGGAAGATCCGGACGACCTGCTCGACGACCTCCGCCAAGCCCTCGACGGGCCGTGAACCCCGGCCCCGAATCGCCCTGATCGCCCGGCGTACCCGGTCGAGCGGGACCATCCGCCTGATCGACGCGCCCGCCGAGGCGACGGCCTACACCCGCTCCGGCACCGTCCCGATCGCGGTGTCGGCCACCTCCTCCGCCTCGTCCCCCGCCTCGTCCCCCGTCGCGGCCCCCGTCGCGGCCCGCGTGTCCCGCGACAGCACGATCCGCGGCACCAGCAGCGCCAGCGCCAGCGTCAGCGCCGCGATCACGAACACCGCCCAGAAGGTGAGGTGGAGCGACTGCCCGAGCGCCGCCCGCGCCGCGGCGTCCACGGCCGCCCCCTGCGGGTGGTCCAGCAGCCCGCGCAACTGACCAGGCGTCACCTGACCGGGCGTCACCCCGCCGGCCCCGGTGTGGCGCGACAGGCTGAGGTTGAACACCGCCCCCAGGATCGCCGCCCCCAGGGTGCTGCCCAGGTTGCGCGAGAAGATGTTGGACGCCGTCGCCGACCCCCGCTCCGCCCAGCCGACGCTGTCCTGGATGATCACGATCGCCGCCGTCGACAGGAACCCCATCCCGAGCCCCATCACCACCGACCCGGCCCCGGCCACCACCGGCGACGACCCCGCCCCCAGCAGCACGAAAGCGGTCGCCCCCACCGGCAGCAGCGCCGCGCCGAACAGCAGCGTCAGCCGCAGCCCGAACCGGGTGAAGTTGCGCGCCGCCAGCGTCGCCCCGATCGGCCAGCCCAGCACCATCATCGTCAGCGCGAACCCTGCCACCAGCGTCGACCGCCCCAGCACCCCCTGCACGTACATCGGCAGGAACGTCGTCAGCCCGATCACCGCCATGCCGCTCAGCAGCGTCGCCGCGTTGGCGGTCGCGATCGGCCGGCGCGACCACAGCCGGAACGCGATCATCGGCTCCGCCGCCCGCCGCTCCTGCCACGCGAACAGCCCGGCGCTCACGAGGAACCCCGCGCCCGCGACCCACGCCGTCCGCGCGTCCCCCTCGCCCGCCTGCGTCAGCCCGACCATCAGGGACGCCACCGCCACCGTGAACAGCGCCGCCCCCGCCACGTCCACCGGCCGCCGCTCCCGCACCGCGCCCTCGCGCAGGAACGCCATGAAGCTCGCCGCCGCCGCCAGCCCCACCGGCACGTTGATCCAGAAGATCCACGCCCAGCTCAGGTGCTGGATGATCAGCCCCCCCGCCAACGGCCCCAGCACCGACGAGATGCCCCACACGCTGGCCAGGTAGCCCTGGATGCGCCCCCGCTCCTGCACCGAGTAGAGATCGCCCACCACCGTCAGCGCCACCGGCTGGATCGCCCCCGCCCCGACACCCTGGATCAGCCGGAACACGATCAACGAGGGGATCGACCACGCCAGCCCGCACAACACGGACCCGGCCAGGAACACCCCGATGCCCACCAGCAGCACCGGCCGCCGCCCGTACAGGTCGGCGAGCTTGCCGAACACCACCGTCGTCGCCGTCTGCGTCAGCAGGAACGACGAGAACACCCATGAATACAGGTGCAGGTCGCCGAGCTGCCCGGCGATCTGCGGCATCGCGGTCGAGACGATCGTCGCCTCGATCGCGATCATGAACATCGCGGCCATCACGGCCCCGATCACCAGGGGACGGCGCACCGGCAGAGCTGCTTGCATCCCGCCAAGGTAAGCGGTCCTGCCATGCTTGGTAAGCTGCGCCGACGCCACGGCAGGCCCGCCGCCGCCGCAGGGCGGGACCCGGGCGGCGGCCCAGGCCCTGCGTCAGCCAGCTTCCTGCAACCAGGCGGCTGGCGTCACGCCGGCAGATCAGGCAACTGGCGTCACGCCGGCAGCGAGGCCCCCTCGTCGGGCCGGCGCTTGACCTCGTAAACTCGGTGCCCCCGCTTCTGGGCCGCCTCCCACGCGAACTGCGCCATCCGCCGCGTCACCCACTTCCGCTCCGGGGCGAGGTGCCAGGCGGACAGGCACCCGGTCAGCAGCCGGGCCGCGAACCA
Organism: Acetobacteraceae bacterium; assembly: GCA_965260995.1. Taxonomy (GTDB): domain Bacteria; phylum Pseudomonadota; class Alphaproteobacteria; order Acetobacterales; family Acetobacteraceae; genus JBBROS01. The sequence goes on along the minus strand of CBDHCD010000001.1, from coordinate 60,294 downwards.
GCGCTCGCGCTTGTCCGCCGCCAGCACCCGGCCGTGGTGGTCGAGCGCCTTGTGCACGATGATCGTGGGCTCGATCCCGTGCTCGACGCAGAACGCCCGGAACTCCGTCTCCGGCAACACGCCCTTCGCCCGCAGCATCTCGTAATTGGGGCCGCCCACCGGCCGCGTGTGGCGCACCGTCACGGCGTCGATCACGCCGACGCCGGTGTCCGGGTTCTCGGCCAGCTTGCTCCACACGAAGTCGAGCCCCCAGCCGCTCAGGTTGGTCGCGAACAGCGGCATCGCCCGGGCCAGCATCCCGGCCGACAGGCAAGGGGCCATGATCTCGACGAAGTTGGTGTAGCGGATCACGCTGTTCGCGTGCCGCAGCGTCATCAGGTGCGACGAGTAGCTGTCCCAGCTCAGCGCCGGCTGCGCCGCCTCCAGCCCGTGCTCGGCGCAGACCTGGAACAGCCGGTTGATCGAGCCCGCGTCGGTCAGCAGGTCGTCGTCTGGCAGCCAGACGTAGCTGTAGCGGCCGAGATCGGGCAAGGACGCCATCAGGCCGTGCAGCGCCGGCCACTTCGGCCCCTTGCTGTCGATCCGCGCCACGCCATCCTCGCGGTAGCGGTCAGGGTCGTCGCCGTAGTAGTTGACGATCAGGTCCCACGACCGCGCCGCGCCGCCCTTGAGCCATTCGCGATGCAGCGACTCGTCCCCGGCCCGGACGATGACGAGGTGGGGGCGTTCGGTCATGGGCGTCCATCTCCAACAATGGCGCGGACCAGTCTCCACCGTGCGCTTTCTCCGGCCCACGAGGCGCTAGCCCGCCGCGGATGATCGGGGACCGTGCCGGAACGATCATATCCGCCGTCACGCCGCCGAATGACTCGTTTGCTTAAATAGACGTCTTCCGCCCGAATCCGACACTACCGCCGCCTGCCCGGCCCTGGCAACGCCGATCACGCCGGCCGCCCTCTCCGCGCCCCGGCCCGGGGCCGCTACGCGCTCCGCAGCACCATGCGGCGCACCGCCTCCGACCGCCGGTACAGGAACCAGCCGGCGACGACGTTGACGAGCAGCTCCGTCACCGACAGCGCCACCGCCACCCCGACCGCCCCGTAGGCGTAGGCCAGCGTCGGCATGTAGGCCAGGCTGAGCACCCCCGGGATCGTCACCGAGAGCAGGAACTCCCGCTTCAAGCCCAGCGGCAGCAGCATCTGGATGCCGAGGACGTTGTTGATGCCCACCAGGAACAGCACCGGCGCCAGAGCCCGCAGCACCTCCACCGCGTCCAGGTAGCTCGGCCCCAGGATGATCCGCACCACGAGCGGCGCGGTGATCCAGGTGGCCACGCTCAGCAGCAGCGTGAAGCCGCCCTGCGCCAGCAGCAGCTTGCGGATCATCTCGAAGCCCGCTGAGCGGTCGCGGCTGAGCACGTTGGAAATGCGCGGGTACATCACCACGCTGATCGGCGTGATCAGCCCCTGCGCCGCCCGGCGCAGCTTGTCCGCGCCTACGAACAGCCCGCCCTCCACCGGCCCCGCCACCGTGAACACGATCAGCGTGTTGAGGTTGGAGTAGAGCGACACCGACGCGCTCGACAGGAACAGGTAGAACCCGCCGCGGATGCTGTCCACCACGCCCCCGACCGACGCCGACGGCCGCCCCAGCACCCCCGTCGCCGCCGCCAGCCGCAGCGAGATCGCCCCGGCCACCAACGCGCTGGCGCTCTGGATCAACGCGGCGGCCGCCACGTCGCCGGGCGCGTGGACGAACAGGAAGATCAGCGGCAGCGGCAGCACCCGGCCGATGCTGGACGCGATGGCGAACCGCCCCATCATCTCCATGCCTTGCAGGAACCAGTCGGCGGTGATCATCCCCCCCGCCACCTGCAGCCAGGCGCAGGCGAGCAGGAACCCGTAGGGCCGCAACCCCGGGACCGCCGCCACCAGCCCGGCCAGCGCCGCGGCCGACACCAGCCCGAGCAGGCACTTGGCCGCGAGCGTGTTCCAGAAGATGCGCCGCAGCGCCGCCGGGTCGTCGCGATGGGCGGCGATGGCTTGCGTCGCGCTCAGCCCGAAGCCCCAGTCGGTGAACATGGCCGCGTAGGCGACGATGCTGGTGGCGAACCCCAGCACGCCGAACTGCTCCGGCTGCAGCACCCGGGCGAGGTAGGGCAGCGTGACCAACGGGATGAGGTAGTTCATCCCCTGCCAGGCGAACACCGACGCGAAGTTGCGCTTGAGCGACACGGCCTCGCCGCCCGACCCGCCCGACCCGGGCCGGCCGAACCCCGTTACGCCGCCTCGGCCCCCATCTTCGCCCCCGCCTTCTCGGCTTTCGCCCTCGCCATCGGCAGCACCTTGCGCTCGAACGTCTTGAGCGCCGCGCCGATCGCCTGGTGCATGTCGAGGTAGCGGTAGGTGCCGAGCCGCCCGCCGAAGATCACGCCCGGCTCCTGCGCCGCCCGCGCCGCGTACTGGTCGTAGGTCGCCTTGTCGTTCGGCGTGTTGATCGGGTAGTACGGCTCGTCGCCCGTGCCGGCGAAACGGGAGAACTCCTTCATCACCAGGGTGCGTCCCTTGAGGTTGGTCCGCTCGGGATGCAGGTGCTTGAACTCGTGGATGCGCGTGTAGGGCACCCGCACGTCCGGGTAGTTGATCACCGACGCGCCCTGGTAGTCGTCGATGTCGTGGCGCTCGATCTCGAAGTCGAGCGTCCGCCACGACAAGGGGCCGAAGCAGTAGTCGAAGTAGCGGTCGATGGCCCCCGTGAAGATGACGGTGGCGTCGGGGCGGATCTGGGAGCGCACGTCGAAGAAGTCGCAGTTCAGCACCGTCGTGATCCGGGGCTGGGTCAGCATCCGCTCGAAGATCGCGTGGTAGCCGTCGACCGGCAGGCCCTCGTAGATGTCGTTGAAGTAGAAGTCGCTGAAGTTGAACCGCACCGGCAGCCGGGTGATCACGTCGGCCGGCAGCAGCTTGGGGTCCGTTTCCCACTGCTTGGCGGTGTAGCCCTTGATGAACGCCTCGTACAGCTCCCGCCCGATCAGCGAGATCGCCTTCTCCTCGAAGTTCTGCGGGTCGGGGAACGGCTCGGCCGCCGCCTTGGCCTGGATGAAGGCGCTCGCCTCCTGCGGCCGCAGGTCGACCCCGAAGAAGCTGTTCAGCGTCATCAGGTTGATCGGCATGGTGAAGGTGCGCCCGCCGTGCCGGGTGAACACGCGGTGGCGGTAGTTGGTGAACCGCGAGAACCGGTTGACGTAGGTCCACACCTCCTCGTTCGAGGTGTGGAACAGGTGCGACCCGTAGCGGTGGTACTCGACCCCCGTCTGCGGATCGACCTCGGAGAACGAGTTGCCGCCCAAGTGAGGCCGCCGCTCCAGCACCGCCACCGGCTCGCCCAGCTCGGTCGCGATCCGTTCCGCCATCACGGCCCCGAAGAAGCCGCTGCCGGCGATGACGTAGCGGTAGTCAGACAGCCCGATCATCGGCGCCCCATCTCGTGCATCCCAATCTCAAATTTGCGCTCAGCGCCGTGACGCTTATTAGGGACTTCCGCGCCGCAGCGCCAACAGCCAATATCGGGGCAGGCCGCGATGTTTCACGTGAAACATTCCGGGCGCTGCCATGCTCGGCCACGCACGCTCGCCAACCGCCCCGCTCACCGCCGCACCCCGATCGCGTAAGGCGCCCGCGGCGTCAGGAACCGGTCGAGCAGCCGCCCCTTGGCCTGGTCGCGCCAGTTCTCCTTCCTGGCCGGCCGGTGCGTCAGCGCCAAGCCCGTCATGCCATAATACGCCTCCAGCACCTCCGTCCGCAGCAGGGTGGCCTCCTGCGGGAAGAAGCCGAAGTGCGCCACGACCAGGTCGCCGAGGATGCGCCCCGGCCGGCCGAGCCGGGCCGGCAGCACCGCCGACAGCCATTCCTCGTCGTCCACCCCTGGCGGGCAGAAGTCCGGCCCGGCCGCGGCCACGTCGGACCCGAAGAACCCGAGGCAGTTGATCGAGAACCGCGACAGCAGCACGTCCTGGTCCGGCACCGCGAACGCGTCGATCCGGCCGGTCCGCAGCGCGTCCAGGAACGCCAGGTGCAGCCGCTCGGCGAAGCGCCCGTTGCGCCAGCCCATCGGGCACCCGGCCTGCGCCGTCAGCTCGGCCCCGATCTCGACGCCGCTGAAATGCTTGATCAGCCAGGTGCAGATCGCGTTGTTGATCACCAGCGGCGACCACCACAGGTTGCGCGCCCGCGTCGCCAGCGCCCGCGCGAGCAGGCCCTCGCCGAACCGCGGCGGCAGCAGCACCAGGTCGTCGTCCATCTTGATGTAGAACGCCTCCGGGTCGTCGCAGCCGCGGTAGAACTGGTTGATGGACCGGTTCGACCCGTCCGACGCCGCCGGCGTGACCACCGTCACCTTCTCGTGCCGCGCCGCCAGCCCGTTGATGTAGGCCCGGTCGCCTTCCGCCCGGCAATTGTCCCACAGCCGCCATTCCGCGATCGTCGGGTCGGCCAGCACGTAATGCCCGAGCAGTTCCAGATACCCCTGCCGGCCCGCCGGCGTCACGGCGATCACTCGTTCCAAGCCAAGCCTCCATCGCCGACCCGCCCGCCCGGGCGGCCGGTCCCCGTCGGGCGCACCCATACCGCCGGTCGCCCGATGTTGGCCAGTGCCGCCGGTTGCCCGGCGTTGGCCAGCCTCTCGCGCGCCGGGTGTCCCGCGCCCGTCACGTGGCGTTCACGCCCGGGACCGGCTAGACGGGGCACCGCCAGGCGGCGAAACGGTTCGAGGAGGCGTGCGATGTCGGTGACGAGTTTGGCGGCCCGCACCGCCCCCGGGCCGTCGGCCCGCCGCCGCGCCGTGGGGCGGGCGGCCCTGCTGGCCGGCGCGCTGCTGCTCTCGGCCGCCTACGTCTACGCCGGAGTGGCGGCGGGCTCTCGGGTCCACCTGTGGATGGACGAGGTGCTCGCCGTGTCCGCCGCCCGCGAGCCGACGCTTCCGCTCCTGTTGCGCGACATCTGGGCCGGCACCGACTTCTCGCCGCCCACCTACCACGTGCTGCTGCACGCCATCAGCCGCCTGGCCGGCGGCCAGGGCGGCGTGTTGGACGGCACGCTGATCTGGCGCGTCCCCTCCCTGCTGGCCGTGTTCGCGGCCGGGCTGTGCGTTTACGCGACGCTGCGCCCGGCGCTGAGCCGCCCCGCCGCCCTGCTCGGCTTCGGCCTCGTGCTCAGCCTCGGCCTGTTCGACTTCGCCGTCCAGGCCCGGCCCTACGCGCTGCTCGCCTTCGCCTTCGCCGCCGCCCTGCTGCTCTGGACCCGCGTGGACGGCGCGCGGCACACGCTCGCCGTGGCCGCCGGGCTGTGGCTGTCGCTCGCCGCCTGCCTCGGCCTGCACTTCTACGGTGCGGTCGAGGTCGGGGTGATCGGCCTGGCCGAGCTGATCTACCTCGCCACCCGCCGCCGCGTCCGCCCCGCGGTCTGGGCGGCGCTGGTGCTGACGATCCCGGCCGCCCTCGCCCTCGCTCCGCTCGCCACCCATCTCTCGACCATCAACGCCGCCGACGCCCTCGCCCCCGGCTACTACGGCAAGCCCACCCTGGGCCGCTTCATGAGCGCGGTGATCGAGGTGGTGGGCGGCGGCCGGCCCGGCCTGCTGCTGCTGCTCGCCGCGGCCCTGATCCTGGGCGCCACCCGCCTGTGGGGACGCCGCGCCGCGCCGGCGGGCCAACCCGCGCCGCCGGGCCGGGCGGTGACGCCGATCGCGATCGCGATCGTCGCCTTGTGCGCCCTGCCGGTCGCCACCTTCCTGCTGTCGTTCCTCGTCACCAAGTCGTTCAGCTTGCGCTACATATCGGCGGCGGCGCTGTTGCCGGCCTTGGCGCTGCCCTGGGCGGTGGACCGCCTGCCGGCGCGCAACGCGTTGGTGGCCGTGCTGGTGCCGCTGATGGCGCTGCAACTGCTGCACCGCTCCCGCGGTCCCGACCCACTTGCCGACACGCTCGCCGTGCTGGCCCAGCCCGGCCCGACGCTGCCTCTAGGGCTGCCCATCGTGGTCGGCGAGGGCCTGCGCTACATCGAACTGATGTACGCCGCGCCGCCCGGAACCCGGGCGCGGCTCGTCTACCTCAAGGCCCCGCCCGGCAGCGTCAGCCCCGATCCCACCAACGAGAACGAGGCCGTCCGCATGGCCGCGCTTCACCCGGACTACCGGGTGCTGGACCAGGCCCCGTTCCTCGCCGCCAACCCCCGCTTCCTCGTGCTCGCCGTGGTGGACGCGACGACGGACCTCACCACCGCGTCGCTGGTCGGGCGCGGCCTGATCGACGGCGTGGCGACGATCCGCTCCAACGTCGTGCTGCTGCGGGGCACCAGCCCCTGAGCCAAGCGGGCGGGGCGGGGAACGCGCCCCCGCGCCGCCCCTGATCCGGCCGGATCGACGGTGGGCCGCCCTACTCCGCCGCCTGGGGCAGCAGCTCGACCTTGAGCCAGCCCGGCTGCCGCTTGTCGAACGCCTCGTAGGCGTCGATGGCCGAGGACACCGGCTCCACCTTGGTCAGGATGTCCGTGGGGTCGATCGCCCCCATCCGCACCAGGTCGACCAGGTGCGGCACGTAGGTGCGGTGGTTGCAGTTGCCCATGTTGATCGTGAGGTTCTTGTTCATCGCCTGGCCGATCGGGAAGCTGCTGGCCTGCGGCGGGTAGACGCCGATGATCCCGAGCGTCCCGGCCTTGGCCAGCCCCTCCACCGCCCAGTGCGACACCTGGCTCGGCGCGTCGCCGGGCACCCAGTTGCCGCCCTGGGGGTTCTGCTCCGGCGCGACCCGTTGCAGCTCCTGCTTGAACTCCTGCCGCAGCGTCTCCGGCATCTCCGCCGCCGGGCCGGAGTGGGCGTGCTGCGCGTCGACGCCCACCGCGTCGATGGCCCGGTCCGCGCCGGCGCCGCCGGTCAGCCGCTTGAGCGCGGCGACCGGGTCCTCCTTGCTGAAGTCGATCACCTCCGCCCCTTGCCGGCGTGCCATCGCCAGGCGGTCGGCGTGCTGGTCGACGGCGAAGATGCGCCCGGCGTTCATCAGCCGGCAGCTCGCGATGGCGAACTGCCCGACCGGCCCGCAGCCGAACACGACGACGGTGTCGCCCTCCTTGACCTCGGCCAGCACCGCGCCGTACCAGCCGGTCGGGAAGATGTCCGAGACCATGATCGCCTGCTCGTCCGACACCTCCCGCGGCAGCTTGACCATGGTCGTGTGGGCGTAGGGGATGCGCGCCTTCTCGGCTTGCAGGCCGTTGACCGCGCCCGCCGCCTCGGGGCCACCGAAGAAGGTGGTGCCGGCCGAGGGCCCGCCCGGGTTGGCGTTGTCGCACTGCGCGGTGTAGCCGGCCCGGCAGTAGCCGCACCGCCCGCAGGCGATGGTCGAGCAGATCACCACGCGGTCGCCGACGTCGAAGTTGCGCACGTCCTCGCCCAGCGCCTCGACGACGCCGACGCCCTCGTGCCCGAGGATGGTGCCCGGCTTCATGCCGGACATGGTGCCGCGGACGAAGTGCAGGTCGGTGCCGCAGATGGCGGAGCTGGTCAGCCGCACCACCGCGTCGGTCGGCTCCTGGATGGTCGGTTCAGGCACCTCGTCGAGCCGGATGTCGCCGACCGCGTGCCACACAACTGCTTTCATCCCGCGTCTCCCAGTCCAGATCATGGCGGCGAACGTCGCGCCGCGCGGCGCGGTTGCCGGCGGCCGGGAGCGGACGCCGCACGACCGCGTGACGCCCGGCGCGATTCCGACCATGCGGCGCGCCCGCCCCTCGTTCGTTTGCCCCGGCTGCCCGGCTGCGCTAGAGCGGGGCCGGGCCGGCTTCCCCGCCGCGCACCCGGCCGCCGGCAGCGCGGCGCGCCGCACCCCCGAGGTTCTCGTCATGGCCGTCATGCCCGACCACTGGATCCGCCGCATGGCGTCCGAGCGCGCCATGATCGACCCCTTCGTCGAGACTCAGCGCCGCGAGGGCGTCATCAGCTACGGCCTGTCCAGCTACGGCTACGACGCCCGCGTCGCCGACGATTTCCGCATCTTCACCAACGTGGACAGCGCCGTGGTGGACCCGAAGCGGTTCAACCCGGACAGCTTCGTCACCCGCACCGGCGCGTCGTGCATCATCCCGCCCAACTCGTTCGCGCTCGCCCACACGGTCGAGTACTTCCGCATCCCGCGCGACGTGCTGGTGATCTGCCTCGGCAAGAGCACCTACGCCCGCTGCGGCATCATCGTGAACGTGACGCCGCTGGAGCCGGAGTGGGAAGGCCAGGTCACCATCGAGATCAGCAACACCACGCCCCTGCCGGCGCGCATCCACGCCCACGAGGGCATCTGCCAGTTCCTGTTCCTCCGCGGCGAGGGCGCGCCCGAGGTCAGCTACGCCGACAAGGCCGGCAAGTACATGCGCCAGACCGGCGTCGCCCTGCCGCGAATGTGAGAGCAAACGACATGGACCGTATCCGAATCCGCGGCGGCAAGCCGCTCCACGGCGAGATCGCCATCGGCGGGGCCAAGAACGCCGCCCTGCCGCTGATGACCGCCGGGATGCTGACCGACGAGCGCCTCGTGCTGCGCAACGTCCCGGCCCTGGCCGACATCGCCACCATGGCCGCCCTCGTGTCCCAGCACGGCTGCGCCGTCGAGACGCCCGCGCCGCGCACGCTGTCCATCGGCGGGGCGATCACCCACAACGAGGCCCCCTACGACATCGTGCGCAAGATGCGCGCCTCCATCCTGGTGCTCGGCCCCCTGCTGGCCCGGGTCGGCGAGGCCCGCGTCTCCTTGCCCGGCGGCTGCGCCATCGGCACCCGGCCCGTGGACCTCCACCTCAAGGGACTGGAGCAGATGGGGGCCGAGATCACGCTTGACAGCGGCTACGTCAACGCCGCCGCGCCGCGCGGCCTCAAGGGGGCGCACGTCCTGTTCCCCGTCGCCTCCGTGGGCGCCACCGAGAACCTGCTGATGGCGGCCTGCCTGGCCGACGGACAGACGGTGCTCGCCAACGCCGCCCGCGAGCCGGAGATCGCCGACCTCGCGCTGTGCCTCAACAGCATGGGCGCCCGCATCGAGGGCGTCGGCACCGACCGGCTGGTGATCGAGGGCGTGCCGCGGCTGCACGGGGCGACGCACCCCATCGTCGCCGACCGGATCGAGACCGGCACCTACCTGTGCGCCGTCGCCATCGCCGGTGGCGAGGTTCGCCTCAAGGGCGCGCAGCTCGGGCACCTGGGCGCGGTCGCCCGCGCGCTGGTCGAGGCCGGGGCCGAGATCAGCGAGCAGGACGGGGCCGTGCTGGCGCGCCGGGTCGACGGCCTGCGCGGCATCGACGCCATGACCGAGCCTTACCCCGGCTTCCCGACCGACATGCAGGCGCAGTTCATGGCGGTGATGTCGGTGGCCGAAGGGGCGGCGATGGTGACGGAGACCATCTTCGAGAACCGCTTCATGCACGTCCCCGAGCTGAACCGCATGGGGGCGCGCATCAACGTCCACGGCGCGTCGGCCATCATCCGCGGCGTCAGCGGCCTGTCCGGCGCGCCGGTGATGGCGACCGACCTGCGCGCGTCGGTGTCGCTGGTGCTGGCCGGGCTGGCGGCGCGCGGCGAAACGGTGGTGAACCGCGTCTATCACCTTGACCGCGGCTACGAGGCGCTGGAAGGCAAGCTCGCCTCCTGCGGCGCGGCGGTGGAGCGCGTCTCCGGCTGAAGCGCTGGCTGGGCCGCTGATCGCGCCGGGGCCATGAAGGCGAGCACGCGGTCGTCCTCATCCGGCTCGGGCGGCGCGTCGTTCTCGTTCGATTCGATGCTGAGCGCGCCGCTCTTCTCCAACGTCATCAGCACGACGCAGTGCGCCTTGCCCGGGTTGACCTCGCCCGGCTTCATCACCTTGAAGCGCCAGCCGCGGTCGAAGCGCCGCTTGAAGCCGCGGTTGTCCATCGCCGCCGCGCCGAACGCCTTGCCGCGCCAATCGCGGCTCAGGCCGCGGAACGCGTCCTGGCCGCCGCCGTTGGACGCGAGCTGGAACACGCGCTCGCGCCCGATCTCCGGCGCGAGCCGGGTGCAGACCAGGCCGTTGTAGACCTCGTCCGGCGTCGTCGCGATCACGTAGTCGACGGCCCGGCCTTCCAGCTCCTCCTCGCCGTGCTCGGACAGCAGCTCGGCTTGCAGCACCGGCAGGCCCTGGGCGCGGGCGTCGTCCAGCGCGCCGGGGTAGGTGTCGACCATCAGCACCGGCACGCCCGCCCCGTGCAGCGCCGCCGCCATCTGCGTGCTCCAGGCGGACGCGCCGATCACCGCCACCCCCGGGGCCGCGCCGAGCGTGAGCCCGAGCCGGCGCGCGAGCGGGCGCAAGGTGAAGCCGTGCACGATCACGGTGGCGGCGATCAGCGCGAACACCGCCGGCATCACCTCCTCGGCTCCCGCGTAGCCCGCCTGCTGCAGCCGCATCCCGGCGACCCCCGCCACCGCGGCGGCGACGATGCCCCGCGGCGCGATCCAGGCCGGCAACAGCCGCTCCGGCCAACTGAGGCCCGACCGCGCCGTGGCCAGCAGGATCGCTGCCGGCCGCACGACGAGCAGCATCGCGAGCGTCAAGGCCAGCACCTGCCACGACAACGCGGCCAGCACGTCGCGCCCGAGGTCGGCGGTGAGCACGATGAACAACGCCGACACCACCAGCACCACCAGCGCTTCCTTGAACCGGCGCAGCTCGGACAGCCCGGCGATGCCGACGTTGGCCAGCGTGATGCCGAACACGGTGGAGGCCATCAGCCCGGCGTCCTCCAGCATCAGGTTCGAGAGCGCGAACACGCCCCAGTTCACCGCCAGCAGGATCGGCGTTTTCAGGATCTCCGGGGCCTGGTCGCGCCGGAACAGCCACCGCACCGCGAAGCCGGCGCCGAGCCCGAGCCCCGCCGCGACCGCCAGGCCGGAGAGGAGGTGCAGCCCGAGCCAGCCGGTGCCCTCCTCCGCCCCGCTCACCAGCACCTGCAGCACGATCGCCGCCAGGATGGCCCCGATCGGGTCGTTGACGATCGCCTCCCACTTCAGGAACGCCGCCGCCCGCCGGTGCAGCTTGGTGTGGCGCAGCAGCGGCAGGATCACCGTCGGCCCGGTGACGACGGTGATGGCCCCGAACAGCGCCGCCGCGCCCCAGCCCATGCCGGTCAGCAGGTAGGCGGCGAGCAGCGCCAGCAGGCCGTTGATCGGCAGCGCCACCGCCGTCAGCCGCAGCACGCCCTCGCCGGCCGCCCGCAACTCCTTCAGGCTGAGCGCGAGGCCGCCCTCGAACACGATGATAGCGACCGCGAGGCCGATGATCGGGCGCAGCGCCGGGCCGAAGTCGCGGCTGGGCTGCACCAGGAGCAGCGCCGGGCCGACGAGCAGGCCGACGCCGAACAGCAGCACGATCGCCGGCAGCCTGAGCCGCCAGGCCAGCCATTGCGCCGCGATCCCCCCCACCGCGATGCACAGCACCGCGACCGCGACCGTGTGTTCCACTCACGCACTCCTTGCCCGGCCCCGGCGAAGGCCCGGTGGCCCCAGCAAGACGCCGGGCGCGCAACATAGTTCAACCGAGCCGGGTTGGGCCGAGCCGGGCCGCTACCCTGGGTCGTTGGCCACCAGCACGGCCGCGGCCAGGTCCTCCAGCGCCGTGCCCACCGACTTGAACGCCGTGATCTCCCCGGCCTCCCTTCGCCCGCCCCGGCCGGCGCACAGCGTTGCCAGGGTCCCGGCCAGCCGCTCCTCGGTCCAGCCCGCCAGCTCGCCGCATTCCGCGAGCGCCGCCAGCGTGTCGGCGTAAACAGGCCCCCGCGCCAGCGCCGCCGCGTCGGCTTCCCGCATCCCGGGCGTGTAGGCGCCCACCAGGTCGAGGTGCGTTCCCGGGCGCAGCCACGCCCCTTCGATCAGCGGCTCGGTGGCCAGCGTGGCGCAGCTCACGATGTCGGCTTCCGCCACCGCCGCCGCCAGGTCGTCCGTCGCCCGCGCCGCGAACCCCTCCGCACGCAGCGCCGACACCAGGGCGTCGCGGCGCGCGGCACCCCGGTTCCACACCACCACCTCCGCGATCGGCCGCACCGCCCGGTGCGCCGCCGGCAGCAGCGCCGCCACCCGGCCCGCCCCCACCACCAGCAAGCGCGACGCGTCCGTTCGCGCCAAGAACGACGCCGCCAAGGCGGACGCCGCCGCCGTGCGCCGGGCCGTCAGCGCGTCGCTGTCGATCAGCGCCACCGGCTCGCCGGTCGCGGCACGCGACAGCAGGTAGGTGGAGTGCACCGCGTCCAGCCCGCGCGCGGCGTTGCCGGGGTGGACGGTCACGACCTTGACGCCGAGCCAGTCCCGCCGCCACGCCGGCATCAGCAGCAGCGTTGCCCCGTCCGCCAAGGGGTGCCGGTGGCGCAGCGGCGCGTCCGCGGGGGCGGCGAAGGCCTCGCGCAGCGCCGGCACCAGGCGCTCGAACGGCAGCGCCGCCGCCACCACCGCCGCGTCCACCAGGCGGATCATATGACGTTGCGTTCGAGCAGCTTGCGCCCCGCCCGCACCCGGCCGACGTCGAGCGGCGACAGGTCGAGCGAGCGGTAGCCGCCGCGCAGGATCAGCTCGGCGATGCCGCGGCCGACGCCCGGAGCCTGCTGCATCCCGTGGCCGCTGAACCCGGTGGCGTGGACGAGGTTCGGCACCTCCGGCAGCGCGCCCAGCAGCGCGTTCTGGTCGAACGTGTTGTAGTCGTAGTGCCCGGCCCACGACGCCCCGGCCCGCACCGCTTCCAGCGCCGGCGCGCGCGCCGCCAGCGCCGGCCACACCACCTCGTCCCATTGCGCGTGATCAACGGTGTCGAGGTCGAGGTCCTCGGCGTCGTCCGGCGGCGACCAGCCGGCTAGGAAGCGGTCGCCCTCCGGCCGGAACCACACGCCCGAGGTGTCGATCACCAGCGGGCACCCCGGCAGCCGCTCGCGGCACTGGAACACGAACACCGAGCGCTTGCGCGCCTCGACCGGCAACGCGGCCCCCGCCATCGCCGCCACGTGCCGCGCGCCGGGCCCGGCCGCGTTGACGACCCAATCCGCCTCAACCCGGCGCCCGTCGCGCAGCCGCACCGCGGCGACCCGGCCGCCGGCGAGGTCGAACCCGGCCGCCTCGGCGTGCAGGTAGGCGGCTCCCCGCGCCCGCGCCTCGGTCCGGAAGCGGTGCATCAGCGCCGGGCCGTCGAACCAGCCTTCGCCGCTCAGCCCGAGCGCGCCGCCGGCGATCCCGGCCAGGGACAGGAACGGGAATCGCCGGGACAGGTCGGCCGGGTCGAGCAGCGCCACGTCCGCGCCGCACGCGCGCTGAACCGCGTGGTTGTCGCGCAACGCCGCCAGGCCGGCCTCGCTGGCGAGGTAGAGGTAGCCCGGCTCGCGCAACCCGACATCGGCGGCGCGCAAGTACTCGACGCCGAACTGGGACAACCTGATGTTGACCGGCGTCGAGAACTGCTGGCGGATGGCGCTTGCTGACAGGGCGGAGGAGGCGCGGGCGTAGGTCGGGTCGCGCTCGATCACCGTGACCTGCGCGCCGCCCTCGGTCAGGAACGCGGCGACCGCGCTGCCGATCACCCCGCCGCCGACGATGGCGACCGCGGGGGCGACGGCGGGTCCGGTCGGGGGCAACTACGCGCTGGGCACGCCGCTCTTCGCGGCCAGTTGCTTGACCTCATCGAGCGCCTCGGTGAAGCGCTTGTTCAGCATCGACAGCGCCTCCTCGTTGGAGCGCTGGATCAGGTCGGCGATCTCCTTGATGTGCGCGACGGCGCGCTCGTAGGAGGTCTTCAGCATCTCCGCCTGCCGGGTGGCGCGGGCCTGCGGGCTTTCGGGGCTGGCGAGGTCGCGCATGCCCTCGCTCATCTCCGACATGGTCTGCTGCATGATCTCCATGTGCCGCCGGGCCACGGCCTGCGCGCCTTCCAGCGCCACGCGGTTGGCGGCCGACATCACCTCCATGTTGCGCCGCTGGGCCGACAGGAACACGTCCATCCCGCCCATGGCCGGGAACTTCATGTCGGCGAACAGCTTGGAGAACTCGGTCATGTTGGACATGCCGCGCTCCATCATCTGCCGCCCCATGTCCTGCGCCGAGGAGGCGGCAGTCCTCATGCCGGACGCGGCGGCGGTCTGGGCCTCGCTCATCGCCTTCTTGGCGTGGTCGGCCGGGGAATCGGACATCGTGCTCTCCTTCAAGCGGTCACGCGGGCGTCATATCACGGCCGGCCCGTCATCCGAAGCCGCGATGGACGGGCCTGGCATGATAGGCGGCGGTTGGGGCGGCGGCTCGGGCGTGGGCGGCTCGGGCATGAGCGGCTCCGACTCGGCGGGCGGCGGGCGGTGGCCGGGCAGCATCGCCTCCGCCTGCATCGCCCGGTCCAATCCTTGATCGACCGCGGCCATCGTCGCCGGCAGGTCAGCGCCGTCGTCCCGCTCCCAGGCGCGCAGCGCGTAGGCCCAGATCGCCACCAGCCCGTGCACCCTGAGCGCCCCGGCGACGCCGGTGCTCGGCACCTCCGCCGCGTCGAGCAGCCACTGCATGCTGCGCAGGGTGGCGCCGTAGAGCAGCAAGGCCAGCCCCGGGTCGGTCCGCAGCGACTCCATCAGCGCCAGCACGCCGCCGCGGTGCTGCTGCAACTGGTCGAAGCGCAGCATCAGCACGTCGAACAGCCGCTCGCGGTGGGTGCCCTCGCCCGTCGCGCCGGCCAGCGCCGCCTGGTCGGCGACCGTGCCGAAGCGCAGCAGCACGGCGGTCTTGGTCGGGAAGCGCGCCCGCACCCGCGCCAGGTCAAGCCCGGCATCGCGCGCGGCGCTCACCAGCGCCGTGTCCCGCCAGCCCAACAGCCCGGCCTGCTGGAACACCGCGCCGATCACGGCCTTGTCGAACTCGTTCGTGTCCATGACCAAGACATAGGGCGGTTCAGGCCGCGTGTCAGCGGGTTTTCGGCACCCGGCCAGGACCTAGCACCGACCCTGGCACCGAACCTGGCGCTCAACCTGCCGCTCAGGGGCCTCTGCGGCTGCGCCGGCCGCCGCGCCGCTTGTCCGGGTCGTAGCCGCCGCCGCCCGGGCCGAGCGGCTCCGGCGTCCTGTCCTTCTTGCGCCCGGCGTGGGCCGCGCTGGCCGGGGGCGGCGCGGGCAGGCCCAGCTCCAGCGCCTCCAGCCGCTTGATCTCGTCGCGCAGGCGCGCCGCCGTCTCGAACTCGAGGTCCGCCGCCGCCGCGCGCATCCGCTTCTCCAGTTCGGCCAGGGAGGACTTGAGGTCGCGGCCGACCAGGTCGGTGACGCCCGCGTCCTTCACCGGGGCGACGGTCACGTAGTCCTGCTCGAACACGCTCTGCAGCGCCTCGCCGATGTGGCTGCGCACGCTGGTCGGCGTGATGCCGTGGGCCTCGTTCCAGGCCGCCTGCTTGGCCCGGCGGCGCTCCGTCTCCTCGATGGCGACGCGCAGGCTGCGGGTCATCACGTCGGCGTAGAGCACGACGCGGCCGTCGACGTTGCGCGCGGCGCGGCCGATGGTCTGGATCAGGCTCGTCTGGCTGCGCAGGAAGCCTTCCTTGTCGGCGTCGAGGATCGCGACCAGGGCGCATTCCGGGATGTCGAGGCCCTCGCGGAGCAGGTTGATGCCGATCAGCACGTCGAACACGCCGAGGCGGAGGTCGCGGATGATCTCGATGCGCTCCAGGGTGTCCACGTCCGAGTGCAGGTAGCGGACCTTGATGCCGTTCTCGGTCATGTACTCGGTCAGGTCCTCGGCCATGCGCTTGGTCAAGGTGGTGACCAGGACGCGCCCGCCTCGTCCGATCACGGTGCGGCACTCGGCCAGGAGGTCGTCCACCTGGCGCTCGACCGGGCGCACCTCCGTCACCGGGTCGATCAGGCCGGTGGGGCGGATCACCTGCTCGGCGAACGCGCCGCCGGTGCGCTCCATCTCCCACGGGCCGGGGGTGGCGCTGACGAAGACCGTTTGCGGCCGGAACGTCTCCCATTCCTCGAAGCGCAGCGGACGGTTGTCCATGCAGCTCGGCAGGCGAAAGCCGTACTCGCTGAGGACGCCCTTGCGCGCCGCGTCGCCGCGGGCCATGCCGCCGATCTGCGGCACGGTGACGTGGCTCTCGTCCACGATCAGCATGGCGTTGTCGGGCAGGTACTCGAACAGGGTGGGCGGCGGCTCGCCCTGCTTGCGGCCGGACAGGTAGCGCGAATAGTTCTCGATCGACTTGCAGCTGCCGGTCGTCTCGATCATCTCGATGTCGAAGGTGGTGCGCTGCTGCAGGCGCTCGGCTTCCAGCAGCCGGCCTTCGGCAGTGAACTGGGCGAGCCGGCCCTGCAACTCGCGTTTGATGTCGCCGATGGCCTGGGTCAGCGTCGGCCGCGGCGTCACATAGTGGCTGTTGGCGTAGATGTTGGCGTGGTCGAGCGTCCCGGTGACCTCGCCGGTCAGCGGGTCGAACTCGCGGATGCTCTCCACCTCGTCGCCGAACAGGGTGACGCGCCAGGCGCGGTCCTCCAGGTGGCTCGGGAACACGTCCACCGTTTCGCCGCGCAGGCGGAAGGCGCCGCGCCCGAAGGCGGCGTCGTTGCGGCGGTATTGCAGCTCGACGAGGCCGCGGGCGAGCTGGTCGCGGTCGATCTGGCCGCCGGCTTCGAGCTTGATCACCATGCGGCCGTAGGTCTCGACCGAGCCGATGCCGTAGATGCAGGAGACGGAGGCGACGATGACCACGTCGCCCCGCTCCAGCAGCGACTGGGTGGCGCCGTGGCGCATCCGGTCGATGGCCTCGTTGATCTGGCTGTCCTTCTCGACGTAGGTGTCGGTGCGCGGGACGTAGGCCTCGGGCTGGTAGTAGTCGTAGTAGCTGACGAAGTACTCGACGGCGTTGTCGGGGAAGAAGCCGCGCATCTCGGCGTAGAGCTGGGCGGCGAGCGTCTTGTTGGGGGCCAGGATCAGGGTGGGGCGCTGCGCCGCCTCGATCACCTTGGCCATGGTGAAGGTCTTGCCCGAGCCGGTGACGCCGAGCAGCACCTGGTCGCGCTCGCCCTGGCCGACGCCCGCGGTCAGCTCGCGGATCGCGGTCGGCTGGTCGCCGGCCGGCTCGTAGTCCGACACCACGCGCAACGGCTTGTGCAGCGGCTTGGCCGGCTGTCGGATCGGCTGGAAGGTGACGGGCGGGGCGTCGAGGAGCTTCTGCGCGAGGGCGGTCGACATGGTCCCTAAGATGGCGCTGCCGCGTCGGCGCGTCCAGGGTCTCGGTGTTCAAGGTCTGGACGCCCGGGGTGGGTTTCGACCTGCCGGGCCAGCGCTTCCACGTAGCGGTCGTGGATGCCGAGCGCCCGCAGCCCGTCGCGGGTGCGGAACAGGTAGTCGGCCGAGCTGCCCAGCGCGCCGCGCGCGGTGGCGAGGCGCCACACCAGTTCCGGCTGCGCCAGCCGGCCCGTGTAGTAGAGGCCGGCGCGGCAGATGGTGAAGGCGATGGCCTGGCCGAACGGCGCGCCGTCCGCGCCGCGCAGCGTCACCCAGCGCGGGCGATAGCTGCCGGACAGCATCTCCCGCTGCCACAGCAGGGCCAGCTCGCAGTCCAGCACCGATTCATCGACCCGGAACGCCGCCCCGTTGCAGGCCCCGCCGCGGTCGAGCCCCAGCACCAGGCCGGGCGCGTCCGGGCTGCCGCGCCCGGCGACCGTGGACAGGCAGAAGGCGCGGTGCCAGCCCTGCACCCGGGCGAAGCGGCGCTCGGCGAACTCGATGGCCGGGTTCCAGATCAGGGAGCCGTAGGCGAACAGCCACACGCCGTCCCGCCCCGGCGGCCGGCGGGCCAGGGTGGCGGCCAGCGACGCCGCCCGCTCCGCCTCCGTCAGAATCTGCAGGGCGGGCGAGCTTTCCGCGACCATGCGGAGCATGCCGCCTTGTTCCAGCAGGGCGCGGGTGAGAACCATCATGCTCAGATATGTAGCCGGCCAAAGTTAATAACACGATTATTGCACCGCACAGTCGCGTGGGGCGCGAAAAAATCATCATCGCCACCCGGATCGCGCTGCCGGGCAGCGAACGCGCCTTCACCTGGCACGTTGTCACCGGACACCGCCCCCTCGCCAGCGTGCCTGACATGCGCGAAGGTGGGCCGCGAAGGCGGCACGAAACCCGGCTCGATCTCGAAAAGGACACGGACATGGCGGCAGACGGGGACCAGGCGGGACGCACCGGGATCGACGTCCAGTGCATCAACACCATCCGCACCCTGGCGATGGACGCGGTGCAGAAGGCGAAGTCCGGCCATCCCGGCACGCCGATGGCGCTGGCCCCGGTCGCCTACACCTTGTGGCAGGACGTGCTGCGCTTCGACCCGCAGGACCCGGCCTGGCCCAACCGCGACCGTTTCGTGCTCTCGGTCGGCCACGCCAGCATGCTGCTCTACGCGCTGCTGCACCTGGCCGGGGTGCGGAAGCTCGGCGAGCACGGGCCGACCAACGAGGAGGCGGTGTCGCTGGAGGACCTCAAGCAGTTCCGCCAACTGTCGAGCGTGACGCCGGGCCATCCCGAGTACAGCTATACGTCGGGCGTCGAGACCACGACCGGGCCGCTGGGGCAGGGGGTGGCGAACTCGGTCGGCATGGCGATGGCGCAGCGCTGGTTCGCCGGGCGCTACAACCGGCCGGGCTTCCCGCTCTACGACTACCGGGTCTACGCCATGTGCGGCGACGGCGACATGATGGAAGGCGTGTCGGGCGAGGCGGCGAGCCTGGCCGGGCACCTCAGGCTGTCCAACCTGCTGTGGATCTACGACAGCAACCACATCACCATCGAGGGCGCGACCGGCCTCGCGTTCAGCGAGGACGTGGGCAAGCGGTTCGAGAGCTACGGCTGGCACGTGCTGCACCTCGACGACGCCAACGACACGGCCGGGCTGGCCGACCTGCTGCGCGAGGCGGAGGGCGTCACCGACCGGCCGACTATGATCGTGGTTCACAGCATCATCGGCTACGGCGCGCCCAAGAAGCAGGGCACGCGCGAGGCGCACGGCGAGCCGCTCGGCGAGGAGGAGATCAAGGCCGCCAAGCGGTTCTACGGCTGGCCGGAGGACGCGCAGTTCCTGGTCCCGGACGGGGTGCGCGAGCGGTTCTCCGAGACGCTCGGGGAGCGCGGCGCGCGGCTGCGACGCGAGTGGACCGGGATGCTGGCCGAGTATCGCGGGCAATTCCCGGACCTGGCGCGCGAGCTCGACCAGATGGACCGCCACGACCTGCCGGACGGCTGGGACGCGGACATCCCGAGCTTCCCGGCCGACGCCAAGGGCCTGGCGTCGCGCGACAGCTCGCAGAAGGTGTTGAACGCCATCGCGCCGCACGTGCCGTGGCTGATCGGCGGCGCGGCCGACCTCGCGCCCAGCACCAAGTCCAACCTCACGTTCCCGGGGGCGGGCAGCTTCGAGGCCGGCGACTACACCGGCCGCAACATGCACTTCGGCATCCGCGAGCACGCCATGGGCAGCGTGTGCAACGGCATCGCGCTGTCGGGCATCCGCGCCTACGGCTCGGGGTTCCTGATCTTCAGCGACTACATGAAGCCGCCGATCCGGCTGGCCGCGATCATGGAGCTGCCGGTCATCTACATCTTCACCCACGACAGCATCGGCGTCGGCGAGGACGGGCCGACCCATCAGCCGGTCGAGCAGCTGATCTCGCTCCGCGCCGTACCCGGGATGCTCGTGATCCGTCCCGGCGACGCCAACGAGGTGGCGGAGGCGTGGCGCGTGGCGATGGCGTCCCGCCATCACCCGGTGGCGCTGGTCCTCAGCCGCCAGGCGCTGCCGACCGTCGACCGCGAGCAGTACGCCGCCGCCGCCGGCCTCGCCCGCGGCGCTTACGTGCTGGCCGACAGCCCCGACCCCCGCGTGATCCTGATCGGCACCGGCAGCGAGGTGAGCCTGTGCCTCGGCGCGTACGAGGCGCTGAAGAAGGACGGGGTTGCGGCGCGCGTCGTCAGCATGCCAAGCTGGGAGCTGTTCGAGCGGCAGGACCAAGCCTACCGCGACGAGGTGCTGCCCCCCGCCATCACCAGCCGGGTCACGGTGGAACAGGGTGCCACGTTCGGCTGGGACCGTTACGCCGGCCCGAAGGGCAGCGTCATCGGGATGCACACCTTCGGCGCCAGCGCCCCGGCTTCGGCGCTCGCCACCAAGTTCGGCTTCACGCCCGAGGCGGTGCTGGATGCCGCGCGGGAGCAGGCGGGGCGCGCGGGAGCGTAGGGACGGCTGCCCCGCCTGACTGCCTTGGACCACCCCGGACCCCTTGGATTCGACCTTGCGCCGACCAAGCATCACGATATGGGCGCACCCGTCACCGACTAAGCCCGCCATAGACCAAGCCCGAAGGAGACCCCGCGATGAACATCGTGAACCGGCCCGGCGATCTCGGCACCGCCAACCCGTTGAAGCAGCTTGAGGCCTTCGGCCAAAGCCCTTGGCTCGACTTCATCCAGCGCAGCTTCACCGCCGACGGGCTGCAACAGTTGATCGACCGCGACGGCCTCAAGGGCATCACCAGCAACCCGGCCATCTTCCAGAAGGCGATGGGGGAGGGGACCGACTACGACGCCGGGTTCAAGCAGCTCGCCGAGGCCGGCGACCACGACGCGCTCGACATCTACGAGGCGCTGGCCATCGAGGACATCCAGCAGGCGGCCGACCGGATGCGGCCCGTGTACGAGGCGACCGGCAAGGTGGACGGCTACGTCAGCCTGGAGGTGTCGCCCTACCTGGCGCTGCGCACGGACGAGACGGTCGCGGAAGCCAGGCGCTTGTGGCAGGCGGTCGGGCGCGAGAACCTGATGGTCAAGGTGCCCGGCACCGAGGCGGGCGTGCCGGCCATCCGCACCCTGATCGCCGACGGCATCAACATCAACGTGACGCTGCTGTTCGCGCAGGGCGCCTACGAGGCGGTGGCGGAGGCGTTCATGGCCGGGCTGGAGGAGCGGGCCGCCCGGGGCGACAGCATCGCCGGGCTGTCCAGCGTCGCCTCCTTCTTCGTCAGCCGCATCGACAGCGTGATCGACAAGAAGATCGACGAGCGGGTCAAGGCCGGGGAAGCCGGGCTCAAGGACCTGCGCGGCAAGGTCGCCATCGCCAACGCCAAGCTCGCCTACCAGCACTACCTCGGCCTGGTGTCCTCGCCGCGCTGGGCCAAGCTGGCGGGGCAGGGGGCGCTGCCGCAGCGGCTGCTGTGGGCCAGCACCGGCGTCAAGGACAAGGCCTACAGCGACGTGATGTACGTCGAGCAGCTGATCGGCCGCGACACGGTCAATACCATCCCGCCGGCCACGATGGACGCGTTCCGCGACCACGGCCGCGCCGCCGAGACCCTGACCGAGGACGTGGACGGCGCGCGCGAGGTGCTCGCCGAGGCCGAGCGGGCCGGGCTCGACCTGGCGGGCGTCACGGTGACGCTGGTGGAGAACGGGGTCGAGCTGTTCGCCGACGCCGCCGACAAGCTGCTCGGCACCGTCGCCGACAAGCGCGTGGCCATGCTGGGCGACGAGATCGCCAGGCTGTCCGTCATGCTGCCCGACGCCCTGCAGGCCAAGGCGCGGGCGGCGGGCGAGGAATGGCGCGCGAACGGCAAGCTGCGCGACCTGTGGGCCGGCGACGCCCGCGTGTGGTCCGGCGCGGACGAGGCCGAGTGGCTCGGCTGGCTGCGCGTGGTGGACGAGCGCGCCGCCGACCTGCCGGCGCTGCTCGCCTTTCAGGATGATGTGAAGTCGGCCGGGTTCGAGCACGTGCTGTTGCTCGGCATGGGCGGGTCGAGCCTGGGGCCGGAGGTGCTGGGCGAGACGTTCGGGCCGACGCCCGGCTTCCCTGAGCTGCTGGTGCTGGACAGCACCGACCCGGCGCAGATCGCCGCCTTCGCCGGGCGGGTCGACATGGCACGGACGCTGTGCATCGTCAGCAGCAAGTCCGGCAGCACTTTGGAGCCGAACATCCTCAAGGCGTTCTTCTGGGACAAGATGACGCAGGCGGTGGGCGACGAGGCCGGCCAGCACTTCGTCGCCGTCACCGACCCCGGCTCCAAGCTGCAAACCGAAGCGGAGCGCGACCGGTTCCGCCGCGTGTTCATGGGCGACCCGGCGATCGGCGGGCGCTATTCCGTGCTGTCCAACTTCGGCCTGGTCCCGGCCGCGGCGATGGGCCTCGATCTCCGGGCCTTCCTGCACAGCGCCGGCCTGATGGTCCGCTCCTGCGCCGCCGGCACGCCGCCCGGCGCCAACCCGGGCGTGCAGCTCGGCCTGGCGCTGGGCGAGGCGGCCAAGGCCGGGCAGGACAAGGTGACGATCGTCGCCGGGCCGGGCCTGGACAGCGTCGGCGCGTGGCTGGAGCAATTGCTGGCCGAGAGCACCGGCAAGCAGGGGCACGGCATCGTGCCGGTGGACCAGGAGCCGCTGGGGCCACCCGAGGTTTACGGCAAGGACCGGTTCTTCGCCTACCTGACCCTGGGCGGCCAAGCGGACGCGGCGCAGGGCAAGGCGGTGGACGCCTTGGAGCAGGCCGGGCACCCGGTGGCGCGGCTCGTGCTCGGCGGGCCGATGCAGGTCGGCCAGGCGTTCTACCTGTGGGAGTTCGCCACCGCCGTCGCCGGCAGCGTCATCGGCATCAACCCGTTCGACCAGCCGGACGTGGAGGCCAGCAAGGTCGAGACCCGCAAGCTCACCGACGCCTACGCCCGAGACGGCGAGCTGCCCGGCGAGACGCCGTTCTTGGACGAGGACGGCATCAAGCTGTTCACCGACGACGCCAACAAGCAGACGCTCGGGAACGGCGGCCTCGACGCCGTGGTCCGCGCCCACCTGGCCCAGGCCGGCGCGGGCGACTACCTGGCGCTGCTGGCCTACATCGACCGCAGCGAGGCCCACACCAAGGCGCTGACGCAGCTTCGCGCCCAGGTGCGCGACGCGCGCCACGTCGCCACCTGCGTCGGCTTCGGGCCGCGCTTCCTCCATTCGACCGGACAGGCCTACAAGGGTGGCCCCAACAGCGGCGTCATCGTGCAGATCACCGCCGACGACGCGGCCGACCTGGCGGTGCCGGGCGCCAACTACAGCTTCGGCACCGTCGAGGCGGCGCAGGCCCGCGGCGACTTCGACGTGCTGACGGAGCGCCGCCGCCGGGCGCTGCGGGTGCACCTCGGCCCCGACGTGGACGCGGGGCTGGCCCGGCTGACCAAGGCGTTCCAGGCGGCCTTGTCGTGAGGGCGGGCCGCGCCCGGACCGCAACGAGGAGCGAGCGATGCAACTAGGGATCGTCGGCCTGGGCCGGATGGGCGGCAACATCGGCCTGCGCCTGATGCGCGCCGGGCACACGACCGTCGTCTACGACCGCAACCCGGACGCCATCGCCAGCCTGGCGCAGGACGGCGCGACCGGGGTGGAGGGCCTGGCCGCGATGGTCAGGCAGCTCACGCCGCCGCGCGCCGTCTGGGTGATGCTGCCGGCCGGCGCGATCACGGAAGCGACCGTCACCGAGCTGGCCGGGCTGATGGACGTGGGCGACACCATCATCGACGGCGGCAACAGCTACTACAAGGACGACATCCGCCGGGCCAAGACGCTGCGCGCCGACGGCATCACCTACATCGACGTCGGCACGTCCGGCGGCGTGTGGGGCATCGACCGCGGCTACTGCATGATGATCGGCGGCGACGACGCCACGGTGCGCCGGCTCGACCCGATCTTCGCCGCCCTCGCGCCGGGCCTCGGCAACATCGAGCGCACGCCGCACCGCGACGGGCGCGACCCGCGCGCCGAGCAGGGCTACATCCATGCCGGGCCGGCCGGCGCTGGGCACTTCGTCAAGATGATCCACAACGGCATCGAGTACGGCCTCATGCAGGCCTACGCCGAGGGCTTCGACATCCTGCACCAGAAGAGCAGCGAGGAGCTGCCGGAGGACCAGCGCTTCACCATCGACGTCGCCGACGTGGCCGAGGTTTGGCGGCGCGGCAGCGTGGTCAGCTCCTGGCTGCTGGACCTCACCGCCATCGCGCTGGCCGAGAACGACACGCTCAGCAACTTCCAAGGCGCGGTCGCCGACAGCGGCGAGGGCCGCTGGACCATCGAGGCGGCGGTCGAGGAGGCGGTGCCCGCCCCGGTGCTGTCGGCCAGCCTGTTCGCCCGCTTCCGCAGCCGCAAGCAGAACACCTTCGCCGACAAGCTGCTCAGCGCCATGCGGGCCAAGTTCGGCGGCCACGCCGAGGCCAAGGTCGAGCCGTCCTAGCCCTCTCATGGACACCGAGCGCATCCGCCTGTCGGCGGGCGACGACCGCCACTGGCTGCCGCTGCCGTGACGGTCCGGCTCGTCATCTCAGACGTGGACGGCACGCTGGTGCAGCCGGACAAGTCCGTCTCGCCCGGCACCGCCGCCGCCGCCCGCCGGCTGCAGGACGCCGGCATCCCGCTCGCCCTCGTCAGCGCCCGTCCGCCGCGCGGCATCGCCGCCATCTGCGAGCGGCTCGGCCTCCTAGCCCCCTATGCCGGGTTCAACGGCGGCGCGATCGTCATGCCCGGCGGCGCGGTCATCGAGTGGAACCCGGCCCCCGCCGCCATCGTGCGACAGGCGCTCGGCCTATTCGCTGCCCGCGGCGTCGATGCCTGGCTGTTCACCCAGGACGAGTGGCTGGCGCCCGACGCCCAGGGCGTCTACGTCGAGCACGAGCGCCACACCATCGGCTTCGCGGCCCGCGTCGTCGACGACTACGGCCCGTACGTCGAGCAGGTCGGCAAGCTGGTCGGCGTCAGTGACGACTTCGCCAAGCTCGCCTCGGTCGAGGCCGAGCTGCAGGCGCTGGTCGGCGAGGCCGCGACGGCGTACCGTTCCCAGACCTACTACCTCGACCTCACCCACCGGGACGCCAACAAGGGCTACGCCGTGCGGGCGCTGGCCCGGCACCAGGGCGTGGCGCTGGCCGAGGTGGCCGTGCTGGGCGACATGGCCAACGACGTGCCGATGTTCCGCGTCGCCGGGCTGTCGGTGGCGATGGGCAACGGCTCGGACGAGACCCGGGCCGCCGCCACCCGCACCACCGCCGCCAACGACCAGGACGGCTGGGCGCAGGCGGTCGACCGCTTCATCCTGCCCGAAGCCGCCGCGCAGGAGGCCCGCCCGTGACCAACCTCGTCCGTCCCGACCCGGCGGCGCTGGCCGAGGCCGCCGCCGGCTGGATCACCGACGACTTCGCTGGCAAGCCGGGCCGCATCGCCGTCTCGCTCGCCGGCGGCTCGACCCCGAGGCTGCTCTACGAGACGCTGGCCCGCGCGCCTTACCGCGAGCGCATGCCTTGGGACCGCGTGCACTGGTTCTGGGGCGACGAACGCTTCGTGCCGCCCGACGACCCGCGCAGCAACCAGGGCATGGCGCGCGCCGCCATGCTCGGCCCGGCCGGCGTGGCGGAGGCCAACATCCATCCCGTGCCGACGCAGGGCCTCACCCCAGAGCAGGCGGCGCGCCAGTACGACGCCATGCTGCGCCGCGTCCACGACGACCCGGCCGCGCCGCTGTTCGACCTGGTGCTGCTCGGCCTCGGCGCCAACGGCCACACCGCCTCCCTGTTCCCCGGCGAGCCGGTGCTGCACGAGCGCGCCGCCTGGGCCGCCGCCGTCACCCCGCCGGGCGAGCCGACCCGCATCACCTTGACCTGGCCGCCGCTGGAAAGCTGCCGCCACGCCGCGTTCCTCGTCGTGGGCCAGGACAAGCAGGGCGTGGTCGCCCGCGTCCGCGCCGCCGATCCGGACCTGCCGGCGTCGCACTACCGTCCCGCCGGCCTCCTGCATTGGTGGCTGGATGAGGCCGCCGCCGGCACAGGTGCGGCCTAGCGTACGAACCGTGCCATCGGCCACGGCGGCGATGCGCGCCACTTTCTCAGTCGGGACGATCGCCGGCGGGAGCATGTTCCATTCGCCTGAGCCCCGTGTTTCGTGGTCTCGCTGCTCGTTTCGGTGAGCCCACTCCTGCTCAAGCGATCGACTTGACCGGAAAGTGCTCTAGAGCGGTTTCAGTTTGGTCGGGCGCACCTCGCGTCCGACCAAACTGAGCAACCGCGTGGAACGATGGCTGGAGTGGTTTCATGTAACATGAAACCGCTCTAGTCTCCCGCTCATGGCATCCCAGGCGCTTCCTTCCGTGCTCGTCGTCATGGGCGTGTCCGGCTCCGGCAAGACCACGGTCGCCGCCCTGCTCGCCGGCCGCCTCGGCTGGGAGTTCGGCGACGCCGACCATTTCCATTCCCCGGCCAACGTCCGCAAGATGGCCGGCGGCGTGCCGTTGATGGACGACGACCGTTGGCCCTGGCTCGCCGCCATGGCCGCCTGGATCGACGCCACCCGCGCCGTCGGCCGCCACGGCGTGCTGGCCTGCTCGGCCCTGAAGCGCGCCTACCGCGCCGTGCTCATCGGCGGCCGCGGCGACGTCCGGCTGGTCTATCTCCGCGGCGACCACGCGCTGATCGAAGGCCGGCAGGCGGCCCGGCACAGCCACTTCATGCCGCCGAGCCTGATGCACAGCCAGTTCGTCACCCTGGAGGAGCCGGGCGCGGACGAACGCCCGCTCACCGTGTCCGTCGATCCCCGCCCGCCCGTCATCGTCGACGGCATCGTCCGGGCGCTCGGCGGTGAGTGACGCGTTCAAGCGCCAGGCCGCCGAGGCCGCGGTGACGCAGGTCGAGGACGGCATGGTGCTCGGCCTCGGCACCGGGTCCACCGCCGCCTTCATGGTCGAGGCGTTGGGGCGCAAGGTGCGGGCCGGGCTGCGCGTGGTCGGCATCCCGACCTCCGAGCAGACCGCCGCCCAGGCGACGTCCCTCGGCATCTCCGTCGCCGGCTTCGACGCCCACCCCCGCATCGACCTCACCATCGACGGCGCGGACGAGGTTCACACCGGGACGCTCGACCTGATCAAGGGCCTCGGCGGCGCCCTGCTGCGCGAGAAGATCGTCGCCGCCGCCAGCCGCCGCATGATCGTGATGGTCGACGCGAGCAAGCTCGTGCCCGAACTCGGCCGCGGCGTTCGTCTGCCCGTCGAGGTCGTCACCTTCGGCTGGCAGGCGACCGAGGCCCGCCTGGCCGACGCCGGCGCCGAGCCGCTCCTGCGCCGCGGCCCGGACGGCGCGCCGTTCCGCACCGACGGCGGCAACCTGATCCTCGACTGCGCCTTCCCCGCCATCCCCGACCCGGCCGCCCTGCAGGCCACGCTCAAGGCCATCACCGGCGTCATCGAGACCGGCCTGTTCATCGGCCTCGCCAGCACCGTCATCGCCGCCACCTCGGACGGGTTGCGGACCCTGGAGCGCCCATGACCGACACGCCTGCCGACGCTGCCCGCGACACGTCCTCCGCGCCCACGCCCATCACCCTGGCGCTCGACATCGGCGGCAGCGGCCTCAAGGGCGGCCTGCTCGACGCCGACGGCGCGATGATCGGCAGCCGCGCCCGCGTCGAGACGCCGCACCCGTCCCCGCCCGACGTGGTGGTGCCGGCGTTGATCGGCCTCGCCCACTGCCTCGGCACCTTCGACCGCGTCTCGGTCGGCTTCCCCGGCGTCGTCCGCGCCGGCAAGGTCTGGACCGCGCCCAACCTCGGGACCGACGCCTGGGCCGGCTACGACCTCTCCGCCACGCTGGAGCAGCGCCTCGGCCGCCCGGTGCGCCTGCTGAACGACGCCACCGTGCAGGGCCTCGGCGTCATCCGCGGCGAGGGCCTCGAATGCGTCATCACCCTCGGCACCGGCTTCGGCTTCGCGCTCTACCAGGACGGCCGCCTCGGCCCGCATCTCGAACTCAGCCAGCACGTCGTGCGCAACCACAAGACCTACGACGAGTACCTCGGCGCGGCCGAGCTGGAGCGGATCGGCAAGCGCCACTGGCGCAAGCGGGTCGCGCGCATGCTGGAGCAGCTCCGCGCGTTCGTGAACTGGGACACGCTCTACATCGGCGGCGGCAACGCCCGCCTGATCAAGGACGACCTGCCGTCCGACATTCACCTCGTCTCCAACAAGGCCGGGGTGACCGGCGGCGTGCGGCTGTGGGACAAGAGGATGGACATCGATTTCAGCGTCGGCCCAGGCCCCACGATCGCCACCGCCAAGAGCTGACCACCGCCCCAGCCTCGGCTCATGCTGACCCCCGTGGCTGACCCGACGACGTTCCACCTCGTCCGCCACGCCGCCCATGCCCTGCTGCCGCACACGCTGGCCGGGCGGATGGCGGGGGTGGGGCTGAGCGACGAGGGCCGGGCGCAGGCGCGGACGCTCGCGCGGCACTTGGCGGGCCGCTCGGTCGCCGCCGTCGTCTCGAGCCCGGTGCAGCGCGCCCTCGAGACAGCGGCCCCGGTCGCCGCCGCCCTCGGCCTGCCGGTGGGCATCGACGCCGGGTTCGAGGAGATCGACTTCGGCACCTGGACCGGCCGCCGCTTCGACGACCTCGCCGCCGATCCGGCCTGGGACGCCTGGAACTGCCTCCGCAGCCTCGCCCGCTGCCCCAGCGGCGAGACCATGCACGAGGCGCAGTCGCGCGCCTTGGCCGCCCTCGGCCGCCTCCGCGCCGCGCACGCCGGGCAGGAGGTCGTCGTCGTCAGCCACGCCGACGTCGTGAAGGCGATGCTGGCCCCGGCGCTCGGCTTGCCGCTCGACCTGCTGCACCGGCTCCTCATCAGCCCGGCGTCGTGCAGCACGCTCGTCGTGTTCGACGCCGACGTGCAGGTCGCGTCGGTGAACGGCCTGGTTTGACCGCGCCGCGGCCGAACGGGTCAGCCGGCCGCTGCGGACCGGGCGCGGCCCGCCTCGCCCCACGCGCCCAGGACCTCGCGGCTGCCGGCCGTCTCCACCTGTTGCCCGTAGCGCTCCCGATACAAGGTCAGCAGCGCGTCGTGGGTGCGGTCGGTGGAGCTGCAGATCGCGTCCGTCACCAGCACCACGCGGTAGCCCCGGTCCACGCCGCCGAGCACGCTGGCCAGGACGCAGACGTCGGTCTCGGTGCCGGTGACGATCAGCGTGTCCGCGCCGCGCCGCCGCAACGAGGCTTCGAGCGCCCCGTCCAGCCACGGCGAGTACATCGTCTTGTCGATGACCTCGGCCGGCGGCGCGAAGCGCGCGAGCGCGGGCAGCAGGTCCACGCTGCCCGGCGGCAGGCGGTCGAGCGTCATCGAGGACCAGCGCTCGTAGTAGCGCCGCCAGGCGCCCGGCGTCTCGTCGGCGGCCTTGGCCGGGATGAAGCGCGTGAAGACCGTCTGCCCGGGCCTGGCGGCGGCGACGCGCGCGACGACCGGCAGCACCCTGTCCAGCCAGGGGGCGTGCCAGTCCGAGCCGGCGGCGAACAGGTTCTGCATGTCCACGCACAGGTGGACGGCGTTGGCGGGCAACGGCCCGAACTTCAGGCGTTCGGCGTCCGGCATGGGCTACTCCGTGGGCACGTTGCGGTTCAGTTCGTCGAGCCAGGCCGCGGCGTTGCCGTCGGACGGGGCCCGCCAGTCGCCGCGCGGCGACAGCGACCCGCCCGCGCTGACCTTGGGGCCGTTCGGCAGGGCGGACCGCTTGAACTGGCTGAACCCGAAGAAGCGGCGCAGGAACACGTCGAGCCAGCCCCGGATCTCCGCCAGCGCGTACTCGCGCCGCCGCTCCTCCGGGAACCCGGGGGGCCAGGTGCCCCGCCCGGCATCGCCCCAGGCCCGCCAGGCGAGGAAAGCCACTTTGGACGGCCGGAA
Organism: Acetobacteraceae bacterium; assembly: GCA_965260995.1. Lineage (GTDB taxonomy): Bacteria > Pseudomonadota > Alphaproteobacteria > Acetobacterales > Acetobacteraceae > JBBROS01. The sequence continues at coordinate 30,528 of CBDHCD010000001.1, read as the reverse complement.
GCCGTAGCGCGCCGTGTAGTAGAGGTTGAAGTCCTGCAACTCGTAGGGCCCGATCTTGGCTTCCGTGCTTTGCAGCGCCTGCCCGGCGTCGGCCGGGATCAGCTCCGGGGAAATCTCGGTGCCGAGGATCGAGGCCAGCGTCTCGCCCACGGCGTCGTCGAACTGGCCGGAGCTGATCACCCAGCGGATCAGGTGCTGGATCAGCGTCTTGGGCACGCCGGCGTTGACGTTGTAGTGCGACATCTGGTCGCCGACGCCGTAGGTGCACCAGCCGAGGCCGAGTTCCGACAGGTCGCCGGTGCCGAGCACGAAGCCGCCGCGCTGGTTCGCCGCCCGGAACAGGTAGTCGGTCCGCAGCCCGGCCTGCACGTTCTCGAACGTGACGTCGTAGACCGGCTCGCCCTGGGCGAAGGGGTGGCCGAGGTCGGCCAGCATCTGCCGGGCCGCCGGGCGGATGTCCAGCTCGTGCGAGGTGACGCCCAGCGCCCGCATCAGCTTGTGCGCGTTGTCCTTGGTGCCGGCGCTGGTGCCGAAGCCGGGCAGGGTGAAGGCCAGGATGTCGGTGCGCGGCTGGCCCAGCAGGTCCATCGCCTTCGCCGCCACGATCAGCGCCTGCGTCGAATCCAGCCCGCCCGAGACGCCGATGACGATCTTGCCGCCGCCCGTGGCCCGGCGGCGCTGCACCAGGCCCGAGACCTGGATGTTGTAGGCCTCGTAGCAGTCCTGCGACAGCAGGAGCGGGTTGGCCGGGACGAAGGGGAACCGCTCGACCGCGCGCTCCAGGCCGATGTCGCGCGCGGGCGGGTCGAGCCGGAACGGGACGCGGCGGAAGGCGTCCGCGCCGGGCTGCCCGCGCCGGTTGTCATCGAACGTGCCTTGCCGGGCGCGCTCCTGGCGCAGCAGGTCGAGGTCGATGTCGGCCATCGCCACCTGGCTGCCGGACGGGAAGCGTTCGCTCTCGGCGAGGGCGGCGCCGTTCTCGAAAATCGAGACCTGGCCGTCCCAGGCGAGGTCCGTGGTCGATTCCCCGGCGCCGGCGGCGGCGTAGAGGTAGGCGGCGACGCAGCGCGCGGACTGCGACTGGCACAGCAGCCGCCTCGTGTCCGCCTTGCCGATGGTGACGTTGCTGGCCGACAGGTTGAGCAGCACGGTGGCCCCGGCCAGCGCCCCCTCCGCGCTGGGCGGCACCGGCACCCACAGGTCCTCGCAGATCTCGGCGTGGACGACCAGGCCGGGCAGGTCCTCGGCGGCGAACACGAGGTCCGGCCCGAACGGGGCGCGCAGCGGGCCGACCGCGCAGTCGCCGCCTCCCATGCCCCGGCCGGAGGCGAAGTGGCGGTGCTCGTAGAACTCGCGGTAGTTCGGCAGGTGGACCTTGGGCACCACGCCCAGCAAGCGGCCGCGGTGGACGATGACGGCGGCGTTGTAGACCCGGCCCGCGTGGCGCAGCGGCGCGCCGAACGCCAGCAGCGGCAGCAGGCCCTCGGACGCCTCGACGATGCCGAGGATCGCCGCCTCCACCGCGTCGAGCACGACGTCCTGCAGCAAGAGGTCGTCGATGGCGTAGCCGGACAGCGCCAGCTCCGGGAACACCGCGACGGCGGCGGCCTGCTGGTCGCACCGGCGGGCGGCGTCGAGGATGCGGGCGGCGTTCGCGGCCGGGTCGGCGATGGCGCAGACCGTCGTGCAGGCCGCGACGCGGGCGAACCCGTGCCGGTAGGCGGAGGCGAAGGTCATGGCCGGGCGCTGCGGGTTGTGCTTGGACTGACCATGCTGGAACCTTTAACGTGATGCCGGGCCTCGTGTCCTGAACGCCGCCGCGTTCGTCCGGATGCGGCGGGGTCGAGTTTCGGTCGCGTGAGGGATGGGAGCAACGAACCACGAGATGCCGCGGCCCGCCGCACCCCCCTCCGGCCCGCGGCGTCCGCGCGCCGTCCCGGCCCGCTCCCTCGCGCCGCCCAACCGTCGCCGGCGGCTGCGCCCGGCCGCGGGCGAGCTGACCGCGGCGCCCGCCCCGCCCGACGACGGGTCATCGCGGCACCGCCGAGGAACGAACGCCGCATGACAGACCCCCTGCTCGCCCCGGCCGAAGCCCTCGGCATCCCGATCCGGCCGGAATGGGAGGACGGCGTCCTGTTCCACCTCCGTCTGCTGCTGCGCATCGGCGGCGAGGTCGCGGCCGGGCTGGCCGACGACATCGACCCCTTGCCGCTCGACCGCCCGCCGCCGCCCTCGCCGCCCACAGCGCCATGAGTGCCGCCGCCATCGCCGCCGCCGTCCGCGGCGGCCAGACCAGCGCCGCCTCGGTCACTGAGCAGGCCCTCGCCCGGATCGCCACCGGCAACGAGGCCCTGGGCGCGTTCACCGCCGTCTTGGCCGGGCGCGCCCGCGCCCGCGCCGCCTGGGTGGACCAGCACGGCCGCCACCTCCCCCTCGCCGGGGCGCCGTTCGCCGTCAAGAACCTGTTCGACGTCGCCGGCCTCGTCACCCGGGCCGGCTCGCGCATCAACCGCGGCGACCCGCCGGCCGCCGCCGACGCCACCGCCGTCACCCGCCTCGAAGCCGCCGGCGCGGTGCTGGTCGGCGCGCTCAACATGGGCGAGTACGCCTACGACTTCACCGGCGAGAACGCCCATGACGGCCCCAGCCGCAACCCGCACGACACCGCGCGCATGACCGGCGGCAGCAGCGGCGGCTCCGGGGCGGCCGTCGCCGGCGGCCTGGCGCCGCTGGCCCTCGGCTCCGACACCAACGGCAGCATCCGCGTGCCCGCGGCGTTCTGCGGGCTGTTCGGCCTCCGCCCGACCTACGGCCGCCTGTCCCGCGCCGGCGCCTTCCCGTTCGCGGCCTCGCTCGACACCATCGGCCCGCTCGCCCGCACCGCCCTCGATGTCGCCCTCGCCTACGAGGCCCTTCAGGGTCCCGACCCCGACGACCCGGCCTGCGCCGGCCGTCCGCCCGAGCCGGCCCGCATCCACGATGGCATCGAGGGCCTGCGCGTCGGCGTGCTCGGCGGCTACTTTGAGGAGAACGCCGGCCCAGAGGCCTGGGCGGCGCTTCAACGCGCGGTCGCCGCCCTGCCCGCTGCCGCCTTGCCCGTCGCCGCCCCCATCGAACTGCCCGGCGCGGCCCTCGCCCGCCAAGCCGCCTACGTCGTCACCGCCGTCGAGGGCGCGGCGCTCCACCTCGCCCGGCTCCGCACCCGCGCCGCCGAGTTCGACCCCGAGGTGCGCGACCGCTTGATCGCCGGCGCGCTGTTGCCGGGCAGCCTTTACGCCGCCGCCCAACGCCGCCGCCGCGCCGCGCGGGACGCCGCCCTGCCGCTGTTCGAGCAATTCGACGCCCTGATCGCGCCCACGACGCCCACCGCCGCGCCCCTGCTCGGCGCGAAGCTGCTCCGCCTCAACGGCCAGGAGCTGCCGCTGCGCGCCTCCATCGGCCTGCTCGCGCAGCCGCTGTCCTGCCTCGGCCTGCCGGTCGCCGCCGTCCCCATGACCGGCCCCGGCCTGCCGCTCGGCGTCCAGGTCGCCGCCGCCCCCTGGCGCGAGGACGTGTGCCTGCGCGTGGCGGCCTACCTGGAGCGGACCGGCGTCGCCCGCGCCGCCGGCGCGCCGCCCGCCTGGACGTGAGCCGCCGTCGGGGCTCGGCCGCGGCCTAGATGCTTGGTCCCGGGATGAGGCAGCGCGGGTTGAGCTTGAAGAGCTCGCAGCGAGCTTGCCCCGTTCGGCGCTATGATCCGGATTTCGGGTCAATCGGGAGATGCCGTGGCGTGCCGGGCAGCGGTGCAGGCTGGAGCGGGTGAGCATCGGGATGCTGTCAAGCCGACAGCCGAGCACGTCGTCGAGCGGCGGCAGGGTTCGGCGGCGGTCGACGATCATGGCCTCCTCGGCCAGGGTCAGGACAGTGCCGTGCGGCGAGGTCGGCCTCATCGGCGCATCCTCGGCCGTGGCCCTGGCGCGCCACTTGGCGACGGTGGTTCGGCCCAGGCCGCAGCGCTGGGCCAGGGTGCTGGTCGTCTCTTGCGACTTTTGGAGCGCGGCTCGAACGCGCGGCGTCGTTCTGGCTGAGCCGTGGCGATTGCCTGCCACGACGCTTCCTCTCCCTTTCAGGTCGAAGCAGAGTCGTGTGAGGCCATATCAAGAGGGGATGAAGATGCCAGATGTTAGCCTGCAACACGGCATCGCCGGCCGGGTCTGCATCATCGGCGCGGGCATCAGCGGCCTCGTCGCCGCCAAGGTGATGCGCGGCCGCGGCCATGACGTGACGGTCGTGGAGAAGGGCGGCGACCTGGGCGGGGTGTGGGAGCCGGCCCGGTCCTACCCCGGCGTGCAGACGCAGACGCCGCGCGATCTCTACTGCTTCAGCGACTTCCCCATGCCCGCCGACTATCCGGAGTGGCCGAGCGGGGCGCAGATCCATGCCTATTTGAGCGCCTACGCCGACCGCTTCGGGCTGCGCCCCTTCATGCGCTTCCGCACCGAGGTCTCGTCGGTGTCGCGCGGCAGTGACGGTGGCGGCTGGACCGTCACGCTGCGCGAGGGCGGCGCGGCCGAGACCGGGCGCTACGACGCCGTGATCGTCGCGACCGGGCAGTTCAGCCGGCCGAGGCTGCTGTCGCTGCCGGGCGAGGACGAGTTCCGCGCATCCGGCGGCTTGATCCGGCACTCGTCGGAGTACGTGGACGGCGCGCTGGCGAACGGCCGCGACGTGGCCGTGGTCGGGTTCTCCAAGTCGGCGACCGACGTGGCCATGAACGCCTTGGCCGAGGGCGCGCGCACGGTGTCGGTGATCTATCGGCAGGCGACGTGGAAGATCCCCTACTTCTTCGGTGGCGTGGTCAACTTTAAGCGCATCCTCTACTGCCGCGCCTCGGAAGCGATGTTCATGCCCTGGGCGCCGAGCCGGGCCGGCCGCACCGCCCGCCGGCTGCTCGCCCCGGCGATCCGGACCAACTGGCGGGCGCTCGAAGCGCTGCTGACCATGCAGTTCGGCTTGAACAAGCTCGGCCTGCGCCCCGACACGCCGATCGAGGACAGCATCCACTGCGCCACCAGCATCGAGACGCCCGGCTTCTACGAGGCGATCCGCGACGGGCGCTTGCGCGCGGTGAAGGGCAGCCCCACCGGCTACGAACCGGGCCGTCTCGTGGTGGACGGCGCGACCAGGATCGCCGCCGACACCGTGGTGATGGCGACCGGCTGGCGTCAGGAGGTGCCGTTCCTTAACGAGGATGCGCGGGCCAAGCTGATCGAGCCGGACGGGCAGTACCGCCTCTATCGCATGACGGTGAACCCCGACCTACCCGGCCTCGGCTTCGTCGGCTTCAACTCCAGCTTCGTCAGCACCCTCTCGGCCGAGCTCGGCGCGCACTGGCTGGGGCGCTACCTCGACGGCACGCTCACGCGACAGCCAACGGACGTCGCCATGCGGGCCGACATGGACCGCATGATCGAATGGAAGCGGCGGGACCGCACCGTCGCTGCAACCTACGGCGGCTTGTGCGTCGCACCGTTCCACCACGCCCATTTCGACGAGCTGATGGCCGACATGGGCGCGCGCCGCAAGCCGCGCAACGCGCTGGCGGCCTACCTCGCGCCGATCAGCCCGAAAGCGTATGGGATGTTGCTCGCGACGGAGTCGGGCCACGCGCCGGCAACCAGGGAGGGCGCAGCATGAGGACGGCGGGCAGCAATCAGGTGCAGGTCGGGCTGGAGCCCGGCGTCACCCCCGCGGGCCGTGGGCTGGACGCGGTGGTGTGGAACATCCTGGGGCACACGTACTACCTCAAGGCCGAGGGCGCGAACGCCTTCGCGTTCGAGACCTACGACCCGCCCGGCAGCTTCGTGCCGCCGCACGTTCATCCGACGCAAGACGAGTTCATCAGCGTGATCGAGAACGAGTTCGACCTCTACCTCGACGGCCAGCACCACAAGGCGCGCGCCGGCGACCTAGTGCGGCTGCCGGCCGGCATCCCGCACGGCTACTACAACCTCAGCGACGCGCCGACGCGGGCGATGTTCTGGGTGGCGCCCGGCCGGCGGCTGCGCGAGCTGTTCAACGTTTTGCACAACTTGGACGATCCGGCCGCGGTCGCGCGTGAGGCGGCGGCGCGCGAGGTGCATTTCCTTCAGCCGGACGAGTATGCCTTCGACCCGCTCGCGTTGAAGGGCCGGCGCTGAACGGCAGCGATCCTCCGCGGCCAGCCAGGCGATTCTCGACGCCCATGCGTTGGCCGGGCGCCTGGCCGGCGCGCAGACCCTGCCGCGGCGCTGCGGGGCTACGAAGCCGAGCGGGCGTCCGCGACCGCCGCCGTCGTGCGCAGCAATCGCCAAGGTGGGCCGGAGCGGGTGATCGACCTGATCGAGCGCCGCACGCCCAACGAGTTCGGGCGGCTGGCGGACGTGGCGAGCCGGGATGAGCTGCAGGGGATCGTCGGCGGCTATGCCGCGACGGCTGGGTTCGCGAGAGTGGCGGCCCCATGATGGCAGCCAGGGCGCACGCTCGCGGGTCGATGTCTTCCGCCATCCATCACGCCGCCGTCAGCCCCACGCGGCAGTGGCGGCCATGAAGTGGCGGCCGATCGTCCTCAGCGTCTGTCTGGAGCCGCTGGCGCCGATGCATGACGCCTGGCGGCCTTGCGGACAGGGGAGTTGGCGCCTGCCGCTCCTGTTGCGCGAGACGCGCCGATCCCACTCAGGATCAGCGCAAGCCGCTGCTCGAACGCTGTCTCGAAATCGGCTTTGTTGTTGAGCTTCCAGTGGGACGCAAGCATTCGGCAGGCGGTCAGAAACCCCTCTTCCGTCAGATCGGGCCTTAGAATCCCCTTGGCCTTCGCGGATGCGCGAGGGGAGCGGCGAGGATGTTCTTGATCCTCGCCTGGTTCTTGTCGGCATCGTAGTCGGCCATGTCCACCAAGTGGGTGAGGAACCTGTCGTAGATGATTATCAGGTTCGTCGTGAGGCGTATGAAGAACAGGGGATCACCCTCGCCATCGGCCTCGATGTGATGCGCGAGGACGTTCAGGTCGCTCTCGAGGACGGCATCATAGATCGCCTGGCGATGCGGGAAGTTGCGATAGAGAGTTGCCCTGGTCAGGTTCGCCCGTTCGGCGAACATCTCCATCGGGACCTCGCCGCCTTCGCTGCGCATGATCTCGCTCGCCGCGGCGATAAGCTTGTCGCGGTTCCGCGCGGCGTCCTTGCGCATGCGACTCCTCGTGAGCGGGCGTCTGGTTGTCACCGGCACCTACTGATCTGCCGCCGACCCTCAACCGAATAAGCGTCTGTTCACGCGCTGCAAGTCAAATCTTGGTCGAAAGGACGAGCAACTCGGTCAACACGGCGCTCGAATCCGGCGGCACTTATGTCGTCGGGGCGAAAGCGGCCTTCGCTTACGAGAGTCGTTTGGTTGAGCCAGGCATGTCGCGCATCGCCAGCCTCCATGAGTCAATGCGTCCGGAGCCGCTGGTCAGGAAGGTCCGTCGGCGTCGATGCCGCCATCGCCCGCTTCAGCCCGTTGTCGGCCTCCGCCGGGCCGAGATCGCGGCTTTGAAATTGTCATGCGGCAGTCGGGCTCGTGGATCAATCCAATCGCCCATCCGGGCATCACGTTCACGCTCGTTCCAGAAGAGCGGCCGGGTGCGCGGTGAACCAGACGGTGTCGGTGACAAAGTGGGCCGTCCCTCAAACCTGCGCGTCTCTGGCGGAGTCGGGTTCGCACCAGCTCACCATCTCGAAGGCCGCGGTGGATCCCTGGTCACGATGCGCGTGGCGCCAACCAGGGCTCTCAGTTTCGCGACGGGGTCTCGGGCTTGGACGCGGGCGTTCGAGGACGGCATCGCCTGTGAACGCCGAAGCGGTCATACGAATTCCGTCTGATCAGTTCGTCTGAACTGGCTTTGGCCACCAGTGGAAGTCGGTGTGCGGCTGGATGGTGGCAGCGTCGAGGCGACGGCAGCGCTCGGCAACGACGGCGTCGAGGTCGTCCAGGGTGGCGAGGTGCCGGTTGGCGACAGGTTCGTCGACCAAGGGCCACAGTCGCTCGGCCGGTTGCCGCTCCGGTTGCCGCTCCGGGCTGTATGGCGGCAGGAACGCCAGCGCGATCCCGTCAGGGACGGCCAGGTTCTTGGGGCCGTGCCAGCCGGCGTTGTCGAGCGCCGGCACGACGTGGCGCTCGCGGCCTGCGCCGACCTCCTGCGCCGACCTCCTGCGCCGACCTGTTGTGCGAAGCGGGCGAGCAGGGCCTCGAACAAGGGCTTGGACAGGCCGGTGGACAGCAACCAGACCGCCGCGCCGCTGGTCGGCTGGACACATGCCGTGACATGCAGCCGCTTGCGGCGGCGGTGGCCGAGCGCGATGGCTCGCTTGCCGATGGGCGCCCACGCGCGCCGGCGGATCGGCTTCAGCCCGAGGCGGCGCTCGTCCTCGGCCCAGGCCTCGACCGGCTGGTCGGGGTGCGCCGCCCTGGCTCGCGCGACCGCCGCGTCGAGCCCCCTTTGAACGCTGCCCGCTGCCCGCTGCCCGCTGCTCGGGCGTCGCTGCGCGCGGGTGGCGCGGGCGCGGAGCCTGGGGGCGCGGAGCCTGGACCGACCACCCGATCCGCGTCAGCGCCTCCCAGCCGCGCTGCGGGCGCACCCGCTCCAGCCCAAGCCGGGCCGCCATCCAGATCGCAACCTTCGCACCGGTCCAGCGCGCGCCGTCCTCAGGCGGCGCGCGCAGCCGCCCGGCCAAGGCCGCCAGCACGGCCGTGGTCAGCACGCGCGCCGCACGCCCGTTGCCCCGCCGCCGGTCGCCCAGGGCGTCGGCACCCTGCGCGTTGTCGCGTGCGGCCAACTGCTCGACCCAGCGCGGGGCAAAGCCGAGCACGCCCGCCACGTCCAGCACGCCGCGTTCTTGCGCCAGCAACCAGATCGCCCGCGTGTGCCGCGCCTCGGTCGCGTCCTGCGCCGCCCGGTGACGCTGCTCCAGCTCCGCCACAGACAAGTGCCCAATGATCCGCGTCATGGTTCTGCTCCCGTGCCAAGGCCACAAGCTTACTCCCAGTCAGCCGACCCGATCACCCGGAAGTCGTATGAGAGCCATCAGCGTGCCGCCGTATTGCAGGGCGAGGTGACAGCGTCGCCAGGATCTGCTGTCCAGCTCTGCCGGGAAATCTGCCACCGCGCGATTTTGAAGAACCGGGCGATCAGCACACCGGCCGGCGGCAGCGCCAAGCCAGGTCACGCCCACCAGCGCTCCGCGCCAGATGAACACGCTTACGCCTTGACGCCGCCCCCCGCCGTCGCGATCACCGCGATGATGATCAGCCCGGTCAGCAGCGTCCGCGGCCCCGGCCCGGCGCCGGCCGCGTTCAGCATGGCCACCAGCAGGAACATGAACAGCGCCGCGCCGCCGACGCCCACGACGCTCGCGCGCCCGCCGCCGACGTCGGTGCCGCCGATCACCACGACCGCGATGGTCAGCAGCAGGTACTCCTCGCCCTGGTCGAGCGAGTTGCCGCCGGAGAACCCGGCCAGCAGCGCCCCCGTCAGCCCGGCCAACGCGCCGCAGGCGACGTAGGCGACGGCCCGCACCCGCTCCACAGGGATCCCGGCGAACCCGGCGGCGCGGATGTTCTGGCCGACCGCCGAGACGGCCCGCCCGGTGACGCTGCGTTCCAGGAACACGGCGGTCGAGGCCATCGCCGCCACTGCCAGCATCGCGAGCGTCGGCACGCCCAGCACCCGCGCGCCGACCAACTCGGCGAACACCGGCGGCGGCTTCACCTTGAGCCCGCGGCCGAAGCTGATGGCGACCGACAGCACGACGAGGCCGGTGGAAAGGGTGGCGATGATCGGCGGGATGCGCAGCAGGCGGATCAGCACGACGTTGAACGCGCCGACCAGCCCGCCCGCCCCGATGGCGGCCAGCAGGCCGGGCGCGATCATGGCCCCTTGGCCGTCCATCACCAGCATGGCCGCGGCGCTGCCGAGCGCGATGGTGGACGGGATCGAGAGGTCGACGTTGCCGGGGCCGAGGGTGATGACGAGCATCTGCCCGAGGGCGGCCAGCACGGCGAAGGCGGAGAAGGACAGCGCCGCCGTGATCAGCGCGCCGCCGCCCGCCCCGCCGTTGAGGCCGATCGCCACCGCCCACACCGCTCCCGCCGCGGCGTAGCTGTATGTCCAGGGCGGCACCCGCCAGCGCCTCGCCGTCACGCCGCCGCCTCGCCCCGGCCGATGCGCTCGATCACCGCGCGCAGGGCGAGCACGGCGATGAGGATGGCGCCCTGCATGCCGATCTGCCAGTCGGGCGGGATCTGCAGGAAGGTGAGCAGGGAGGCGGCGAGGGCCAAGGTCAGCGCGCCCAGCACGGCGCCGGGCGGCGACACCCGGCCGCCGACGAACTCGCCCCCGCCCAGGATGACGGCGGCGATCGACAGCAGGGTGTAGCGCCCGGCGAGGTTGGCGTCGGCCGAGGTGGTGAGGCCGAGCAGCGCCAAGCCGGACAGCACGCCGAACACCCCGGCCAACGCGTAAACCGCCACCCGCACGCCGAGCAGGCTCCAGCCCGCCCGGGCCACGGCGCGCGGGTTGCCGCCCATGCCGCGGATCACCGTGCCGCCGGCCGAGCGCATCAGCCCGAACTGGGCGACGAGGGCGATGGCGGCCGACGCCCACAGCACCAGCGGCATCCCGGGCGTGCGGCTGCGCATCAGGCCGGACAGCCACGCCGGCGCGGCGCCGCCCGGCGTCGGCAGCAGGATCACCGCGAGGCCGAGCCAGACGAAGGACAGGCCGAGCGTCACCACGATGGCCGGCAGGTCGCGCAGGCCGATCAGCGCGCCGGCGAGGGCGTAGACGGCGACGGCGGCGGCCAGCAGCGCCCAGCCCAGCAGCGGCCGCGACGGCATGACGACGCCGCCGATGCAGGTCACCAGCGAGACGAAGGAGCCGATCGAGAGGTCGAGGTCGCCGATGGCGATCACCATCATCTGCGCCATGCTGGCCAGCACGATCGGCAGCGCCAGGTTGAGCAGCAGGTTGAGGCCGAAATACGACATCGTCCGCGGCTGTTGGTTGAAGATGGCCCCGAGCAGCAAGGCGAACGCCAACGCTGGCAAGGCGGCCCGCAACGCGGCTGCGATCCGCCGGCGGCGCATGTCAGGCGGCGGCCCCCAACGCCGCCAGGTCCGCCGCCGACTCGGCCTGCGCGCCGCCCGGCTCCTGGAACGACAGGCGCAGCACCGCCTCCTCGGTCACGTCCGCGGCCTCCAGGGTGCCGGTGGCGCGGCCGTCTCGGAACACGGCAACGCGGTCGCAATGCAGCAGCTCGTCGAACTCGGTCGTGTACCAGAGGAAAGCGCGGCCCTGCGCCGCCTCGGCCGCGATCAGCGCGTAAACGTCCTGCTTGGTGCCAACGTCGACGCCGCGCATCGGGTCGTCCATCAGGATCACCTCGGCGTCGCTGGCGAGCGCGCGGGCGAATAAGGTCTTTTGCTGGTTGCCACCCGAGAGCGAGAGGACGGGGTTGCCGACGTCCGGCGTGCGCAGCCCCATGCGGGCGCGCCAGTCCTCGGCCAGCGCCCGCTCGCGGCCCGGGTCGAGCAGCGGGCCGCGGCGCAGGGCGGGCAGGGCGCGCACGGTCATGTTGCGGGCGATCGACCACAGCGGGAACACGCCGTCCGCGCCGCGGTCGCCCGGCACGAGCGCCGCGGCGGCGGCGAGGCCGATGGCCGGATCGCGCTGGCGGGCCGCGGCCAGGACGCGGCGCAGCAGGGCGGTCTGGCCATGCCCGGCGAGGCCGGCGAGTCCGATCACCTCGCCGGCATGGGCCGCGAGCCGGTCGCCCCCTGTGGCCTGGGGCGAGACGGTCAGCAGCACGCGGCCCTCGCCCGCGGCGTGGGTTGGTCCGGGCGCTCGCGCGGCGCGGGCGGGCGGGGCAGCGTGGCCCATCGCCGCCATCACGTCGTTGCGCGTCAGGCCGAGCGCGTCCCGGTCGGCGACCACCGCGCCGTCGCGCATGACCATCACGCGGTCGGCGACGGCCATGACTTCGCCCAACTTGTGCGAGATGAACACCGCCGCCCCGCCCGAGGCGACGTAGCCGCGGATGTAGGCCAGCAGCCCGGCGGCGGCGTGGGCGTCCAGGGACGAGGTCGGCTCGTCGAGGATGACGACGGCGGGCGGCACCCCGGTGTGGCTGAAAGCGCGGGCGATCTCGACCATCTGGCGCTGGCCAATTGACAGGTCGCCGACCACTTGGCCCGGCTGCAGGCCGTGACTGGGAAACACCTCGTCCAGCGCCGCCCGCATCAGCCTGCCGGCCCGCGCCCGCCAGCCAAAGCGGCCGAGGCCGCGATGCGAGACGCGGGCGTTCTCGGCGATGGTGAGGTTGGGGCAGAGCGAGCCTTCCTGAAACACGCAGCGCACCGCCGCGTGCCGCACGCCGGGCGCGGCATCGTGACCGAGCACCTGCAGGGTTCCCGAGTCGGGCACGAGCGTGCCGGCCAGCACGCCCATCAGCGTTGACTTGCCGGCGCCGTTATGGCCGACGAGGCCGAGGCTCTCGCCCTGGGCCAGCCGTAGGTCAACGCCGGTCAGGGCATGCACGGCGCCGAAGCTCTTGCGGATGCCGCGCAGGCTGATCGCGTCAGGCCCCTTCGCGGCCGGCTCAGGCAAGACGGGTCAGCTCTTCAGGTTGGCGATGAAGTCGACCACCTCGGGCTGGGTGTAGTTCTTGGTCGCCACCCCGCCGGGCGGCGTCATCTTGAGCGCCTCGTCGAGGGTGGATTGCTCGACCACCATGATTGGCAGCTGGAAGCTTTTCGGCACCTTGGCCCCGGCCAGCACCTGCTGCGCCACCCACAACGCGAAGGTGGAGCAGCCCGGCGAGATCGCCGCCGACTTGGTGGTGTAGTCGCCGCCGGCGCTCTGCTGCTTCCACCAGGCCAGCTCGTCCTGCCGGTTGCCCATGAAGATCGGCGGAATGTCGCGGCCGGCCGCCTTGAACGCCTGGGCCGCGCCGTAGCCGTCGCCGCCCTGCGTCACCACGGCCGCGATCTCCGGCAAGGTCGGCAGCACGCCCGCGACCTCCTTCTGCGCGACCGTCTGCGTCCAGTTGCCGTGCACGCTGGACACCACGGTGAACTCGGGGTGCGCCTTCAACGCCTCGGCGATGCCCGAGTGGATCTGCTCGTCCACGAACCCGCCGGCCAGGCCGCGGATCTCGATCAGGTTGCCCTTCAGCCCGCGGCTGGCGAAGTACTCGACCTGCATCGCGCCCATGCGCTTGAAATCGACGCCGACGACGTAGGCGCACGGCTCGGTCACCGAGCTGTCGAACACCACGACGGCGATGCCGGCGTCGCAGGCCTGCTTGATCGCGCCGTTCAGCGCGGTCGGCGAGGCGGCGTTGACGACGATGGCGTCGTAGCCTTGCAGGATCAGGTTCTGGATCTGCGCCGCCTGCTCGGTGGCCTGGTTCTCGGCCGTCGTGAAGCTGCGCACCTCCGCCAACTTCTTGTCCGCGACCGCCTGCCGCCCGGCCTGGTCCCAGCTCGCGAGCATGGCTTGGCGCCAGGAATTGCCGGCGTAGTTGTTCGACATCGCGACCCGCTTGGTCGACGTGTCGGCGGCCTGCGCGCCGGCGACGTGCAACAGAACGGCGAGCGAGGCGGCGGCGACGCGAAACCCATGACGCATGAGGACACTCCCAGGTGGCGGCGTCCTTTGGCTCCGACGCCGGTAGCTGATAGACTGTAAGCGGGATCGAGGATTTTGCAACGATCGAACATACCCGGCGGGCGGCCCCCGGCGCGAGGGGCCGCCACCAGGGCCGGCTGCCGTCAGCTCCGCTTGGGCGGCGTCGCCGGCCAGCTCTTGATCAGCGCGTCGTAGTCGATCGTCTGGCCCGGCGGCTTCTCGTTGGCTAGCCTGCGCTGCGGCGCCAGGGTGCCGTCCTTCTCGGCCTGCTCATACCAATGCTCGGCCGTGCTCTTGGGGTTGAGCTTCGGCCCGCACTCCTTCTGCACGCCGGAGCGTTCGAGGCGCTCCATGACGCTGTCCTGGGCGGCGGCCAGCGCGTCCATCGCCTCCTGCGGCGTCTTGGTCCCCGCCGCCGCGTCGCCGATGTTCTGCCACCACAGTTGCGCCAGGCGCGGGTAGTCGGGCACGTTGTTGCCGGTCGGCGTCCACTGCACGCGGGCCGGGCTGCGGTAGAACTCGATCAGGCCGCCCAACTCGGGCGCGCGCTTGGTGAACGACTGGTCCCAAATGTCGCTCTCGCGGATGAAGGTGAGGCCGACGTGGCTCTTCTTCAGGCTGACCGATTTCGAGACGCAGAACTGGGCGTAGAGCCAGCCCGCCTTGCGCCGGTCCAGGGGGGCGGACTTCAGCATCGTCCAGGAGCCGACGTCCTGGTAGCCGAGCTTCATGCCGTCCTTCCAGTAAGCGCCCTTGGGCGAGGGGGCCATGCGCCACTTCGGCGTGCCGTCGGCGTTGACCACGGGCAGGCCGGGCTTGACCATGTCGGCGGTGAACGCGGTGTACCAGAACACCTGCTGGGCGACGTTGCCCTGCGCCGGCACCGGGCCGCTCTCGCTGAAGGTCATGCCCGGCGCTTGCGGCGGCGCGTATTTCTTGAGCCAGTCGAGGTACTTCTCGACGGCGTAGACCGCGGCCGGGCCGTTGACGTCGCCGCCGCGGGTGATGCTGCTGCCGACCGGGTGGCAATCGACCATGCGGATGCCCCACTCGTCGACCGGCAGCCCGTTCGGCAAGCCGCGGTCGCCGTTGCCGGCCATCGACAGCCAGGCATCGGTGAAGCGCCAGCCGAGCGAGGGGTCCTTCTTGCCGTAATCCATGTGGCCGTAAACGCGGGTGCCGTCCACGTTCTTCACGTCGTTGGTGAAGAACTCGGCGATGTCCTCGTAGGCCGACCAGTTGACCGGTACGCCGAGGTCGTAGCCGTACTTGGACTTGAACGCTTGCTTGAACTCCGGGCGAGCGAACCAGTCGTAACGGAACCAGTAGAGATTGGCGAACTGCTGCGTCGGCAGCTGGTAGAGCTTCTTGTCGGGCCCGGTCGTGAAGGACAGCCCGATGAAGTCCCCGAGGTCGAGCCCCGGGTTGGTGACGTCCTTGCCCTCGCCGGCCATGAAGTCGGACAGGGCGACGGTCTGGTTGTAGCGGAAATGCGTGCCGATGAAGTCGCTGTCGTTGACCCAGATGTCGTACAAAGGCCGCCCGGACTGCATCTCGGTCTGGATCTTCTCCACGACGTCGCCTTCCTGAATGACGTCGTGCTTGACCTTGATGCCGGTGATTTCGCTGAACGCCTGCGCCAGCGTGCGGCTCTCATACTCGTGCGTGGTCAGCGTCTCGGACACGGCGCTGATCTCCATGCCCTTGAATGGCTTGGCCGCATTCATGAACCACTCCATCTCCTTCATCTGCTCGTCCTTGCTGAGCGTCGAAGGCTGGAACTCGTTGTCCACCCATTTGCGGGCGGCTTCCACGCCCTGGCCGTAGGACCGGCGGGCGCCGAGCAGGAGGGCGGCGGCGGCCGAGCCGGCCAAGAGATCGCGACGTTTCATTCGTTTCCTCGGTTCTGGTTGAATTCAAGCGTTGGCCAGTGAGTCTTGGATTCAGGGGTCGCCTGCTTCGAGCCGGCACCCGACTCGCCCACCGCCGGCAACGGACGGCGCATCCAAGCTGGCAGGCGCGTGCAGGGCTTCCTCCATCGGTCGCGCCGGTGCCGTGCCGGCGTTCGTTGCATCAAGCGTAGCGGAACATGGCGGCGGCGAACAGGGCCGACACGCCGAGCGCCGGCCAGAGCGGGTCGAATCCGAAGCCGATCCACAATACGTGGATGATCGCCGTGCCCAGCAACGAGACGAATAGCCGGTCGCCGCGCGTGGTCGGAAAACCGAGGACGCCGCGCCGGGGCGTTTCCGGCCGCACCAGCGCGAGCGCGGTCATGATGGCGAGCAAGGCGGCGATGACGGCGAAGAACAGTCCCGTCTGCCACGTCCAGGCCATCCACGCAAGGTCGCCCATCACACCCGTCCCAGGGCGAAGCCCTTGGCGATGTGGTTGCGCACGAACCAGATCACGAGCGCGCCGGGAATCAGCGTCAGCACCCCGGCCGCCGCAAGCAAGCCCCAATCCATGCCGGCGGCCGAGATGGTGCGGGTCATGATGGCCGAGATCGGCTTCGCGTTCACCGTCGTCAGCGTCCGCGCCAGCAGCAGCTCGACCCAGCTGAACATGAAGCAGAAGAACGCTGCGACGCCGATGCCGTTGGCGATCAGGGGCACGAAGATGCGCACGAAGAAGCGCGGGAACGCGTAGCCGTCGATCTGAGCCGTCTCGTCGATCTCCCGCGGCACGCCGGACATGAACCCTTCCAAGATCCAGACCGCGAGCGGCACGTTGAACAGGCAGTGCGCCAGCGCGATGGCCCAGGTCGTGTCGAACAGCCCCACCGCGGAATACAGGTTGAAGAACGGCAGCGCGAACACTGCCGCCGGGGCCATGCGGTTGGACAGCAGCCAGAAGAACAGGTGCTTGTCGCCGAGGAAGCGGTAACGGCTGAACGCGTAGGCCGCCGGCAGCGCCACCGACAGCGACAACACGGTGTTGATCAGCACATAGGTCAGCGAGTTGATGTAGCCGGAGTACCAGGACGGGTCGGTGAAGATGCGGTGGTAATGCATCAGCGTCGGCGCGTGCGGCCACAGCGTCAGGGCGCCGTTGATCTCGTCGTTGGTCTTGAAGCTCATGTTGACGAGCCAGTAGATCGGCAGACTGAGCGCCAGCAGGTAAGCCCCGAGGACGAAGCTCTTCGGCCTCATTCCACCCGCTCCCGCGCCAGGTCGGACTGCGTCATGGCGGTGAAGAACACGTAGCAGACGATCAGGGTCATCAAGTTGTAGACGAGGCTCATCGCCCCGGCCTTGCCGAGGTCGAACTGCCCGAGCGCCAGCTTCACCAGGTCGATTGACAGGAACGTCGTCGAGTTGCCCGGCCCCCCGCCGGTGACGACGAACGGCTCCGTGTAGATCATGAAGCTGTCGATGAAGCGCAGCAGCACCGCGATGACGAGCACGCGCCGCAGCTTCGGCAGCTCGATGTTGCGGAACACCGCCCACCGCCCGGCCCCGTCGATCCGCGCCGCCTGGTAGTAGGCGTCCGGGATGGCCCGCAGCCCGGCGTAGCACAGCAGCGCTACCAGCGACGTCCAGTGCCACACGTCCATAATGATGACGGTGAACCAGGCCGCGCCGACGTCGCTGGCGTAGTTGAAGTCGATCCCGAGACCGTTCAGCGCCGCGCCGAACAGGCCGATGTCGGTGCGCGCGAACACCTGCCAGATCGTCCCGACCACGTTCCACGGCACCAGCAGCGGCAGCGCCATCACCACCAGCGTCACCGCGAGCCGCCAGCCGGCCTTCGGCATGCACAGCGCCACCAGGATGCCGAGCGGCACCTCGATGGCGAGGATGACGCCGGAGAACAGCAGGCTGCGGCCCAGCGCGTCGAAGAAGCGGCCGCCCAGTTCCGTGCCCGGGTTGAGCAGCTCGCGGAACCAGCCCATGCCGTTCCAGAAGAACTGGTTGCGGCCGAAGCTGTCCTGCACCGAGTAGTTGACCACGGTCATCAACGGCACCACCGCCGAGAACAGCACCAGCGCGAACACCGGCAGCACCAGCAGCCAGGCGCGGTTGTTGAGAGGTTTCATTGGCGCGCTGTCATCGGGGCGTCGTCATGCGGGCGTCACCCGGACATCGTCGGCGTAGACGTGGACGGCGGCGGGCTCGATCATGAGCCGGGCTTCTGCGCCGTCGATGGCCGCGGCGTGGTCCACTGTGGCGACCAGCGGGTAGGGGCCGAGGCGGACGCGGGCCAGGCGCACCCGGCCGAGGTCGTCGATCCGGTCCACCTGCACCGGCACCCCGGCCCCCGGCGCGCCCAGCGTGACGAAGTCGGGGCGGACGCCGATCTGCACCCGCCCGGTCGGCGGGGCGTAGTGCCCGGCCAGGGCGATCTCGTGCCCGTCCACCCGCGCCACCCCGCCCGAGACGGTCGCCGGCAGCAGGTTCATCCCCGGCGAGCCGATGAAGTGGCCGACGAAGGTGTGGTCCGGCCGCTCGAACAGCTCGGCCGGCGTCCCGACCTGCAGCACCTGGCCGCCGTTCATCACCACCACCTGGTCGGCGAAGGTCAACGCTTCCGTCTGGTCGTGCGTCACGTAGATCATCAGCAGGTCGAGCGCGCGGTGCACCGCCTTGAGCTTGGAGCGCAGCTCCCACTTGAGGCCGGGGTCGATCACCGTCAGCGGCTCGTCGAACAGCACGGCGGCGACGTCCTGCCGCACCAGGCCGCGGCCGAGCGAGATCTTCTGCTTGGCGGCCGCCGACAGGTTGCGCGCCGGCCGGTCCAGCACGTCGGCGAGACCCAGCATCGCCGCCGTCTCCCGCACCCGCGCCGCCACCTGCGCCCGCGCCATGCCCCGGTTGCGCAACGGGAAGGCGAGGTTCCCGGCGACCGTCATGGTGTCGTAGATCACCGGGAACTGGAACACCTGGGCGATGTTGCGGCTCTCAGTCGGCAGCCGGGTGACGTCCCGCTCGTCGAACAGCAGCCGCCCCTCGCTCGGATGCACGAGGCCCGAGATGATGTTGAGCAGCGTCGTCTTGCCGCACCCGCTCGGGCCGAGCAGGGCGTAGGCGCGACCCTGCTCCCACACCAAGTCGAGCGGCCGGAGCGCGTAATCGGACGGACGGGCCGGGGCCGCGTAGGCGTGGGCGACGCCGTCGAGCGTGATCCGCGCCATCAGGCGACCGCCCCCACCGAAGCATCCGCGGGCAACCGCGGCGCGGGCACGAAGCGGCCGGCGGCGTCGAAGCTCATGACGTGGACGGGATCGACGTGGACCTGCACCGGTTGGTCCGGCGCCAGGTCGACGACACCGGCCAACAGCGCGACCCAGGTCCCGGCCGCGGTCTCGACGTGGACGAAGCTCTCGGACCCGGTAATCTCGGTCAGCACGACCCGGCCCTCGAAGCCGAGATGCGCGGGCGGCGGCGGGCCGACTTCAAGGTGCTCGGCGCGGAAGCCGAGCCGGGCGGCTCCCGGGAAACGGCCCGGCACTGTGGCGGCTTCCAGCTCGTTGAGCGGTGGGTCGCTGAACACGCGGGCCGCCGCCAGCGTCTCGGGAGCGCGGTAGACCTGGGCCGTCGGGCCGCTCTGGGTCGCGCGTCCCTGCCACAAGGTCGTGGTCCGGCCGCCGAGCAGGAGCGCTTCTATCGGCTCGGTCGTGGCGTAGACCAAGATCGCGCCGCTCTGGGCGAACAGCGGCGGCAACTCCTCCCGCAGCTCCTCGCGCAGCTTGTAGTCGAGGTTGGCGAGCGGCTCGTCGAGCAACACGAGGCCGGCGTGCTTGACCAGCGCGCGGGCGATGGCCGTCCGCTGCTGCTGCCCGCCGGACAGTTGCGCCGGGGTGCGGGCCAGCAGCGGTTCGAGCCGCAGCAATCGGGCGGCCTCCGTCACCCGCTGCTCGATCTCGGCCCGCGGCAGCCGGGCGACGCGCAAAGGGGAGGCGATGTTCTCGTAAACCGACAAGGTCGGGTAGTTGACGAACTGCTGGTAGACCATCGCGACGGAGCGTTGGCGCACCGGCACGCCGGTCACGTCGTCGCCGTCGAGCAGCACCCGGCCGCGGTCCGGGCGATCGAGCCCGGCCATCACCCGCATCAGCGTCGTCTTGCCGGACAAGGTCGGCCCCAGCAGGACATTGAGCGTGCCGCGCGCCAAGGTGAGGGTGATGCCGTCCAAAACCGGGGCCTCGCGCGGGCCGAAGCCCACGCCGTGCAGCTCCAGGCTCATGCGACGGCGCGGAAGGTGGCTTGGCGCATGGCGTCGTCGAGCGCCGCGACCTGCTCGGCGCTCATGCGAAGCCCGAGCTTGGACCGCCGCCACACCACATCCTCGGCGCGCGCTGCCCACTCCTGCCGGCACAGGTAGTCGAGTTCGGCCTGCGTCAGCCCGGCGCCGTGGTCGGTCCCCATCGCCGCCAGGCTGTCCGCGTCGCCGACGATGGCGTGGGCGCGGGTGCCGTAGGCGCGCACGAGCCGCCGGGCCAGCACGGGTGGCAGGAACGGCGCGCGGGCGGCGAGCCTGCCGACCTCGGCGTCGAAGCCCTGCTGCGGGAAGTCGCCGCCCGGCAGCGGCCGCGTCGCGGTCCACCCGGGGGCCGAGCCAGTCGGCGCGGGCAGGTGCGGCGCGAGGCGGGCCAGCGCGGCTTCGGCCAGGCGGCGGTAGGTGGTGATCTTGCCGCCGAACACGGACAGCACGGCCGCCTCCCCGGGCGGGGCGTCGAGCGAGAGCACGTAGTCGCGCGTCGCTTCCTGCGCCGCCGTCGCGCCGTCGTCGTAGAGCGGGCGGACGCCGGAGTAGGACCACACGACGTCCTCGGGGCGGATGGCGCGGGCGAAGTACTCGCTGGCGGCCCCGCAGATGTAGTCCACCTCGCCGCTCGTCGCGCGCACCTCGGCCGGGTCGCCCTGGTAGTCGCGGTCGGTGGTGCCGATCAGGGTGAAGTCGGTTTCGTAAGGGATGGCGAAGAAGATGCGGCCGTCGGCGTTCTGGAAGATGTAGCAGCGGTCGTGTTCGTAAAGCCGGGGCACGACGACGTGGCTGCCCTGCACCAGGCGGACCGTCGCCGGGGCGCGGGCGCGCAGCACGTTGGCCAGCACGTCGCCGACCCACGGCCCGGCGGCGTTGACCAGCGCGCCCGCCCGCGCCGTCCGGACCGCGCCCGACTGCTCGTCGCGCAGGGTCAAGGCCCAGGCCCCGCCATCGCGCTCGGCCGAGGCCACGCGCGTGCGGGTGCGGATCTCCGCGCCGCGGTCGGCGGCGTCGCGGGCGTTGAGCACGACCATGCGGCTGTCCTCGACCCAGCAATCGGAGTACTCGAAGCCGAGCGTAAAGCCGGGTCGCAGCGGGACGCCGGCCGGATCGCGGCGCAGGTCGATCGTGCGGGTCTTGGGCAGCAGCTTGCGGCCGCCGAGGTGGTCGTAAAGGAACAGCCCGGCCCGCAGCATCCACGCCGGGCGCTGCCCGCCCGTGTAGGGGAGGATGAAACGCAGCGGCCAGACGACGTGCGGGGCGATGCGCCAGATCGTCTCGCGTTCCAACAGCGCCTCACGGACCAAGCGGAACTTGCGGTGCTCAAGGTAGCGCAAGCCGCCGTGGACCAGCTTGGTGGAGGCCGAGGACGTCGCGCCGCCGAGGTCGGCCCGCTCGCATAGCAGGACGGACCAACCTCGCCCGGCGGCGTCGCGGGCGATGCCGCAGCCGTTAATGCCGCCGCCGATGACGGCGAGGTCGTACGCCCGCTCCGCTCCCACGCCCCTGCTTTCGTTTTCTCGTTGTGACCCTATGATGATCGACCCCGCGCCGCAAGCGAGGCTCAGCGGCCGCGCAACGTTTTTTCCACGGCGGCAGCCGGCCAAGGCGCCGGTGAATTCTGTTGGAGTTCCGGTGCGCCTAGTGGTCTGAGTTAGAGGTATTCTGACACCCTGTGCGGGGTTGTAGGGTTGGGCGTTTCTGCTGGGAGGCGATCATGGCACGCGGGCCGAAAGCGGCAGCGGTGATGCTGACGATGGAGGAGCGCGAGGCCCTGCAGCGCCTGGTTCGTCGGCGTGGCGCGGGTCAGGCGGCGGTGATGCGGGCCTGCATTGTGCTGATGGCAGATGCCGAACCGGAGTTGCCGAGCGGCGCGATCGCGGCCCGGCTCGGCGTGAGCCGCCAGAGCGTGATCACCTGGCGCGGTCGCTTCCTGGCGCACCGCCTGGACGGGCTGGTGGATGCGCGCCGCAGCGGTGCGCCGCGTCGGGTGGACGACGAGGCGGTCGAGGCGATGATCACGCAAACGCTCGAGAGCCAGCCCGAGGGGCGACGCACTGGTCCACGCGCGCCGTGGCCTGACAGGTCGGCATGAGCCAGACCATGATGTCGCGCATCTGGGGTGTCGCGCATCTGGGGTGTCGCGCATCTGGCGCGCCTTTGGCCTGCAGCCGCACCGGTCCGAACCCTTCAAGCTGTCGCGCGATCCGGACTTCGTGGACAAGGCGCGCGACGTGGTCGGGCCCTGCCTGAACCCACCCGATCGCGCTCTGGCGCTCTGCGTTGACGAGAAGCCGCACATCCAGGCGGTCGAGGGCGCCGCGCCTGTGCTGCCCATGCGCGCTGCCCATGCGCGCTGCCCATGCGCGCTGCCCATGCGCGCTGCCCATGCGCGCTGCCCATGCGCCCCGGCCAGGTCGAGCGGCACACCCACGACCACAAGCGCCACGGCACCACCGACCTGTTCGCCGCTCTCGACGTGAGGGCGGGCACCGTGATCGGCGCCGGCAAGGGCCGCCACCGCGCCACCGAGTTGCGCGCCTTGCTGGATCAGGTCGAGGCCGCCGTGCCCACCGACCTCGACATCCCTCTCGTGCTGGACAGCGCCGGCGCCCACACGACGAAGCTCGTCCACGACTGGCTGCTCGAACGCCCGCGCTGGCGCCTGCCCTTCACGCCCACCTCATCATCCTGGCTGAACCTTGTCGAGGGCTGGTTCTCGCTGCTGACCCGCCGTTGCCTCCAGCGCGGCGCCTTCGGCAGCACCGACGCCCTCGAGGCCGCCATCCAGGCCGACATCGACCACGCCAACGCCGGGCCGAAGCCCTTCACCTGGACCAAGTCCGTCGACGACATCCTCGCCAGCCTCGGACGCTTCTGCCAACGACCGGGGCTGTTGAAAAAGGCCCTCCCCACGGCGGCATCCCCACATCTTGGTCTCGAACGGATTGGGGACAGGCGCATGATCGGCAAGGCTTGCGAGGCCGGGCGGTCCGGCCCCGGCGCGCGCACGATGGAGCGTATGCTGCCGCGCGACCACCTTCTCCGCCGGGTTGACCGGCTGCTCGACCTGGGCGCGCTGCGCCCCGCGCTCGCGCAGCACTACAGCCCGCGCGGCCGTCCCTCGGTTGACCCCGAGCTGCTGATCCGCATGGCCTTGGTCGGCCGCATCTACGCCATCCCGTCCGAGCGCCGCTTGTGCGAGGAGTTGCGCTACAACTTGGCCTATCGTTGGTTCTGCCGCCTTCCGGCCGGGGCGCCGGTCCCGCACCACTCGACGTTCAGCAAGAACCGGCACGGCCGTTTCCGCGACGCAGGGGTGTTCCGGCTCCTGTTTGAGAACACTGTCCGCCGCTGCATCGCCGCCGGGCTGGTCAGCACGAAGGATGCGGCAATCGATGCCTCCTTCGTTGCCGCGGATGCGAGCTGGCAGCGCAAGATGCGCGATGACGACTTGACCGGCGCCGCGCCTCCCCGCCCGGTGCGGGACTGGCTTGCTGACCGGGACGCTGGTCCGGACGCGCCTGCCAACCCACGCCGTTCCGTGCCGGCCGAACTGTCGCGCACCGATCCCGCTGCGGCATGGACGTCCCGCACCGTGCGCGGCCGCTTCGGCTATGCCCTGAACGTCCTGATCGACACCCCGAGCGGCGTCGCGCTGGACGTGGAGGCGACCCCGGCCCGCTTCGCGGCCGAGGTGGATGCCGGGCGCGACATGCTGGCGCGCGCCGCAGAGCGGTTCGGCTACCGGCCCAAGCGCGTCGCGGCCGATACCGCCTATGGCAGCGCCGCATTCCTCGCCTTTTTGCGCAACCGGGGCACGATCGCGCATATCCCCGTCATGGAGCGGTCCGAGCAGGCCACGGGCAAATTCCCACGGGCCGCGTTCACCTATGACCGGGAGCGGGACCGCTACACCTGCCCGGCCGGCAAGGGGCTGGGCCACGGCGGCTTCGACCAGCGGACCGAGGCTCACATCTACATCGCCCGGGCGTCGGACTGCCAAGCGTGCCTGCTCCGTAGCCAATGCACAGGTGGCAAACTTCGGCGCGTCACTCACTCGGCCGACGAGGACGTGCGGGACTTGGCGCGCGCCGAGATGCAGACGGAGCTCTACAAGCGGTCCATGCGGCTCAGGCGCGGGGTGGAGCGGGTGTTTGCCGACGCAAAGACGAAGCGGGGGCTCACCAGGTTGCACCTGCGCGGCATCCGGGGCGCGGAGGAGGAGTTCCAGGTGGCTGCGGCCGTGTCCAACCTCCTTCTGCTCGCCCGGCCCGACGCGCGGGCGCCACGCCCCGGACGGGTACGCGCGGTCCACCGCCGGGTCAGCGACATGGAGCGGGTGAGCCGCAACCGGAGCGCGGCGCCTGCCATGCGGGGTGTCGCTCAACTCCTAAGTTCCGCGACGGCGGCGTAGCGCGCGCGTTTCCGGGCGCGTCAGCGTCGCAAATGTCTGTTGCGGAAGTGACGCATTCCGATGCAGTTTCGCGACATGCTGATCGGCTATGCTCGTGTCTCGACCGACGACCAGGATTTGCGGCTGCAACGCGCCGCCTTGAAGGCGGCCGGGTGCCGCCGGATGTTCGACGAGACGGCATCAGGTGCCAAGCGGGACCGTCCTGAGCTGGCCCGCCTGCTTGACCAGCTCCGCGATGGCGACGTGGTGGTGGTCACGCGGCTGGACCGGCTCGCGCGCTCGACCAAGGACCTTCTCGACCTGGCCGAGACGCTGAACGAGGCCGGTGCCGGCTTGCGTTCACTGGTCGAGCCATGGGCGGACACGACCTCGCCCGCGGGCCGGATGGTGCTGACCGTGTTCGCCGGCATTGCGGATTATGTGGAGCGCGCGATTATGCGGAGTGGCATGTCTATTGCCAATAGAGGCCCGTGTAGTTCTGCGGTCGTGACCTAGCCAGGCGTGCGGACGGCGCTCTGCATAATCCTGCCTCCTTCACCCAAAGGGAGGCACCATGCTCGACACCCATCTCACGTCGCCAGTCACGCGGCTGCGGCTCCGGTCAGGTCCGGCTGCCAGCCACATCGACGGCTTCGCCGACTGGCTGCACCGATACGGCTACCGACCAGCCACGCTCGACACGACGCTTCGATCTCTCGCCGGGTGGACCGACTGGATGCGCTCGGCCGGGTTCGGCGCGGATGACATGCTCGCCGGCCTCGACGCCTGCGCGACGGCGCTCAGGGAGCAGCCGCGCGTGCGGCATTGCCGCGGCCCCAACCGCAAGTCGCTGGAAGCCGCCCGGCTGTTCCTCCGCTTTCTCCGCGAGCAGGGCGTGCTGCCGCCCCCTGCCATGGCGCCGTCCCCCGTTGAACGGTGGCCGCTTCTTGGTGAGTTCCGCGCCTGGGCGCGCCAGCACCGCGGGCTAGCTGAGACGTCCATTGACGCGTACCAGCGGATCCTTGCCGAACTCCTTGCAGCGGTAGGCGACGACCCGCGGGCTTACACCGCCGAGGCGCTGCGCGGCTTCGTCCTGGAACGAGCGCGGCGGCACCGGATCGCCCGGGCCAAGACCGTCGTCGTCGCGACCCGCGCGTTCCTGCGTTTCCTGGGCGCCACGGGGCGGTGCTCGCCAGGGATGGAGCACGCGATCCCCGGCTTCGCTTCCTGGCAGCTCTCGTCGGTGCCGCGGTTCCTCGCCGTGGAGGACGTGGAGCGGGTGATCGCCTCCTGCCCTGTGGATGGCAACGGGCCACGGGACCGAGCGGTGCTCCTGCTTCTTGCCCGGCTCGGCCTGCGCGCGAGCGAGGCGGCAGGGCTGAAGTTCGCGGACATCGACTGGCGCAATGGTCGGCTCGCCGTCTGCGGCAAGGGACGTCGCCAGGAGTGGCTGCCGCTGCCGCAGGAGGTCGGCGCCGCGATCCTTGCCTACCTGCGCCACGACAGGCCGCCCTTGCAGGCACCGGAGGTATTCACCTCAATCCTGGCGCCGGTACGCCCGCTGACCCGCGCCGCGGTGACCCACATCGTGCGTGCCGCACTGCGCCGGGCCGGCGTTGAGGCGCCGATCAACGGCGCACACGTCCTGCGCCATTCCGCCGCAACCGCCATGCTTCGGCAGGGCGCGTCTCTGGCGGGCATCGGCGCGGTGCTGCGCCACCGGTCGCCGCGGACAACGGCCCACTACGCCAAGGTGGATTTCGGCCTACTGTCGGAGGTCGCGCAGCCCTGGCCGGGAGCGGCGTCATGATGACCGTCCCCATCCTGACCGCCCACGTCGAGCGCTATGTCTCGCTCCGCCAGGCGCTTGGCTTCAAGCTCCGCGACGTCGCGCGGGAACTTCGCGCCTACGCCCGCTATGCCGAGGCCAAAGGCGACACCTGCGTCCGCTTGTCCACGGCGGCGGATTGGGCGGAACAGGCCCCCTCGCCAAAGGCGCGTCACGTGCGGCTGCGCCGCGTCGCGGGTCTGGCTCGCTTTCTGCGCGCCGAGGATCCGGCGCACGAGGTCCCGCCGGCGGCCGTGTTCCATGTGCCGGCACGCCGACCCTTGCCGCACATCTACACGCCCGAGCAGCTCGCGCAGATCGTCGCGGCCGCCGGCCTGCTCCGCGAAACGTACACGCTGCGCCGGCGGGTCTACGCCACGCTGTTCGGGATGATCGCCGCGACCGGCCTGCGCATCTCCGAGGCGCTCGGCCTGCGCCTGGGCGACGTGTTGCCCGGCGGCGTCCTGCGGATCGAGCGGACGAAGTTCGGCAAGAGCCGCCTCGTCCCCTTGCATCCCACCGCGGAGGAGGCGCTCGGCCGCTACCTCGAGGCGCGCCGGCAACTGGCCGAGGTGGACGACCATGTTTTTCTGTCCGCGCATGGCCGGCGCATCGGCGTCGGCATGGCGGACTACACGTTCCGCCGCGTGCTGCGGGTGGCCGGCATCACCTCAGGGGGGGAGCGGGCCTGCCGCGTCCACGACCTCAGGCACACTTTCGCGACAAGGGCGCTGGAGCAGTGCTCGACGCAAGGCCGGGCGGTGGCCCGCCACTTCGTCGCCTTGGCGACGTATATGGGCCACACGGACATCGCGCACACCTACTGGTACCTGGAGGCGACGCCGGAGCTGATGGCCGGCATCGCCGCGGCTGGCGAGGCGTTGATGGCCGGGGAGGGCGCACGATGACGCCGCTCGCTCCCCTGGCCACAGGGTTCCTGCGTGAGCACTTGCCGGAGGCACTGGGCCGCAGCCGCCACACCTGCGAGGCCTATGCCCACGCCTTCCGGCTGTGGTTTGTCTTCGCCGCGGAGCGGCACGGCCTGCGGCCCTCCCAGCTCTGCCTCGAGCACCTCGATGCAGCCCTGGTGCTCGACTTCCTCGCCCACATCGAGCAGCGGCGCGGCAATGCTGCCGCCACCCGCAACGCCCGGCTCACCGCGGTCAAGGCGTTCATGCGCTACGTCGAGCTGCGCGTGCCCGCCGCCCTGGAGCAGGTCAGGCAGGTCCACGCCATCCCGACCAAGCGGCACGACCAGATGCTGGTGCGCCATCTCACGATGGAGGAGGTGCGCGCGGTCCTGAACACCCCGGACCCGTCCACGCGCCTCGGCATCCGCGACCGCGCCATGCTGCACCTGTGCTTCGCGGGCGGGCTGCGCGTCTCCGAACTGGTGGCGTTGCCGCTGGCGCAGGTCTGCCTGCAAGGGACGCCGAGCATCCGCGTGCACGGCAAGGGACGCAAGGAGCGTTGCCTGCCGCTTTGGAAAGAAACGGCGGCCGATCTGCGCGCTTGGCTCGCCGTGCGCGGCCAGGTCCGATGCCCGGAACTCTTCGCCAACGCCGAGGGCGCCGCGATGACCCGGGCCGGCTTCGAATACGTGCTCGACAAGCACGTCCGCGCCGCAGCTGTGCCCTGCCCCGCGCTGGCCGGGCGCTCGGTGACGCCACACCAACTCCGGCACAGCTGCGCCGTGGTCATGCTCCAGGCAACACGCGACATCCGCAAGGTGGCCCTCTGGCTCGGCCACGCCGACATCAGGACCACGGAGGCCTACCTGCGCGTGGACCCGACGGAGAAGCTGGAAGCCGTTGAAGCGGTGTTGCCACCAGCACTGCGCCGCGGGCGGTTCAAGGCCCCCGATGCGCTCATCGCCGCACTGCTCAGCCCAGCCGCCCCGACCTCCACCGGGCGGTCGCCGACGCGCCCCACATCACGCCAAAGCCCCGCACCGTAGCCCGGAGTTATGCGGAGTGCCCCGGCCGCGGATCCCGCGTGGACCCCAAGGCAAGGCGATGCCACTCCGCATAATCGCGCGCTCCACATAATCCGCAATATGCGGAGCTCCGCATATGGCCGAGTTCGAGCGCGCGTTGATCCACCAGAGAACCAGCAGCGGCCGGGTCGCCGCGAAGGCGCGTGGTGTGCGCTTCGGCCGTCCCCCGAAACTCTCTCCTGATCAAATTGCCCTCGGCGAGCGCCTGGTTTGCGAGGGGACGTCCGTCCGTGAGGCGGCCAAACTGCTCAAATGCCACCATGCTACCCTCTATCGAGCACTGATCGCAGCGTCGTGAGGTGCTTTTGTAGACCTCCCGAGTTCGGTTGGTGCCGTCTTTCTCCTCGACGGCGCAATCACCGCTGAATTATGCGAGCGGACTGCGATGCCCATCCTGCACCTTATTACGCATCCAGAAGTCGTCGTTGACCCGTCCGTGCCGGTGCCGGACTGGCCGCTCTCCACGGAGGGCGTCAGACGAATGAGCCTGGCGCTCAAGCGGCCTTGGATGAGCCAGCTGGGCTCGCTATTCAGCAGTGCCGAGCGCAAGGCCATGGATGCCGCCAGCCTGGTGTCGGGCCGCTTCGGCCTCTCGCCGGTCGTTGTAGTTGAGTTGGGAGAAAATGACCGATCCACGACCGGCTATCTTCCCAAAGCGGAGTTCGAAGCGACAGCCGACCGCTTCTTCGCGCGCCCGCAGGAGAGCGTGCGCGGATGGGAGCGCGCAGTTGATGCCCAGCGCCGGATCATCGCCGCGGTGGAACGCGTCATCGCCGAGGCTACCGGGAACGGGGACATTGCCGTCATCAGCCACGGCGGCGTCGGGGCGCTCCTGCTTTGTCATCTCAAGGGCATGCCGATTAGCCGAGACGAGGATCAGCCCGGCGCAGGAGGAGGGTGTGTCTACTCCTTCGACACGGGCACTCGCGCCCTACACTCCGGGTGGCGCTTGATCGAGGAGTAGAAAGTCTTCTGCTCGCCTGCCGGCCATTCCGCTTCAACGTTTTTCAACAGCCCCGATTGCATGCCGAAGCGCTGGAACACGTTCAGCCGGTTTTTCGGACGGCCGCATTTGCCAACGCCGCCGAGCGCGCGCTGCGCGGTGTGGCGCTCGGCCAGAGAGCGTGGTTGCTCGCCGGAAGCGATCACGGCGGCCAAAGAGCCGCTGCCATGCACTCGCTCATCATCACGACCAAGCTAAACGACATTGACCCGCGCGCCTGAGTTGCTGACATGCTGCGCCGCACTGCCGGCCGTCCGCATCGCGCCTGCACGAACTACTACCGTGGAACTGGCATCAACCTGCTGGGCGACACTGCCGCCATGGCCTGACAGCCTGCCACTGCGGCTTTGGCCGGGTGGATACGCCATTCCCGTGGACCGTTTACTGCTGGCCATCTCTATTTCAGCCAAGTCAAGCCACGGCGCGATCCGGCGGAACCGGGATGCTCACGGCGGTGTGGTTGCGGGGACAGGATTTGAACCTGTGACCTTCAGGTTATGAGCCTGACGAGCTACCGGGCTGCTCCACCCCGCGTGGGTGTTGGTCGGTTCGGTGTTTGGGTTGGCTTGTCTGGGAAGACCTGGCGGCGACCGACTTTCCCACACCTTGGGGTGCAGTATCATAGGCGCTGGAGGTTTTCACGTCCGAGTTCGGGATGGGATCGGGTGTTGTCACTCCGCCATGGCCACCAGGTCGTCCGAGACAAGCCGGGGATCTGTGTGGGACCGGGTTCTGGTGGCTGGGGTGCATGCGGGGCTATTGGGCTGTGTCGGCGGGGCAAGCGTTGGTCACTGCTGTGCAGGGTGGGTGAGTGTTGGAGCCGATCGGGCGATTAGGATCAGTCAGCTTCGCGCGTTGCCGCGCTTCCACACCTGACCTATCGACGTGATGGTCTATCACGGCCCTCCTGGGGTTGCCCCCTGGGAGACCTGGTTTCGAGGTCGGTTTCCCGCTTAGATGCTTTCAGCGGTTATCCGTTCCGCACATAGCTACCCGGCGGTGCCGCTGGCGCGACAACCGGTGCACCAGAGGTGCGTCCATCCCGGTCCTCTCGTACTAGGGACAGCTCCTCTCAAGTCTCCTTCACCCACGGCAGATAGGGACCGAACTGTCTCACGACGTTCTAAACCCAGCTCACGTACCACTCGAACCCTTGGGACCTGCTCCAGCCCCAGGATGTGATGAGCCGACATCGAGGTGCCAAACCTCCCCGTCGATGTGGACTCTTGGGGGAGATCAGCCTGTTATCCCTAGAGTACCTTTTATCCGTTGAGCGATGGCCCTTCCACGCGGGACCACCGGATCACTATGGCCGACTTTCGTCTCTGCTCGACCTGTCGGTCTCGCAGTCAGGCGGGCTTATGCCATTGCACTCAGCAGCCGATGTCCGACCGGCCTGAGCCCACCATCGCGCGCC